>NZ_JADMJL010000019.1:0-180779 GCF_018780585.1 Methyloversatilis discipulorum | reverse complement strand
GCGGCGACGGTGCGCCCTGTTGCGGCGCAGCGCGATTGCCACCCTCACCGGCTTCACGCGGCTTGCGCGGACCGCGGCGACGGCCGCGCTTGGGTGACGTCGGCGTTTCGCCGTCGACCGGCGGCCGGACTTCGTCTACCGGCCCCTTGCGCTGCTTGCCCTTGGCCGGCACCACCGACAACAGCTTCTCGACCTGTTCCGCCTTGAGCTCCTCCGACTTGCCGCGCGCCAGACGTCGCGGCAGCTCGAACGGGCCATAGCGCACGCGCATCAGTCGGCTCACGGTCAGACCGATCGCCTCGAACATACGACGCACCTCGCGGTTGCGGCCTTCGGACAGCGTGACGCGGTACCAGTGGTTCGAACCTTCGCCGCCGCCGTCGGCCAGCGAATTGAACTTGGCGATGCCATCTTCGAGCTCGATGCCGTCGGTCAGCTTCTTCGACTGTTCCGGCGAGAGCTCCCCGATCAGCCGCACCGCGTACTCACGTTCGAGCTCGTAGCTCGGATGCATCAGCTTGTTGGCCAGCTCGCCGCTGGTGGTGAAGACCAGCAGACCCGAAGTGTTGAAGTCGAGGCGACCGACCGCGATCCAGCGGCCACCCCCCACCTTGGGCAGCTTGTCGAACACCGACGGACGGCCTTCCGGGTCGTCGCGCGACACGATTTCGCCTTCCGGCTTGTGGTAGATCAGCACGCGCGGGGCTCGCTGGGCGAAGTGGATGTGGATCAGCTTGCCATTGACGCGGACCTTGTCCTCCGGCCCGACGCGCTGACCCACGTGCGCCGGCAGCGAGTTGACGCTGATGCGGCCGGCGACGATCCAGTCTTCCAGTTCGCGGCGCGAACCCAGGCCCATGTCCGCCAGCATCTTGTGCAGCTTCTGCGGTTCGTTGAACACCACCGGGCCGCGCCGCTTGTTCTTGCTGTCCTGCGAGCGGTAATTGGCCACGTTGCCATTGACCTCGCCACCGGCGCCCGGCCTGCGTCTACCTTGCATCATTGAATTCCATCACCTTCTGTAGTTCGGCCAGCGGCGGCAGCTCAGCGAGCGTGCGCAGGCCCAGGTCGTCGAGAAAACGTCGTGTCGTTGCATACAGCGCCGGGCGGCCGGGGACTTCGCGGTAACCCACGCTGTCTATCCAGCCGCGCCCTTCGAGCGCCTTGATGATGCCCGGCGACACCGCCACACCGCGGATGTCCTCGATATCGCCGCGCGTCACCGGCTGGCGGTACGCAATGATCGCCAGCGTTTCCAGCACCGCTCTGGAATACTTCGCGGGCTTTTCATTCTTCAGTCGATCCAGGTAGGGCTGAACGTCCGCGGTGGTGCGGAAACGCCAGCCGGACGACACCTGGACCAGTTCGATGCCCCGCCCCGCCCAGTCCTCGCGCAACTCGTCGAGCAGACGACGGATCAACGCGTGGTCGAGCTCCTGCTCGAACAGCTTGCGCAGTTCGCCGGTACTCATCGCGTCCTGGCTGGCGAGCAGCGCGGCTTCGAGTACGCGCTTGACCTCAGACGGGCTCGGCGACTGCGGCTGTTCGGGCAGTTCGGACATAAATCGGCGCAAAGGCTTCGAGCTGAAGCAGTTCAATCAGGTTCTCGCGGGCCAGTTCGAGCACCGCGAGAAAATTCACCACCATCTGGGCGGCCGGCGCGCCAACCTCGAACAACTGGTCGAAGCGCAGATCACCTTCTTCGTGCAGCCGGCGCAGGATGCCGGACATGAACTCACGCACCGACAGCGCCTCGCGCGTGACCTTGTGATGGCGGGTCATGTCGGCACGGCGCATCAGCGCCAGCCAGGCCAGCTGCAGATCGGTCGCACTCACGTTCGGCTGGATCTCGACCAGCCGCTCGGCCACCTGCACGCCGACCCACTCGTGCTCGCGCTGGATGCGTGGAATCGCGTCCAGCGCCAGCGCGGCCGCCTTCATCTGTTCGTACTCGATCAGCCGGCGTACCAGTTCAGCGCGCGGATCCTCGCCCTCGTCGGCGGCTTCACGCGGCGGCCGCGGCAGCAGCATACGAGACTTGATCTCGAGCAGCATGGCCGCCATCAGCAGGTATTCCGCCGCCAGTTCCAGGCGTTGCGAGCGCATCGCCTCGACGTAGACGAGGTATTGCGCGGTCAGCGGCGCCATCGGAATGTCGAGGATGTCGACGTTGGCCTTGCGTATCAGGTAGAGCAGCAGATCGAGCGGCCCCTGGAACGCGTCCAGGAACACTTCGAGCGCGTCGGGCGGAATGTACAGGTCGAGCGGAAGTTTTTCCAGCGCCTCGCCATACAGGCGCGCCGGTGGCGCAGCCGTTTCGGCCGGCACCGGTTCAGCGATGAGCGCCTCGCCGGACATCAGGCGTAGTTCAGGCCCATGGCCTCGCGCACGTCGCGCATCGTTTCCGACGCCAGCTTGCGCGCCCGTTCGCAGCCATCGGCGACGATGTTGCGCAACAGCATCGGATCTTCCTCGTACTGCTTCGCGCGCTCGTGGATCGGCGCCTGTTCCTTCAGCACCGCGTCGATCACCGGCTGCTTGCACTCCAGGCAACCGATGCCGGCCGAGCGGCAACCTTCCTGTACCCACTGCTTGACCGAGTCGTCCGAGTAGATCACATGGAACTGCCACACCGGGCAGCGGTCCGGATCACCCGGATCGGTACGACGCACGCGCTGGGTATCGGTCATCATGCCGCGGATCTTCTTGGTGACGACCTCGGGTTCTTCACGCAGCATCAGCGTGTTGTTGTAGGACTTGGACATCTTCTGCCCGTCCAGACCCGGCATGCGGGCCGCCTCGGTCAGCAGTGCGCCCGGCTCGGCCAGGATCATCTTGCCGCCGCCTTCCAGATAGCCGTACAGACGCTCGCGGTCGCCCAGACTCAGGCTCTGCGCCTCCTCTAGCAGCGCCTTGCCCTGCGCCAGCGCGTCTTCCTTGCCTTCCTGCTGGTACAGGCGGCGCAGTTCCTCGTACAGCTTGCCGCGCTTGCCGCCCAGCTTCTTCACCGCCTCACGCGCCTTGTCCTCGAAACCGGGCTCGCGGCCGTACAGATGGTTGAAGCGACGGGCCACCTCGCGCGTCAGTTCGACGTGCGGCACCTGGTCCTCGCCCACCGGCACCAGATTGGCGCGGTAGATCAGGATATCGGCCGACTGCAGCAACGGATAGCCGAGGAAGCCGTAGGTCGCCAGATCCTTGTCGGCCAGCTTTTCCTGCTGGTCCTTGTAGGTCGGCACCCGTTCCAGCCAGCCGAGCGGACACATCATCGACAGCAGCAGATGCAGTTCGGCGTGCTCCGGCACCCGCGACTGGATGAACAGCGTCGCCTGGTTGGGATCGACACCCGCGGCAAGCCAGTCGATCAGCATGTCCCACACGCTGCGCTCGATCACCTGCGTGTCTTCGTAATTGGTGGTCAGCGCATGCCAGTCGGCAACGAAGAACAGACAGGGGTATTCGTGCTGCAGCTTGACCCAGTTCTTCAGCACGCCGTGGTAGTGACCAAGATGCAGGCGACCGGTGGGGCGCATGCCGGAAAGAACGCGTTCTGCGTACATGTTATCGATTCATCCGGTTCAGAAAAGCAGGGACATCAGCAGCGCGTTCGCCAGTACGAGCAGCGGACGCAGGATGTCGTCGAGTACGTGCGACACCAGCAGCGCGATCAGGATGAACATGCCGTAAGGCTCGATGCGCGCGAACACCATGGACGGACCGCGCGGCAGCAGGCTCACCATGATGCGTCCGCCGTCGAGCGGCGGTATGGGCAGAAGGTTCAGCACCATCAGCACCAGATTGATCAGTATGCCGGCCTTGGCCATCAGCAGCAGCGGCTCGGCAAAGTAGTGACCGGGCATGCCGAGTGCCAGCTTCATTGCCAGCCCCCAGCCCAGTGCCATCACCAGATTGGCGGCCGGACCGGCTGCCGCAACCCAGAACATGTCCTGCTTCGGGCGACGCAGCCGCGAGAAATCGACCGGCACCGGCTTGGCCCAGCCGAACAGCAGGCCCTCGTGACCCGCCATCGCGCCGACGAAATACATGACCAGCGGCACCAGTATCGTGCCGACCGGATCGATGTGCTTCAAGGGGTTGGCGGTAATCCGGCCGGCCAGATGCGCGGTCGGGTCCCCCTTCATCAGTGCGGCGTATCCGTGGGCCGCCTCGTGCAGCGTAATGGCAAGCACGACCGGCAGCACGATGACCGCCAAGCGTGCAATGCTTTCGTCCATAGGCGGGCGGATGCTAGCAGAACGCGGCCGGCACGTCAGTCCAGGCCGAAGCGCGCGACGTCGCCCGCGCCGGCGCGTACCAGTTCGGGCGTGCCCGACGACAGGTCGATCACCGAGGTCGGTTGCGTTCCGCAGTGACCGGCGTCGATCACCAGATCGAGCTCGTGCTGCAGGCGCTCGCGGATGTCCTCGGCGTCGGTCAGCGGAAGCTCCTCGCCCGGCAGCAGCAAGGTCGAGCCGAGCAGCGGTTCGCCCAGCGCCTCCAGCAGTGCCGACACGACCGGATGGTCCGGCACCCGCAGGCCTATCGTCTTGCGCTTCGGATGCAGAATGCGCCGCGGCAGCTCCCGCGTCGCCTCCAGAATGAAGGTATAGGGCCCCGGCGTCGCACTCTTCAGAAGCCGGAACTGAGCGTTATCGACCTTGGCGAGGTTGGCGATGTCCGACAGATCACGGCACATCATCGTGAAGTGGTGATGCACGTCCACGTCACGGATGCGGCGGATGCGCTCGAGCACGCGGGCGTCGCCCACATGCCCGACCAGCGACCAGGCGCAGTCGGTCGGAATGGCCGCCAGCCCGCCATCCCGGAGGATGTCGGCGGCGTGTCGTATCAGACGGGGTTGCGGATTGTCCGGATGTACGGTGAAAAGCTGTGCCACGTGGATGTATTCGTCAAAGGGTGTGGAAAAGCGGCGTCAGGCCGGACAGGCGGCACGCGAACCGAGCTCAGGCGCATGCCACACCGGTTCGACACCGGCGGGCAGATGGGCGCCTCGTCCAAGGTCGATCGGACTTTCGTCCGGCGCATGGAAGTCGGACGCGCGCGAGGCGTAGAAACCGAAATCGCGGGCCAGCCGGGCGAAATGCCTGACCTCGGCCTCGCCGTGAGAACCGGACACCACTTCGATGGCCTGCCCTCCGGCATCGCGGAAGTCGCTCAGCAGGCGCAGCAACTGATCGCCGGAGATGCGATAGCGGCCCGGATGGGCGACCACAGCGACGCCGCCAGCGCCGCGTATCCACGCCACCGCCTGCTCCAGCGCCGTCCATTGGTGTTCGATGTAGCCCGGGCGACCGCGCACCAGATAGTCGCGGAACACCGCATGCACGTCCGGCGCATAGCCCTGCTCGACCAGCACGCGTGCGAAGTGTGACCGACCGACGAGCGACGGATTGCCGGCATGGCGCATCGCGTTGGCGTAGGCGTCGCGCACGCCCAGCGCTTCCAGCGCATCGGCCATGCGCAATGCGCGCTCGTCGCGGCCGCTGCGCACGCTGGCCAGCCCCTGCTCCAGCGGCGCGTGGCGCGGATCGATGCCGAGCCCGACGACGTGGATGGTGGTGCCGTGCCAGGTGACGGAGATCTCGACGCCGTCGATGAACCGCATGCCCAGCGCACGCGCTTGCTCGCGCGCTTCGTCGAGTCCGCCCAGGTTGTCGTGATCGGTGAGCGACCACAGTTCGACGCCATTGGCCGCGGCGCGCGCGGCGAGCGCGGCCGGCGACAGTACGCCGTCGGAGTGGCAGGAGTGACAGTGCAGATCGGCATTCATAACTTTGGGATTCTAGCAGGCGGCCGCTGACGGTCCTGCGCGGCTACAATCTCGCCCGGTCAAACCCACCAGGAAACAGCAATGAATCATCCGGACAATCTTCGCTACACCGACACACACGAATGGGTCAGGGTCGAACAGGATGGCACCGTGACGGTCGGCATCACCGACCACGCGCAGGATGCCCTCGGAGATGTGGTCTTTCTGCAGCTGCCCGATGTCGGCCGCACCGTCGCCCGTACCGAGGCGATGGCGGTGATCGAATCGGTCAAGTCGGCCTCCGACATCCACGCCCCGGTGTCGGGGACGGTCACCGCGGTCAATGCCCCGGTCGCCGACCAGCCTGAATCGGTCAATCAGGATCCCTACGGCGCCTGGATGTTCGTCATCAAGCCGGACAATGCGGCCGAACTGGACGAGCTGCTGAGCGCCGACGCCTACAGCGCCTCGCTCGGCTGACGCGACGCGGCGCCGGCCAGCCCCGGCGCCGATGATTCACTGCCGGCCGCGCTCCATGCGCTGGCCGTGCTTGCGCAGACTGGCAGACAGCTGGTCGATGATCTCGCCCGCCGCGCCGACAATCTGGTTGTTGCCGAAACCGGCCGCCTTCATTTCCCGATAGAAGGATTTCGCCAGCATGCGCGCCACCTGCGCCGGCTGGGCCGCCCCTTGCGAGAAGGCTTCCGCCAGCGCCGTCACCTCCTCGCCCTGCAGCGCCCGCTGCGCGAACTCCGATTTGACCAGGAAGGCAAGTTGCGCGGTCTGCACCGACTTGCCGCCGAACAGCGCGAGGCAGTCCAGCATGCCCTCCTCCTCCTCCGTGAACGCCGGCTGACCGCGACCGCGTCGCACGTTGATCACGCCCAGTATGCGTCCGTCGAGCGGCAGCGGCGTGCAGATGAAGCTGCCGCCCTCGCCGCGCGCCCGGCCGCCCGCCTGCGGCGCGTCGGCGTCGATGACACGCCGCGCCCGGCCGCTGGCGAACACCTCACCCGCCACCGAACTGCCGCTGCTCACCCGCGCATTGACCACTTCCTGCGCCAGTTCGCCACGCCAGGCCGCAATGCCCAGCACGGCGTCGTGCCCCTCGCCGTCGGCCAGCATGATGGTGACGCGCTCGCACGGCAGGCGCGCCCAGCACGTCTCGGCGACCTGATCCAATGCCGCCTGCAGCAGACCGTTGTCGCGTGGCGCTGCATTTCCCGGATTCATGATTCACACCTCCTGCTCAGCCCTTCAGCCTCCGCCCGATCAAGCCAGTCGGCGATCCGCACCCCCAGCGCATCGACGCCGCGCGACAGCGCCGCAACACCGGACGGCGCGTCGGCGCCGGTCGCCTTCTCGGTCAGCGAGAAGCGCATGCGGTCGACGATGGTCCTGCCGTTGGCGCCGACCAATGTGACGACCCCGGATATCAGCGCTGCCGACGCCTGCGGCTGCTCGAACACCTGTATGAACTCGTCCAGCTCGACCACCAGACGGCAGGTCGACGGCGCACCCGGGCTATCCAGCATGCGTCGCAGCGCGACCGACAGCAGTTCGGCCGGTGGAGCCGCCCAGCGGCTCAATGCGTAACTGCGTCGACGTGTTTCGCTCTCGTAGGCGAGGCGATAGTGGATGGCGGTGCCGTCCAGCCAATTGGGGGCATGCACATCGGTCAGCACCGGCACACGCGCCAGCGGGCGCGCAGTACGCTGGCTGCCCAGATCGTGGAGTTCGGGCGTCGGCGAGCGCGGCAGCAGCGGCCCGCAAGCGGCCAGCGTGATCGACAGCAGCGCGCATGCCCAAAGTGCTTTCATCTCCGATGCTCCTCAGTCGCGCGCTCTGCCGGCGGCGGGATCGAAACCGGGCTCGCCGGGCCCGGGCTGTTGCGTCTCGCGCCCGAGCAGCAGCATCTGTGGCGAAGACTCGAGCTCGCCCAGCACACGTCGCAACTGGCGGGCGTCGCGGTTCGCTTCGTCGAGCAGCGTCTGCAGCCGCGGCAAGGTGTCGCCGTTGATCTGCTGCCCCATGCCCGCCGCCAGCGCATCGAGCCGCGATGACAACTGCTGCATCGATGCCAGCACGGTCCGCAGTTCCTGCGCCAGCGGCGCGCCCTGGGCGCTCACTGCCTCCAGCTGACCGAGGATGCGCCCGCTGCGTTCGATATTCTCAGCCGAGAGCACTGCCTGAGCGCGTTGCAGCGTTTCGCGCAGATCGCCGGCGACGCCTGGCAGATGGACCAGCGTCCGGTCCAGGTGCGCGGTCGCCGACTGCAGGCTGCCCAGCGTCGCGCCTATGCGTTCGAGATTGCGGTCGTCGAGCAGCACATGCAGCCGCAACAGCACCTGGCGCATCACGTCCATCGTATCGCTGGCCTTGTTGCCCAGCCCGCCGAACTGCGAGCCACGCAGCGGAATGCGCGCGTCGTCCGGCGACAGCGGCGTCGGGTCGGAGCCATCGTCCGTCATGTCGATCAGCGCCAGACCGGTCACGCCGAGATAGCCCAACTCGGCACGCGTGCCTGCGGTCACCGGATAACGCGCCGGAATCGAGATGCGGACGTAAATTTCCCGCGGGTTGTCAGGGTTGATGGAAATGTCCCTCACCTTGCCGACACGGATGCCGCGGTAGCGCACCTGTGCCTGCGGACTCAAGCCACCGACATCGGCCGTGGTCACCAGCAGGTACTCCTGTCCGGCGTCGTCCCCGCTGGACAGATACCAGATGGCCAGTCCGACGGCGACACTCATCAGTAGCAGGAACAGACCTGCAGCCAGTGCGTGGGCGCGGCTTTCCATGATCAGCTCCCGCTGCGCGCGAGCACGCGCGACATGCGTTCGGCACAGAAGAAACTGCGGATGAAGGGATGATCGTGTTTCATGACGTGATCAAGTGGACCGTAAGCGAGTATACGTCGCTCGCCGAGCACGGCGACCTGAGTCGCCAGCGCAGCCAGTGTGTCGAGATCGTGGGTCACCAGCACCACGGTCAGACCAAGCTGATCACGCAAGCGGCGGATCAGCGTGACAAAAGCCTCCGAGCGGTCCGGATCGAGGCCGGCTGTCGGTTCGTCGAGCAGGAGCAGCTCCGGTTCGAGCGCCAGCGCGCGCGCCAGTGCAACCCGCTTGACCATGCCGCCCGACAGTTCGGCCGGCATCAGCCAGGCATGCTGCGGTTCCAGTTCGACCATGGCCAGCTTGATCATGACCAGATCGTTGATGGCATCGCGATCGAGCCAGCGCAGTTCGCGCAGCGGAAAGGCGATGTTCTCCAGCACGTTGAGTGCGGAAAACAGCGCACCCTGCTGGAACAGCACGCCGAAACGACGTCGCAACTGGCGGTCGGCCAGCGCATCGCCGGAAAAGAGCGGCTGACCGAACACCCTTATCTGTCCCTGCTGCGGCCGCAGCAGGCCGATCACCTGGCGCAGCAGCGTGGTCTTGCCGCTGCCCGAACCGCCGACCAGCGCGAGCACCTCGCCGGCCGGCAGCGCGAGATCCAGTCCGTCATGCACGACATTGCTGCCGAAGCGCGTGACCAGCCCGCGGATGTCGATGACCGCGTCGTTCATGTCGGCATGCCGATGTGGCGCGTGGCAATGGCGAACACCGCGTCGACCAGGATGACGCAGGTGATCGCACTGACCACCGAACGCGTCGTGTTGGCCGACAGACTCTCGGTGTTCGGCTTGACCGTCAGTCCGAAGTGGCAGGCGACCAGCGCGATCACCAGCCCGAAAGCGAGGCCCTTGCCCAGGCCGATGTAGAGATTGGCGATCGGCACTACGCGCGGCAGCGTTTCGAGAAAGAAACCGTAGCTGATGTCCAGCTGTATCGACGCCGCCACCATGCCGCCGAACAGCGCCGACGACGAGGTCCACAGCACCAGCAGCGGCATCGCCGCGAGCAGCGCCAGCACCTTGGGCAGCACCAGCCGCAGCGTGGCCGGCACGCCCATCGTGGTCAGCGCGTCGATCTCTTCGGTCACCCGCATCACGCCGAGCTGCGCCGTCATTGCAGAGCCGGAGCGTCCGGCCACCAGCACCGCCACCAGCACCGGCCCCAGTTCGCGCACGATGCCGATGCCAAGGATGTTGATGATGAACACGTCGGCGCCGAAGGTTTTCAGTTGCAGCGCCGACAGGTAGGACAGCACGACGCCGATCAGGAAGCCCACCAGCGCGGTGATCGGCAGCGCCGTCACGCCGGTCTTGTACAGATTGGCCGACAGCTCGCGCAGCGGCGCGTCGTGCGGGCGACGCAATGCGGCGGCGAGATCGAACAACATCTGGCCGGTCAGCGCAATCATGCCGATCAGCTGCCGCCACAGCGCGATGCCGACGCGACCGAGCGCGACAACCGAATCGCCGAAACGTGATTGCGGTGCGCTGGCACGGCGGCGTACTCCGAGCGTCGCCGCCGATTCCAGCATCCTGCGCGTGCGCGGATCAGCCTCCAGCCGCTCAGGCAGCCGGTCGCCCCAGCCGCGCCACAGCACGCTGGCGCCGAGCGAATCTAGACGGCTCACGGCGGCGAGATTCCAGCTCTCGATCTCACCTGCTTCGGCCGCGGCAAGTTGCGCACGCAAGGCGTCGAGGCGCCCTTCCAGTCCTGTCAGCGTCCAGTCGCCGGCAAGCACGGCAATGCGCAACTGCCCGGACATCTCGAACGCGATCGTCGGGACGCCCATGCTTGCGTTCAGGCGGCCGACTGGCCTTTGCCGCGCTGCGGCCGCAGCCGCAGCTCGATGCCTATGGCCGCCCACAGGCGCTGTTCGTCGTGCAGGCTGGCGGCGGTCAGCGGTGACGCCGACAGCCACTCGGCGCGAGCCGACATGACGTAGCCCGCGCCACTGCGGTCGAGGCGCAGCGGCAGTTCGTCGTAGTCGTCGCGGCTGCGATGCAGCAGCACGGCCAGCCGCAGACAAAGGATGAGCGGCCAGTCGCGCAGGTCGGCGGCGGCGGAATTCACCTTCTCCAGTTTGCCGCGGTGCGCCAGCACCAGCCGCGCGAGTCGCGCCTGGTCCATGCGCGAGAAGCCCGGCATGTCGGCGTTGCCGACGATGTAGGCGCTGTGCTTGTGATAGCCGGCGTGCGCCACCGAAATGCCCAGTTCGTGCAGGCGCGCCGCCCAGCTCAGCAGGTGCAGATCCGGATGATCGTCGCCGGCGTCCGGCTCAAGCTGCCGGTAGAGCTTGAGCGCGGTGGCGTGGACACGATCGGCCTGCCGCTGGTCCACCTGGTAGCGGCGCACGAACTGCAGCACCGTCGCATCGCGCAGGTCACGATGGTGATAGCGCCCGAGCAGGTCGTACAGCACGCCCAGCCGCAGCGCCCCCTCGGAGAAACTCATGCGTTCGAGTCGGAAGGCGTCGAACACCGCCGACATGATGGCAAAACCGCCCGCCAGCACTGGCAGACGGTCCGGACGGAGCCCGGCCACGCCGAGACGATTCACGTCACCGACGCGCAGCAGCAGCGAACGCAGCTTGTCCATGCCTTCGCGCGTCAGCGCGCCCTGGCACCAGCCGTTCAGTTCCATGATGTCGAGCAGCGCGCGCGCAGTGCCGCTGGAACCCACCGCCTCGTCCCAGCCGAGCGAACGGTAGTCATGCTCGATGGTTTCAAGTTCGCGCCGCGCCGCCAGTTCGGCCTCGCGCAGCGACTTCTTGTCCATGCGGCCATCGGGAAAATAGCGCAGGCTGAAGGCGACGCAGCCCATGTAGAGGGATTCGAGCGCCATCGGCTCGAAGCTGCGACCGATGATGAACTCGGTCGAGCCGCCACCGATATCGACCACCAGTTGCTGACTGGAAGGATTGGGCAGCGTGTGGGCAACGCCGACGTAGATCAGCCGCGCCTCCTCACGCCCGGCGATCACCTCGATCGGGAAGCCCAGCGCCGCCTCGGCCTGCGGCAGGAACTGCGGCGCGTTCTTCGCCACCCGCAGCGTGTTGGTGGCCACCGCGCGCACCTGGTCTGGCGCGAAGCCGCGCAGACGCTCGTTGAAACGGGACAGTGCCTCCAGACCCCTGAGCTGCGACGCCCCGTCGAGCAACTTGCCGTGCCCCAGACCGGCCGCCAGGCGGACGGTTTCCTTCACGCCGTCGAGCGGGTAGATCTGGTCATCGATCACCCGCGCTACCTGGAGCCGGAAACTGTTGGATCCGAGGTCGACTGCGGCGAGAAGTTCGTAGCTCATGCGGCGATGCAATAAAAGAGGTCAGCGCGGAGTGTAGCAGCGCGCAAGCCACGCGCCGTCAAGCACGAGGCCCCCGGACGCTGTAATAATTCCATAGCACTTGTGTCACAAAATACCGGGTCGCATAACAACAACTTCAGAGACAGAAACCGATCATGCCGTCCATCCTGCCGGTGCCGCGCTACGCACCCGATCACTTCATCAACCGCGAACTGTCGCTGATCGCCTTTAACCGGCGCGTGCTGGCGCAGGCGGCGGACGAGCGCGTACCGCTGCTCGAACGGTTGAAATTCCTGTGCATCGTGTCGAGCAACCTCGACGAGTTCTTCGAGGTCCGCATCGGCGGCCTGCGCGAACACATCCGCATGGGCGCCCGCGGCGTCACCTCGGACGGCCGCTCGGCGCAGGAAGCACTGCGGCTGATCGCCGCCGAAGCGCACCAGCTGATCGCCGAACAGTATTCGCTGCTGAACGACGTCATCCTGCCGCTGCTGGAAAAGGAAGGCATTGTGTTCCTGCGTCGCGGCGACTGGACCGAAGCGCAACGCGACTGGGTGCGCGACTACTTCATGCGCGAGCTGATGCCGGTGCTGACGCCGATCGGGCTCGACCCCTCGCACCCCTTCCCGCGCGTGCTGAACAAGAGCCTGAACTTCGCCGTCGAGCTGGAAGGCCGCGACGCCTTCGGCCGCAGTTCGCGCTACGCCATCGTGCAGGCACCGCGCGCGCTGCCGCGCGTGATCAAGCTGCCGAAGGAACTGACCGGCGTGGACCACGGCTTCGTGTTCCTGTCGTCAGCCATGCACATGAATGTCGGCGATCTGTTCGAAGGCATGAACGTGCTCGGCTGCTACCAGTTCCGCGTCACCCGCAACTCCGACCTCTTCCTCGACGAGGAAGAGGTGAAGAACCTGCGCCAGGCGCTGCAGGGCGAACTGCCGCAGCGCCATTACGGCGACGCCGTGCGGCTGGAGGTCGCGGACAACTGTTCCGAACACATGGCGGATTTCCTGCTGCAGCAGTTCAACCTGACGCGCGACGACCTCTACCGCGCACCGGGCATCGTGAACCTCGTGCGCCTGATGCAGGTGCCGGACTGGGTCGAGCGCCCGGATCTTAAATACCCGCCCTTCGTGCCGCAGGTGCCGCGCACGATGGAAAAGCGCTACGACATCTTCGCCATGATCCGCAAGCAGGATCTGCTGCTGCACCATCCCTTCCAGTCCTTCAAGCCTGTGATCGACCTGGTGCAGCAGGCGGTCGACGACCCTGAAGTCGTGGCGATCAAGATGACGGTGTACCGCACCGGCACCGATTCCGTGCTGATGGAAGCGCTGGTGCGCGCCGCGCTCAAGGGCAAGGAAGTCACCGTCGTGGTCGAACTGATGGCGCGCTTCGACGAAGAAGCGAACATCAACTGGGCGTCGCGCCTCGAAGAGGCCGGCGCACATGTCGTCTATGGCGTGTTCGGCTACAAGACGCACGCCAAGCTGCTGATGGTGGTGCGGCGCGAGCAGGTGGATGGCGTGCACCGCTTCCGCCGCTTCGTGCACCTCGGTACCGGCAACTACCACCCGCGCACTGCCCGCTTCTACACCGACTTCGGCCTGATGACCGCGAACGAGCAGATCGGCGAGGACGTGAACGAGGTATTCAAGCAGCTGACCGGCCTCGGACACGCCGGCACGCTCACCCATCTGTGGCAGGCACCCTTCACGCTGCACAGCAACGTGATCGCCGCCATCGGGCAGGAAGCGGAGAACGCACGTGCCGGCCGCAAGGGCCGCATCATCGCCAAGATGAATTCGCTGGTCGAGGACGAGACGATCGAAGCGCTTTACGCGGCCAGTCAGGCCGGCGTGGACATCGACCTCATCGTGCGCGGGGTGTGCGCGCTGCGCCCGGGCGTGCCCGGCCTGTCGGACAAGATCACCGTGCGCTCGGTGGTCGGCCGCTTCCTCGAACATTCGCGCATCTATCACTTCCACGCCGACGGCGAGGAAAAGCTCTACCTCGCCAGCGCCGATTGGATGGAGCGCAACTTCTTCCGCCGTATCGAGGTGGCTTTCCCGGTGCTCGATCCGAAGCTGAAGCGACGCATCATGAAGGAAGGCCTGCGCCCCTACCTGCTGGACAACAGCCAGTCGTGGGAGATGGAGCCGGACGGCCGCTATCGGCGACGGGTATCGCGCGCCGCGCGGCATTGTGCACAGGACACGCTGCTGGCCGAGTATTCGCGCGGCGCGCTCTGAGCCGGACCGCGCGCTCAAGCGCCGGCGTGCGCTGCCGTAAACCGAGTGTGTGCCCAGTTTCCGGAAGCGCTTCCAAGGTGAAAGCAGTCCACTCCATCGTGCTGATCGCGTGCGCAGTCCTCGTGGCCGCGTGCGACAAGTTGCCCATTCCCGATCCCAACCGCGCCGCGGCGCAGAAGGAGCTGGAGGCCAAGGCCGTCGGCGGCGCCTGCCGCCACGCCGGCCGCGCGCTCGAGGACTGCTACACCTTGAATCCGAAGGCGTCGAAGGCCGCCATCTTCGCCGGTTGGCGCGAAATGAACGACTACATGACGCAGAACAAGATCGATGTCGTGCTGCCGACGGTCAGCCCGAAAAACACCCGCAAACTGAAGCCGGTCGAGGCCGAAACGGTCGCTGACGAGGCAGTGGCGGACGACGCACCGGCCGCGAAGGAAACACACGGCAGCCGGAACCCTGCGCTGACCGCAGGCTGATCCTCAGACGACAGGACAATGAAAAAGGGCCCGGTGATTACCGGGCCCTTTTTCATTCGGCGCTGGACTCAGCGCGCGCTGACCAGTTCGCTCACGTCGCGTCCATCGACCCGCACCCGGGCCAGCGTGACGTCGCCGCCATCCATGCCCAGGGGTTCGATGCTGACGCGACCTGAATCGAGGAGTTGCTGCAAGCGCTGCTTTGCCATGCCCGAGGCACCCGCCATTTCAATCCCCTCCAGGCCGGCGGCACGCACCCGCACGCCGTCCGCGTAGAAGGTGCTGCCATCGACCGCGTAGTGACGCTGCGCCGGCGGCTTCGGCGGGCGGAAGGCCGGCACCGCGACAGCAAGCGGCGCCGAGCGCTTGGCCGCGGCCTGCACTGTGGGCGAAACACGTTTCTTGGAGGCGATCTTGGCCGCAGGGCGGACCGCCGACTTGACCTGCTTGCCGCTGGCGACCGAACGCGCGGCAAGCGCGAAATCGGCGGCAAACATCGAAAATCCGAAAACCAGCGTCAGGGCATAGAGGCCCGGGCGTCGAAACATCATGCACGTCTCCCACTGTTGATGCCGCGAACGACCTTAAAAAGCCGATCAATTTCGCGTGCCAGTTTGTTGTTTCGGATAAATTTTCCAAATCTTAACCATTGCAGCACGATGACGCCAGCCCCAGGAGGCCATTCGTCACCCGCAGCAGGCGCCGGCGGTGCAACGTACAATGCGCGCTCTCCGGATTCCACCCCTGAACACCCCATGCTTCGCGTCTTCGGTATCAAGCGCTGCGACACGATGTCGCGTGCCTTCGCCTGGCTTGCCGACCGGCACATCGACTTCCAGCTGCATGACTACAAGAAGGACGGCGTACCGGCAGACGCCCTGGCCGACTGGATACGCCGCGCCGGCTGGCAGGCCGTCGTCAATACGCGCGGCACCACCTTCCGCAAGCTGCCGCCTGACCAGACCGCTGACCTCGACGCCGATCGCGCGTTCGTGCTGCTCAGTGCCAACCCGTCCGCCATCCGCCGGCCCATCGTCGATCACGGTGACGAACTGCTGATCGGTTTCGACCCCCAACGCTGGTCCGAGGTGCTCGGATGAGCGCACCTGACCTGATCCAGCGCTTCATGTTCGAAGGTCTGGACATCCGCGGCGCCCGTGTGCGCCTGTCCGAAGGCTGGCAGTCGATGCTGCGTGGCCGCGGCTACGGCCCGGTGGTGACGCGACTGCTCGGCGAAGTGACCGTGGTGTCGCTGATGGTGGGCGGCCAGCTCAAGCAGCCAGGTCGGCTGACAGTCCAGGTGCGCGGCAATGGCGCGGTGGGCATGCTGGTGGTCGATTGCGACCAGCAATTGCGCATCCGTGGCATGGCGAGTGCGCCGGCCGAGCTGGTCGAAGCTCCGCTGCCCGAACTGTTGGGCGATGGCCATCTGGTCATGACCCTGCAGCCGGAAAGCTCGCCCACGCCCTACCAGAGCGTGGTACCGCTCGAAGGCGCGACGGTGGCCGAGGTATTCGAGCACTTCCTCGAACAGTCCGAGCAGCAGCCCACGGCGCTGTGGCTGGCTGCCGACGGGGACACGGCGAGCGGGCTGTTCCTGCAGAAGCTGCCGGGCGCCGATCAGCGCGACGCCGACGGCTGGGCCCGTGTGTGCCATCTGGCCGCCACGGTGACGCCGGACGAACTGAAGACGCTGGACACCGAAACGCTGCTCGGCCGACTGTTCCACGAGGAGATACAGGCCGGCGGCATCCGCGTGTTCGAGGCACAGACGCCGCGCCATCACTGCCCGCGCGACGAGGAAAAGGTGCGCCGGCTGGTGCTGTCGCTGGGCCGCGCCGAGGTCGAATCCATCCTCGCCGAGAAAGGCGAACTGCACATCCATGACGACATGTGCAATCACGACTACCGCTTCAGCGCAGCCGACATCTCCCGCCTGTTCGGCGATCCGCCGCCGGCGGTGCATTGAAGCGCCGTGTTGCCCGCAGGTCGGGCACTGAGTAGACTTTCGACATTTCCCGCGGACTCCCCATGGCGCGCAAGCCCGATACTTCGGCCATAGAACTCAAAAGCGCCACGCTCGAAGCGATGCGTGCCGTGCTGCGCAGCGACGACAGCACGGCTATCGCCGCAGCGCTCGACGCGCGGCTCGGCAGCATGCCCGGCTTCTTTTCCGGCGAACCGGTGGTGATCGACTGCAGCGAACTGCCGGCAGACGCCCGCCCCGACCTGCCGGCCATCCGCGACGCACTTGGCCGCCATGCGCTGACCGCCATCGCCGTGCAGGCCGCGTGCGACGCGGCCGCGGACGATGCGCGCGCGCTTGGCATGGCCGTGCTGGCGGCCGAGAGCGCACCGCGCGCCGCGCCTGCGCCGGAAGCCGTGCCTGAAACCCCGGCGCCCATACCCGAGCCTGAGCCCGTACCGGCAAGCACGCCGGAAGCAGTGATCACGCAGACGCAGCGACGCACCGAAATCATCGACAAGCCTTTGCGCTCCGGTCAGCGCATCTATGCGCGCGGCTGCGATCTGGTGGTGCTGGCCATGGTCAGTGCCGGTGCCGAAGTGATCGCCGACGGCAACATCCACATCTACGCGCCGCTGCGCGGCCGCGCGCTGGCCGGCGCCTCGGGCGACACGCAGGCGCGCATCTTCACCACCTGCTTCGAGGCAGAACTGGTGTCGATCGCCGGCGTGTACAAGACCTTCGAACACACGGCCAGCGGCGAACTGCTGCGCCGACCGGCGCACGTGCGCCTGGAAGACCATTCGGACAAACAGGTATTGACCGTCGCCGCTTTGGCGACCACCTGAATCACAAGAGGGAGACCACAGTGACCCGTATCGTAGTCGTCACATCCGGCAAGGGCGGCGTGGGCAAGACCACGACCAGCGCCGCATTTTCGTCCGGCCTCGCACTGCGCGGCAAGAAGACCGCGGTGATCGATTTCGACGTCGGCCTGCGCAACCTCGACCTCATCATGGGCTGCGAACGCCGCGTGGTGTATGACTTCGTGAACGTGATCCACGGCGAAGCCAACCTCACCCAGGCGCTGATCAAGGACAAACACTGCGACAACCTGTTCGTGCTGCCGGCCTCGCAGACGCGCGACAAGGACGCGCTGACCGAAGAAGGCGTCGAAAAGGTGCTGAAGGACCTCGCCGACATGGGCTTCGACTACATCGTCTGCGACTCGCCGGCCGGCATCGAGCACGGTGCGGTGATGGCGCTCACCTTCGCCGACGAGGCGGTCATCGTGACCAATCCGGAAGTCAGTTCGGTGCGCGACTCGGACCGCATCCTCGGCATCCTGCAGTCGAAGTCGCGCCGCGCGCGCGACGGCCGCGAGCCGGTGAAGGAACACCTGGTGGTCACCCGCTATTCGCCGAAGCGCGCCGTCGAAGGCGAAATGCTGAGCCACGTCGACGTTCAGGAAATCCTGCGCATCCCGGTGCTGGGTGTGATCCCGGAATCGGAAATCGTGCTGCAGGCCTCGAACCAGGGTACGCCGGCCATCCACATGGAAGGCAGCGACGTCGCCCAGGCGTATGAGGACGTGGTTGCACGCTTCCTCGGCGAGGAGCGCCCGCTGCGCTTCGTCGACTACGAAAAGCCCGGCCTGCTCAAGCGCCTGTTCGGAGGGAAGTAAGCATGTCCCTGCTTTCCCTGATCTTCGGCCAGAAGCAGAAGACCGCTTCGATCGCGAAGGAACGCCTGCAACTCATCATCGCGCGCGAGCGCGGATCGAACTCGGCGCCCGACTTCCTGCCGGCGCTGCAGCAGGAACTGGTGGCGGTGATTTCGAAGTACGTGCGCGTGAACCCGGAAGACATCAAGGTCCAGCTCGAAAAGCAGGACAACTACGAGGTACTCGAAGTCAACATCGTGCTGCCCGAGCAGCGCAATTGAGCCTTGCCACGCTGTTCGGCAGCGGGCGCACGAAGACGCCGCGCAATTCGATAGACGTGTCCGAGGCGGCCGGCGTGCGCTACCTGCACTTCGGTTCGGAATGGGTGCAGGGCGCCATGCGCGTCGCGCGCCCGTTCGCGCTGGAGCTCGAATACACGCGCGAAATGATGCTGCCGCTGCTGTTCGCGCCGCATGACGCGTGGCCGGCACGCGTGCTGGTGATCGGGCTGGGCGCGGGTTCGGTCACCAAGTTTCTGCATCGTTACTGCCCGCGGGCCGACATCACCGTGGTCGAGATCGATCCGCGCATGCCCGCCGTCGCGGCGATGCATTTCCGGCTGCCGGCCGAGGACGAGCGTCTGCGCATCGTCATCGACGACGGCGCGAAATTCGTCGCCGAAAGCGAGACGGAGTGGGACTTCATCCTGGTCGATGGCTATGACCACCGGGCGCGCGCCAATGCGCTCGATACCGCCGCCTTTCACCAGCACTGCCGTGCGCGCCTTGCCACTGACGGGCGTGTCAGTCTGAACATGTTCGGTCGCACGCGCGGCTTCCGCGCCAGTGCGCAGCGCCTGATCGACGCCCACGACGGGCGTGCGCTGGTGCTGCCCTCGCTGGACGAAGGCAATGCGATCTGCGTCGCCGGCGGTACCGAGGTGATCGACCTGTCGCTGGACACGCTGCGCGAGCGGGCGCGCCATTTGCGCACGCAGACCACGCTCAATCTGGCGCCAACCCTGAGCCGGCTGGAAAAGGCTGGCTACTGCCCGGGCGGCTGGCTCAAGCTCTGAACGGTGCCGCACGGCAAGCGGGCAATAAAAAAGCCGGCTATGCCGGCTTTTTTATTGGAGCAGAGACACAAACTCAGCGGCGGGTGACCAGCGGACCGGCCTGCGACGCGAAGTAGGCGGCCAGATCGGCCATGTCCTGATCACTCAGCGCACCGACCTGAGCCGCCATGATGGCGTTCTTGCGCGTGCCCTTCTTGTACTGCTGCAGCGCCTGCAGCAGGTAGTCCTCGTGCTGACCGCCGATGCGCGGGAAAGCCGGTGCCGGGCTGTTGCCGTCGGCACCATGACAGGCGGCGCAGGCAGCGGACTTCTCCTTGCCCTTGGCGGCATCGCCGGCGTGGGCGACGGACATGCCCACCATGGCGGCGAGCGCAACGAATGCGAATTTCTTCATCATGGCCTGCGTTCCTTATTTCTGGGCGCCGTAGTAGGCGGCGAGGTCGGCCATGTCCTGCTCGGTCAGGCTGGCAGCGATACCGGTCATCGTCGGGTGCTTGCGGTCACCGTTCTTGTAGGCCTGCAGCGCGGCAACGATGTACTCCGGGTACTGACCGCCGATGCGGGGCACCTTGTAGGTCTTCGGGAATGCGGTCTGGTAGCCCGGAATGCCGTGACAGCCGACGCACATCGAAATCTTGTCCTTGGCTGCGTCGGCATTGCCCTCGGCAGCGAAGGCGAGCGGGCTGGCGCAGACGGCTACGACAGCAAGAAGGGTCCTGGCGCTCATCGAGTCTCTCTTCTTATGGGTTGAAGTGGATTCCTGCAAAATCGCGGCGCAGTTTAGCCAAGTACTTGATGAGCGTCAAAATTAGTGCGCCGCAACAGTGCTTGGCAACCGCACCGCCGGTGCTCCTCAGACGACCGACGTATCGACGACGAGGCGACCGCGCACCTGTCCGTCGATGAAGCGTGGCGCGACGGCGATCACGTCGGCAAGCGGCACCACCTCGGTCATGCGGTCCAGCAGGTCCATCGGCATGTCGCGCACGATGCGCGCCCAGGCCGCCTCGCGCGGTGCGCGGGCGACAGTGACGCTGTTGATACCGTACAGCGTGACGCCGCGCAGGATGAAAGGCGCCACCGTGGCCGGGAAATCCATGCCCTGCGCGAGACCGCAGGCCGCCACCGCGCCGTTCTCGCGCGTCGCCGCGCAGGCATTGACCAGCGTGTGCGAACCAACACTGTCGACGACACCCGCCCAGCGCTCCTTCGCCAGCGGGCGGCCGGGTGCCGACAGCGTGGCGCGGTCGATCACCGATTCGGCGCCCAGCGACTTCAGATAATCGGTCTCTTCCAGCCGGCCAGTGCTGGCCACCACGCGGTGACCGAGCCTGGCCAGCAGTGCCACGGCAACCGAACCGACGCCGCCGCTGGCGCCGGTCACCAGCACCTCGCCATCACCCGGCTGCAGGCCGTGACGTTCCAGCGCCATCACGCACAGCATGGCGGTGAAACCGGCGGTGCCAACCGCCATCGCATGCTTCGCATCCAGCCCGGCGGGCAGTCCCACCAGCCAGTCGCCCTTCACCTGCGCGCGCTGCGCCAGACCGCCCCAGTGACCTTCGCCGACGCCGAAGCCGGTCAGCACCACCGGGTCGCCGGCCTTCCACAGCGGGTGACTGCTCTGTTCCACAGTGCCGGCGAAATCGATGCCCGGCACCATGGGCCACTTGCGCACGATCGGACTGCGTCCGGTGATGGCCAGCGCATCCTTGTAGTTCAGGCTGGACCAGCTGACGGCGACGCGCACATCGCCTTCCGGCAGCGCTGCTTCATCAAGATCCTTGAGACTGGCGAGCGTCTTGCCGCCCTCGCCCTGCTCCAGCAATATGCCTTTGAACATTCCTTCTTTCCTCCGGTCGTTGGCGTGGGTACGTCATCGATGACGTATCCCGGTGCCGGGCAAGCATACTGCACCCTGGCCGTAAGGTTTTCCGCCCCCGGGCGGTCTGCTGCCGCACAGACATCGAGGACCCTCCTGCATGCACGCCACCCTGCCGCTGCTGTCCCGCACTGATTTCCCGCCACTGCGCCGGCGTCGTACCGAAGTGCTGCAGGTCAATCTGGGCTACACCTGCAACCAGAGCTGCCTGCACTGCCACGTAAATGCGGGCCCGACGCGCACCGAACAGATGAGCGCCGAGAACATCCGCGCCGTGCTCGACTTCATCCGCGCCAGCGACATCCGTCAGCTCGATCTGACCGGCGGCGCGCCGGAGATGAATCCGCACTTCCGCAGCCTGGTAACCGAGGCGCGCGCGCTGGGCGCCGCGGTGATGGACCGCTGCAACCTCACCATCCTGTCCGAACCGGGCCACGAGGGATTGGCGACCTTCCTGGCCGAACAGCGCGTGCAGGTGACCGCGTCGCTGCCCTGTTACCTGGAGGACAACGTCGACCGTCAGCGCGGCAACGGTGTGTTCGCACGCAGCATTGCCGGGCTGAAGCAGCTGAATGCGCTCGGCTACGGCCGGGCGGACAGCGGTCTCGAACTAAATCTGGTGTTCAACCCACAGGGCCCCGCACTGCCGCCACCGCAGGCCCAGCTGGAAGAGGCGTATCGCGAGCACCTGGGGCGCGCCTACGGCATCGTGTTCACCCGCCTGCTGACGCTGGCCAACATGCCGATCCAGCGCTTCGGTTCGACGCTGGTGTCCAAGGGTTTGTTCACCGGCTACATGGAATTGCTGCGCGGTGCCCACCGCGACGACAACCTGCAGAACGTGATGTGCCGGAACCAGCTGAGCGTGGACTGGCAGGGCCACGTATACGACTGCGATTTCAACCAGATGCTGGGGCTGCCGCTGCGCATCGAGGGACGCCCGCGCACCCATCTGTCGCAACTGCTGGGGCGCGACCTCGACGGCAATCCGGTGGTGGTGGCCGATCACTGCTATGGCTGCACCGCCGGACAGGGTTCGTCCTGTGGCGGCGCACTGAACTGAAGGCGATGCGATGAACGATCCGCTGCTGTTCGGCGCCGCCTTCTGGGGCTTCCTCATCCTTTACGGCGCGGGCATGTACGCACTGTCGCCGCGCGCGGTCGGTCACGCCGGCTTCTTCCGCGGTCATGATGAAGCAGGCCGCCCGGCTGCCACCTGGGCACTCGGTGCGAGCATCTTCATCTCGTGGATATTCGCCAAGTCCATCACCAACGCGGCGAACCTCGGCGCCACCTACGGCATCGTCGGCGGCCTTGCCTACGCCACCTACTGGCTGTCCATCCCGCTCGCCGGCTGGGCCATCCTGCGGCTGCGTCGCAGGTATGCAGCGACCGGTCTGCTGTCCTTCCTGATCACCCGTCACGGCCGCCTCGCCGCGCTGGCTTTTTCACTCGCCATCCTCGTGCGACTGTTCAACGAGGTGTGGAGCAACACCTCCGTGGTCGGCGGCTACTACGGCGAGGCCGGTTCCGCCGGTTTCATCGGCGCCGCGCTGCTGTTCACCGCGGCCACGCTGTTCTACAGCCTGAAGGGTGGACTGCGCTCGTCCATCTACACCGACGTGCTGCAGACCGTGCTGTTCGTCGGCTTCTTCGCCGTGGTCATGCTGATGGTGCTGCCCACGCACGGACCGGCGACGCTGCTGTCGACTGGCGACTGGCGACTCGACGCTGGCGTCGACCTGCTGCTGGTGGCCGCACTGCAGGTGCTGTCCTATCCCTTCCATGACCCGGTGCTGACCGACCGCGGCTTCATCACCGACGAGCGCCGCATGCTGCGCGCCTTCGTCTGGGCCGGCCTGCTCGGCTTCGTCTGCATCCTGCTGTTCTCGCTGGTGGGTGTGCACGCACGGCTTGAAGGCATCGCCGGCGGCGACAACGTGCCGGCGGCACTCGCCCGCAGCATGGGGCCCGCCGCGCTGTTCGTGATGACCATCGTGATGGTCGCGGCCGCCGGTTCGACGCTGGATTCGACCTTCTCTTCGGTCGCCCGCCATGTCGCGCAGGAACTGCCTCAACTGGCCGGACGCCCGGAGCCGGTGCGCGCCATCGGCGTCGGCATGCTGGCGATGGCGGCGATCGCGCTGCTCGGCAACATTCCGATGATCGCCGGCACCGACATCCTGAAGGCGACGACGATCAGCGGCACCATGGTGATCGGCCTGGCGCCCATCTTCCTGCTGGCGGGTTTCACGCAGCCCGGCACGCGCGCCGCCGCCTGCTCCTTCCATCTCGCCTTCTGGACCGGCATGGTGCTCGGCGTGCTGCTCGCCGCCGGTCTGATACCCGACAGCTGGGCCATAGGCAGCGGCAAGTACGCCAAGCTGCTCGGCGTGAATCTGTACGGGCTGCTGCTGTGCACGGCCGGCTACCTGCTGCCTTCCCTGCTTACACGGCGGGCGACATGAACATGGACGACATCGCGCGCGGAACGCCCGGCCGCAACTGCCCGCTGCACTACCGTTACGGTGCGGGCGCGCTCGCCAATACGGCGCACGACCTCGCGGCCGACACGCTGTACGTGGTCGGTGGCCTGTACGGCAACCGCCCTGCGCTCGACGCGCTCGCCCGCCTGCTGGAAGCCGAGCGCGGCCCGGTGCGCGTGCTGTTCAATGGCGATTTCCACTGGTTCGACATCGATCCGGCCCACTTTGCCGACGTGCAGCGCCGCGTACTCGCCTTCGATGCAATCGCCGGCAATGTGGAAGCCGAACTGGCCGATGACGCGGATGACGCCGGCTGCGGCTGCGCCTACCCGGACGAAGTACCGGAGGCGGTGGTCACCCGCTCCAACCTGATCCACGCCCGGCTGTCACAGACCGTGCGTCACGACCCGATGTGGCGTGGCGAACTGGCAGCGCTCGACTACTGGCGCGCGGTGCGTGTCGGCGACGCGCGCGTCGGTGTGGTCCACGGCGACGCCGAGGCGCTCGCCGGCTGGCGCTTCGACGCGCGCGCGCTGCACGATCCGGCCCAGCGCGCGGCACATGAAGCAGCCTTTGCCGCCGCCCGCTGCGACGTGTTCGCCAGCAGCCACACCTGCCTGCCCGCGCTGGCACGCTTCGGCGAGCGTGCGGTGATCAACAACGGCGCCGCCGGGATGCCCAATTTCCGCGACGCGCTGCATGGCGTCGTGTCGCGCATCGCCGTCACGTCGTCGCCGCACAGTCCTCTTTACGGCACCCGCGTCCGCGGTGTGCATGTCGATGCGCTGCCGCTGCATTACGACCACGCCCGCTGGCGGGACGAATTCGACAGCCAGTGGCCGGCCGGCTCGCCGGCCGCACTGAACTACCGCGAGCGCATCCTGCACGGACCGCACTGGACGACACACGAGGCCGCACCATGAACCCGCGCAAGATCGCACTGCTGCTCTTCGTGCTTGCGCTGGTCGGCGCCTTCTTCCTGTTCGACCTCGGCCGCTTCTTCGATCTGGCCTGGTTCAAGGCGCAACAGCAGATGCTGAACGAGCGCGTCGCCGCTGCCCCGTGGGCGGCGGCAGCGATCTACTTCGTGGTGTATGTCGCCGTCACCGCGCTGTCCTTGCCCGGCGCCGCGGTGATGACGCTGGCCGGCGGCGCGCTGTTCGGCTTCTGGGTGGCGCTTGCCCTGGTGTCCTTCGCCTCCAGCCTGGGCGCCCTGCTCGCCTTCCTGATCGCGCGCTTCCTGTTGCGCGACTGGGTGCAGACCCGGGTCGGCAATTCGCTCGACGCGATCAACCGCGGCATCGAACGCGACGGCGCGCTTTACCTGTTCACCTTGCGTCTGGTGCCGGCCTTCCCCTTCTTCGTCATCAACCTGGCGATGGCACTGACCCGGCTGCCGGCACGCACCTTCTACTGGGTGAGCCAGATCGGCATGCTGGCCGGTACCGCGGTCTACGTGAATGCGGGCACCCAGCTCGGGCAGATCGACTCGCTCGCCGGCATCCTGTCACCCGGCCTGATCGGCGCCTTCGTGCTGCTGGGCCTGTTCCCGCTGATCGCGCGCAAGGCGATCGACCTCGTGCGCGCCCGCGCCGTCTACAAGCGATGGCCGCGGCCGGCGCGCTTCGACCACAACGTGGTGGTGATCGGCGGCGGCAGCGCCGGGCTGGTCACCGCCTATATCGCGGCCGCCGTGAAGGCCAGCGTGGCACTGGTCGAGAAGCACCGCATGGGCGGCGACTGCCTGAACACCGGCTGCGTGCCATCGAAGGCGCTCATCCGCTCGGCGCGCTTCATCGCGCAGGCGGCGAAGGCGCAATCGCTGGGCATGAAGTCGGCGCAGGTCGATTTCGATTTCGCCGACGTGATGGAACGGGTCGCCCGCGTCGTACGTACGATAGAACCGCACGACTCGGTCGAGCGCTACCACGCGCTCGGCGTCGAGTGCGTGCAAGGCAATGCGCGCATCACCTCGCCATGGACAGTCGAGGTCTACGGCGAAGACGGCCGTGCGCGCACGCTGAGCGCACGCAACATCGTCATCGCTGCCGGCGCCCGCCCCTTCGTGCCGCCGATACCTGGCATAGACCGGATCGACGTGCTGACCTCGGACACCGTATGGTCGCTGCGCACGCTGCCGCAACGCCTGCTGGTGCTGGGCGGCGGGCCGATAGGGTGTGAGCTGGCGCAGGCCTTCGCCCGCTTCGGCGCAGCCGTCACCCAGGTCGAAATGGCCGAGCGGCTGATGCTGCGCGAGGATCCGGAGGTGTCGGCGCTGGTCGAGCAGCAGTTCGCCGCCGACGGCGTGCAGGTGCTGACCCGGCACAAGGCGACACGCTTCGCGGTCGAGGGTGACGAGCGCGTACTGTACGCCGAAGGCTCGGCCGGCGAAGTGCGAGTCGTGTTCGACGCGCTGCTGTGCGCGGTCGGCCGCACGCCGAACGTCAGCGGCTACGGACTGGAGGAACTGGGCATCGCGCTGCGCCCGAACCGCACGGTCGACACCAACGACTACCTGCAGACGCTGTATCCCAACATCTACGCCTGCGGCGACGTGACCGGTCCTTATCAGTTCACCCACATGGCGGCGCATCAGGCCTGGTATGCGGCGGTCAACGCGCTGTTCGGCCGCTTCCGCCGTTTCCGCGTCGATTACTCGGTCGTCCCCTGGGCCACCTTTACCGAACCCGAGGTGGCCCGCGTCGGCCTCAACGAAAGCGAAGCGACCGAAAAGGGCGTGCCCTTCGAGGTGACCGTCTATGGCCTCGACGACCTCGACCGCGCCATCGCCGACGAAGCCGCACACGGCTTCGTCAAGGTGCTGACGGTGCCCGGGCGCGACCGCATACTGGGCGTCACCATCGTCGGCGAACACGCTGGCGAACTGATCGCCGAATACGTGCTGGCGATGCGCCACGGACTGGGGCTCAACAAACTGCTGGGCACGATACACATCTACCCGACCATGAACGAGGCGAACAAGTACGCCGCCGGCGTGTGGAAGCGCGCGCACGCGCCGCAGAAGCTGCTCGAATGGGTCGGCCGCTATCACGCATGGATGCGCGGGTGAGCAGGCTGTCCATCATCGTGCCGGTGCTGGACGAGGCATCGGGCATCGTCGCGACGCTGCAGGCGCTGCAACCGCTGCGTGCCGCCGGCGCGCAGATCATCGTGGCCGACGGCGGCAGCCGCGACAACAGCTGCGCGCTGGCGCGGCCCTTCTGTGATGTGGTCGTCACGTCGTCACGAGGGCGCGCACTGCAGATGAATGCCGGCGCGGAGCGTGCCCGCGGCGAGGTGCTGCTCTTCCTGCACGCCGACAGCGCGCTGCCCGACGACGCGCTGTTGCTGATCGACAGCGCGCTCGACGACGGTGCGCAATGGGGCCGCTTCGACGTCGCGATCGAAGGCCGTTCGCCGCTGCTGCGCGTGGTCGCCTTCATGATGAATCTGCGCTCGCGCCTGAGCGGTATCGCCACCGGCGACCAGGCGATGTTCTGTACGCGCGCGCTGTTCGACCACCTGGGCGGCTTCGCGCCGATCGCGCTGATGGAAGACATCGATTTCTCGCGACGCGCACTGAGCCTCAGCGCGCCGGCCTGTCTGCGCGCGCGCGTGCGCACCTCGGGGCGCCGCTGGGAGAAGCACGGCGTGCTGCGCACCATCTGCTTGATGTGGCGACTGCGCCTGCGTTACTTCTTCGGCGCCGACCCGCAGGCGCTGGCACGCAGCTACCGGCCGCACCATGACTGAGACGACTGCGGTATTGGTGTTTGCCCGTGCGCCGGTACCAGGCGCTGCAAAAACGCGGCTGATGCCGGCACTCGGCGCCGACGGCGCGGCGCGTGCCAGCGCGGCACTCACACGGCGTGCGCTGCGCACTGCGGTCGAGGCGGGCCTTGGCGCGGTCGAACTGTGGTGCGCGCCCGACTGCGACCACCCCTTCTTCGCCGACTGCGCGCGCGATTTCGGAGTCACGCTGCACGCGCAGTCGGCGGGCGACGTCGGCCGGCGCATGGCGCAGGCCTTCGACGACGCATTGCGGCGGCATGCGCGCGTGGTGTTGATCGGCGCCGACGCCGTGTCGCTGCAGGCCACCGATCTGGCCGCAGCCGCCGCCGCGCTGAACGGGCACGACGCCGCCTTCGCGCCAGCCGAGGACGGCGGCTACCTGTTGGTCGCGCTGCGCCGCCCGCAGGCCGCGCTGTTCGACGGTCCCGCCTGGGGCAGTTCGTCCGTATGGGCACAGACCTGTGCACACCTCGACGCGCTGGGCCTCCGCACCTGCGTGCTGCCGACTGGCTATGACGTCGATCACCCGGCCGACTGGCAGCGCGCGCTGCGCGAAGGCCTGCTGGAGGGTGGCGCATGCTGACCCGTCTGCGCATGCTGCTGTGGGCGACTGCGCTGGTGCTGGCCGGCGAGGTGTGTGCGGACAGCGCACTGCCGCGCTTCTCGGCACAGTCCGCCGGCGCCGCCATCGCCGGCTGGACACCGTGGACGCTGGGCGGCAAGGCTGCGCCCGCGGATTTCCGCCTGACCGGACTGGACGGGCAGACGGTACTGCGCGCCGAAGCCGTCAGTGCCGCATCGGCGCTGATCCACGCCGGCCGCTTCGACACCGCCGCAACACCCTGGCTGAACTGGCGCTGGCGGGCCGACCGCCTGCCGGACGGCAACCGCTTCGCCACGCGCGACGGCGACGACTACGTGCTGCGCGTCTATGTACTGTTCGACTACGACATCGCCAAGCTGCCCTTCGGCGCCCGCACGAAGCTGCGCATCGCCCGCGCGCTGCACGGCGACCAGGTGCCCGCCGCGGTGCTCTGCTACGTCTGGGACAACCGCGTGCCACCGGGCACCCGCGCCTGGAGTGCCTACACCGACCGCGTGCGCATGATCGCGGTCGAAGGCGAAGGCGCGCCGACCGGTGTCTGGCGCAGCGTCCGCCGCAACCTGCGCGATGATTTCCGCGAAGCCTTCGGCGAGGACGCCCCGCCGGTCATCGGCGTCGTCGTCGCGGCCGACACCGACAACACCGCCGGCAGTTCGCTCGGCCATTTCGGCGACCTGTCGCTCGACGCCCAGCCGCTGCCATGACAAAGCTGGTGCTGCTCGGCGGTGGCCACGCCCACCTCTTCGTGCTCGAAGCCTTCGCCCGACAGCGGCCCGATGCCGACATCCGGCTGATCACACCGGACGCGCTGACGCCCTACTCCGGCATGCTGCCGGGCGTACTGGCCGGTCACTACACCTCGCGTCAGGCCTGCATCGACCTGCGCCCGCTGGCCGCGCGCGCAGGCTGCCACCTCGCGCTGGACCGCGCCATCGGCATCGACAGCGCGCGGCGCCGGATCAGATTGGCCAGCGGTGGCGAGGTCGACTACGACCTGCTGTCCATTGACATCGGCTCGACCCCGCAGCGCCCGGACATTCCTGGCGCGGACGAACACGCCCACCCGGTCAAGCCGATCGCCGACCTGCTCGCGCGCTGCGCCGTCGTGACGCCGCGCGCGGTCAGCGTGCTGGGCGGCGGTGCAGCCGGCGTCGAGGTGACAATGGCCTTGCATCACCGCTGGCCTGCGGCGCGCTGCACACTGGTCGAGCGCGGCACGGCGCCGCTCGGCGGACTGGGTGTGCGGCTGCAGCGCAGCGTCGGCGCCGAGCTCGCGCGCCAGCGGATCGATGTCGTGACCGGTGCCGAGGTCACGCGGATCGACGCCGATACTCTCCAGCTGGCGGACGGCCGCACCATTGCCAGCGATTTCACTGTGCTCGCCACCGGCGCCGCCGCACCTGCCTGGCTGCGGGACAGCGGGCTGGCGCTCGACGCGCGCGGCTTTATCGAGGTCGGCGCGACGCTGCAGTCGACGTCGCACGCCGAAGTGTTCGCCGCCGGCGACGTCGCCACGCTGACTGCTTCGCCGCGACCGAAGTCCGGTGTCTATGCAGTGCGCGCCGGGCCGCCACTGGCGGCCAACATCGCGCGCATGCTGGCCGGCCAGCCGCCGCTCGACTGGCATGCGCAGCGGCACGCGCTGATGCTGCTCGCCTGCGGCCGCCGCCACGCCATCGCCACCCGCGGCGGCTGGGTGCTCAAGGGCGACTGGGTGTGGCGCTGGAAAGACGCGATAGACCGCGGCTTCGTGCGACGTTTCGATCCGCAGGCCGATATTGCGGCTGACATGGGCTGAGCGAGAGCAGAGACACAGCGCGTGTGCCGAAGCTGCGTCGCGGCCAAGGCCGCTCCCACAGGGCATGCGCCCGATTCAAGGCCCAAGCCCCGGCCGGGGTTCTGTGGGAGGGATCTGCTGACCCCGACAACAACCCGAATCGAAGTCTGCGGCCCGGGCCGCTCCGGCACTCCACGCACGGCCACGGTCAACGGCCCGCCGGCAACCGCACCCTATGGCCGCTACGCCGCCATGCGGCCGGCAGCCAGCCGGATGCGCCGGCTGCAGCGGGCGGCCAGCGCCTCGTCGTGCGTCACCAGCACCAGGGTCGTGCCCTGCTCGGCGTTCATTTCGAACATCAGGTCGATGATGGAGGCGCCGGTCGCCGCGTCGAGATTGCCGGTCGGTTCGTCGGCCAGCAGCAGCTGCGGCGCCGGCGCGAAGGCGCGCGCGAGTGCGACGCGCTGCTGTTCGCCGCCCGACAGCTGGCGCGGATAATGGGTCAGCCGGCTGCCGAGGCCGACACGTTCGAGCAACGCGACCGAGCGCTCGCGCACGCGCTCGGCATTGGCCAGTTCCAGCGGCAGCATGACGTTTTCGAGCGCGGTTAATGCCGGCAGCAGCTGGAAGGACTGGAACACGAAGCCCACCTTGTCACCGCGCAATTCGGCCCGTGCGTCCTCGTCGAGCGCGAAGATGTCCTGGCCGGCGATGCGAACCGAACCGCTACTCGGCAGGTCAAGACCGGCAAGCAGCCCGAGCAGCGTCGATTTGCCCGAACCGCTGGCGCCGACGATGGCCAGCGCCTCGCCGGCCCCGACCGCGAAGGCGATATCCTGAAGGATCTGCAGCGGTGCGTTGCCGCTGCTGACCTGTTTTCCCAGCCCGCTGACTTCGAGCAGCGGGCCTGATTGCGGAGTGTCTGTAGGCATGAAGAAGCTTTTCTGGTCCCTGTTTGTCCTGTTGTTCGCCGCCATGCCCGTCGCCGCGCAGACCGTGCTGGTGGTCGGCGACAGCCTGTCTGCCGGCTACGGCCTGCGTCAGCAGGAAGCCTGGCCGGTATTGCTCGGCGACAGGCTGAAGCAGTCCGGTTACGGTCATGCGGTGGTCAATGCCAGCACCAGCGGCGACACCACCGCCAACGGATTGTCGCGCATCGACGCCGCGCTGGCCGCACACAAGCCTGCCGTCGTCATCATCGCACTGGGTGCCAACGACGGCCTGCGCGGCCTGTCGCTGAAAACGATGCGCGACAACCTGGAAAGCATGACGCGCAAGGCGCAGGCTGGCGGCGCCAAGGTGCTGATCGCCGGCATGCAGCTGCCGCCGAACTACGGCCCCGACTACACGCAAAAGTTCGCCGCCACCTTTTCCGAGGTGGCAAAGTCTACCGGCTCGGCGCTGCTGCCCTTCCTGCTTGACGGCTTCGCCACCGATCCGCAGCAGTTCCTGCCGGACGGCATCCATCCGGTTGCTGCGGCGCAGCCGCGCATCGTGGACAATGTGTGGACGCCGCTGCGTTCCCTGCTCGGCAAGCCGCTGGCGCGGCGCTGAGCACGCCGCCGCGCACATCACGAACAGACAGGACACCCGCTGCATGAACGCCCCTTCCGGCCAGCGCCGCCCGGCCGGCATCGCCCAGGTCGACCAGCTGTATGGCTTCGACGACATCATCGACACCCGTTCGCCGGCCGAATTCGCCCTCGACCATGTACCGGGCGCCATCAACTGCCCGGCGCTCGACAATGAACAGCGGGCGGAAATCGGCACGCTGTACAAGCAGGTGTCGCCCTTCGTCGCGCGGCGTCGCGGCGCGGCGCTGGTGGCGATCAACATCGGCCGTCACCTGCTCGAGCGCTTCCAGGACAAGGGACCGGACTGGCGGCCGCTGATCTACTGCTGGCGCGGCGGCAAGCGCAGCGGCGCCTTCGTCACGATATTCCGCCAGGTCGGCTGGGACGCCCATCAGCTCGAAGGCGGCTACAAGGCCTACCGGCGCGAAGTGCTGGCGCGGCTGGCAGCCCTCCCGGCAGCTTTCGACTTCCGCGTCGTCAGCGGCCCGACCGGCAGCGCGAAGAGCCGCGTGCTCGAACGCCTTGCAGCGCGCGGCGAACAGGTGCTGGATCTGGAGGCGCTGGCGGCGCACAAGGGCTCGGTGCTCGGTCGCCAGCCCGGCGTGGACCAGCCACCGCAGAAACTGTTCGAGTCGCGCCTGCTGCACGCGCTGTCGGCACTTGACCCGGCGCGCCCGGTGTTCGCCGAGGCGGAAAGCCGCCGCATCGGACTGGTCACCGTGCCGGACGCACTGATCGAACGGCTGCGCGCCGCCCTCTGCATCCGCATCGAGGTGCCCGCCGCAGCGCGGACCGAATTCCTGCTGCGCGACTACGATTACATGACGCAGGATCCCGAAGCGCTGATCGAACGGCTGGAGCGCCTGATCGAGCTGCGCGGCCGCGAAACGGTGGCGGCCTGGTCCGCACTCGCGCGCGCCGGGCAGTGGGCCGAGCTGGTTGCGGGCCTGCTCGAACAGCACTACGACCCGCTGTACCGCCGCTCGCAATCGAACAACTTCAGCCGCCACACCGATGCCCCGACCGTCGTCGCCGAGCGGCTGGACGATGCAGGCATCGATAGTCTGGCCGGGCAGATCGCAGCCGCCTCGGCTCAGTTCAGCACCGGCAGCACGTCCGAGCGCACCGCGCAGATGCGCTGAATCATCGCCGGCGCGGGACGCGCGATCTCGCCCTGTTCGAAAGCGATCACGCTGCCCCAGCCGCGCACCCAGTCCAGCAGCTCATGCGGCCGCAGCAGGAAATCCGGGTTCGACGGCTTGCCGAAGCGCGCATTGCCGTCCATGAAGGTTTCGTAGATCAGCAGGCCGCCCGGCTTGAGCAGCGCGGCGACACGATCCAGCCGCGGCCGGAACAGGTAGCGGGTCACCACCACCGCATCGAAGCAGGCTTCGCCCCACGGCCAGTCGCCGCCTTCGAGGTCGGCGCACAGCGTGCGGATGCGCGGCTGCCCGTCCAGCGCCGCCAGCGCCGCGGCGTCGCGGTCGGCCGCCAGCACGTTCAGGTCGCGCCCGGCCAGCCAGCGCGCGTGGCGACCGCCGCCGCAGGCCAGGTCGAGCACGTCGGCGCCGGGCGGGATCAGCGCGCCGAAGCGCACCACCCAGTCCGACGCGTCCTGCATTGAAAAATGAGGATGAGATGCCATCTGCGGGCCCTTATTCGGGTTTTCGTGTCGAGGGGCCGCATTATCATCCCGGGCATACCAAGGACAATAATGTTCCGCTCTCCGGACCTCCCGCCGCCCACCCGTGGCGCACGGACATTCTTTCTGTGGCGCGCACTGCCGCTCGCCCTGCTCGCCGCCGCGCTCGCCGCCACCGAGTCGCTGCCGGTCGGGCTCGCGGTGCTGGCCGCCAGCCTCGGCATCGGCGTGCTCGCGCTGCGCGAACAGGACCGGCTGTCACGGGAGGTCGAGCAGCACCGACTCGACGCCGCCCGCCTGCGCGACTACACCGACCTTGCCACCGACTGGCACTGGGAAACCGACGCCGCGCTGCGGCTGCAGTATTCGCGCGCCGAAGGCCACCTGGCCAGCGCACTCGACCAGCGCGCCGTGCGCAACCGTCGCCTGTGGGAGATCAACGCCCTGTCGCCGGTGCACGGCGACTGGGAGGAATGTCACCGCCAGTTCCAGAGCGGCAAATCGCTGCAGCTTCATCTGGTGCTGCACCGGCCGGATGGCGTGGTGCGCCACATCGAACTGCGCGGGCGCCCGATCACCGACGGCAGCGGCCAGCTGTGCGGCTATCGCGGCACCGGCCGCGACGAGACCGCCTTCGTGCAGTCGACCCGGGCACTGCGCGAGGTCGAGACGCGACATCGCGAAATGGTGAATCACCTGCGCGAAGTCATCTTCCGCATCGACGCACGCGGCCGCTTCACCTACCTGAACCGCGCCTGGGAAACCTTGACCGGCCAGCCGGTGAACCAGGCCATCGGCCAGCGCATCCTGCGCTGGCTCAGCAAGGACGAGGCACGCTATCTGCTGGCACGGCTCGAGCCCATGCTCGACGGCCGCCGCGATTCGATGCAGATCGAGGTGCGCACCGGCACCGGCAGCGCGTCGGCGCGCTGGCTGGAAATCGCCATCGGCGCCCGTTTCGACGGCCACGGGAAGCTCGAAAGCCTGTCCGGCAGCATCGAGGACATCACCCAGCGCAAACAGGCCGAAGCAACGCTGTACGACATGAATGCGGAGCTTGAGCGCCGCGTGAAGCGACGCACCGCCGAGCTGGAGGCGTCCAACCGCGAACTGGAGGCCTTCTCGTACTCGGTATCGCACGACCTGCGCAACCCGTTGCGCGCCATCGACGGCTTCTCGCAGATCATCCTGGAAGACTATGGCGACCAGCTGGACGCGCAGGCGCACAGCCACCTCGCGCGCATCCGCGCCGCCTCGCAGAAGCTGTCGACGCTTATCGACGACCTGCTCGAACTGGGCCGGCTCACGCGCACGCCGATCAGCCGCGCCGAGGTCGACCTGTCGGCGCTGGCACGCGCCATCATGCGCGACCTGCGGGCGGAATCGCCGGAACGCGAGGGCAAGCTGGCCATCGGCATGCATCTGATGGCGCGCGTCGACCCGATGCTGGCACGCGTGCTGCTGGAGCATCTGCTGCGCAACGCCTGGACCTTCACCGCCGGCCGCGAGACCGCGGAAATCGAGTTCGACGCCCGCCTGCGCAATCGCGAGGTGGTGTTCCACATCCGCGACAACGGCATCGGCTTCGACATGGCGCACGCGGCACAGCTGTTCAAGCCCTTCAACCGGCTGCACGACCAATCGGACCGCAGCGGCACCGGCATCGGTCTGGCCACCGTGCAGCGCATCGTCAATCGCCACGGCGGCCGCATCTGGGCAGAAGGCGCACCGGACAAGGGCGCCTGCTTCTACTTCACACTGCCCGACCCGACTCACTGACGGCAGCCGGCGCAAGGATGTAGGCTGCGCACCACACTCGCCGCGAAGTGTGGATTTCCACAAGCGGCATTTATGTTGCAATGCAATATACTGGGGTCCAACGTGCACGGGCGCACTGCTCACGGAAGCGCACAGGGCGGACACCCCACACTGCCTGAAAGCCTTCCCAGACACGGGAGTTCATGATGCAGTACGAGCACTATCTCAAATCCATGTTCGAGCCGCAGTCGGTGGCCATCATCGGCGCCAGCGAGCGGCCGGACTCGATCGGCGCAGTCATCGTCCGCAACATGCTGGACGCGCAGTTCAGCGGCGAGTTGCACGCCATCAATCCGAAACACAAAGCGGTCTTCGGCGTGCCCTGCCTGGCGCGCATCGACGACCTGCGCAAGCGGCCCGACCTCGTCATCATCTGCACGCCGGCGCGCACGGTGCCCGGCCTGATCGACGAATGCGGTCGCGCCGGCATCAAGGCGGCCATCGTGATCAGCGCCGGTTTCGCCGAAACCGGTCCGGCCGGCGCCGAACTGGTGCGTCGCACCCGTTCCGCCGCCAAGCGCAACGGCGTTCGCATCATCGGCCCCAACTGCCTGGGCCTGATGCGCCCGTCGCTGGGCCTGAACGCCACTTTTGCACGCTCGCCGGGCAAGGCGGGCAGCATCGGCCTCATTTCGCAGTCGGGTGCCGTGTGCACCGCACTGCTCGACTGGGCGCAGTCGAACGGCGTCGGCTTCTCGACCGTCGTGTCGCTGGGCGCCTCGATCGACCTCGATTTCGGTGAAATCCTCGACTACATGATTGCCGACCCGAAGACGGAAAGCATTTTCATGTACATCGAGGGCATACGCGACGCACGCCGCTTCATGAGCGCGGTGCGCGCGGCCGCCCGCGTCAAGCCGGTGCTGGCGATCAAGGTCGGCCGTCATCCGGCCGGCACCAAGGCGGTCGCTTCGCACACCGGCGCCATGGTGGGCGCCGACGACGTGTTCGACGCCGCGCTGCGCCGCGCCGGCGTCGTGCGGCTGTCGACGCTGGGCCAGATGTTTTCCGCCGCCAACGCGCTGTTCACCGGCTTCAAGCCGGCCGGCAAGCGGCTGGCCGTCGTTACCAACGGCGGTGGGCCGGGCGTGATGGCCGCCGACCGCGCAGCCGACCTCGGCATTCCGCTGGCGCAGCTGGCACCGGAAACGCTGGAAGCGCTCAACAGCGCGCTGCCGCCGACCTGGTCGCACGCCAACCCGATCGACCTGATCGGCGACGCCGACGATGCGCGCTACCGCGCCGCGCTGGAAGCGGTACTGGCCGACCCCGGTGTCGATGGCGTGCTCACGCTGCTGACGCCGCAGGCGATGACGCATCCGACCGCGGTGGCCGAGGCGGTGATCGATATCGCCAAGACCGCCAACAAGCCGCTGATGACCTGCTGGATGGGCTGCGATCAGGTGCGTGCCGCGCGCTCACTGTTCGAGGCCGCGCACATCCCGACCTTCCGCTCGCCCGAGCCGGCGGTCGAACTGTTCCACCACATCTCGTCCTACTACCGCAACCAGCAGCTGCTGCGCCACGCACCCGCCTCGCTGGCGCAGGATCTCGATCCGCCGTCGGTGGAATCGGCCCGGCTGGTGATCGAAACCGCGCTGTCCGAGCGGCGCACCGTGCTGACCGAGATGGAATCGAAGGCACTGCTGGCCGCCTTCCGGATACCGATCGCGCAGACCGTGGTCGCGCGCAGCGCTACCGAGGCCATGGTGTACGCCGAGGAGATGGGCCTGCCGGTGGCGATGAAGATCGATTCACCCGACATCACGCACAAGAGCGACGTCGGCGGCGTGCGGCTGCACGTCGACAACCTGCGTTCGGTACGCGACTGCTGGCAGGAACTGATGGCCGAAGTCGGCCGCCGCAAGCCGGACGCCCGCCTGCGCGGCGTGTCGATCGAGCCGATGGTGAACAAGCGCAATGCGCGCGAGCTGTTCGTCGGCGTGGTGCATGACGACGTGTTCGGGCCGGTCATCAGCTTCGGGCATGGCGGTACACGGGTCGAAGTGCTGCGCGACCGTGCGGTCACGCTGCCGCCGATCAACGTGGAACTGGCGCGCGACGCCATCCAGCGCACCCGCGTGTCGGCCATGCTGGGTGAGTTCCGCGGCATGCCCGCGATCGACATGGAAGCGCTGGAACGGGTGCTGATCCGCGTGTCGGAAATGGTGTGCGAGCTGCCGTGGATACGCGAGATGGACATCAATCCGCTGCTGGTCGACGAAAGCGGCTGCGTGGCGGTGGACGCCCGCATCATCCTCGCCGACGTGCAGCCGACGGCCACGCCCTATTCGCACATGGCCATCCACCCGTATCCGGCACGGCTTGAGCACGTGGTGAACCTGCCCAACGGCACGCGCGCCATCATCCGCCCGATCCGGCCGGAAGACGCTGATCGCGAAGCCAAGTTCGTGCGCGAGCTGTCGGCGGAAACGCGCTACCTGCGCTTCATGAGCACGATCAAGGAACTGCCGCCGCAATTGCTGGCGCGTCTCACGCAGATCGACTACGACCGCGAAATGGCGCTGGTCGCGGTCAGCGAGGGCGAAACCGAGGAACAGCTGGGGGTCTGTCGCTACGTGGTGAATCCCGACGGCGAAACCTGCGAATTCGCCATCGTGATCGCCGACGCATGGCAGCGTCAGGGCCTGGCCCGCATCATGATGAATCTGCTGATCGAAGCGGCGCGCGAGCGCGGCCTCAAGGTGATGGAAGGCGTCTTCCTCGCCAACAACGAACGCATGCTGCGGTTCGTGCAGAGCCTGGGCTTCCACATCAACCGCGATCCCGAGGACAGTTCGCTGGTGAATGGCGAACTGCTGCTGCGCCCGGCATGAGTGCGGCGCCCGCCCGGTGCACGTGGTGCGGGCAGGACCCGCTCTACGTCGAGTACCACGACAGCGAGTGGGGTGTGCCGGTGCGCGACGAACGCGAGCTGTTCGAGCGCCTGATACTGGAAGGTGCGCAGGCCGGGCTGGCCTGGATCACCATACTGCGCAAGCGCGACGGCTACCGCCGCGCCTTCGCCGGCTTCGACGCGCAGCGCATCGCCCGCTATGACGAAGACGACCGCGCGCGGCTGATGGCCGACGCCGGCATCGTGCGCAACCGGCTCAAGATCGACGCCACCATCGGCAATGCGCGCGCGCTGCTGGCGCTGCACGAGCGCGGCGGATCGCTGGGCGATCTGCTGTGGGACGCCGTGGGCGGACAACCGATGGTGAATCACTGGCGCCGCCTCGGTGACTGCCCGTCGAGCACGCCGCTGTCCGACCAGCTGTCGAAGGAACTGGCACGGCTGGGCTTCCGCTTCGTCGGCAGCACCATCGTCTACGCCTGGATGCAATCGGTGGGCGTCGTAAACGACCACCTGGTCGACTGCTTCCGCCACCGCGAACTGATCCGTCCGCTGGACTGAACCGCCGGCGTGTTCAGCCGACCGCGCGCAGCGGCCGGCTTTCCTCTGCCTGGACGGCGTCCAGCCCGCGCCAGCCGTCGATGAAGGCCGCAATCTGCGGCTCCGGCAGCGGTCGCGAAATCAGGTAGCCCTGCGCATAGGTGCACTCCTTGCCGGCCAGCGCCGCCCACTCGGCCGCCGTTTCGACCCCTTCGGCCGTGGTGTCCAGACGCAGGGCGTCGGCCAGATTGATGATGGCGCGCACGATGGCGCCACCACCTTCCTCCTTGTTCAGGCTGGTGACGAAGGAGCGGTCTATCTTCAGCTTGGTCATCGGGAAGCTGCGCAGATAGGCGAGCGACGAATAACCGGTGCCGAAATCGTCGAGCGCGATGCCGATGCCCAGCGCGCGCAGCGTGCTCAGCGTGTCGCGCGCCGCCGCGCTGTCGTGGATCAGCAGCGACTCGGTCACCTCGATTTCCAGACGGTCCGGCGCCAGGCCGCTGTGCGCCAGCGCGTCGCGCACCACGTCGACCACCGCGCCGCGCGCGAACTGGACGGCGGACACGTTCACCGCCACGTGCATGTCGTCGGGCCAGCGCACGGCCGCGCGGCAGGCCTGTTCCAGCGCCCAGCGGCCGATCGGCACGATGAGGCCGGTTTCCTCGGCCAGCGGAATGAACTCGCCCGGCGACACCAGGCCGCGCTGCGGATGGCGCCAGCGGATCAGCGCCTCGAAACCGGCGACACGTCCGCTGCGCATGTGGATCTGCGGCTGGTAGTGCAGTTCGAATTCGTCGCGCTCCAGCGCGCCGAGCAGGTCGCTGTGCATGCTCAGCCGACGGCGCGCGCGCTCGTCCATGTCCTGTTCGAAGAAGCGCCAAGTATTGCGCCCGGCCGCCTTCGCCGCGTACAGCGCCATGTCGGCATTCTTCAGCAGCGCGTCCGGATCGCCGCCGTGCTGCGGCGCCAGCGCGATGCCTATGCTGCTGCCGATCTGCACGCTGACGCCGTCGATCACGACCGGCGACGCGAAGGTGTCGAGCAGGCGCTGGGCAAGTTCGGCTGCGCACTCGGGGGTGCGGCAGCCCCAGCAGATCAGTGCGAACTCGTCACCGCCCAGCCGCGACAGCACGTCGCCAGCACGGATGCGCTCCTGCAGACGCTGCGACACGAGCTGCAGCACGCGATCGCCGGCTGCGTGACCGAGCGAATCGTTCACGTTCTTGAAATCGTCGAGGTCGAAGAAGTACAGCGCGCACGGCCGTGCCTCCTCCGACCCGGCCGGACGGATGGCCGCCAGCTGGTTGCGGAAGTGGTGCCGGTTGGCCAGCCCGGTCAGCGAATCGAAATTCGCCAGCGTCGACATTTCCAGCGCTGCGCGACGGCTGTCCGTGATGTCCGAGCACACGCCGCGCCAGCCGGCGTGGTGACCGCCCTCGTCGAACAGCGGCTTGGCGGTGAGCGCCCACCAGCGTCGTTCGCCCTCCACCACCAGCGCCACCTGCACGTCGCGGAAAGGCACCGGCTGCATCAGATGCGCGGCCAGCGAGCTCAGCGCATCCCGCTCGGCCTCGTTCATGTCGCGGCCACCCTGGGCGAACAGCTCGATGAAGGGCTGCGCGCGCAGTTCGTCCAGCGAGCGACCGAAGGTTTCGGCCAGCCTCGCCGACACGTGCTGCAGGAAACCGTTGCGGTCGGTGTCCCACAGCCAGTCGCTCGAATGCGCCTCGAAATCGTGCAGCAGCAGGCCGACCAGCTGCTTCTGCCGCTCCGCCTCGGCTTCGGCCAGCAGGCGGGCGCCGAAGGTACGCGCGCTGGCAATGGCGCAAGCCAGCGCCAGCGCGGCATAGAAATTCATCAGCACCACGAGATCGAGGTTGCGCACCGGGTGATCGATGACGAAGGCAAGCGAACTGGAGGCGCACAACAGCAGCACATAGAGCACGGCTGCGCGGGGAATGTTGGCCAGTACGAAGCTGCCGGCGCACATCATGCCGCCGGAAATCAGCGTGACCAGCAGCGCGCTGTCGGCCTCGGCACGGGTGAAGAACAGCAGCGACGGCACCGACCACAGCAGCGCCAGCACGCCGGCATGCAGCGCGGCGCGGCGTATGGCGCGCTCGGACGCCCGCACGGGCGGCGAGGCCTGATCGCGGCGCCAGGCGCGCAGCGTCGAGCGCATCGCCACGGTCAGTGCGGCCAGCCACAGCAGCAGCACCCACGGCGGCTCGCTGTCCCAGAACACGACCACGATGAGCAGCGCATTGAACAGATTTGCGGTCAGCGTGAGCGGCGCAAACCGGAGCACCGAGCGCAGTTGCTGCGCACGGATGCGGGCGGCCAGATGCGCATCGGCGTTGCGGGTGCCGATGACGTCGTCCAGCCAGCGGTTCAGCCGCGAGGCGAGGCCCGCGGAGCTCGGCGAGGCAGTTCCAGTTGTGCGCATGATCTGCAGACTCTTCTTTCCGGGACATGGCCGGCTGCGGCCCATCCCTGCTTGAACATCGATCCGACGCGTTGCTTCGCTCATATCGGCGCAGCGGCGCGCGGACTTGAACGCGCTGCGGCGCGAATCGCTGTCGCAGCGCAGCAGATCGACGGTCGCTGCGACCGCGTCGGACCTGACCGAGCACGCGCCGCGCCCGCGCTTGAAGTGCCGCATTCCTCGGCACGATGGCGCCGCCGGGCATAGAATGCGCGCCTGTGCTCGCCGGACCCGTCGGTCCGGCGACAGTCCGGTCCGAGCATGCCCACCCCGCGAACCCTCAACACCTCATCGCTGACGGCGCTGTACGACGCCGAGGCGCTGCGACGCATCGAGCGCCATTACGCGCCCGCCAGTTCGCCGCGCCTGATGGAGCGCGCCGGTGCCACCGGTGCGGCCAAGGTGATGCAGATACTCGGCGGGCGCCACGGTCGCGTGCTGGTCATGTGCGGCCCCGGCAACAATGGTGGCGACGGCTTCGTGCTGGCGCGCCAGCTGCGGCAGACCGGCTTCGACGTCGTCGTCGCCTATCAGGGCGACGAACACCCGCAGGCCAGCGACGCGGTGTCGGCCTGGGCGTCGTGGCGCGCCACCGGCGGCGTCACCGTGCCGCGTCTGCCACGCGGCGACTTTTCCATCGTCGTCGATGCGCTGTACGGCATCGGCCTGACGCGCCCGATCGAGGGCGAACACGCGGCCTGGATAGACGCGGTCAACGACATGGACTGCCCGGTGCTCGCCATCGACGTGCCCAGCGGCCTGAATGCCGACACTGGCGCCGTGCTCGGCCGCGCGATCCGCGCCTCGCACACCGCCACGATGATTGCGCTCAAGCCCGGACTGCTGACGCTAGACGGCCCCGACCACTGCGGCGAGCTGTCGGTGCACGACCTCGGGCTCGACTGCGCCGCCGTCGTACAGCCCTCGGGCTGGCAGGTCGGCCGCGGCCTGTTCGACCACCTGCTGCGGCCGCGTGCACGCAACAGCCACAAGGGCACGCACGGCAACGCGGTGCTGGTCGGCGGCGCGCGCGGCATGGCCGGCGCCGCACTGCTGGCCGGCCGCGCCGCGCTGAAGGTGGGCGCCGGGCGCGTCTATGTCGGAATGCTCGACCACGCCGCACTGCCGCTCGACCCGGAACAGCCGGAACTGATGATCCGCACGCCGGCCGAGGTGCTGGCGGGCGATCTGGCCACCTGCGTCGCAATCGGCCCCGGCCTCGGCCAGAGCCCGGCAGCGCTCGACCTGATGCGCGAGGCGGTGCTGTCGCCGGCCACGCTGGTGCTCGACGCCGACGCGCTGAACCTGCTGTCGCAGCACGCCGACCTAGAGAAGGCGCTGGTCGACCGCGGCGCCGCCACACTGCTGACGCCGCACCCGATGGAGGCCGCCCGCCTGCTCGGCAGCACGACGGCCAAGGTGCAGCACGACCGCATCGCCGCGGCACGCGAAATGGCGCGCCGCTTCCGCGCCTCGGTCGTGCTGAAGGGCTGCGGCAGCGTGCTGGCGCTACCGGACGGACGCTGGTTCATCAACACCACCGGCAATCCGGGCATGGCGTCGGCCGGCATGGGCGACGTGCTGACCGGCCTCATCGCCGGCCTGCTGGCCCAGGGCTGGCCGGCCGATCTCGCGCTGATCGGCGGCGTGCACCTGCACGGGCTGGCCGGCGACCGCCTGGTCGCACTGGGCAAGGGGCCGAACGGCCTGACCGCCGGCGAGGTGATCGAGTCGGCCCGCGCCGCCTTCAACGCACTGATTGCCGGTGCCGATCTGCAGGAAGTCGGCCATATCCACCTCTGAACGCAGGCATCCGCTGATCGGCGTGGCCTTCATGCTGGCCGCGCTGTTCTGTTTCGCTGTGCTGGACACCACCGGCAAATACCTGTCGCAACGCTACCCGGTCGGCGTGCTGGTGTGGGCGCGCTATCTGGTGCCCGCCATCGTGCTCGGCGCGGTGCTGTGGCCGCGCATGCGCCGCGACCTGCTGGTGACGCCGCGCTGGCGGCTGCAGATACTGCGGGCCGCACTGCTGGCCGGCGTGTCCTTCCTGATCATGGGCGGGCTGAAGACGATACCGATGGCCGAGGGCACGTCGCTGTTCTTCGTCACGCCGCTGATCGTGACGCTGCTCGCCGGGCCGGTGCTGGGCGAACGGGTGACGGCCGCCAACTGGCTGCTGGCGCTGTTCGGCTTCTCCGGCGTGCTGCTGATCGCGCGTCCGGACGGTCATCTGCCGCTGCTGCCCGTACTGATGCTGCTCGGCGGCTCGCTGCTGTATGCCTTGTACCAGCTGGCCACACGCAAGCTGGCGCCGACCGAGCGGCCGCTGACCACGCTCTACTACACCGCGCTGGTCGGTGCGACGCTGTCCACGCTGGCGCTGCCGGCGGCCGCGCACAGCGAACTGCCCGGGCCGGTCGACGCGCTGCTGGTGGTGTCGCTGGGCGTGTCCGGCATGGCCGGCCACTTCCTGCTGATACGCGCGATGGCCTTCGCGCCGGCCTCGGTGCTGAGCCCGCTCATTTACGTACAACTGGTGTGGGCGACGCTGATGGGCTGGCTGGTGTTTGGCGACCTGCCGGGCGCCAGCGCCGTCGGCGGCGCCGGCCTCATCGTCGTCTGCGGACTGGCCAGCGCCTGGCTGGCCCACCGGCGCTGACGCTCAACCGGCGGCCAGTTCGAGCGGCTGCGGCGTGTTGGCCGCGTCGGCCTGCAAGCCCTCGCCGAGGCTGCGTGCCCGGTTCGACAGCTCGCCCAGCTGCCGGCTCTGCAGCAGCGCCTCGATCTCACCCGCCGGCACCGGCCGCGAGAAGTAATAGCCCTGTATCAGGTCGCAACCGAGCGCGCGCAGCGCGATCACCTGTTCCGAGCGCTCGACGCCCTCGGCCACCACCTCCATGCGCAGCGAATGGGCGAGGCGGATGACGGCCTCGACCACATGGCGCGCTTCGGTGACGTGGTCCATGTCGATGACGAAGGTGCGGTCGATCTTGAGCTGACGCGCCGGCAGCCGGCACAGATAGGCGAGGCAGGAATAGCCGGTACCGAAGTCGTCGATCGACAGCGTGACACCCATGGCCTTCAGTTCTTCCAGCACTCGCCGCACGCTGGTCGAACTTTCCATCACCACCGACTCGGTAATCTCCAGCGCGAGCAGGCCGGGATCGATGTCGAACTCGTCGATGCAGGCGCGCACGCGCTCGACCAGATCGGGCTGCCTGAACTGCTGCGGCGACAGGTTCACCGCCACCGGTATGCGCCGACCGGCGTGCATCCAGCTGCGTATCTGGCCGCAGGCCTCACGCAGCGTCCAGAAGCCGATCGCGTTGATCAGCCCGAAGCGCTCGGCCACCGGGATGAACTCGACCGGCGGCACCATGCCGCGCTCCGGGTCCTGCCAGCGGATCAGCGCCTCGACGCCCCGCAGCTCGCCATCGACCGCACTCACCTTGGGCTGGTAGTGCAGCACGAACTCGTCATTGTCGAGCGCACGGCGGATCGCACGCTGCATGCCGAGGATGTCGGCACCGCCGCCGTCCATGTCCTCGCAGTACAGACGCCATGTGTTGCGGCCGGCGTGCTTGGCGGCGTACATCGCAGTGTCGGCGCAGACCAGCACGCGATTCTCGTCGCCGTCGTCGGGAAACAGCGCGACACCGACCGACGCCGACACCTGTATCTCATGGGTGCCGATCAGCATCGGCTGGCTGGCGGCATCGACCAGGCGCTGCGCCAGCCGGCCGGCACCTTCGGCATCGATCGCGCCTTCGGACAGCATGACGAACTCGTCACCGCCGATGCGGGCCACCAGGTCGCCCTCGCGCAGACCGTTGCGCAGCCGGCGCGCAACGCACTTGAGTACCTCGTCACCGACGTGGTGACCGAGCACGTCGTTGACCGGCTTGAAGCCATCGAGATCGACGAACAGCACCGCCAGTCGCGCCCCTCGCCCCCGCACACGCTCGGCCGCCTCGGCCAGCGCAGCATCGAAATTGACGCGGTTCGGCAGATCGGTCAGCGGGTCGTGCAGCGCCGCGTGCATCAGTTCGCTGTTGGCCGCCTTCAGACGCATCGCCAGCTGCCGCGTGCGATGTTCCATGCGGGCATCGAACAGCGCGGCGACGCTGCCTATCCAGGTGAAGCCGATGGCCGCGACGGCGATGGTCAGCCCCAGCCAGGTCGGATCGATCTCGTGCTTGGCCAGGCTGACTGCATTCGCGTCGAAGCGGACGGCCGCCATGCAGATGTAGTGCACTGCGCACAGCACGAACCCGATCGCCATCGACGCCAGCACCTTGAACAGATAGAGCGCGCGACCATCGAGCGCACGCATCCTGAGCAGCGCGCGGGCGGTCGCCGCTGCCAGCGCCCAGGCGAGCAGCACGGCCAGCGCCAGCAGACCCGGACGGTATCCGACCGCCGGTTCGATGCGCATCGCCAACAACGCAAGGTGGAACACCATCACGACACCGGCGCCGAAGACCAGGGCCAGCGGAGCGCGCAGTCGCTGCGCCGGTGCCAGCCGACTGGCGCAGAGCAGCGCGAACAGCGATACGCCGACCGATGTCAGCCAGGACTGCACGGTGATGATCAGGTCAAAGCCGGTCTGCATCGGCAGCGCATAGGCGAGCATGCCGACGAAGTTCACCGACCAGATGCCGGTTCCGAGCACCAGCGCACCGGAAAAGAGCCAGATGCGCGCGGCGCGCCGGTCGGTGCTGTGGATGCGTTGCGACAGATCGAGTGCGGACCAGGCGGCCATCACCGCCACCAGCAGTGACAGCGCGACCAGAAGCGGGTGGTAGTGCCCCGTCATGGCAGCAGCGCCCCGCATCGACAGGGCGATGCCGGGCCGCGCGCCAGCGGCGCGTCCACATGGATGAACATTTCCTTCTCCCCAAAAGGACGATGCGAGCGGAGCCTGTTCGAGTCGGCTCTCGTATTGATCCCCCTGCTACGGCAGCGAGCAGCGCAACTTTAAGCATGGCGGCGCACACGTGAACCCGATTCGTGACGAACTTGGGAGGAAGGCCGGATTGCCTGTGCCAGCCTTGCGGCTCGCATGGGCCGGGGCAGGCCGATGCTAGAATGCGCCGCGACAAATACAGAAGACGAGCCATGCGGGAAAACGATCAGCTGTCCATCGAAATACAACGCAACGTGTCGCAGGCGCTGGCCGAGGACGTCGGCACCGGCGACCTGACCGCACGGCTGATCCCGGCCGGACGCGCGGCCACCGGCATGGTGACAGCGCGCGAGGAAGCAGTGCTGTGCGGCCGCGACTGGTTCGAAGCCTGCCTGCGTGCGCTCGACCCGAAAGCGACCGTCGCCTGGCATGTGGCCGAAGGCGAGTGGGTCGCGCCGGACCAGCGGTTGTGTGAAATCCTGTCGGAAACGCGTGCGCTGCTGACCGCCGAGCGTGCCGCGCTGAACTTCGTTCAGCTGCTGTCGGCCACCGCCACCATCACGCGTCGCTTCGTCGACGCCATCGCCGGCACCTCGGCACGCATCGTCGACACCCGCAAGACCCTGCCCGGCCTGCGGCTGGCGCAGAAGTACGCGGTCACCGTCGGCGGCGGTCTGAATCACCGCATGGGCCTGTACGACGGCATCCTGATCAAGGAAAACCACATCATGGCCGCCGGTGGCATCCGTCCGGTACTGGCGCGTGCGCGCGGCATCGCACCGTCGAATGCCTTCATCCAGATCGAGGTCGAGACGCTGGCCCAGCTGGGCGAGGCGCTCGACGCCGGCGCCACCATGGTGCTGCTCGACAACATGTCCATCGAACAGATGCGCGAAGCGGTCGCCATCAACGCAGGTCGCGCCGAACTCGAAGCGTCCGGCGGCGTGAACCTCGACCGCGTGCGGGCGATCGCCGAAACCGGCGTGGACCGCATCTCCATCGGCGTCCTGACCAAGAACGTCCGCGCCATCGACCTTTCACTTCGCCACGTCGAACGCTGAGCGTCCGGCGCCAGCCCCTACTCGCGGAGATTCCGTCTGATGTGGTTCATCCTGTACTACGTTGTGGCGATCACGGTGCTCATCCTGCACTTCACCGGCTTCCTCGCCCGCAACAACCTCGAATGGCTGGTGTTCGTGCTGGCCGTCACCGTCTTCCCGGCCGTGCTCTATCTCTGAGCACGACACGTCCCGTCGAGCACACCCCCACGCCATCGCCTCGACGGCGGTCGCATCCCGGTATGCGCGCCGCTTGCGCTGCGTCAAATCAGCAAGGGTCTCAAGCTGCGCCTGAACGTGTATAAGCTGCGGAACGAGAACTACTTCTTCGAACTTGCCGGCGGCCCGCGCCGTCCGGGTGACGGCCGCGCGGCCCTGCTGTCCGCCATGAATTCGCTCCGATGCTGCTGACGATAGATGACCTGCTGTCCGGCGACGAAGTCGCCGTCCTCCGCGATCTGCTCGATCGTTCCGAGTGGGCCAGTGGCGCCCTCACCGCCGGATCGCAGGCGACGGTCGTGAAGAACAACCAGCAGGTGCCGGAAAGCGCCCCGACGCTGCCCGAGCTGCGCCGGCGCGTGCTGGCGGCGCTGAACCGCGAACCGCTGTTCTTCAGCGCCGCACTGCCGGCGAAGATACTGCCGCCCTTCTTCAACCGCTACGCAGGTGGCAGCAACCGCTACGGACAGCACATCGACAACGCGATGCGCGCGATGCCGGACGGCAGCGGCTATGTGCGCGCCGACCTGTCGGCCACCCTCTTCCTCGCCGATCCGGATGAGTACGACGGCGGCGAACTGGTGATCGACGACACCTTCGGTCGGCACAGCGTCAAGCTGCCGGCCGGCAGCCTGGTGCTCTACCCGTCGTCGTCGGTGCACGAGGTGACGCCGGTGACGCGCGGCGCCCGCATCGCCTGCTTCATGTTCATCCAGAGCATGGTGCGCGACGCCGAGCAGCGCCGTCTGCTGTTCGACCTCGACATGGAACTGCTGACGCTGCGCCAGCAGCTGGGCGAAACGCCGTCCATGGTCAAGCTCACCGGCATCTATCACAACCTGCTGCGCCGCTGGGGTTCGGCCTGAACGCGCCGCTCAACCTGCCGCAGTCGATCGCCGGCTACCGCGAGCGGGCGCGCGAACTGCTGCATCCGGACATCTGGCACTACCTCGACGGCGGCCGCGACACCGTATGCGGTCGCGCCAACCGTGCGGCGCTCGACGCCATGCCGCTGCGACCGCGACCGCTGACCGACGTGCGCGGCGGCCATACGCGGATCGAACTGTTCGGCGAAACGTTAGGCCACCCGCTGCTGCTGGCGCCGATCGCCTACCAGCGCCTGCAGCATCCGGACGGTGAGTGTGCGAGCGCAATGGCGGCCGCGGCGCAGGACGGGCAGATGGTCGTCAGCACGCTGGCCAGCCAGCCGCTTGAACAGATCGCCCGTGCGGCCGAGAAACAGCTGTGGTTCCAGCTCTACTGGCAGGGCGACCGCGAGCGCACGGCACGCCTGCTCGATCGCGCGCTCGCCGCCGGCTATCGCTGCGTGGTGTTCACCGTCGATGCGCCGATCAAGCTGGCGGCCTCGCCGTTGCCGGCCGACGTGCGCGCGGTGAATATCGACGCTCCGGCCGGCCGCCAACTGCAGCCCGGGCAGAGCGAAGTATTCGACGGCTGGATGGGCGACGCGCCCGGCTGGGACGACCTCGCCTGGCTGCGCGCGCGCACGCCGGTGCCGCTGCTGATCAAGGGTGTGCTGCACGCGGCGGACGCCGCGCGCGCCGTCGATCTGGGTTGCGACGGGGTCGTCGTATCGAACCACGGTGGACGTGTGCTGGACTGCGCGCCACCTGCGCTGTCATGCCTGACGGAGGTGATCGCCGCGGTCGGCGACGACGTGCCGGTACTGTTCGACAGCGGCATCGACAGCGGCAGCGACGCGCTGCGCGCGCTGATGCTGGGCGCCCGCGCGGTGCTGGTCGGACGCCCTTATCTGTGGGGCCTTGCCGTCGGCGGCGCGCTCGGTGTCGCGCACGTGATCCGGCTGCTGCGCGACGAACTGGAAATGAGCATGGCGCTGTGCGGCTGCGCCACGCTGGCCGACATCAGCGCAGATAGGTGCGGCTGATCTCGCGGAATTCCTCGGAACCCGCCGCGCCCAGCCATTCGAAGGCGACCATTTCACGCGACACGATGACCACGCCGTGCTGGCGCAGACGCTCCAGCGCGAGGCCACGGTTGGACGGGTCGCGCGAGGCGACGCAGTCGGCGACGACGAACACCTGGCGGCCGCTGGACTGAAGATCCATCGAGGTCTGCAGCACGCAGATGTGCGATTCGATGCCGCACACGATGACCTGTGGCCGCGCCTCGTCCAGCAGAGGCTTCAGGCAGCCGTCGGAAACGCATGAAAAATGCATCTTGGGCACGATGGATTCGGCCGGGATCAGGTCGCGCAGGGTCTGCACCGTCGGCCCGAGGCCCTTCGGATACTGCTCGCTGACCAGTACCGGCACCGACAGCCGCTGCGCGATCTTTACCATCCACACGACGTTGTCGAGCAGGCGGTCAGCGTCGTCCATCGCCGGCAGCAGGCGCTCCTGCATGTCGATCAGCAGCAGCGAGGAACGTTGGCGGTCAATCAGCATTTGATGCACTCCATCGGCAAGGCAGCGGCGCAGCGTAGCAGGCCGGCCCGACGGTGAAAACCCGTTGCGTCAAAGAACCAGCATGGTGGTGATCGACAGCTCGTCGAGCTGCGCCAGCTCTTCGGTTTCCTGCCACGCACGGTACTCGAACACGCCGGCCGCCACGGCGAGCACCAGCGCGGCCAGCGCAACGCCGGTCACCCAGCGCGGGCGCTGCGACACGGGACGACGCGGCGCGCCGTCCCGCACGCGCGCCGCGAGTGCTGCAGGCACCGGCGGTGGCGGCAGCGAACGCAGTGCGCTGCGCAGCGCATCATCGGAAAATCGTTCAGTCATCGTCGGTCTCCCCGGCCAGCAGGGCCTTCAGGCGTGTGCGCGCCCGGAACAGCAGCTGATGCGCCGCATTGTCGGCAATGCCGAGCTCGCGCGCGATCGCCGCCACATCGTACTCCTGCCAGGCCCACATCATCAGTGCCGCACGCTGGCGCTCGGGCAGACCTGCCAGGGCTGCGCGCAGTGCGCCGCTGCGCGCAGCCGCCTGCCAGTGCTCCTCCGGCGTGGGCTGCGGATCGGCCAGCGATTCGAGCTCCGCTTCGTCGGCGCGCGGCCGGCTGCGCCTGAAGCGGTCCATGCACAGATTGCGCACGATGCTCAGGAACCAGGTGGACAGCTGCGCCCTTCCCTCGAAGCGCCCGGCGTGCTGCCACAGGCGGCAGAACGCCTCCTGCACGACGTCGTCGGATTCGGCGGCGTCGCCGGTCAGTTTCCAGGCCAGCGCATGGGCTGGCGGCAGCAGGCGTTTCACCAGTTCGTCACTGGCCACACGTTCACCCGCCCTCGCTTGCTGCAGCAACAGCGCGTCGCTGCGCCAGCCGGTGGGCAGCAGCACACCGAAGCCGGACAGCGCGCCCTCAGCGTTCAAGTTCACGTTTGAGCCGCCGGCGTTCTTCGGGCGTCATCCGTTCGAGCATTTCGCGGCGCTCGCGCAACAGCGCGCGCCGCTCGTCCGGCGACAGCGACTGTATGTAGGCGCGCCGTTCGGCGCGCAGGCGCTCGCGCTCGGTCGCGCTCATCGATCTCCAGTCTTCGCGCAGCCGCTCGCTCATTTCCCGGCGCTGCTCCGGCGGCAGCGACGACAGACGCTCGCGCAGCCGGGCGCGGAACTCGCGCCGCTCCTCTGGCGTGGCCGCCTTCAGCTTCTGCCGCAATTCGTGCGCCTGCGCTTCCCGCCGGTCGGCGGGCAAGGCGCTCCAGGCACCCGGGTCCGGCACAGCCGGCACCTCGGCCTGCGCGACACCTGCCCAGAGCAGGCCACACAGCAGGGTCAGACGGAAAATCATCATCGCAAGCAGAAGGATGGACACGACAGTTTGACGCCGCGGCGCGGTATTCCTTACGCGCCTGAGCGCACATTACATCCGCTTACAGCGGCGGCGCGTAAGGGCCGGCCCAGGCAGCACGTCTCACGGTCACAGCAGACGCATCCCGCCGACGCTGAACCTGTGGAGAACACGATGAAACTCATTCCCGGCCTGCTCGCCATCACCCCCCTGCTCGTCGCCGGCAGCGCGCTCGCGCAGACGCCCTCCGAGCGCATGGAGCAACGCATCGACGCGCGTCAGGCACGGCAAGAACAGCGCATCGACCACGGCGTCGAAAGTGGCAAGCTCACCCAGCGCGAGGCAACGCGGCTCGAACACCAGCAGGCGCACATCGATCACGCCGAAAACCGGGCACTGGCCGACGGGTCGCTGAACAGGAAGGAGGCGCTGCACATGGAAAAGATGCAGGACCGCGCCAAGCGCAGCATCCGCCACCAGAAGCACGATCGCCAGCACGCGCGCTGAATGCGCTGCCACGCGCGGGACGCTCAGCCGGCGGCAACCTCGTCGCGCGGCTGTGCCAGCGCCTGACTGACCGCCCGTTCGAACATCGGCGCCGCATCGACGATACGCGCTTCGCCCCGCGCCAGCTGCAGCGCCAGCGCGTCGGGCGCAATCGAGGTGGCCCGTGGGGAACCGGGATTGGTGAACAGATAGATGCCGCGCTGCGGACTGACCCAGTTCAAGCGCATACGCGAAAAACTGCCGTCGGGCTGCTTGAACTCGACCCAGTCGCCACGCTTCAGCTCGGCCACCCGGCCTTCGTCGGCAATATCGAGATGCGCCGGCAGATTGAGCGAAATGTCCTCGTACTCGAGGCCATCCTGCTCGACGTGCTCGGTCACCACCTCGGGCGCCGGCACCGCGTCGTTCGCCGAGCCCTCGCCCGGCACCCACTGCTTCACCGGGGGCGGAGCGCCGGGCGTCGCCCCTGGCTTGATCCACTGTGCGTGCAGATCGAACAGGCCGTTGAGCAGCAGCAACTTGTCGGCCGGGTGCGCTTCGGCCGTGTCGAAACCCTGATTCAGCCTGCGCAGCAGGCCGGGCAACGCCTGCACCAGCTTGCGCCGCTCTTCCGGATCGCTCTTCGGCTGCACGCTCCAGATCAGTTCGTCCGCGGTTACCAGTGCCTGCCGGTAATCGACCTCGGTATCGGCGCCGCGCTCGGCCAGCGTGCGCAGCAGGCGACGCCAGACGCCGTCCAACAGGTTCTGCACCACTGCAGGAAGCGGCGTGCGCAGACGGTCGTCGACGGCGTCGTCAGCGGCGCGACGCGCATCGTCGCGGCGCAGACGTTCCTGTTCGCGCTCTTCGGCCAGACGGGCGGCCGTTTCGGCACGCTGCGACTCCTCGGATTCGAGCGCCTCGATGAAGCTTTCGAGGTCGCTGTTGCAGGCCTCGAACAGGCTCATGTCGCGCTCGAAGTCGCGCAGGATGCGATCGACGATTTCCGCCAGCTTTACGTACAGCGGATCGTCGTGGCCGACATCGCGGCCCCAGCGCAGCATGGCCTGAGAAATGAGATCGAGCAGGCGACGCGCCGGGTGCGCCTTGCTGGAGAAGAAGCTGCGATCCAGCATGGCCACCTTGACCAGCGGAATCTGCAGCCGGCCGACCAGCGCCTTGATCGGATCGGCGATGTTCGCATCGTCGAAGATGAGGTCGAACAGCATCGCGACGATGTCGACCGTGATCGCGTCGAACTGCCCCAGATGCCGGCCGAGATCGGAACTGCGGAAATCGCGCAGTACATTTACCGGAACGGGAAGACCGACACCCGGGCTCACCGGCAGATGATCGGCCTCGGCCTGCAGCGCGCTCAGCGCCTCGAACACGAAGGGCGAGGCCGGCGTGAAGCCGGCGGCGGGCCCGCTGCCGCCGGCAGCCGGCATCGGAATGCCCTGGGCAACCATCTGCCCCTGCACCAGCTGGGCCAGCATCGCATAGATGTCGCCCTCGCCATCGAATCCGCCGACGCCGGACATCGACGGATCGCCGAAGCCCTGATGCATCGACGCCGTGCCGAAGCCCTGCGTCATCGACGCGCTGCCGAAGCCCTGCACCGAAGACACGGTGCCGAAGTCCGGCCGCGGCATCGCCGCCTGCTCGCCACCCGGTGCCGCCCCGGCGCCGCGCGGCCGCGTCCCCGCCATCGGTGCGCGCCGGAACCCGCGGCGCAGTCCGGGCAGCACGTTCTGGCGCACCAGCCGGGTATTCAGTTCCTGATAGAGACGGGCCAGCTCGTTGGAAATCTGCTGTTCGAGCGATTGCAGCAGCACCAGTCGCATCTGCACGCCCGGATCGACCTCCTCGGACGCCGCGCGCAACGCATTGGCGATGGCTTCGGTACCGATCGGGTTATCGGCATCGGTCGGGTCCTGCTTGCCGAGCAGGCTGCCCAGGCGCTGTTCGACCGCGTACAGATCCTCGTCGCAGTGTTCCTTCAGCTTGCGGGTGATTTCGCTGACCGCCAGATCCTGGGTCAGCACGTCCTCCTCGACCAGGCTCAGCTCGTCGAGCGATTTCGGCGCGGCGTCGGCCGAAGCCTTCAGCGGCTCACCGCGCACGCGGGCATCGAAATAGCGCGAAAGATTGTCGATGAAGGCCTGCTCGATACCGGCCCAGTTCTCGCGAGCCTTACCGCAGGTGAACATGTAGAGGTTGCGCTGGTCGCGGTCGAGCTCGGCTTCTGCACGCGCAACCAGATCTTCCTCGATCTTGGTCAGCATGCCGTGCAGCGATTCGCGCAGACGACGCAGCGTGAAATCGCGGCAGTCGTTGATCACGCGTCCGCGTTCGGGCGGCAGATTGGGAGGCATCGGTGAAGCGGCGCTCATTGTTTACCTTTGCGGTCGCTCAAAGCGACCTGAAAAGGCCGAAACCCGGGCAAGGTTCAGGTCGGAGCGCAACCTGTGGCGCAGTATAGCGGCGGCCCCGCTGTCATGGGGTGTCGTCACCCTGTAGACCGGAAACTTTGCGTCGCCGTCTTTCGACGGGTTTGCCCTGGTTCAGCTGTTATCAGATTTCACCGAAATTAACGGTCCGCCGGGCGCGGACTTGAGGGTCTCCCCGGCGGTCGAGCCGATCACACCTGCAGCGTCGCGATGATGGAGTCGATTTCCTCCTGCGATTCGGCCACCACGGCGTCGAGCGTTTCGTTGTCGATGTCGGCGGTGACCGTCTCGGCAATCGCCGCGTCGTGCTCCGCCGTCGCACTGCAGAACGGGTTCGGGAAGGCCGCCATGCTCTCGGCCAGAAAAAGCACGTCGGCCAGCGAACGGGGCGGCACGACCGGTCCCGTGATCGACGGATCGTCGACCGCATCGATGATCTGGGTCGGCACCTTCAGCGATTCCAGCACTGCCCGGCCGACACTGCGGCTGAAACTGAACATCAGGCCGCTCAATTCCTCCTCGCGCTGCAGCAGCGCCGGGAAGGCGGAGGCGCGGGCCAGCAGGTAGAACTGGCCGATCTCATGCACGACGCCAGCGAACATCGCCGCATCGGCGTTGAGTCGGGACAGCCGGCGCGCGATCACGAAGCTGAGTGCCGACACGTGAATCGTGTGCTGCCACAGGTCGTGCGTCATCACACGCAGCCGCTCATCGGCACGCGCATCGACCATCTGGCGGACGATGAGCGACATCGTGAGCATGCGGATCGGCTCGGTGCCGACCCGGTTCACAGCGGTGCGCACGTCGGTGATTTCGTTGCCGCTGCGGTTGTAGGCCACCGAATTGGCGAGACGCAGCGCTTTCGCGCTCAGCACCGGCTCAGCGCCGACCAGGCGCGCGACCTCGTTGATGTTGATGTCCGGGTTCTCGAGCGCCTGGCGGATGCGCAGCGAAACGTCGATGCTGGTCGGGAACACGATGTCCCCCGACTCCAGTTCGGCCGAAAGTCGTTGCAGTGCTTCAAGCGATGCGTTCACCGGCTCACCCATGAGTTGTCCCCGTACATACACAGTTCGATGTACGGGTCTACGGCAGGCCGGCGGATGTCTTGAATCCGTGGGGCGACCGCCCCCCGCGCTCAGCCGGCGTGGCGCGCGATGTAATCCTTCATGGCCGCCACGTCGGCATCCATCACCTCGAAACGCTGCGGCAGCGATTCCAGATTCTCCATGCCGGCCGGACGCACTGGCTCGCGGCCCAGGGCCTCGACCACGGTTTCAGAGAACTTTGCCGGCAGCGCTGTTTCCAGCACGATCATCGGCACGCCGGCCTCGCGTCGCTCCAGCGCGACCTTGAGGCCATCGGCGGTGTGCGTGTCGATGGCGCGCCCCCAGCGTTCGTTGACCAGCCGCATCGTGGCGACGCGGTGCGCATGATTGCTGGCACCGGACTGGAATCCGTATTCGGACGCCACCTTGCCGAACAGCGACGACGCCGACAGATCGAACGGACGGCCGCGATCGACCTCGCCCCACATCGACCGCACCGCCTCCGCATCGCGGCCGGTCAGGTCGTAGATGAAGCGCTCGAAGTTGCTGGCCTTGGAAATGTCCATCGAAGGGCTGGTCGTGTGCAGCGTTTCCGCGGTGGCGCGCGGACGATAGACGCCGGTGCGGAAGAACTCGTCCAGCACGTCGTTCTCGTTGGTCGCGACCACGAGGTGACGGATGGGCAGGCCCATCATGCGAGCGATGTGGCCGGCGCACACGTTGCCGAAGTTGCCGGACGGCACGGTGAAGCTCACCTCTTCGCCGTTGTGCTTCGTCGCCGCGAAATAGCCCTTGAAGTAGTAAACGACCTGGGCCGACACCCGCGCCCAGTTGATCGAATTGACCGTGCCGATGCAGTACTTCGACTTGAAATCGAGATCGTTCGACACCGCCTTGACCATGTCCTGGCAGTCGTCGAACACGCCGCGCACCGCGATGTTGAAAATGTTCGGATCCTGCAGGCTGAACATCTGCGCCGTCTGGAAGCGGCTCATCTTGCCGTGCGGGCTCAGCATGAACACGCGCACGCCATGCTTGCCGCGCATCGCGTATTCCGCGCTGGAGCCGGTGTCGCCGGACGTCGCGCCGAAGATGTTCAGCTGCTGGCCGCTTTTTTCCAGCGCGTACTCGAACAGATTGCCGAGCAGTTGCATCGCCATGTCCTTGAACGCCAGCGTCGGTCCATTGGACAGTTCGAGCAGATGCAGGCCGGATTCCAGCGTATACAGCGGCGTGATGTCGCGCGCATCCGACCCGGACACGGTGTTGCGATACACCTCCGGCGTATAGGTGCGGTCGATCAGCGCCTTCAGGTCGGCGGCCGGAATGTCGTCGGCGAAGCGCGACAGGATGGCGAAGGCGAGCTGGCGGTAATCCATGCCGCGCATCGCTTCGAGATCGGTCGCCGTAAACCGCGGGTACTGAACGGGCATGGCGAGGCCGCCATCTTCCATCAGGCCGCCCAGCAGGATTTCGGTGAAGCGCTTCTGCGGCGCCTGGCCGCGGGTGGATACGTAGTACATCGCGTCGTGCATCGGATTCGTGGTCGAGAAGCGGCGCGCGGAGCGCGCGCAGGGGGCGTTAATCTAGCACAGGGCGCTGCCCGGCCCGCGCCAGCGTGCGCTGTGGTTATGGGCACATGTTCGCACCACAATGGGGCATGAAGGTAGACTGGCGCGCTTTGCCCGGATCGACTCGATGACCGGCCTGACTGAACTGCTGCGGCGTCATCTGGTATCGGACGCCCCGCCACTGTCCCGCGCAGAACGCTGGCGCAGCACGCTCGCCGGCTTCTTCGGCCTGCTGCTGTTCGAGGGCGTGCTTTTCGTGCTGCCGCTCGGCGCCGAGGAAAAGCGCATCCTGGCGCCGCTGGGCGCGACCTCCGTCATCCTTTTCGCGCTGCCGCACAGCCCGCTGGCCCAACCGTGGTCGGTGATCGGCGGCCTGCTGCTGTCCGCGCCGCTGGGCTACGCCTGTGGTCACTGGCTGCCAGCCGGACCGTGGGTGATGGCGGTCGCACTGGCGGCGTCGATCTGGCTCACCGCCTGGGCGCGCTGCATCCACCCGCCCGCTGGCGCGATGGCGCTGACCATGGCCATGGCCGCCGCACAGGGGGCGGCCATCGAGCCTGCACTGATGGCGACGGCGGCGAACACGATCGCCATCATGGTGGCGGTGATGGTGGTGAACAATCTCGTCCCCGGCCGCCATTACCCGCAGGGCACGCCGCCTGCCGCCCAGCAGCAGATGCATCAGGCGCCGCCCGTCATCGCCCACCGCGACCTGGAGGCGGCGCTGGGCGAGATCGACAGCTTCCTCGACATTCGCGAGGACGATCTGGTCGATCTCTACGAGCGCACACTGCGGCATGCCTTCAAGCGCGTGCATCGCATGCGCTGCGGCGATCTGATCGATGGCGCCGTCACGGCGCCCGCCGTCGAATTCGCAACGCCGCTGGCGGACGCCTGGCTGCTGATGCGCAAGCTGCGGGTCGATACGCTGCCGGTGGTCGACCGCAGCCGACGGGTGATCGGGCTGCTGTCGCTGGAGGACTTCCTGCGCGAGGTGTCGCCTGAGGCGAATCGCTCGATGGGCGAAGCCGTGCGCCATCTGCTGGCACGCTCACCGCACACGCACTCGGACAAGGCGGAGGTGGTCGGACAGATGATGCGCGAGGTGCGCGACGGCGTGCTGGTGCTGCGCCAGAACGACAGCGTGGCCGACGCCGCCGAGGCGCTGGCCTCCGGCCGTCAGCCGGCGGTGCCGGTGATCAATGGCGCCGACCGTCTGGTCGGCATGCTGGATCGCACCGACGTCGTGGCGGCGCTGTATCACCGCATCGAACTGGCCGACGCGGTGAGCGCCGAGCCGGCGCCGGCCGGCTGAACGCCGGCCCGCCCTGTCCGCTCAGCCGTTCAGTTCTTCCAGACGCAGACGCGTCACCGCGCCCACCGTGCTGTCCAGCGCCTCGATGCGGACGATGGCCGCGTCGACCTGCTTCTCGCGGGTGACGTGGGTCAGCATGATGATGTTGGCCTGCTGTTCGCCTTCCGACGGTTCCTTCTGCAGCATCGCGTCGATGCTGATGCCCTGGTCGGCGAGGATGCGCGTGATGTCGGCCAGCACGCCGGGTTTGTCCTGCACGCGCAGGCGCAGGTAGTAGGCGCTTTCGACCTCGCTGATCGGCAGGATGGGGGTATCGGATAGCTGATCGGCACGGAAGGCGAGATGAGGCACGCGGTGTTCCGGGTCGGCGGTGTGCAGACGGGTCACGTCGACCAGATCGGCGATGACCGCGCTGGCGGTCGGTTCGGCACCTGCGCCGCGGCCGTAGTACAGCGTCGCGCCCACCGCGTCGCCCTTCACCACCACGGCATTCATCACGCCTTCGACGTTGGCGATCAGGCGCTTGGACGGGATCAGCGTCGGATGCACGCGCAGTTCGAAACCGTCGGCCTTGCGCTTGGTGATGCCCAGCAGCTTGATGCGGTAGCCCAGTTCCTCGGCGTAACGGATGTCCTCGGCGGTCAGCTTGGTGATGCCCTCGATGTGGGCACGGTCGAACTGCACCGGGATACCGAAGGCCAGCGCCGACAGCAGCGTGATCTTGTGTGCGGCATCGACACCTTCGATGTCGAAGGTCGGGTCGGCTTCGGCATAGCCCAGGCGCTGCGCGTCGGCCAGCGCGTCGGCAAAGGTGAGACCTTTGTCGCGCATTTCCGACAGGATGTAATTGGTGGTGCCGTTGATGATGCCGGCGATCCAGTCGATGCGGTTGGCGGTCAGCCCTTCGCGTACCGCCTTGATGATGGGAATGCCGCCCGCCACGGCCGCCTCGAACGCCACCATGACGCCCTTGGCCTGCGCCGCGGCGAAGATTTCCTGGCCGTGCACGGCGAGCAGCGCCTTGTTGGCAGTGACCACGTGCTTGCCGTTGGCGATCGCCTCCAGCACCAGCTGCTTGGCCACGGTGTAGCCGCCGATCAGCTCGACCACGATGTCGATGCTGGGATCACGCACCACCTCGAAGGCGTCGCCGGTCACGCGGGCGGCACCACCGGTCATCGACTTCGCGCGCTCGACGTCGCGGTCGGCAACGGCGGTGATCTGGATCGGGCGACCGGCGCGACGGGTGATTTCTTCCTGGTTTCGGGTGAGCACCGTCCAGGTGCCGCCGCCGACGGTGCCGATGCCGAGCAGGCCTACGTTGATGGGTTTCATGCTGTCCCTCGTCTTGTAATGGGTGCCGCGGGCCGGTCAGGCCAGATCCCGCGAAAAATGAAAACAGGCGATGTGCATGCCTTCGCGATGGTAGAAGCGGTGCGCATCGACGCGATGGGTGCCGGAATCCAGCCGCAGCCGGGTCGCGCCGCGCGCCTTCGCCTCGTCCGCCAGCCAGTCGAGCAGCCGCTTGCCGACGCCGCGCGAGCGCGCTGCCGGGTCGGTCACCAGATCATCGACATAGAAGAACACTCCGCAGGACGTGTTGCGATAGCTGCGGAAGACCGTTACACCGACGACTTCACCTTCGGCGACGGCCACCGCGATCTCGCCACCGTCGGCCACGATGCCCTGCATCGTGCCGGCATAGTCGGCCGGCAGATCCGGGCGCAGCGCGCGATGCACGGTTTCGGCCCTGGCGAGCCAGCCGGGTTCCGTTACCGCGCGAGCGCCCGCCACGCGCAGCACTTCGAGCACCGGCGACTCAAGTGCCATGGCGCTTGCGGTAGCCGTCGAGGAAGCGTGCGATGCGGCCGATGGCGTCACGCAGATCGTCTTCGTGCGGCAGGAAGACGACGCGGAAGTGGTCCGGGCGCGACCAGTTGAAGCCGGTGCCCTGCACCAGCAGCACGCGTTGTTCTTCCAGCAGTTCGAGGATGAAGCGCTGGTCGTCCTCGATCGGGTAGATCTTCGGATCGAGCTTCGGAAAGAGGTAGAGCGAAGCGCGCGGCTTGACGCAACTCACGCCCGGAATGTCGGTGAGCAGTTCCCACGCCACGTCGCGCTGACGCGCCAGACGGCCACCCGGCTTGATCAGGTCGTTGATGCTCTGGTAGCCGCCGAGCGCCGTCTGGATCGCGAACTGGCCCGGCACGTTCGAACACAGGCGCATCGACGCCAGCATGTTCAGGCCGTCGATGTAATCGCGCGCGTGGCGCTTGTCGCCGGACACCACCATCCAGCCGGCGCGGTAGCCGCAGGCACGGTAGTTCTTCGACAGGCCGTTGAAGGTGACGAACAGCAGATCGTCGGCCAGCGAGGCGATCGAGGTGTGGGTCGCGCCGTCGTACAGCGTCTTGTCGTAGATCTCGTCGGCGAAGACGATGAGCTTGTGCTCGCGCGCGATCTGCACCAGGTCGCGCAGCAGATCGTCCGAGTACAGCGCGCCGGTCGGATTGTTCGGATTGATGATGACGATGGCGCGCGTGCTCGACGTGATCTTCGAGCGGATGTCGTTGAGGTCGGGCATCCAGTCGGCGCCCTCGTCGCAGATGTAATGGCGGGCAGTACCGCCGGCCAGCGTCACCGCGGCGGTCCACAGCGGATAGTCGGGCGCCGGCACCAGCACCTCGTCACCGGTGTTGAGCAGACCCTGCATCGCCATCACGATCAGCTCGGACGCGCCGTTGCCGATGAAGATGTCGTCCACGCCTACGCCGGGAATCTTCTTTTCCTGGCAGTACTGCATGATGGCCTTGCGCGGCGCGAACAGGCCGCGCGAGTCGGTGTAGCCGGCGGCATCGGGCAGATTGCGGATCACGTCCTGCACGATCTCTTCCGGCGCATCGAAGCCGAAAGGCGCGAGATTGCCGATGTTGAGCTTGATGATGCGGTGGCCGTCCTCCTCCATCTGGCGTGCACGGGCGAGGACGGGGCCGCGGATGTCGTAACAGACGTTGGCGAGCTTGGACGACTTGGTGACCGGCGGATGCACGATGGCGGACTCGGAAGACTCTTTGGGCGTATGGCGGGACATGTGGATTACCTATGCGGCGCGCGCACGCACTTGCCGCTGCCCTGGCAACATTGCCGACAGGCGAAAAAGGTATGATTGTAAGCGACCGCCGAAAGCAGGGCAAAACCGTTCTGGCGGCCACGACGATACAGTTGCGAACCACCCCGGACATCACCCCACGCGACGTGAAGCTGCACCAGACTCCCCGCCCCACCATTCCGCTGGTCACCGGCTTCGGCGACGGCTATCTGCAGATCGGCGAACGCCGGGTCACGCGCACCATCCTGATCGCGCCGGAGCAATTGCGCGAAGACTGGGGCGCCGACGACCTCGACCGCCTGAAGCCGGAAGACTTCACCGAACTTGCGGCACTGCCGGTGCAGATCCTGCTGCTCGGCACCGGCCCGACCCAGCGCTTCCCGCCCCCCTCTCTGCTGCGGCCGATGATCGAGGCCGGCATCGGCGTCGAGGTGATGGACACCCTCGCCGCAGCCCGCACCTACAACATTCTGGTGGCCGAAGGGCGAGCGGTGGCTGCCGCGCTGCTGCTGCCGGACGCGACGCCCTGACCGCACCTTCCTGCATGCACTGGAGACCGATACACGATGAGCGAAATCCGGGCTGACGACTTCACCCTGCCCTCCACCTCCGGCACCGACTTCCTGCTGTCCGCCGCCGGCAAGCCGCTGGTGATCTACTTCTACCCGAAGGACAGCACGCCGGGCTGCACCACGGAAAGTGCGGACTTCCGCGACCGCTATGGCGATTTCAAGTCGCTCGGCGCCGACGTGGTCGGCATTTCGCGCGACAGCATCAAGTCGCACCAGAACTTCAAGGCCAAGCTCGAACTGCCTTTCGAACTGCTGTCCGACCCGGACGAAACGGCATGTACGCTGTTCGGCGTGATGAAGATGAAGAACATGTACGGAAAACAGGTGCGCGGTGTGGAACGCAGCACTTTCGTCATCGGTCCGGACAACCTTATCCTGCGCGAGTGGCGCGGCGTGAAGGTGCCGGGCCACGCGGAAGAGGTGCTCGCCTTCGTCCGCTCGCTCTGAAACGCTGCACCCAAGACACCACCCGAGACTTTACGCCCACAGGATCACATGGCCACCCGACGCCCCGCAGCAGCCCCTGCCCGCCGTTCCCGCAAGTCGCCCCCGGCCACCAAGCTCTTCGTCCTCGACACCAATGTACTGATGCACGACCCGACATCGCTGTTCCGTTTCGAGGAACACGACATCTTCGTGCCCATCATGACGCTCGAAGAACTGGACAACAACAAGAAGGGCATGACCGAAGTGGCGCGCAACGCGCGCCAGGTGAGCCGCCTGCTCGATGAGATCGTCAGCGGTGCCGAAGACAAGATCGCCGAAGGCATACCGCTGGCGGCCGCATCGAGTGAGCTCGCCAGCGGTCATCTGCTGCTGCAGACCGAAGCCATCAACGGCGTGCTGCCGACCGCGCTGCCCACCGCCAAGGCGGACAACCAGATCATCGCGGTGGTGATGCACCTGTCCGAACGTCACCCGGGTCGTCAGGTCATCCTGGTGTCGAAGGACATCAATATGCGCATCAAGGCCCGCGCGCTCGGGCTGCATGCGCAGGATTACTTCAACGACAAGGTGCTCGAAGACACCGACATGCTCTACACCGGCACGCGCGAGCTGCCGGAGAAGTTCTGGGACGAGCACGGCGGCAACCTCGAGTCGTGGAAAGAAAACGGCCGTACGATGTACCGGGTCAAGGGCCCGCTGTGCCCGGATCTGCTGATCAACGAATTCGTCTACAAGGAAGCCGGCGCCAAGCAGGACAAGCCCTTCCATGCGCTGGTGCGGGAACGCGCCGGCAAGACGGCAGTGCTGGAAACGCTGGTCGACTACAGCCATCACAAGAATTCGGTCTGGGGCATCCTGGCGCGCAACCGCGAACAGAATTTCGCGCTGAACCTGCTGATGAACCCCGAGGTGGACTTCATCACGCTGCTCGGCCAGGCCGGCACCGGCAAGACACTGCTGACACTGGCGGCCGGACTCACCCAGGTTCTTGAAACCAAGCTTTACAGCGAAATCATCATGACCCGGGTTACCGTGCCGGTCGGCGAGGACATCGGCTTCCTGCCCGGTACCGAGGAAGAGAAGATGACGCCGTGGATGGGCGCGCTCGAAGACAATCTGGACGTGCTGAACAAGACGGACGATCCGAATGGCTCAGGCGAATGGGGCCGTGCCGCGACGATGGATCTGATTCGCAGCCGCATCAAGGTGAAGTCGCTGAACTTCATGCGCGGGCGCACCTTCCTGAACAAGTTCCTCATCATCGACGAAGCGCAGAACCTGACGCCGAAGCAGATGAAGACGCTGATCACGCGCGCGGGCCCCGGCACCAAGGTCGTATGCCTGGGCAACATCGCGCAGATCGACACCCCCTACCTGACTGAAGGCAGCTCCGGCCTGACCTATGTCGTCGACCGCTTCAAGGGCTGGCCGCACAGCGGCCACGTCACCTTGCAGCGCGGCGAGCGTTCGCGTCTGGCCGACCACGCTGCCGAAGTGCTCTGATCCCTCACGGAGGACATCGCCATGACCTTCATCGACCCGATGCTGCTGGACCAGCAGCTGTGTTTCGCCCTGTACGCCGCCGCCCACGCGATCACGCGCTGTTACACGCCGGGTCTTAAGGCGCTCGGGCTGACCTATCCGCAGTATCTGGTGATGCTGGTGCTGTGGCAGGAAGATGCACTGACGCTGAAGGCACTGGCCGAACGGCTGGATCTCGATTCGCCGACGCTGACGCCGCTGCTCAAGCGGCTCGAAGCCAGCGGCTACCTCACGCGCGCGCGCAATCGCACCGACGAGCGGGCGCTCGAAATACGACTGACCGAGGCCGGCCACGCGCTGCGGGAAAGAGCGGAGGAGGTACACGCAGAGGTCGCCCGTCAGTCCGGCCTGCCGCCGGACGCGATGGCGCGCATGCGGGCCGAACTGCAGCGCCTGAGCGCACAGCTCAAGGGCGCGGAACAGGCGCGGACACAGGCGGGCTGATCCACGCCGGGCAAGCGTGGCGGATCGGGCAGCAATCAGTCGCCGAACAGCTTGCCGACGGCCTCGCCCACACCCTTCACCACCGAACTGCCCGCATTGCCGACGCCGCGCACCAGGCCCCCAAGACTGACGCCGAGCGACTCGGCCATGGCGCTGGTGACGCGCGTTGCGAAGCCTTCGTTCAGCGAGAATTTCGGATCGTCGATGCGACCTTCCAGCGTGAAATCGACGCTGATGCGCTCGTTCCTGTCCTTCATCAGCCCGACCACCGCCGCTCGCGGCATGCCCATGAAGGTGTTGCCGGACGCCAGTTCGAGACCGGTCAACGTGAGCGTGCCCGGCGCCTTCAGGCGCTTGTCGGCGACGACAGGACGGATGTCCAGATCCATCGTGCCGCGCTTGACGCCGGTTTCCGCGGCCTGGATCAGATAGGGCTGGAAGGCGACCAGATCGACGCCGCGCAGCGAGAACTCCAGCTTCGCGTCGCGCGTGGCCAGCACGACCTCGCCATTCAGCGCCAGCCGACCGTCCTGTCGTGGCCCCTTGACGGTCCCGTCGACGGCCAGCGTGGTCGCGCTGTCGAGCGCTGGCAGGTCGATCGGGCCGATGTCCGCATTGAGCGCCGTCAGCGCCAGCCGGTGTGGCGTGCGTCGCACGCTGGCGTCAAAGAAATCGAGTGCGCCGTCGCGCAGTTCGATGCGCGCGACATGTACCGGCGGCATGCTGCCGTCCGTGTCGGCAGCCGAGCCCGTTTCGAGCAGGGCGGGCAGCACGCGCAAGCCACCTTGCCGGGTACGCAGCATGGACAGATAGGCGCCCTCGACGGTAATCCGAGCGATGCGTACGCGTGCCGACAGCAGGTCGCGCAGTTGCGGCACCACCTCGACGCGCTGCGCGCGTAGTTCGTCGTCGGCCGGCCATGGTGCATCGCCGTCCCGCTGCGCGCGGATGCGCACCTCGTGAAGCACCACCGCATCCAGCCGGACCTCGACGCTGGCCACCTCACCACGCGGCCCCAGCGCTGCCTCGACCTGGCTGCGCAACATGTGCAGCGCGAGCTGGAAGGCGCCGGCACCGAGCACCGCCAGAACGACGATGACGATGGCGAGGCGACGCAGCCAGACCGTCACGCGCGCCTCAGTAGGAACCGGGCCGTGCAGCGTTGACGAACTTCGTGTGCTCGCCCTGGAAGCCGAGCACCACGGTACCGGTCGGGCCGTTACGGTGCTTGCCGATGATGATTTCCGCCAGCCCCTTGTCCTGGGTATCGGGGTTGTACACCTCGTCCCGATAGATGAACATGATGATGTCGGCGTCCTGTTCGATGGCGCCGGATTCGCGCAGATCGCTCATCACCGGTCGCTTGTTCGGACGCTGTTCCAGCGCGCGGTTCAGCTGCGACAGCGCGATGATGGGCACGTGCAGCTCCTTGGCCAGCGACTTGATCGCGCGTGAGATTTCCGAAATCTCGGCGGTGCGGTTCTCGCCGTCGCGGGTGCCGGACATCAGCTGCAGGTAGTCGATTACGATCAGGCCGAGCTTGCCGCACTGGCGATAGAGCCGGCGCGCGCGGGCCCGCAGGTCGGTCGGGTTGATGCCGCCTGTCTCGTCGATATGGATGGGCGCCTCGTGCAGCTTGCCCAGCGCCATGGTCAGCCGACCCCAGTCATCGTCGGTCAGGCGGCCGGTGCGCAGACGCCCCTGGTCGATCTTCGCTACCGACGAAACGAAACGCATGGCCAGTTGGGTGCCCGGCATTTCGAGCGAGAAGATGGCAACCGGCAGGCCGAGCTCGACCGCGACGTGTTCGCAGATGTTGAGCGCGAAGGTGGTCTTGCCCATGGCCGGACGGCCGGCGACGATGATCATGTCTCCGGGCTGCAGGCCGGCGGTCTTGTCGTCGAGATCGACGTAGCCGGTCGGCACCCCCGTCACTTCCGACGGATCGTCGCGGTCGTACAGTTCCTGGATGCGATTGACCACCTGCACCAGGATGGGCTGAATGGCGACGAACCCCGTACTGGCCGAAGCGCCCGCCTCGGCGATCTCGAATATCTTCGATTCCGCCTCGTCGAGCAGCGTCTTGGCATCGCGTCCGCGCGGCGTCAGCGCATTGGCGGCGATCTCATCGCCGACGCTGACCAGCTTGCGCAGGATGGCACGCTCACGGACGATTTCCGCATAGCGGCGGATATTGGCGGCCGACGGCGTGTTGTTGGCGATTTCGCCCAGATAGGCCAGCCCGCCGGTCTGCTGCGCCTCGTCGCCCTTCTCGATCGATTCATAGACGGTCACGACATCGGCCGGCTTGCCCTGCTCGATCAGCTTGGCGATGTGGCGGAAGATGCGGCGGTGATCGTCGCGGTAGAAGTCGGATTCGTTGACCTGGTCGCCAACACGGTCCCAGGTACTGTTGTCCAGCAGCAGACCACCGATCAGCGACTGCTCGGCTTCGATCGAATGCGGCGGCAGCTTCAGCGCCGCCACCTGTCTGTCCTGCGCGGCCTGGGCCGCCTGGGCGTCCGGACCGGGTGCGTTGCGCACGCTGCTCATGATGTCTTTTTCATTCTGGAGAACTTGCCGGGGCAATCCTGCAATCTAGCCGCGCAGCGTCTGCACGACAACTGCACAAGCTGTGGAAAAGCTGTGGGCTTTGCTGTGGATGAGATGTCGGTTCGTCTGCGCGTCAACGAAAAAGGCCACCCGCAGGTGGCCTTTCCGTCGCAGCCCGAAGGCCGGCGATCAATGCTCGCCGAGCACCGACACCGTCACGGTGGCGATCACGTCCGAGTGCAGCGCGATCTCGAACTGAGCGTCGCCCACGGCCTTCAGCGGGCCGTCCGGCATGCGCACCATCGACTTGTCCACCGGGAAGGACTGGGCAGCCAGCGCTTCGGCGATGTCGGCCGTCGACACCGAGCCGAACAGGCGGCCATCGACACCGGCCTTGCGGGTGATCTGCACCATGAAGCCTTCGAGCTTCTCGGCGACAGCCTTGGCAGCGGCCAGACGTTCGGCAGCGGCCTTTTCCAGTTCGGCACGGCGGGCTTCGAAAGCAGCCAGGTTTTCCGGCGTCACGCGCTTGGCGCGGCCGGTCGGGATCAGGAAGTTGCGGGCGTAACCGTCACGCACCTTCACCACATCGCCCAGATCGCCGAGCTTGGCGACCTTGTCCATCAGGATTACTTGCATGGTCGTCTCCCTCGATTACTGGTGCAGGTCGGTGTAAGGCATCAGCGCCAGGAAGCGTGCGCGCTTGATGGCGGTCGACAGCTGGCGCTGGTAGCCAGCGCGGGTGCCGGTCAGGCGTGCCGGCATGATCTTGCCGTTCTCGGAGATGAAGTCCTTCAGGATTTCAACGTCCTTGTAATCGATCTCTTCGATCTTCTCTGCGCTGAAGCGGCAGAACTTGCGGCGCTTAAACATGCTGCGCGAGCCGCGGTCGTCCTTCTTCTTGCCGTTCTTCGGTCTGAAAGCCATGGTGGTTTCCTTCCACTGTTGCGACGCCGGGCTCAGTTGCCCGAGGTCACGAATTCGATACGGGTTATGTGCATGACGCCCTGCCTGCTTTTCGCACTGCGGGCTGCCATGAATCCTTCTGCGATCAACGACGTTCCGAGCGGGGCTTGAGCGAGCATCCTTGCCAGGTCTCCCAGCAGCACGAAATCGGTTTCAAACCTGACTTCGCGTGGCGCACCGTTTTCGATCTGCTGCGAGAAGTGCTCGAGGCATCCACGCAGGATCGGCACGCCGGCCGGGGTCTGTCTCAGTGCATCGCGTTCGATCAGCGTGGCGGACAAGGTGAAGCTGTTTGCCGCCGGGCCGACCGCGCCCTGCCCTTCGGTCAAGCCGCCGGCTGTTCCGCAGCCGGGGCAGCGGCTTCAGCAGCCGGTGCCAGCAGCGAACGCGACTTCTCTTCCTTCATCATCGGCGACGGCGTGACGACAGCCTTGCGCATCTTGATGGTGAGGTGGCGGAGAACGGCGTCGTTGAACTTGAAGGCGTGCTCGAGTTCGGCCAGCGTTTCGCCGTCGCACTCGATGTTCATCAGCACGTAGTGAGCCTTGTGCACCTTCTGGATCGGGTAGGCCAGCTGGCGGCGACCCCAGTCTTCCAGGCGGTGGATGCTGCCGTTGCGGCCGGTGACCAGCGTACGGTAGCGCTCGACCATGGCGGGCACTTGCTCGCTCTGGTCCGGATGGACGATGAAAACCACTTCGTAATGTCGCATGTAATCTCCTTGCGGTTCAGTGCCGGGCAAACACGAGCCTGTCCGGCGGTTACACCTCCCGGCATGCGAATCCGGTGAGGCAAGGTAAGCCCGCGAGTATAGCGCGCGGGCCGTGATTCTTACAAGCCGCCCTTTGCCGTGCGCTGGCGCCGCGCCTCGAACAGGCACACGCCGCTGGCCACCGACACATTCAGGCTTTCGACCGTGCCGTGCATCGGAATCGACGCCAGCACGTCGACGGTTTCGCGGGTGAGCCGGCGCATGCCGTCGCCCTCGGCGCCGAGCACCCACGCCACCGCGCCCGACTGGTCGACCGCGTACATCGACTTGTCGGCTTCACCGGCCGCACCGATGGTCAGGATGTCGCGCTCCTTCATCTCGCGCAGGCTGCGCGCCAGATTGGTCACCGTCACGTACGGCACGGTGTCGGCCGCACCACTGGCCACCTTGATCGCCGTTGCGTTCAGGCCGACCGCCCGGTCGCGCGGGGCGACCACGGCGTGCGCACCGGCCGCGTCCGCCACGCGCAGGCAGGCACCGAGGTTGTGCGGGTCCTGGATGCCGTCGAGCACCAGCAGCAGCGGCGGCTCGGACAGCGTATCGAGCACGTCGTCGAGCGAGCGGTAGGGAATCTGCGCCAGCACACGCGCCACCACGCCTTGATGACGCGCGGCGCCTCCGGCCAGGCCGTCGAGGCGTGCCGGCTCCATCTGTACCCACTTGACGCCTGACGCCTCTGCGGCACGGATCAGATCGCGCATGCGACCGTCCTGACGCGCGGTGGATACGAACAGCTCCTTTACCGCATCCGGGGCGTGGCGGATCTTCGCGGTGACCGCGTGGAAACCGAAGATGTAGCGGGTATCGCTCATTCGCGCACCCTCCGCTTCGGCACAGCCGACTTCGGTGCTCGGGAACCGCTCTTCTTGGCGGCGGACGGCTTCTTCGCCGGGGTTTTGCTCACTGCGCTCTTCTTTCCTGTCATTTTCTTCGTTGCGCTCTTCGCCGTCTTCTTCGCTGCCGGCTTCGGAGCTGCAGCCTTGCTACCCTTGGGCTTGGCCGCCCGGGCGGGCGGTTCGGTGCGCGGCGCAGGCGCTGCCGCTTCCGGTGCGGCAGGCTTCGCCTTCTCTCTTTCTCTCGCCTTGGCGTGCGATGTCTGCTTCGCCTCCCGCGCAGACGCGTCGCTCTCTACGCGCCGCCGCGAAGCGGCGCCGGTCCGCCCCGGCTTGGGCGTCAGCTTGGCCTGCTGCGGCACACGACCGAAGTCCCGCTCGGCACCGCCGGCGAGTCGGAAATCGATGCGCGTGTTGTCGAGATCGACCCGCACGACCTGGATGCGCACGCGATCGGCCAGACGATAGATGCGGCCGCTGCGCTCACCGACCAGACGATGCTTGCCTTCGTCGTAGTGGAAGTAATCGGCGCCGAGGTCGGAAATGTGCACCAGGCCTTCGATGAACACGTCATCCAGCGCGACGAACAGGCCGAAAGGCACGACCGCCGACACGCTGCCTTCGAATTCCTCGCCGACGCGGTCCTGCATGAAATAGCACTTGAGCCAGTTGGTTACGTCGCGACTGGCTTCGTCGGCGCGCCGCTCGGTGGTCGAGCAGTGCAGACCGATGTCGGACCAGTCGCCCGGCTCGTACCTCTTCTTCGCCAGCGCGGCCTTGATCGCGCGGTGCACGAGCAGGTCGGGATAGCGGCGGATCGGCGAGGTGAAGTGGGTGTATGCCTCGTAGGCCAGGCCGAAGTGGCCTACGTTGTCGGGGCTGTAGATGGCCTGACGCAGCGACCGCAGCATCACCGTCTGCAGCAGCTGGCGGTCCGGACGGTCGCCGATGAGCTCGAGCAGCGCAGCGTAGTCCTTCGCGTGCGGCTTGTCGCCGCCACCCAGCTGGAAGCCGAACTCGCCGAGGAAGGCGCGCAGCTTCTGCAGGCGGTCTTCGCTCGGGCCCTCATGCACCCGGTAAAGCGTGTCCTGCCCGCTCTCTTCGAGGAAACGCGAAGCGCAGACGTTGGCCGCCAGCATGCATTCCTCGATCAGCCGGTGCGCGTCGTTGCGCGCGCAAGGCACGATGCGCTCGATCTTGCCGGCATCGTTGAACAGCATCTGCGTCTCGACCGTTTCGAAATCGATGGCACCGCGCTTCGCACGTGCCTTGCCGAAGACACGGAACACTGCGTCCAGCGCTTCGAGGCGCGGCAGCAGCGGCTTGAGGCGCTTGCGCGTATCGGCGTCCTTGTCGTACAGCGCAGCGGCAACCTCGGTGTAGGTGAGGCGCGCTTTCGAGTTCATCACCGCGGCGTAGAAGCGGTAGCGCTGGATCACCCCGGCAGCCGACACGTCCATGTCACACACCATGCACAGGCGGTCCACCTGCGGATTGAGCGAGCACAGCCCGTTGGACAGCTTCTCCGGCAGCATCGGAATGACCCGGCGCGGGAAGTAGACCGAATTGCCGCGCTCGAACGCCTCGGCATCGAGCGCCGTGCCCGGCTTCACGTAATGACTCACGTCGGCGATCGCGACGACGAGGCGGAAGCCGCGCCCCTGCTTCTCGCAATACACGGCGTCGTCGAAGTCCTTCGCCGTCTCGCCGTCGATGGTGACCAGTTCCAGGTCGCGCAGATCGACCCGGCCGGCGCAGTCCTTCTCGCGCACCTCGTCCGGCAGACGCTTGGTCGCCGCCAGCACCTTGGCCGAGAACTCGTGCGGCATGTTGTGCTTGCGCAGCGCGATCTCGATCTCCATGCCGGAGTCGCCGTAGTTGCCCAGCACCTCGACCACGCGACCGATGGGCGGCGTATAGCGCGTCGGCTGTTCGATCAGTTCGACCTCGACCACGGCACCGGCCGTGGCCTTCAGCGCGCGCTTGCCCTTCTCGGGGGCAGCCAGCACGATCTGCTGGCGAATGCGGCGGTTCTCGGCAATGCAGAACTGCACGCCGTGCTCCTCGACCACACGGGCGATAAGCCGCGAATTCGCGCGCTCGGTCACCTCGACCACCTTGCCCTCGGGCCGGCCGCGGCGGTCGGTGCCGCTGATGCGCACGAGTACGCGGTCACCGTGCAGCACGCTGCGCATTTCCTGCGCGCTCAGGAAGATGTCCTTGCGCTCCGCCTTGGCCCCGGGCGGCGTCTTGTCGTCGCCGACGATGACGAAGCCGAAACCATCGGGATGCCCCTCCACGCGACCGGCGATCAGATCGGCCTTGTCGGGGATGATGTAGGCGTCGCGACGATTGCGCATCAGCTGCGCCTCGCGCTCCATCGCGCCGAGGCGACGCACGAAGTAATCGCGCTCGTGCGGCTGTATGTCGAGTGCCTGGAACAGTTCATCGGCACTCATCGGAACCGCGGCCTGCTCAAGCACTTGAACGATGTACTCGCGGCTCGGCAACGGGTTTTCGTAGCGAGCGGTTTCACGCTCGAAGAAGGGATCCGCGCGGCGGATCTTGCTCAGTTTCACTTTTTTCTCTTTTTCTCTTGACAACGTAGATGCCTAGTATAAAATGCGCAGCCTCTTGCCCAGGTGGCGAAATTGGTAGACGCGCTAGTTTCAGGTACTAGTGCCGCAAGGTGTGGAGGTTCGAGTCCTCTCCTGGGCACCAAACAAGCCAGCAGAAAAGCCGACAGAAATGTCGGCTTTTTTGTTTTCTGCTGCCGCCAAAAACAAAAAACCCGCACACCCCTTCCGGGGCATGCGGTTCTTCGCACCCGTCACCCTCACTCGAAGGGATGACGCAGCACGATGGTCTCTTCACGATCGGGGCCGGTCGAAATCATGTCGACCGGCACGTCGCACAAGGCCTCGATGCGCGCGATATAGGCGCGCGCATTGGCCGGCAGATCCTCCACCCGCTTCGCCCCCACCGTCGTCCCCTCCCAGCCGGGCAACGTTTCGTAGATGGGCTCGCAGGCACCGACGCGCTCCGAACCCAGAGGCAGCAGGTCGGACACCTCGCCGTTGACGCGATAGCCGGTACAGACCTGCAGTTCCTCGATGCCGTCGAGCACGTCGAGCTTGGTCAGACACAGGCCGGTCACGCCATTGATCTGGATCGAGCGGCGCAGCGCAGCGGCATCGAACCAGCCGCAGCGACGCACGCGGCCCGTCACCGTGCCACGCTCGTGACCGATGGTCGACAGGTGATGGCCCACGGTGCCTTCTTCCTCGATCGGCAGCTCGCTCGGGAAAGGGCCGGAACCGACGCGGGTGGTGTAGGCCTTGGTGATGCCCAGCACGTAATGCAGCATGCCGGGGCCGACACCCGCGCCGGCGCTGGCCGCACCCGCCACGCAGTTGCTCGACGTGACGTAGGGATAGGTGCCGTGATCGACATCCAGCAGCGTGCCTTGCGCGCCCTCGAACAGCAGGTTGTCGCCGCGCTTGTGCGCCGCGTGCAGCAACGCAGACACGTCAGCCACCATGGGCAGAAGCCTGGGCGCAAGCGCCAGGACGTCATCGAGCGTCTGCTGATAATCAACCGGCTTGGCGCCAAGCTGCTTTTCCAGCAGGAAGTTGTGGAATTCCATCACCTCGCGCAGCTTCTCGGCGAAGCGCTCGGGATTGAACAGATCGAGCACGCGCAGCGCGCGGCGCGCAACCTTGTCTTCGTAGGCCGGGCCGATGCCCTTGCCGGTGGTGCCGATCTTGGCGCCGCCACGTGCGTCTTCACGCGCGATATCGACCGCGCTGTGGAAAGGCAGGATGAGCGGGCAGGCCTCGCTCACCTTAAGGCGCGAACGTACCTCGATGCCACCCGCTTCCAGCTTGTCGATTTCGGACAGCAGATGGGAAGCCGACAGCACGACGCCGTTGCCGATGTAGCAGGCGACACCGTCGCGCATGATGCCGGACGGGATCAGGTTCAGCGCGTACTTCTGCCCCTTGATCACCAGCGTGTGGCCCGCGTTGTGGCCGCCCTGGAAACGCACGACGCCCTGCGCGTGATCGGTCAGCCAATCGACGACCTTGCCCTTGCCCTCGTCGCCCCACTGGCTGCCGATGACCACTACGTTCTTTGCCATGCTCAAACCTTTCTTTCGAGCGGCTTCACCTGCCACTCACCTTCAACAAATACCAGCTGGCGAGTGCACGCCAGTTCCTGCACATCGTCGTCGTGACCGGGCAGAGCCGCGATCACCGTTTCACCTTGCGCCCGCAGCGCACTCACGCGGGCTCTCAGCGCAGCGTCGGCAACCGCCGGCGCAAGAATGGCTGACTTCGCCTCGGCCGTCGGCGCACGCTGCGCCAACTGACGCAGATCGAGGCTGAACCCGCTTGCCGGCCGCGACCGACCAAAGGCCTTGCCCACTTCATCGTAGCGCCCGCCCAGCGCAATTGCCTGCGCCTGACCGGCGCAATAGACCGCGAAGCTCACTCCGCTGTGATAGTGGTAGCCGCGCAGATCGGCCAGATCCACACCTGCCACGGCCGGATCGATCGCCGCGGCGAGTTGCGCCAATGCGTCCAGCGCCTGGCCGATGTCCGGCCAGTCCGGCAGTTCCGCGCGCGCCCTCGCCAGTACATCGATCTTGCCGTACAGCCCCGGCAGCGCCATGAAGGCGTCGCGCACCTGGGCCGGTTCATCGACGAGCAACTGGCGCAGCGCCGGCAGGTCCTTGCACTGCAGCGCGGCAAACAGCTCCTGCTCGCCGTCCTCGCTGCGCAGCGCCGCGGATTGCAGGCGCGAAGCCAGCGCCCGGAACACGCCGACGTGGCCGAGATCGACGCGCGCCGGCTGCACACCCGCCACCTCGAGCGCACGCAGCAGCAGGCCGATCAGCTCGATATCGGCTTCGATACCTGCGTGGCCATACAACTCGGCGCCAAGCTGTATCGGCTCACGCGTTGCGTTGAAGCCGGACGGCAATGCGTGCACGACCGGGCCGCAGTAACACAGACGCACGACACCGTTTCGATTGAGCAGGTGCGAGTCGATGCGCGCCACCTGTGGGGTGATGTCCGCACGCAATCCCATGGTGCGCCCCGACAGCTGATCGACCAGCTTGAAGGTGCGCAGATCCATGTCGCGGCCACTGCCGGTCAGCAGTGACTCGATGTACTCGACCAGCGGGGGGGAAACCAGCTCGTATCCGTGCAGCGCGAATTCGTCGAGCAATCCGCGGCGCAGACGCTCGACCTGCCGTGCTTCATCGGGGAGCAGGTCTTCTATGGATTCAGGAAGCAGCCAGCGACGCATCACTTGAACAGCGCGATCAGCGCAATACCGATAATCATTGAAGTCAGGCCGACGAAGCGCAACTGGCCGTCTGCCAGTTCGGTCGCCCGTCGGAAGGTGTCGCGCCACAGACGGGGCGCGACAAAGGGGAGCACACCCTCGATGACGAGCATGAGCCCCACAGCGATCAACAGGATTGATTCCATCAGCAAAAAAGGCACAGCCCGCAATGCGGGCTGTCGCCTTCGGTCCGGTTCCCTTGTGGAACAACCCGTGGACTATACAGCACGCCCACCGGCTTCACCCGCTGTGTTTACTTCCCGGGTGCCTTCGAACCATTCTTCAGATAGCGGAAGAAATCCGAATTCGGCTCGATCACCAGCACGTCGCTCTTGCTGCGGAAACTCTTCTGGTAAGCGTCCATGCTGCGATAGAAAGCGTAGAACTCGGGATTTGAGCCGAACGCACTGCCGTAGATCGCGGCCGCCTGGGCATCGCCCTCGCCCTTGATCTTCTGCGCTTCGCGGTAGGCCTCGGCGACGATGATTTCACGCTGGCGATCGGCATCGGCGCGGATCTTCTCGGCCTCGGCCGAGCCACGCGAACGCAGTTCGTTGGCTACCCGCTTGCGCTCTGCTTCCATCCGGCGGTAGACCGATTCCGACACCTCGCTCGGCAGGTCAACGCGCTTGAGACGCACATCGACGATCTCGACGCCGATCTTGACCGCATCGACGTTGGCCTTGCTGCGCATGTCTTCCATGATCCTGTCGCGCTCGCCGGACACGACCTCGTGCACGGTGCGGCGACCGAATTCCTCGCGCAGACCGGCATTCACGGTCTGCAGCAGGCGCGTTTCCGCCAGGCGCTCGTTGCCGCCGACCGAAATGTAGTACTGCTTCACATCGGTGATGCGCCACTTCACGAACAGGTCCACCAGCACGTTCTTTTTCTCGGACGTGATGAAGCGCTCGGGATCGGCACTGTCCAGCGTCAGGATGCGACGGTCGAACACGCGTACGTTCTGCACCAGCGGCCACTTGAAATGCAGCCCCGGCTGCTCGATCACGTTACGGACTTCACCGAGCTGGAAAACGATCGCGTACTGACGTTGATCCACCGTGAACAGCGAGGTCGACGCGAGCACGATGGCGAGGATGAGGCTGCCCAGCAGCAGCGGAAGCTTTTCCTTCATCAACGCTCTCCCCGCTCACGCGAACGCAGCGCTTCGCGGTTGCGCGCGTCATTTGCCGTCTGGTCACTCATCAGCGGCGGCAAGGTCATCGGCTCGGCCGGGCGGGCCGCGCCCTCGGCCGACGCGCCGGACTGCTGCATCAGCTTGTCCAGCGGCAGGTACAGCAGGTTTCCACTGCCCTTGGCGTCGATCATCAGCTTGCTGGTATTGGTCATGATCTGCTGCATGGTGTCGATGTACATGCGCTGGCGCGTCACTTCGGGCGCCTTGACGTACTCGGACAGCACCTGCTTGAAGCGACTGGCGTCACCTTCCGCCGTGGCGATGATGCGCTGCTTGTAGCCGTTGGCTTCTTCCATCAGACGCGAAGCGGTACCGCGCGCCTTCGGAATGACGTCGTTCGCGTAGGCCTGACCCTCGTTCTTCTGCCGTTCGAGATCCTGCCCGGCCTTCACCGCGTCGTCGAACGCGGCCTGAACCTGCTCGGGCGGCTGGGCGTTCTGCAGCGTCAGCTTGCTGATCTGGATGCCGGTCTGATAGCGATCGAGGATCTGCTGCATGATGCGCTGCGCATCGACGGCGATCTGTTCGCGTCCTTCGTACAGCACGAAGTCCATCTTGCTCTTGCCGACTATCTCGCGCATCGCCGTCTCGGCCGCGTGCACCACCGTGTCTTCCGGCAGGCGGTTCTGGAACAGATAGGCAACCGGATCCTTCAGGATGTACTGCACCGCGAACTGGATGTTGATGATGTTCTCGTCGTCGGTGAGCATCAGTGCTTCGTTCAGCACCTTGTTGCGCTCGCTGCCGCGATAGCCGATTTCCACCGTGCGCACTCCGGTCAGATTGACCAGCTCGTGCGAATCGATCGGGAAGGGCAAACGCCACTGCAGGCCCGGCTCGGTCGTTTCGTGCAGCTTGCCGAAGCGCAGCACGACGCCGCGCTGACTGGCGTCCACGATGTACAGACCGCTGGCCAGCCAGACGATGAGCACCAGGCCGAGAATGATGCCGATGCCGCCGCCGAACTGGCGCGGGCCGACCGGCGGGCGCGCCTCGTTGCCACCATCGCCCGAAGACTTGCCGCCGAACATGCCGGACAGTCGACGATTGAAGTCACGCCAGAGATCTTCCAGATCGGGCGGTCCCTGGTTGCCGCCCTTGTTGCCGTTGCCGCCCTGATTGCCCCAGCGGGGGTCATTGAGCGACATCAAGATCGCATTGAGCACGTTCAGACTGGATAAGTAAGGATGGATGAGTCGGGTGACGCGTCCGCCCCGTCACTCGACGGAGCGTCATCACCCGCCGACGGTGAGATGACTGGGAGTGCAGACCTCGACGAGGGTTCCAGATTCAGCCCACGCGGATCGTCATTCGGTGACTTCCGGTTGGCGGCAGCTATTCGTTCGTCAACCAGGCGCTGCGTAATCGCCGCCCGCAGGTCTGCAAGCCCTGCACCCGTGCGAGCGCTTACGCGCGCCGTTTGAATGGTATCACAGCCCCCGGGATCCGCCCCGGGCGCCAGCGCCGGCACCAGATCGACCTTGTTCAGCACGCGGATCTGCGGCACCGCGTCGGCGCCTATCTCCGCCAGTACCTTGTCCACCGCTGCGATCTGCGCGTCCCGATCGGGCGCCGACGCATCGATCACGTGCAGCAACAGATCGGCGCCTGCCGTCTCTTCGAGCGTTGCATGGAAGGCGGCGACCAGCGTATGAGGCAGATCGCGTATGAAACCTACGGTATCGGAAAGCACCACCTGACCGAACTCGCCGAGATAAAGCTGGCGCGACGTCGTGTCCAGCGTCGCGAACAACTGGTCGGCGGCGTAAGTGCCCGCCTTGGTCAGGGCATTGAACAGCGTGGATTTGCCGGCGTTGGTGTAACCGACCAGGGCGACTACCGGGGTTTCACGGCGCTCGCGCGACTTGCGCCGCACGCCGCGCTGGCGCTCGACACGCTCAAGCTTTTCCTTCAGCGCCTTGACGCGCTGTCCGAGCAGACGGCGGTCGGTTTCGAGCTGGGTTTCACCCGGACCGCGCAGGCCGATGCCGCCCTTCTGCCGCTCCAGGTGAGTCCAGCCGCGCACCAGACGGGTAGCCAGGTGTTCGAGCTGGGCCAGTTCGACCTGCAGCTTGCCCTCATGGCTGCGCGCACGCAGCGCGAAAATGTCGAGGATGAGCGCATTGCGGTCGATCACGCGGCGCGACAGCGCGCGCTCGAGATTGCGCTGTTGTCCGGGCGACAGTTCGTGGTTGAACAGGACGATGTCGGCCTCGTTGGCGTTGGCCAGATCGAGGATTTCCGCGACCTTGCCCTTGCCGGCGAAGGTGGCCGGGTCCGGCGACTGCCGGCGCCCACCGACGCGAGCCACCGGCTCGGCACCGGCACTGCGCACCAGCAGCGTGAATTCGTCGAGACGGTCTTCGTAGTCCCTCGCACCAAGATCGAGCTGGACGATGACCGCACGCTCCCCACCTGACGGACGATCAAACATCCGCGCAGGCTTTCATGGAAGAGATCTGGAACGGAATCAACTGCCCTCGCCCTGGTCGTGCTGGATATTGACCGGACGGGCCGGCACGACGGTGGAAATCGCGTGCTTGTAAACCATCTGGGTGACCGTGTTCTTCAGCAGCACGACGTACTGGTCGAAAGACTCGATCTGGCCCTGCAGCTTGATGCCATTGACCAGGTAAATCGCGACCGGAACGTGCTCACGGCGCAGGGTGTTGAGGAAGGGGTCTTGTAGCATTTGCCCTTTGTTGCTCATGGGAACACCTCTTGTATATTTGAAATTCAACTGTACTGGATTTTTTGATGCACCGCAGCCTTGGACGCGGCGTCAGCCGATTTGATCCCGGAGCGGCCGATCATTTTTCCCGTGCGGCAAAAGGGTTGTGCGCGGTGCGGAACTGGACCCGTAACGGCGTGCCCTGAAGCTTGAAGGTTTCGAGGAAACTGCGTTCGAGGAAACGCCGGTAACTGTCGGCAATGTGTTCGAGTGCACTGCCATGAATCACGATGACCGGCGGATTCATGCCGCCCTGGTGCGCGTAACGCATCTTCGGGCGGAAAAGACCGTGCTTGGGCGGCGCCTGTTTTTCGACCGCCGCCTGCAGCGCTCGCGTCAGGCGCGGCGTCGGCAGCTTGATCATCGCCGCGGCGTAGGCGGCGTCCACTGCGCCGAAAATGCCGCTTACGCCCTGCCCCTCCAGCGCCGAAATGAACAGCTGACGGGCAAAGCCGAGAAACCCCAGCTTGCGTGCGATCTCGCGCTTGAAGATTTCACGGCGGTAGCTGTCAACTGCATCCCATTTGTTAACCACCAGCACCAGCGCACGGCCGCTCTCGACGATGAAGCCGCCGATGTGGGCGTCTTGATCCGACACTTCCTGGGTCGCGTCGAGCACCAGGACGCAGACGTTTGACTGCTCGATCGCCTGCACCGTCTTGATCACCGAGAACTTCTCGATCGACTCGAACACCCGGCCCTTGCGCCGCAGGCCCGCGGTGTCGATCAGCGTGTACTCCTTGCCGCCACGCTGGAACGGAATGCTGATCGCGTCGCGCGTGGTGCCGGCCTGATCGAAGGCGATCACACGCTCCTCACCGAGCAGCGCGTTGATCAGCGTCGACTTGCCTACGTTCGGACGACCGGCGACGGCAATCTTCGGGCCGCGGACATCGTCTTCGTCCTGCGGATCCTGCGGGAAAGGCTCGAGGCAGTGATCGACCAGATTGCGCACGCCCTCGCCATGGGCCGACGAAATGACGTGAATGTCGCCCAGGCCCAGTTCATGGAACTCAGCCGCGACGATCTCGCGTCGCATGCCCTCGGCCTTGTTTACGGCCAGCACCAGAGGCTTGCCGACGCGACGCAGCCGGGCCGCGATCTCGCGGTCGTGCGCGGTCAGCCCGGCACGACCATCGACGATGAACACCAGCACGTCGGCTTCGGCGATCGCCTGCTCGGCCTGCTGCGCCATTTCGACCATGATGCCGTCGCGCGCGGTCGGCTCGAAGCCGCCGGTATCGACCACCAGAAAAGGGCGGTCGCCCATGCGGCCGTTGCCATAGTGGCGATCACGGGTCAGCCCGGGAAAATCGGCGACCAGCGCATCACGCGTCTTGGTGAGACGGTTGAACAGTGTCGACTTGCCCACATTGGGGCGACCAACCAGTACCAGTACGGGTTTCAAATCAGTTCCTCAGCGTGCCGACAGCGCGCGCACGCTGCCGGCGCGGCTCTGGGCGATGAATGCGCGTCCGTAGGGCTGCATCGCCGCGTTGATGGCACTGCCGTCACCGTTCAGGCGGGCAGCAAAGGCACCGTTCTCGCGCTGCAGCAGGTGCACGATACCTTCGACATCGCTGACCGCAACAAATCCCTCCAGTGCAAGCGGCTTGCCCGGGAAGCGGCCGGCCAGCTTGTCCTGCTTCCACAGGCTGGCGCCGGTGGCGCGATCGAGCGCGTGCACCGCACCCTTGTCGTCGCTGATGTAGAGATTCTGTGTATCGATGTCGATGCCGGCGCTGCTCGAAATGTCGCGCGTCCAGACCGTGTTGCCGCTGCTCAGTTCGAAGCAGGCGACGCGTCCCTGGAAAGCGGCAGCGCAGACCTCGCGACCGGCGATCACCGGCGGACTGGTCACGTCGGCGATGCGCTCCAGCTCGGTCGAGCCCTTGGGCAGCGCAACGTTGGATTCCCACACCGCAGAACCGTTCGTGCGATTGATCGCCACCAGCTTGCCGCCGGGAAATCCGGCCAGCACCAGCGACGGCGTCGTGATCAGGCCGGCGTGGGTGCGCAGTGTCAGCGCCGGGTTGGCACGCTGGTAGTTCCACTTGCGGGCACCGTCGGCGGCTGCAAAAGCCTGGATGCGGCTGTCGGCGCTGCGCACGAACACCATGTCGTCCGACACCTCCGGCGCGCTGAGCACTTCCGACGTGACGTTGCCTTGCCACATCGGCTTGCCGTCGGTCGAAAACGCGAGCACTTCGCCCTTCTCGGTACCGACCACCAGCATGCGCTCATTGGCACCAACACCACCCGACAGGTTCTTTCCCGCATCGATCTTCCAGATCTGGCGGCCGTCGTCGATGCGTGCGATCGAACCTTCACGCGAGGCGACATAGACCGTACCGCCGATCACCGCCGGTTCGAACACGAAATTTTCCGACTTGCCGGCGCCGAAACGCCAAACCTCGGCCAGCTGCGCCGTCGGCTGGATCACGCCCAGCGGCGGAACCTTGGGTTTGGACGGGCCGCTGAACGGATTCAGGCTGTCCAGCGACAGCGACGAACACCCGGTCAGCGCCGCGACGAGCAGCAGGGCCGAAGCACGTTTCACTGCTTGCCCCCCACGGCGTCCAGCTTGATTTCGATCACGCTGCGATAGCCTTGCTGAGCCAGCGACGCCGCCTCGCCTTCGGCCTTGATCATGTCGTCCAGCTTGGTCAGCGCCGACTGATAGGCGGCACGCGCCTCGTCGCGCTGGTCGCGCATCAGGTGCAGATCACCACGTGCTTCGAGGAAGCGCGCTTCCAGCGACGCCTCGGCCTTGCCGTCGAGCAGCTTCGCGGCGTCGTCGAACGCCTGCTCCTCGATCATGACGTAGGCCAGACGCAGGCGGGCCAGATCGCGCAGCACGTCCTCCGGCGCCTTGTCCTTCACCCATTCGAGTTGCGCGCGGGCCGTCTTGGTATCGCTGTTCTCGACGTGAACCTTGGCCGACAGCAGTGCGCCCAGCGACGCATACGGGCTGCTGGCGTAGTGTTCGGTCAGTTCTCCCGCCGCTTCGCGCGTCTTCTTCAGGTCACCGGCCAGGGCCGCCTCCTGCAGCGTGTCGAACACGGCACTCGCCTTGACCGACTGGTCGCGGTTGTACCAGCCCCATGCCTGCTGGCCGATGATGGCGGCCGAAATGGCGATCACTGCCCAGGTGATCGCATTGCCCCATTGGTTCCACCACGCCTTGATGGCGGAGAGCTGTTCCTGTTCTTCCAGATCGAGTGCTGCCATGGTGTCGGCTCCTGCCCGGTAATCCGGTTATTGAAAGTTCGTTATTGGAAAGTGTCGTCGCGGTCGCTGACGAAGTCGTCCAGCAGCATGGCGGCCAGATGCTCGCCAACATCGTCGAGACTGACGCGCATCTGCTCGCCACCGCGCAGCGGCTTGAAGGTCACTTCGCCGGCCGCGACCTCATCCTCGCCGAGGATGAGTGCCACCATGGCGCCGGACGCATCGGCGCGCTTCATCTGCGACTTGAAGCTGCCGCCGCCGCAGTGCATCAGCGTTGCGAAACCGCCATCACGCAGACGCTCGGCCAGCGTGAAGGCGGCCGCCTGGGTGCCTGCGCCGGAGTGCACGACGTACACCTCGACCCGATCGACCAGCGCGTCGGCCTGCTTCGCGTCCCACAGTGCCATCAGGCGCTCGATACCCATGGCAAAACCCGCCGCCGGCGCCGGCTTGCCACCGAGCTGGGCGATCAGGCCATCGTAGCGTCCGCCTGCGCACACCGTACCCTGGGCACCGAGCTGGTCGGTCACCCACTCGAACACGGTGAGGTTGTAGTAATCCAGCCCGCGCACCAGGCGCGGGTTGATGCGAAACGGGATGTTGGCCGCGCGCAGCGTGTCCTGGATCGCGGTGAAGTGCGCCAGCGACTCCTCGCCGAGATAATCGGACAGCTTGGGCGCCGCTTCGACCAGCGCCTGCATGGCCGGGTTCTTGGTGTCCAGGATGCGCAGCGGATTGCTGTGCAGCCGGCGCTTCGCGTCTTCGTCGAGCTGGTCCTGGTGCGCCTCGAAATAGGCGATCAGTTCGGCGCGGTGCTTCAGGCGTTCCTCCGGCGAACCGAGCGAGTTGATCTCGAGCTTGATGCCCATCAGGTCCAGGTCGTCCCACAGGCGCTGGCACATGATGATCAGTTCGGCATCGATGTCCGGCCCGGCATAGCCCAGCGCTTCCACGCCGACCTGATGGAACTGCCGGTAGCGTCCTTTCTGCGGACGCTCGTGGCGGAACATCGGGCCCATGTACCAGAGCTTGCGCGGGCTGTCGTACAGCAGGTTGTGCTCGGTCACCGCGCGCACGCAGGAGGCGGTGCCCTCAGGGCGCAACGTCAGGTTCTCGCCATTGAGCGCGTCCTCGAAGGAATACATTTCCTTCTCGACGATGTCGGTCACTTCACCGATGGCGCGCTTGAACAGCGGCGTATGTTCCAGCAGCGGCATGCGGATCGGCCGGTAGCCGTAGCCACGCAGCCAGTCGCGCACGATGGTTTCGAATGCTTCCCAGCGTTCCGCCTCGTCCGGCAGGATGTCGTTCATGCCGCGAACGGCTTGCAGTTTGCTCATTGCTCTTCGTTCAGGCGCCGGTGCTGCCGGCGATCTTCTTGGTGTAAGTGCGGGCCACGTAGGCATCGACGATGCCGCGGAACTCCGCCGCGATATTGTCGCCCTTCAGCGTGACGGTCTTCTCGCCGTCCTCGAACACCGGCGCGACCGGCGTTTCACCGGTGCCGGGCAGCGAAATGCCGATGTTGGCGTGCTTGCTCTCGCCCGGGCCGTTAACGACGCAGCCCATCACGGCAAGCGTCATGCGCTCGACGCCGTCGTACTGCGTCTTCCACTCCGGCATCTTGTCGCGCACATAGGTCTGGATGTCGGCGGCGAGTTCCTGGAAGAAGGTCGAGGTCGTGCGACCGCAGCCGGGACAGGCCGCGACCATGGGCGTGAAGGCACGCAGCCCCATGGTCTGCAGCATTTCCTGGGCGACGATCACTTCCTTCGTGCGGTCGCCGTTCGGCTCCGGCGTCAGCGACACCCGTATGGTGTCGCCGATACCCTGCTGCAGCAGCACCGACATCGCGGCGGTCGATGCGACGATGCCCTTGGAACCCATTCCGGCTTCCGTCAGGCCCAGATGAAGCGGATAGTCGCAGCGCTTCGCCAACTCGGAATAGATGGCGATCAGGTCCTGCACACCGCTCACCTTGCAGGACAGGATGATCTTCTCCGGCGACAGTCCCCACTCGACCGCCTGCGCCGCACTTTCGAGCGCCGAGGTGACCATGGCTTCGCGCATCACTTCGACCGCATCCTTGGGCTGCGGGCGACGCGCGTTCTCGTCCATCACGCGGGCGAGCAGCGCCTGGTCCAGGCTGCCCCAGTTCACGCCGATGCGCACCGGCTTGTCGTAGCGGCAGGCGATGTCGATCAGTGCGGCGTACTGCTCGTCGCGCTTGCTGCCCTTGCCGACATTGCCGGGGTTGATGCGCAGCTTGTCGAGCACCTCAGCGCAGGCCGGGTGTTCGCGCAGCAGCTTGTGACCGTTGAAATGAAAGTCGCCGACCAGCGGTACGTCGACGTTCATCTTCAGCAACTGCTCGCGCACCTTGGGCACGGCGGCGGCAGCCTCCATCGTGTTCACGGTGATGCGCACGATTTCCGAGCCGGCGCGCGCCAGTTGAGCGACCTGGATCGCGGTCGAGATGTGATCCTCGGTATCGGTGTTGGTCATCGACTGCACCACCACCGGTGCAGCCGATCCGACGACGACACCGCCGACGCGCACGGTGCGCGTGGCGCGACGGGAAATGGCAGAGGACAGTTCACTCATCATTCGAGCCTCAGACGGGCAACATCGACCTTGGTCGCCGGGGCCAGATCATGCGGCGTGCCGTCGATGCTCAGGCGGACCGATTTCGCATTGCCGATCACCAGCGACACCGGGAACACTGCACCAACGGTGCGCGAGCTGCCGGCGCGATTGAGTTCGGACAGGATGATGCGATCCTGCGCGTCACGGATTTCGACCCAGGAATCGGCTGCGAAGGTGAATGCAAGCTGCCGCTGCCCCGCCACGGGCGGCGCACTGACGGTTTCGGCCGCCGTCGGCGGCGAAGCCTCGGGCAACGCGGCAGCGAGCGTCGCTTCGGTCGCGACGGCATCGGCTGCCTGCGCGTCGGCACTCGGGGTCGCCGGCTCGGTCTCGGGCTCGGCCACCGCGTCTGGCGGCGGCATCACCGCCTCCTGCTCCACCTGCACCTGCTCACCGGGCGGCGCAGTCCAGAACTCGGACCACAGATAGAGCGCGATGGCGACGACGACCGGCACGCTGAGTGCAAACAGGGGCAGTAACCACTTGCGGCGCGGGGACTGCACCGGCATCGCGACGCCGACGTCGGCCTGCTCGACCAGCTGCGGCGTCGCCCGCACCTGCTGTTGATCGAGCTGCGCCAGCAACGCCTTCGGATCGAGACCGATCAGGGCAGCGTAGTTGCGGATGAAACCACGGGCGTAGGTCGGATTCATCAGTTCTGCGTAGGCGTCCGCTTCGATGGCCTCGACCTGGCGCGCAGCCAGCTTGATCGCAGCACCGACCCCTTCGACCGTCATGCCGCGCGCTTCGCGCGCACGGCGCAGTTGCGCACCGACCGATTGCTGCAAAGATGACTCCTGCACTGCGTTATCGACCGTCATCAGTCGTAGTTCCCCTGCATCAGCGCCTGGTGCTGCGGCGTACCGGCAAAACGGCGGCGCAACTGACCGGCAAAACCCGATTCCGACGCCTTGTCACCGAGCTTGCGTTCGATACGCACGGCCAGCCAGAGACTTTCCGCCACCGGGTCGGTCTTGGCATGGAAGTCGCTCAGATACTTGCGCGCCTCGTAGAAGTTCGCCCGGCGATAGAACAGAGCCGCGAGGTTGTAGAGAGCCTGCAGGTTGTCCGGATCGGCGTTGATCGCACGCAGGAAATTCACCTCGGCCCCGGCCAGATCGCCCGCCTCCATCGCACACAGGCCGGCATTCGTGTAGGGGCGGGTCGGGTGCGCGTAAAGCGGGTTCTTGATCGCCGTATTGAACAGTTCCATCGCACGTGCGTGCTCACCGCTCTGGCACAGGAACCAGCCGAAATTGTTGTTGATGTCCGGGTCGCTCGGTGACAGGCGCAATGCCTTCTCGAAATTCTCCCGTGCCTGCGGACGTTCCTGCAGGTACATGTGGGCAAGACCCATCAGGTTGTAGGCGGGGCCGTATGACGAGTCGTCGCGCAGGGCCTGGCGGCCTTCGTCCAGCGCCACCGCGACGTTGCCCGCCTCCAGATAGGCCAGACCGAGCTCGGTGTGCGATTTGGCGCGGGTGCGGGCGGCGCCGGTAACGATGTTCTCGACCGGCCGGTAGTCGGACGCCGGCGTAGACGGGGCATTCGATGCGGTGGTGCCCGGCCGGGTGGCCTGGCCACCAGCGCAGCCGGCCAACAGCCATACCGCGGACAGCGCGGCGGCCGCGCCTGCAATCATTCTTTTCACCGTGCGGGAACCTCCTGAATCGGGATGGTCTTGCGGGTGCGCCGGGTGCGGTCGAGCACCTGGCCGGCGAGCTGGCCGCACGCGGCATCGACGTCGTCGCCGCGCGTCTTGCGCGTCGTGGTGACGATGCCTTCGGCCATCAGGATTTCGGAGAAGCGGCGGATGCGCTCCTTCGACGAACGCCCGAAAGGCGCCTGCGGGAAAGGGTTGAACGGAATCAGGTTGTACTTGCACGGCACCTGGCGGGCAATATCGACCAGTTGTCGCGCGTGCTCGTCGCTGTCGTTCACGCCGTCGAGCATGACGTACTCGAAGGTGATGAAGTCGCGCGGCGCGCGATCGAGATAGCGCACGCAGGCTGCCAGCAGCTCGCGCAGCGGGTACTTCTTGTTGATCGGCACCAGCTCGTCGCGCAGCGCGTCGTTCGGGGCGTGCAGCGACACCGCCAGCGCGACCGGGCAGGCCTCGCGCAGGCGATCCATCGCCGGCACGATGCCCGAGGTCGAGACTGTCACGCGACGGCGTGACAGGCCGTAGGCGTTATCGTCCAGCATCAGCTTGAGTGCCGCCACCGTGGCGTCGAAATTGGCCAGCGGCTCGCCCATGCCCATCATGACGACGTTGGAAATCACGCGTTCGCCGTCGTTCTCGCCGCCGCGCACCGCGCCGAGCGCACGGTTGGCAAGCCAGAGCTGACCGATGATCTCCGATACTTCGAGATTGCGATTGAAACCCTGCTTGCCGGTCGAGCAGAAGGCGCAGTCCAGCGCACAACCCGCCTGCGTCGAAATGCACAGCGTGCCGCGACGCTCTTCCGGAATGAACACGGTCTCCACCGCATTGCCGGCACCGACGTCGATCAGCCATTTGCGCGTGCCGTCGGTACTGGTGCTGTCACGCACCGGCACCGGGGCCTCGACGCAGGCGATGTCCGCCAGCTTGGCACGCAAGGACTTGGCGACGTCGCTCATCGCGTCGAAGTCGCCTTCGCCATTGCGGTGTATCCACCGCATCACCTGCCGCGCGCGGAAGGGCTTCTCGCCCAGACTCGTGAAGAAGTCGGCGAAGCCCTCGGCGTCGAATTGCAGCAGGTTGGTGCGGGTCACGCGGGTACTCTCTCAGCGCGAATAGACGTTCAGCGCCGGGAAGAAATAGGCGATCTCGACGGCGGCGGTTTCCGGAGCATCCGAACCGTGAACGGCGTTGGCGTCGATCGAGTCGGCGAAATCGGCGCGGATGGTACCCGGCGCAGCCTTCTTCGGATCGGTGGCGCCCATCAGGTCGCGGTTCTTCAGGATGGCGCCCTCGCCTTCCAGCACCTGGATCATGACCGGGCCGGAAATCATGAAATCGACCAGATCCTTGAAGAAGGGACGCTCGCGGTGCACGGCGTAAAAGCCTTCGGCTTCGGCGCGCGACAGCTGGGTCATGCGGGAAGCGACGATCTTCAGGCCGGCGTCTTCGAAACGCTGGTAGATCTTGCCGATCACGTTCTTGGCGACGGCGTCGGGCTTGATGATCGAAAGGGTACGTTCTGCGGCCATGGGTATCTCCGGTAAAGGCGGCTAGGGAAACGGAAGGACAACCCAAGATTGTACCAATACCGACGCGCCCCGTCTGCCTGCGTGCTGCACCGCAACGCCGGCGCGGTGGCGGAAGCCGACACCGCCCGCGATCACGGATCGACGCCAGCCGCCTCGACGCACAATCCGTCCGTGGCCCGAGCACGATCAGATCTTTCCGAAATTTCAGTATTTTCTGAAATTTGATTTATATTAACAGCCATTCAGATAGCACTTGAAAAGTCCGAAGATCATGACACCGCTGGTACATAGCTTCGTTGCGCACTTCGGCGAAATGGGCAGCCGCTGGGGCATCAACCGCACGGTTGGCCAGATCTACGCACTCATCTTCGTGTCGCCGAAGCCGCTGTGCGCCGACGAGATCGCCGAGACGCTGTCGTACTCGCGCTCCAACGTCAGCATGGGGCTGAAGGAGCTGCAGTCGTGGCGTTTGGTGAAACTGAGGCACGTGGCCGGCGACCGCCGCGAGTATTTCGACGCACCGAGCGACGCCTGGGAAATCTTCCGCACGCTGGCGGAAGAGCGCCGCCGGCGCGAAATGGAACCGACCCTGTCGATGCTGCGCAGCGCATTGCTCGAAACACCGAGCTGCGACGAGGACAAGGTCGCCCAGGAGCGCATGAAGGGCATGCACGACCTGATCGAACTGATGAGCAACTGGTTCGACGATGTACAGAGACTCGACGCACAGACATTGGCCAAGCTGATGCGAATGGGCGCAAGAGTCCAGAAACTGCTGGAACTGACCGGCCAGCTCAAATCCGGCAGCAAGGAGTGAGACACACCGATGGATCTTGATCCCGTCCTGCTGGCGCGCATCCAGTTCGCCGCCAACATTACCTTCCACATCCTGTTCCCGACCATTTCGATCTCGCTCGGCTGGATGCTGCTGTTCATGCGCTGGCGCTGGCTGAAGACCAGTCACCGGCCCTGGCTGACCGCCTACCGCTTCTGGACCAAGGTGTTTGCGCTCACCTTCGCGCTCGGCGTGGTCAGCGGCATCACGATGAGCTTCCAGTTCGGCACCAACTGGCCCGGCTTCATGGAGAAGGTCGGCAACATTGCCGGACCGCTGCTCGGCTTCGAGGTGCTGACCGCCTTCTTCCTCGAAGCCACCTTCCTGGGCGTCATGCTGTTCGGCCACGGAAGGGTGAGCGAGCGAGTACACCTGCTTGCCACCTTCCTGGTCGCCTTCGGCACGACGATGAGCGCGTTCTGGATCCTCGTGCTCAATTCCTGGATGCAGACGCCGGTCGGCTACGAAATCATCAACGGTGAATTCCATGTCACGAGCTGGATGGAAATCATCTTCAATCCGTCCTTCCCCTACCGCTTCGCACACATGCTGCTGGCGTCCTTCCTGACCATGGCCTTCCTGGTCGCCGGCGTGTCAGCCTGGCAGGTACTGCGTGGCAAGGCCAACGCATCGACACCGCTGGCGCTGCGCGCCGCGATCACGCTGGCGGCGGTACTGATTCCGGTGCAGATCCTGGTCGGCGACATGCACGGCCTGAACACGCTGCACCATCAGCCGCAGAAGATCGCCGCCATCGAAGGCGTATGGGAGACCGAGAAGGGCGCACCACTGCTGCTGTTCGCGCTGCCCAACGAGACCGAACGGCGCAATGACATGGCTATCGGCATCCCGAAGATGGCGTCCTTCATCCTGACCCATGAATGGGATGGCGAACTAAAGGGTCTGAACGAATTCGAGGCGCACCCGCCGGTGAAGCCGCTGTTCTTCGGCTTCCGCATCATGGTCGCCATGGGCACGCTGATGCTGCTGGTGAGCTGGGCAGGCTGGTGGCTGCTGCGACGTCGGGGATGGCAGCCCGAACACGCGCCGCAATGGCTCATGGTCGGCATCGCCGCGATGACCTTTTCCGGCTGGATCGCCACGGTCGCCGGCTGGTACGTAACCGAAATCGGTCGCCAGCCCTGGATCGTACAAGGCCTGATCAGGACAGCTGACGTCGCCTCGGCGACGCCGGCGCCGCACATCGCGATCACGCTGGCCGGGTACCTGATCACCTACGTGCTGCTGATTGCTGCATATATAAGTGTGCTGCGTTACATGGCCGAAAAACCGTCCGACAGCTACGACCCTGCGCCCACTGGCGGCGCGGCGACACTGCTCGGCACCCAACCCGCAAAGAAGGAAGGTGGCGCATGAGCTGGGCCGAAATCCTGCCGGTGATCTTCATGGGCCTGATGGGCCTCGCAATGTTCCTCTACGTCGTGCTCGATGGCTTCGATCTGGGCGTCGGCATGCTGCTGCATCGCGCCGACGACGGACAGAAGGACATGATGATCGCATCCATCGGTCCCTTCTGGGACGCCAACGAAACCTGGCTGGTGCTGGGCGTAGGCATCCTGCTGATCGCATTCCCGAAAGCGCACGGCGTCGTCATGACCGCGCTCTACCTGCCCATCGCACTGATGCTGCTTGGCCTCATCCTGCGTGGTGTGGCCTTCGACTTCCGGGTCAAGGCGCAGGACAGGCACAAGCCGCTGTGGAATTTCATCTTCTTTGCCGGTTCGACCGTCACCTCGGTCGCCCAGGGCTGGATGCTGGGTCGCTTCATCACCGGCTTTGCCGACGGCGGCGCCTACGACCTGTTCGCGCTGGCGATCGCCATCGCACTGCCCTGCGCCTATGTACTGATGGGCGCCACCTGGCTGGTACTGAAGACCGAAGGCGATCTGCAATCGCGAGCGGCACACTGGGGACGACTTGCGTTGATACCGGTCGTCGTGGGCATGGGCCTCATTTCGCTTGCCACACCCTGGGTCAGCGATACGGTCAGCGCGCGCTGGTTCAGTCTGCCGCAGTTCATCGGCCTGCTGCCGATACCGTTCGCCACCTTCGCCTGCTTCGTCGCACTGTGGTGGACACTGAACGGCAAACGCGCATTGGGCACGCTGTGCTGGCTGCCCTTCATCCTGACCGTCGGGATATTCCTGATGGGGGGACTGGGCCTCGCCTACAGCCTCTACCCTTTCGTCGTGATGGATCGCATCACGATCTGGCAGGCGGCAAGCTCCACCGCTGCGCTCAATCTCATTCTCGCAGGCTGCGCCATCACCGTGCCGGCCATTCTCGCCTACACCTTCTTTGCGCACCGCGTGTTCTGGGGCAAGGCGACGGAACTACGCTACGGATGAATAAGGCGGTCCCGCCCCGCGGGCGGGACCGCTGCCGTTCCACCGACTAACGCGCCGGAAACACCCAGATTTCCTCGCCGTAGTCGAAATACAGCACGACGCCGCTGCCCGCACAGCGTTCCGATGCATCGACCGCCTCGCGCCAGCCGACGAACTTCCGTGCCTGCTCGACTGAGGGCGTCCAGCCCCAGTCCGAGGGCGCAGCAGCAGGATCACAGACGGCGAGAAAAAGCGCCCCACCCTCCTTCTGCACGCCGAACCCAAGATACGTCGCATGCTCGGGCACACCGAGCTTCGCCTTCAACCAGGCCACAGGCGTGACCCGCTCCCCCCCGAACTCCGCACTCTTTTTTCTTATGACCACCCGCTCCCCCTCCCCGAACGAAGTCATGAAACGACTTTGTCATATTACCAAGGTCACTCGACGCCGCTGCACGAAAGAACACCGACGGAATGTGACGAATGGATACACGACGATCGATGTCGCGCATGTCGTACGCGTACGACGAAATGAGGAATGAAGGACGGAAGCCGGTCGCCGCAGAATGCAGCCCGAGAAGTGAAGAACATAAGAAAAAGGCCAGTCAATCGACTGGCCTATCTCTTTGTTTCCCTGCGGTAAATTGGCGCGCCCGGAGCGATTCGAACGCCCGACCCCTTGGTTCGTAGCCAAGTACTCTATCCAGCTGAGCTACGGGCGCGCTGCAGAGAGGCAAAACTATAGCACATTTTTTCAATACTGCAACCATTTCATGAAGCAATGGTTGCTTGGCGGAGAGGGAGGGATTCGAACCCTCGATACAGGTTTTGGCCCGTATGCTCCCTTAGCAGGGGAGTGCCTTCGACCTCTCGGCCACCTCTCCGGTACTGCAAAAGCGCGCGAATCATACCGGTAAGCCCCGCTCCGGTCAAACCCGCGCGCGATTTATTCCGGCTGATTACTGCGCCGGCTGATCGAGTTCGAACGCGCGGTGCAGAACGCGCACGGCGAGTTCGAGGTACTTCTCGTCGAGCACCACCGACACCTTGATTTCGGACGTCGAAATCATCTGGATGTTGATGCCCTCTTCCGCCAGCGTGCGGAACATCTTGCTGGCCACACCCGGGTGCGAGCGCATGCCGACACCGACCGCCGACACCTTGCAGATCCGGTTGTCGCCCTTGATCTCGCGCGCACCGATGTGCTGGCGAACGCTTTCGAGGATCTCCATCGCCCGCGCGAACTCGCCGCGATTCACCGTGAACGAGAAATCGGTCGAGCCGTCGTGACCGACGTTCTGGATGATCATATCGACGTCGATGTTGGCGTCGGCAATCGGTCCCAGAATCTGGTAGGCAATGCCCGGACGATCCGGCACGCCGAGCACGGTCAGTTTGGCTTCGTCGCGGTTGAAGGCGATGCCGGAGATGATGGGTTGTTCCATATTGACGTCTTCCTCGACAGTAATCAGCGTGCCCGGGCCTTCGTGACCCTCGTCCTCGAAACTGGACAGCACGCGCAGCTTGACCTTGTACTTGCCTGCGAACTCGACCGAGCGGATCTGCAGCACCTTCGAGCCCAGGCTCGCCATCTCGAGCATTTCCTCGAAGGTGATGCGGTCGAGGCGACGGGCTTCCGGCACGATGCGCGGGTCGGTGGTGTACACACCATCGACGTCGGTGTAGATCTGGCACTCGTCGGCGCCAAGCGCGGCGGCCAGCGCAACGCCGGTGGTGTCGGAACCACCGCGGCCGAGAGTCGTGATGTTGCCCTTCTCGTCCACGCCCTGGAAGCCGGCGACGACGACGACGTGACCTTCATCGAGGTCGCGGCGGATATTGTGTTCGTCGATCGACAGGATGCGCGCCTTGGTGTGCGCGTCGTCGGTCAGGATGCGCACCTGGCCACCGGTATAGCTGCGCGCCTTCAGGCCGAGATCCTTCAGCGCCATCGACAGCAGGCCGATGGTGACCTGCTCGCCGGTGGAGGCGATCACGTCGAGCTCGCGCGGATCGGGCGTCGGCGAAATCTCCTTGGCAAGGCCCAGCAGGCGGTTGGTTTCGCCGCTCATGGCCGACACCACGATGACCATCTTGTGGCCGCGGGCGACGTAGCCGGCGACCCGGCGGGCAACGCTCTTGATGCGGTCGGGCTTGCCGACCGAGGTGCCGCCGTATTTCTGGACGATGAGAGCCATCTGAACTTCCGGGACGTTGTACGAAAACCCGCGATTGTAACTGATCCGCCCGCGGCGACATGGCGCGTCGGTTTTTCACGTTCAGGGCACCGGAAGTCTGCGCGAAACGTCTGGCGAAAAACGATGTCCACGACAATACCAAGCGACTTGCAAACATATGCAAAGCTGTTTGGTGCAGGACGTTGTGATCATTTATACTGGGTTTTGTCTATGACTTTAGTTATAGGCACGGGAGTAAGCAGCTATGCGAAGCGGCAGGCAGCCAGGCACCGGATTTTCAAGGATCCCGGCACCGAAGTTTCGATGTTCAACTCATCAAGGACAACGAGCATGAAAGCAACCGATACCATCGACGCACGTGAAATCCGCAAGAAGCTGGGCATGAACCAATCGCAATTCTGGTCGCGCCTCGGCGTGACGCAAAGCGGCGGCTCCCGCTACGAAAGCGGCCGCAACATGCCTAAGCCCGTGCAAGCGCTGCTGCGTCTGGTGCACGTCGAGCAGATCGACATCAGCAAGATCCGTCGCGAAGACGTCGAAGTCGTCGAATACCTGCGCGCAACCGATCCGGATACGTTCAAGCGTCTGAAAAAGGAAGCCCGCGCGCACCGCAAGGCCGGCTGATACAGCCTTCGCGGAGCGCGATACCGACAAGGGGAAGGCAGACCGCCTTCCCCTTTTCTTTTGCGCGCACGTCGCCGTATCGGCGACGCGTTCGGCTTACGGGCGGATCACGATATCCACCGGCGACGGTGCATTGATCTGCAGCGGATTGCCGTCCGCACCCAGCGCCACCACATTGCCCACCTGCACGCTGCTGGCGCCTGCCGGCGCGTTCGGTGCCGCGCGGAAGCGCAGTTCGGCGCGCGCCTCCTGCCCCGGTCCTGCAGCCGACAAGGTCACCGCAGCGCGCCCAGGGGCGGTCACCGTTCCGAGCGCAGTCAGCACGTTCGGGTCATAGACGATCTCTATCGTCGCGTTGCGCACGCCTGCGCCCGCGGTCATCGACACGATCACACCCGCCTCGCCACCCGCGGTCACCTCGCCCGACGACTGCATGCGCAGTTCGGCACCGCCCGCCTCGTCCTCTGGCTCCGGCGCCGGCGCCGGTTCCGGCTGAACCGCACGCGACGGCGACGCGAACTGCACCGCACCGGCAGCCGGCGCAACACCGCCGCCCGAACTCGACAGGCGCATGCCCTGATCCTTGCCCGACTGCCGGATCGACAGCGACGCAGCACCCACCGCCGCCTCGGTACCAGCCGGCAAAGCGGGCGCGATGTGCGCCGGGCGGCTCAGATTGCGCACGATGCGCGGCGTGATCAGCAGGACGATTTCGGTCTTGTTGTTGCTGCCGCGCTCGCTCGAGAACAGCTTGCCGATCAGCGGCAGGTGACCCAGGCCCGGCAGGCGCGACGCGCTGGTGCGCTCTTCGTCGGAAATCAGGCCGGCGAGGATCTGCGTCTCGCCGTCCTTCAGACGCAGCGAGGTCGCGGTCGAACGCGTGCCGACCTGGTAGGCGAGCGAGCTTTGCGGCCCGGTCACCTCCTTGACGATGCTCGACACCTCCATCGTCATCTTGATGTCGACGTCGTCCTCCGGGTGGATCAGCGGCTCGACGTCGAGCTTCAGGCCGACGTCGAGATAGGTGACCGACGCAGACACGCCGACGTTGGCGGTCGAGGTCGTCGTGAACACCGGCAGCTTCTCGCCGATGTGCACCTTGGCCTTTTCCTTGTTCTTGACGCGGATGCGCGGGTTGGCGAGCAGATTGGCCGCGCCGTCGGTCGCCTTCAGGTTCAGGATCAGCCCCGGATTGCTGACGTAGGGAACGACCAGCCCGTTGGTGTCCTTCAGATTGATGTTGCCCTGAAGCAACTGGCCGCCCAGCGTCGTCGTCGTCGTGATGCCCGCCGCGGTGCTGACTGAATTGCTGATATTGGGCGTCAGGATGCCGTAGCCGATCTGGTCCGGGAAATCGATGCCCAGTTCCTTCATCTTGTTGCTGCTGACTTCCAGCACCTCGACTTCCAGCATCACTTCCGGCTCGGCCACGTCGACCGACTCGACCAGCTGTTCGGCCAGTCGGACCGCGTCGACGGTGTCCTTCATCACGATCACGTTCAGCCGTTCGTCGATGTAGATATCCTTGGTCTTGATCACGGTCTTGATCAGGTTCTGCACCTGCTTCGCCTCGGCGTTGACGAGGAAGAAGGTGCGTGTGATCAGCTCCTTGTATTCGCGCACCTTGGCCGCGGTGTTCGGATAGATGAGTACGGTGTTCTCCGACAGCACGCTGCGCTCGAGCTGGTTGGTGATCAGGATGAGGCGCATCACTTCGGCCACCGTCGTGTTGCGTACGAACAGCGTCACCTTGATGTCGGGCCGCACGTCCTTGTCGAACACGAAGTTGATGCCGGTCGAGCGGGCGATCGCCTCGAACACGTTGCGCATCGAGGTATCGCGGAACTCCAGTGTCACCGTCTTTTGGAACATGTCGCCGAGCGCGGCCGGCTGCTGCTGCTTCGGCCGCGCCTCCTCGATCTGGCGCAGCAGCTCGCGCGCGCCGGCGTGCGAGCCATCCTGCCCCAGCACGTTGCGCACGCGTGCTTCGGCGCCAGACACGTCCTTGCGCACGAACATCGCATTCGCCTCGGTCACCATCGCGTCGTGACGCACGCCGCGCAGCAGCTGGTCGCGCATCGAGATGGCGCGCGGATTGCGCGCGTCCATCGCCAGCACGCGGTCAAGTGCGGCGGCGGCGGCTTCTCGATTACCGGCGATGCGCGCGGCCTCCGCCTGCGCCAGCTGGCGGGCGATGGCCACTTCGCGCTGACGGTACAGCGTGGCGCGGATCTCGGCGTTGTCCGGAGACTGCTTGGCCGCCTGCTCGAACAGGCCGAGCGCGCGGTCCTGGTCGCCGGCCATCAGCGCCTGCTTGCCGTCCTCGAACGCCTTGTTGGTGGCACAGCCCGCAAGTGCAAGCACTGCAGCGAAAAGCAGGAAGGCCGCACGCATGCGGGGCGAGAGGAATGCAGTCATTTGGCGTTTCCGATGGACAAGGTCTGCCGCTGCTTTAGCGGCTCGAACATGAAGGTGACGGCGTTGGCGCTCACCGATTCGACGCGGTACTGGTTGTTCAGCAAATCGCCCTGGCGCGCGACAAGCATGCGCTCCCCCTGGGCGAGGAAGACGACGGTGGACGTACCTTCGGTCATCCGGCCCTGGTAACGGAAGGGCAAGGGTGGCGCGACCGGTGCCGGTGGCGGTCCGGCCTGCACGCTCACCTTGGGAGGCGGCGGCAGGAAACTGTGCGCGGCGAACAGGTCATGCCCGACCTCGGCTGCCGCCCGCACCGGCAGCGCAGCGATCGTGTTCCCCTGCTCCACCGCCGACGTGCGGGCAGTCGCCACCGCCGTGCTGCGCGAGGTGCGCGGTTCCGCGACCAGGCCGGCCGCGTCGCCTGCATCGTCCTCGATGCCGGCCGCGTACCACACTGCAATCAGCGTTGTGATCAACGCAATGACGAGGCCGCGGCTCATGAAGCGTCCTTCATCAGGATCGACACGCGCACCGTGGCGTCGACCGTATCGCGCGCGATGTCTTCGCGGCGCAGCACTACATCGTCCACCAGCACCGCTGGCGACAGACGCTGGATGTCGGCCAGCCAGGCGCGCAGCGCCGGGTAACTGCCGCGCAGCGGGAACACGTATTCCTGGCGCGCATAGCCCGAACCGAGCGGCTGCGACTCGCGGCTTTCGACGCGCGCCAGCGCCAGCTTGCCGGCGGTCGCCGTCTTCGACAGATCGGCCAGCAGCGACGGCAGGCGCTTGCGCTCGACCAGCGCCGCGTCAAAACGCGCCAGCTGTTCGCGCGGCGATTCGACCTTGACGCCCTGCGCCACCCGCTCGGCCAGCGCCTCGTGTTCGGCTTCGAGCGTGTCCAGTTCGGCCTGCAGAGGCGCTGCCGCGCCGAAGTGGATGGCCAGCGCGAACGCCAGCAGCGCGACGCCGACGGCGCCCGCCCAGCCCGCGCGCGCCAGCGCGTAAGCCAGATGTGCCTGCAGCCGCTTCATGCGCGCCTCCAGTTCAGACGCAGCGAAAAGGCGACCACCTGCACCCCCTCGCGCTGCTTGAATTCAAACACCTCGATGCGCGGCGCCGCCAGCGACGAGGCGTCGGCGAAGGATTCGGCGTAGGCGAACAGCGCATTCAGATCCTTCGCCTCGCCGGTCACGCGCAGCAGTCCGCGCGCGGCGTCCGGTTCGACCGACAGCAGCGCGACGTCGGCGTGCTGTCCGGCGAGGGCTTCGAGGTCGGCGAACAGTGGCTGCCAGTCACGTGCCATCTGCAGCGACAGCGTGCGTGCGACGTCCAGTCGGGCGCGCAGACCGGCGTCCTCCTGGTCGCGTCGCGCCAGTACGCGCGCCTGTTCGGCGGCGCGCGCGGCGCGACGGTTGTCGGCGCGCTGCGCCTCGACCAGCCCCCCCAGCGTGTCGTAGCGCTCGGCAGCGAAGGCGGCCGCGGCGCAACCGAGCGCGAGGGCCAGCCAGCCCAGCCAGCCGGGCGCACGCCGACGGGCGACGAAATCGATTTCGGGAACGGCCGGGCGCCTGCTCATGCGCCACCTCCGGCCACGCAGCGCCAGCCACGCGGCAGGGTCACTGACGGCGAGCCGTGCAGGAAGAGCTGGCCGCCCGACAGTTCGCCGTCGAACAGGCTGAGCCGGCGCTCGAGCACGGCGCCGATAGCGGCCGGATCGGCCAGTGCCTCGCCGCGCACGTGCAGCCAACGACCACCGGCCCACAGGCCCATGCACAGCCAGCCATGGCGCAACTGGGCGAATCCGCCGGTCGCTGCGTCACCGCGCAGCCCGGCGTAGGCGCGCAGCCAGGCCGGCTGCATGCTCTTCAGCTTCACGCTACGCGCGGCACACCAGGCCTGCAGGCGCTGCACCAGCGCGGCATCGAGTGCGCAGGCGAGCACGCTGGCCGCCGGCCGTGCATCCCAGCTGAACACCCAGCCCTGGGCTGCGCTACCGAACACCTCGATCATGCGGGCACGCACCAGCGCATGCTGCTCGTCGTGGCCGACGACGCCCGGCGGCACCTCGATCACCTGCCAGCGCGCCCAGGCATTGTCCACCGTCACCTGCAGCGCAGCGCGACGCGGCGTCGCCTCGGCCGGCAAGGCGTCGAGCGAGGCGGCCAGATTGTCCAGCGACAGCATCTGCGCCACGCCGTGCCGGCCGAGCGATACGCCGTGCGGACCGACTTCGAGCGTCAGCGCCTCAGACGACAAAAGTGACACGGTTCAATTCCGCCAGACTGGTTTCGCCGCTGGCCACCAGGGCCAGACCGGCTTCGCGCAGGGTGCGCGTGCCGCGCGCGCGCGCGGCCTCCTTCAGTTGTCGCATCGGGGCGCGGGTAACGATGAGCTCGCGCAGCTCGTCGTCCAGCACCAGCAGTTCGGCGATCGCTCGCCGGCCCTTGTAGCCGGTGCCCCGGCAATGGCCGCAACCGGTGCCGGCGCGGAAGTCGTAGCCGCCCGCGCCGATCAGACCAGCCAGGCCGGATTCCTCCAGCTGCGCCGCTTCCGGCACCTGCGGAGCCGCGCAGTGGCGACAGTTCAGCCGCAGCAGTCGCTGGGCGACGATGCCGTTCAGGGCGGATACCAAGTTGTAGGGGTCCACGCCCATGTGCAGGAAGCGGCCGATCACGTCGAACACGTTGTTGGCGTGCACCGTGGTCAGCACCAGGTGACCGGTCAGCGCTGCCTGCACCGCGATCTCGGCGGTTTCGCCGTCGCGGATCTCGCCCACCATGATCTTGTCCGGGTCGTGCCGCAGCACCGAGCGCAGGCCGCGCGCGAAGGTGAGTCCCTTTTTCTCGTTCACCGGAATCTGCAGCACACCGGGCAACTGGTACTCGACCGGGTCCTCGATGGTGATGATCTTGTCCAGGCCGTGGTTGATCTCGCCGATGGTCGCGTACAGCGTGGTGGTCTTGCCGGAGCCGGTCGGGCCGGTCACCAGCAGCATGCCGTAAGGTTCGGCCGCCAGCTTGCGCAGCGCAGCGCGCGCAATGTCGTCGAAGCCCAGGCTTTCCAGCGTCAGCGCCTTCAGTTCTTCGGTCAGGTGCTCCTTGTCGAGCACCCGCAGCACCGCGTCCTCGCCATGCACGCTGGGCATGATGGACACCCGCAGATCGATGTCACGACCGGCGTAGGCCACCTTGAAGCGGCCGTCCTGCGGCACGCGCCGCTCGGCGATGTCCAGTTCTGCGAGTACCTTGATGCGGGAAATGACCTGTTCGGCGGTGTCGGCGCCGGCGATCTGACCGACGCGCACCATCACGCCATCGACCCGGTACTTCACCTGCATGCCGGCCGGCACGGATTCGAGGTGGATGTCGGACGCGCCCTGCTTCAGCGCGTCGTACAGTGTCGAATTGACCACCCGCACGACCGGACTGGCGTCGTCGGCGATACGCGCCAGCGACAGCACTTCGGCCGAACTGCTGCTGACCTGCTCGCCTTCGTCCAGAAGCCCGGCTGAGGCACGCTGGCTCTCCTCGAACCGCGCCAGCGCGGCGGTGATGTCGTCGCGCGTGGCGACGCGCAGCTCGAAGCTGTCGTGCAGCGTAACCGCCAGCCAGTCCTGCAGCGCAGCGTCGTAGGGGTCGGCGACCACGGCGACGCGTGCCCCCGTCTCGTCGGTGGCCACGACCACGGAGCGCGCCAGCGCCTCGGAAAAGCGGATGCCGCCCAGCGTCATCGTCAGCGCGTTGAGGTCAGCGCTGTGCATCGGACGCAGCCCGAGCTGGGCGGCGACCCGGGCGCACATGTCGTCAGGCGTGCTGCCGGACAGATCGATCAGGGCCTGCATGACCGAGCCGCGCCCGGCCTGCACGCGGGCGCGCGTCAGCAGATCGCCTGTAATCGGCGACGGCACCGCGTTGGCGGGCAGCGCGCTCATTGCAGGCTCTCCGCCAGCTGGAAGATGGGCAGGTACATCAGCACCACGACGCCGCCAATGGCCAGACCGATCACCAGCATCAGCAAGGGGCCGAACAGCCGGGTCGCGCGGTCGAGCCAGCGCGTCATTTCCTCGTCGTGGAAGGCTGCGATGCGTTCCATCATGTCGCCCAGATTGCCGGCGCGCTCACCGACGCGCAGCATGCGCGACGCCACCGCGGTGCTCAGACCGACCTCGGTGAAGGCGTCCGACGCGGCACGGCCCTCGCGTATCGACAGCAATGCGCGCGTCAGGCTCTGCTGCATCGGCAGCGGCAGCAGTTCGCGCACCAGTTCGAGCGACTGCACGACCGGAATGCCGCCGCGCAGCAGCATGCCCACCGTGCGGAAGAAGCGCGCCAGCCGGAACACCCGCATCCGGCTGCCGATGCCGGGCACGCGCTCGAACTGGGCCATCAGCCCCTGCCGGAACGCCGGCTGACGCACCGTCCAGGCGATGCCGATCACCACCACGAGCAGGCCCAGCCCCAACGAAGCCGAATTCGCCTTGACGAAATGGCCCCACGCGAGCAGCCACTGCGACGCCAGCGGCAGTTCGGTGGAAATATCTTCATACACTTTGGAGAACTCCGGCACCACGAACACCAGCAGGAAAAGCACCACCAGCATGCCCACCACCAGCAGGATGACCGGATAGGTGGCCGCCGCGACCAGCTTGCCGCGCAGGCTGTCGAGCTGTTCGCTGTAGGCGACATAGCGTTCGAGCGCCTGATCGAGGTCGCTGGTGCGCTCGGACGCACGGATCATCGCCACCAGCAGATCGGGAAAGATGGCGGTCTGGGCGGACATCGCCATCGACAGCGTCTTGCCCTGGCGCAGCGCGTCGATCAACGCGGTCAGCACGGTGCGCGACAGTGTGCGGCCCTCCTTCTCGGCCATCACCTCGAGACCTTCGACCAGCGACAGGCCCGAACGCAGCAGCGCCAGCAGCTCCTGACAGAACAGCAGCACCGGAAAGCGCTGCCGGTTGAAGGACAGCGTGTGCGCACGCGCCGCCGACAGCACGGTCAGGCCGTCGGCCTGAACCTGTGCGCGTGCCGACGCTTCGTCGGACGCTTCGACCTGCAGCTGCGTGATGCGATTGGTGACGTCGAGTGCGCGAATGCGGAAAAGCATGTCACCAGTTCGTGATGTCGGCGGCTTCTTCGGTGCCGCCTGCCTGGCCGTCCTTGCCCAGCGAGCTCAGATCGTACTCACCGTGTTCGCCAGGTGCCTTATATATATAGGGGCGTTCCCACGGGTCGAGCGGAACCGCCTTCTTCAGATAGGGGCCCGACCACTTGCTGGTCGTCGACGGACGCTCGACCAGTGCCTTCAGGCCCTCCTCGGTGGTCGGGTAGCGCCCGTTGTCCAGCCGGAACTGGTCGAGCGCCTTTTCCAGCGCATCGATCTGCGCACGCGCCGCCTTGACCTCGGACTTGCCGATCTGGCTGAAGAAGCGCGGGCCGACGTATCCGGCCAGCAGGCCGATGATGACCATCACCACCAGCAGTTCAAGCAGGGTAAAGCCGCGTTGAGAAATCCGGTTCATAGCCGTAATGTGACGTGTCATGATCGTACCGAGTCTAGTCGCCGTGCATCGACCGCATCAAGCAAACAGGGCCGATGCTTTCCGCTTTATTTCAATATCGCTGAAAACATTCCGCAGCATGCTTGCAATACCCGCAACTTTATCGCCCGCGTATTTCCTGCAGATGACTTCAACGACCGCCCGCTCCGTTTTCCTGCTGCTCGCGCTGCTGTGGGCCGCTGCAGCGCAGGCCGACGTCTATGTGAAGGAGGACGCCGACGGCGCGCTGGTGCTGACCGACGCGCCGGGCGGTGAAGGCTTCGAGCTGCTGCTGCGCGGCGAGCGCGACACAGCGGCCGCGCCGGTGGCAGCGGCGGCGCGCGCCGAGCATCCGTCGGCCCAGCAGCACGCGCCGCGCATCGAGCGCGCCGCACGCGTTGCTGGCGTCGACGCCAGCCTGCTGCACGCGGTCATCCGCGCCGAATCGGCCTACAACCCGCGGGCGGTATCACCCAAGGGCGCGGCCGGCCTGATGCAGCTGATGCCGGCCACCGCCCGCCGCTATGGCGTGGCCGACCGCTTCGACCCTGACCAGAACGTGCTGGGTGGCGCGCTCTACCTGCGCGACCTGCTGGCCCGTTTCGACGGCCAGCTCGAACTGGCGCTGGCCGCCTACAACGCTGGCGAGGGCGCGGTGCAGAAGTACGGCGGGCGCATTCCACCCTACGCCGAAACGCAGCGCTACGTGCCGCAGGTGATGCACAACTACCGCTCGCTGCAGTAGATAGCCGACCGCTTGCGGACAAAAAAATGGCCTGCGCAAGCAGGCCATTTTCATTCCGGCGGGTATCTCAGGCCCTGCGCCTGCGCGCTACCGCTGCCAGCACGCCAAGCCCGGCGAGGAACATCGCGTACTCAGCCGGTTCCGGAACCGGTGCAGCCTGCCAGCCGATGTCGCGCAGGATGGCGTAATCGAGCGCAGTAAGCGCGCGGCGCTCGCCGGTATTCAGCGTTTGCGTCATCAGCGCGGTCTGCGCCACGCCATTGACGGTGCTGACCACGCTGTCGTCGAGGAAGCGCTCGTCGATGATTTCCTGATCGTTTTCCTCATCGTAACGGTAGTACACCGGCACGCCCTCGCCGTACTCGGCCAGTGCGTTGGCGCCGACGAAGGTGAGGTTCTCGCTGTCGACATTGGCGTGGTAGGACGCCACCGGGGTGCCCGCACCGCCGACGCCGTAACCCAGGATGCCGAGCAGACCGCGCAGCGCGACGGTGTAGAAGTCGTACTGGCCCTCGAAGGACTCCAGCGTCGAGATGTCGTCGTCGACGTAGAAGCTGGCTTCGCTGTCGAAGGCGAGCGAGCCGCCCCAGGGCGAATAGTCGGTCGGCGTCGAGGCGATGGCGCCAGGTTGGCCGCGGCTGCGCAGTTCGTCGCGGTAGGCAAGGAAGGCGGGATCGTTCGCCGGCACCGAAGCCGGCCGCGTCGCGTTGCGCACGGCGCCGCTGAGCGCCAGGTGCGGCGCGCCGAGCGCCGATCGACCACCGACGTAGACATAGATCTGGTTGGCGCCGATGGTGTTGACCGCCGGCGACGACGTGCCGGTGTCCGGCGGCGTGAAGAAGATGCTGGGCGCGAAGTCGCCCTGCGGCGCGATCGCACTCAGCTGGTCGGAAATGCTCGCCTCGATCGTGCCGGCCGCCTGTTCGAGCAGCGCCTTCATTTCGTTCGTCATGACGCCGTTGCCGTCACGGCTGTAATCGAACACGAATTCGATATTGGCCTGCGCGCCACCAGCCAGCGTCATCGACGCCAGCACACCGGCCAGCGCCTTGAATACGGGTCGCATGTCCATCCTCCTGTCTGTGAATGTTGTGCGGCGATGCAGCCGCCGTGGTCTGCCCTTCTGCAGGAAGCGTGCCGGCCACCGCGCGGTCGATCACTCCGCGCCGTGCTCCCCGCATGCCGGCGATGCCTTCCCGCTCACCCGGTGCGACATGCCCGATGCGTCGCCGGTCATGACGAAGGCAAACAACCACCCTGGTGCATATCAACCACCACGATCAGGACCGGATACGACCACCGGCACGCGTGCGGCGGCCGGGCCCGGTCGCCCGCACGTCTGGCCCCGCCCTTGCTTCTGGCCTCCAGCCCCGGCAGTCCCGCCCGCACGCGGACGCTGCCGGGCAGCACACAAGGAAAACGTCCCGCCGGCTGGCGAGGGCGTTCGCAGCAGGTCACCGCGCCTGCCAGGAGGAGGAGCCGTTGCAATTCAATCTGCGTATCGCGGCGTACTGCCTGGCCGCGCTCTGCATCGACGCCGCTCAGGCACAGGCGCCGACGCCGCCCGACGAGGTCGCAGGGCCGCCGGCGCCGGCCACTGAAACCGAACCCGGGGCGGACGCCATCATCCTCGACCCCATCCTGATCCGTGAACGGCGGCCGCAGGACATCGGCCCGATGCCCGGCCTCGGACTGACGCGGGAGGAAATCCCGTCCAATGTCCAGAGCATCACGGCAAAGGACATCCGCGACAGCAACAGCCTGTCGCTGACCGATCTGATGAATTCGCAGATGCAGTCGGTCACCGTCAACGACTACCAGGGCAACCCCTTCCAGGTCGACGTGCAGTTCCGCGGTTTCACCGCCGGCCCGCAGGTGGGCACGCCGCAGGGGCTGTCGGTCTTCCTCGATGGCATCCGCATGAACGAGCCCTTTGGTGACGTCGTGAACTGGGACATGATCCCGATGAACGCGCTGTCGCGCTTCGACGTGTTCCCGGGTTCGAATCCGCTGTTCGGTCTCAACACGCTGGGCGGCGCGCTGTCGATGCGCACCAAGAGCGGCTTCACCGACCCCGGCGTCGAGGCGAAGTATCTCGGCGGCTCGTGGGGGCGCAACCAGGTGCAGCTGTCGGCCGGCGGCAGCAAGGGGCCGGTCGCCGGCTTCGTCGCGCTGCACGGCTTCGCCGAGGACGGCTGGCGCGACAACTCGCCGAGCGCGCTGCGCCAGCTCTTCGTCAAGAACGAGATCGCCATCGACCGCCTGCTGCTGGGTTTCTCCATGCTCAAGGTCGACACCGACCTCGTCGGCAACGGCCTCATCCCGCTGGAGGACTACCAGCGCCGGCCGGAATCGGTGTTCAGCTCGCCCGACGAAACGAAGAACGAGCTGAACCAGTACCAGTGGTCGGCCATGTTCGAGGTTTCGGAAAGCTTCAACATCACCGCGATGAGCTACCGGCGCAACAGCGAGCGCTCGGGCTTCAATGGCGACATCGACGAGGAAGGTTTCGAGGAACTGGACGACCGGCGCTCGGTGACCGCGCAGTACAACCGCTACTGCGCCTATGCCGATCTGGACGAGGACTACTTCGCCGACAACAACATTCCGCTGAACGCGCCGTGTGACGCAGCACCCGTCAATTCCAATTTCGGGCAGGTGCGCAACGGCGCCAACGGTGCCGCCAACAATACAACCGGGCCGGGCGTAGTGGACGGCACGCCGATCGCACGCGGTACGCGCACCGCGCTCGACCAGGCCGGCCAGGGCATGTCTCTGCAGCTGAACTGGAACTTCGAGCGCCACAAGTTCATGGTGGGCGCATCGCTCGACCGCAGCGACACCACCTACTACAGCAGCCAGCGCCTCGGCCTGCTCGACGCCGACCGCCACTTCTACTACGGCAGTGTCGGCTACGGGAAGGGCCAGATCGATCCGCGCTTCTACGCCGCGCACAACGAGGTCGAGGTGAACGACTTCGGCGGCAGTTCGAAAACGCGCAGTTTCTACCTGAGCGAAACATGGACGCCGCGCGACGACCTGCATCTGTCGTTCGCCGCCCGCTACAACGTGACCAAGGTGAACAACTGGCTGCGCGGCCGTTCATCGACCGGAGAACTGACCGAGCTGAACAACGCGCCGCCAGCACAGAGCTCCATCCTGTGCTGGGGCAACTACCCGGACGAGTGCCACTACTTCCCGGAGTGGATTTCCTACGACCCGGCCGACGTCGCCCGCGCGGAAAAGCGGGAGAAGCACATCTATCGCTCGTTCAACCCGTCCGCCGGTGTGAGCTGGCTGCCGAGCGAGAACGTGAACCTGTTCGCCAACTACAGCCGCGGGGCACGCGTGCCGTCGGTGATCGAACTCGGCTGCGCCATCGACCGCTCGACCGTGATCCGCGGTGGCTTCGAAATACCGGCGGCCACCGTGGCGCCGGTCTGCCATCTGCCGAACACGATGTCGGGCGACCCCTTCCTGCCGCAGATCCGTTCGCACTCCTACGAGATCGGCGCCCGCGGCACGCTGGACAATGGCATAGGCTGGAACATCACCGCCTTCCGCACCGATCTGAGCAACGACATCTACATGATCGGCGTGTCGCCCAGCCGCAGCTACTTCGACACGATAGGCAACACGCGCCGACAGGGTCTGGAAATGGGCGTGAATGGCAAGCTCGACAAGTTCGACTTCCGCGTCAATTACGCCTACACCGAAGCGACCTTCGAATCCGATTTCTACATGAACAGCCCGCACAACAGCAGCGCGGACTTCGACCGGAACTCGCGACCGAACGCCACCATACCCAGCCCCGGTGCGTCGCTGAACAGCGGATACGGCACCTACCAGATGATCCATGTCGAACCGGGCGATACGCTGCCCGGCGTGTCGAAACACAACATGAACCTTACCCTGGGCTATCAGGCGACCGAAAAGCTGCATTTCAAGCTGGGCATGGTCGCGCACTCGCCGTCCTTCCTGCGCGGCAACGAGAACAACGACCACACCACGGGCGGCACCGACAAGGAAACCGGCTCGTTCTACTGCGGCAACCCCGCCTGCACCGTCATCAACCAGAGCACCACACCGCCCGGCCGCGCCTTTCGCTACGGCGGCAAGCTGCCGGGCTACGCCATCTTCAACCTGACGACCACCTACAAGATCGATCGTCGATGGACCGCGATGCTGCAGATCAACAACCTGCTCGACAAGGACTACTTCACCGCCGGCCGCCTCGGCGTCACGCCCTTCGCGCCGAGCGTGAACGGCGCCATCGGTGAAAGCGGCTGGAACTACAACTCGGCCGACTGGCTGAACACCACCATGGTCGCACCGGGCGCACCGCGCGCGGTGTGGCTGGGCATGAGCTATCGACTGGACCTCTGACCCTCCCCGCGCCTCGCCGGCAGCGGTCACGCCAAAGTCATCTTCGCGCGACGGGGAGGAGACTGTTCGCGCTTGCGAAATCAATATTCAAGTCATTGTTTTGCAATGTTTTTCAAAGTGAGAAATTCCCCTCTTTAACAGGGCATTCATCCCTGAAGAATTTCCGTTTCACCTCCTAGTCTGCATAAGTCCATGCCAACGGGAAGGGCGGAGCCAATCACGGTTCCGGCAGGCAGCGGACACCGATCCGGCGGGCAGACCGCGCGCCGGCCCATGTCTAGTCAGGAGGAATAACGATGCGAAGAACCTTGCTGTCCGGTGCCCTGCTGCTCGCCTGCGGTGCGCTGTCCGCACCGGCGATGGCCGATTTCGTCACGCTGAACATGTCCGGCGCACTGGTCATGACCTCGTGCAACCCGACGCCCACCTGCCGCACGAATGCATGGCCCGGCTCCAACCCAGGCGGCTATCTGCTGCTGAACGCACGGCGCACCAACATCGTCGTGAACGCGGTGACGGTGGGCAAGGTGCTCGACCGGGTGTGGAAGAAGCCTTTCTCCAACACCTACGTATTCGCCACCCGCGTCATCCTGAACGACAGCGACTGGGGCACCGGCTACCCGTTCGAAGTCGATGACATCTTCCGCTACGGCTTCTCCGGCAGCGCCTCGCTGGCGGCGGGCTGGCGCAACGCCCGGGTCAGCGACCAGGCGATCGACCAGGTCGGCCGCACCAGCGTCGGCCTGAATGAAGGCGAAAAGACCTTCGACCTCGGCGTGGTCGACTTCTTCTCGCCGCTCTTCGTCCAGATACCGGAAGAAGGCGGCGGCGATGACGACGACGACGAGGAAGAGGTCGCTGGCGGCGAGGACGAGGACGAAACCCTCGACACCGGCTCGCCCGGCAAGGTGCGCACCGCCTGGTACTACGTCCGCACCACCGCCAGTGGCTACCAGCTGAGCGCCAACGCGATCCGGCTGTGGAACGCCGGCGAGAGCGAGGGCCAGGAACAGACCTCGCTGTGGTTCAGCGGCTTCGTTCCGACCCACTGAGCGCAGATCGCGGCCGGCGGCGTTGCCGTCGGCCTCCGTCACAACAGAAATCAGCGTATCGGGGCCATCCGGTTCCCGTTTCAACAGCCTGTCCACCCAAGGAGAGCATCATGAAACATCGCCTGATCTGCGCCGCCGGCGCACTCGCCCTGGCCGGCCTCGCCGCCCCCTCGCACGCCGCCTTCGTATCGCTGCCATCGACTGGCACCATCATGCAGGTGTGCGGCGACAGCGGCACCGGCAACTCGACCAGCGTCGCCTGCGGCGCCGGCTCGGTCTCCACTGCGACCTCCGGCTTCAGTCTGCTCACCAGCACCACGCGCACGCTGACCGCCGGCACGACAACGGTCGGCAGCCTGTCCGACCGCGTCTATGGCAACGGGGCCGGCACCTACATTTTCGGTATGCGGCTGGACATGAATGCCAGCGTGTGGGATTCGACCGGTCTCGCCTTCGAGGTGAACGACGCCTTCCGCAGCGGCTTCGCCGGGGCTGCCAGCGTGCAGGGCGGCTATTCCAAGGTCGACATCACCGGGCCGGTCACCGACGAGTACGCACGCTCGATCGGCCGCTCGGCCGAAGGCATGAACGAGCCCGGCATTGGTACCTACGACGCCGACTGGGTGCGCTTCGAAACCGACGTGAACGTGGACGACCCGGACGGCAGCAGCCCGGGCACCTCGGCCTGGTACTGGGTCAAGATCACCGGCGCCAACGGCTGGACGACCGCCGAAGAAGCTATCCGCCTGTGGGAGGGCGGTGAAGAGGACCAGACTCAGTACTCCATCTACGTGACGGGCTATGTGCCGACCTATGCCAGTGCCCGCCTCGCGGCGTCGACACTGGCCCCGGTGCCGGAGCCGTCCGAGTACGCGATGTTCCTGGCCGGCCTCGGCGTCCTCGGCTTCGCTGCACGCCGTCGCATGCGCTGAGCGCAGCGTCCGGTCGCCGCGCCCGCAGCGGCGGCGGCCGGTTTTTTGCTTTGCAGCCGCACGCCCTTCGCACGCTCACCCCGAGGCCACGATGCACCGATCCCTGCTGCACGCACTCGCTCTCTCCGCCGCCCTGTTGCTGGCGGCGCCTTCGCACGCCCTCAACGGCGGCAGCCCTACGAATGCCTTCGGCCACCTCGGCACGGTCGGCAGCAACGGCCTGGACGGCATCCTGATCGCGCCGAGCTGGGTGCTGACCGCGGCCCATGTCGCGCACAGTGGCAGCACCTTCCAGTCAGCCTATGGCAGCGCCGTCATCGACGCCGCCTACGTCGCGCCCGGCGCCGCCTTCCCGAGCCATGACATCGCCCTGCTCCATCTCGCCACACCGCTCGACGCGCCGCTCTTCCCGACACTCAATGCGACGGTGATCGACTCAGCTTCGGCAAGGGCCGGCGCCGAGGCGACCGCCGCGGTCGCGGCCAATGGAGGACAAAGGAGCCTGGCCTACACGACGCTGGTCGACGCCTTCGACACCGCGGGTGGCGACAACGGCACGCAACTGACCGTCTGGTACATCGCAGTCGGCCCCACCTCCAACGGCAATGCGCTGCTGCAGGGCGGCGACAGCGGCGGTTCGCTGTTCGCCGGCCAAGCCGACGACAGCACGGGCCTGCTGATCGGCATCGCCTCGGCCAGCGACGGGCAGCACTCCTATTTCGTGCAGCCCGGCGCCTATCGCGCATGGCTGGACAGCACGATGGCGACCTCCGGCCAGAGCGCCGTCTGGAGCGCCAGCCCGGTGCCCGAACCGGCGCCCGCACTGCTCTGGCTGGGCGCCCTGCCGCTGCTGATCGCCCGCGCGCGACGACATCGGCGTTGACTACACGACGGTCAGCACAGGTGGTTGTGATCAACCACCCTGCATGACATCAACCACCGCCAACAAGGCTCGATGCGAGCGAAGCATTCGGCCACTGCGCGCCGGGCCGCCTCGCACAGCGCAACGGTGATTCGCTCCCGCGGAAGGAACGGAATTTGCGTTGTGCCGCATGAAGTCATGACTGCGCGCAGTCACCCCTTGCGCGGCACACGTATCCAACAAACAGGAGGACAGACCTTGAACAACTTCCGCAGACTGGCCCTTGCGCTCGCACTCGGATCGACCTTCGGCAGCGCCCACGCCTACGTGAACATCGTGTTCGATTACAGCCACGACACCAGCGGCTTCTTCACCGCCGATCGTAAGGCAACGCTCGAGCAGGCCGCACAGGCCTTCGAGACGCGGGTGTTCGACGACCTCACGGCAATCCAGTCGACACCGGGCGGCGACGGCTATGTCATCGAGTTCAATCAGCCGAACAATTCCGGGCTGCAGACCAGAATCGAGAACGCGAACCTCGCCGCTGGCGAACTGCGCATCTTTGTCGGCAGCGGCAATGTAGGCCTTAACGGATCCAGAGAAAGCATACCGATCGCGTCCCAGATGGGCACCTACAACGGGGTCACCAGTACCACGTCGCAATTCGGCGAGTTTGCGCAGAACGCCAGGACGCGCGGTCAGGAGAACTGGCCCGACGAACCTGCGATGTGGGGTGGCACGATCACCTATGACAGCTCCGCGAACTGGTACGCAGATACGGATGTAAGCACGACGGAATCCTTCGCCGGAAAATGGGATCTCTACAGTGTGACTTTGAAAGGTCTGATCTCGATTCTCGGCGCGAACGTCACGTCCGATGCCTGGTATCCGCTGTTGAGTGGAGTGGGCCGGTTCAACGGCGCACACGCGAAAGAGGAATACGGTGTGCGTAACCCCCGCGGAGTACTGCAGGCAATTCCGATGGAGGAGATCATTTCTTCGAGCACCCGTCTTGCATCGAACATCCAGGGCAAGCTCGACGACGGTACCCTGCAGACAGCGCTTTTTGCGTGGGGCCTGTCCATGGGTGAGCGACGCCACCTGACAGAACTCGATTACGCCATTCTCGATGACATGGGCTGGGACGTCACCGGCTTCACCGAAATGCCCAATACGCCGCCGGTGCCGGAACCGCAGACCTGGGCCATGCTGGCCGCCGGTCTCGGCCTGATCGGCCTGCAGGCGCGGAAGAAGATGCGCGGCTGATCACGCGGTCACATGTGACGAAGGGCTCCGCAGCGGCGGAGCCCTTTTCGTTTCCGCCGGTGCGGGCCGCGTTCAGTCCTCGACCGCGCCGCGCAGACCATGCTTCTCGATGCGGTAGCGCAAGGTCATTCGGCTCACGCCGAGCCGGCGCGCGGCCTCCGACACATTGCCGCGCACGCGGTCCAGCGTGCGTTCGATCAGCCAGCGCTCGGCCTCGTCCAGCGTCATCGACGCGAACGGCACCGCGGCGGCGTCGGCACTGGCGATGGTCGCCGACGGCAGGCCGAGGTCGGCGGCACCGATATCCCGCCCCTGGCACAGCAGCACGGCACGCTCGATCAGGTGCTTCAGTTCGCGCACATTGCCCGGCCAGTGATAGCGCTGCAGCGCCGACAGCGCGACCGGGTCGAAGCCGGGTTCGTCGAGCGCATAGCGGCGCGCCGTCTGCGCCGCGAAGTGGCGGGCCAGCAGGGTCACGTCGTTGCCGCGCTCGCGCAGCGGCGGCATGGTCAGCGTAACCACGTTGAGCCGATAGTAGAGGTCGGCGCGGAACTGCCCGGCGGCGATCATCGCCGGCAGGTCGCGATTGGTGCCGGCGACGAAGCGCGCGGCAATCGGCCGCTCACGCACCGAACCGACGCGCCGCACGACGCGTCGCTCGATCACGTTGAGCAGCTTGGCCTGCATGTCCAGCGGCAGTTCGCCGATTTCGTCGAGGAAGGCGGTGCCGCCCTCGGCCGCTTCGAGCAGACCGGCGCGCGCGCCCTGGGCACCGGTGTAGGCGCCCTTCTCGTGGCCGAACAGTTCGGCCTCGATCAGTTCGCGTGGCAGCGAAGCGCAGTCGATCTGCACGAAAGGACGGTCCTGCAGCGGCCCGGCGCGATGCAGCAGGCGCGCCGCGACGTCCTTGCCGGTACCGGTTTCGCCGACGATGAGCACGGTGGGCGGCGGCGCGAGGCTGCTGCCGGTCAGCCCCGCCAGCGCGACCACCTGTTCGCGCGCCGCCCGCATGGCCGGGCTGTCGCCGAGCAGCAGCGCGTTCTCGCTGACCTGGCTGTGATGGCTTTCGCGGCTGCGCGAGTAATCCACCTTCTGCCTGAGGCCGGCGGTGCGCAGCACGCGCTCGACCACCAGTTGCAGCTCTTCCAGATCGACCGGCTTCTTCAGGTAGTCGGCGGCCCCCAGCTTCATCGCCCGCACCGCGTCCTCGACCTCGCCGTAGGCGGTCAGCACGACCACCGGCGCGGCACGATTGTCGCCATTCAGTTCGGCCAGCAGGTCGAGGCCGTGGCCGTCAGGCAGACGCAGGTCGAGCAGTACCACGTCAGGCGCAAAGCCGCCCAGCGCCTCGCGCGCCTGCAGCAGCGTCGTCGCGTGCTGGCAGGCATAGCCGGCGCTGCCGAGCCGGCGCGTCACCGCGCGCGCGAACAGCGCCTCGTCCTCGACCAGCAGCAGGCGCGCCGCGGTGGATGGCGCCGACGGCAAGGTTTCGTCGACGTCAATCGTTCCAGGGTTCGACAACATGCGCTTCCTTCGATGGCAGCACCATGACTGCTTCGGTGCCGGGGTCGTGATGGATGAATTCGAGCCGGCCACCGTGCACGTCGCACACCTTTGCGGCGAACGGAATGCCCAGGCCGCTGCCCTGCAACTTGGTGGTGGCGACCGGCCGCAGCCCGCGCAGCGCCGGACTGCCGCTCATGCCGATGCCATGGTCGCGTACCGACAGCGACACCTGGCCGCCAACGCTGGCGTGCCGCAGTACGATCTCGCCACCCGGCGACGACGCCTCGGTGGCATTGATCAGCAGGCCGAGCAGCGCCTGCTCCATCAACTGGGCATCCAGCTCGACCATGCCGCCCTCGCCCCAACCGATGCGCCGCAGCCGGATGCCACGTGCCTCCATGCGATCGCGCGCCAGCTGGGCAACGGTGTCGAACAGCGCCGTCACCTGCAGCGGTACGCGCTGCGGCTGCAGCGGATGCAGGTAGGACAGCAGCGAATAGGTCCAGCCATCCAGGCGGTCGGCGGCGGCGATGATGCCGGCCAGCCCTTCCCTTACGTCGGCCGGCAACGCGGCGTCATCAATCACCTGCGCGGTGGCCCGTATGCTGGCCAGCGGATTGCGGATGTTGTGCGCCACCACCGGCACCAGCGCGCCCAGCGTGGCCTGTTTCTCGGCACACAGCAGCGCTTCGCGGCTGGCCGCCAGATCGGCCGCCATCGAATTGATCGCGTGCGACAGCCTGACCAGTTCGGCTGCACCGCGCTCCGGCACCCGATGCTGCAGTTGTCCGCGGCTGATGTTGCGGGTGGCGTCCATGATGGCGGCGAGCGGCTCGGCCACGGCGCTACGCAGATAGCGCCGGAACACGATGAAGATGACGGTGGCCAGCAACAGCGGCAAGGCGAGCAGCCAGGGCACCACCGCGTGCAGCACACCGAGCCGGCGATCGACCGCGCGACGCTGTTGCTGCAGCTGGCTTTCGAACTCGCCGAGCCGCAGCTCGAAATCATGGAATGCGCCGCGCTCCAGTTGCAGGTCGAGCCGGCTGCCCTCGGCACGCGCCGCGTCGGGCGATGCGCGCAACAGCACTTCGCCATAGCCGCGCACGCCCTCGTAGGCCAGACGCAGCGCATCGACGGCTGTCCGCTCCTCGGACTGTCGTACCTGTCGATAGACGAGGTCGAAGTGGCGGTCGATGTCGTCGGCGTAATGCGCGAACTCGAGCGCCGCGCCAACGTCGCCGAGAAAGGCGTGGTCGAACACCTCCTTGATCTGACGGTAGAGGCTGCCGCGCATCTCCAGTACCTCCGCGCTCATTCCGGCAAGCCGGTCGCGTTCGCCGGCGGCGTCCTGCCACAGCTGCAGCCCGCCCCACCCCATCGCGCCGGAAAACAGCAGCAGACCGAGATAGAACGCTGCGTAACGCAGCTGCAGTCTTTTCAGGGAATGCGCTTCACCGACGAAATGGCTGGCCAAGGCCCGGACACGCCTCATGGTTGGTCGGCGACGACAGTGCAAGAAACACGCCCGGAACCGGGCGGCACGCGGCGACCGACGACGATCGGCGCCGCCGTCACCCGAGGCGGCAGCGTGCGGACACCACATGACGATGGCGCAACCTCGCCGACACGGCCGACGGGCGCGGCGAAGCCGATGCCTCACGCGGAGAGACCACCCAAGGCGCACGCCCGGGTGGCTGACTGAAACCATGTCGTGTCATATCAACCACCATGAGAAACCGTCTGTCATGGTGGACCGGCACCTCCCGACGCGCCCGGGAAACACACCTGCATTAACGGTGAGCAACACCTTGGGCCGGTGACGTCGGCATGTGTGATGGCAGTGAAGGCGTCGGCGACGACCGGCGAACCGCGCGCGCGAATTCGCGCATGACCGGGCAAGGCGGCGCCTGCGCCCGACGCAGGTCTCCGGAATCGGAGGCCGTGAACGAAAAAAGCGCCTGGCAGAACAACCAGGCGCTTGATTCGAAAGGTTTTTTCAGTGGCGGAGAGGGCGGGATTCGAACCCGCGTTAGGTTTTCACCTAAACACGCTTTCCAGGCGTGCGACTTAAACCACTCATCCACCTCTCCGCGAAGACGCGAGACTATATCAGAAACCCTGCCGCTTGTTCGCGCCCGAGCGCACCTCGAATGCGGCGGGCCGGAAAGCAGAAGGCCCGCTTTTGGCGGGCCTCTTGCCTTACAGGTGCCGGCTTTCGCGCGGGTTGCGCGGCCGGTCTAGGGATAGGCGGGGTCGTGCCTTCAGTGATCTACGCCGCCGCCAGTCGGCGCGCTACGCGCCGAGGTGCCAAGATTCGGGTAACGGACATGTTCGACCAGGTCCTGCGTTTCGGCGTCGGGGGCCGGCGTCAGCAGGCTGACGACGATGAGCACGACAAAGCCGGTCGGAATGCCGAAGAAGCCGCATGAAATCGATTCGATGCCGAACCACGCGTTGCTGATGTCGCCGCCGAAGAAGGGATGCGTGATGGCCGCGTAGTAGAGGCACATGCCGAGCCCAGCCACCATGCCGGTGACCGCACCTGCCATGTTCGCCCGCTTCCAGAACACGCCGCACACCAGCGCCGGGAAGAAGGCCGACGCGGCAATCGAGAATGCCAGCCCGACCATGAAGAGGATGTTGTCCGGCTTCAGCGACGCGGTGTAGGCGGCGATCAGCGCCACCACCAGCAGCAGCGTCTTCGAAATGACCAGCCGGCGCTGGGTCGAGGCGTTGGGGTCGATCACCTTGTAATAGACGTCGTGCGACATCGCATTGGCGATCGTCAGCAGCAGACCGTCGGCCGTGGACAGCGCCGCCGCCAGGCCGCCGGCGGCGACCAGTCCGGAGATCACGTAGGGCAAGCCGGCGATCTCCGGTGTCGCCAGCACGATCACGTCGGTGTTCAGGGTCAGTTCGGCCAGTTGCAGGATGCCGTCGGCGTTGATGTCGTCGATCTTCACCAGCCCGACCTTGCCCCATGAGGCGACCCAGCCCGGCAGGGTGGAAATGGTCGAGCCGACCAGGTTGTTGTACACCTCCCACTTGGCGAACACCGCGTAGGCGGGTGCCGTGAAGTAGAGCAGGAAGATGAAGAACAGCGACCAGAAAACCGATTCGCGCGCCTCCTTGACGCTGGGCGTCGTGTAGTAGCGCATCAGGATGTGTGGCAACGAGGCGGTGCCTATCATCAGGCAGATCACCAGCGCGATGAAGTTCAGGCGCTTGCTGTCCGAGTCCGCCTGGTCCTTGCCGGCGTGCGCTTGGGTGTGCGCAAGCGGTGGCCTCGCCTTCGCCTCGGCCAGCTTGCGCGCCTCGCCCCACTTGCGTCGCGCTTCGGCCTCGGTCTTCGGAATGTTGCGCAGGGCCATTTCGGCGGCGGCGATCTGCTTGGCCGGCGCGTTGGCCGACTTCAGCTGGTCGAGCTTTGCCGTCAGCTGCGCGCGCTCGGCGTCGAGCGAGCCGGGCAGGCCCTGGATCTTCCTGTCGAAATCGTCGGCCCTGGCCTTGTACAGCGCATTGACCTCGACCTCCTTCGGCGCCGCGAACAGTTCGGTCTCCTTGGCCGTCAATTTCTGCAGCACCTGACCGTACATCGCCTGCGGCACCGGCACACCGGTCACCTTGGTCGACAGGATGACCACCGGAATCAGGTAGGCGACGATGAGGATGATGTACTGCGCGACCTGGGTCCACGTCACCGCGCGCATGCCGCCGAGGAAGGAACACACCAGGATGCCGGCCAGGCCGACGAATACGCCGACCTCGAATTCCAGGCCGACGAAGCGGCTGGTGATCAGTCCGACGCCGTAGATCTGCGCCACGACATAGGTGAAGGACGCGAGGATGGCGGCGACGACGCCGATCAGACGCGCCAGGTTGCCGCCGTAGCGGGCGCCGAGGAAATCGGGAATCGTGAATTCGCCGAACTTGCGCAGATAGGGGGCGAGGAAGAGCGCGACCAGACAGTAGCCGCCGGTCCAGCCCATCACGAAAGCCAGGCCTTGGTAGCCGCTGAAATACAGCGTGCCTGCCATGCCGATGAAGGACGCGGCGGACATCCAGTCGGCGCCGGTCGCCATGCCGTTGAACAGCGCCGGCACCCGCCGGCCGGCGACGTAGTACTCGGCCACGTCGGCGGTGCGGCTCATGACGCCGATGCCGGCGTACAGCGCGATGGTCGAGAACATGAAGATGTAGCCGATCCACTGCGACGACATGCCCAGCTGTTCGGCGACTGCCAGGAAGGCGACGAAGATGAAGAAGCCGCCGGCGTACCAGCTGTACATCTTCTTCAACTGCTGATTGAAGGTGGCCTGCGTGTGAGGCATGGTCAGCGGTCCTCGCTCACGCCGTACTCACGATCGAGCCGGTTCATCACCCGTGCGTAGTAGCCGATGATGATCACATAGACGATGAGCGCGCCCTGCGCCCCCATGTAGAAGGCGAGCGGCCAGCCGAGGAAGGTGATCTCGTTCAGCGAGCGCGCGAAATAGACGGGTACGAAGGTGACCAGGAACCAGATCGCCAGCAGAACCGCGGTGATGCGAAGATTCCGGCGCCAGTATTCGCGGTGCCGTTCTGACAACTGCATACAGGTCTCCTCCTGTGGCGTCATGTCGGCGAAGTCGTCGCGACGCCTTGTTGTCGTCATGCAAGCGCAGCGACGAATCGCGGCGACACAAACACCCATGACGTGACGCACATGATGCAGTCCAATCTTACTGCCCGCTTACATCGCCTCGATATGGCGGTGCAGCATGCATTCAGGGCAGCTGCCAGTCGATGCGAATGCGGTCGAGCAGGCGCTGCGCCTGGACCAGCGCCTGCTTCAGCACGGCCCGGTCGAGCGCGTTGAGCGCATGTGGATCGATGCGGTTTGCCGCCGGGTGCGCACCGGCTGACGCGCGCTCGCCCTGGTGCAGCAGCCGCAGTTGCTGGACGAAGAAAAAGGCGCGGATCATCGCCTCGACGTCGTCGCCGGCCAGCCCACCCTGCCGCGCAAGCGCCCTCAGCCGCGCGCTGGTAGAGCGCGCGGCGACGCCATCGCGCAGGGCCAGCAGCCGCGCGCAATCGGCGAAGACGCGCGCGCCGCCGGCCTTCAGATCCAGCGTGTGCGGTGCGTCGCGCACGTCGTCGACGCGGAGGCGTCCCCACAGGCCCAGCGGCACACGTGCACGCAAGGCGTTCTGTGCCATCAGACGCAGGAAGCGGGTGCCGGCAGCAGCCTGGGCCACCTGTTCCGTCAGCAGCGCGTCGGCCAGTGCGGCGTCACCGTGCAGCGCCCGCAGATCGAAGAAGATGTTGGCCGCCAGCAGCGCCTCGGGCTGCGGTTCGGCAATCCAGTCGACGAAGGCCTGGCGCCATTCGTCGAGCGACAGGCAGCAGCGCGGCTGACCGGCCATCACCCCGCCTTCGCACAGCGGAAAGCCGAGCTGCGCCAGCGCGCGGTTGATGTCGCCGGCGACACGCAGCAGAGCCGGTCGCACACTGTCCGCGGCAAGACCGGGCGGCGCATCGAACACCAGCCCATTGTCCTGATCGGTGCAGAAGGTCTGTTCCATCCGCCCTTCCGAGCCGAAGGCCAGCCAGCACCAGCGCACGCGGTCGAACACCGCACCGTCAGGGTGAGTGGCGCGCACGAGGTCGATGGCGCGTGCGGTCAGCGCGTCGTTCAGCGCGGACAGGTGCAGCGTCAGCGCCTCGGCCGAACTGCCGTCCTGCAACTGGGCAACACTGAAGCGGCGCACCGCACGCGCAGCGTCGGCCAGCGCAGACAGGTCGCCCGCCGCATGGATGCGACCGGCGAGCGAGCGGATGTCACTGCGCAGCCTCGCGTACAGATCGTTCTGCGCAATCACGCCGAGCAGCCGCTGGTCGTGATCGGTCACCGCGATGTGGCGTACGTCGTGGCGGGCCATCAGCCGCGCCGCGTCTTCGCCGCTGCAATCGGCGTCGAGCACGTGCAGCGGGCTGCTCATCACCCGCGCCACCGGGGTGTCGAGCGACAGGCCGGGCAGCAGCACGCGCCCCGGCAGGTCGGGCAGCGTCAGGATGCCGATCGCACGCCCCGCCTCAGTCACCAGCACCGAACCGACGCGCTCGTCGTTCATTCGAGTCAGCGCTTCGCGCAGCGATGCATCCGCAGGCACGCAAACAGCTGCGCGACGGATCAGGCGATGCAGGGGAAGGTGTAGATCCGGCCCGCCGTGCAGCGGACCGGAGGTCGGTGTGGTGTCAGCGGCACTCATCGACACCCCACCGGAACGGGCAGAGCCGCGGCGCGGGAGACGCGCCGCGGGCCCCGATCAGAGGGTTTGCGCCAGCTGATCGAGGATGGCCGGGTTTTCCAGCGTCGAGGTGTCCTGCGTGATCTGCTCGCCCTTGGCGATCGAGCGCAGCAGGCGGCGCATGATCTTCCCCGAGCGGGTCTTCGGCAGGTTGTCACCGAAACGCAGGTCCTTCGGCTTGGCGATCGGACCGATCTCCTTGCCCACCCAGTTGCGCAGCTCGTTGGCGATCTGCTTGGCTTCGTCGCCGGTCGGACGCGAACGCTTCAGCACGACGAAAGCGCAGATGGCTTCGCCGGTCAGATCGTCCGGACGACCCACGACGGCGGCTTCGGCCACCAGCGGATGCGCCACCAGCGCCGACTCGATCTCCATCGTGCCCATGCGGTGGCCCGACACGTTCAGCACGTCGTCGATACGGCCGGTGATGGTGAAGTAGCCGGTCTTCGCGTCGCGGATCGCGCCGTCGCCCGCCAGGTAGTAACGACCCTGGAAGTCGGCCGGGTAGTAGCTCTTCACGAAGCGGTCCGGATCACCGTAGATGGTGCGGATCATCGACGGCCACGGCTTCTTGACGACCAGGATGCCGCCCTGGCCCCAGGGCACGTCATTGCCGGTTTCGTCGACGATGGCAGCCTGGATGCCCGGGAAGGGCAGCGTGCACGAACCCGGCACCATCGGCGTGGCACCCGGCAGCGGCGTGATCATGTGGCCGCCGGTCTCGGTCTGCCAGAAGGTATCGACGATGGGGCAGCGGCTGCCGCCGACGTTCTGGTAGTACCACTCCCAGGCCGCCGGGTTGATCGGCTCGCCGACCGAGCCGAGGATGCGCAGCGACGACAGGTCGTAGCTCTTCGGGTGCACGGCGTCGTTCGCATCGGCCGCCTTGATCAGCGAGCGGATGGCGGTCGGCGCGGTGTAGAACACGGTCACCTTGTGGTCCTGGATCATCTTCCAGAAGCGGCCGGCGTCCGGGTAGGTCGGCACGCCTTCGAACACGATTTCGGTCGAACCGCAGGCCAGCGGGCCGTAGGTGATGTAGGTGTGGCCGGTGACCCAGCCGATGTCGGCGGTACACCAGAAGACATCGGAAGGCTTGATGTCGAAGGTCCACTTCATCGTCAGGATGGCGTGCAGCAGATAGCCGCCGGACGAATGCTGGACACCCTTCGGCTTGCCGGTCGAACCCGAGGTGTAGAGCAGGAACAGCGGGTGTTCCGCCTCGACCCATTCCGGTTCGCAGGTGTCGGCCTGGCCTTCGAGTGCCTCGTGCAGCCACACGTCGCGGCCGGCAACCATGTTGCAGGCGCCGCCGGTGCGCTTGTAGACGATGACCGTCTTGCACGACTCGCAGCCGCCCATGCCGAAGGCTTCATCGACGATGGGCTTGAGCGGGATGTTCTTGCCGCCGCGGCACTGTTCGTCGGCGGTGATCAGCATGACCGCGCCGGCGTCGCTGATACGGTCGCGCAGCGACTGTGCGGAGAAGCCGCCGAACACCACCGAGTGGGTGGCGCCGATGCGGGCGCAGGCCTGCATCGCGACGATGCCTTCGATCGACATCGGCAGGTAGATGACGACGCGGTCACCCTTCTTGACGCCCTTCGAACGCAGCGCGTTGGCCAGGCGGCTGACGCGGACCAGCAGGTCGCTGTAGCTGACGCGGGTGACGGTGCCGTCGTCCGCTTCGAAGATGATCGCGGTCTTGTCACCCAGACCCGCTTCGATGTTGCGGTCCAGGCAGTTGTAGGACACGTTCAGCTTGCCGTCTTCGAACCACTTGAAGAACGGGCGATTGTCTTCATTCAGGGTACGCGTGAACGGCGTCTGCCAAGTCACATGCTCGCGAGCCAGACGAGCCCAGTACCCTTCATAGTCGCGTTCCGCCTCGGCGCACAGAGCCTTGTAGGCATCCATGCCGGACACGGCGGCATTGCTCACCATGTCTTGCGAGGGCTGGTACACGCGAACTTCCGTAGCTTCAGACATACAACCTCCTCCGTCATCTCAAATCTGCAAGCAGGCGGATGGAAACCGCCGTGCAACGTACGGCCTTGTGGGCCGCCGACAGGCGCAGAACTTCGCGCTCGTTTTTCTTCCATCGATTACAGCCTTTGCGGCTTACAGACCGCTTACGCTCGCGGACCGAAGCTGCAAGAACCGGATGGTAATATCGGCGCCGTCTTTTGTCTTATATTCGACTGCGCATGACTAATCTTGGACGCGTTCTAAAAAGCCTCATCTTTGCCAGTCGCTGGCTGCAAGCCCCGCTCTACTTTGGACTGATCGTCGCCCAGGCGGTGTACGTTTACCTGTTCATGGTCGAGCTGTCGCACCTGATCCACAAGATCGGCAACCTGACCGAAACCGACATCATGCTCATCGTGCTGGGCCTGATCGACGTGGTGATGATTGCCAACCTGCTCATCATGGTCATCGTCGGTGGCTACGAAACCTTCGTGTCGCGACTGAACCTGGAAGACCATCCGGATCAGCCGGAATGGCTGTCGCACGTCAACGCCGGCGTGCTTAAGGTGAAGCTGGCCACCGCCCTGATCGGCATTTCGGCCATCCACCTGCTGAAGACCTTCATCAACGCCGGCCAGCTCGACGACCGCGTCGTGCTGTGGCAGGTGGTGATCCACATGGTGTTCGTCGTGTCGGCCATGGCCATGGCCTACACCGACAAGCTGATGACGCAGACGCTGGTGCTCAACAAGGCGCACCACTGAGCGCAGCCCGGGCCGCCACGAGCGGCCTCTTCAATACCCGAGGACCTTTCCATGAGCCAACCCATCCGCCAGGACGACTTCATCCAGTCCATCGCCGACGCCTTCCAGTTCATTTCCTGTTATCACCCGCTCGACTTCATCCAGGCGCTGGGAGCGGCCTACGAGCGGGAACAGTCGCTGGCGGCGCGCGACGCGATCGCGCAGATCCTGACCAATTCGCGCATGTGTGCGGAAGGCAAGCGCCCGATCTGCCAGGACACGGGGATCGCCGTGGTCTTCCTGAAGGTGGGCATGAACGCGCGCTGGGACGCATCGATGAGCGTGACCGACATGGTCAACGAAGGCGTTCGCCGCGCCTATCTGCACCCGGACAACACGCTGCGCGCCTCGGTGCTGCTCGACCCGGCGGGCGCCCGCAAGAATTCGAAGGACAACACGCCGGCGGTCATCCACTACGAAATCGTGCCCGGTGACCACGTCGAGGTGATCTGCGCGGCCAAGGGCGGTGGCTCGGAAAACAAGTCGAAGATGGTCATGCTGAACCCGTCCGATTCCATCGTGGACTGGGTGCTCAAGACGGTGCCGACCATGGGCGCCGGCTGGTGCCCGCCGGGCATGCTGGGCATCGGCATCGGCGGCACGCCGGAAAAGGCCATGCTGCTGGCCAAGGAATCGCTGATGGAGCCGGTGAACATCCAGATCGTCGCCGACAAGGCGGCGCGTGGCGAAAAGCTCACGCGCATCGAGGAACTGCGGCTGGAGCTGATGGAAAAGGTGAACGCGCTGGGCATCGGCGCCCAGGGCCTGGGCGGCCTGTCCACCGTGCTCGACGTGAAGATTCTCGACTACCCGACGCACGCCGCCTCGCTGCCGGTGGCGATGATTCCGAACTGCGCGGCGACCCGCCACGTGCACTTCCACCTCGATGGCTCCGGTCCGGCGAAGCTCGAACCGCCGCGCCTCGAAGACTGGCCGGCGGTGACCTGGCAGGCCGACACCAAGACCTCGAAGCGGGTGGACCTCAATACGCTCACGCCGGAAGAAGTCGCCTCCTGGAAGCCGGGCCAGACCCTGCTGCTGAACGGCAGGATGCTGACCGGCCGCGACGCCGCGCACAAGCGCATCGCCGACATGCTGGCCAGAGGCGAAAAGCTGCCGGTCGATTTCACCAACCGCGTCATCTACTACGTCGGTCCGGTCGATCCGGTGCGCGACGAGGTGGTCGGCCCGGCCGGCCCGACCACGGCTACCCGCATGGACAAGTTCACCGAAATGATGCTGGCGCAGACCGGCCTCATTTCGATGGTGGGCAAGTCGGAACGCGGCCCGGCGGCGATCGAGGCCATCCGCAAGCACAAGAGCGCCTACCTGATGGCGGTCGGCGGTGCCGCCTACCTGGTGTCGAAAGCGATCAAGGCAGCGAAGGTGGTCGGCTTCGAGGACCTTGGCATGGAAGCGATCTACGAGTTCGACGTGGTCGACATGCCGGTCACCGTCGCCGTCGACGCCGGCGGCACCTCGGTGCACGAAACCGGTCCGAAGGAATGGCAGACGAAGATCGGGAAGATTCCTGTCGCCACCGCGTGATAGTCTCCAGCGCTACCTGAGGCCGGCACCGCCGGCCCGATAAGCAGACCGGCGCCAGCCGGTCCGCACAGCAACAACAGAGGCCGCCTGGAAGCGGTCCGTATTCCCCGCAGAAAAATCCGCCGTCGTGCCGCACAGGCACGGCTTCTGTCTTCCCGCGCGCAGTGCGTGCAGAACGGAGGCGACGCGATGATCTTCGAAGCAGGTCGCATATTCACGCTGGTCGGCTGGCCGGCCGTTCTACTGCTCGCCTGGCTGGCCGGCGAGATTGCCCACCGCGGGCTGGCGATACCGCGCGTCTGCGCCTATTCGCTCGCCGGCATCGTCTACAGCGCCTGGGGCGGCGCGCCGCACGATGCCGAAACCCGGGCCGCCATGTCCTTCCTGGCCAATTTCTCGCTCGCCCTGTTCCTGTTCGAGCTGGGTCACCGCATCAATCTGCGCTGGCTGGTGACCAATTACTGGCTCACGCTGACGGGGATTGCCGAATCGCTGCTCACCTTCGTCGTGGTGCGCGCCATCGCCCTTGCGATGGGCCAGTCGCCTGAGATTGCGATGGTGCTCGGGGCGCTGTCGGTGGCTACCTCGCCGGCCGCACTGGTACGCGTGGTCAACGACCTGCGCGGCTCGGGCCAGGTGACCGAACGCGCGCTGCATCTGTGCGCCATCAACTGCCTGATTTCGGTGCTGCTGATGAAGGGCGCGATCGGCTACTGGCAGTTGCTGGCGTCCGGCAGTGTGGTCAGCGCGGTGTGGAACAGTGCTGCCATTCTCGCCGTATCGGTCGGCTGCGGCATCCTGGTCGGCGTGCCGCTGCCCTGGCTGCTGCGCCGGCTGCGCGCCGACGAACGTGGCGTCACCATTGTGTTCGCGCTGGCGGTGATGCTGGTCACCCTGCTCACCCAGGGCGTCAACGTGTCGCCCTTGCTGGCCGCGCTGACGCTGGGGGTGCTGATGCGCCGCAAGCGGCTGGTGCTGACGCCGGCGCAGCGCAACTTCGGCGTGCTGGGCGAACTGTTGACGCTTTTCCTGTTCGTCTTCGTTGCAGGCATGGCGACCTGGCCGACCACCGCCGCCGGACTGGCACTGGCCGTGCTGCTGTCGCTCGGCCGCATCGCGGCGAAGATGAGCGCGACCGCTGCCTTTGCCCATGTAAGCGGAACCAGCACACGCAAGGGTGCGTTGACCGGGCTGGCGCTGGCACCGCTGTCCACCTTTGCGCTGCTGCTGCTCGAATACAGCCGCACCGCCGGCTTCGGACTCGCCGACAGCGCGCTGTCGGCCATCGCTGGCATGGTGATCGTGATGGAGTTCGTCGGGCCGGTGTTCGCCCAGTGGGCGCTGGTGCTGGCCGGAGAAGCACAGAGGACGGAGGACGCCTGATGCCGCTCGAAACCTTTCACGCCTCGTCGGCGCTCAGCATGGGCGTCGAACTCGAACTGCAGCTGGTCGGCGAACACGACCGCGACCTCGCGTCGGCCGCGGCCGACCTGCTGGAACTGGCGCAGCGCCAGACCTTTCCCGGCGACATCAAGCCGGAAATGACCGACAGCATGATAGAGGTGGCCACCGGCATCCACGACAGCCACGCCACGCTGCTCGCACAATTGCGCCTGATGCGCGATGCGCTGGTGAAGGATGCGACGCGGCTCAATGTATCGCTGTGCGGCGGTGGCACCCACCCTTTTCAGCAATGGTCGGAACGGCGCATCTTCTCGGCACCTCGCTTCCAGCAACTGTCCGGTCTCTACGGTTATCTGGCCAAGCAGTTCACGGTGTTCGGTCAGCACGTGCACATCGGCATGCCCGATCCGGACAGCGCGCTGCGCGTGCTGCACGCGCTCGGGCGCTATGTGCCGCACTTCATCGCCCTGTCCGCCTCCTCGCCGTTCTCGCAGGGCAGCGACACGCTGTTCGATTCGGCGCGGCTGAATTCCGTATTTGCCTTTCCGCTCAGCGGCCGCGCGCCCTTCGTGCTCGAATGGTCGCGCTTCGAGCGCGACTACTTCGCGCGGATGGAGGACACCGGCATCGTGCGCAGCATGAAGGATTTCTACTGGGACATCCGGCCCAAGCCCGAGTACGGCACGATAGAGTTGCGTGTCTGCGACACGCCGCTGGGCGTCGATCGGGCAGCGCAGATCGCGGTTTACCTGCAGGCGCTGTGCCGACTCATCCTGTCCGGCGAGGACCCTGAACCGGTGGAGGACGACTACCTCGTGTACACCTACAACCGCTTCCAGGCCTGCCGCTTCGGTCTCGACGGACTGATCGTGCATCCGCGCAGCCACGCCGCGCTGCCGCTGCGCGACGACATCGCCGCCACGCTCGAACGGCTGGCGCCGCACGCCGACGCACTGCGTTCGTCGGACGCACTGGACGCGCTGCACCGCATGGTCCGCGGCGGCGGCAACGACGCCACGCGACTGCGCGCGGTGCACGCCCGCACGCGCAACCTGCTGGCGGTGGTCGACGACGCGGTCGCCGCCTTCGCCCAATGAGCGGCATGGACATCCTGCTGTGGTCGATCGCGGCACTGCTGGTGCTGATCGGACTTGCCGGCGTCGTATTGCCGGCCCTGCCCGGCATTCCGCTGATGTTCGGCGGCTTCCTGATGATGGCCTGGCTGGACGACTTCACCCACATCGGCACGATCACGCTCACCGTGCTGGGCGGGCTGACAGTACTCGCCTGGCTGATCGATTTCGCGTCGGGCGTGATCGGCGCACAGCGGGTGGGTGCCAGCACGCTGGCGCTGGTCGGCGCTGCGATCGGTACCGTGCTCGGGCTGTTCGCCGGCCTGATCGGCCTGCTGTTCGCGCCGCTGGCGGGCGCGGCGATCGGCGAATACATTGCGCGACGCGACGCGCTGCAGGCCGCGCGCGTTGGCGTGGCCACCTGGCTGGGCATGCTGATCGCCGCGGTCGCCAAGGTGGCCATCGCCTTCATGATGCTGGGCATCGCGCTGGCCGCCTGGCTGATCTGACGACCGCTTCAGCGCTTGCCGGTGTATTGCTCCTGCAGCGATCCTGCTGAACCGTCGGGTTGCGAAGCACCGCTGCCATCGCCGCCCTCTCCGACCACTACCGGAGTGCTGCCCGCCGCAGATCCGGGGGCGGACGGCGACGAACCCGGCGTGTCCTGCTGCGCAGGCGTGTCGGCCACCGGCACGAACAGCCAGTCGGCATGACGCAGATCGCCCGCCGGACGGGCAGCTGTGCGCGCCGTCGGACTGACCGGTCCGGGCACGGCCTGCGGTTGACCCGGGACGGTCGCGGACGGCTGCGTCAGTGGCGTCTTGAGGCTGGTCGCCACCTTGTCGCCGGTCGCATCGACCCAGCGCGGCAGCACGTGGATGCGCGCCACCTTTTCCGATCGGCTGTGTATCGCGCGGATCTGCCCCTGCGACATGACCAGCCCCCAGTCACGGTTGTGGGTCATCGGATCGACATAGATCTTGCGCAGATGGCGCATCGGCACCTGATGCCGCTTGTCTTCAAGCAGATCCTCCAGCCGTGCCGGATAGGCTTTCGGCTCCGCCGGCGAGGCGTCGTAGTAGCGCTGCAGCGCACGCGAGAACTCGCCGCCGATGAACAGCAGTTCGCGTTCGCGCTCGGTCTGCGACAGCGTGGTCCACATCAGCGCGCTGCCGGCAGCAGCAATGCCCAGCGCAGCGACTGCGAACAGCAGCAGCAGATAGGAAAAGCCGCGCTGATCCGCCCGCATCGCGTCAGAGGTCGGAATAGGCGACGCCGTCGCGTGACGTGCCTTCGGCACCGCTCTTCAGGTCGGCCACGCCACTCTCGGTCGCCGAATCGCGCGGCGGCACGACGATCCAGGTTTCGCTGCTGTCGGTGACCGGGTCGAAGGGCAGCTTGCGCAGATACTGCTTGTCGACGAGGTCCTGCAGGCTTTGCGGCCAGGCACCGCGGTCACCGCGGAACTTGTCGATCGCATCGCGGGTGACCGCCAGCGTCTGCTTCAGCGTCGCCTCCTTCGAGCGATCGAGATGTTCGAAGTAGCGCGGTGCGGCAATGGTCAGCAGCACCGCGATGATGGCCATGACCACCAGCAATTCAATCAGCGTGAAACCGCGCTTGCGGGCGAAAGTGAACATCACCAGTTCCGGTACGGAATGCCGTTCAGGCCGGTGCGGCCGGACAGCGAATAGACATCGAACACATCGGCGCCGGGCACGGGTTCGTCCGGCGGGCTGGCGTAGCTGCGCAGGCCCCAGGTCTGCTCGGGCGGCGTCGATGTATCCGTATGGAAGGGGTCGCGCGGCACGCGGCGCAGGAAGTAGATCTTCACGTCGTTCGGCTGCTTGACGTCGCGCACGCCATTGACCAGCACGTCGAGGCTGGGCGGATAGCCGCTGGCACCGACCTTCTTCTCGATGCGCCCTTCGTCCCAGGCCTTCTTGTAATCGTCGAGCGCGGTACGTATCTGCCGCAGCGAGGTACGCAGTTCGGCCTCGTTCGCACGCACGCGCGCCAGTTCCATCATGGGCATGGCCATGGTCGCGAGCACGCCGACGATGGCGATCACCACCATCAGCTCGATCAGCGTGAAACCGCGGGAAATACGTGTATGACGCAGCATGCGCCGCAGGTTAACACAGCACCATCACGGCACCGTGACAGCAGACCCTAGCTCAGATGACTGCGCCAGGGCTGAGGGCCGTCGTGTTCGCGCAACCATACGTAGCGTTGCGAACGCCACTCGCGCAGCGCGTTGAGCGCGGTGTCGAAGTCGGCATAGGGCAACTGATACAGCAGCTGCAGGTCGAATGGCGCATCGTGCTCGAGCGCGTCGAGCAACTGCCGGAAGATGGATGCGCTGTTTCCGCTGTCCGCGGCGTGCGCCTTTTCGAACACGACTTGCAGGTGCATGAGCAATCCTCCCGGGCTGGTTCCGACCGACGGCGAGCTACTGATTTAGCACGAAGCGGCGGTCGTCATCTATCGCGGCGCGCCGAGATTTTCTGCCCTCCGCGCGCGACGCGCGTCAGGCATAGCCCTGCGGGTTGCTGCGCTGCCAGTTCCACGCATCGGCGCACATCTGCGCGAGGTCGCGCTGCGCAACCCAGCCCAGGAGCCGGTTTGCGTGCGCCGGGTCGGCGTAGCACTGGGCGATGTCCCCCGGCCGTCGATCGACGATGCGGTAGGGCACCGCGCGTCCGCTCGCCTGCTCGAAGGCGCGCACGACTTCAAGCACGCTGTAGCCACGACCGGTACCCAGATTCACCGTCAGCAGACCGGTGTGTTCCGCAAGGTAGTCGATGGCGCGCACGTGGCCTTGAGCGAGGTCAAGCACGTGGATGTAGTCGCGCACGCCGGTGCCGTCCGGCGTCGGCCAGTCACCGCCGAACACGCGCAACTCGGCCAGCTTGCCCACCGCCACCTGGCTGACAAAAGGCATCAGATTGTTCGGCAGGCCGTTCGGGTCTTCGCCGATCAGGCCGGACTCATGCGCGCCGACCGGATTGAAGTAGCGCAGCAGTGCGATGCGCCAGGACGGATCGGCCACAACGAGGTCTTGCAGCAGGTACTCGACCATCCATTTCGAACGGCCGTAAGGATTGGTCGGCCCGGTCGGGAAATCCTCGCGGATGGGCACCGACGCCGGATCACCGTAAACCGTGGCCGACGACGAGAAGGCCAGCGTCTTCACGCCGGCTTCGGCCATCACCTCGCACAGCGCCACCGTGCCGCTGACGTTGTTGTCGTAGTACTCGAGCGGCTTCGCGACCGACTCGCCGACCGCCTTCAGGCCGGCGAAGTGGATCACTGCGTCGATGTCGTGCGCCGCAAATACCGCGCGCATCGCGGCGCGATCGCGGACATCGGCCTGCACGAAGGCCCGCAGCGCCTGCCCGGCGATGCGTTCGACGCGCGTCAGGGATTCGCGCTTGCTGTTGCACAGGTTATCTACAACCACCACCTGGTGGCCCGCAGCCATCAGTTCGATGCAGGTGTGCGAGCCGATATAGCCCGCGCCACCGGTGACCAGCACACGCGACATGGATGCTCCCTGACAGGATTTCGACGCAGCGCCCGACAGTGGGCGGAGAACGCCGGGGCCCTCGTCGGCGCCCGGCGGGGGACGATCTCAGTGGTGGTGGCCGTGGTCGCCGTGCACGTGGCCGTGCGACAGCTCTTCCGCCGACGCCTGGCGCACTGCTGACACCGAGCACGAGAACACCAGTGCGGTGCCGGCCAGCGGGTGATTGCCGTCGATCACGACGCGGTCGTCGGCAATGTCGGTCACGGTGTACAGGCCTTCTTCCTCGCCATCTTCGCTGACGCGCTCGAACTGCATGCCGACTTCGATGTTGTCCGGGAAGTTCGCACGCGATTCGATCTCGACCAGTTCTTCGTCGTACTCGCCGAAGGCATCTTCCGGCTGCAGCTTCACGACCACTTCGTCGCCGACGGTCTTGCCTTCAAGTGCTTCCTCGATCGGCTGGAAAATACCGCCGTAACCGCCGTGCAGATAGGCCAGCGGGGCTTCGCCCGGATCGACCATATTGCCGTCCGGATCCGTCACGCTGTACTTAAGGGTGACGACCGAGTTCTTGCTGATGAGCATTCCTGATTCCTTTCATGTGCAGTGCGCGCACGCGTTCGAGGACTTCCCCGGCGTGCCCGCGCGGATTCACGCCATATTGCGCGTAACGTATGACACCCTTCCGATCGATGATGAATGTCGAGCGGGTCATGCAGAACCGCAGCTTTCCGTCGACCTCGCGCTCACGCCAGACGCCGTAGCGCCGGCTGACCTCGCCGTCGATGTCCGACAGCAGCCTGACCGTCAGGCCGTGCTTGTCGCGAAAATCTGCGTGTGTGAAACATTCGTCGCGGCTGACACCGAGCACGGTGCAGTCACAACGCCGGAAATCGTCGTCCAGATCGCTGAACTCGATGGCCTGGGCCGTACAGCCCGGGGTGTCGTCCTTGGCGTAGAAGTAGAGCACCATCAGGTGCTGCCCCAGCTGGTCGCCCAGATTGAACAACTCCAGATCGGCATCCGGCAGTTCGAACAGCGGAGCGGGTTGTCCTGCATTCAACATGCGCACCTCCCATCCACACGACGCGACCACGAAACATCGCACGCTCTGGAGTCCGGCGGATTCTATCAGGCGAGCCTTCCGCGCCGTTGTAAAAAAAGCCGTCGCCGCATTGCACAAATGTGGTCCTGACGCACCAAAGAGCATCACACCCCGACTGAGTCGAACGTCCGTCAACAATCAACTTTATTAAATATATTCAAATAGTTGAAAATTTGTCTTCAGAAAGAGCAATGACAAACAGAAAGTGGCCTGAGTCTTGCATACCTGTTTCACCAGGAACGCTGAGCTGCTTGCAGTGTGCGGAATGACCTCCTTACTTGTCGTTGCAAATGAGGGCGTCATCGCGGATTGTGGGGGGCTGATGTTCTTGCAAGAATCTGGGTTCCACTTTGTCACTTTTTGTGAAAGGACAGGATATGAAGAAAACCTTGCTGGCAGTCGCAGTCAGTGCCTTTTGCGCGGTAAGCGGAGCTCAAGCCGCGACCGACTGGGGAGTTCACGACACCGACGAAATCGCTTTCTCGGGGCTGCTCTCCGGCTCCATCTCTGAAATTTTCACCTTCTCGCTGCTCTCAACCACAAGCCTGTCGACGTCTCTTGACGTGTCGAGCAATGATGCGTTCAAAATCGACGATGGGATGGTGTGGCTCTACAAGGAAAATGGCGCAACCGATACCTTCTTGTCGGCCTATGCCGGTACCGGTGGCCTTTTCTCGGCCTTCAATCTGGAAGCCGGTGATTACTACTACAAGGTGACCGGCCTGGTTACAGGTCCTCGTGGTGGTTCCTTCACTCTGAGCTCGACGACCGCTCCGATTGCCGTGGTGCCGGAAGCAGACACCTACGCGATGATGCTGGCTGGCCTGGGCATGATCGGCCTGATGGCAAAGCGTCGCATGGGCTGAGCTTCACCTGCCTGAAAACAAAAAAGCACCTTCGGGTGCTTTTTTGTTGCCTGATCGAAGCATCCGGACCTGCTGCGCCGCAACACTGTCAAGAATATCGACAGCTGGAACCTAGTACTTCGGTATTAGATGCCCCGCCCGAACATCCTGCCATCCGGGCGCCTCGGCAAAAACCCTTTTCTTTTCATCGCACTGCACAAACCACCTTGACCTGCCTGGACGGGCAGGGTGCAGGCGAACACATCCCGCTCTGTAACAATTGTCGACAATCGACACTCGGCCTGCTTGCGCCACCATGAATAACTGTATAAAAATACAGTTCTCGTACAGCAAGCGCCCACCCCATGTCGAACGACAGCCTGACGTCCCGCCAGCAAGAAATCCTGCAACTGATCCGTGACGCAGTCAGCGAACGCGGCAGCCCGCCCACACGCGCCGAAATCGCGCAGGCTTTCGGCTTCCGTTCGCCGAACGCCGCCGAAAGCCATCTGCGCGCACTGGCACGCAAGGGCGTCATCAGTCTCGACGAAGGTCGCGCACGCGGCATCCGGCTGTCCGAGCCCGCAGGCATTCCACTGATAGGCCGGGTCGCGGCCGGCAATCCCATTCTTGCCGACGCCCACGTGCAGGGACGCTATCAGGTTGACCCGTCGATGTTCTCGCCACGTGCCGACTATCTGTTGCGTGTGCGGGGCTTGAGCATGCGCGACGCCGGCATCCTCGACGGCGACCTGATCGCCGTTCATGCCACCTCCGAAGCACACAACGGCCAGATCATCGTCGCCCGGCTGCACGACGAAGTGACCGTGAAGCGTCTGCGTCGCAGTGGTGCACAGGTCGAGCTGCTGCCGGAAAATCCCGAATTCAGTCCCATCGTCGTCGACACCCGGCGCGACCCGCTGGTGATCGAGGGCGTCATGGTGGGGCTGATCCGCAACGGCAGCGCGGTCTGACGTGATGAGCGCCTCCAGCCTGCATACCCTGTTGCACCGTCCGGATGTCTGGCGTGCCAACGACACGGCGGCGGACGCGTGCCCCACCGTGTCCACCGGTCATCCGGCGCTCGACGCCGAACTGCCCGGCGGAGGCTGGCCGATCGGCGACATGAGCGAAGTGCTGACCGACTGCTGCGGGCACGGTGAAGTCTCCCTGCTGCTGCCCATGCTGGCCCAAGCCAGTCAGGCCGATGGCTGGGTGGCCTGGGTAGCGCCGCCTTGGTATCCGAATGTTTCGGCGCTCGCCGCCGCGGGTCTGTGCACGCCTCGCATGCTGGTGATCCAGGCGGGGAGTGCCGGCGAGCGTGTCTGGGCGCTGCGTCACGCACTCAACTCGGGGGCGTGCAGTGCAGTCACCGGCTGGCTCGACCGGGTAGACACAGCCCTGCTGCGCCGGCTGCAGCTGGCGGTGCGTGAGGCCGCGCTGCCGCTGGTGCTGTTCCGCCCCGCCTCCGACGCGCATATGGCCTCGCCAGCCGCCTTGCGCCTGCAAGTATCCATCGCTGCGGAAGGCGAGGTGCGCATCGACATCCTGAAGCGACGCGGTCGCCCAGCCAACCGGCCGGTTCATCTCGGAACACGTCCGGGCATCCCGGTGCGGCGTGCAGACATCCTGCGCCGGCGCCCTGCCCTGGCGCTGGTCGGCTGACAGGCCTGCGACATGGATCTGCGTACGACATGCTCTGGCTGGCACTGGTCTTTCCCGAGTGGCCGCTGCAGGCGCGCTTCCGCGCTCAGGCTCACACACAGCCGCTGGCGGTGGCGGCGAAGCAGCGTGTGGTCGCGCTGGATGCGACAGCGCTGGCTCAGGGCGTGCGCCCCGGCCAGCGGGTGGCCGACGCACTGGCACTAGCGCCCGACCTGCTGATCAGCCCGCGCGACAGCCGGGTGGAAGATGCGGCACTGAAGGACGCCGCCGGCTGCGCACTGCATTTCACCCCTCATGTCGCCCTCGCAACCGACGGACTGCTGCTGGAAATCGCCGGCAGCATCCGTCTGTTCGGCGGCCTCGACGGTCTGCTGCGCGCCTTGCGCAGCGCGCTGGCCGCCGCCGGTTTTCATGCCCTCAGCGCCTGCGCCCCGACACCGCGCGCCGCGCGCTGGCTCGCCCTCGGCACACCTGGTCGTACGATACGCGGGCCTGGAGCCTTGTCGGCAGCGCTGGCCGCATTGCCGCTCGACGTGACCGAAGCAGGTGAGGCACGACTGGCCACCTTGCGCGAAGCCGGTCTGCGCAGCGTGGGAGACGCGATGAAGCTGCCGCGCGACGCACTGGCGCTGCGCGATGCACAGGCCCTGCGTCGCCTGATCGATCAGGCGCTCGGTCAGACAGCCGATCCGCGCACGTTCTTCTCGCCGCCTCCGGAAATCGACAGCCGGATCGAATTGCCGGTACCGCGTCACGATGCCGATGTACTGCTGTTCGCCGCCAGCCGGCTGTTCAACAGTGCGTGCTCCCAGCTGGCTGCGGCACACGCTGGCATCGCCGAGTGCCTGCTCGAACTGCAGCACGAGCACGAAGCCCCCACCCGGCTGGAACTGCGCACCGGTACCCCCACCCACGACGCCCGCCTGCTTGCATCGCTGACGCGCGAGCATCTGGCGCGCATCGCCCTGCCCGAAGCGGTCACCGCGCTGAGACTGCGGGCACCCGACTGGATCGAACAGCCCGGCCGCAGCCGCGACCTGTTCGGCACCCAGGCACCCTCGCCGCAGGACCGTCAGGAAGCCCGCGACGTACTGGTCGAACGGCTGCGTGCTCGCCTCGGTCCCGATGCGGTCTACAGTCTGTCGGCCAGCGGCGACCACCGTCCGGAACGGGCGCAGCATCGGGATGAACCGGGTCGTGCGCAGCCGGCTGCCGGCAAGCCTCAGCGTCCCCTGTGGCTACTGCCGGAACCCGAACTGCTGGCCGAACGCGACGGTCAGCCCTGGCGCAATGGGCCGCTGCATTGCCTCGGCCGCGCCGAGCGAATCGAGGCCGGCTGGTGGGACGACGCTGGCGGTAACGACCATCCGGCCGAAGCGCTGCGCGATTACTACATCGCCGTCGGACCACGCCAGGAACGGTTGTGGATCTATCGCGAACACACGGCGCCGCATCGCTGGTATCTGCAGGGGCTGTTCGCCTGAAGTAGCATCCGTCCCGACACATTGCGTACGATGAAACGACGATCATGGACACCCTGCAGACACTCACTTCCACCTTCGCACACGCCGGACAGGTCACCTGGATAGGCGTACGCCCGGCGCGGATGCAGCCGCTGCGCGTCGTCGACACAGTGCAGGCCATCGAATCGCTCGGGCTCGAAGGTGACCGCTACGCCAGCCCGGACGGCAAGCGGCAGGTCACGCTGATCCAGGCCGAACACCTGCAGACGGTGGCCGACCTGCTCGGTCTGGGCGAGGTCGACCCCGGCCTGGTACGGCGCAATATCGTGGTCAGCGGTCTGAATCTGCTGGCACTCAAGGGCAAGCGCTTCCGCGTCGGCGATGCCCTGCTGGAATACACCGGCCCCTGCGACCCGTGCTCGCGCATGGAAACCAATCTGGGCAAGGGGGGCTACAACGTAATGCGCGGTCATGGCGGCATCACTGCACGCGTGCTGCGCAGCGGCCTGATCCGTCAGGGCGATTCGGTGACGCCCGAGAACGAATGAACGGGTCTGGTCTCCTGCCCGCGCAATAATCGCTGCATCAGAAGAAGGAGAAAACGACATGGATCGAAGACGCGTACTGACCACCCTGCTGGCCGGCGGTGCCGCTGCCCCGCTGGCCTTCGACGCACTGGTGCGCGAAGCCCTCGCCCGTGACAGCCGTACCGGCTTGCGCGGCTTCCGGGGCGACGTCAGTGTCAATGGCGCGCCAGCGAACTTCCACATGGAAATCCGTCCGGGCGACACGATACGTACCGGCCCGGGCGCCGAGGCGATCTATGTGCTCGGTCGCGACGCCTTCCTGCAGCGTGGCGAATCGCATGTCGCCTTCGGCAGCGGCGCTGCCGCCGACCTGATGCGGGTGATCACCGGCAAGCTGTTGTCCGTGTTCGACCGCGGCCAGAAGCGCATCGCCACACCGGCCGCGACGATAGGCATACGCGGCACCGGTTGCTACATCGAAGCGGCCGAGGAACGGACCTATTTCTGTCTGTGCTACGGCGAGGCGGAACTGGCGCGCAACAGCGATCCGTCCCAGCGCGAAACCGTGCGCACGCGACACCACGACAAGCCGATGTGGCTCAGCGACAAACCCGGCGTCGACATGATGTCGGCCGCCGGTGTCATCAATCACACCGACGCCGAACTGACGCTGCTCGAAGGTCTGGTTGGCCGCAAGCCGCCCTTCGCCGGCATCGGCTGGCCGCCGTCCACCGGCTATTGATCCACTCTGCCGGCTCAGGCCGGCGGCGCCACCTTCATCACCTCTTCCATCGTGGTGACGCCCTGCGCGATCTTCAGTGCACCGGACACGCGCAGCGGGTACATGCCTTCGCGATAGGCCTGATCGCGCAGCGCGCCGATGTCCGCACCGGTCGACACCAGCGACTTGATTTCCGGTGACATCAGCAGGATTTCGTAGATGCCGATACGCCCCGAATAGCCGGTCATGCGGCAGTCCAGACAGCCGACGGCCTGCGTGAAGCGTTCCGGCCGGGTGGCCTTCCACGGTGCCACCAGATCCTTCCACGCCTGCGGATCGGTGTCCTGCGGGGACGCGGGCTTGCGGCAATGCGGACACAGCGTGCGCACCAGCCGCTGTGCCATCACGCCGAGCACGGTCGCGTTCAGCAGATAGCTGGGCACACCCAGATCGAGCAGACGGGTGATGGCTGATGGCGCATCGTTCGTGTGCAGCGTGGACAGCACGAGGTGGCCGGTCAGCGCCGCCTGGATCGCCATTTCGGCGGTTTCGAGATCGCGTATCTCGCCCACCATGATGATGTCCGGGTCCTGCCGCATCAGCGAGCGGATGCCGGCCGAGAAGGTGACGCCGATGTCGGCCGACACCTGCACCTGGTTGAAGGCAGGCTCGATCATTTCGATCGGGTCTTCCAGCGTGCAGACGTTCACCTCGGGCGTGGCGAGGTTCTTCAGCGTCGAATAAAGCGTGGTGGTCTTGCCGGAGCCGGTCGGGCCGGTCACCAGCACGATGCCGTTCGGCTGCGTGGTCATCTGCTTCCAGCGCCGCGCGTCCTCGTCGGAAAAACCGAGGTCGCGGAAGTCGCGCACCAGCACTTCGGGGTCGAACACCCGCATCACCAGCTTTTCGCCGAAGGCGGTGGGCAGCGTGGACAGCCGCAGTTCGATCTCCTGGCCGTCCGGCGCGCGCGTCTTGATCCGCCCATCCTGCGGACGGCGCTTCTCCACCACGTCCATACGGCCCAGTATCTTGATGCGCGAGGTCATCGCGCCCAGCACCGGCATCGGGATCTGGTAGACCTGATGCAGCACGCCATCGATACGGAAGCGCACGACGCCGAAATCGCGCCGCGGCTCGATGTGGATGTCGCTGGCGCGCTGCTCGAAAGCGTACTGCCACAGCCAGTCGACGATGGTGACGATGTGCTGGTCGTTGGCATCGAGCGGCCGGTTGCTGCGCCCCAGTTCGACCAGCTGCTCGAAGTTGGAGGCGCCCGCACCGCTGACGTCGCCCCGCTTGGCCGCGCCCTTGACCGACTTGGCCAGGCTGTAGAACTCGACCACATAGCGGGCGATGTCGTCCGGATTGGCGATGACGCGACGGATGGGCCGGCGCAGTATCGGCGCCAGTTCCTTCTCCCACTCGGTCATGAAGGGCTCGGCGGTGGCGATCACCACCTCGCGCGTCGACGCCTGCACCGGCAGGATGCGGAAGCGGTTCGCGTAGGCGCTCGACACCACTTCGGTCACTGCCGCGAAATCGACCTTCAGCGGATCGATGTGGTAGTAGTCGTGACCGCTCCAGCCGGCCATCCACTCGGTCAGCGCATCGAGATTGAGCACCCGGTGCGGTGGATGCAGCGATTTCCACTTCTGGCCGGCCAGCACCACCAGCGGATGGTCACCGCCCCGCCAGTAGCGACGGTCGTGCAGGAATACGCGGGCCACCGACTCGCCAAGCAGGCCGTCGGCCACCATGCCCTCCACCAGTTCCTGCAGCGTGACCTTGTGTTCCCGCGTGTCCTTGCCGGACGAGGCCTGTTTCATAATGTCTCCGTGGATCGGGTCCGCATGCTCTGCGCCCGGCACGCGCCGGGGGCGGACACCCCATCCTGTGCTCCCGACTATAGCCGAGCGGGCGCTGACCGACGGCGGGCTGGCTGCTACGGATCGTGCACCGCATCACCCGGGAGCCCTCATCAGGCAAGGCAAGCAGCAGCCGCAGCCAGGGCCGTTCCGGCGAGGCGTACGACACCCTGCACGGGCCATCCACGAACCCGGCGCAGGGTGCAATCAAATTTTCAAGCAAAACTGTTCCGCCTTGTCGTAACATGCACTTACAGGGTCAGACTCTGTCTGGATTCGTGCACCAGACAGCAGGAAAAAAAGGCAGGAAAACTGCCTCTCCAATTCGCCTCAAGAGGCGATTGTTTTCAGCATGCTTAAAGTCGGACATGCCGACGGAGGCTGAAATGGATCTGTTGACCCCGCGCCATGGAGCAGGACGGCACCTGCCGTATCGCTCCGGAAAGAGTATCGACGCTGCCGCGCCTGCCCACGATGTATTTCGTATGGAGGCGTGCAATGCAGATCATTGATCGCACCCGTGCTCATCTGCACACGGTGCCGCTGCCCGGCATGGCCGCCAATGCGCCACGCCTGCTGTCCACACCTATCCTCACTTCGCGCTACGAGGCGGAAACGCGCGCCTTGTGGATGTATGCCCACCCGACCGGACGCCCCTGCTTCACGCCGGAGTTGCTGGCCGACGTCGTGGCGCAGCAGCAGGAGGTGGAACTGGCGCCGGGCACGGTGGATTTCTTCCTCAACTGCTCGGGCGTACCCGGCGTCTATAACCTCGGCGGCGATCTCGACCTGTTCCAGAAGCTGGTCGAGGCAGGCGACGAGGCCGGACTGATGCGCTACGCCGAAGCCTGCATCCGCGCCATCAACAACAACGTCGCCGGCCTGCATGCCGACGCGGTGTCGATGGCCGTGGTCCAGGGCGACGCGCTGGGTGGCGGTTTCGAGGCGGCGCTGTCCTGCCACGTGGTGATCGCCGAACGCGGCGCCAAGCTGGGCTTCCCGGAAATGATGTTCAACCTGTTTCCGGGCATGGGTGCCTACAGCCTGGTCGCGCGCAAGGCCGGCCCGCGCGTGGCGGAAGACCTGATCCTGAACGCGAAGGTACTGCCGGCCGAGAAGATGTACGAACTGGGGCTGGTCGATCACCTCGCCGAGCCGGGCCGCGGCGAATGGGTTGCGCGTGACGTGATGCGCTCGATGTCGTCCCAGCTCAAGGGTTTCCGCGCCTTCCAGCGCGCCAAGATGCACGCCTACGTGCGTCTGACCTACCAGGAACTGGAAGACGTGACGCGCGAATGGGTACGCGGCGCGATGAAACTCGACCGCAAGGACCTGCGCACGATGGAACGCCTGGTCAAGGCGCAGAACCGCATGCACGCAGCGAATCACCCGGGCACCGGCAGCGTCAGCGCCTGAGTGTTCCGACCGCCGGCCGGTGCGATGCACGCACCGGCCGGATCACCTTACGCCTCAGTTCGCGTACTTCACCGAGCAGCCATAGGGGCGCGTCTGCGCCTTGGCCACCGGTTTCCCCGCCAGTACCGCATCGATGGCCAGCCGTGCCAGCGGCTCGGCCTTCGGAATGTCGTTCACATCCGGCGAGGCGATGCTGTCGATACCACCCATATAGGCCAGCCGGCCGTCGGGCGCGATGACGTACATGTGCGGCGTTACCTGTGCAGCATAGGCACGACCGACCTTGCCTTCGTAATCGAGCAGGTAATGGGTTGGCACTGCCCCCTGCTCTTTCATCATGCGGTTCGCCGTCGGGCCGTCGACGTGGCCCTGGGTGCCGGGTGCCGAGCTGAGCACGGTGAGCCACACCGCCCCCTTCCCGGTCGCGTCCTTCTGCAGCGTCTGCATGCCGCCGCGATACCACTTCTGCACGTAGGGGCAACCGTGATTGGTCCATTCCATCACCACCGTCCTGCCGGCGAAATCGGACAGCTTCACGTTACGGCCATTGGAATCGACGGCGGTGAAGGCCGGCGCCGGCTCGCCGATACGCGGCGCGGCATGGACGGCGGCGGCAAGCAGCGTGCTGGCCAGCAGGCCTGAGCAAAGCATGGCTTTGATGGTCATCGACAAGGTCTCCTCATGAAGCGATGTGATCGAGCACGATCTGCGGCGTCAGTATCTGCGGCAGCACGACGCCCTCCCGGCCGGGCGCGTAATACACGTAGAGCGGCACGCCGTCGCGACCGTGCGACTGCAGGAAACGGGTGATGTCCGGGTCGGCGCGCGTCCAGTCGCCTTTCAGGTAGACGACGCCGCGGTCGGCGAAGGCACGCTGCACGACATCGGTCGACAGCGCCACCTTTTCGTTCATCAGACAGGTGACGCACCAGGCGGCCGTCATGTTCACGAACACCGGTCGGCCGGCGGCGCGCAGATCGGCCAGGCGCTGCGCCGAGTAGGCGCTTTCGGCCTGCTGCGCGACGGCCGCCGGCGCCACCGGCTCCGGTGTGCGCCCGAGCGCCAGCAGGCCGGCCAGCAGCACCAGTGCCGCCGCGCTGTGCCAGCCCAAGGGGCGCGCTGCACCGCGCTGCGCCACACCGAACAGCCAGGCCGCCAGCGCCACCAGCAGCAGCGCGGCCAGCACGTGCAGCACGCCATCGGCCCCGCTCTGCTGGCTGAGCACCCAGACCAGCCAGGCGGCCGCGCCGTACATCGGGAAGGCCAGCGCCTGCTTCAGTCGGTCCATCCAGGCGCCCGGTCTGGGCATGTGTGCAGCCGCCGCCGGAAAGAAGGCGAACAGCAGATAGGGCAGCGCCATGCCCAGTCCGAGCGCGACGAAGATGCCCACGGTCACCGGCGCCGGTGCGCCCAGCGCAGCCGCGATCGCCCCGCCCATGAAGGGCGCGGTGCAGGGCGTCGCGACCACCACCGCCAGCACGCCGGTGAAGAAGCTGCCCGCCAGCCCACCGCGCGAAGCCAGCGATTCGCCAGCCGATGCCAGCCGGGCACCGATGTCGAACACGCCGGACAGATTCAGCCCGATGCCGAACAGCAGCGTGGCCATGGCAGCGACGAACACCGGCGACTGGAACTGGAAGCCCCACCCGGCCTGGCTGCCGGCGGCGCGCAAGGCAAGCAGCAGTGCGGCCAGCAGCAGGAAGCTGGCGACCACGCCAGCGCAATAGGCGAGCGACTGCAGGCGCACCGCCGCAGCGCGGTCACCCCCCATCCTCGCGAACGACAAGGCCTTGATCGCCAGCACCGGGAACACGCAGGGCATCAGGTTCAGCAGCAGGCCGCCGGCGAAGGCGAACAGCAGCGGCCACAGCAGCCCCTCGTCGGCGGGCGCCGCGACCGGGCGCGCCGGTGCCGCAGGCGGCAGGGCATCGGCGGCCGCCAGGCTGAGCACCGGCGTACGTACCGGCGACTCGCCCGGCGTCGCCACCCACAGCGCCCGCTCGACGCCGTCGGCGCCGCGGACACGCAGCACGCCCTCGAGCGCCTTGGCCGGATCGAAGTCAGGGCCGGGCTTCAATGCGATGCGCGCCGCATCGCCTGCCGTGCTCAGGGTCTGGGCAGCGCCGTGCTCGACGCGCCCCCAGTCGGCCGGGAAGAAGTCGGCCGACTGCAGGCTGCCGGCGCCCGTCCCCTCCAGCGTCAGTACGCCCTGTGCATCGACCGTCGCGCGCCACTCGCTGCGCGTCGGCATCGCCGCGCGCGCCGCGTCGAACAGGGTCGCATCGGGGCTGTCCTGCGCGGTGCCAGCCGGCAGTTCGAGTCTGAACACCCCTTCTTCCGGAATGCAGATGTCCTTGCACACCAGCCAGTTCGCCTTCACCGACAAAGCGGCTGCGCCGGCGAAAGCCGGCGGCAGCGTCACGGTGAAGGGCAGCAGCACCTCGCCCTGATGGACGAAGGTGGTGATCGGTCCATCGACGTGGCGTTCCGGTGCCGGCCAGCTCACTTCGCCGAGCACGGAGCCCGCAGGCGCGAACACCTCGATGCGCGGTGCCTGGCCGGCATCGCCCGGATTCATCCAGTAGATGTGCCAGCCGGGCTGGAAGCGGAAGTGCAGACCGAGGCCGAGCGTCTGCCCGGGCGCGGCGACGTCGGTCGCCGACAGCAGCGCGACGGTTGCGCGCGGGCTGACCTGTGCCTCGCTGCGCGCGGCGTGCAACGCCGGCGCGGCGCTGGTCAGCGCAAGTACACAACAGAGATGACGAATGAAGGACATCGTGCGGAAGGTATGAATATCGTGCGAGCGCCGGGCGCCCGTTTGCTCGTCGCTCAGTCGACCACGATAGACGATGCCGGTTCGCTTCCATCGCCTCGCCTACGGCAGCGGCGACAAGGCCGGCGCGCTGCGTCCGGCAATAAGGCACTGCGTCACGGAAGAACGGGAGTTACGGCACTAACGATGCTCATGAATCCGCGCCCGGCGATCGTTATGACTTGGGTTGCAGAGCGAAAACAAGAAGCGGCGCCCTACGGGTGCGTCAGCACACGTCGCACATGAGGAGAGCCGAGCCATGGCCCAGTACAAGAACATCGAAGTCGATGCCGAGCTGGCGGGTGTCATCCGCCATATGGACAACGTCGAGGAGTACCGCGAACTGTTGCGTAACCTGCAGTCGGTCTGGGACAACCTGACCATGCTGGGCCAGCTGTCCGGCACCGGCACCGACATGAGCGGCACCCGGCACGCTTTCGCCGAACTGACCGGCACGCTGCTGAACCAGCTCGGCCACGAGGAACTGCGCACCTGCCGGCAGGACATGTCGGCCAAGGCGCAGGTCGCGATCGACATCCTGGTGCGCAACCTGTTCGAGCGCACCGCCGACATCGGTTTCCTCGCCTGCGACGCCGACATCCGGCAGTTCATCGGCAAGGTGCGTGAATGCGCCGGAAACGTGCTGCTGGCGCGCGACCTGGCCGCCGCGCGGACGCAACTGCGCGCGCGCTTCGCCGAATACGCGGCGAAGTACACGGTGTATTCAGACATCGTGCTGACCGACACCGAAGGCCACATCCTGCTGCGGCTTGACGACGCGACGGCACCGGCACAGTCGCACGACGCGCTGATCGCCGACGCCCTGGCGACCGACGCCGGCTACGTGGAAACCTTCCGCGCCATCGACTTCCTTCCGACGCAGACACAGTCGCTGGTCTATTCCTGCCGCGTCTGCGACGACGCGGGCGGGGCAATCGGCGTACTGAGCCTGGTATTCCGCTTCGACGACGAGATGCAGCGCATCTTCGACGGCCTGCTGACGGCCGCCGACTGGGCGGTCATCCTGGTCGTCGACGCCGACCACCGGGTGATCGCCAGTTCGGACCGCTTCCACGTTCCGCTCGGTGCCCGTCTGCCCTGCTCCGATGGTCCGGAGGTCCAGCGGCTGCGCTTCGCCGCGCGCGAATACCTCGCCATGCGCTGCCCGAGCCGCGGTTATCAGGGCTATGCCGGCCCCGGCTGGTGCGGGCTGGTGATGCTGCCGGTCGAGCACGCGTTCGCACGCGAAGCGGCCGCGCCGCTGCGCGCGCTGGGCGACGAGGTACGCAGCGCCATCATGTCCAGCCCGACACTGTTCTCCGAACAACTGCGGCGCATCCCGGAACAGGCCGATCGCATCCAGCGCACGCTGAATCGCTCGGTATGGAACGGCAACGTCCGGCAGAGCAGTTCGCAGCGTGCGCTGAACCCGGCCTTCTCGAAAATCCTGCTGTGGGAGATCAGCAATACCGGCGACCGCACACGCGACGTGTTCGAGCGCTCCATCGCCAACCTGCACGAAACCGTGGTGTCGGCCATCCTGCACGACAGCCGCTTCGCCGCGTCGCTGGCCATCGACATCCTCGACCGCAATCTGTACGAGCGCGCCAATGACTGCCGCTGGTGGGCGCTCACCTCGGTGTTCCGCGAGGTGCTTGCGGCGCCGGTCGACGAGGCGGGCCGACAGCGCGTCACCGAGGTGCTGCGCTACATCCACTCGCTCTACACCGTCTACGCCAATCTGCTGGTGTTCGACACGCAAGGCGTGGTTGTCGCCGAATCGGGTTCGACCGTCGGCGGCGCATCATGGAGCGGGCGCGCGCCGGCCGAAGACTGGGTACGCCGGACGCTTGCGCTGGACGACTCCCAGGCCTGGGCAGTGTCCGCCTTCGCGCCGAGCGCGCTGTACGGCAACGCGCCCACCTATATATATGGTGCAGCGCTGCGCGCGCCGTCGGCCGGCGACGAGAAGGCGGCAGTCATCGGCGGCGTCGGTATCGTGTTCGACAGCGCGCCGCAACTGCTCGCCATGCTGCGCGACTGCCTGCCGCGCGGCGCCGACGGCGCGGTCCGCAACGGCTGCTTCGCGGCCTTCATCGACGCCGACGCACAGGTGATCGCCTGCACCGACGAGCGCTGGCGCCCCGGTCACCGCCCGCCGGAGGCCGTCGAGGCACTGGCGCTGGCCGACGACGGCAGCGGCGTGCTGCGCATCGACGATCAGTACTTCGCGGTCGGCGTGGCGAACTCGCACGGCTACCGTGAGTACGGCAGCGGCGCGAACGCCGCCCGCACACGCGTCAGCGCACTGGTGTTCATGCCCCTGTGCGCGGTCGCCGTGCAGTCCGCTACGGCGAGCTGCACGGCGCCGTCGATCCGCGGCGACGCGAGCAGCGACGACACGGTGGAAATCGCCACCTTCCGCGTCGGCCGGAACTGGTTCGGGCTGCGCACCGAAAAAGTCATCGAGGCGGTCGATGCGGCCGGTCTGACCGGCGTGCCCGGTGCCGGTGAAACGATGGCCGGCTATCTGATGCACGACGGCGTGCCGATCGCCGTGTTCGATATCGCCAGCATGCTGCACGACGACGAAGCGCTCCCGTCGGCACCCGACGACTCGACGCGGCAGGTACTGGTGCTGCGCCGCGACGACGATACCCGCATCGGCATACTGGCCGACGCGCTGGGCGACATTCCGGAAGTTTCGACCGCCCGCCTGCGCCCCATACCGGCGATGCTGGCCGGCGGCAATGTGCTGGGTGAATCGGTGCTGGGCGGCAGCGGCGACGGCGACGAAGCGCTGCTGCTGGTGCTCGGCGTCGAACGCATCGTCAATCGCCTCGCCGGTGGGAGCACTCCGCCGGCCCCGGCCATTCCGCTGCCGCGACGCGAAGCGGCGGCCGGTCGCTGAGACCGTGCCCGCTCAGGCGACGCCGAAAGCGCCGCTGCGCAGCTTGAACAGCCGGTCGCGCGCCTCGGCCGCCTTTTCGAACTCCAGGTTCTTCGCGTGCTCGACCATTTCCTTTTCGAGCTTCTTGATTTCCCGCGCCAGATCCTTCTCGCTCATCGCCTCGAAACGTGCGTGTTCCTCGGCCACCATCAGTTCGCGCGCGACCTCTTCCTGGTCGTAAACGCCGTCGATGATGTCCTTGATCCGCTTGACCACGCCCTTCGGCGTGATGCCGTGCGCCGCGTTGTGCGCGATCTGCTTGGCGCGCCGCCGCTCGGTTTCGGCGATGGCGCGCTTCATCGATTCGGTCATGTTGTCGGCGTACAGGATGGCCGTGCCGTGCAGATGTCGTGCCGCCCTGCCTATGGTCTGGATCAGGCTGCGCTCCGAACGCAGGAAGCCCTCCTTGTCGGCGTCGAGGATGGCGACCAGCGACACCTCGGGGATGTCCAGGCCTTCGCGCAGCAGGTTGATGCCCACCAGCACGTCGAATTCGCCCAGCCGCAGGTCGCGGATGATTTCGACGCGCTCGACCGTGTCGATGTCCGAGTGCAGATAGCGCACGCGCACGCCGTTTTCGCTGAAGTAGTCGGTCAGGTCCTCGGCCAGTCGCTTGGTGAGCACGGTCACCAGCACCCGCTCGGACGCCTCGACCCGCTTGCGGATCTCGCCCAGCAGGTCGTCCACCTGCGTTGACGCCGGGCGGATATCGACCACCGGGTCGACCAGGCCGGTCGGCCGCACCACCTGCTCCACCACCTGACCCTGGTTGGCCGCCTCGTAGGCGGACGGCGTGGCGGACACGAACACGGTCTGCGGCATCAGCTTCTCGAATTCGTCGAATTTGAGCGGCCGGTTGTCCAGCGCCGACGGCAGGCGGAAGCCGAAGTCGACCAGATTCGTCTTGCGCGCCATGTCGCCTTTGTACATGCCGCCGATCTGCGGAATGGTCACGTGCGACTCGTCGATGAACATCAGAGCGTCCGGCGGCAGGTAGTCGATCAGCGTCGGCGGCGGCTCGCCCGGCTGGCGGCCCGACAGGTGGCGCGAGTAGTTCTCGATGCCCTTGCAGAAGCCCAGTTCGTTCAGCATTTCGAGATCGAAACGGGTGCGCTGTTCGATGCGCTGCGCCTCGACCAGCTTGTGCTGGCTGACGAATTCCTTCGAGCGCATTTCCAGCTCGGTCTTGATCGCGTCGATCGCGCGCAGCACGGTGGCGCGCGGCGTCACGTAGTGGCTGGACGGATAGACGGTGAAGCGGCCGATGCGGCTGCGCACCTGGCCGGTCAGCGGGTCGAACAGCGACAGTTCCTCGATCTGGTCGTCGAACAGCGACACGCGCAGCGCGTTCTCGGCGTGTTCGGCCGGGAAGATGTCGATCACGTCGCCGCGCACGCGGAAGGTGCCGCGCTTGAAGTCGGTGTCGTTGCGCTGGTACTGCATCTGCACCAGCCGGGCGATGATGTCGCGCTGATGCAGCGTGCCGCCTTCGCGCAGGTGCAGGATCATCGCGTGGTAATCCACCGGGTCGCCGATACCGTAGATCGACGACACGCTGGCGACGATGACCACGTCGCGCCGCTCCATCAGGCTCTTGGTCGCCGACAGCCGCATCTGTTCGATGTGCTCGTTGATCGCGCTGTCCTTCTCGATGAACAGGTCCTTCGACGGCACGTAGGCTTCAGGCTGGTAGTAGTCGTAGTAACTGACGAAGTACTCGACCGCGTTTTCCGGGAAGAACTCGCGGAATTCGGAATACAGCTGGGCGGCCAGCGTCTTGTTCGGCGCCATCACGATGGCCGGGCGACCGGTGCGCGCGATCACGTTGGCCATCGTGAAGGTCTTGCCCGAACCGGTCACGCCGAGCAGGGTCTGGAACATGAGCCCGTCGTCGATGCCCTCGACCAGTTTGGCGATGGCGCCCGGCTGATCGCCGGCCGGCGGGAAGGGCTGGTGCAGCCGGTAGGGGCTGTTGTCAAAGGTTAACAAGGCGGGTGCGGCGACAGTTTCCGACATGGTAGAATTTTGCGTTGCACAAATCGTTTGCAGCCTGATGACCGCGCGACTTCGGCGGCGTTCGGGCAAAGGCAGACATTAGCGCGATTGTTGTCCGTTTTTCGACCTATCTTTAATAGCACGACGCACCGCCCGTACCGGGCAAACCAACCCTGCACACCGGAGCACGCATGAACCCGTCCGTTTTCTCGTCCGTCGAGATGGCCCCGCGCGACCCCATCCTGGGCCTGACCGAAGCCTTCAACGCTGATACCCGCACCACCAAGGTGAATCTGGGCGTGGGCGTGTACTACGACGACGCGGGCAAGCTGCCGCTGCTGCGCGCGGTGCGTACCGCCGAAGAGGCGCGCATGAAGAATGCGCCGCCGCGCGGCTACCAGCCGATCGAAGGTGCGCCGGCGTACAACAAGGCGGTGCAGGACCTGCTGTTCGGGCAGGGCGCCGCCCTGACCGCCGACGGCCGCGTGGTCACCGCCCAGGCCCTGGGCGGCACCGGCGCGCTGAAGATCGGTGCCGACTTCCTGAAGCGTCTGCTGCCGCAGGCCAAGGTGTACATCAGCGACCCGAGCTGGGAAAACCACCGTGCGCTGTTCGAAGCCGCCGGCTTCGAAGTCGATGTCTATCCGTACTTCGACGCCGACACCCGCGGCGTGCGCTTCGACGCGATGATGGCCCACCTGAAGGCGCTGCCGGCCAACCAGATCGTGCTGCTGCACGCCTGCTGCCACAACCCGACCGGTGCCGATCTGACCGACGCCCAGTGGGGCGAAGTGGTCGAGGTGTGCAAGTCGCGCAACCTGGTGCCCTTCCTCGACATGGCCTACCAGGGCTTCGCCGACGGCATCGACCAGGACGCCGTGGCGGTGCGCCAGTTCGTGCAGTCCGGCCTGAGCTTCGTCATTTCCAGCTCGTTCTCGAAGTCCTTCTCGCTTTACGGCGAGCGCGTCGGCGCGCTGTCCATCGTGACCGCGTCGAAGGACGAGTCGGCGCGCGTTCTGAGCCAGCTCAAGCGCACCATCCGCACCAACTACTCGAACCCGCCGACCCACGGCGGCGCCGTCGTCGCCTCTGTTCTCGCCACGCCGGAACTGCGCACCATGTGGGAAGAGGAACTCGGCGAAATGCGTGAGCGCATCCGTGCCATGCGCACCGGCCTGGTCGACAAGCTGTCGGCCCGCGGTGTCGCCCGCGACTTCTCCTTCGTCGTGCGCCAGCGCGGCATGTTCAGCTACACCGGCCTGACCGTGGCCCAGGTCGATCGCCTGCGCGACGAATTCGGCATCTACGCGGTCAGCACCGGCCGCATCTGCCTGGCCGCGCTGAACTCGAAGAACATCGATTACGTGGCCGATTCGCTGGCGATCATCCTGAAGTAATCGGGACGCCGCCGCAGACAAAAAGCCCACTCCTCGGAGTGGGCTTTTTGTTGGCCAGGATGCACGGCAACGCGTCGTTGCAGCACCCCGGCCGATGTCGCGAGCACCGCTCTCCCGCACGGCGGCGCCGAGCGGGAGAGATCCGTCAGACCACGCCCTGCCCCAGCATGGCCTCGGCCACCTTGACGAAGCCGGCGACGTTGGCGCCGTCGAGGTAGCTGACGCGCCCGTCCTTGCGCTTGCCGTACTGCAGGCAGGCACCGTGGATGCCCTGCATGATGTGCAGCAGACGGGTATCGACCTCGTCGCGGGTCCAGCTCATGCGGACCGCGTTCTGGCTCATTTCCAGACCCGAGGTCGCGACGCCGCCGGCATTCGACGCCTTGCCCGGCGCGTACAGCACGCCCGCCGCCTCGAATGCCTTGGCCGCTTCGATGGTCGACGGCATGTTGGCGCCCTCGGCCACGCAACGGACACCGTTGGCGATCAGTGTGCGCGCGTCGCTCTCGTCCAGTTCGTTCTGCGTCGCGCACGGCAGCGCGACATCGACCGGCACCCGCCACGGCCGCATGTTCGCCTCGAAAGCCACGCCCACCCTCTTCGCGTAGTCGCTGACGCGGCCGTACTGCACGTTCTTCACGTCCATCAGGATGGCCAGCTTCTCCGGCGTGAAGCCGTCCTCGTCGATCACCGTGCCGCCGGAGTCGGATACCGTCACCACCTTGGCGCCGAGCGCCATCGCCTTTTCCACGGCGTACTGCGCCACATTGCCCGAGCCGGACACGGCGACGCGCAGGCCGGCCATCGAATGGCCGGCGTGGCACAGCATTTCCTCGGCGAAGTAGACGGTGCCGTAGCCGGTCGCTTCCGGGCGGATCAGCGAACCGCCGAAGCTCAGGCCCTTGCCGGTGAACACGCAGTCCGCACGATTGGACAGCTTCTTCATCATGCCCGCCATGTAGCCGACCTCACGACCGCCGACACCGATGTCGCCGGCCGGCACGTCGGTATCCGAGCCGATATGGCGGAACAGTTCGGACACGAAAGCCTGGCAGAAACGCATGACTTCGCCCTGGCTGCGCCCCTTCGGATCGAAGTCCGAGCCGCCCTTGCCGCCGCCCATCGGCAGCGTGGTAAGCGCGTTCTTGAAGGTTTGCTCGAAGGCCAGGAACTTCAGGATGGACAGGTTCACCGACGGGTGGAAACGGATGCCGCCCTTGTAGGGGCCGATGGCCGAGCTGTGCTGGATGCGATAGCCGCGATTCACCTGCACCTCGCCCTTGTCGTCCACCCAGCTGACACGGAACATGATCACCCGCTCGGGTTCAACCAGCCGCTCGAGCAAAGCCTGTTCGGCGTAACGCGGATGCGCCTCGATGAAGGGCCACAGGCTTTCCATCACTTCGGTGACGGCTTGCATGAATTCCGGTTGACCCGGATTGCGCGCCTCGACGACGCTCACGAACGACTTGAAATTGCTGTACTTCAACGCTGTCTCCTGAATCACGCACTAAGGCTGTCTTGCACCACAGCAGGGCATTTTGATCGAATTTGTTTCAGCAAGCACACTTTTAGTGCCCGAAAACACGCCACGCCCCGACACAGTGCGCTCCACGACCGACCGATGAGCATTGCCGGCAGCACGGCCTGGTGCGACTTTCCGGATCACGCTCAATCATCGTGCATCGACTGTCATCGGACCGACACATTCTGGTGCGCTCCTTGCTAAACGCACCGCGATTGTGATTTCCGGAGCCCTCATGGACAGTTTCAAGACCTCGGCCGACGTGTTGTTCATCCTGCTCGGCGCCATCATGGTGCTGGCGATGCACGCCGGCTTCGCCTTCCTCGAAGTCGGTACGGTGCGACGCAAGAACCAGGTGAACGCCCTGGTGAAGATTCTGGTCGATTTCTGCGTATCGACGCTGGTGTATTTCTTCATCGGCTACGGCATTGCCTACGGCGTGCATTTCTTCGGCAGTGCAGCGTCGCTCACCCAGTCGAGTGGTTACGACCTGGTGAAGTTCTTCTTCCTGCTCACCTTCGCCGCCGCGATACCCGCCATCGTGTCCGGTGGCATCGCCGAACGCGCGCGCTTCTGGCCGCAGGTGATGGCGACCGCGCTGATCGTCGGCCTGCTCTATCCGCTGTTCGAAGGCATGGTGTGGAACGCCAACTTCGGTTTCCAGAACTGGCTTGAAACGCAGTTCGGCGCCCCTTTCCATGACTTCGCCGGCTCGGTGGTGGTGCATGCGTTCGGCGGCTGGGTCGCGCTCGCCGCCGTGCTGCTGCTCGGCGCACGGCGCGGCCGCTACTCAGGCGACGGCGGCATCTCTGCCCACCCGCCGTCGAGCATTCCCTTTCTCGCGCTGGGCGCATGGATCCTGACCGTCGGCTGGTTCGGCTTCAACGTCATGAGCGCACAGAAGCTGGAAGCGGTGAATGGCCTGGTCGCCGTCAATTCGCTGATGGCCATGGTCGGCGGCACGCTGGTGGCGCTGGTGGCCGGCCGCAACGACCCGGGCTTCGTGCATAACGGCCCGCTTGCAGGACTGGTCGCGGTCTGCGCCGGCTCGGACCTGATGCACCCGCTCGGTGCGCTGGCCACCGGTGCGGTCGCCGGCGGCCTGTTCGTACTGATGTTCACGCTGACGCAGAACCGCTGGAAGATCGACGACGTGCTCGGCGTGTGGCCGCTGCACGGTCTGTGCGGTGCCTGGGGCGGCATCGCAGCCGGTCTGTTCGGGCTGGAAGCGCTCGGCGGTCTCGGCTCGGTCACCTTCATGACGCAACTGGTCGGTACCGTCGCCGGCGTTGCCATTGCGCTGGCAGGCGGCTTCGTCATCTACGGCACGATCCGCGTCTTCGTCGGCCTCCGGCTCGACGCGGAACAGGAATTCGAAGGCGCCGACCTCGCGATCCATCGCATCAGCGCGTCGCCGGAACGGGAAACGCTGTGGTGAGCACCCGGTAGGACGGCGCCTGCGCGTGGTCGGTCCATGCCGACAGCGCAAGCGGGCGGCGGCAAGGCAGAATCGCGGGCAGTCCACCCTGGAGCTTCGCCATGATCCGCCCGCGCCACGCCGCGTCTTCCCGTCGATCCGCACCACTGCTTGCGCTGCTCGGCGCGCTGCTCGCAGCGCCCGCACAGGCCGACCTGTTGCTCGCCACGCGGCAGACCGTGATCGACCCCGGTCTGCCGCTCACGCTCACCGTCGTATCAACCGCCAGCGAAGCGCTGCCCGACGAACTGAAGGCGCGCATCATCGTCGGCGCCCGCGCCGCCGACGTGACGCTGCGGGCGACCGCGCCGGCACAGGGCGGTCGCCGTGATTACTCGGCAGTATTCCCGACCGATCTCGAAGGCACCGGTCGCCTGGAACTGACGTCGGCCGCGTCGAGCGTGCTGCTGGTGCAGCTCAGACCGGCACCACTGGCCGCCGGCGCCGTCGCGATCACGACACCCGGCGCCACACGTCCCGCCGCGCCCGAAGACCAGGACGCCGAACCGGCGGGCGTGGTCAACTTGGGCCGCAATCGCATCGGTCTGGGGACGCACGAACCGGTCTACTTCGTCGCCGGCTCGCGCGGCGACACCACGGCGCGCTTCCAGCTGTCGTTCAAGTACCGCATCTTCGACCCGGAAGGCTGGGCGACCGAACTGCCGCTGGGCGAACTGCTGACCGGCCTGCACTTCGGCTACACCCAGACCTCGACCTGGGACTGGAGCGGCGACTCCAAACCCTTCCGCGACACCACCTACAAACCCAGCTTCTTCTACGAGTTCGGCCCTTACCGGCAGATCGGCTCGCGTCACACTGTGAGCGCCCAGGCGGGTTACGAACACCAGTCGAACGGCCGCGACGGCAGCGAATCGCGCTCGATCGACACCCTGTTCGTGAAACCGTCCTGGCGCTGGGACATAGACCACAACACGCACATCGGCGCCTCGGTGAAGCTGTTCGACTACACCGACCGCGACCCGACCAACCGCGACATTTCGAAGTACCGCGGCTACGCGCTGGTCGGCCTGGAAGTCGGCAATGACGACGGCTGGCTGCTGAAGGCCGAAAGCTATCCGGGCGACCAGGGCTCACTGCAGCTCGACCTGTCCTACCGCCTGAAGCGCCGCCTGCTGGCGGACGCCGGCGCTGGCGGCTTCCTGCACTTCCAGTACTTCAATGGCTACGGGGAGGGCCTGATCGACTACAACCGCAGCGGTCCGGCGCAGTTCCGGGTCGGATTTTCCATCGTGCGCTGACGCGTCGGCACGGGGCGGATCGCTGGCGTCCTTCTGTTGTCGGCCGACGGCGGCGGGGACAGGGGTCGGCGCTGGATCAACAGCCCAGTCGCGGTCGGAAGACCGCTCCCACAGAACCACGCCAGAGCAGCCGCCCGAGCGAAGGTTCAGTGGGAGCGCGCTTGCTCGCGATTGCGGCCTGCATCGAAGCCCGCTGCATCGCGACGCCGCCCCTACGCGTGCGCCGGCCCCTCGGCGCCGCGGAACTGCGGTTCCGCCAGCAGGTGCACGCTGAAGCAGGTGCCCTCGCCCGGCGTGCTGGTGACCGTGATGGTGCCGCCATAGCGCTCGATCAGTCCGAGCGACACCGACAGCCCGAGGCCTGTGCCTTCAGAGCGCTTCGTGGTGAAGAAGGGGTCAAACACGCGACCGATGTGCTCGGGCGCGATGCCGTGGCCGGTGTCGCGCACGTCTATCCGTGCGCCCGCCGGATCTGCGCTGTCGCGCGTCGCCAGCGTCAGCGTGCCGCCGTCGGGCATCGCGTGCAGCGCATTGACGATGAGATTCACCAGCACCTGCTGCAATTCGTCGCGATTGATGCGCACGCGTGTCGTCGCCGCGGTATCGAACACGATGTCGACGCCGGACTTGCGCGCCTGGTGCTGCACCAGCGGCAGCGTGTCGTGCAGCAGCGTGGCGGTGTCCAGCTCGTCCACATAGCCTGCGAACTCGCCCGGCCGCGCGTACTGCAGCAGCTTGGTCACGATGACGCGGATGCGGTTGATCTGTTCGTCGAGCAGGCGGACTTCGGTTTTCACCGTATTGCCGGCCGGGCCGAGCAAGGCGCGCATCAGGTCGAGATTGCCCTGCATCACGGCGATCGGATTGTTGATCTCGTGCGCCACACCGGCAGTGAGCTGGCCGATCGCCGCCAGCTTTTCCGAGCGCACCAGCTGGCGCTGCGCCTCGCGCAGTTCGGCGGTGCGTTCGACCACCTTCTGGTCCAGTTCGGCGTTGAGCTGCTTCAGTTCGGCTTCGCGCGCGGCCACCGTATCGAGCAGCGTATCGAGGTGACTGGCCAGACGGGCGATTTCTTCACCCCCTTCGACGGCACCGGTGCGCGCCGACGCGTCGCCCTTCTCAACCGCACCGATGGTGGCGTCCATCCGCTCGATCGGCCGGAAGATGCTGCGCGCGCCGCGCAGCGACAGCACGACGCCGGTGGCCATGATGAGCGCGAACAGGCCGATCAGCGCCGCCAGGATGTTCTGCTTCACTTCGCGGAAGGGTGCTTCGAGAAAGCCGACGTAGAGCATGCCGATGCGGCGGTCGTCGCCATCGACCACCGGTTCGTAGCCCGACACATACCAGTCGTTCACGACGAAGGCGCGGTCCAGCCAGCGTTCGCCGTTGTCGAGCACGCGATGGCGCACCGCCGACGACACGCGCGTGCCGAGCGCGCGGTCGCCGCCGAACATGCGCACATTGGTGGCAATGCGCACGTCGTCGAGAAAGAGCGTGGCGGTGCCGCGCGAGCCCAGCGGCAATGCGCCGTCGTTGTAGACGAGGTCGTTGATGGTGTCGACGAAGTCGAGGTTGCGGTTCAGCAGCTGACCGCCTTCGAGCACGCCGATCTGTTCGCCCCGCGCGTCGAGTATCGGCACGGCGATGTGGATGACCATGCCGCGGTCTTCCTCGCTGCGCGGGTCGGGCCGGGCGTTGGTGGTCGGCACGATGGCAAGACGGGCACGTTCGAGCAGCGGCGGGCCGATCGCGTCGAGCCGGGCAGCGTCAAACACCGACAGCGCAACCCGGGCCTCGCCTTCGAGCGCGCCGCGCACCACCGGCCAGTCAGCGCGCGCCTCACCGGGCTTCGCGCCGTTCGATGCTGCACGCACTTGCCCCTGGCGATCGAGCACATAGAGGTAGTCGAAGTGCTGCGAACCGGCCTGTGCGGCCAGCAGCGTACCGAGCCTGACCGGGTTGTCGAGCACGCTGCGCAGCCGGCCCGATGCGGCCAGCCCGGCGATCGCCTGCTTCTGGCCGTCGAGCACGCGGTCGAAATACTGGCGGGCGATGGTCAGTTCGGCATTCACCTTGTAGATGAGCAACTGGTCGTAGGCCGAATTGCCCCAGTGCACGACCAGCCCGATCAGCAGCGGCAGCATCAGCAGCGGCGGCGCCAGCACCAGCATGACCAGCCGGGTGCGCACCGAACCGCGGCGCAAGGAATGAATGAATCGCATCCGGCGATGCTACTTCAGGCCCCGGGTTTGCGCTGCCGCCCGCTACACTCGCGCCTTTCGTCCTTCCGCCCTCCCCGTCCATGCATGTCGACGTGATCGTGATCGGCGCCGGCGCGGCCGGCCTGATGTGTGCCGCTACCGCGGGAAGCCGCGGCCGGAGCGTGCTGCTGATCGACCACTACCCGAAGCTGGCCGAGAAGATCCGCATTTCCGGCGGCGGCCGCTGCAATTTCACCAATCGCGATCTGCGGCCGGACTGTTTCCTGTCGCAGAACCCGCATTTCTGCCGCTCGGCGCTGTCGCGCTACACGCCGCGCGATTTCGTCGCGCTGGTCGAACGGCACGGCGTCAGCTATCACGAGAAGACGCTGGGCCAGCTGTTCTGCGACGACAGTTCGCAGCAGATCATCGATCTGCTGAAGGACGAGTGCGACGCTGGCGGCGTGCGCTGGCAACAGCCTTCAGCGGTAGCGGGCGTCACGCGCGAAGGTGATCTGTTCCGCGTCGACACCGACCAAGGGGCGCGCTTCGCCGCCTCGCTGGTGATCGCCACCGGTGGGCTCACCGTGCCCAAGATCGGCGCCACCCCCTTCGGTTACAAGGTGGCCGAGCAGTTCGGCCTCAAGGTGGTCCCGCCCAAGCCGGCACTGGTGCCGCTGGCGCTGGACCCGGAGTGGCTGGCGCGCTTCGGCGAACTGTCCGGCGCCTCCTTCGATTCGATCGCCTCCTGCGACGGCCCGGAATTCCGCGAACAGACCCTGCTCACCCACCGCGGCCTGTCCGGCCCGGCCATCCTGCAGGCTTCGAGCTATTGGCAGCAGGCGGGTGGCCGCGAGCCGGTGCGCATCGACCTGCTGCCGGACGTGGACGACGTGGAGAGCTGGTTGCAATCGGCACGTGCTGGCCGGCAGACACTGGCTGGGCTGCTGGCGGAACACCTGCCGAAGCGCTTCGCCCAGCAGTGGGTGGATTTCGAAGGCGGCGGCCGATGGGACAGCGCGCTGGTCGAGTTGCCGCGCGCCGCGCTGGCCGACGTCGCGGCCAAGCTCAAAGGCTGGGCGCTGCATCCGTCGGGCACGCTGGGCTACAACAAGGCGGAAGTGACGCTGGGCGGCGTGGACACGCGCGAGCTCGACCAGAAGACGATGGCTGCCCGGCGCGTACCTGGCCTGCACTTCGTCGGCGAGGTGGTCGACGTGACCGGCTGGCTGGGCGGCTACAACTTCCAGTGGGCCTGGTCGTCCGGCTGGTGTGCCGGTCAGGCCGCCTGAGCGCGCCCGCTGCGCTTCAGCGGACGAACGGGAAGAACACCGGCACCAGCAGCAGCACGGTCGCGCCATAGGCAAGGGTGATCGGCAGGCCCATGCGGACGAAATCCAGCATGCGGTAGCGCCCGGGCGAATACACCATCAGATGGGTCTGGTAGCCGAAAGGGATCAGGAAGCCGGCGCTGGCGCCATACAGCACCGCCATCACGAAGGGCATCGGATCGGCGTCGAAGGCACGCGCGGTCGACAGCGCGATCGGAAAGGCCAACGCCGCAGCGGCGTTATTGGTCACCAGTTCGGTCAGGATGACCGTCAGCAGGTAGATGCCGATGAAGGCGCCGACCACGCCGTGGCCGTCGTACAGCGCGCGCAACGCGCCGGTCATCAGTTCCGCGGCGCCGCTGTTTTCCAGTACCTGGGCGATGGCCAGCGACGAGCCTATGGTCAGTACCAGGTCGAACGGGAAGCGGCGCCGCATTTCGCCCAAGGTCAGCAGGCCGCTGACGACCAGCCCTCCGAGCAGCAGAAGCAGGCCGGTGAACAGCGGCACGATCTCCAGCCCCGACAGCGCAATCACCGCCGCGAAGGCGCCCAGCGTGAGCCGGCTCTGCAGCGGCGTCAGGCGCGGCCGCACCGTGCCGCCAACCAGGTGGAAGTTGCGGTCGATGTTGCGGTGGTTCGCGAAATCGGGGCCGACCGCCAGCAGCAGGCTGTCGCCGACGTGCAGCGGCACGCGCCCGAGCTGGCCGGTCAGGCGCTTGTCGCCGCGGCGTATGCCGACCACGCCGGCGTCGAACATGGTGCGAAAATCGACTTCCCGCAGCGTCTTGTTCGCCAGTTCGGACTGGCTGGACACGACCACTTCGAGAAGGTTGGAGCGCAGCAGCGAATCCGCCTCGACGCCGAACACCTGCAGGCCGTCGAAGCGCTGCAGCGCGGCCATCTTGTCCACTTCGCCGGTGAAGATGAGCACATCGCCGGATTCGATTACCTCGGTCGGTGCGACCGGGGAGATGAGCCTGCCCTCGCGCATGATTTCAAGCAGGAACAGGCCTTCGAGATTGCGCAGCCTGTTCTGTTCGATGCTGCGGCCGATCAGCGACGACGCCGGCTCGACCCGCGCCTCGAGGAAATAGGCCTGCTGCAGTTCGCGGTCGTTCGCGGCATGCCGGGGCAGCAGACGCACGCTCAGCGCCAGCACAGCCACACAGACCAGCGCCACCGGCACGCCGACCCAGCTCGGGTCGAACATGCCCAGCGGCTTCATGCCGGCATTCACCATCAACGAACTGACCACCAGATTGGTCGAGGTACCGACCAGCGTGGTGACGCCACCGACAATGGCGGCGAAGGACAGCGGGATGAGCAGCAGCGAGGCCGGGTGATGACGCTGCTTGGTCACCACGCCGAGCAGCGCCCCCACCACCGCCGTGTTGTTCAGAAAGGCGGAAAACAGCGTGGTGACCGAGGTGAAGCGCACCACCGCCCAGCCGGGCGAGCCGCGCAGCAGCCGGTCGGACACGCGCTCCAGTATTGGCGAGCGCTCGATCACCAGCGACACCAGCAGCAGCATCACCAGCATGGCCAGCGCCGGATTGGTGTAACTGGCCAGCCAGGCCTTCTGGTCGAGCAGACCGGCCAGGTAGTAACAGGTGGCCAGGCCGGCGAACAGCGGTGCCGGCGCGATGCGGCCATGCACCAGTAGCGCCAACAACAGCCCGATGGAGGCGAGAACCAGCCAGGCAGTCATGAGCGGAGACTCAGGCGCCCAGCCCCCAGGCGGCGAAGTGCGGGTTGGCGAAATCCGGTTTGCCGTAGCTGAACGGCGAACCGTCGACCTGCTCGATGCGGCCACCCGCGGCCACCAGCACCGCGTGACCGGCGGCAATGTCCCATTCCATCGTGCGACCGAGGCGCGGATAGACGTCGGCTTCGCCGGCCGCGACCAGACAGATCTTCAGCGATGAGCCGGCGTTGCGCAGGTCTGCCACCGTGCGCCCTGCGAGGTAGGCCTCGAGCGCGGCCGCGTCGCCGTGCGAACGGCTGGCCACCACCGTGAGCCCTTCGCCTGGCGGCACGCGGCAGCGGATTTCGCGCGCGCCGTCGGCGTCCTCCAGCCAGGCGCCGACACCGGCGATGCCAGAGAACAGGCGGCCCAGCGCCGGCGCCAGCACGACGCCCAGCACCGGCTGGCCGTTCTCGATCAGGGCGACGTTGACTGTGAACTCGCCGTTGCGGTTGATAAACTCTTTCGTGCCATCCAGTGGATCGACCAGCCAGAACGGTGCGCCGTCCGCCGGCCGCTGACCGGCTTCGGTGGACTCTTCGGACACGATGAAAATGTCCGGCGTCAGCGCCTTCAAGCGCGCAACGATGACCTCGTCAGCCTTCTTGTCGGCTTGCGTCACGGGCGAATTGTCCGACTTATCAGTCACTTCGAAATCCGTCGCATAGACATCCATCACGCACTTGCCCGCATCCCGGACGATGTCCAGCAGCGCCGCGTGCAAGGTCTTCAGTTCGGCGACGTCCTTCATGTTTTCTCCTGACAAGCCACGGTGTCCGTCGGTTTAACGGCCACTAAATAATTAATGCACATTATCTGCGCACTGAATGCTTGTACTCTACATGACGGATGACAACCCTGTCCGTGAAGAATGGACGCTAGAAACCTGCCTGCCGAAGAGTTGAACGAACGCCGCCGCGAAGCCGTCAGGCTGCGCCTGGCCGGCATGACCGTGGCCGCGGTATCGGCCGCGGTGCGCCTGAGCGCGCCAACGGTCATCGCTGCCCACAAGGCCTATCTGGCTGGCGGATGGGATGCGGTGCTGCTGCGCCGTCGCGGCCGCAGTGCCGGCAGCGGCCGCAAGCTCGACGCCTCGGTCGAGCGCAGACTGCTGACCGCCATGGTCGGACACACCCCGGATGCGCTCGGCCTGCCGCAGCGTCTGTGGAGCGACGAGGCGATTGCGGCGTGGTTCGTGCAGCAAGGTCTGCCGGTGCCGCCGCGGCGCAGCCTGGGTCGCTACCGCGCCGGCTGGGGCCTGCAGCCCGCGTTGTCCGACGACGACGACCGGCAGCTGCACGCGCTGATGAAATCGGTCGCGCACGACCACGACCCCTTCTGGTGCGGCTCCCTGCCCGGTACCGCCGCCGAGCACCGTCACTGGCTCCTGTTCGCACGTGGCAGCCGCGGCCAGTTGCACTGGTCGGCATGCCAGAACCCACCGGATACCGACGACTGGACGCGCTTCTGGCAGCGTCTCGCCGCCGAACGGAAGCGGCCGGTGCATCTGTTGCTGAGCGGCCTGACGCTGACGCCGGGCGGTGAACTGGATCGCTGGATGTCGGCGCAGACGCCGCCGTTAAGCTGGACCGCGCTGCCGATGTCGCCGACCGTGACGCCCGCCGCAGCCCAGTCCTCGAATCCGCCGCCCGCCGTGACGCGCTCGAACGCGCACGTCGCGGCGGCACCCCATCATTCCGCGATCAAACCGAGAGCGCCCATGCAGACCACACCCGAAGCGATCGATCCCGACACCCTGACCCACCTGCAGCGGCTGGAAGCCGAGAGCATCCACATCATGCGCGAGGTGGTGGCCGAAGCCGAAAACCCGGTCATGCTCTACTCGATCGGCAAGGACAGCGCGGTCATGCTGCACCTTGCGATGAAGGCCTTCTACCCGGCCGTGCCGCCCTTTCCGCTGCTGCACGTGGACACCACCTGGAAGTTCAAGGCGATGTACCAGTTCCGCGACGAGATGGCGAAGAAGCTGGGCATGGACCTCATCGTGCACATCAACCAGGAAGGCGTCGCCAAGGGCATCAACCCGTTCACGCACGGCTCCGCCATCCACACCGACATCATGAAGACCGAGGCGCTGAAACAGGCGCTGGACAAGTACGGTTTCGACGTCGCTTTCGGCGGCGCCCGCCGCGACGAGGAAAAATCGCGCGCCAAGGAACGCGTGTTCTCCTTCCGCACAGCGCAGCACCGCTGGGACCCGAAGAACCAGCGGCCAGAACTGTGGAACCTCTATAACGCGCGCAAGCACAAGGGCGAATCGATCCGCGCCTTCCCGATCTCGAACTGGACCGAGCTCGACATCTGGCAGTACATCTATCTGCAGAACATTCCCATCGTGCCGCTCTACTTCTCGGCGCCGCGCCCGGTCGTCGAGCGCGACGGCACGCTGATCATGGTGGACGACGAGCGCATGCCGCTGCGCGCTGGCGAAGTGCCGCAGATGAAGAGCGTGCGTTTCCGCACCCTGGGCTGCTATCCGCTGACCGGCGCGGTCGAGTCGAATGCATCGTCGCTGACCGAAATCATCCAGGAAATGCTGCTCACGAAGACTTCGGAGCGCCAGGGCCGCGTGATCGACCACGATTCGGCCGGTTCGATGGAAAAGAAGAAGCAAGAGGGTTATTTCTAAATGGCACACGTATCCGACCTCATCGCGCAGGACATCGGCGCCTACCTGAAGCAGCACGAGCACAAGAGCCTGCTGCGCTTCATCACCTGCGGCAGCGTCGATGACGGCAAGAGCACGCTGATCGGCCGCCTGCTGTACGAATCGAAAATGCTGTTCGAGGACCAGCTGGCCGCGCTCGAAGCCGACTCGAAGAAGGTGGGCACACAGGGCGGCGACCTCGACTTCGCGCTGCTGGTCGACGGCCTGGCCGCGGAGCGCGAACAGGGCATCACGATCGACGTCGCCTACCGCTTCTTCTCGACCGACCGGCGCAAGTTCATCGTCGCCGACACGCCGGGCCACGAGCAGTACACGCGTAACATGGTCACCGGCGCCTCGACCGCCGATCTGGCCATCATCCTGGTCGACGCCCGTCACGGCGTGCAGACGCAGACCCGCCGCCACAGCTTCCTGGTGTCGCTGATCGGCATCAAGCGCGTCGTCGTCGCCATCAACAAGATGGACCTGGTCGGCTATTCCGAGGCCACCTTCCGCCGCATCCTCGACGACTACCGCGCCTTCGCCGCCCAGCTGGGCCTGGAGGACATCGTCGCGATACCGATGTCCGCGCTGAAGGGCGACAACATCACGTCACAGAGCGAACAGATGGGCTGGTACCACGGCCCGACGTTGATGGGCTATCTGGAAACCGTCGAGGTCGACCAGAAGCGCCGGCTGAAGGGTCCCTTCCGCCTGCCGGTGCAGTGGGTGAACCGCCCCAATCTCGATTTCCGCGGCTTCGCCGGCACCATCGCCAGCGGCGTGATCGAACCGGGCGCAGCCATCCGCGTGCAGCCGTCGGGCCGCACCAGCACGATCAAGCGCATCGTCACCGCCGACGGCGACCTGCCCCGTGCCATCGCCGGTCAGTCGGTCACGCTGGTGCTGGAGGACGAGGTCGACATTTCCCGCGGCGACGTGATTTCGCACAAGGACACGCCAGCAGAAGTGGCCGACCAGTTCGAAGCCACGCTGGTGTGGATGCAGGACGAGCCGATGATGCCCGGCCGCGCCTACCTGATGAAGATCGGTACGCGCACGGTCACTGCCACGGTCACCGACATCAAGCACAAGGTGAACGTGAACACGCTGGAGCATCTGGCGGCCAAACAGCTCGCGCTGAACGAGATCGCGCAGGTGAAGCTCAGCATCGACCGGCCGATCGCCTTCGACCCCTACGAATCGGTACGCGAAACCGGTGGCTTCATCCTGATCGACCGCATCAGCAACGCCACCATAGGCGCCGGCATGCTGCGCTTCGCGCTGCGCCGCTCGCACAACATCCACATGCAGCACGTCGATGTGGACAAGGCAACCCGCGGCGCGATGAAGGGCCAGAAACCCTGCGTGCTGTGGTTCACCGGCCTGTCCGGCGCGGGCAAATCGACGCTCGCCAACCAGCTCGAAAAGCGATTGAACGCGCTCGGCCGTCACACTTATCTGCTCGACGGCGACAACGTGCGGCACGGCCTGAACAAGGATCTGGGCTTCACCGAAGCGGACCGCGTCGAGAACATCCGTCGCGTCGCCGAAGTGGCCAAGCTGATGGTGGACGCCGGTCTCATCGTGCTTACCGCCTTCATCTCGCCCTTCCGCTCCGAACGCCGCATGGCGCGCGGTCTGCTGGAGGACGGCGAATTCATCGAAATCTTTGTCGACACGCCGATCGCGGTGGCCGAGGAGCGCGACCCGAAGGGGCTGTACAAGAAGGCGCGACGCGGCGAGATCAAGAACTTCACCGGTATCGACTCGCCCTACGAAGCACCGGAGAACGCGGAGATCCGCATCGACACCAGCGGCCGCGACATCGAACAGACGGTCGATGAAATGATGCAGCGCCTGCGCGATCTGGGCATCCTGATCGACGCGTGACAGGCGCGGTCGCCGGTTTCAGCCGGTGACCGCTCGGCGCCGTGCAGCGCGCTGCAGCGCGTCGATGCAGGCCGTCACGCGCTCGCGCGCTGCACTCAGCCTGAGCGCAGCGGCCTGCGCCGCGGCCGCGTCGCCGCGCCGCAGACAATCGATGATGTCGGCACCCAGTTCGTGCAGCTCGCGGTGCGCCACATCGAGGCGCCGATATTCGTCGAGGCTGCCGTAGCGCTGTTCGCCCTCGGCGTGGAACCAGAGACCGAAGCGGCATTGCGTCGGGTCACGCACCTCGACGTCGCTCAGGCGCGTCGTGTTGCCGGCGGCGATCGCCAGTACGTCGTCGGCCCAGCGGTTGAAGTCGCGTATCGCGGTAAACAGTGGGCGATCGTCGATATCCCAGCTGAAATCCCGCCACTCCGTCCACCGTGGATCCGGCACCCAGCTCGCCAGCCAGGGCAGCAGATCGTCCGCCGGCATCGGTCGCGCGATGCCGTAGCCCTGTACCTGGTGACAGCCCAGACGCATCAGCAGCAGCCCGTGCTCGGCCGTCTCGACACCTTCGGCTACCGATTCCCGGCGCAGCGCGCGCGCCAGCGCGATGACCGCCTGCACGACCTCGAAATCGTCCTCGTCGTCCAGCATGTCGAGCACGAAGGACTTGTCGATCTTGACGACATCGACCGGCAGCCGGCGCAGATAGCCAAGCGAGGCGTAGCCGACGCCGAAGTCGTCGATCGCCACGCGCACGCCCAGCCGGCGGATGTCGCTGACCACCGTGGCGGCGCGCTCGATGTCGTTCAGCGCCACCGATTCGACCACCTCGATTTCGAGCACGCGACGCGGCAGTTGCGGCTGCTCGGCCAGCAGTTCGGCCAGCCGCATGACGAAGCCCGGTGCAAGCAGGTGCGGGGCTGAAATATTGACCGACACACTGAAATGCGCGCCGGCCGCCCACCATGTGGCGAGGTGGCGCAGCGCATCGCGGATGACCCACTCGCCGAGGCGATGGATTTCCAGATCGTTGTCGATCAGTGGCAGAAAGCTGTCTGGCGGCAGCAGGCCTTCCTCCGGGTGCTGCCAGCGCACCAGAGCCTCGGCGCTGACCATGCGCCCTTCGCGCATGTCGACGCGCGGCTGGAAGTACAGCCTCATTTCGCCATGCGTGATCGCCTCGCCGATGCGCTCCTTGCGGCGCAGGCGTTCGACCGATTCCTGGCTGTGCTCGAAATCGAACAGCCGGTAGCAGCGCCCGCCGGCCTGCTTGGCTGCGTACATGGCCTGGTCCGCGTGGCGCAGCAGCGCGTCGGCCTCGCTGTCGTTGAGCGGGTAGAGCGTGACGCCGATGCTTGCCGGCGTGCTCACCTCCTCGCCGGCGAGATGCAGCGGCTCGGCCAGCGCGGCCAGCATGCGTTCGAGACAGGCTTCCATCTCGCCGACATCGCCGAGCGAACCGAGCAGCACGACGAATTCGTCGCCGCCCAGCCGCGCCACCGTGTCGTCCATGCGCACCGACACGCTGAGGCGGTGTGCGATGGCCTGCAGCAGTTCGTCGCCGGCTTCGTGGCCGAGCCGGTCATTGACCGCCTTGAATTCGTCGAGGTCGAGCACGCAAACCGCGAGCAGCTTGTCCTGGCGGCGAGCGCGCGCCATGGCCTGGGTCAGGCGATCCTCCAGCAGCAGCCGGTTGGCCAGACCGGTCAGCGGATCGTGCGTCGCCTGCCAGCGCAGGCGCTCCTGCATGCGATGGCGGTCGGTGGCGTCACGGAACACGACGACCGCGCCACAGACGCCGCCCTGCGCATCGCGTATCGGCGCGGCCGAGTCCTCGACCACACGCTCCTCGCCACTGCGCGACACCAGCAGCGTCTCGCCTTCCAGCGGCGTCACGACCTGCTGGCGCAGCACCTCGATCGCCGGATCGGGACGGGGCTGGCGGGTCACGCCGTCGACCAGGCGCAGCACCTCGGCCAGCGGTCGGCCCGCCGCCTCTTCGTTGGACCAGCCGGTCAGGTGCTCGGCAACCGGGTTCAGAAAATCGATACGGCCGTCCTCGCCGGTCGAGATCACCGCATCGCCGATCGACAGCAGGGTGACGCGCAGCCGCTCCTTCTCCGCCGACAGATTCCGCTCCAGCCGAATGCGGGCCGAAATGTCACGCAACGTCCACAGTGCCCCCTGCTGCGCGTCGCCGACGCGGATGGGCAGGAAATCGCGCTCGATCACGCGGCCGTCCTTCAGGTGCACGCGCTCGCCGATCACCGCCTCGCCGCGCTGCGCGATGTCGAGTGCGCGCTGCACAGCGGCCGCACCGTCGGCGAAAAGCGCCTGCGCGTCGATCAGCAGGTCCTCACGCCGCCGACCGATGAAGTCGGCCGGATCTCCCGACACCGACAGCAGGTCGCAGAACGCGTGGTTGCACAGTGCGATCCGCCCGTCGGCGTCCTCCATCACGACGCCGATATACATCTGCGCGAGCAGGCTGTAGAGGCGCGACCGCTCGAGTGCGAGGCCCGCTTCGGCGTTCTTCAGCGGCGTGATGTCGGTATGGGTGCCGCTCATCCGCCGGGCGTGTCCGCCGGGGTCGCGCACCGCCGATCCGCGCGACATGATCCAGCGCCAGCCGCCGTCGCGATGTCGTACGCGAATGATGATTTCGTAGACCGGAATGCGCCCTTCGAGATAGTCGTTGATGCGGTCGAGCAGGCGCGGCAGATCGTCCGGATGAACGCGATCGAGAAAGGCGTCGGGCCGGTTGCCCAGCTCGTCGTCGGAATAGCCGAGCATCTGCTTCCAGCGCGGCGAGTAATAGACATCGTTGCTCGCCAGGTCCCAGTCCCACACCCCGTCGTTCGAGCCCTTGACGGCGAGCTCGAGCCGCTCCTGAGTCTGCTGCAGCACGCGGTCGTTACGCATCAGCGTATCGAGCGTGTCGTTGATGCCGTCGAGCAGATGACCAAGTTCGTCCTGGCGGCGATGCGACAGACGCTGCGACAGATCGCCCTCGCGTACCCGCTCGAACAGGCCGCGTGCGCGGCGCAGGTCCGCGGTCAGACCGCGCGCCAGCAGCATCGCCAGCAGGGTGCCGATGACGATGGCCGTCAGCGCATAGAGCGCGCCATCGAACACCGCGCGCTGCAGCGCCGCCGCCTCGCTCTGGTGGTTGCGCGCGATGCGCACCCAGCCGACCAGCCGGTCGCCGTAATGCACGGGCGCCAGTGCATCGCTCAGTTCCGCCGTCTGCTGCAGCAGCCGCGCACCTTGCCCGACGCCCGCTGACAGAGCGGACAGGCTGAGTGCGTCCGACAGCACCGTACCGCTGCGCTCGGCCTCGGTATGCACCAGCACCCGGCCGTCGGAATCCAGATACATCGCGTATTCGATGCCGGGCGAACTGCGCACGCTCTGCAGCAACTCGTCGAGGCCGGCGAGATCGTTCGCCAGCACCCATTCCCTGCCGCTGCGCGACAGCAGTTCGACCTCGGCCAGCAGCGCCGCACGCGACTGCGCCAGCAGCACCTCGCGCTCCCGGCGAACCAGATCACTGACGAAGAACGAAATCAGTACCGCATGCAGCACGACGATAGACAACACCAGCCGACGCGTCAGCGACGCCGTGAGCAGCGTGCGCAGTCTGGCAGCGAAGTTAGCGGCGAGCGTCATGGTCCGATCGGGCCTATCAATTCGGCGTAGCGGGCGAGCATCGCCTGCACCGGCGCGTAGCGGGCATCGGTCGCCGGTTCGAAGCCGGCAATCTCGGCATTGACCAGCAGTCGCCGCCCTTCTTCGGTCGCCGCCAGACCGAACAGGAACTGCGCGACACGTTCGACCAGTTCGGGCTCCAGATCCGCCCGTGCCATCAGGCTGTTGTTCGGAAGGTTGTCGGTAACCCAGGCGACCTCGAGCTGGGCAGCGAGCCCCGGGTAGTCCTTCTGGAACGCACGCCAGGGCGGCGGCCAGGTTGCGCCTGCGTCAACCAGGCCACGCGCCACATTCAGGATACTGGATTCCTGCGAGCCGACTGTCCTGACGTCGAGCTGGCGAGCGACGTCGAGACCCGCCTCGCGCAGATGCAGCAGCGGCAGCATGCAGGCCGCCACCGCGGTGCGCGCCGGACAGCTGAAAGTCGCCCCGCGCAGGTCGAGCGGCTGCCTGATCGGACTGTCGCGACGCCGCAGTATCAGACCATGAAAGTCCTCGTCGCCAGACACCTTGCCGAAGACGCGGTAGGCAGGCGCCGCGACCGAGACCGTCTGATAGGGATTGGGCAGTGCCAGATCGAGCGTCCGCTCGCGCAGCTTGCGTTCGTAATCCGCGTAGTCACGCGAGGCCTCCAGACGGATCACCACATCGGGCAGCGCTTCGTTGAGCGCTTCGACGATAGGGCCGTAAAGCGCCATCAGACGCCCGGGGTTGTGCAGAGGGTGCACACCGAAGCTGAGGCGGCGCAACTGCGGCACCGCATCGGCCCGTGCATACTCCGGCCGCTGCACCACCGGCGCGTCGTCGGCACAGCCGGACAGCAGCGAGACGGCCATCACGCCCAGTACAGCGCGCACGCCCCGGCGCAGCGTATCGACGCATCGCCGCTGCATTCGAGCGGCTTCGGGCACCGTCGCAGTTATCAAGTGGTCTCCTGTTCCGCGTCCACGTCAGTGCACATCATGCATTCACTTCGTACCGGATAACGTCAGTCCGTGCGCCGTACTGAAGCGTTGCCGGCAATCGCTGCTCACCTGCAAACAATGCATCAGTGAAAATACCATTTGCGTCGCGCGCGCTATTCCCGTATAAGCACGTCTGTAGGTGATTTCAAGCATGAACGTGTTGTGCGTCGGTTCTCGATTTTCAAGTCAGTACTCCGCTTGCCATATTCCCCTTGAGGTTTCCCTGCGCTACGGTCCTCGCGTGTTGCGAAGACTTGTTCAAAACTACGTATTCAAAGGAATTCAAAAATGGCAACTGGTACTGTCAAGTGGTTCAATGACGCCAAGGGTTTCGGTTTCATCTCCCCGGACGACGGCGGTGAAGACCTGTTCGCGCACTTCTCCGCGATCCAGGGCAACGGCTTCAAGTCGCTGCAAGAAAACCAGAAGGTGTCGTTCGAAGTGACCCGCGGCCCGAAGGGTCTGCAGGCCTCCGAAATCAAGCCGCTCTGATTCTTCAGACGGTTTGAGATCGCCGCAAGGCGATCTGCACTGAAAGAAAGCGCACCTCACGGTGCGCTTTTTTTTCGCCTCCCGCTCTCGTCCGGTAAATGATGCGGGCGAAAAAAAACCCCGCCGAAGCGGGGCTTCCTGCTGCAGCGCCGATTACTTTTCCTTGGCGTGCGCAGCGAACTTCAGCCAGGTATCAACCACCGTGTCCGGATTCAGCGACACGCTCTGGATGCCCTCGTCCATCAGCCACAGCGCGAAATCCGCATGGTCCGACGGGCCCTGGCCGCAGATGCCCGCATACTTGCCCAGTCGGTTGGCGGTGCGGATCGCCATCGACAGCAGCATCTTGACCGCCGGGTCGCGCTCGTCGAAGGCACCGGCAACCAGACCGGAGTCGCGGTCCAGACCCAGCGTAAGCTGGGTCAGGTCGTTCGAACCGATCGAGAAGCCATCGAAGTGCTCGAGGAACTGTTCGGCCAGCAGCGCGTTGGACGGGATCTCGCACATCATGATGAGACGCAGGCCGTTCTCGCCACGCTTCAGGCCGTGCTCGCCGAGCAGCTTCACCACTTCGGCCGCCTCGCCGACGTTGCGCACGAAGGGCACCATCAGTTCGACGTTGGTCAGGCCCAGTTCGTCGCGCACGCGACGCATTGCACGGCATTCCAGTTCGAAGCAGTCGCGGAAGCTGTGCGCGATGTAGCGCGACGCACCGCGGAAACCGAGCATCGGGTTCTCTTCGTCCGGCTCGTAGATGTCGCCGCCGAGCAGCTTCTTGTACTCGTTCGACTTGAAGTCGGACAGACGCACGATGACCGGCTTCGGCCAGAAGGCGGCGGCGATGGTGGCCACGCCTTCAACCAGCTTGTCCACGAAGAAGGCTTCCGGATTCGCGTAGCCACGGGCGCGGCGGCGGATTTCCTCGCGCAGGCGCGCGGGCGCCTGATCGATTTCGAGAATCGCCTTCGGGTGGATGCCGATGGTGTTGTTGATGACGAATTCGAGACGGGCCAGACCCACGCCGGCGTTCGGCAGCTGGCAGAAATCGAAGGCCAGTTCAGGGTTGCCGACGTTCATCATGACCTTGAGGTCGAGATCGGGCAGATTGGACAGGTCGGAGGTGACCACTTCGAAGTCCAGGCGACCGCGATAGATGTTACCGGTATCGCCCTCGGCGCAGCTGGCGGTGACTTCCTCGCCTTCGGTCAGCGTTTCGGTCGCGTCACCGCAGCCGACGATGGCCGGAATGCCCAGTTCGCGGGCGATGATGGCCGCGTGGCAGGTACGGCCGCCGCGGTTGGTAACGATGGCGGCGGCCTTCTTCATGACCGGCTCCCAGTTCGGGTCGGTCATGTCGGTGACGAGCACGTCGCCAGCCTGCACCTTGTCCATTTCGGCTGCGCTCTCGACGATGCGCACCGGGCCGGCGCCGATCTTCTGGCCGATGGCACGGCCGCTGGCCAGCACCTTGCCGTACTGCTTCAGGCGGAACTTCTGCTGCGACATGCCGGACTCGTGGGACTTCACGGTTTCCGGGCGCGCCTGCAGGATGTAGAGCTGGCCGTCGACGCCGTCCAGACCCCACTCGATGTCCATCGGACGGGCGTAATGCGCTTCGATGGTCATCGCGTAGCGCGCCAGTTCGAGCACCTGTTCGTCGGTCAGCGAGAAGCGCTGGCGGTCGGTGTCGCTCACGTCCACCGTCTGCACGCTGCGGCCGGCCGCTGCGGTTGCCGCGAACTCCATCTTGATCATCTTGCTGCCGAGGGTGCGGCGGATCACCGCCGGGCGCCCCTGGGCCAGCATGGGCTTGTGCACGTAGAACTCGTCCGGATTGACCGCGCCCTGCACCACCGTCTCGCCTAGACCGTAGCTGGAGGTGATGAACACGACGTCGCGGAAGCCCGATTCGGTATCCAGCGTGAACATGACGCCGGCCGCGCCCTTGTCCGAGCGCACCATGCGCTGCACGCCGGCCGACAGCGCGACACCCGCGTGCATGAAGCCCTTGTGCGCGCGGTAGCTGATCGCGCGGTCGTTGTAGAGCGATGCGAACACCTCACGGATCGCATGCAGCACGTTGTCGATGCCGGAAATGTTCAGGAAGGTTTCCTGCTGACCGGCGAAGGACGCATCCGGCAGATCCTCGGCGGTGGCCGAGCTGCGCACCGCGAACGAGCCGTTGCCGGCGGCGTCGAGCTGGGCGTAGAAGCTGCGGATTTCGGCTTCGAGCTGGGCCGGAAACGGCGTATCCATCATCCACTGACGGATCTGCGCGCCGGTACGGGCCAGCGCGTTGACGTCATCGACATCCAGCGCCTCGAGGGCGGCATGGATGCGATCGGCCAGACCGTCCTGCGCCAGAAACTCACGGAAGGCTTCGGCCGTGGTGGCAAAACCTCCGGGTACGCGCACGGACTTGGGGAGCTGGCTGATCATTTCGCCCAGCGACGCATTCTTGCCACCGACGCTTTCGACGTCGGTCATGCGAAGCTGTTCGAACGGGATGACGTAGCGAGACATGGGTATCCTCTCTTGAACATGGGGCGATCGCTTGTTGCGGCGACCGTGTACTTTCCTGTCGCACCGGGTGGGTGCGCGGGAACCCGGCATTCTAGTTAAAGTCGGTGTTGCGCTGCGGAAATTTTTCCGTCCAACGTGATGTTTACGTTCCGATTCCTGAGCAAATGGCCATGAGAACCGTCTTCTTCATTTCCGACAGTACCGGCATCACTGCAGAAACCCTGGGGCGCAGCCTGCTTTCCCAGTTCGAGGGTATGAAATTCAGGCAAACCCGCGTTCCCTTTGTCGATTCGGTCGATAACGCGCTCGATTGCGTCGAACGGATGACCGAAGCCAAGATGCGCGACGGCGAGCGACCCATCGTCGTCACGTCGATCGTCAATGCGGAGGTGGCGCGCACGGTGCGCCAGGCCGATGCGCTCTTTCTCGACATGTTCGAGCACTTCGTCGGCCCGCTGGAGGAAGAGCTGGGCCAGGCGGCGAACCACAATGTTGGCCGCCAGAAGGGCATGGAAGAAAGCGCCGATTACCAGCGCCGCATCGAGGCGATCAATTTCTCGCTGGCACACGACGACGGGATGTCGCACAAGGAACTGGCGCAGGCGGACGTGATCCTGGTCGGCGTGTCCCGCTCCGGCAAGACGCCGACCAGCCTCTACATGGCGATGCAGTTCGGTGTGAAGGTGGCGAACTATCCATTGATTCCTGAGGATTTCGAGCGCAACAAGCTGCCGACCGAACTGGTGAAATACCGCGCCAAGCTGTTCGGCCTGACCATTTCGCCGGAGCGCCTGTCGCAGATCCGCGAGGAGCGCCGGCGCGGCAGCCACTACGCGTCGATCGACAACTGCCGCTTCGAAGTCGATGCGGCACAGAAGCTGATGCGCATGGAAGGCATACGCTGGCTCGACTCGACGCACAAATCGATCGAGGAAATTGCCGCCATCGTGCTGCAGGCGGTGCAGGTGGACGAGAACCCCTACTGATGAAGCGAATAGGCCGCAACGCGATCGCGACACGGCAGCGCTGACCACGGCAGATCCTCGTCTTCGTCCAGCGGTCCGTGCAGCAGGCGGGCATAGCGCCGCGCCGCGGTCGCCACATCGTAGTCGCGGGCGACATCGGCGCGCGCCTCGCGCCCATAGCGCTCGGCAGTTGCCGCATCGTCGAGCAGTCCGATCGCGGCATCGCCCAGTGCTGCGGCGCTCGCCACCTCCACCAGGCATCCGCTCACGCCGTCACGCAGCACTTCGCGCGCCGGCGCGTGCTCTGGCGCAACCACCGCGCACCCGCTCGCCATCGCTTCGAGTGCCGATTGCGAGCTCCGGCCCGGGTGCAGGTGCACCCTGGACAAGGCCAGCAGCGCACCCCTACGCGCCTCTCCCGGGTCATCGACGAGATCGATACGGGCGATGTCGGCCGCGCTGCCGCTGACCGATGGAAGCGGGCGCCCGATGACCAGCACCCGACAATCGGTGCGGGCGCGCAGCACCTGTTCGAGCGCGCCGGCAAGCGCCTGCGCATCGTCCGGGTCGGCCCAATCGTCCATCAGCACGCTGAGCACCGGCCCGCCGCGAAACAGCGGCCGTCCGTCCCGGCTGAGCACCTTGCCGACGGCGTGGGGCTGGGCGCTGGCAATGCCTTCGTGGATGACATCGATGCGCGAACGCAGCACCTCCGGATGACGATCGCGCTGCCACCAGCTCGAGCAGACGACGGCGTCAAAGCCGGCCGCGTCGGCCGGATCGGTCCGCTCATCGACATGAAGGACCTGATGCGCCTCGGGAAAGTCGCGCAGCACGCGCGCCGCCGTTCCGGGATCGGTATCCACCAGCACCGCGTGCGGACGCATCGCCGCCGTCGGCAGACGCATCGACCCGGGATTTGCGGCGGACCGCACCTGCCAGCCGGGCAGCTGCGCCCAGTGCGGGATGAGCGGACTGAACCGCCCGCGTGCCGCACGCTGCACGACCAGCAAGCGGAATTCGCGCCGCGGAGAACCCTCGGACACACGGGGAAAGAATACTGATGAGCACACTCGGGCCATGCCAGCCTCCTTCAGTCTGCCTCGCGCCGACCCCATGCCGACGCGCCGCCGGAAACAGCGACGCTACACGGGACGATGAAGCCGAAGAATAATGCAAATGTACTAATCCGGCGGTAAATCCCTGGCTGTGGTGCAATAGCTGTCCGCATCAGACTGCTTTTCGCACCATGTTCAACCCCTCCCGCGACCAGGCCCGCCAGTTCTTCATCGATACCTGGGCCAAGCGCGGCGGTAACCAGCCGCTGACGCAGATGGAAACGCTGGCACTGACCCTGATGGGCCGCCATCCGGAGTACCACGCACTGCTCGACCAGGGCGAACGCGCGCTGACCCGTGAATACCCGCCGGAACTGGGCGAAACCAACCCTTTTCTGCACCTGTCGCTGCACCTGGCGATCGAGGAACAGCTGGCAATCGACCAGCCGCCGGGCATACGTGCGGCCTTCGAGGCCCAGCGCGCCAGGCTGGGCGACGAGCACGAGGCGCTGCACCGCGTGCTGGACTGCCTCGGCGAGACCATCTGGCGCGCGCAGCGCGATCGCCAGCCGCCGGACGGCGCCGCCTATGTGGCCTGTGTAAGGGCCGGACTGGACGACTGAAGCACCGTAGGCGCTAACATGTGCGCCCTCTTTTCCTGTCGCCGCCCGCAATGACCTCGACCGACGCTTCTGTTAACACCATAGACTTTCACGGTCAGCCTGCGCTCGAACTGCGCTCACCCGACGGCGCCACCTGCGTGGTCAGCCTGTTCGGTGCGCAGGTGCTGTCCTGGGTGCCGACCGGCGGCAAGGAGAGGCTGTATCTGTCGCCGCAGGCGCGCTTCGACGGCCAGAGCGCGCTGCGCGGCGGCATTCCGGTCATCTTCCCGCAGTTCGCCGCGCGCGGCAGCGGCCCGCGCCACGGTTTTGCGCGCACCCGCGTGTGGCAGGTCGATCAGACCCGCGTATCGAAGGACTTCGCTATCGCGACGCTGCGCCTGACCGACGACGACACAACGCGCGCGGTCTGGCCGCACGCCTTTGCGCTGGAGCTGACCGTGGTGATCGGTGGCAACCGGCTCGACCTCGAGCTTTCGGTCGACAACACCGGCGCCACCGCCTTCGACTTTGCCGCTGCGTTGCACAGCTATCTGCGCGTCGCCGAGGTCGAGAACTGCCGCCTCGAAGGCCTGCGCAATACGCGTTACCTCGATGCCACCGACGCAGACAAGGCGAAGGACGACAAACTGGACGCCCTCATCGTCGAGGACGAGGTCGATCGCCTCTACCGCCGGGCGCCGGATACCGTGGTGCTGCACGATGGCGGGCGGGCCTTCGGTTTCCAGAGCGAAGGATTCCCTGATCTGGTCGTGTGGAATCCGTGGGAACACAAGTGCCGGGCGCTGAGCGACATGCCTGACCTCGATTTCCGCCGCATGATCTGCATCGAACCGGCGATCGCCGAGCGCCCGCAGACGCTGGCCGCCGGCGAACACTGGAGCGGTCGCCACACCATCGTCGCCGCCTGACGAGAGAACCGGGAAAGAGGAAGAAAAAAAGGGCACCCGCAGGTGCCCTTTCCTGGTGCGCAAGCGAAATCAGGCCAGCGCCTGGCGCACCTGATCCAGCGTCGTCGGATCGTCCAGCGTGGTCAGATCACCCGGGTCGCGCCCTTCCGCAATCGCCTGGATGGAACGGCGTAGCATCTTGCCGGAACGGGTCTTGGGCAGACCATTCACGAACACGACCCGGCCCGGGCGAGCGATCGCACCGAGCAGGCCGTCCACGGTCTGCATCACTTCCTTCTCCAGCTTGGCGCGGTCTTCCGCAGTTGCGGTCCGGGCCGGGTCCTTCACCACCGCAAAAGCCAGCGGCATCTGACCCTTCAGCGCATCGGCGACGCCGACCACGGCAACCTCGGCAATCGCCGAATGCGCCTGGATGGCCTCCTCGATCTCGCGCGTGCCCAGGCGGTGCCCGGCCACGTTGATCACGTCGTCGGTGCGACCGAGGATCTTGTGATACCCGGCCTCGTCACGGATGCCCCAGTCGAAGGACGAATAGACCAGCGGCGACTTGAACAGCGAGAAATAGGTGCGGACGAAACGGTCGTCGTCGCCCCAGACGGTGGACAGGCAGCCTGGCGGCAGCGGCGGCACGATGCCGACAATGCCCTTCTCGTTCGGGCCGCATTCGCTGCCGTCCTCGCGGAAGATGCGCAGGTCGTAGCCATACACCGGCGCACCCGGCGAACCGAGCTGGATCGGCGTCTTCTCGACGCCCGGCAGTTCGCACAGGATGGGCCAGCCGGTTTCGGTCTGCCAGTAGTTGTCGATGACCGGCTTGTCGAGCGCCGTCATCAGCCATTCGTGCGTCGGCTCGTCCAGCGGTTCGCCAGCCAGGAAGATATGGCGCAGCGACGACAGGTCGTGCTTCTTCAGGTAGGCGGGATCCTGCTTTTTCAGCACGCGCGCGGCGGTCGGTGCCGAGAACATGACCGTCACCTTGTACTTCTCGACCAGGCTCCACCAGATGCCGGGATCGGGGCGCAGCGGCGTGCCTTCGTACATCAGTGTCGCCATGCCGGCAATCAGCGGGCCATAGATGATGTAGGAGTGACCGACGACCCAGCCGATGTCCGAGGTCGTGAACATCGTTTCGCCCGGGTTGCCGCAGTAGATGTGCTTCATCGACGCGGCCAGCGCGACCGCGTAGCCGCCGGTGTCGCGCTGCACGCCCTTCGGCTTGCCGGTGGTGCCCGAGGTGTACAGGATGTAGGAGGGCTCGCTCGACTCCAGCCAAACGCAGGGCACGCGGGCATCCATGTGCTGCGCGCGCAGCGTCGCGTAATCGACGTCGCGGCCGGCGGTGCGCGGGAAGTCCTTCTCCAGCCCGCGATCGACCATGAGCACCTTCTCCGGCGGGTGCTCGGCCAGCGAGCAGGCCTCGTCCAGCAGATGCTTGTAGGGCACGACCTTGCCGCCGCGCATGCCGGCCTCGGCCGACACGATCACCTTGGGTCGGGCGTCATCGATGCGCGTGGCCAGCGAACCGGAGGCGAAGCCGCCGAACACCACCGAGTGGATGGCGCCGATGCGCGCACACGCCAGCATCGCGAAAGCGGCCTCGGCAATCATCGGCATGTAGATCAGCACGCGGTCGCCGCGGCCCACGCCGAGCGACTGCAGGATGGCCGCCGTGCGCTCGACCTCGCGCTGCAGTTCGGCGAAGGTGTAGGTCTTCTCGGTGTCGGTCTCGGTCGACACGAAAATCAGCGCCGGCGCGTCCGGACGCTGCGCGGCATGACGGTCGACCGCGTTGTGACACAGATTGGTCGTACCGCCGACGAACCACTTGGCAAAAGGCGGACGGGAAAAATCGCAGATCTGCTGCGGCGGCGTCTGCCAGTCGATCAGACCGGCCTGCTCGGCCCAGAACTCATCGCGTTTGGCGATAGAGCGGGCACGGAATTCCTTGCTTGCTGACATTCAACTCCTCCAACCCCGCACCACTGTGAATTGACCTGATTGATCTTGTTATTGTGTTTCTGCTTGCCGACCTAGCCAGGCTGCTGCTTGCCGAGGAGCGAAGTATCGGCTTCGGCTGCGTGCTCGCGCAAGCAGTCGAGCGGAATGTTGCAGTCGTACTTGACTCCGATCAATTCGAGCAGCGGCAGCAGCCGGTAGATCAGCGCCGGCAGTTGCGGCTCGATTTCGGCCTGCGCGCCCGATTTGATCAGCAGCAGCGCGCGCTCGATGCTGACGATGCCGGCCGTCCACGCGAATTTCTGCGGCTCGCCGCCAGTGCTGCGCACCGCGTTGCCGCCCTCGCGGTGCGCCAGATCGGCACGCGCCACCGCCAGGCCCAGCATCTGCGACACCGATTCGGCCTGGTCGGCCAGACTGTTCGCGACGCCGATGTTCAGGCTGATGCGCAGCGTCTGGCCGCGATACTGCATCGCCGTCGCACCGATCACGCTGCGCATCCGGTTGGCGAACTGTTCCGCGCTCTGCAGGCTGATGTCGGGCGTGATGATGGCGAACTGGCCGTCGCCGATCTGCGAGAAGGTGTCTTCCTTGCGCACCTTGGTGGCCAGCACCTTGGCCAGCTTGCGCATGATCAGGTCGGTCACGTGGCGACCGAAGTTGCGGGTGATCTCGCCGAAGTTGTCGATGCCGACGATCAGTACGCTGACCTGACCGTGGTAGCGCGCCGCCGCAGACATCAGCTGCGCGCCGTGGATTTCCATGTACTGCGGCGTCGCCATGCCCGAATCCGGGTCGATCGGCGAGGCGGCGGCCAGCGCCTCGCGGCTGTCGGCGAGTTCGCGGGAGGTCTTGCTGAGCCGGCTGGCGGATTCGATGCGCGACAGCAGCTCGACCGTGCCGATGCCCTTGGTGATGAAGTCGGTGGCGCCGAGTGCCCGCGCACGCTCGCGTGCCGCGTCATCCTCGTCGCCGGAAATCATGATCACCGGAATGTCGGCGATGCGCTGGATGTGCGAGGCGCGGATGCGTTCGAGCAGGCCGTAGCCATCGAGGTGCGGCATGCTCAGATCGGACAGCACGACCTGGATCGAATCATCGACCAGCAACGTCGCCCAGCCGGCTTCGCCGTCGGCCTCCTCGCGACACTCGAAGCGGTCGCGGATGCGTTTGATGATGGACGCGCGCACCATGCGCGAGTCGTCTACGACGAGCACCTTGGCGTGCATCACATCATCGCTGGGCGGGGAATCACTCATGGGCCGCGCGTCGGCTGGGATGGTCGGACCCGCGATTGTAGGGGAAGCCGGCGCGCTGTCGCGCAACATGTTGGCGGTGTCGGAAAACTTGGCAGATGGGGGTTGCGTCGGTATATTCCGGCCCCATGCTCCGAATATCCCTTCTCCGGATGTGGTTGTGCGCCGCTTCTGCCTGCGCACTTCTCGCCTCCCCCGCCGTTCGGGCCGAGCCCGCTGCGGCACCGGAAAGCGGCGTATTCACGACGCTCTACGGTCCGTTCTCCGGCGAGCGCGTGATCGAGCACGCCAACGCCGCAGCCGATGCGGTGACCGACCTGATCGACAACGGCCTGTCCCTGCTCGGCATTCGCTACCGCTTCGGCGGCAACACGCCGCAGAGCGGTTTCGACTGCAGCGGTTTCGTGCGCCACGTGTTTTCCGATGCGCTGGGCGTGCTGCTGCCGCGCACCGCGGTCGAAATGGCACGGGTCGGCGAAACGATTCCGAAGGACGAACTGCAGCCGGGCGACCTGGTGTTCTTCAACACGCTGCGCCGCTCCTTCTCGCACGTCGGCATCTACCTTGGCGACAACAAGTTCATGCACGCCAATTCGCGCGGCGGCGGCGTGCGCGTCGACGACATGACCGGCCGCTACTGGGCCAAGCGCTTCAATGGCGCGCGCCGGATCGACGTCGATCAGGGCACCAGCATTTCGCTGCGCTGATTCCTTCCGGCCGGCTTCACTTCGCGCGGGGACACGCCGCGCACTTGACCGCGCCGCACCCCTCCAGCGCTGTTTTCAACGCGCACACCGAACGACGGCAGGCCACCACCGGCACGCCGCTGTCGCGTGCCGCGTCGCGATAGGCTTTCATCACGTTGTGGCCGAGAAAGTCGGTAAACAGGATCACCACGTCGGTCCCGCCGGGCAGGCGCTGCGCCTGCCGCTGGTGCTTGGGATCGCGACCGGTGATGTGATGACGGATCTTCAGGCCGAATTCGGCCAGCACCTCGGGAATGTTGCCGAGGCGATCGGCCCCGACCAGAACAGCGTCCATGCGAACATCCTTTTGAGAACGATTCGCATTCACGGTAGCGCAATTGCGAATGCTTTGCAATTGCGAATTGCTTCTGCTAATTTCCGGCCGCATCGTGACGCACTGATTCGCGCACGAACCTTGCGACCGTATCTCCTGGAGCGACCATGAAATCCCGACTCATCCGCCTCGCAACGGCGCTGACCGCCGCCTTCGCGCTGACCCCGGCGCTTGCGCAGGAAAAGGTGCTGAACCTCTACTCAGCTCGTCACTATCAGACGGACGAAGCGCTGTACTCGAACTTCACGCGCCAGACCGGCATCAAGATCAACCGCATCGAAGGCAAGGAAGACGAACTGGTCGAGCGCATCCGCAACGAAGGCGCCAACAGCCCGGCCGACGTGTTCATCACCGTCGACGCCTCGCGCCTGGCCCAGGCCGACGCGCTCGGCCTGTTCGCCCCGGTAAAGTCCGCCGTGCTCGAAGAGCGCATTCCCGCCCACCTGCGTGACCCCGAGAACAACTGGTTCGCGTTCTCGACCCGCGCCCGCGTCATCATCTACAACAAGATGAAGCTGAAGTCGGCCGACGTCGCCAACTACGAAGACCTGGCCAAGCCGGCGCTGAAGGGCAAGCTCTGTTCGCGCTCCGGCGCCCACCCATACAACGTGTCGCTCGGCGCGGCGCTGATCCAGCACTGGGGCGAGGCGAAGACCGAAGAGTGGGCACGCGGCGTGGTCGCCAACTTCGCACGCGCCCCGAAGGGCGGCGACACCGACCAGATCAAGGCGGTGGCGGCCGGCGAGTGCGACGTGGCGGTGTCGAACACCTACTACCTGGTGCGCCTGCTGCGCTCGGGCAAAGCGGAAGACCGCTCGATGATGGAAAAGGTCGGCGTCGTGTGGCCCAACCAGTCCAGCTTCGGCACCCACATCAACATTTCCGGCGGCGGCGTGCTGAAGACGGCGCCGAACAAGGACGCCGCAGTCAAGTTCCTGGAATACCTCGCCTCGGACGAGGCGCAGGCCTATTTCGCCAACGGCAACAACGAGTGGCCGGTGGTGAAGTCGGCCGTGGTGGCGAACCCGGAACTGAAGTCGCTCGGCAACTTCAAGGCCGACACGCTGAACGTGGGCGAACTGGCCCGCACGACGGCCCAGGCGCAGAAGGTGTTCGACCGCGCCGGCTATCGCTGATCCGGCGATCGAAACCCGTCAGCGAAGGCCCCGGTACCGCAAGGACCGGGGCCTTTTCACATCCGCGGACGCCGTAGAATCCGGTCATGTATCAAGGCCGGAGGTCGTCATGCTCGCGTCGCTCACCCTGCTGCTGGTGCTGCAGCTGATCGGGGAAGTGCTGGTCCAGTGGCTGGGGCTGCCGGTGCCGGGCCCGGTGGTCGGCATGGCGCTGCTGTTCGCCGCCCTGATGATCCGCCGCGACACCCCGGCACCGCTGCGCGAAACGGCAAACACCCTGCTGCAGCACCTGTCGCTGCTGTTCGTACCGGCCGGCGCCGGCATCATGGTGCACGCCAGTCTGCTCGCCCGCGAATGGCTGCCAACATTGACCGCCGTCGTGCTGAGCTGCGCGATCACGCTGCTGCTCACCGCTGCCGTGCTGCGCCTCGGAGCGCGTGGTCGATGACGGGCGAAATCCGCGAGCTTTGGGTCTATCTGGCGGCCAGCCCGCTGCTCGGCCTCACGCTGACGCTGCTGGCCTACCAGGCGGCGCATGCGCTCTACCTCAAGCTCGGGTCGCACCCGCTGGCCAATCCGGTCGCCCTGGCGGTCGCCCTCATCGTCGCCCTGCTCACGCTGACCGGCACGCCCTACGCCGTCTATTTCGACGGCGCCCAGTTCGTCCATTTCCTGCTCGGCCCGGCCACGGTCGCCCTGGCTGTTCCGCTTTACGCGCAGCTACCCAGGCTGAAGCAGCTGTTCGGCCCGTCCATGCTGGCGCTGCTGGCCGGGTCGGTGGTGTCGGTGCTGTCCGTATGGTGGATCGCGCAGGCGCTCGGCGCCGAGCCGCGTACGCTGCTGTCGCTGGCGCCGAAATCGGTCACCACGCCGATCGCCATGGGCATTTCGGAAAAGATCGGCGGCCTGCCTTCACTGACCGCCATTCTGGTCATCCTGACCGGCATCGTCGGTGCCGTCATCGGCCCCGCGCTGCTCAAGGCCACCGGCACCCGTGACCCGGCGGTAACCGGCTTCGCCATCGGCATGAGCGCCCATGGCATCGGCACCGCGCGCGCCTTTCAGCTCGGCGAGACGGCCGGCGCCTTCTCCGCGCTTGCAATGGGATTGAATGGTGTCGTCACGGCGATTGTCGTGCCGCTGATCGCCCGCTGGTTAAGCTGACCGTGCCGCCCCGAGCACAACATGGGCCATACTTACGCCCCTTGGCCTGCTCCCGCACTCCGCTTCAGGCCCCAACACAAAGCAGCACATGAGCACGCACTCCAGTGAAAAGAAGTACCGCGCCATCGGCCACCTGCCGGAAGGCGACAACGCCGGCCGCCACCCGGCCGACGCCACCGCGCACGCGACCGCTCCGTCGGACATCGTCTGCCGGCTGCCCACCCGTTGGGCCGACTTCACGCTGCACGGCTACGCCGACCCGAAGACCGGGCTCGAACACGTTGCGCTGACGCTGGGCGACTTCAGCGACGGCGCGCCGGTCATGCTGCGCCTGCATTCCGAGTGCCTGACCGGCGACACGCTGTTCAGCCTGCGCTGCGATTGCGGCCCGCAGCTCGAAGCGTCGCTGCGCGCGATTGCTGCCGAAGGCCGCGGAGCCCTGGTCTATCTGCGACAGGAGGGGCGCGGCATCGGCCTGATCAACAAGATCCGCGCCTACGCGCTGCAGGACAGCGGCGCCGACACGGTGGACGCCAACCGCATGCTGGGTTTCGAGGACGACGCGCGCGACTATCGCTACGCCGCGCACATCGTGCGCAGCCTCGGCATCCGTCAGGCCCGCCTGCTCACCAACAATCCGCTGAAGGTGCGGGCGCTGGAGAGCGAGGGCGTCGAAGTGGTCGAGCGCATTCCGCTGCACGCCGGTGCCAACCCGATGAATCACCGCTACCTGGCGACCAAGGCCCAGCGCATGGGCCACATCCAGGACTGATGAGCCACGCCGACGCGCAGGACTTCTGGTCCGACAAGTACCGCGCCGTCGGCGAGGCCTATCTGTTCGGCACCGCGCCGAACCGCTTCCTCGCTGCACAGGCCGGCCTGCTCCGCGTAGGACAGCGCGCGCTCAGCGTGGCCGACGGCGAAGGCCGCAACGCGGTCTGGCTGGCCGAACAGGGGCTGGACGTGACGGCGACCGAACTGTCGCCGGTCGCGCTGGAAAAAGCCGAAGCGCTCGCCGCCACGCGCGGCGTACAGATCGACTTTGCCCTCGTCGATGCGCTGAACTGGATCTATCCGGACGAAGCCTTCGACCTGGTGGTGGCCATCTTCATCCAGTTCGCGGCACCTGACGAACGCGCCCGGCTGTTCGAGAATCTGAAGCGCACGCTGCGCCCGGGCGGTCGCATCGTGCTGCAGGGCTATACGCCGAAGCAGCTCGATTACCGCACCGGCGGGCCGTCGGCCATCGAGAACCTGTACACCGCCGCAATGCTGCGCGAAGCCTTCGGCGACTTCGACATCGAACGGCTGGACGAGTACGAGGACGTGCTCGACGAAGGCTCCGCGCATCGCGGACAGTCGGCACTCGTGGGGATGGTGGCGAGAAAGCCTGGCTGAACAAGCGCAGGCTGGTGCCCAGGAGAGGACTCGAACCTCCACGCCTTGCGGCGCTGGAACCTAAATCCAGTGCGTCTACCA
>NZ_JADMJL010000075.1 GCF_018780585.1 Methyloversatilis discipulorum | reverse complement strand
CCGGGGCGGTTCAGACATCGACGCTCGGAGTTCTCTTGGCCGTGACCTGCTCCGGACTTTTTCGGACCGTTTGAAACTTGTGAGTATGGCTTCCAGAGAGAGATGAGGAAGTCATGCGCAAGAGTCGATTCACAGAAGAACAGACGGTCAAGATCCTGCGGGAGGCTGATCGCTCACCGGTGGCGGAAGTGTCGAAGAAGCACGGGGTCAGCGAGCAGACGATCTACACGTGGCGTGAACGTTTTGGGGTGATGAACGCAGACGAGGCCAAACGTCTGCGCCAGTTGGAGACCGAGAACGCGCGACTGAAGAAGATGCTGGCCGAGCGCGATCTGGAGATCGACGTGATGAAGGAGATCGCCGCAAAAAATGGTGAGCACCTGTGCACGTCAGGCCCAGGTGCTTCATGCGATCAAGCGCGGTGTATTCCAGCGCCGGGCCTGTGTGCTGCTGAGTGTTTCACGCTCGGCCTTGGGCTGCGTTTCACATCTGGACGAGCGCAATCAGCCATTGCTCGGCAAGAGGCGGCAACTGGCTGCGTAATACTCTCGATACGGTTACCGGCGTATCCGCATCTTTCTTCCTCGTGCCGGACATCACCTGATGTGTCGGCCGCGTCTGGCGATTGTGTAACAAGGTGAACCTGCAAGTGCCCCGCAAACGCCCGCGTCGTCGAGTCGCCAATCAGCGCGGTCAGGTACAGCGAACATCCCATCTGGGCTTACGACTTCGTGTTCGATACCTGCGCGAATGGACAGCAACTCAAATGTCTGACGGTGATCCACGAGCACACCCGGGAAGCGCTGGCGGATCGACGTGGCGGGCAGCATCCGCTCTGAGCGCGTGATCGAAGTGTGGAGCAGGCTGGTCAGCGAACGGGGGGCGCCCAAGGCATTGCGCTCCGATAGCGGGCCGTAGTTCGTATCGACACGGCTGCAGCGATCAGGGCCTACAGATGGCGCTCACAGCCGGGAACGCCTTGGCATAAAGGCACCGATGAGAGTTTCAATGGCAAGTTCTCCGACGAATGCCTGTCCATGGAATACTTCGGCAACCGCATGGAGGCGCGCGTCGTCATTGAGCAGTGGCGGCGTCATTACAACGAAGAGCGACCACATTCGGCGCTGGCCTACCTGACCCCGGCGCAGTTCGTTCGGAACCTGCCAGGCGACAACCACAAAGCCAATTTTCTAAAGTAATTCGTGGCCCGAAGAAACTGGGCAGATCAGCCGCACATGAGGAATTGGAAAAATAGCGAGTGGCCAAGGCATATCTCTACCGAAAAACCAGCCCCCTAGCAACTATCGGGGCTTTTTCACCAATTTACTAACCGAAAATCACGCAAAGACAAAAAAAGGGCCCAAATTGGGCCCAAATCGTGTGCAACGAGGAGGAAACACACGAGAGTGACTAACCACGTCGAAAATACAGATGTTGATTGGCAAGGGAGGTCGAAATGTCAAAATCACAATCGAACGCGCCAACTCCAGATTGAATCCTACCAAGATACACTACAACGGGAGGGGGAGCAAGAAAACCAAACAGCCAACGCAACAACCCAAACAATCAAACTTAAAAATCGCAGGGAATTACGCCTAAAGCCTTGCGCGCGAAACACCTTCTCAACAACAGAAAAAGAATGGCGCCAAGATAACACCGGGCCACTGGCCTCCCACAGCGCGTTCTCCTAACCGCTCCAAACGAAACCACGGAAACCGACTACAAAGACCATCCAGTTTTTCACAAAAACTTTAATACAATGCAACGATCCCGCAGAAAAGCAACGCCGAAAAGCGAATTATCGCGCAAATCGTCAGTTTAACTTACCCTCATCAAACAATTAGTTGTGCGCGCACGCTAAGGCGTCGCTATTGGGGGCAGCACATCGCGCGCCTCCACCGCACGAGAGCGAGTCCTAACAGGCAACCACAACACCATCGTTCAAATAAACCACAGACTATCCGCCCTCCGTAACCCTCCCACTTCTTAATACCTTAACGGTGTCGGAAGGAAGCTCGCCGAAAAGGTTTTTGTAATACCCTGAAAACCGCGCCAAATGCCAAAATCCGCGCTTCTCTGCAATATCCGAAATTCTAAAATCAAGCCCCCTCTTACAGTACTGTACGAAATCACATCTAACGGCATTCAGGCGAACATATCGTGAGAAGAGCAACGGCCCCATTCCGAGATTCTGAAAAACATTCTTTCTAAGCGTTCTTGGCGAGATCCTAAGTTTATCGCAAATATCAACGAGCGACAGATCCTCATATTCACTCGAAAGAAGAAGCTCCCGCACGTCCTTTAACATCCACGCTGTAGATCGAACCCTTCCATCCTTCAGCGAGGCACCAAGAGCCAACTCGAGTTCTGCAAGCAGCTCAAAAATCAAAAAGTCGTTTAGGTCGGCCATCCAAAGAGAACTTCGAGCACCCGACTTCTCCACGGCATCAAGGGCTCTGCAGTACATTCCCGAAAAATGAAACAGCTTGCTGTAGAGGCCACTGGCGGAACATAACGCCTTCGTGCCTTCTGACCCACGCCTGCAATCAAACATTAAGTCTGAGAGAAAATCAAATCGAGAATCGTTGAGATCGAAAGTCACGGTGAACATATTCAGCGGACCATTCGTATATATTTCATACGAAGAGCCCCCACGAATCAATGCCACCCCATCGGCCTCAAGCGGCTTGCCACATACCACGCCACCGCCGTTCGAATCAAGAAAAGCCGTCAATCCAAACTTATTGTCTGACAGCGTCCCGCTTGTATAGACTGACTGACTCCCAACCTCCAAAACCAAAAATGACGACCCACCCACTGGCAGGCCAGTCACATCCGCGGAGAACGCTCCCTTTGATATTTGCTCATAAGAAAAATCCCACGAGCCGACGTGAATCTCTTCAACCGTCGAACATCTTTGATGAAACATCAGTGGCCCAGCATGAGGATATTCCATGCTCCCCCTTTCATACCGAACAACTCTCGATCAAAGATTCTTTTATGGAAACTCTTAACAAATCATGAAAATCTTACGAACTCTCTTCTTGATCTCCCATACGACCGACTCGCCCTTGACAGTAAAAAACACACTCCCCGCGCTCAGCGCGGTAACGCGTCCACTCATGTCGATGATATTCACCTCTCCTTCAACAATTACGCAGATCTCATCACCCGGGTACGTGTACTTAAAAGTCCCTTCTGTGCACTCCCAAACCCCGGCCTGAAGTGCTCCATTAAATTCTCCGAATAAATGAGTTCCGCTGTGATCCGGCGTACCATCCAAAACCCTGACAAAAGGAAGATCCGCGAGTTTCGGCCAGCGCTGCAATTCCACGGTTTCGGCATTATCAAAGACGATCATAATAGGCACCCCCTTTAAAAAACCAGTAATCGCGCAAGAACAAAGCGCGATTACCGAACAATGCATTCTCTCCTAAAACACAAACAAGCTTAACCGTTCTTCATTTAAAAATTTCGAGAAACGTAAGCACCCAAAAAATCACGGTCAGCATAGGGCTGATCGAAGACCGCCTTGCCCTTCCAGAACTTCGCATAATTTACGCCAGCCTGCCACGAAGCGGGATTCTTCACAAACGTCACGATAAAGTTAGCGGATCTTGCCCCGTCCATGAACTGAGCGGAAATATTGGGCGTCCTTCCGCTTACAGCCTCGTAGTAGTAGATCTCAGGTATTACTTGCCAACCTTCAATCAAGGTGCCATCGTAAACCCAACTAAAATCGAAGTTATATGCCCAAGAAGTTTTGTCACCCACGGCTTGAGGCGCCGCACCTATATCATTCTGATTCCCCCAGCCGTAGGCGCCCGCCCCGATCGGATCACCGTTGTAAAACTTCTTCAATCCCGGATATCTGACCGCCACAGCTTCAACCATAAGCGTAGCCGTACTTGCGCCCAAGAAATTCAATATTGCCGGGTAATCACTTGGCGTAAGGCTTAGCATACCCGTAAGGTGCGCTTGATATTTCCCCTCTTCAACAAAACAGTTTCCGCCGTTCCCTAAACACCCTGTGTTTGGATTAAGTGAAACGAGATCCTTGGGTCTGTAAGACAACTCCGCGCCGATAGCCCAGTCGCCAATCGGAAAATTCGCGCTCACCCCATACAAACGAAGATCTTCTTGATAGACCATCCCGAGCCCCCCAACGCCATTCACGTTGTAGGAAAAATTTGGGGTCTTGTCATGGTATGCGATCGCATAGAACCCAAGATTGAACTGCGTATCAGCAGGCTGCCAGCGAATAGACGCGCCATACTGGCCGCTATTTCGCGGATTTGTCGACGGGTAGCCGTAGTCTTTTGATCCGGGCCCGAACGTCGCCCAGCTATTCCAGTAGCTACCTACAGGAGGGAAGTAGTTCTCTTGCCAACCTGACTGATAATATGCCTCGAGACTAAAACCTTTGCCGAGACCGGTCGCAAAACTAACCATTGGAGCAGGAAGAAACACCTCCTTCAGCTGCGTCCCAGGTTGCGACAGGCGCATGTAGTCCATGGAATTTATCTGATTTATGCCTCCAGGAATGAAGAGCGACTCGCCCCAGCTGATCACCTGGTTTCCAACGCGGACTCGCGCCCGCTCCTCACCAATATTGAAATCCTTACTAACCCAGAAATCCAACAACCTTGCCTTGAATGAAAGCTCGTTATCCGACTTATCGGTCAAAGAAGTAACCCCTGACGGGGAAACAGCTGACGTGTAGCCGGTAGTGTGCGTAGCGGAAAAATCACGCAACCAACTTGCTCGAGCCATGAACTTAATTTCATCCGGAAATCTCAGAAGAAGCTCGTGCGTACCCTTCAGGTAAGTTGTAAATGGTTCGTTCTTGTTATAGTTCAAATTGCCCTGGTCGTTCAGTCCAGAGAAGTATTCAGTGCATCCTGAAGGTGCGCCACGTCCCGTCGGCTGCGGGTTTCCCGTTCCGCTTGAATCCTTGATGACCAGTGAGCACGACTGATTCTCGGCTCGGATGCCAACGCCAAGAGTTACCGTCGAATCAAAACTTCCTTTCACGCTACCAGATTCGAAAGTGAACGCATGACCCGCCACACTCATAGAGGACAGAAGCGCTGCGATTGTTGATCTTGCAATGCAATCGATTTTCATATTTCCTCCCTTATCGTTCGCTTCTGGAGCGCAGGCTTTCGGACGTATAGAAATTGGGCTTCAGACGGTGATCTTTATCATCAGAATGCCACTTGATATCAACCCCAGTTCCGATTGCATGCATGTCAAGAACATATCGCCCATCGGCGAGATTGTACTGCATGAGCACTGGAGAGTGGCACGCCCCCTCAAGCTCGGCCACTGGGATTACGTAGCTCTCGCGTACTTTCCACATCTTTCCTTGACTATCATAATCCTCCGCCATCACGTAATTCCACGAGTCTTCGTCGAGGTAATACGTACGCTTTGGTGCCGCGTGCCGCATTCCTGACTTCACAGTAGCCTCTACGACCCACACCCTCTGAAGCTCATACCGCCGATGAGACGGATTCATATAATCCTTCTTTGCAACATCTTCAAACTTCGCATTGAAGTCATATGCGCCAAAGGAATTGTATGGAATAAACAATTCCTTTTTCCCAACCAGCTTCCACTCAAACCGATCCATCGCCCCCCAGAACATCGTCGGCTCATCCATTGTGTATTGATTCTCAAAACCGATTTGCGGCGAATCATATGAATACGAGGGCATTCTACGAACACGTCTCTGCCCCGGAAAATAATAGAACACCTCACTACCGGGCTGGTTCACACGGGTAGTCATGTTGAGAGCCATGCCGGCCAATGCTGGAGGCGCGTTGTATCCGAAGTTTGCGTAAAATTCTATTGGCGGGAGCTTGCTCAACTGGTTCGCACTTTTAACACCCCATGGCGTGTAACTCACCATATAGGCATCTACCTTAATGAACTCAGACGTACCTTTTCTCGGTGAAACAGTCGTGAAAGTTTTCGGAAACTCAACACCCACGCCCTGATATCGGTACTTTCCGTTGGTCATGACCTCCGCACCGGTCTTCGGAGCCGGGAAGGGAACACCTGGCAGATACGCCTCTGCCAAATACCACCCCTCTGAACTCATCTTTGCGAACGAGGCGTTCTTTTCGGTGTTCTCTTTAACGATACTGGGCGCGTCGCATGTACGTCGAGACGGATAGATTTCCATGCTGTAGCCCTTTATCTGCTTAAAGAGCTCCAACTGACCAGGAGAGAGTTTGTCAGCGTATTTTTCGTAATTGGACGCATCTATTGTTGTAATTTTTTTATCGTCTTTATACTTCCAATAGTCACCCCTAAACTTTCCGTATTGCCAGCCCGGAACAAAAGCCTTTGCCGCCCCCTCCCAAACAGGTATCTCGCCAGACGCATTCCCCGCCTTTACCGCCCCCATTGGCGTCAAGTCACTTGCAGAGACACCTGCCTTGGCGGGTTGTTCGGAATGTGCGACACTTGAAAGGGCCATTACAGCAACCAGAGCACTGAGCTTTTTCATTTTCATCCTCCACCCCTCTAAATCAAGAGCAAAACTAGTTCATCCGACCAACGCCAAACAACTCCGCGACCACTTTCAATTCGCCATTTCGCTCCTCCCAGACGTAGAGCGCGCGAAAACTAAGCACATCACCTTCGTTTTTTGGGAGGCATTTGTACGTTACAAATGTATACGAATAATGACTTGAAACCCCCTTTGCGGAATCCTGATGGATTCTGCATGAACGGACTTCAGCCAAAACCGAATCAATTATCTTGAGCACTTCCGACTTGTTACGCGCAACCGCCGGCAAACCCTCTCCGGCGACAACCGAATCCTCGCGATAGAGAATATTAAAAATACCGACAGAATCGCCTTTTTCGATCAACCTTTCTACTTCCCCATAAACCTTTGCAGTTTTTAAATCAAAATCATCAACGGACGCCTTTGATGACAGTGCTATAAAAAAGACTAAAAAACCAATCAACACCAAGCGAAGAGACACGTTGGTTTACTCCACGTAAAAAAAGTTGTCTCAGCCTAGCCCATCTTGCAGTCGCCAAGTATCCAAAATCGGCATCCACTTTTCCGCCAAGGCGCCTGTCGCTTCGAATCGTCCCGAGCGCCCTGTCAAGGGACACGAAGATTTGCCCCCCCCCTGACGACATCTGGAATTGCCCCCCCCTGGGTTAATCAACTCTCCGACGTGATCGGGATGGGGGCAGCGGCCTTCTGCAGAAGGCCGCTGCGGCGCTTGTCGCGCAGCCGGTAACTGTCGCCCCGGATCGTGATGACCTGGCTGTGATGCAGCAGCCGATCGAGGATGTCGGTGGCGGCGACGGCGTCGCCGAACACCTGCCCCCACTCGCCAACCGGCCGGTTGCTGGTGATCAGCATGCTGGCCCGCTCGTAACGTCGCGACACCAGTTGGAAGAACAGGTGCGCCGCCGCTGGCTTGAGGGGCAGGTACCGGGCTCATCGATGATCAGCAGCTTGGGCTTCGAGAGCTGCAGCAGCTTCTCCTCAAGCCGCCCGTCGGCGTGCGCCTTCGTGAGCCCGGCCATCAGTGCCGCCGCCGAGGTGAAGAGCACCGTATAGCCGCGATCCACCGCTTCGCGCCCCAGCCCGACTGCCCCAACCGAACGATCGTCGTGACCGCCTCGGGCTCCAACATCTCCTGCACTGCGCAAACTACACCGCGTACAGGATTCACCTCGATCTGCTTCGTTTCCGACGATGGCCTCCTTGCGAACGAGGGGGTCAATTCCTCGTGTCGCTAGGGGGGCAATTTACGGTGTCGCCTGACACGCCCTTGTACGCTCGTGAGAAACCCCAAGTGTTGATGTTACTTCCCGCGAGGCTGGAAGGACGCGCGCAGAAGAACCACCCGCTGCGCGCTTTCGTATACGGCGGTGTCGCCAACATGAGTGCGGTGTTCGACCAGCGCTACTCGCATACTAAATTTGCCCTTTCTCTGTTCCCCCGCCTCTTAAGGGAGAAGGAGCCCGAGATGTCGAAGACAAGAGCGCCATAACCTGCGGAGTTTCGCCGACAGATCATCGAACTTGCGCAGGCCGGTCGGTGTCGTGTCGAACTGCCGCGCGAGTTCGGTCCGACCAGCCAGAGGTTCATTAACTGGGTCGCCAGGGCCGCGAGAGACGCTTGCAGACCTCTGCCCGGCGATGACGGGGAAGCAACGCAGAACGTGAGGAGTCGAGTCGGCTGCGAGAAGATCGCCAGCTCAGGATGGCGCTAGACATCTTGGCAACGGCTACGGCCTGGTTCGCCAGAGGGAGCGATGTGGGTTCTCTGAACTCTTCGAACTCGTGGTGGCGAACCACACCGACTTTCAGGTACGCACGATGTGTCGCGTCCTGCGTATCTCTGCCAGTGGCTTTTACGCCTCGAGCACGCGGGCGCCGAGTGCGCGAAGCATGGCCAACGCGGTGCTGACCGAACGCATCCGCGCGATTCACAGCGCATCGGATGCCACCTACGGACAGCCTCGCATTCGCGCCAAACTGCTCGAACAGGGTGAGCGGGTAAGCCACAAGCGCACTGCCCGGCTCATGCGCGCAGCGTGTTTGCGCGGGTGAGCCGCAGGCGCCGCCTTACGTTCACCACACGGCTGGATCCGGATCACAGCCCGGCGCCCGATATGGTCAATCGGCAGTTCGTGGCAGATGGGCCGAACCAACCGTCGTTAGCCGGCATGACCTGCATACCGACTTGGCAGGGGCTCATCTACCTGAAGACCGTCGTCGACGTATGGAGCGGACGCGTGGTGGGTTGGTCGATCGGCGAGCACATGCATGCCGAACCCGTGTTCAGTGCGCTTGATATGGCACTGGGCAGCAGGGAACCCAAGAACCTCATCCATCACGGCGATCAGAGAAGCCAGTACGTGACGCTGGCCTTCGGTAAGCGGTGCTGGGAAATGGGCGTGCCCCCCCCCCGATGGACACGGTTGGCGACGCCTACGACAAGACGATGGCCGGGAGATTCTTTGCCTGTCCGGAGTGCGAAAAGATCGACCGCAGAACCTTACGGACCAAGACCGAAGCGCGTCTGGCAGTCTTCACTTGGATCAAAGACTGGTACAACTCACGCCGGCGACATTCGGCGCCGGGCAACCTTTCGCCCATGAACTACGAGGAGAAACACCGCGGAGTTGAACAGCCTCACGACAAACCAGGGTTACCCACGGGGCCGCAGCCGGCCTAGATGCGGCCGGCTGCGACCGCGTGTGGATAACCCTGCTATTGCGTACGATCACATGGCTTGATTCCCAAGCCACAAACCGTCCACCGAATGGGGGCAACCCCGCTTGCAATGTGACCGGGTCGGGGAATAGTCGGCCGCAAGCCAATAAGGCCGAACAGTATAGGAGGACGCGTCGGGACAGCATCCGCCCCAAAACTACCCTTCAAAGACTGAGTAATTCTCATCGGCAGAGTGACGCCACTGTATCGTCATATCTACTGAACAAAACCTTTCTTAGAAAGATACAGTGGCTGCCCATCGCCCCCGATAAAAACACCCGTGAGCGGCACGCGGCTAGGCCGCGTCTGGATCTCGCAGCCCCGCCCCCCCGACGGAATCCGTAAAGAGACGCCATCCAAAGCCGAAAAAAATGCATCGCCGTTATGGAACTTAACATCCGTGATAGACGCCTTCGTTTGGGTCTCAAGCCTAACCCATTCGGCATGGTCGGCGCTATGCACGTATGCACTTCCCCTTAAACCTGCAACGAAAACATCTCCATTATTATTCACACCGCCCGTCCAAAACGTACCGGAGTAATCAACATGCATCGGCTCCCAGGTAAGCCCCCCATCATCGGAACGAGCGACGAACCCCCTCTCACCGGCAGCATAGATATGCTTCCCATCACCAAAAACCGCGTAGATATTGAGATCAAATTGCTCGCTGCCACCAAAAACCACAGGGGACAATGAATTCCAAGTGGCCCCACCATCCTCAGTTCTCAAGATCAACGACCATAGCCCAACAGCAACCCCAATCTTTGAGTTCAGGAAATATACCCCGAAAAGCGGGCGATCTTGCGTGAGGTCCTGATGTTGAACCTTCCACGTGCGACCGCCATCATCTGTCTTTACAATCGAACTGCCATGCCCCACAGCCCAACCAGTATTCTCGTCAATAAATTGAACAGAGTTCAACATAAGCTGATCATCCAGCGCAACCGAAGCCGTAAATGACGTCCCAAAGTCTCTTGACACTCCAACAAGACCCCTATCACCCACAACAACAACCCTCGAGCCTGATTGGAATGCCGACTGTAAAAACGTCGTTCGCAACCGCTGGTCTGCCCCACTCTCAAGCCCCTTCGCTAAGGGCGATCCAAAAAAAACGACGACCAACAAGAACACAAAGTTTTTCATTTTACACAAGAACCCGTAGCCGAATAATCAAATTAATGGTCAAAAAATCCGGGCGCAAACGGCTTACGCTTCCTAGGAAACAATCTTTCAAGAACGACTGCCAGCGCAGGGAGCGCAGTCATGGACATCACCAAATTAACGAAAAACATGAAAGAAAGGAGTATTCCCATGTCGGCCTGGAATTTCAGGTCAGAAAACGACCAAGTCGCCACGCCGAGAGCAAGTGTCAGCGCGGTAAAAACCGTCGCCATCCCAACTTCGAGCATCGATTTCTCGATAGCTTTCGCAATCGGCTCGCCATTCGCTAGATGCAGCTGCAACCGATTATAGATATAAAACGCATAGTCAACGCCAATGCCAACAGCCAAAACCATTACGGGAAGCGTCGCAACAGTTAACCCTATGTCCCACTCCTTCATAAACCAGTAACCAATAAACGTGCCAACCGTAAGCGGCAGACAACAGGCCAGCACCGCACGGAAATCTCGATAAACAATCAAAACAAGTGTAGCAATGCACAGATACACATAGAGCAACATCGGGGTTTCACTGCGCTCAATCTCTTCATTAATAGCAGCAAGGACACCGGCGTTGCCAGAGGCCAGCATAATCGACACACCATCAAGTCTATTATTCGCCGAAAACTCCTTCACCCGATCAACAACACCGTTTATAGTCACCGCCTTATGGTCCTTAAGAAACACATGTACAGCAGACATACTACAATCTTTTCTTACGTACCCTCGCAACCTTCCAATCTCCGCAGCCAACGTGGCATAATTTGCAGAATCAAGCGGAATCGCATTCATCTTAGGATTGCCTTCGTTGTACCCCTCGTTATAAGACCTTACCAACTCCGAGAGTGACGACACCGACAAAACCCCAGGCGCACCTTTAATAAAATCAACAAACTGATCCTGAAACCTTCCGATATCGGGCCTCTCGCAAGACACTTCAGAAGGCGACTCGAAGATTACCGAAATCCAATCCAGCCCATTGTCATAAGAGGTCGAGATCGCTATTGCATCCTTATTGAAGCGAGCGTCCGACCGCAGCTCCGGCGCCCCTGGCTCAACGCTTCCGACAACGCGATCAGCACTATTTATAACCGCCGTAGCGAATATCGCGGCGGTTATGGTCAACGTGATAAAAGCAACTCGTATATCTGCAACCTTCGCTAGGAGCTTCAACCAATTTGCCCGCTTATTCCGCTTTCCAAGGGCTTCCACAGCGTATGCTTCAGACAATTCCAATCTTGCCGCCAAAATGGGCAACATGAACAAATTTGTTGCAATCTTGAAAACAACACCGATGCATGCCGCGACAGCCAGTTCCTTTACCATAGGTATCGGAATAAGAACCAACGTTAAAAATGTAACAAAGGCCACAATTAGAGCGAGCGCACCAGGCACAAGAAGTCCGGAAAAACTAGATTTTGCCGCATCATTCGCCGACTTACCAGCCGCCACCTCACGTACGATAAAATTTATTTGCTGCACACCATGGGAAACACCGATCGCAAAGACAAGGAAAGGAATCAGCACTGCCAATGGATCTAACCCGTACCCCAAGATCTTAAGCGCACCAAACTGCCAAACCAGAGAAGTCAACGAACAGACAATAGGTAGAATGGTAAGCTTCAAAGAGTGACAATACCAATACACGGCGAGTGCAGTTAGAAGCAAAGCCATCGCACAAAAAATAACGACAGACTTTGCCCCCTCTGCAATTTCCCCGACCTGCTTTGCGAAACCAATTATTTGAATTTCAAAGCTCTTGTCTTCAAACCGCTTTCTTATCTCATTCTCAAGATAGCCATTGTACTCAACATAATCAATCTTATTGCCATCTTTGTCATATTCATTAATCTCCGCAACGATCATTGCACTGGTTTGATCTCTCGCCACCAACGTACCAATAAATCCACCGGCACTGGCGGTCGCCTGAATTTCACGGACTTTCTCTGCCGTGAGATTCTCTATGGTCACCGTGCCAGGAATGATTGGCTCCGCCCTAAACCCCTCTTCTGTAATCTCATTAACAAACGTATTAGGCGTCCAAAGCGACTGAACTCCCAGACGCGACACGTTGGGCAGATTCATCACCGCCTGCGTAACTCGATAAAGGTGTGAAAGACCGTCGATTGTCCATATCTCGCCCTCGCGCGCCTTCACCACAATATTCAAGCGATTAGCGCCGAGAACGTCTGACTCGTACTTCTTGTATGTAGCGATATACTCATGCCCGATAGGCATTTGCTTCTCGAATCCAGCATCCATCTTTAGCTGGATGGCAAACCAGGCCGTAACAACAGTCACGAGAAGAAAAACCAAGAGAATCGGCACAGATCGCCCAAATGCAAATGCTTCGACCCGTTTAATTACTCGAACAAGCCCACCCTCATCAGCGCTCCCTGCACCCGCTTTAATCGCCATTTAGTCCTCGTCACCGTTGTCACAAAGCCACATAAGATAAATTACGCAAATCACTTATTTTTTTCGTTATACAACTTCCACTGAGAATCAACAATGAAGTAGTGAATCGCCCGTGCCTGATCGAGACTTAGAATATCTTTATGCGGCATCATTCCCAATGCTTTGTACAACCCATCAAGAACAATCTTGTAGAAATTTTTGTGAGTTTCAGCATCCATATAACGAAGATCTCGAACGGACGAGCCAACCGGACGCCTTCCGACCGCGACCGAACCATGACAAAGGCCGCAGGCATTCTCTTCGAACAACTCCCGGCCCTTTTCAACTAGCTTCTTGTCCTCAGTTTCAAACGGAGGACGAGGAACAATCTCGTCGCTCTCCACGTCCTTCGGTAGCTCTTTCCGACCATTAAGACTGAATGCGATCAGCCGATCCGGCCCCACCGCGGATTTGCCGGTGCCATAGAGCGGTACCATAAACCTTCCGATTCCTCCTGAGCCGGCCGGTATCAGAACATACTGAACACCGTCTCTCATGTATGTGACTGGGGGAGCCTGAACAGCCGATCCCAAATCAAAAGACCACAGCAACTGACCCTTGTCGGCGGAGAGCGCATTGAGTTTACCGGTTGCGGTACCCTGGAATACCAAGTTCCCCGCTGTTGACAAAACACCTCCGTTCATGGGGAGCTCATGATCAACAGTCCAAGCTGCTTTTCCGCGACGAGGATCCCAGGCTATCAAACGTCCAATTTGAGTAGCGCTTTTCGAGAGATCATCTCGCTCTGCGTTAAGGTCATTCCCGTACCAGTCAAACAACGCCCCACCTAGTTGCGCATCGGGATTCAACCTGTAGGTTGTTGAGAACTCATGTGCGGGAATATAGACCAGCCCAGTTTTGTCGCTATACGACATCGGATGCCAATTGTGCCCCCCCAACAACGACGGTGTGACTCGAGACCGCCCCTCTTTAGTCTTGTGATATCTCGCCGCCGGGTTTTCGATCGGCCGGCCGGACTTGAGATCTATGCGAGAGGCCCATGTCGCATTCACGTATGGATCGGCTTTTAGCAACCGGCCGTTACTTCTATCAATTACATAAAAGAAACCATTTTTCGGGGCCTGCATCAGCACATCTTTTTGCTTGCCGTCAATATTCAGCTCTGCCTGAATTATGTGATTTGCCGAATTAAAGTCCCAAGCGTCGTTAGGAACCGTCTGGTAATGCCACTTGTATCTGCCGGTATTTGCATCAACCGCAACGATAGAATTTAGAAAGAGATTATCGCCCCCACCGGGGCTTCTTACATCGGGGTCATACGGAATGCCGCTATCGGTGCCAAATATCACTTGATTGTATTTCTCGTCATAAACGATGGCATCCCACGGGCTCCCGCCTCCATTTTTAGCATACCCATCCGCCCAGGTCTTGCTCGCCATTTTCATCGTTTCGTTCTCGTGACCTCTTTTGGGATCACCAGGGACCGTCCAGAATCTCCAAACCATCTTTCCTGTTTCAAGATCATACGAGGACAGATACCCTCGTGCCCCATAGTCTGAAATTCCGTTTCCAATAAAAACCTTACCGTTGGCCACGCGTGGAGCCCCCGTTATCGAATACTCCAGCGATGGATCGCAAGTCAGCACATCCCACATCGCCTTTCCGGTGTCTTTTTCAACGGCAATTAGTCGACAGTCCGCTGTTGCAACAATTACCTTGTTACCTTCAACAGCCACCCCCCTATTAACGCGAGCGGCCCATGAATTTGAGAAGCCGTGCTTTGCCTTTACACCCGGATTAAAATGCCAAATCTGACGCCCAGTCTTGCTATCCACAGCATAGACATTCGAGAACGACGTCGTTATGTATATAACTCCGTCGCTAACTATCGGAGTGGCGGCAAGCCCATCTTGCGCTCCCGGAAGATCAAAGAACCAATCCACCCCGAGATTTGTTACGTTTTTCTCGTTTATGGCACTTAGTATGCTATATCTTTTCTCAGCATGCCCCCCCCCGTGCTTACCCCACTCCTCACCCCAAGCACTTGAGCAACTGATTCCCACAAGGCCAATAAAGACGCAGCGAAGTCGATTTACCTTTTTCAATCCGGAGTCCCCTTGTAAATACTTAACCACATTGTTCTTTCCGCTTATCACCCTAACCAACTTTAGTTTAGTTGTGTCTTAATAACCACGTTGCCAGACGGCCTTAATCGCTCGACATCTGAAGCGCTCTTTAAAACGGGCTATTATGAAAGCGACTACCGCGATGCTTACCCGTGCTTCACAACGAGGTTCTTGATGCTTGCCCAGCTATTTTTGGGCTCCTACTGGTTTGCATTTCGAACCGGGCCCAGTTTTTTATCACTACTCAATGCCACCTCGTATCCATAACCGGCATAACTTTCAGAGGTCTCCACAGTTCTGAACCGCCCCGGT
>NZ_JADMJL010000058.1 GCF_018780585.1 Methyloversatilis discipulorum | reverse complement strand
GGGGCTCCAACGTGCCGCAGACGCGCACGCCCGACGCCCACTTCTTCACCGAGGTCCGCTACAAGGGGGCGAAGACCGTCGCCGTCACGCCGGACTACGCCGAAATCAGCAAGCTGGCCGACCTCTGGATGCACCCCAAGCAGGGCACCGACGCAGCGGTGGCGATGGCCATGGGCCACGTCATCCTGAAGGAGTTCTATTTCGACAAGCGCAGCGCCTATTTCGACGACTACGCGCGCCGCTATACCGACCTGCCGATGCTGGTGCTGCTGAAGGAACACACGCTGCCGAACGGCACGACCGTCATGGTGCCGGACCGCTACGTGCGCGCCAGCGACTTCAACGGCAAGCTGGGCCAGGCCAACAATCCTGAATGGAAGACGGTGGCGTTCGACGAGAACGGCCGCGTCGTGCTGCCCAACGGTGCCATCGGCTTCCGCTGGGGTCCGGACGGCCGCGCCGATGCCGGCCAGTGGAACCTCGAATCGAAGGAGGCGCGCCACGGCGGCGACGTGAAGCTGAAGCTGTCGGTGCTCGAAGGCGATACCAGCCCGGTCGAGCACACGCAGGTCGCCTTCCCCTACTTCGGCGGCATCGAGCACGAACACTTCCCGCACAGTCCGCAGGGCGGCGGCGACGTACTGCTGCGCACGGTACCGGTACAGCGCATCGCGCTCGGCAAGGCCGGCGACAAGCGCGACGCACTGGTGGCCACCGTGTTCGACCTGCAGGTCGCCAACTACGGCGTCGGCCGCAATCTTCCGAACGACAGCGGTGCGAACAGCTACGACGACGACACGCCCTACACGCCCGCCTGGCAGGAGAAGATCACCGGCGTGCCGCGCGACCAGATCATCACCGTCGCCCGCCAGTTCGCCGACAACGCCGACAAGACCAAGGGCAAGTCCATGGTCATCATCGGCGCGGCGATGAACCACTGGTACCACTGCGACATGAACTACCGCGGCATCATCAACATGCTGATGATGTGCGGCTGCATCGGCCAGAGCGGCGGCGGCTGGGCGCACTACGTGGGTCAGGAGAAGCTGCGCCCGCAGACCGGCTGGACCGCGCTCGCCTTCGCGCTCGACTGGATACGCCCGCCGCGCCAGCAGAACTCCACCAGCTTCTTCTACGCCCATACCGACCAGTGGCGCTACGAGAAACTGGGCGTCGAGGAAGTGCTGTCGCCGCTGGCTGACGCCTCACAGTTCGGCGGCAGCATGATCGACTACAACGTGCGCGCCGAGCGCATGGGCTGGCTGCCCAGCGCACCGCAGCTGAAGACCAATCCTATCCAGGTGGTGCGCGAGGCCAATGCCGCGGGCATCGACCCGAAGGACTACGCGGTCGGCGCGCTGAAGAGCGGTCAGCTCGAACTGAGCTGCGAAGACCCGGACGCACCGCAGAACTGGCCGCGCAACATGTTCGTCTGGCGCTCCAACATCCTCGGTTCCAGCGGCAAGGGTCACGAGTACTTCCTGAAGCACCTGCTGGGCACCAGCAACGGCGTGCAGGGCAAGGACCTCGGCTCGGACGACGCCAAGCCACAGGAAGTGAAGTGGCACGCGGAAGCACCCGAAGGCAAGCTCGACCTGCTGGTGACGCTCGATTTCCGCATGAGCACCACCTGCCTGTATTCGGACATCGTGCTGCCGACCGCCACCTGGTACGAGAAGAACGACCTCAATACCAGCGACATGCACCCCTTCATCCACCCGCTGTCGACCGCGGTCGACCCGGCCTGGCAGTCGAAGAGCGACTGGGACATCTACAAGGGCTTCGCTAAGAAGTTCAGCGAGGTGTGCGTCGGTCACCTCGGCGTCGAACGCGAACTGGTGCTGACGCCGCTGATGCACGACAGCCCCGCCGAACTGGCGCAGCCCTTCGGCGTCGCCGACTGGAAGCGCGGCGAGTGCGAACTGATCCCGGGCAAGACGGCACCGCAGATGACGGTGGTCGAGCGCGACTACCCGAACGTCTACAAGCGCTTCACCGCGGTCGGTCCGCTGCTGACCAAGGTCGGCAACGGCGGCAAGGGCATCGCCTGGAACACGCAGGACGAGGTGCGCCAGCTTGGCGAACTGAACGGTCTGGTCACCGATGAAGGCGCGACCAAGGGCATGCCGAAGATCGACACCGACATCGACGCCTGCGAAGTGGTGATGATGCTGGCGCCGGAAACCAACGGTCAGGTCGCGGTCAAGGCGTGGAAGGCGTTAGGCAAGCAGACCGGGCGCGATCACGAACACCTGGCCATCTATCGCGAGGACGAGAAGATTCGCTTCCGCGACATCCAGGCGCAGCCGCGCAAGATCATTTCCAGCCCGACGTGGTCCGGCCTCGAAAGCGAGAAGGTGTCGTACAACGCCGGCTACACCAATGTGCATGAACTGATCCCATGGCGCACGCTGACCGGCCGCCAGCAGTTCTACCAGGACCACCCGTGGATGCGCGCCTTCGGCGAAGGCTTCGTGAGCTACCGCCCGCCGGTGGACCTGAAGACGACGGCCGCGATCGCCTGCATCAAGAGCAATGGCAATCCGGAGATCCAGCTCAACTTCATCACGCCGCACCAGAAGTGGGGCATCCACTCCACCTACAGCGACAACCTCCACATGTTGACGCTGAACCGCGGCGGCCCGGTGATCTGGCTGTCCGAGGACGACGCGAAGAAGGCTGGCATCGTCGATAACGACTGGGTCGAACTGTTCAACGTGAATGGCGCGATCACGGCGCGCGCCGTGGTGAGCCAGCGGGTGAACCCGGGCATGGTGCTGATGTACCACGCACAGGAAAAGATCATCAACACGCCGGGATCGGAAATCACCGGTGCGCGCGGCGGCATCCACAACTCGGTCACCCGCATCGTGCTGAAGCCCACCCACATGATCGGCGGCTACGCGCAGTTCAGCTACGGCTTCAACTACTACGGAACCATCGG
>NZ_JADMJL010000076.1 GCF_018780585.1 Methyloversatilis discipulorum | reverse complement strand
GTAAGCGACCGACGAATACCGTTCTTGCGGACGGTTGAATGTCTGGGCAATATCTGACGAATTGCACTCCACCCTTTGATGGTGTGCACTCAACCCAGATAAGTGCACACCATGGACACGCCACACATTGCCGCCAAATCCACAAAACGCCGACATAACCCGGCCTTCAAACGAAAGCTCGTTGAGCTGACCCAACAGGCCGGTGCCTCGGTTGCCGCGATCGCACTGGAGCACGGTATCAATGCCAACCTGCTGTTCAAGTGGCGGCGCGAATACCTCGGCAGTCCAGCATTGGTCAAACCGACAGCTCAGGCGATACTGCTGCCGGTCACGATGGCCCCCTTGCCACCAGTGGGTACGATGAGCACCCCACCACCTGCGGTGCTGGTCAACGCCACGCGAACCTCCACTGTGGGCATCATTGAGATTGAAGTCGGTGGTGCCCGTGTGCGACTGCGCGGCAGCGTTGATCAGGACAGTGTGCGTTGCGTGCTGCAAACCTTGCGAGAGGCGACATGATTGGTTTGCCCGCGGGCACCCGCGTCTGGTTGGTAGCAGGACTGACCGACATGCGCCGTGGCTTTGACGGCCTGGCCGCGCTGGTGCAAAGTGCGCTGACGCAGGACCCGTTCTCGGGCCACGTCTTTGTCTTTCGCGGCCGACGCGGTGACATCATCAAGCTCCTGTGGTGGGATGGCCAGGGCATGTGCCTGTTTGCCAAGCGTCTGGAGAAGGGGCGCTTCATCTGGCCGCAAGCCGACAGCGGGTCGGTCTCACTGACCCCGGCGCAGTTGTCCATGCTGCTCGAAGGCATCGACTGGCGAATGCCGGTTCGTACCTGGCAGCCCACGCTTGCTGCATAGATTTTGTGTGCATTTATTGGGGCAAAGTCGGCGCCAAATCAGAGGTAAAACACTGCATGAATTGGGTGTTCCGTTGACAGTGAAACTCCTCTGTTACAGAGGCATTTTTACTGGCAAAGTCACCTCCCATGAGCACTGACATCTTGCTGCAAAAAATAGAGACCTTGACGCAAGGTGTTGTGCAGCGTGACGTCGAACTCAAGAGCCTGCGCCTGACCATTGAGAAGCTAAAAATGGAGCTGACGTACCTCAAACGCATGCGTTATGGGCGCTCCAGCGAGAAGATGGACAACCCGGATTTGCAACTGGAGTTGCTCAGCGCTGCACTGGCGCCGCTACAGCCCGTGGTTGAATCCCTGGGCTCCAACATCACCGCTCTGGATGACGCCCGCAAAAAGCGCAATGCCAAGTCCAAGCGCCCCACGTTGCGCCAGTTACCAGAACACCTGCCACGTGAGGAGATCATCCACACCGATTCACTGGACTGTACGTGCAGTGCCTGCGGCGCAGGTCTGCGTGAAATTGGCCGGGACGTCTCTGAAGTGCTGGAGTACGAGCCGGGCAGCTTCAAAGTCATCCGTCATGTACGCCCCAAGTTGGCGTGCGCCACTTGCCACACGATCACACAAGCGTCGGCTGCGAGCCGCCCCATCGATCGCTGCCTCGCTTGTGCCGGCTTACTGACCCATGTGCTGGTGGGCAAATACTGCGATCACCTGCCGCTGTACCGGCAAAGCCAGATTTACGCCCGTGATGGGGTGATGATTGATCGCTCCACCTTGGTGGACTGGGTGGCGGCCTCGGCGCGACTGCTGCAACCGCTGGCGGATGCGGTGCGCCGCTATGTGATGAGCGCGTACAAGATTCACACCGACGACACGCCGGTCCCCGTGCTCAGTCCGGGCCGGGGCAAAACCAAGACAGCCCGGTTGTGGGTTTATGCACGGGACGATCGCCCGGCGGGAGACACCTCGCCCTCGGCCGTCTGGTTTCAGTATTCCCCTGACCGCAAGGGCGAGAATCCGCGGCGCCATCTCAAGGGATTTACCGGTGTCTTGCAGGCCGACGCATACGCGGGCTATGACCAGATTTTTACCAACGGACAAATTGTGGAGGCAGCTTGCTGGGCCCACGCGCGCCGAAAATACTTTGAAATCCATGAGAGGCAGAGCAAACTCCCTGGCACGCTGGCCCACCAGGCGCTTGAACGCATCGGCGCGCTGTATGCCATCGAGAAAGACATCCGGGGCCAATCCGCTGCTGAGCGCCGCCTACAGCGACAACGCCAGGCCAAAGCACTGATTGAAGAGATGTTCCGCTGGCTCCATGACACCCTGGGTCGACTCTCGGCCAAGTCACCGATGGCGCAGGCCATTGGCTACTCACTGAGCAACTGGCGCGCCCTGACTCGCTACGTGAATGACGGGCGCATCGAGATGGACAACAACGCAGCCGAACGGGCCCTGCGCTCGGTTGTGCTGGGGCGCAAGAACTATCTGCACTTTGGCTCGGATGCCGGGGGCGAGCGCGCGGCGGTCATCTACAGCCTGATCGGCACCTGCAAGCTCAACAGCATTGACCCTCAGGCATATCTGCGCCATGTACTGGAGCGCATCGCTGACCACCCCATCAACCAGGTTGCAGAGTTGTTGCCGTGGGTGGTGGCCGGCCAGCTAAAGACGCATTGGAAAACGGCACCGGAGTTGGCGCGGGCAGCGTGAGGCAGCGCCACCTTTGGCAAAATGGTGTCCATGAATGACACCAAGCTCATTGAGGCGCTGTCAAACGCCAGCAGCCTCGAACTGTTCGAGCTCAGCCGCATCATTGACCGATTGCTGGCCGACCCTCGGCGCATCATTGCGATACGCAACAAGCTCAATCTTGGCAAATCGGTGCGATTCATGGACTGGCGCACCGGCCAAATGCGCTCTGGCAAGATCGTGGCGATCAAAGATGCCCAGGTCACAGTGCACGAAGACGGCACTCGCTCCCAGTGGAAGCTCTCCTACGCAGCCATCGATCCGGGCGTAGATGGCGAGCAGGTTGAAAGTCAATCACCAACCATCAACATTCAACCACCCCCACAAAAGCCAGGCCGCGATGACTTCCGTCGTGGGGACAAGGTATCGTTTACCGACAAATATTTGCAGCCGCAGGTGGGAACGATTGCGCGCATCAATCAACGCACAGCTTCGGTCGAATGTGAAAATGGTCCCGGCTGGCGAGTTCCGTTTTCCATGTTAAGTCACGTCATGGACATCTGACGCAAAGATCGCACGCCGTCAAGTACGGTATTGGTCAGGCGCTTACG
>NZ_JADMJL010000042.1:28773-69564 GCF_018780585.1 Methyloversatilis discipulorum | reverse complement strand
CCACGCCGTGCCCACACCTATCGGCTGTTTGTTTTGTTAAAGAACGTTCGCTGCTTTGTTGCTGCTTTCGCTGCAGCACAGAAGTGAAACTATAGCACGTTTTCAGATCTGCGCAAACATTTTTGAATCTTTTTTCTCGCTCACCGCCATGTTCAATCGGTGGTTGCGGGGACAGGATTTGAACCTGTGACCTTCGGGTTATGAGCCCGACGAGCTGCCAGACTGCTCCACCCCGCGTTCGAGAGAAAAAGATTATGAAGGTTTTCCAACGACAGGTCAACACTCGTTGGGGCTTTCTTTGCAGCGCGGTTACCGCGGCTGAAATCTCGTGACGTCAGCGTGTGGCAGCATCGGATACTCGAACAAGCAGTGAAGGCTGGGTTGGCGACACATGCATATATATAAGGCAGTGCACAAGGGCATCAAGTCATCGGCACGCCGACGGCGACTTGAAGGCGCACTGATAGCTACGGCAGCGCTGCTCACCTTCCTGGTGAGTTCTCGCACAGAGCTCTATGAAAGACTCCATGCTGAGCTCACTCGTTACGAGGGCTTCCAGGCGGACGAGCTTGTGTTCGTGCTGCTCAGCGTGCTGGCGGGACTGGCCGTTTTCTCCTTCCTTCGCTGGCGGGAGGCACGCAGCGAACTCATGTCGCGCGTGGCTGCCGAGCACGCACTGCAGCGGCTTGCCGCACGGAACAGGGAACTGGCGCAGACATTGATCGGCCTGCAGGAAGCCGAGCGCCGGCGTATTGCGCACGAACTTCATGATCACTTCGGGCAGAGCTGCAACGCAATCAGGATCGATGCGGTATTCCTGCGTACGACACTTCCGGGTGCATCGTCGGAACAGGCGGCGGCAGCGCGCATCGCAGAGACCGCGGACGAGTTGTACCAGACCGTCCGCGGACTTCTTTATGAACTGCGCCCGGCGGCGCTCGACAGTCTTGGCTTGGTAGGTGCCCTGCAATCACTATGCGAGTCGTGGGAGGAACGCTCCGAAGTAAGCTGCGCGCTTCTTCCGTCCGGCGAACTGGGCGCACTCGGTGAGCAGATCAGTATCGCGCTGTATCGCATCGTGCAGGAATCGCTGTCGAACGTCATGAAGCACGCCCACGCCGGTCACGTTCGAATCATGCTGCACGGCCAGCCGGAATCAGGTCGGATCGATCTGACCATCGAAGACGACGGCATCGGTCACGACGTTGCACGCGTTCGTGCGGGACTGGGCTGGCTCGGCATGAAGGAGCGGGCCTCGATGTTGGGCGGCAGCCTTTCGATCGGGCAAAGCCGTCTGGGAGGCGTGCTCGTCACGTGCTCGATTCCATGTCGACCGCCGGTTGAACAAGTTAGGGAGGACACTCAATGATCGACGTGCTGCTGGTAGACGATCATCCGATCGTGCGCTCGGGTTACGCAAGGCTGCTGGAAGCGGGCGGAGACATCCGCGTGGCTGCCGAAGCGCCGGACGCCGAGGCGGGCTATACCGCTTACGTGCAATGCACGCCGAAGGTTACGGTGACCGATCTCTCGCTTCCCGGATCGAGCGGCATAGAGCTGATACGGCGCATTCGTGCTCGGGATACGAGCGCGCGCGTACTGGTGTTCAGCGTCCATGACGAGGCGGTAGTGGTTGATAAGGCCATCCAGAGCGGCGCCTGCGGATTCATCAGCAAGCGCAGTGCCCCCGAGGTGTTGCTGGAGGCGGTCCGAGCGGTCGCGAGGGGTGAGCGCTACTTCAGTGAGGACGTACGACGGGTTGTCGAACACCGCTCGCCCGACGCCGAGCGCGAGGTCATCAACGCGCTTTCGGCACGCGAGTTCGAGGTCTTCCGCCTGCTCGCACGCGGCATGTCGCCGGCAGAATGTGCGCAGATGCTGAACCTGAGCCAGAAGACAGTCGCAAACTATCAGGCGCTCATCAAGGAAAAGCTGAACGTCAACACGTCGGCTGCGCTGGTGCACCTCGCGCTTCGTCTGGGCGTGGTGTCCGGCACCGGCCCGACGCAATTGCTCGGCCCGACGGACGCCAATCATTGACGCGGCAGGCGCCCGCTAAATGTGCGCCACAGACAGACAATTCGCACACTAAGCGATAAACAAGCCAGCCCGCCCACCTCGGGAGTTTTTCCCGATCCTTGCTTACAGCTCTTGGCTATCTTCCGATCGGACCCTGCCTGTAGGGTCGTTTCAGTGACGCACTTCAAAGAACGAGTGCGCACTCCCCAGAAACGAGAGGAGTAACCCCTTGAGAAAGCACACCGACGCACAACGTCTGCGTCTGACCCCGCTCGCCGCAATTATCAGCGGCGCCTGCACGATCGGCCTGCCGTTTGCCAGCCATGCGCAGACCGTGGCCCCCACGGTCGAGGTTGTTGGCACATCACCAGTGCCGGGTCTGGACCGGCCGAAGGACGAGATCCCCGCCAACGTGCAGTCGATCCGCCGTGAAGCGCTGCGCGATACAGGTTCTGGTGGTCTGCCCGAGCTGCTTGGCAGCCAGTTGCAGAGCGTCAATGTCAATGAAATCCAGGGGAATCCATATCAGGCGGATGTGAACTACCGCGGCTTCACCGCCAGTCCGCTGCTTGGCACGCCGCAAGGCCTGTCGGTCTATCAGGACGGCGTGCGCGTAAACGAGCCCTTCGGTGACGTGGTCAACTGGGACCTGATTCCGCGTAACGCGATCGCCTCGATCGACCTGATCCCGGGCTCGAATCCGCTTTTCGGCCTCAATACGCTCGGTGGCGCACTGTCGGTACGCACCAAGGATGGTTTCAGCCACGCCGGAACCGGCATAGAGGCCTACACCGGCAGCTTCGGCCGCAGCGCTGTGACCGCTGAACATGGCGGCAACAATGGCGAACTGGGCTGGTACTTCACTGCCACCCGTTTCAAGGAAGACGGCTGGCGCGATCTGTCGCCGTCGGACGTGAACCAGTTCTTCGGCAAGATTTCGCACCGCTCATCCAAGCACGAACTCGATCTGAACATCACGCACGCAAACAGCGACCTGATCGGCAACGGTCTGACGCCGCTGTCCTTCTACGAGCAACGCCGGCGTTCGATCTTCACGTCGCCCGACAACACGAAGAACCGCATGACCATGTTGTCGCTGAACGGCGGCTACTGGCTGGACGACGTCCAGAAGCTGTCGGGCACCGTCTATGTGCGCAAGAACAACGTACGCACGCTCAACGGCGACGCCAACGACGAGTTCGCGGCGCCGGGCGATCCGGAAGGCGTGCTGAACCGAACCCGCACCCGCCAGACCGGCTACGGCTTCAGTGCGCAGTGGGCACAGATCCTCGAAGACCGTCAGCTGGCCGTCGGCACGACCTTCGACCACAGCCGTACGAAGTTCCAGCAGACCGAGCAGGAGGGTGACTTCCTGCCCGACCGCTCGGTCACCCCGACCGACAGCGAGGAAGATCCCGAACCGAAGCTGCGCGGCCGCAGCCGTACCTGGAGTCTGTTCGCCACCGGCACCTGGAAACCGATCGCCGACGCTACGGTGTCGCTGTCCGGCCGCTACAACCACACCAGTGTGCGCACGATGGACCAGCTCGACGCCACGTCCAGTCTCAACAGTGACTACACCTACAGCAAGATCAATCCTGCACTGGGCGCCACCTATGCGCTGACGCCGGCAGTCACGCTGTACGCCAATGCGCAGCAGGGCAACCGTGCGCCCAGCCCGATCGAGCTGGGCTGTTCCGACCCGAACGAGCCGTGCAAGCTGCCGAATGCCATGCAGGCCGACCCGCGTCTGGATCAGGTGGTCACGCGCAGCATCGAGATCGGTGCCCGTGGCGTGGTCGGACCGTTCCGCTGGAACGTCGCAGCCTTCGGCGCGGTGAACCGCGACGACATCCTGTTCGTCGCGAGCAATACGGTCGGTCAGGGCTATTTCAAGAACTTCGGGAAGACCCAGCGCAACGGTGTCGAACTCGGTCTGAGCGGCGATTACGGCAGCCTGATGTGGAACGCCGGCTACACCTGGGTCGACGCCACCTACCGTTCGAGCGAATGTATCGTGTCGCCGGAGAACTCGGCACTCGATCCGAGCTGCGGCGTCGACAACATCCGCGTGCAGTCAGGCGACCGCATTCCTGGCATCGCCGAGCATTCGTTCAAGCTGGGCCTGAACTGGCGCGCCACCGAATGGCTCACGCTCGGTTCGGACGTGATCACGCACTCGGGTGTCTATGTTCGCGGCAACGAGAACAACGAGCACGACGAGAACGGCAAGACGTCAGGTTTCACCGTGGTGAATATGGTGGCCGACGCGAAGCTGGGCGGTGGCTGGTCGGTGTTCGCCCGGGTGAACAACGTGTTCGACAAGCGCTACTTCACCGCGGGTCAGATCGGCGAGAACCCCTTCGTCGGTCCGAACAACAGTTTCGACAGCAACACGGCGAACTGGGAGGATGAAACCTTCTACGCGCCGGGCGCGCCACGCTCGGGCTGGCTGGGTGTGCGCTACCGCTTCGGCGGCTGAGTCGAACCAACCGGATCGTCGCGCCGATCCGGTACCCTAAAAGACAAAAGGCACCTCGCGGTGCCTTTTGTCTTTGTTGCCCGTCGCGACGCGGCGTCCGGACCTCCTTACTTCGCTGCAGGCGGTGCCGCGGGCGCTGCCGCCGGCGGGTTTGCTGCCCCTGCCGGTGCCGCCGGTGCCGCCGGAGCGCCCGGCGGCGCGATCGGCGTCGGCGTCACGGTGACGCCCTTCGCCTTCATCTGCTCGATGTACTTCGCCGCCACGCGATCCTGCGACGCCGCCAGCTGCTCGTTGCCTTTCTTGGTCGCTTCGTCCGCCTTCGCCTTCTTCTCCGCGGCAGCGGCCTTCTGTTCCTCGGTAAGCTCCGGCAGCTTGGCCAGCGCGCCGGTCGATAGCAAGGCGCCGAGCAGCAGCACGATCATCCTGTTCATGCATAGTCCTCCGTTCAGACGCGGGCCGGTGCAGGCATGCCGCCTGCCGGCTTCTCCGCCGGTTGAGCCTTCTTCGCCGCGTCGTACCACAGCTCGTGGTGCTCCTTGGCCCAGGTTTCGTCGACATAGCCAGTCTTCATGCCGTCGAGCGCGCCTTCCATGCCGATGCTGCCTATATATATATGCGCGAGCGACAGCGTCATCACGATCAGGCCACCGATCAGATGCACGATGTTCGCCGTCTGCATGATGGCGCGGCCCTGTTCGAAGTTCGGGAAGTTGAGCACCAGACCGCTGATGCCGACGGTCAGCGACAGGAACACGACACCGAGCCAGAACCAGGTCTTCTCGCCGAAGTTGAAGCGGTGCGAAGGTACGTGTTCGCCGGTCAGCAGACCACCGGCCTTGCGTATCCACAGCGCGTCGATGGCCTGCCACACGTTGTCCTTCACGAACAGGACGATGAACAGCAGCACCGACAGGATGAATACCGGCCCGACGAAGTTGTGGATGTTCTTGCACACCAGAGCCACCGTCGCGAACAGCGAGTAGCCGAACACCGGCAGCAGCACGTGCTTGCCGAACAGCATCACCAGCCCGCTCACCATCAGCACGCAGAACGAGATCGCCATTGCCCAGTGCGACATCCGTTCCATCGTGTTGAAGCGCTGGATCATCCGGCCGGTCTTCGCCTCCGACAGCCGGATCGGCCCGCGCAGCTTGAAGAACACGGCCAGCAGAACCAGCATGGCGCAGAAGGCGATGCCGCCGTACAGCATCAGCGGACCGTTGCGCAGCGCACGCCAGGTCTGGCCGCCGGACTGGATCAGCACGCCGGTCTCGACGCCCTGCACCGTGGTGTAGTGCTGCTCGCCCGACCTCACCTCGCGCCACACCGGCGCGTTGTTCAGCGGCTGCGACTGCTGGCGCAACGCCTGGTCGGCCGCCGTCGCCGGCGGCGCGTCGGCGGCGAACACCGGTCCGCCCGCCAGCGCGCACAGCGTCAGCACCATCCACAGCAGGCGCTTCAGTACAGTCATGTCATGACTCATGAACGCTCTCCTAACCGTTGATGCGGCGATATTCGTTCTGGCTCTGGTTGCGCGCCTTGATGGTCGCCTCCCAGTTCCCCTTGTCGCCGGAGAAGGACTCGTTGTCCCAGGGCTTGCTGTCGGCCTTGCCCTGGTAATGGCCCTGCTTGTAGACCACCACCTGCTCGTTCTCGCCGCAGCCGGCGAGCGCGGCGGCAAGTGCGATCAGGCAGACGGCTCCGCTCAGCGGCTTCATGATTTGCCTCCCGCCGCCGGGGCGGTGGCCGGTGCGTCCGGCTTGCCATAGGCGGTCGACCAGCCCCAGATGTCCGCACCCTTGCCGCGGGTGAGCACGCGCTGGCGATAGATGTCGGCCAGCACGTCGGCGTCGCCGCCGAGCAGCGCCTTGGTCGAGCACACTTCGGCGCACAGCGGCAGCTTGCCCTCGGCCAGACGGTTGCGGCCGTACTTGCGGAACTCCTCTTCCGAGTTGTTGGTTTCCGGGCCGCCGGCGCAGAAGGTGCACTTGTCCATCTTGCCGCGCAGGCCGAAGGCACCCGCCTGCGGGAACTGCGGCGCGCCGAACGGACAGGCGTAGAAGCAGTAGCCACAGCCGATGCACAGGTCCTTGTCGTGCAGCACCACGCCTTCATCGGTGCGGTAGAAGCAGTCGACCGGGCACACCGCCATGCAGGGCGCATCGGAACAGTGCATGCACGCGACCGACATCGAGCGCTCGCCCGGGACGCCATCGTTGATGGTCACGACGCGCCGGCGGTTCACGCCCCAGGGCACCTCGTGTTCGTTCTTGCATGCGGTGACGCAGCCGTTGCACTCGATGCAGCGCTCGGCGTCACAGATGAATTTCATTCTTGCCATGGTGTCCTCCGTTCTCCGGGGCGACGCGCGGCTGACGCGCCGCCCCGTGTTGTTTCATCGCGCCCGCGTCAGGCCTTCATGATCTGGCAGACCGTGGTCTTGGTTTCCTGCATCATGGTCACCGAGTCGTAGCCGTAGGTCGTGGCGGTGTTGACCGCCTCGCCACGCACGACCGGTGCTGCCCCTTCCGGGTAGCTGTCGATCAGGTCCTTACCCATCCAGTGGCCTGCGAAGTGAAAGGGCAGGAACACCGTGTCCGGCCCGACCCGCTCGGTCACCATCGCCTGCACCTTGATCTGCGCGCCGCTGGGCGACTTCACCCACACCATGTCCTTGTCGCGGATGCCGCGGTCGTTGGCCGCCCGCGGGTTGATCTCGACGAACATGTTCTGCTGCAGCTCGGCCAGCCAGGGGTTGGAGCGCGTTTCGTCGCCACCGCCCTCGTACTCGACCAGACGGCCCGAAGTCATGATGAGCGGGTAGTCCTTGCCGACATTGGCGAACTGGTCCTGCACGCTCTTGTACAGCGTGGGCAGGCGCCAGAAGGCCTTCTTGTCCTCGTGCGTCGGGTACTTGGCGACCAGATCGGCACGCGGCGAGAAGAGGGGTTCGCGATGCACCGGCACCGGGTCCGGGAAGTTCCACACCACCGCGCGCGCCTTGGCGTTGCCGAATGGGTGGCAGCCGTGGTTCTTCATCGCGACGCGGATGATGCCGCCCGACGGGTCGGTCTTCCAGTTCTTGCCCTCGGCCTTCTTCTTCTCGTCCTCGGTCAGCTCTTCCCACCAGCCCAGCTTCTTCAGCAGCACGTGGTCGAACTCGGGGTAGCCGAACTGCAGGTCGGCACCCTTCGAAGCGGAGCCGTCGGCCGCCAGCAGGCTGGTGCCGTCCTTCTCGACGCCAAAGTTGGCGCGGAAGTTGCCGCCCCCGTCCATCACGTGCTTGGAGGTGTCGTAAAGATTGGGCGAGCCGGGGTGCTTCATCTCCGGCGTGCCGTAGCACGGCCAGGGCAGGCCGAAATACTCGCCGTCGAGCACGTAGCCGGTTTCCTTGTCGATGCCGCCCTTGGCCTTCAGCGTCTTCGGATCGAACACCTGCATGTTGCGCATGTGGATCTTCAGGCGCTCCGGCGACTGACCGGTGTAGCCGATGGTCCAGGTGCCGCGGTTGATCTCGCGCAGGATGTCTTCGACGCTGGGCTCGTTGTTGGTCACCTTCACGTTCTTCGTGAACTGCTCGGCGAAGCCGAACTTCTGCGCGAACAGATACATGATGGTGTGGTCGGGCTTCGATTCCCACAGCGGCTCGATCACCTTCTCGCGCCACTGGATCGAGCGGTTCGACGCGGTGCAGGAGCCCTCGCACTCGAACTGCGTCGCGGCCGGCAGCAGGTAAACGCCGTCCTTGCGGGCGCTGGCCGCCATCGCCGCGGTGGCCGACGGGTAGGGGTCGATCACCACCAGGGTGTCGAGCGCCTTCATCGCCTCCAGCATGTCCTTGCCGCGCGTCTGCGAGTTCGGCGCGTGGCCCCAGAACACGACTGCGCGCAGGTTCGGGTCCTGGTCGATCAGTTCGTTCTTCTCGGTCACGCCGTCGATCCAGCGCGATACCGTGATGCCGGACTTCTCCATCAGCGCCTGCGACGCGAAGCGGCCCTTCAGCCACTCGTAATCGACGCCCCACACATTGGCCCAGTGCTTCCACGAACCGGTCGCGATGCCGTAATAGCCGGGCAGCGAATCCGGGTTCGGGCCGACGTCGGTCGCGCCCTGCACGTTGTCGTGGCCACGGAAGATGTTGGTGCCGCCGCCCGCCACACCGACGTTGCCGAGCGCGAGCTGCAGATTGCACATCATGCGCACGATGGCGTTGCCGGTCGTGTGCTGGGTCTGGCCCATGCACCACACCACGGTGGACGGCTTGTTCTTGGCCATCGTTTCCGCGATCAGCTTCACCTGATCATCCGGCACGCCGCTGACTTCCTCCACCTTGTCGGCAGTCCACTTCATCGCCTCGTCGCGGATCTTGTCCATGCCGAACACGCGATCCTCGATGTACTGCTTGTCCTCCCAGCCGTTCTCGAAGATGTGGCGCAGCACGCCGTACAGGATGGCGATGTCGGAGCCGGAGCGGATGCGCACGAAGTGGTCGGCCTTGGCCGCGGTACGCGTGAAGCGCGGATCGGCGACGATGATCTTCGCGCCGTTTTCCTTCGCGTGCAGGATGTGCAGCAGCGACACCGGGTGCGCCTCGGCGGCGTTCGATCCCATGAAGAAGATCGCCTTCGAGTTCTGCATGTCGTTGTAGGAGTTGGTCATCGCACCATACCCCCACGTGTTGGCCACACCGGCCACCGTGGTCGAGTGGCAGATGCGCGCCTGGTGGTCGCAGTTGTTGGTGCCCCACATCGACACGAACTTGCGCATCATGTAGGCCTGCTCGTTGTTGTGCTTGGACGAGCCGATCCAGTACACGCTGTCCGGGCCGCTCTCCTCGCGCAGTTTCAGCAGGCGCGCCGACAGTTCGTTCAGCGCGTCGTCCCAGGACATGCGCACCCACTTGCCGTCGACCAGCTTCATCGGATAGCGCAGCCGGTGCTCACCGTGGCCGTGCTCGCGGATCGACGCGCCCTTGGCGCAGTGCGCGCCCATATTGATCGGGCTGTCGAACACCGGCTCCTGGCCGACCCAGACGCCGTTGACGACTTCGGCGTCGATGGCACAGCCGACCGAGCAGTGGGTACAGACCGTGCGCTTCACTTCCACCTTGCCGCCGGCCGCCGACGGGTTGGCGGCCTGCGCGCGCTCGACCATCGAGAAGGGCAGTGCCGATGCGAAGGCGCCGGCACCTGCGGTCATGCCGGAACGCTTGAGGAAGGTGCGGCGGTCCATCGTGCGCGGCGAAGCCGCCGATGCCGGGCGCGCCAGACGCGATTGCGCGCGCGCGCCACCAGCCGATTTGCGGGTCAATGTCATGTTGGCTCTCCTCGGGATCAGACGCGGGCGGTGCGGTAATAGGCCGCGATGTGCTCGGTCATGCGGTATCCGCTCCTGTCGGTCTGCGCGGTGGTGGCGGTCGCGCCGGCATCGCTGCCGGTCGACCGCACGGCCACCACGGCCGCCGCGGCGCTCACGCCGCCGACGCCCGCGGTCAGCAGGAACTGACGACGTTTCAGGTTGGCTTTTTCGGTCATTGCTCTGTCCTCCTCGTGATGACTGCCCGGTTCAGGGTGTTGGCTCTTCAGTTGTAGGTCACTTCATGGATCTATGGTCAGCGCCGCCGCCTCGACGTCGAGAAAGCTGCGCGCGTACTGCGAAACACGGCGGTAGAAATTGGCGCCCGCTGCGGCATCGAGCGCGTCGCACAGGGCGCCGTACCAGGGCTGGATATGGGTGGCAAAGAAGCGGTCCTGCGCCTGTGCGCGCTCAGTGGCGCTGCGCGTGGTGTCGGTCAGCAGCAGACGCATCACGTCACATACCGCGGCGATGTGGTCCTCCGGCAGCGACTCGCCCTGCGTGCGCGCCAGGCCCAGCGCCGCCAGGTCGTCGCGCAGCTTCACCAGCGGCTTCTCGTTGACGAAGCCGGCCAGGTAAAAGGAACCGAAAACGACGATTTCCGGTCGGCCGACGCCGCCGAACAGCGCGTCGAACTCATCCTGCGCAGCGGCCGGGTCCATCGCTGCCGACGCCGCACACAGCCCATTCCAGGCCTGCGCCATCAGCACCGCCTCGGCCGACGGCGCGTCATCGTCGATCTGCCAGTCGCCGGAGGCGGCCAGCATGCCGAGCAGAGAGGCATCGGGTGCGGCATGCAGCAGCCGCGACAGCAGTGCGTAGTGATTGGCGCGCGCCGTGTCCTCGTCGCTGACCGGGTCGCGCACGAAAGCGAGCGTTTGCGGGTTGGGTGCGTTCATGTGTCGAACACCGTGGTTTCGCCCCCCTTCGCCTTCATCATGTCGATGACGCGACAGTCGGCGCACATCTGCAGCCGGCGTAGTGCATCGCCGCTGGCGAACATCGAATGCGCGGACAGCCTGCCGGTCATCGCATCGATCATCTGCTTCGTGCCGAAGGGCGTACCGCAGCTAATGCAGTGGAAAGGTTCGGTTTCGTTCAGCACGCGTTCGCGCCGCACCGCGTCGCCGATCAGCAGGCGCGGTTCGAGCGACAGCGCGTTCTCCGGACAGGTGTTCACGCACAGGCCGCACTGCACGCAGTTGCGCTCGAGGAAACGCAACGCCGGCCGCTCGCCGCCGTCCATCAAGGCCGAGGCGGGACAGGCGCCGACGCAGCTCATGCACAAGGTACAGGCGGCCTTGTCGATATTGACCGCGCCGAAGGGCGCACCGGCCGGCAGCGCGATGGCCTCGACCTTCTGCGCCGCGTGGCGGGCCAAGTGATCGATGCAGAACTCGAGCGCGCCGCGCTTCTCGACCGGCAGCGCGAAGCTGGCCGGCGGACAGGACTGCGCCGGCGCGACGGCGGCGTCGAGTGCGCTGATCAGCGTAGCGGCGTCGTCCCCCACCACCGCGGCCAGCGCCGACGCCGGATGGCCGAGTGCGGAAAGAATCGTACGGCCGAGCGCGATCTGCCCGGCGGTCGCTTCGCGGTAGGCGTCGGGCTGATCGTCGTGAGACAGAATGACGCATTGTGCGGCGCCGTAGCACAGCGTCGCGAGCATCAGTTCCAGCCCGACCGACGCGACGTCATGCACGGCCACCGGCAGCAGGTCAGCGGGCAGCCCGCGACGGCGGCCGGCCAGCGCCAGCACCTCCTCACCCTGCGTCTCGGTGTGGAAGACGACGCGCGGTGCGCGGCCGCCAGCGGCGCGCCAGGCCTGCAGTGCCGTCTTGATGCGCACCGCAACATCGGACGCCGATGGGTAGGCGTAGCGCATCGCGCCGGTGGGACAAACTGTCGCACAGGCGCCGCAACCCATGCACAGGTGCGGCTCGACGAACACGGCATCGCCGTCGGCGCGGATGGCCGAGGTCGAACAGACGTCGATGCAGCGATTGCAGCCCTGCTTGCTGCTGCGGCTGTGCGCGCAGATCGAGGCCTTGTAGTTGAAGAACTTCGGCTTTTCGAATTCACCCACCATGCCGGCGAGCTTCTGCAGCGCCAGGGACTGTTCGAGCGGATCGCGGCCGGGCGAGGCATAGCCCTGAGGCGGATGCGGAATGCGGATCAGCGCTGGCTCCGACAGGTCGAGCACCAGGTCGTAGCGCTCGCTGCGCGGGCTGCCCACGGCCGCGAAATCGATGGCGCCGATGTCGGCACAGGCGTTGACGCAGGCGCGATGGCCGGTACAGCGGGCGGCATCGACCTGATAGTCGAAGCCGATGGCGCCCTCCGGACAGGCATCGATGCAGGCATTGCAGCGCACACAGGCGTCGAGGTCGATCGCGTTGGCACGCGCCCAGCTCACGTCGAATGCGCCGAGCCAGCCGCTCACCGTCACGTCGCGGCCGGTCATGACCGGCCAGTCGCGGCGCACCGGCAGTTCGCTGCCGTCGCGGCCCGTGATCAGCACGCTGACCGCGATGCTGTCGCCGTACCGACGCTGTGCTTCCTGTGCCCAGCCGAGCGCAGCACCGGCCGGGCCGATGATGAGCAGCTGTCCGGAAGACGCGTAGTTGACGGCAGGCACCGGCGCCGGTTCGGCCATGCGGGCCATCGCAAGTTGTGCGGCAACTGACGGCGTTGCGTCGCTGCCGCGCGGGCTGCGGCCGCCGATGTCGCGCAGATTGATGAAGGTGAGACCGGATGCGGCGCCCGCCTCGTCGGCGACCTCGCGCAGCAAGGCGGCTTCCTGCGTACAGCCGACGATGGCGTCGGCCGCGCCGCCCAGTGCGGCGGAAAACGCGGCGGCGTCGCGGCCGCACAGTTGTGTCGCGGCGTGCAGTACCGGCAGATCGGCGGCGTCCAGCGCCAGCGCGTCACCCAGTCTTCTAATGTCGATCTCCACCGTGCCATTGCAGCTGCACAGCTGGATCGCCTTGTGGGCGTTGTTCATGTAGTCAGGCTCCTCCGGCAAGGCTTCTGCAGCCTTCGTGCCAGATCACCTGAGAACAAAACGGACTATTCCGACCTGGAATGACTTTCTGCGTGATCGGATGACGGCACGGGCGCCTCGATCGGCAAGCGCTCGATCTCGCTCGACGCTGTCGCGCCCCCCTCGTCTTCGTCCGCCGGACTGTCCAGCGCGGGCGCTGCCGCCTCTTCCACGGAGGCGTCGGTCAGCTCCGGCACGGCGGGCGGCGCCTCGTCCGGTACCGAAGTGAGCCAGTTGTCGGGCAGCGTCGGGTTCAGCGTTTCCTTCGCATGCGCAAGCTGCGACACCATGGAGGCCGGCAGCGGCTCGTACAGGTTGAAGTCCTCGATATAGACGTCCAGCCCGTCCATCGTGTTGAAGTGCGGTGTGTGGAACAGCTTCTTCAGCGCTGCGCGCTTCAGTCCCTCGTCCACCTTCTGGCCAAGGAAGGCGCGGTAGTCGGAATCGAAGCCCAGCGATTCGAGCGGTGGCGGTTCGGCCGGCACATCGGTGTCCGGCACCACCTGCCCCGCGTCCGGCGCCTGCTGCGGCACGATGGCGGCCGACGCCTCGACGGGCGGCGGCGCCTCGGCGGCGGCCGCTTCCCGCTTCAGCCGCGACCAGCGGCCGAGGAAGCCCTTCACCGGATCATCGTTCACGCTCACCTCCATCGACGCCTGCACGCACACCGCCGTAGTGCGTATTGCCATCGCCGGTCTTCGCGAAACGCTTGGGCTTGCGCGGTTCAGGCGGCTTCTGGAAACGGCGCGCAAAGTCCTCGACCCAGTCGCGCATGTCAGCCGGCATGGTCAGACCATCGACCTTCTCGCCCGAATCCATCCAGCGCGCGGCCTCGCCGTAGCTGGCACTGATCTGCATCGGTCGCACCGGCGGATCGGCCTCGTCGTCCGGTCGCCACATGACGAAGATGCGCGGCTCGGCGGCGGTCACGTTGAGCAGGTAGTTGTCGGCCTCGTCGGTGTAGAGCGTCAGCTCCAGCGGCGGGAACAGCCACTGGGTCGCTTCATCGGTCTGCGCAAAAACCCTTGGCGCATCAGGGCTTTCCGGACCTTCGGGCAAAAGCGCTCGCGCTTCCCAGGCATGGTCTGTCCACTTGTTGTGCAGTACCCTGCGCTCCATAATCACGGCCAACCTGAGGGTGACGGGGCTGGTTTCCACGAAATCTTCCTCTGCCTTTCTGTCAAACGGAGCCGGAGCAAGGAAACGGCTCACGCCGCACCGCCCATGAGCGAAAAGATCATACATCTGCTGGACATCCGCACCGCCGGACGCGCAACGGCACGGGTGCCGGAGACGCCGATCCCGGCGACCGGCACGCTGCTCGACACGCGTGGCCGCGCCGTGCGCGACCTGCGCATCTCGGTCACCGACCGCTGCAACTTCCGCTGCATCTACTGCATGCCGAAAGAGGTGTTCGACAAGGACTACCCCTATCTGGCGCGCAGCGATCTGTTGAGCTTCGAGGAGATCGAGCGCATCGCACGTCTGTTTGTCGCGCACGGAGTCAACAAGTTGCGTATCACCGGCGGCGAGCCGCTGCTGCGCAAGGACGTCGAAAAGCTGATCGAGCGACTGGCGAAACTGCCGGTCGAACTGACGCTGACCACCAATGGCGCACTGCTGAAACAGAAGGCGCGAGCGCTGCGCGACGCCGGCCTCACCCGCGTCACCGTCAGCCTCGACGCGATCGACGACGCCACCTTCCGCATGATGAACGACGTCGACTTTCCGGTCTCACGCGTACTCGAAGGCATAGACGCCGCGCATGCCGTCGGGCTGGCGCCGGTCAAGGTGAACATGGTGGTCAAGCGCGGCACCAACGACCACGCCATCGTGCCGATGGCGCGCCACTTCAAGGGCAGCGGCCACATCGTGCGCTTCATCGAGTTCATGGACGTGGGCTCGAGCAACGGCTGGAAAATGGACGAAGTGCTCCCGAGCGCCGACGTCATCGCGCGCATCCATGCCGAAATGCCGCTGGAGCCGGTGGACCCGAACTACCCGGGCGAAGTCGCGCAGCGCTGGCGCTACACCGACGGCAGCGGCGAGGTGGGCGTCATCTCGTCGGTGACCCAGGCCTTCTGTTCGTCCTGTACGCGCGCCCGCCTGTCGACCGAGGGCAAGATATTCACCTGTCTTTTCGCGACCGAAGGGCACGACCTGCGCGCGTTGCTGCGCGAAGGCCGCAGCGACGAAGAGATGCTGTCGGCCATCGGCGCCATCTGGCAGCAGCGCGGCGACCGTTACTCCGAAATCCGCACCGCGGAAACCGCCGCCGCAAGAAAAATCGAGATGTCCTACATCGGTGGATAGTGTGCACAGACCCGAACTGACCGACGCCGCACGACCCGCCACGATAGAAATCCCCGCCATCAACGAGCGCGGCGAAACGGTGCCGACCGCGATCGCCGGCGAACACCCGCTCACCGTCTATCTCGACAAGCGCGAACTGGTGACGCTGATGACGCTGGGCGGCGCACCGGAAGCACTGGTGATCGGCTATCTGCGCAACCAGCGCCTGCTGCCGAGCATCGACGACATCCTGTCGGTGCAGGTGGACTGGGACGTGAACGCCGCCGCCGTCACCACGCGCGCCGGCGTGGCCGACCTCGACGCGCGCATGGCGACCAAGACCGTCACCACCGGCTGCGGTCAGGGCACGGTGTTCGGCGACCTGATGGACGACATCGAGCGCATCCGTCTGCCGGACGACGCACGGCTGACCGAAACCACGCTGTACGCGATGCTCGACGTGGTGCGCAAGCACGAAACCATCTACAAGCAGGCGGGCGCGGTGCACGGCTGCGCGCTGTTCCGTGGCGACGAGCTGCTGTACTTCGTCGAGGACGTCGGGCGCCACAACGCGGTGGACGCCATCGCCGGCCACATGTGGCTTGATGGCGTCGACGGCGGCGACAAGATTTTCTACACCACCGGCCGGCTGACCTCGGAAATGGTGATCAAGGCGGCGCAGATGGGCATCCCCTTCCTGGTGTCGCGCTCCGGCCTCACGCAGATGGGCTATGACATCGCGCAGCAGGTGGGCATCACGATGATCGGTCGCTCGCAGGGCAAGCACTACCTGCTGCTGACCGGCATGCAGCGCTTCGTGCGCGATGGAGAAGGCGCATGACGGAAAGCTGCGTGAGCGATGCGATCACCGGTCTGGTGCTGGCCGGCGGCCTCGGCCGCCGCATGGGCGGCGTGGACAAGGGCCTGCAGGATTTCCGCGACGAGCCCATGGTGGCACACGTGATCCGCCGTTTGGCGCCGCAGGTCGATGCGCTCATCATCAACGCCAACCAGAACATCGAACGCTACGCCGCCTTCGGTCACCCGGTCGTACCGGACGCGATCGGCGGCTACGCCGGCCCGCTGGCCGGGCTGCACGCGGGGCTGAGCGCCTGCACGACGCCGCTGCTGGTGACCAGCCCCTGCGACTCGCCCTTCCTGCCACTCGATCTCGTCGCGCGACTGCGCGCGGCGCTGGAGCGCGAAGACGCCGACCTCGCGGTGGCCATCACCGGCGACCAGCCGCATCCGGTATTCAGCCTGGTGCGCGCGCACGTGCTGCCCGGTCTGACACAATTCCTCGAAGGCGGCGGCCGCAAGGTCGACCTCTGGTACTCGGCGCTGAAGGTGGTCGAAGTGCCCTTCGACGACAATCCGGACGCCTTCGCCAACATCAATACGCTTACCGAACTGGCCTCGCTCGAAGCCCGGCCCGACGCCTCATGACTGATCGCTTCACTCCGGTCGCGGACGCCCGCGCCCACATCCTCGCCGCCTGCTCGCAGGTCGCCGGCACCCAGCGCGTGCCGGTGCGCGACGCGCTGGGCCGCGTGCTCGCCGTCGACGTCATCTCGCCGGTCAGTGTGCCGCCGCACGACAACTCGGCGATGGACGGCTACGCCGTGCGCCATGCCGACCTGTCGGCCGACGCCGAGACGCGGCTCACCGTCGTCGGCACCGCCTACGCCGGCCACGCCTGGGACGGCGAGGTCGGCCCCGGACAGGCGGTGCGCATCATGACCGGCGCCGTCATGCCGCGCGGCGCCGACACGGTGGCGATCCAGGAAACCGCGAAGGTGGACGGCGACAGCGTCCTCATTCCGCCCGGCCAGAAAGCCGGCCAGAACCGGCGCCGCGCCGGCGAGGACCTGAAGGCGGGCGAAGCCGCGCTGCGCGCCGGCCGCCTGCTGCGCCCGTCCGACATCGGCCTGGCCGCCTCGCTCGGCGTGCCCGAACTGACGGTGGTGCGCCGCGTGCGCGTCGGCGTGCTGTCGACCGGCGACGAGGTCATGTCCATCGGTGACGCGCCGCGCGAAGGCGGCATCTACGACAGCAACCGCTACACGCTGACCGCCATGCTGACGCGGCTCGGTTGCGAGGTGGTCGACCTCGGCGTCGCGCGCGATACGCGCGAGGCGCTGTCGGCCGCGCTCGAATCGGCGGTCGGTGAGGTGGACGCCATCATCACCAGCGGCGGCGTGTCGGTGGGCGAAGCGGATTTCGTCCGCGAAATCCTCGCCAGCCTGGGCGAAGTCACCTTCTGGAAGATCGCGATGAAGCCGGGCCGGCCGATGGCTTTCGGCCGGCTCACCAAGGGCGGCCGCGACACCTTGCTGTTCGGCCTGCCGGGCAATCCGGTCGCGACGATGATCACCTTCTACTTCTTCGCGCGCGAGGCGCTGCTGACGCTGATGGGCGCGTCGCCGGTACCGGCGCCGATCCGCTTCGACGCGATCAGCGGCAGCGCGATGAAGAAGCAGCCGGGCCGCACCGAGTACCAGCGCGGCATCCTCGAACTGCGCGACGGCCGCTGGCACGCCACGGTCACCGGCGCCCAGGGCTCGGGCATCCTGCGTTCGATGTGCGACGCCAACTGCATCATCGTGCTCGACGATGATGTCGGTAACGTCGCGGTCGGCGACATGGTGGGCGTCATCCCGTTCGAAGGCCTGATCTGAACGTGAGCGCCGACGGCGACGACACGACGCCCTCGCCCTACCTGACGGCGCGCGAAGCGGCCGCCTACCTGCACCTGAACGAGAAGACGCTGTACGCGATGATCCAGGACAGCGGCATTCCGGCCACCAAGGTGACCGGCAAGTGGCTGTTCCCGCGCAAGCTGCTCGACGACTGGCTGCTCGAATCGACGCACGGCGGCGTGCTGGCCGACCGCCTGCTGATCGCTGGCAGCGACGACCCCTGGCTTGCGCACAGCATCGCGCGGCTGGCGCAGCGCGCCGACGACGGCACCCTGATCGCCTACAGCCCCTGCGGTACGCGCAAGGGTCTGGCGCTGCTCGCCCAGCGCCGCGCCAATGCCTGCCCCATCCACTGGGGCGAAGCACACCACGCGACGCGGCGGCACGCGCTGCTGCTGCGCGAATACACCGGCAGTTCGAATTGGGTCATGGTGCAGCTGGCGCTGCGCGAACAGGGCGTCATGCTGTCGCGCACGCTCCCCTCCGTCGGCGGCCTGCGCGAACTGTTCGAGCGCCGCCCGCGGCTCATTCAGCGCGGCGAAGGCGCCGGCTCTCAGCACTTCTTCGCCCAGGCCTGCAGCGCCGCCGGCCTTGCCGCACCGGAGGCGGTGCAGGTCGCCGCCACGGAACGCGAAGCCGCCTTCATGGTCGCCAGCGGTGCCGGCGACTGCGCGCCGGGCACGCGCGCCGCGGCCGGCGAATTCAACCTGCACTTCCTGCCGCTGGGCAGCGAAGCGCTCGACCTCGTGATGCCGCGCACCCTCTACTTCCGCGCCCTGCTGCAGCAACTGCTGGCCGAACTGGCCAGCGACGACAGCCGCGACCTCGCCGCCCGACTGGGCGGCTACGACCTGGCGCCGCTGGGGCGGCTGCGCGAGGCCAATTCGGTTACCTGACCTTCAGTTCGACCGAGCCGGCTCACCGCAGTCCTTTTCGTCCTCGCGACAACCCGATCCAGTGGCCACATCACCCAGGCCGACCAGCTCGACCGTGAGGATAGAGTTCCGATCACGCTGTTCCTGCCCGCCTGATGCCGTTGCAGCAGGTTCAGCGGCAGCCCGCTGAGACTCGTTGTTATTGCTGCTGACACCGCTCACCGGCGCCGCTGCTGGTGCGCTGACTGCGGTACCACTGGTGGCACCTCCGACCGAAATATTGTCGGCGCCGATTACGCGTTGCGCGCCAACCTCAAAGTTTCCGCTGACGCGAATACCCGCGTCACCTGCATCGATCTGTCCATTAGGCGCGTAAAGCCGGACGTCCCCCTCTCGGGTATCCGGTCTCGTCTTCAGGGTACCGATACCCGATCCGGATACTGAGCCGCTGACGTCAAGAACGAAGCCGTCTCCCACCGCGCGCAACTGCGGAGGAGGCGTGGCAGCGGCAGTTTTCGAACCACGGCCAGCATCCTGGTCCCCGAAGCTGCTCCACTGCTGAATCGAACCACCGTCCAAGGTGAACACCCGCGACACACCGACCTGAATATCGTCACGCGCGATGACGTCGATATTGCCCTTACCGACCACCACGACACCTGAACGCGAGGCGTCTCCGCCGCTGCCCGACGGCAGGCCGATATTCACGCTGCCGAAGGGTGCGAACAGCGCGATCGCCGACGCGTACTGTTTGGCGGATACAGGAATCGACGGATCTGCAAGCTCGCGTATTGACCACACGTTCTGCACGTCCTGCTCGGTCTTGATCTGGCTGCGGAACAGATCGATATTGCCTCCGCCGCCGGCACTTTGCGGGTAGTGGATACCGTTCACCTCGGTCTGCACCACTTTGCCGTCGACGGTCAGTGCTTCGTACGGAAACACCTTTTCCATCAACTGGAAGCCGGCCGCGTACCCTGACGGGCCGAGGCCCAGTGCACCGCCCGCCCGGCCGACATAGCGCAGCGAGGCAAACAGTATTTCGTTCAGTGCAACGCGCTGGCTGCTCATGAAGCTCGTACGTTCATCTTGAGACAGGGCTGCGAACGCGGCGCGCGCGCCTTCCATGCTCAATGACGAGTCATTGTTGCGAGTTCTCATGGCGCCTAGCAGTGCTTCGTCCCATGCGGCAAACCACTTCGCCAGGTCGGCACGCCCCCTCTCTCTCGCGCTGACCAGCCCTGCATTCTGTTCATCGGCCAACACGGCATCCAAAGAAGTGCCTTGGGCCGCCAGCAAGGCCTGAAGGCTCCGATCGAAACTGTCGTCGCCAATCGCGTTACCAGGACGGGCATATGCAAGGAGTGCCTCGTAGTCGATCACCGACGTGCCTGCCAGTACCTGGATGGCCGACGCCGATGCCGGCAGATACGGATTGTCGTAGTTGCCACGCGACACGATGCCGTAAGAGTTCGCCAACACGACATCGCGGCCGGCGGCGATCAGTAATTCACCACCGCCCCCGATGACGATGCCCTCTCCCTCGTTGTCGATCAGCGGCCCGCCGGGCGAGCTCGTGGTGGTCGAGAAAATGACATCGCGTCCGGCCGAGATGAGTGAACTCGAGTCGGCGGCCGGATGATCCACCCGCAGCCCGAAATCGCGGATATCGCGTGCGGCGCTGACAGTCACCGGAATGGGTGACACGAGTGCGTTGAACACGCCTGACGGGCTGCTCGAATCCGGACCATTCACATCGCCGGTTGCCGACAACACGTGCACACGACGATCACCGCGAGCTGCCAGCAGGTCGGGGTCGTGACGGCCTGCGCCGGAGAATTCGCCGATCTGGTAGAGCGCATCGCGATCGGCTGTCGTGGTAACCGGCTTGCGGATCGACGGCAATGCAGACGGTGCCACATCAGACATCACCAGCGTTGCCGTGAAATTGACATCGCTCAGCGCCAACACGTCGAGAGCCCCCTGAGCCGACGGGTGCATCACTCCGCCAGCGATACCGGCGCCGCCGGACACGGACACGAGCGAGAGCGATGCCGGGAGCTTTCCGCCTCCGCCGAGGAACACGTCGCCGCCGAGCGAGGTAAGACCCAGCGAGGACCGCGCACTGTAGGTTGAGAAATATGCCTGCGTTCCGCTGCCCTCCAGAGTCGGGTTGCTGACCGCAGCGACGGCTGCGTCGCCCTTCGCTGTGATCCGCACAAGGCTGTCCATCATCGATACGCGGACGCCAGACGTGCTGCTGTCTGCAGCCCCGACCCGACCGCCGGCATCCACGTCGATCTTGCCTGCGGACGACATCAGCGTGACATCGAGCACATCACCCGCGCTGCGCACCGAGACATTCCCCGCGTCGCTCACGCTCAAAGACGACTCGGCCGCCTGCGTGCCCGCCTCGCCGCTGAGTTGAGCACCGCCCGCAGCGGCAAGGACGACGTTGCGTACGTCACCGCCCGTCTGCACGCGCAGATCGCCCCCGCCGAGGGTGGCAACACCCTGCCCGAACTGACCGTATTCGGCCCACCAGCCAGGAGCCTGTCCCTGCAGAATGCTGCCATCAGCTGCCAGCACGGCCTGACGGCGAAGCCAGTTCGTTACATCGGCGGGTGGCGCCGTCACGTTATCGGCGGTGCGCAGATCGCCGCCGGCTGTAACAATGACGTCACCGCCGGACTGCCCGTAGCGCACACCCAGTTCGGAATCTTGCGAACCGATGCTGTAAATGGCGGAGGTTGCGCTACCAAGTATCACGTCGGCCGCCGCACTGACTTCGAGTCGGCCCTCGCCGGTGCGCAACTGCCGGCCGGCACCGACAATGACAGAGCCTGCATCGCCGGTTGTCGCCATCGGGTCGGCGGCCATCGCATCGGCCCCCGCCACCACTCGCATGGACCAACTGCTGTTATCCGCTGCAACCCGTGTGCGCGTGTTGTTGAAGCGGTCCACCCCGTCGGAGATCGTCGCATTGATGCGTACGTCGCCGGTTGCTGCAAGGGTCAGCGAACCGGCGTGCTCGCCGTCGCGCCAGTAGGGCACATAGACCTGTGCGTTGCCGGCCGTCCCGCCACGTATCGCGTGCTCACCGAAATTGAGTTCCTGGCTCACCACGAGATCACCATTCGCGCGGATCTCGGCTGCCGCGCGCACGCCCGCACCCGCCACATTGCCGAGTCCGACCGTATCGAGAATGCGATCGCCATGCTGTATCACCGTACGCGTATCGGTCAGCACTGCAGAACCCGCCCAGATTGCGTCGACCTTGGCCGACACGCTGGCTCCGACGGTCTGATAGACAGATTCACGACTACCTGCGGCAACCGTCGTCGGCATCTGGAAGCGGTTGTAGGCATAGGCCGCAAAAGCTGCATCGCGCGCAGCGTCCGCGCTGCCGGCTCCGGCGGCAGCCCCCGCTGCCAACTCGACCGCGGTCGGGATGGTGATCAGGTCATTGACCCGGCTGTCGGCCAGCATCAGGAATGCCGGGTGGTCCGCCGCCAGACCCGTGGCCGCGCGCACGCTGCCGAGTATCTGGGTGGCGGTCGCACCCGTATTCCGTGCAACATCGGTCGGATTCGCACCGATACCCATGATGACGGCTTCGCGTGCCGCCGCGATCTGTGTCGCGGAAACCATCGGGTTGTCCGGATCGGTGTTGAACGCAGAAAGGGCTGCTGCCACGACGCCTGCAGCGCCCTCTCCGTTCAGGACAGCCTGCGCGATCGCCTCCTGTGCTGCAATACGTATCTCCGCGTCCTGGCTGTCGTCGGAGGTAACCTGGGTTGCCTGATAGGCCAGCGTCCCCGCCAGGTAGCTGGCGGCATCGAGACGGGTCAGCGCTGCAAAGTCATCGCCGTCGGCAGCCCCGCTCAAGTGCAAGCCGAAAATGACGCGCGCCGCTTCTTCGGCAGTGGTGCGCGCATTGGCATTCACCGAGTTTCTCTGCGAAAGGTTGGACAGCACCGTCGCATCGACGTAGATCACCGAAGTCCCGGTCAGCGCACCGATCATGCCGCTCGATGGCGTGCGCGCACCGACTGCAGGCACCACGAAGCTCACCTTGCCATCGCCGCCCACCGCGGTGATTTCATTGCCGTCGTAGACCTTGACGCTCTCCACCCACACCTTGCGCGCGCCGTCGATCTGCGTCCCGTCGGCACGCAGCGCAAGGTCAAGACCATCGTCCGATCGCGGCGCACGCAAGACCACTTCACCGCCCGCCGCCCCGGCAGCACTGCTGCCGACATCGATGCGACTGCCTGCCGTCAGAGAGAGCATCGGCGACTGCGCACTGGTGTCGGCAGCCGATACGCCAAGTTCGACATGACCGCCATCGCCGACGCTGCCACGCGCTAGAATCCGTGCGGTGTCCGTCAGCGTCAGACGACCGCTGTCATCACGTTCCCCCGCCTGCGCGAAAACACGTACGTCGCCTCCTTCGCTGCCGGACGCATCAAGCGTGCCGGCGAGCGTGATGGCGCCGTCATCCGCGGCCAGCGCAATGCGCTCGGCACGTATCGTCTGTCCGTCGTCAAGTCTGATATCGCCAGAACGCACGCGCACAGCGCGCGACTGCGTGAAGCTCCCTGTAGCGCCAGCAAGCGGACTGAGTGACCCATTGCCGCCCAGCGTATCGACGTCGAGGCTCAATGCCCCGCTGGCACCACCGTTCTCTGCAGCGCCATCCAGCGTCGCCCCGAAGTTCACCGTCCCCTCGATTGCCGAGAGCTTAAGCAGGCCGGCGTCAGCGCCGCCCTTTCCTGCGACGCTCACCTTGGCACCGGAGGCGAGATTGATGTCCCCGCTGTCGGAGCGCAAAGTGATCGCGCCGGCCCCGACGCCAACGGTCTGGCTTCCCAGTTTGGTGCTAAAGCCGTCGGCGCTCAGACGCGCCGCTTCGGCGACGGTAACGTCACCACTCAATGCCCGGACCTCAACGTCGCCACCGTTCATGTCGACGCGCCCCGAGATCGAGACTTCCGCCCCCTGCAGCGACAGCGCACCGGCAAGCCCGGAGGGCGCTCTCGTGGCGCCGTCGCCACCGCGCACGTTCAGCAGGCCGTCAGCACGGACAGTCGTTTCCGCGGCTGTCGTCGTCGTCACCCGAGCGGCGGAAATGTCGAGGGCACCGGTCACGCGATGAGTACCTCGTGCGCTGCCCACGACCTCGTCGCCTGCACTCAGGTTCACCTGGTCGAAGCCTGCATAGGCAAGTCCCGCATCGTGCTCGCCACTGGCCGTGCTGCCGAGCTCGATGTCGCCGCTGGCGACGACGTCGAGTTGCGCACCGCGACCGGCCACGCCGGCCACGTCCGACGCCGCCGCTGACGAGTTCGTCAGCACGATGTTCTTCGCCTCAACGCGTGCGACAACCGCAGCACTGCCCGCGGCGGCACCGTCTCGCCCCGTGATGGAGGCCGCATCAAGCGTCAGATTGTTCATCGCTGCCGACCCGATGCGTACCGAATCGACCAGCGTGAGCTCGCCGTAGCTGCGCAGGTTCAGCGCAGAGAGCGCGGCCAGCGCATCAAGCGTGTCCTGCCGCAACAGCAGACCGGCAGACGTACCGGCGGGATCACCCAGTACGAGCTGTCCGGCTGACAGGGTCAGACTGCCGCCCGCCGCCGGGTTGAGCGACCGCACGTCGTTGTCGGGAAGCAGAACCGAACGGGTCGCATCGAGCGTCAGGTGGCGCCCCGCCAACACGGCGCCATCGCCGACAATGACATCGCCTCGTGCACCGACCGGCGCGGTTCGAAGCAGCGTTGCCTGGCCAGCACTCGCAACACGGACAAACGCTCCGTCCGCCGATGCGCCACTGCCTTCGACCCGATACACGGCATCGCTACGGCCTGATTGCTGCACGGCCTCTACACGACTGCCGGCAGCGACCTCTATACGGTCGGTTGCGGCAAACAGCAGTTCGGGTGCGCGCAGCACTTCACCGTCACCGGTCGCCACCCTGACCTGATCGCTCAGATCGACCAGCACCCAGCTGCCGTCCGCTGCGCGCGCCCGCGTACCGCCGAGCAGCACGCTGTCGGCGCCCAAGGCATTCAGCGTCGCAACGTCCACCGCCAGTTCAGAATCGTCAGATGATGCACCGCTTCCGATCACCGCCAGCTTCGTGCCCGACACATCGATCTGCGCACCGGCGCCACGGCGCCCCAGCGAATCCGTGCCGGCGGCGGTCCCGAGACTGCCGGCCAGCGTGAGGCTGGATTGCGCAAGCAATTGCAGCCTTCCCGCGTCGGCGAAGCGTGCGCCGCCGTCTGCATCGAAGAACTCGCTGCCCTTGGTTTCGATGTACTCGGAACGCAAGCGCGTCTGCGCGCCGTTCCAGACTTCCACTGCAAGCGCCGGTGCCGCAGCTGCGAAGGTCGCTCCGGACAACGTGCGACCGATGCGTGCAGCCACCAGTTGGGTCCCATCGACCTGCTGGCGCGAGGCTGCAACGTCGAACTCGCCGGCCGCGCTGCGCACTGTCAGTACATACGCTCCCTCCATCAGACCGTAGCGGGCCGGCAACAGGACGTATCGGCCAGCCGGCAATCCGCCGGCCGCGGTGAGCAGTTCTATCGTGGCACCCGGCTCGAGTCCGCTCTCGGCCCACAAGGTCGGGTCATACGGAACCGACCCCGCGTTCACCATCGGCACGACCGCATAGCGCTGCAGACCGTCGGCAGGCGCCAGCACATCGGTCGAACCGCCCGGCCCAGGAACCCACTCGGCCGCACTGACATCGCCCTTGCCCGACAGGTCGACGAGCGAACCTGCTGCCGTGACCACGTTGTCCGCCTCAAGCCGCACACGCTTGTCCGGCGCGGACTCGATGTTCTTCACCACGCCCGGACTGAACACCCATTCGCGGCCCGACGTTGTCGTAGTCCCGAAGGGAACCACCACGTCATCTCCTGCAACCGACGTAACGCTGCCGGAAAGCAAGGTGACCGAACTTCCGGAGAAGGCCTGGCGCAAGGCACTGCTGTCGTTTACACCGGTGGTGTCGCCAATGCGCGCGGCCACCAGTGAGAGGCTGCCCATGGGCGCCCGCAGATAGCCCGCCTGTTCGATATGGGGCGCCACGAGCTCGAGATCGCCATAGGCCGACAAGGCCACGCCGGGCGTACGACCGCTGGATTCAATGCGCAGCACTCCGTCCGGCCGGTTGCGCAGTTCGATGTCGAACGCACTGCCCGAGGTCGGATAGACCTGTGCCGCACGCAGCGTCAAATCAGCATTCGTCGCCAGCCCCCCACGCAGTTCAACCGGCGCGTCAAGCTGATTGCTGACACGCTCCAGCGCACCGGTAGCCTGGATGTCGCCGGCTGCGGACAGCAGCACCTGATCGAAGCCATCGATGAAGCTGCGCCCGCGCAACATGATCTGTTCCGCCTGCACCGACAGCTTGCCGCTCCCCGTCGCAGTCGGCGGCAAGGGTCGATTGGACGCCGCCTGAGGGCCGAGCAGGACATGTGCTGCGGTCAGGTTTACGTTCGCATCGGACAGGCCGCGCACGTTGAATGCATCGATCTGCAGCTGACCAGGCAACTTCAGGTCGACACTTTCCGAAAACTCGACCAGCCGATTGCTGCGCAGGGTGAGATCGGAAAATCCGCCCGCCGAGATCAAATCTGTCGCGATACGCGCGACACCAACGTTTCCGGTAACGGGAACACGTCCGCCAGCCGTGATTGATGCGGATCCCGCAGCATCATCGTCACTGACGACGATACGGGGTGCCGCATTGATTACCTCGCTCAGCGCGGGATTACCCAGAGTGGTCTGTCCCACGTACAGCGGGTCGTCGGTACCCAGCCAGTCATCGCCGACGGGCTTGGTCAACGCGAGCACCAGCGCCCCGCCTGCGACGCTCGCATCGCCGCCGCGTGCGCTCAGGCCGGCATCCCACATCACTCCTTCACGAGCCGAAATGCTGATGTCGCCGCCGGCACTCGCAACATCGGTGCGCACAGCCGCGGTACCTGAACGCAACACCAGATCGAGCGGGGCGACGGCACCGTCGGCCCGTACCTTGGCACCCGCGCGGGCAACGACAAAGCCGCGCCCGGCATCGATGTCGACATCGCCACCACCAAGCAGCGTGCCGACATAGCGTCCGGCCGCTCTCTGCAACGGGTTGTAGACGACGACGCCGGACACATCGATCAGTGCTGAATCCGCAAGGTGGATCTGGTCCGATGTCACCAGCGTCGTCTCGTCGCTACCCGCGACCTGGGTGGTCAGAACAACTGAGCCACCGCGCGCGGTCAGTGTGCCACCCAGCATGACATTCCCGTTCGACCGCAGCGCGATGTGGCCGCCTGCGTCGACTGCGATCAACGCTCCCTGCTCCACCGTCACACCGCCATTCGGCCGCAGCGCACTGCTCAGTTCGATGGACGTCGGCGAACGGAACCACAGGTCGAGCGGCGTCAGCGTGCCCGTGCCCGCCAGCTGACTGCCGCTGCGCGCTGCACGCGTCGACTGATCGATCAGGCGCGCTACAGGCTGCGGCTGCAGGTGCGCGCCGGAACGCACGTTGAGTGCGCCGCGTGCACCCAGACTGATCTTTTCAAAGCCACCTGCGCCGACCCAGTCGTCGCCCAACGTCAGTACGCCGCTGTCGCTGCTGCTCGTGTCGGCGCCATCGACGACCTCGATGGTCGAAGCAGTCAGATTCAATGTGCCGCCCTGCCCCGCCACCCGGCCATCGGTGATCGCGTAACCGGACAGCGTGCCGTCGATCACCAGCCTTGATTGCGGCGCCGTACCCGTAGACGCGCCGAAATTTCCGCTTGCCAGCGCTATCTCTCCGGCATCGCCAGGATGAAACTTGCCGGCGCCGTCGATCCAGCCGCCCGCCGATACGTCCAGTGCACCGGAGACCTGCAGATCGGATGTCGAAACGAGCTCTATCCGTCCTCCGTCCGCGCGGACGACCGGCGGATTGTTTACGCCGGGGCGCGAAATGCGATCGTTGGTCCACGCCCCCGACACGTCGATGCTGGCGCCACTGCCGACCACGATGTCCCGCGTTGTGGCATCTCCGCTGGCGCCATTCACATCGACCGTGCGCGCAACGAACGCTCCGCCGGGTAAGCGTACATCGCCGAGAAGGTCGATCTCCCGCGCAGCGAGCGTGATGCTCGACCCGGCTGCAGCCGAAATCCGGACGTCCTCGGGTAGCACGATGTGACCGCCCGAGGTCAACGCCAGGTGATCGATACCGCCCGAGAACAGCCCGGCGGACAGCAGTAGTTCGCCAGGGGCACTCGACGTCATGTCGAAACTGCGTGCAGGTGTCGTGGTCACGAAGCGCACGTCGCCCACCGGCGCCAGCAAGGTGGTGCCTGTCAGATCCCCAGTGATGCGCAGCGTTCCGCCCTGGGCTCGCGTCGATTCATCGACGTTCAGCCGTCCCTTCTGCTCGAAGAATCGGCGGTTCTCCGCCTGAAACTGCTGACGCTCGCGCTCGGTCAGCAACGCGTTGTAGCGATCAACAATCGCCGAGCCCGCGCTGGAAGCAAGTGTCAGCTCATGCAGAGCGGCACGTGCGGCGGCGCTGTCCCGTTGATGCTGACCATTGACGGTGGTGGCGTTCACCCGCCCGTCGAGCGCGACGCGCGCACCGCTTACGGTAAGCGTTCCGGCATCGCTGCCCACAGTGCGCGCCGCCACCTGCCGGGTCGAATCGAGGATGTTTCCGGTGTAGCGCGCGTCCGCCGACGCTACATTCGCCTTCACACTGGTGCCGCCCACCATCTCAAGGCGCGACTCGTTGATGCTGCCCGCCTGATAGACGACGCTGCCACCCGAAAGGTCGAGAGTCGCGCCGCCCGACACCAGCACATCGCCCTCGGCCTGCAGCGCGATGCTGCCGCCGACCGTCGACAACTCCGACACGCTGCGCGAAATGCCCGCGCGGTAACCGGACACATCGGCAAGCGGTGCGCCGGTCGCCGGATCGATGCCGGTCATCACATCGACCCATATCTTCTTGCCCGACAACATGCCGACCGCCTTGCCATCGACGAGCCGGCCGTACTCGGGGTCCCGCTGCAGCGGCGAGTCCTTCAGCTCGTTGCTGCGCAGTTCGACCTGAACGATGTTGCGACCGGCATCGACGGCCACGCCTTCGACACCCGACACATCGATGGACACGCCATCCCCCAGCACGATGCGCCCCGCGGCGCCATCGCGCGCCAGCGCAGTCACGGACACGTTCGCTGCCGGCGCCACGATGCGAGCGCCGTTGCCGCCGCTGTCCTTGCCGTCGAGCGACACACGATGACCGGTCACCCTGACTTCGGACGGATTGAATGCCACGTCGTCGCGCAAGGTAAGTACATTGACATTGGCGTCGTAGGTATCTTCCGGCAGTACCGAAGTCGTGCTGGCGCTGCCCAGCCTGACCTCGCCCGTGCGCGAGAACCCCGGCAACTGCACATCACCCGTCGCCGTACTCACCGTGCGCGCGACCATGGTGTCGCGTGCATTCAGATAAATGGAGCCGTTGAGCGTGACGCTGGTGGTCGTGCGCGCCGATCCAAGCTGGTTCACGTTGAGCCCGGCCAGCGTGATGTTGCCGCGCTCAGCAACAAGCTTACCGGCAACTTCGTTGCTCACCGTACCGCCGTTATCGACCTCGATCAACAGCCCGCGCAGTCGGGAATCCAGCGAATCGGCCAGATAGACCTTCTCGCCGGCGGCCAGCAGCACCTGGCCCTGATTGGCCTGCAGTGTGCCGGCGTTGGACACGCGCGGTGCCGCGAGAACGATACGGCCGTTGTCCGCCGCAATGATGCGAGCTCCGGCCTGCACCATCACGTCACCCGCTGAGGCATCCCCACTCAACGCGGCACCGGTAACGCCCAGCGCCGACAGGGAGCGATTGATCAGCTCGTCATTCAGTTTGAGCGAAGAGGCGACGAGTCCGCCGACGTCTACCACGGCGTTCGGTCCGAACAGTACGCCGGCCTGGTTGAACAGGAAGACCTGACCATTGGCCTGGATGCTGCCGTAAATGTCGCTGCGCGGCCCACCGGGCAGCACGACGTTGATCGCGCGCGACGTGACGTCGGGCTGCACGAAACGCACCGTATGACCCTGATCCACGCTGAAACTGTTCCACTGCATGACCACGGGCGCAGCCGTGGTTTGCGTAATCGTCATGGTCGAGCCATTCACCACGGGTGCCGCCGCCATCCCCGGAGAGTTGGGTGCGATGAACGTGCCGGCTGCAACGGGTAGAGGCCCGTTGGCAAGGCCGCCCAGCGAGAAAACGGCCGAGACCGCACCAACCAGTACGCGCAGCGTGGCACAACGGCCACGTTTTCCGCGGGCACGCATGTGCTCGGCGACAGGCACCCAGCAACCCACCAGATCATTGAACTTCAGACGATATCGATTGCGGTTCATGGCTCAACTCCTGCTGCTGTGGCGCCGGTCAGACAAGCGTCCTCACAGTGCCCGCAAAACATGACCGGCTGGTTGCGCTGACGGCTCATGTGCATGACCAACCGCTAAACATTCGCAAACTGCAGGCGCCGGAAACCCGGCACGCCGGCACCGGCGGCTAGAAAACGTACTTGATGCGCAGGACGGCTCGATCATCGCCATCCCGGGTTCGCCCGGGGCCAGCGGCTCCGTCATGCAGGGCATGTGCCCACATCAGTTCACCACTGAACGCCTGGGCGACATCGAAGCGCAATCCGATCCCTGCACCCGCCATCAACGCGCGCGCATCCTGTCCCGGTAAGGGTTCGCGAATGCGCACCGAAGCCCAGTCATAGAAAGCAAGTGGCATCAGTCCCAGGCGTCCATCGGCAAGTGCCATTCGCGGCGCACGCAACTCGAAACTGGCGCGCGTGCCCATGTCACCGACGCGCTCGCTTTCAAGGTAGCCACGCACGGAATCAATCCCGCCCGCCGCAAACTGTTCGGTGTTGACGAGGGGCGAGCCCGTGCGCTGCAGGTCAAAGCGGACAAAGGCGCTGACCCCTGCAAGGATCTGCCTCGTGTGCTGCAGATCAAGACGCAGCACCGAGAAGCTCGGCGTTGCGCCCGGGCGTCTGCACTCGAACTGATCGACGACGACACCATTGCAGTTGATCGAGCGCGCGTTGAAGGCCTCCATACCCAGAGTGAGCCCCGCGCCGAAGCGCCAGTCACTGCCCGCGTCGACAACGGAGCCATTCCAGTTCGCGGCCAGCGTCGCGTAACGCACAGGCTGGCTGAGATTGAGCACGCCGCCGAACAGCCGCGTGTCCTGTTTGTTGTCCTTGTAATCGGCGCCGAGTGCAACCGAATGGAAGAGCCCCGCGCGCATCGGCAGCGGTTTTACCCAGCGCAGGCCCACGGTGCTGCCGCGACCGAGCGACTGTGTTCCGAATACGGTCGGCACGTCGCTGTCACTGTTGACCGCGTAGGCGGCCAGCGTCGCGTCGCGTCCCACAGGCATCGAGTAGTTCAATGCCCAGACCTCCACGTCGTCGCGGTTGCGAGGCGACACGAACCAGCTCAACCCGATCGAATGGCGACGCTGCCAGAGATTGTCATAGCGCACCGAAGCTTCGATACGCCCGGTTTTCGTATCGGCGCTCTGCTTGTTGTTCAGTTCGACGCTGCCGTGAAGGGGCGACTTGTCCTCGATGGCGAGTTCCATCTCGACGCTGCCGGGGTTACGGCCCGAGCGCAACAATGGTGTCACCCGCATGTCGGGATTGCGCGCCAGACGTCCGAGGTCCTCCTGTACTTCGTTGAAGTTGGGCACGGTCCCCTCGGCCATCGACGGCGCACCCTCCTTGACCCGAGACGGCAGGGAATACTCGGCACCCGCCACCCGGGTGCGCTGTATCCGCCCTTCGACCACGCGCAGTCGCACCAGACCTTCGTCGACCTTCTGCTCCGGCACCTCGACGCTGACCGTCAGGAAGCCCGCATCGTGATAGGCCTTCTCCAGCGCCGCACGTGCGCCATCGACGTCAGCGGCCGTACGGCGCTCGCCCAGAAATGGGTACACCGCCCGCTCGATCGGCTCTTCGGGCAATACCGTATTGCCGTCAACCTCGTACTCGAAAATGTCAAAGTACTGTGCGCCATCTTCCGCCCACGCCCCCGCGTTGCTCATCAGCAGGACACAGCACGCCGCAGCAAGGCCCAACCACCGTGTAACGCGATTCACTCGATCATCCGTTCCAGCCGCAGGGAGCCATCACCCTTGCGAACTGCCACACATCCGAAAAAAAGCGAGCCCGTCACCGGGCTCGCCTGCTGCAGGCGACCGCGTCAGCGGCCGCCCCGGTGCTGCATCCGATCAGAAGCGACGCATCGGCGAGCACGAATTGCCGCCGCGCGAGAACTTCGTGACGAAGGCCGGCTTGGTGGTGTAGTCACCGATGGTCGGCAGCGTGGCGTAGGCGTTCGGCACCGACGTGAAGGTGCCGCCATCGTTGCCGGTGTAGGTCGTGCTGCCGGCACGCTTGATGAACTCGCTGATGAAGGCCTTCTTCGTGGCATTCACCGGATCGTTCATCGACGGGATGCTGTCACCCACATCGTTCGTAACGGCGGCGTTGCGGTACTGCATCGACAGTTCGAAGGCGAAGTCCCACTTGCCATCGAGCAGGTTCTGCTTCGACGGGGCGATGCCAGTAGCACCAGCCGACGAGGTCTGGTTCGACGGCGTGAACACGCCAGCGCCGTCCATGTGGCGGAAGGTCCAGCCACCTTCAGTCGAACTCGTCTCACGGCCATAGCTGTCGAGCGACAGCACGCCGATGGCGCGGCCCGGGTTGGCCATGTTGTTGAACAGCACCCGGTACCACACGTCGTTCGAACCGCGCACCTTGTAGGACTGACGATTCTGCGCGGCGAACAGGCACTTGCGCACGTCGCCGGAACCGGAGTTCTCGATCACGACATAGGCCGGCTTTCCGTTCCCATCGAGCGCGCTCGGGTCGATTTCGAACGGATCGGCTTCGCTGCCATCGCCGTTGCCGGTGAACACTTCCGGCGTCGAATCGGCAACACCAGCCGGTGCGATCGCACCACCCGCCGCAGACGTGCAGGGGAAGCTGCCGTAGAAGGCGTTGTAGCTGGTTTGCGTGCCGGAACCATTGACGCGACGGCACACGATGACGCCAGCGTCCGTGCCATCGACCTGTTCCCAGTTGCGGATCAGACCCTGCAGCATCGAGCCGTAGGTGGTGCGGCTGAGCACGGTCGTTGCCGGCACGGCATTGGTGGCCACCTGACCGAACATCAAAGCATTGACGGCGAAGTTCTCAAACACCGCACGCTCCGCGTCAGTCAGTTCCGGCTGACCGTTCTCGGTGTTGAACGGCTCGCGGAACATGCGCGGCTCGACGTCGGACACACCGAAGTCGGAAATTTCGCCGTTGTTCAGGCTCGGATCCTCATGACCCGCAACGCCCGGATCGATACCCTTCACACCGCAGCGACGCGTCGTCAGATCGCAATCATCCATGTTCAGCGACTCGATACGCTGAGCACGGGCGACCGGATCCACGCCCCACACAGAACCACCCTTCGAGCGCTTGAAGAACACGATGGGCGTGCCGGCGGTGACTCCCGGAATGCCAGACTTGGCCGTACCCACAAAAGCACGGTAGTCGGTACCGCTGATTTCAACGCCGGAGCTGTTGGTAGCACGATTGCGGTACTCAACGACGCCATCCAGCATCTGGTTAGCCAGATCGGCCAGGAAGCTGTCCGGGGCGGTGGCGCCGGACAGGTAGATCTTGGTGTAGCCGGTCAGATTAACCGAGGCGGCGTGAGCGGACATGCCGGCAAAGGCCAGCGCGCAACCGGCGACGAGAGCTTTGATCTTCATTCAGACATCCTTTCGGGTGAGGCGGGCGCAGACGCACCCGCCGGATTCAGACTGGAGCGCAATCAGGCGCGACGACGACGGGCGGCTGCGCCGATCAGACCGAGGCCGGCCAGCAGCATCGCGTAGGTTTCGGGCTCGGGTACCGCGGAAATCTGAAGGCGATAGCCGTCTTCCGCCATGTAGGTGCGGGCGACGATCTGCAGGCCCTCCTTGGTCACGAAGGACTTCGCGGTCGGCGCGATCGACGACGAACCGTAGAACACGTTCAGATCCATTGCCTCGCCGAGCCCAGCTGCGGTCGAGCCGTTGAAGCCAGCGATACCTTGGAAGTTGGATCCCATCGTGCCGGCATATGCAACGCCATCAGCAGCCACGGTCTCTGCATATCCGTCGAAAGCATCGTTCGTACCCAAATGGGTACCCTTACCATTGACGGCACCAATGTAGGAATCGAACCGCGTACCAATATCGTTGAAAGCTGCAAAGTTGATTGCACCCGACGTATCAACGGAGAAGGTCACCAGAAAGCGATCCGTGCCGGCCGCGTCACCTGCCATCAGATTCCACATGACGGAGCCGCTCGACTTCGACAGAAAGGACGCGAACGACGGCAGCGCGACGTCGAGGAAAATGCCATCAAGGGGGGTGTTCTTGACGGTCGAAATCGTCGAGCCGGCGGTCAGCGTCGACGTGGTGGCCGACACGTAGTTGTTCAGGCGGTCGGTGGTGGCGACGTCGAAGGTGTAGCCAACGCCTGCGACGCTGTCCCATGCCGAGAACACGAGTTCCGAATTTCCATCGATCGGCGCACCTTGACCGTTGGTGATGCGGGCTTCCGCGACACCGGCCATGGCGGTCATCGCAACGGCGACTGCCAGCAGTTTGGTTTTGAACATGGACTTCTCCTGTAATGGGGTTACGTGGGTTGGGTCAGAGACCGTCACCGCTCCACGAGGAAGCAGGTAGATGGTGAGCAGTTCGAGTTACATCCGCTGAAGCGAGCAAACCCGATGCGATGAGCCGAACGGACTATGTGGTGTAAAGAAAACCGTCCGTTATTGCGATACCGAAGTTAGCGGGGCGAGGTGACGAATTTGTTTCAGGCGGCGGCACGAAACGTAGTCCATACGGCTCAGTCGGCAATGGTTCCTCCACCGGGAACCGCGCGTGCGCGTCGTCACCACGTAGTCCTCATCTGGTGACCGTAAGCACAAATGCCCTTCGGATGACCTATTGACGACTTTGCTCGCGACCGTCCGGCGTATCTCCCACCAGGCCTGCCGACTGATCGAGGCGATCGCGCCACTTTTCGATCAGGTTCTCGAGTCTTACCCGCGCGGTCTGGGAGAACGGCTCCGCCAAGCCGATGCGGTCACCCAGCGTCTGCTTGCCGTAGTGATCAAGCACCTCGATTCCGGTGCGATAAAGCGCCACGTTGTCCCGCTGGCACTGGCCAAGACGTTCGTCAAGAGCGCCCGCTTTGGCGCGGCTCGCGCCAAGATCGCCCTCGGTACGGGCAAGCGCATCCCGCGCGGAATGCAGATCGCGCTCGCGCGCGTCGAGGCGTGCCTGAAGCGCCTCCATCTGGCGCATGAGGGCGTCACGCGCCTCGCGCTCCGCCACAAGATCCGTCTCCAGCTTGTCGACCTGCCTGCGTGCTCGCCCTGCCACCCCTTTCGAGGCATTGATCTCCGATCGGAGCTGTTCGAGTTCTGCGCCCTGACCAAGCTTGAGTGACTGCAATTCGAGTTCGGCGCTCTGTCTCGCCTGACGCTCGGCTCCAAGCGCCTGCTGCAGTTGCTGCGCTTGCCCTCGAAGACGCCGCAGCTGCTCTTCCTCGCGCGAGGGCTTCGACTGCGCAAGCGCGCCGCCACAACCCAGCGCGAGCAGCAGCAGACTGAAAACAATGCGCGCCATCATCAGAACCTCACGTTCATGTCGAGCATCAGCGTGTCGACCTTGAAGCGCTGACCAATGATCGATGCGTTCTGCGTCAGGTAGGTCATCGAATCGATGTTCTGCGCGGAGTACCAGCGAAGGCCGACCGCCGTATCGCGATACACGCCGTAGCTGCCGCCTATGACGAAGCCCTTGAGGTTCGTTCCGCCGAGGCCGAAGTCGGAATCGGTAAAGGCGTCGACCACGGCGTCTGAACCGATGTACTTGTATGACGCGAAGACCTGCCAATCGTTGGACAGACGCACTGACGGCATCCCGACCTGCAGTCGAAGGTGATAGGCGGTATCGTCCCCATCGGTCAGCGCAAGACCGGTCCGACGCAGGATATCGGCGCGGTCAAAGCCGGAGTTCTTCACATACTCGGCCGTCAGCAGTACGTGAACCGGATCGTAGTGGGCGAGATCGGCCGCGACCGTCAACACCCAGGGTTCGAATTTGGAGGCCAAGCCCCAGTTCGGCACGCTGTTCGATGTGTCGTTTACCGGATCATTGGTCTTGAAGACAGTGTTGCCCTTTGCTCGGAAGCCGCTTTCATACGCATAGCGACCGTAGTCGGCATCGGGTAGCAAAGTGTTCGGGTTGAAACTCTGTACCCGGCCCTCGAGATTGCCGTAACGGAACTTCGCAAGCCCGATACGCAGTCGGGTCTGGCTGCTCAGGTCATAGTCGGCACCGAGCTGCACCCCCGCCAACCAGCGCTTGTCGGCCGAGGGCGGCGAATCGGCGCGCAAGGGGAACCAGCCTGCGGTCGCGAAAGGACGCAACGACGATGTCGGTCTTACGTCGCGAAGAGTCGCTGCGACACCTTCGAAGTTGAGGTCTTCGTCCCAGACGAGGTCGGTGTTGAACCATGGATTGGGGATGCGGCCACCCGAGGCACTGAACCACTCGACCGGATCGAGCTTTATGTAAGCGCGATCAACAAGGAAGTTGTACTTGTTGAAATTGTTGCCGAGCGTCTGATTGGTGGACACCCGATCTTCGCGATTACCCGTCGCCACCCGGACACCGGCGCTGACCGAATCATTGATCTTCGCGAGCACCCCAAGTCGCGCACGAACGCGCAGCCTGTTCAGATCTTCTTCGACGTTGTTCACCGGAATGCCATTCGAATCGACCTCCGAACCCGCTGGATTCCGGGTGACGAAGGGATAGTCCTGAACTGCGCCCGTGGCACCGGGATGCAAGCCCGTCAGCCCCAGCGTTCCAGTGTTGTCGTCGCCGAGGCGATCCTCCTGATAACGTACCCGCAGATCGCCCTCGATCTTGATCCGCTCCGTCCACTCCGGAATCGCGTTCGGCGCCGCCCAGCCTTCGGTGCGTGCCTGGGCCAGCACTTCCTGCTTCAGTTGTTCACGTATTTCCGCCTTCACCGATTCCGGCACGTACTGCACGCGCACGGTGCTGTCCTTCTTCGCTTTCGCCGCAGTCTTCGCGGCCTTGGCTTCGGCCGCCTTGATCAGTTCGTCGGCTTTTTCTCGGGTGAGCACGCCGGTATCGACCAGCGCGTCGATCAGGTTCATCGTGGTCTGGCGCAGGGTGTCGATCGATGCGCCTTCATTCGCCTGCGCGGGCAGTGCGAACAGCGCGGCGAGCGCGAGCGTGGGCAGGGCTTTCTTCATCACTTCGGTTCCGGAGTGTCGTATGTAGGTGTGCTCAACCGGTCATCCGGTTGGTGATGCGCAGGCGTATCGGCTGCGGCATGTCAGAGGGCGGCGCGTCGCGGAAGGCACGCATCTGCGCCAGCGCGGCAGACAGGGCGGCGTCGGCCTTGTCGTCGCCGGTGCTGTCCACCAGCTCGGCGCGCCGCACGCTGCCATCGCGGCCCAGCCAGATGGCGACGGTGACGCGGTAATCGAGCAGCTTCACGTCGCGGTTGCGCGCCAGCTCTTCCTGGATGTGGCGCTGCAGTGCGTTGGTGAAGAAGGCGTACTGCATGCGGTTGGGCTTGGCCGGACCACCGCCTATCGTGGTGCCGACGTCGCCGCCCTTGTATTCGCTGGTGACGCTGCCAGCGGCGAACGGACTTGGGCCGTCACCCGCAGCGCCTTCCATCTTCAGCTGTTCGGCCTGCTGCGGCGGCGCCTCGACCGGCTTGGGCTGCTCGACCTTCACCTCCTTCATGTCCTTCGGCGGCTCGGGCCGCTTCTCTTCCTTCGGCGGCGGAGGCGGCGGGGTATCCGGAATGATGGATATCTTCGTCACCTGTCGCGTCGGCGCCGAGGGCTTCGAGAACAGGTCCTTCAGCCACATTCCGGCCGCCACCAGCAACGCGATGCCGACCAGCAGCGCGACCACACGCAGCGCACGCGCGCCGCGCGACAGATCGACGGAATCTTCGGCCAGCGCACTCATCAGGTACCGATCCGCGAGGTGATGAGGCCGACGTTCTCGATGCCCATGCGGTTCACCAGGTCGACCACCTGGATGACGCCGTTGTAAGGCGCGCGCGCCTCGCCACGGATCATTACGCTGAACTTCGGATCGCGCGCGCGCGCCGCATTGAGCTGGCCTTCGAGCTGATCGAGCGTGACGCCGACGCCATTGACCATCAGTGCGCCGCTTTCCATCACCTGCACGATCTTCACTTCGTGCTGTTCGGTGCTCGGCTTGTTCGACGGCTTCGGCAGCGTCATCGTCAGGCCCTGCACGCCGGCCGTGGTCATCAGGATGAACACGACCAGCAGCACGTAGGCCAGATCCAGCATCGGCGTCACGTTGATCGAGTCGTAGGGCTTCGCCTCTGTATTAATCTGCATGAGCGCGCATCCTCAACCGGCGACCTTCTTGGTCACCAGCCCGACTTCGGTGATGTCCAGCCGCTTGCAGATTTCCAGCACTGCCGACACCTTCTCGTAGTGCGCGGCGGCGTCGCCCTTGAGCACCACCGGCAGCGCCGGGTTGGCGCTCTTGTACTGGCCGAGCCGCGCTTCGAGCGTGGCCATGTCGACCGGGTAGGCGTCGAGGAACACGTCGCCGGCGGCGGTGATGGTGATGGCCTTGGTCTGCGGCTTGGCGAGCGACGACACCGTCTGCGTCTGCGGCGCCTCGACCTTGATGCCTTGCACCGAGGCGGTGGTCATGATGATGAACACCACCAGCAGCACGTAGGCCAGGTCCAGCATCGGCGTGACGTTGATTTCGTCGTAGGGCTGGTTGTCGTCCTTGACGTCGGCGGACATGGGCGGGCCTGTGCCTATCGGCCGTGAACTTCGGCGACGCGGGTGATGAACTCGTCGACGAAGATCTGCATGTCGGCGCTGATGTTCTTGATGCGCGACGCGAGGTAGTTGTAGCCGAACAGCGCCGGAATGGCGACGGCAAGGCCGGCCACCGTGGCCAGCAGCGCGGCGGCGATGCCCGGCGCGATGGCGTTCACGTTCACGTCACCTGCAGCGGCGATCGCGGCGAAGGTGATCATGACGCCGACCACGGTGCCGAGCAGGCCGAGGAAGGGGCCGCCGGAAATGGCGATGGTCAGCAGCACCATCTGCGAATTGAGCTTGTGCGACTCGCGCACCAGATCGGCGTCGATCGATGCCTTGATCGCGTCCATCGATGCACCGGTCAGCCCGGCCGCCTCGCCCTGCGCGTCGAAGCGCTTGCGGATCTCGCGCAGGCCGGCGCCGTACAGGCGGAACAGCGACGAGCTCTTGTGCGTGGCGCCCTGGTCCAGCTTCAGGAAGTCGGTGCTGGCGCCGCGGAAGCGCTGCAGGAAGGCGCGGTTGTCGCCGTCGATGCGGCCGACCAGCAGGGCCTTGGCGATCATCACCCAGCAGCTGACGACGAACATGACGGCGAGGATGACGATGACCACCCAGGCGTCGACCGTGAGGTTGTCGATCAGGATGCCGAAATAGTTGTGGCCGCCCTCTTCGCCTTCGGCCACGTCTTCGCGCACCGTCACGAAGGTCGCGTCGGCGCCCTGGCCGGCCGCGGCCAGCTTGATCCAGTCGGCGCTGCGCGCCGTGTTCGCCAGTTGCAGCTCGTCCAGTTCGCCGCTGTATGCGTCACCGATCACCACCTCGGCCTGTTCGGCCGGCAGCGTGGCATCGGCCGAAGCAACCGGCTGACCATCGACATAGAGCGTCGCCTTGCCGCCACCGACCGTCGCCGCAACGTGCTGCCAGGCGCCCGGCTTCAGTGCGCCGCCCGCCACACGGGTGGCACCGACGTTCAGCACATAGGCGCTGTCCTCGACCTTCACCGTCAGCGTGCCCTGCGCATACAGCGTGGCCTGCTGCGCCGCCGCCGGCTTGATCCAGGCCGACATCGTCCACGCGCCGCCGGCGGACGTCGCCAGCTGCGGTGCGGCCGGCACGCGCAGCGCGGCGCCGTTGAAGATCGCCGCGTCGCCCAGCAGCGCCGCTTTCTGCAGCGTGACAGTGCCGGTCGCGGTCAGTGCGCTGGCTGACGCGTCAGCCAGCGGTGCCGCTTCGGCGAACTGCCACACGCCGACGGTCGAGCCGTCCCAGGTGGTCTTGCTGTCCGGCGTACCGCCGACCGCGGCGTTGCCGAAATAGGCATACAGCGTCGTGCTCTGGCCCGGCGCAATCAGCGGCACCTGCACCCATACGACCGCCAGTTCGTTCAGGCTGTCGTAGCGCTCGACGTGGTGCTTCAGCACCGTCTTGTCATCGCCAGCGACGAAACGCAGGTCAGAGCCGTCTTCCTTCGCCGCGGTGAAGTCGAAATTGCCGCTGTGCAGCCGCACCGCAACCGGCACCGCCGACTGCGGCGCAGTGATCGCCACGCCGGTGGCGGAGGTGTCGAGCGTGATGGTGCGGCGGGCGGTCCACGCCTCATCCCACCAGGCGTTGGCAAAAGAAGGGGCAAGCGCCAGCAGGGCGCCGAGGGCAAGGATGTTTTTCATGGCAGGCAGGGAAAATTTCAGGCCGGATTTTCGCGGCCCAAGGTGTCCTTGCCATGACATGAAATATGGGGATGGATAGTCCGAACGGACTATCTCGACTTGCGCATCGGTGCTGGACGCCGCAAGTAGCCGGTCTGGCGCGCCCACGGATCACTGGCTGGGGCGACCGGTCAGGCGTCCCCTCGTAGGAGCGGTCTTCTGACCGCGACGCAGCGGTTGCAGTCCACCGGCTCCGATACAGGCTTATGTCGGGGTCAGAAGACCCCTCCCACGGAATCACGGCTTCGGTGGCGGATCGAGCGCACCTCCTGTAGGAGCGGTCTTA
>NZ_JADMJL010000042.1:0-28763 GCF_018780585.1 Methyloversatilis discipulorum | reverse complement strand
AGTCCCCAGGCTCCGATACAGGCCGCTGTCGCGGTCAGAAGACCGCCCGCACGGCGCGCACCGCCGGACGCGCGTGAATCAGCTTACTGACCGCCAAGCAGCGGATGTGCGGCTTCCGGCCGCAGCACCGCCGCATCCCACCCGAACGGCTCTGCAAGCCGCTCGAAAGCCGTGCCCGGCCCGCAGCGCAGTTCGATGCCGGCGCCGCTGAGCGGGTGACGGATATGCATATGTATACAGGCAAGCAGCAGCCGCGACTCGCCGCACAGGCCGGCGACGTAGCGGTTGTGCGCGCCCTTGCCGTAGGTCGCGTCGCCGATGACCGGATGGGCGATGTGCTTCAGGTGACGGCGTATCTGGTGCGTGCGGCCAGTCAGCGGCATCGCCTCGACCAGCGCGTAGCGGCTGCTCGGGTAGCGGTCGATCGCCACCGGCATTTCGGCCACGGCCAGGCGGCGGTAGCGGGTGACGGCCGGCTGTGCCGCCACCGGTTCGGCGCCCTCGCGTGCGCCGCGCGGGTCGATCGCGTCGTCGATGCGGCGCAGCGGGTGGTCGATCTCGCCCGACTCCGGCGGGTGGCCACGCACCACGGCGAGGTAGCGCTTGGCTGGCAGGTGTTGCGCGAACTGCTGCGCCAGCGCGTGCGCCGACACGGCGTCGAGCGCGAACACCAGCACGCCCGAGGTGCCGCGGTCCAGCCGGTGCACCGGCCACACGCGCTGCCCGATCTGTTCACGCAGCCGCTGCACCGCGAACTCGGTTTCGTGGCGATCGAGCGCCGTGCGATGCACGAGCAGGCCGGACGGCTTGTCGATGGCGATCATGACCTCGTCGCGGTACAAGATGTCGAGCATGTAGACGTCCGCTTCCATGAGAGCCGCGGATCATGCCCCAGCAGATCGAGGAATGGCACGGGTAATCGATGTAAACCAAAGTGATATGCCAAAGATATGTCCGGCATGAACCTTGTCCATGATCAACATGAACATGAGCATGGCGCGGCACCATGCGGCCGTCCGGTCCTCGCTGGCCCACCCGGGCTGACTGCGCGGTCGCAGCGTGCGCGGCGTATGCCACTGACCGGCCACACCACCCATCCGAGGTCGCCCAGAACATGCACTTCACGCCCGCCCCTGCCCTGCCCGACGAGGCCGAACGACTCGCCGTGCTGGCCGAGTACGCCATCCTCGACACCGACGCCGATCCGCTCTACGACGACTTCGTGCTGCTGGCCACCCGGCTCTGCGGGACACCGATGGCCTATATCAGCCTGATCGACCGCGACCGGCAGTGGTTCAAGGCGCGTACCGGCGGCGGGCCCGACGAGACGCCGCGCAGCAGTGCGCTGTGCGGCCACGCGATCGCGCAGCGCGAAGTGTTCGTGGTCGAGGACACGCACGCCGACGTGCGCTTCGCCGGCAATCCGCTGGTCACCGGTGCGCCGCACATCCGCTTCTACGCCGGCGCGCCACTGGTGACGCCCGAAGGTCATGCGGTCGGCGCGCTGTGCGTGGCCGACCACGTCGCCCGCCAGCTCAGCGCCGGGCAGATCGAATCGCTGGCCGCACTGGCGCGTCACGTCGTATCGCAACTCGAACTGCGTCGCGCCACGCTGCGACAGGAACGCACCCTGTGCGCACTCGAAACGTCGGAACGCCGTCTGCGCGACATGAACGAACACCTCGAAGAGCGCGTCGCCGCGCGCACGCTGGAACTGCGCCAGCTCAATGACGATCTGGCCGCCTTTGGCTATTCGTGCGCACACGACCTGCGCACGCCGCTGCGCGCCATCGACGGCTTCTCGCGCATCCTGCTGGAAGAGGCGGCGGCCAGCCTGAACGACGAACAACGCCTGTATCTGGACCGCATCGTCGCCAACACGGTGCGCATGGGCGAGCTGATCGACGCCATCCTCGACTTCTCGCGCATCGGCAGCAAGTCGCCGCAGGTACAGCGCATCAACCCGGCCGCTCTGGTGCGCGAGGTGGTCGCCTCGCACCCCGGCTACCGCGACGACAAGCGCGTCAAGGTCGACATCGGCACGCTGCCCGACACGCTGGCCGACCCGGTACTGTTCCGTCAGGTGTGGCAGAACCTGATCGACAACGCGCTGAAGTTCTCGCGCGCGCAACCGCGCAGCGAAGTGACGGTGGAAGGCTGGATAGAGTCGGGCCGCGCCTGCTACGCGGTCAGCGACAACGGCCCCGGCTTCGACCCGTCGCAGGCGCACCGGCTGTTCCGCGTATTCGAACGCCTGCACCCGGCGGCCGAACATCCGGGCGTGGGCGCAGGCCTGGCCATCGTGTCGCGCATCGTGTCGCGCCACGGCGGGCGCATCCGCGCCGAATCACCGCCAGGCGGCGGCGCCCGCTTCATCGTCGAAATGCCGCTGGCGCGCGCCAGCGCGCTCACCCGCGTGGCCGAGCCGGAAACGGCCGCCGCCTGAACCTGCCTCACCTGACGCGAACCGGCGGACGGTGCTAGATTGACAGCACCATCCAGCGGGAGGTGAGTCATGACTGATGCGCGCACGTGTGAATACGTCGTCGACCTGACGAATCATTCCAACCGCCTGCGGCTCGAATCCGCCGTGCCGGGGCGTCCGATGAAGGTGGTGGTGCGTGACCCGGCGCAGCCGGACGGGCCGGCGATCCACGGCACCGGCCTGCTCAGCGCCGACGGCCGCAGCTTCGCAATCGACATCCCGACGCCGTCGGGGCTGCACCATCAGGCCTGTGACTGGGCGAAGCTGAGCGCCGAACTGAACACCTATTCCGAGTTCGATTGACGCAAGCGGACGCGACCGCGCCGCTCAGCGCTCGCGTCGCCCGTCCGGCAGACCGAGCGCGCGCCAGCCGTCGATGCCCAGTTTCTGCAGCGTCTCGATATTGCGCTCATAGATGCTTTCCGCCTCCGGGAAGGCATCGACCGCGCGCGTGACACTGGCCTCGCGCAACAGATGTATGGTCGGAAACGGCGCGCGGTTGGTGTAGTTGCCGATGTCGTCCGGCTCGGTATCGGCGAACTGCCACTGCGGGTGGAAGGCGGCGACCTGGATCACGCCTTCGTGGCCCAGCTCGCTGACCGCTTCGTCCACGAGATCAAGGAAGTCGTTGAAATCGAGGAAATCCTCCAGCAGCGAGGCATGCATGATCAGCGTGGTATCGACCTGCTGCGGGTCGGCTTCGGCAAGAAAGCTGATTTCGCGGTCGATGTCTTCGAGCAGACCGTCGAGGTGCTTCGCCTCGCTCACCACGTAACGCACCTGCTCCTTCACATACACCGCCTTGGCGAACGGGCACAGATTGAGCCCGATGACCGCCTTCTCGATCCAGTTACGGGTGGTGGCGATGATTTCGTCCTTGTTCATCAAGCAGAATCTTCCAGCAGGAATTGTTCGACCGGCGCGGTCTGCGCGATGTCCATGAACATCGGCGCGTGACCGACACCGGGTATCTCGAGCGTGCGCGCCTTAGGGCCGCGCTCGCCCATCTGCATCAGCGTGTCGTGCGTCAGCAGGTCGGATTCTGCACCGCGCACGCACAGCGTCGGGCAGCGTATCGCGTCGTAGAGGTTCCACAGTTCGATGTCGCCGAGGAACTGCATGGCGGCGAGCGGTTTGCCGATGTCCGGGTCGTAGCCCATTTCGAAACCGCCCTCCGCCGTCGGCCGCGTCACGTGCACGGTCAGGTGGCGCCACTGTGCGTCGGTCAGCGGGCCGAAGGGCGCGCTGACCACGCGGATATAGCGCTCGGCCTCGTCCAGCGACGCGAACTTCGGCGCCTTGCCCACGTATTCCGCGATGCGTCGCAGACTGACCGCGGTCACCACCGGACCGACGTCGTTCAGTACCATGCGCGTGACCGGCGTCTGCGGCAGCGCGGCCAGCGCCATGCCGATCAGCCCGCCCATCGAAGTACCGAACCAGTGCACCTGCTCGACGCCGAGGCGGGCGATCAGCGTCACCATGTCGCCGACGTACTGCGGCACGCCATAACCGGCCGCATCCGGCAACCAGTCACTGCGACCGCGCCCGACCACGTCGGGGCAGACCACCCGGTAATGCGCCGACAGGCGCTGCGCGAGGAAATCGAAATCGCGGCCGACCCGGGTCAGCCCGTGCACGCACACCAGCACTCGCGGATTGTCCGGCTCGCCCCACTCGGCATAGGCCATCCGGTGCAGCCCCTTCGGGTTGGCGCACTGCACGTGCAGCAGCCGCGGCTGTTCGCTCTGCCGCGCCCGTCCGAACCATCCCGCCACCTTGTCGATCACGCCCATGTCGTCCCTTCCCTCGGCCCCTGGCCCCTGGCCCCTAGCCCCTAGCCCCTAGCCCCTAGCCCCTAAAACCCATTGTGCCAGTAGCGCGCGTCCTGCTCGCGGCTGCGTTCGATCGCGATGCCCGCCGCCGTGAAGCGATAGCGCATGGCGCCGTCGCGGTCGCTGCGCCGCTGGGTCGCGCCGGCGGCCTCGTAACGCGCAGCGACGGCCGGATGCGGATGATTGAAGCGGTTGCGATAGCCGACTGCATGCACCACCTCGCGCGCCGCCACCGCATCGACAAAGGCCTGCGTGGAAGACGTGCGACTGCCGTGGTGCGGGCTGACCAGCAGGTATGCAGCCAGCGGCGCACCTGCCGCCACCAGCGCGCTTTCTCCGTCGGCCAGCAGGTCGCCGGTGATCAGCGTGACGCCGTGCGCCGACTGCACCCGCAGCACGCAGGACAGCGCGTTGCTCGAACGCGCACCGCGCGCCACGGCCCCCGGCGGCGGGTGCAGCAGTTCGAACCGCACGCCGTCGGCGGACCACCGCTGTCCGGCGGCGCAGTCCTCCGTGTCCGGCCGCAACAGCCGCAGCCCGTCGTGCGCCGGTACCGACGACAGCACCCGTTCGACCGGCATGCCATCGAGCAGCGAAGCCGCGCCGCCCGAGTGGTCGCTGTCGGCGTGGCTGACCAGCAGCTGGTCGAGCCGGCGCACGCCGACAGCGCGCAGGTAAGGCAGCAGCAAGCGCTCGCCGGCATCGGCTTCGGCGCCATAGCGCGGGCCGGTGTCGAACACCAGATCATGCGTGGCCGTCTGCACATGCACCGCCAGCCCCTGCCCGACGTCGAGCACGGTGACCGTCATGTCGCCGGGCGACGGTCGCGGCGGCGTGAAGAGCAGCAGGGGCAGCATCAGCGGCAGCGCGAGCGCGCGCCCGCTCCACCCGGCGGGCGCCAGCGCGCAGCCGGCGCCGACCACGCCTGCAGCAACCGCCCACGACGGCGGTGCGGCGCCGTGCCACAGCGCCCAGTCCGGCGTCGTGAGCAGCGCCGCCACGCTCATCAGCATCGAGGTCAAGGCGTGCGCGCTCAGCAGCAGCAGGTCGATCGGCAGCAGCACTGCCAGCAGGGCCAGTGGCGTGATCAGTCCGCTGACCAGCGGTATCGCGAACAGATTGACCAGCGGTGCCAGCAGCGACATGCGGCCGAACAGCGCAAGCGTCAGCGGCGCCAGCCCGACGGTGATCGCCGCCTGCGCCCGCAGCCAGCGACGCAGCGGGTGAGCGGCGCCGACGCCGCTTGCTGCCGCATAGAAGAGCAGCGCCACGGCACCGAAGGACAGCCAGAAGCCGGCGTCGATCACCGCCAGCGGATGCAGCGGCAGCACGACGGCCACCGCCAGCGCCAGCGCGCGCGAGGGCGACGAGAAGCGCCCGGCCAGCAGCGCAAGGCTGGCGGTGGCGAGCATGATGAGCGTGCGCTGCGCCGGAATGCCGAAGCCGGCCAGCGCGCAGTAGGCGGTGGCGGCCAGCAGCCCGGCCAGCACGCCCGCCCGCTGGGCCGGACAGCGCAGCGCCAGCGCCGGCACGCGGCGCCAGACCGCCGCACACAGCCAGCCGGCCAGCGCCGCCACCATGGTCACGTGCAGGCCGGAAATCGACACCAGATGGGTCAGGCCGGCGCGTTCGAACAGATCCCACTGCGCCGGCGGAATCGCGCGCTGGTCGCCGATCGCCAGCGCGATCAGCACGCCCGCCCAAGGATGGGTGACGGATACACCGTCGACCACACCGAGTGCGCGTTCGAAGCGCTCGCGTACCGCCTGCCGCGCGCGCTGCACGGCGTAGCCGACGCCCACTGCCTCGGCGTCGAGCATGCGCGGCACGGCGTCGCCGGAAATACGTACGTGACCGGTGGCGCCGATGCCGCGTGCGAACAGCCAGCCCTCGTAGTCGAAGCCGTGCGGATTCATGTTGCCGTGCGGCCGCTTCAGTCGCACGCGCAACTGCCAGCGACTGCCGGCCGGCAACGCGGGGCGCGCCGGCGACGCCTGCTCGCCGCGCGTGTCGTACCAGTTCAGCACGATGCGCGCCGGCACACCGGGCGGCGCCTGCTCGACGTCGAAATCGAAGCGCAGACCGCGCTCGATACGCACCGGCAAGCCCGCGACGACGCCGCCGATGTCGATGTCACGTCCTTCGAGTGCGCCCTCCAGACGCCCGTCGAGCTGCGTCAGCCCCCATCCGGCAGCCCAGCAGAACGACGCCAGCAGCACACCGAGGCAAGACAGCCCACGCAGGCGGCGCCCAGCGAGCATGCACACCAGCGCCAGCACGGCCAGCGCGCCGAGCTGCGGCCAGTCGGGCAGCCGTGCGAGCCGCGACGCCAGGAAGGCGCCGGCCACCAGTGACGATGCGAGACGGATGGACATTCATCGATTATCGCCCAACCACCCATATGGCATATCTCGATGACACCCTCCGCCACCCGCGGCCGGAACCTCCGCTCGCGGCGCCGATCCAGAGCAGGCAGGATGCGACGTCGGCCACGCCCCGGCGGCTCGTCTTGACGCTACGCTGTGCGCGACGACCCGCCCCCACACATGAAGAAAATCATCCGCAGTTACCTGCCCGACACCGAAAGCCTGCGCCGCAACCGCTGGCTGGCGCCCTTTGCCGATACCCTGGGTCACCCGCGTCTGTGGCGACTGAACCGCCACAGCTGCGCCGGCGGCGTCGCCGTGGGACTGTTTGCCGGACTGATACCGGGGCCGTTGCAGATGCTCGGTGCGGCGCTGCTGTCAGTGCTGCTGCGGGTGAACCTGCCGCTGGCGCTGGTGGTCACCTTCTACAGCAACCCGCTCACCATCGTGCCGCTGTATGCGGTCGCCTGGGCCTACGGCCGGCTGGTGATGCCGCTGCTCGGTCTGCAGATGCCGGAGGGCGCGCAGTTTCACGCGCCGGTCATTCCGGACGACGCCGGTTTCAGCGGCTGGATGCATGCGCTGGCCGACTGGTTCTTCGCGCTCGGCGAGCCGCTGCTGATCGGTCTGCCGCTGCTGGCGCTGACGCTGGCCGGGCTCGGCTACGTGGCCGTGCTCGGCACCTGGCGCTGGCATCTGATCCGCAGCTGGCGCCGCCGCGCCGAGCGACGCCGAAAGCCATGACGCTCACACGCGAGAAATTCGCGCTCTATCAGCGCTTCGGCGGAGACCTCGACGCCCGCACGCGCGCGGCGCCCGACACGCGCACGCTGCTGTCCGACGAGGAGTGGGCGATGATCGACGATCTGCGCATGCAGATTGCCGTGGTCAGATCCGGGCGCGCGCCGGAAGCGTTCGCGACGACAGTGCAGCAGCGGCTGGAGGAGATCGCCGACGCCGACCTGCGCGCGGCCTTGTGGGGCAGCGCGCCGCCCTAGCGCCGCGCACCTTCGTCCGCCGGGTCGCGGCCAGAGCCGCTCCCACAGGGGAGGCGCCCGAGACACTTCCGGAGCCTGAGCCGAGATTCTGTGGGAGGGGTCTTCTGACCCCGACAGGCCGCTGCAGCCCGGGTCAGAACCGGCCGTCCACCAGCCTCACGGTGCGGTCGGTGCGTGCCGCCAGCCTTTCGTCGTGGGTGACGATGACGAAGCTGGTACCGCGGGTGCGGCTCAGCGTCAGCATCAGGTCGAACACGCCGTCGGCCGTCCGGCTGTCGAGGTTGCCGGTCGGTTCGTCGGCCAGCACGCAGGCCGGTTGCGTCACCAGCGCGCGGGCGATGGCGACACGCTGCCGCTCGCCGCCGGACAGCTCGCCGGGCTGATGCTCGACCCGATGCGCCAGACCGACCTCGGCCAGCATGGCCGCGGCCGCCTCGCGCGCCTGGGCGCGCGTCTGCCGGCGGATCATCAGCGGCATCGCCACGTTGTCCAGCGCCGAAAACTCGGCCAGCAGATGGTGGAACTGGTAGACGAAACCCAGCGCGCGGTTGCGCAAGCTGCCGCGCGCTGCCTCGCCGAGCGACGAATAGTCCTGACCGAGCAGTGACACGCTGCCGGCGCTCGGCACATCCAGCCCGCCCAGCAAGTGGAGCAGCGTGCTCTTGCCGGAGCCGCTGGCGCCGACGATGGCGACCCGCTCGCCGCGCATGACGTCGAGATCCACGCCGGACAGCACCGGTACCTCGACCTTGCCCTGGTGGAAAACCTTGGTCAGCCCGCGGCAGCTCAGCACGATTTCACTCATAGCGCAGCGCCTCCGCCGGTTGCACACGCGACGCGCGCCAGCTCGGATACAGCGTGGCGACCAGGGTCAGCACGCCGCCGATCAGCGTCACCGTCACGACGTCGCTCATCAGGATTTCCGACGGCAGCTCCGGAATGAAATACACCTCGGACGACCACAGCGACACGCCGACGATCTTCTCGATGGCGGGCACCACCACGTCGAGGTTGGCCGCCAGCAGCACGCCGCCGGCCACTCCGAGCAGCAGGCCGAAGCCGCCGATGATGGCACCCTGCACGACGAATACCGCCATCATGCTGGCCGGGCTGGCACCCAGCGTGCGCAGGATGGCGATGTCCGCCTGCTTGTCGGTCACCACCATGATGAGCATGGACACGATGTTGAAGGCCGCCACCGCGACGATGAGCGACAGGATGATGAACATCATGTTCTTCTCGATCGCGATGGCGCGGAAGAAGTTGGCGTGCTGGCGGGTCCAGTCGCCGACCAGCAGCTCCTGGCCGGACAGCTGGGCGTGCAGCTCGCGCGCCACGCGCGGCGCGTCGAACAGGTCGCCCAGTTTCAGGCGCACGCCGGACACGCGGTCTTCCATCCGGTACAGCGTCTGCGCATCCTGCATGTGGATCAGTGCGAGGCTGGCGTCGTATTCGAAATGTCCGGCTTCGAACACGCCGACCACGGTGAACTGCTTGAGCCGCGGCAGCACGGCGGCCGGCGTCACCAGCCCCTGCGGCGCGATCAGCGTCACCTTGTCGCCCATCTGCACCTGCAGCGCGCGCGCCAGTTCGATGCCCAGCACCACACCGTAGCCGCCGGGTTGCAGATCGGTGAGCTTGCCGGCGCGCATGTGCTGGCTGAAATCGGCCACGCCGTCCTCGGCCGCCGGCAGCACGCCGCGCACCATGGCGCCGCGCACCGTCTGGTCGAAGGACAGCATGGCCTGTTCGCTGACATAGGGCGCGGCCGCCTTGACCTCGGGGTTCTTCAGCACGGCGTCGGCCACCTGCTGCCAGTCGGCCAGTTCGTTGTCGTAGCCGGTCACCTGGATGTGCGAGGCGACGCCGAGGATGCGGGTGCGCAACTCCTTCTGGAAACCGTTCATCACCGACAGCACGGTGATCAGCGCCGCCACCCCGAGCGCCAGCCCGAAGGTGGAGATCAGGGATATGAAGGAAATGAAGCCGTTGCGCCGTTTCGCCCGCACATAGCGCAGGCCGAGCAGGATTTCGTAGTTCATGGGGTCGGCATGGTACCGGATGGCGCCCATGCGCCCGCTAAGGATGAAGCGGCAGCGCCGTGTCGGATTCCGCCGACCTGCCGCCGATCCGTCACCATCGCGGCACGTCGCAAGCCGGGTAAACTCCTGGCCATGTCCCTGCATCTCGTCCTGCCCGGCCTGCTCTGGCCCTCGACCTCACCCCTTCCGCCGCCCCGCACACCCGCGCTGTCCGTGCTGCTGGGCCGTGGCCGGCGGACTGCACAACCGGCGCGAGCGCCGGAACACCTGCTGGCGGGCCTGTTCGGTCTGGACGCCGATGCACCGCTCGGCGCGCTGCGCTGGGCCGGAACCGGCGAACCCGCCGACACGCGCTGCTGGCTGGCGGCCGACGCCACTCATCTGCGCTTCGCACGCGACGCGCTGATGCTGACCGACCGCCCGGATGTCGCCCCGGACGCACACGAGGCGGCCGCGCTGGCCGCCTCGTGGAACGCGCACTTTGCCAGCGTCGGCTGGCTGCACCTGCCGGCCGGCGGGCACGGCCATCTGTCGCTGCTCGAGCCATTGCGGGTCGACACCGTGCCGCCGGGTGCAGCCCTCGGCCGCAAGATCGACGCATCGATGCCCTCCGGCCCCGACGGCGCGAAGCTGCGCCAGTGGATGAACGAAACGCAGATGCTGTTCCACGACCACCCGGTCAATGCCGCGCGCGAAGAGGCCGCGCGGCCGGCCATCAACAGCCTGTGGTTCTGGGGTGCAGGCAGCTTGCCGGTACGGGCCGACATCCCCTGCATGCAGCTGTGGGCTGACGACCCGCTGGCGCACGGCCTGGCACACGCCGCCGGCGTGCGCGCCGCGCCGCTGCCGGACAAGACCGGCGTCGCGCTGCAGGAAGGCAATCTCGTGCTGCTGCAGGACGCGCTGGCACCCGCCCTCTACCTGGACGCCGCAGCCTGGACGCAGGCGGTCGAAGCACTCGACCGCGACTGGATCGCACCAGCGCTCGACGCGCTGCGCCGTGGCGACGTGCAGTCGGTCACCGTACGCCTCAGCGGCGACGAAGCCGCCATCGCCGTGACCACGGAACGCCGCGACCTTTGGAAATTCTGGCGCCGCCCGCACCCCCTGACCCCTGGTCCCTGACCCCGAGCCCCGAGCCCCGAGCCCCTAGTCCCTAGTCCCTAGCCCCTAATAAAACAGTGACCCTCATCCTCAACCGCCCCATCCCGGCGCGCAGCTCCGCGCTGCTCGAACAGCAGGGCATCCACCCGCTGCTGGCCCGGCTGTATGCCGCGCGCGGCGTGCAGGACCGCAGCCAGATCGACTATTCGCTGAAGGCGCTGCTGCCGCCGGACGCGCTGACCGGCACCGCCGAGGCGGCGCAGATGCTGGCCGACGCGATCGAGGCCGACGCGCGCCTGCTCATCGTCGCCGACTACGACTGCGACGGCGCCACCGCCTGCGCCCTCGGCATCCGCGCGCTGCGCGCGATGGGCGCCAGCGTGAGCTATCTGGTGCCAAACCGCTTCGAGTACGGATACGGCCTGACGCCGGAAATCGTCGATCTCGCCGCGCACGCGGAGCCGGACATCATCATCACCGTGGACAACGGCATCGCCAGCGTCGAAGGCGTCGCGCGGGCGAACGAACTGGGCATGTCGGTGCTGGTGACCGATCACCACCTGCCGGGCGACGAACTGCCGCTGGCCGACGTGATCGTCAATCCGAACCAGCCGGGCTGCCCCTTCCCGAGCAAGTCCATCGCCGGCTGCGGCGTCATGTTCTACGTCATGCTCGCGCTGCGCGCCGAGCTGCGCCGGCGCGGCGCGTTCGCCGGCCGCGAGGAGCCCAACCTCGGCAACCTGCTCGACCTGGTCGCGCTCGGCACCGTGGCCGACGTGGTGAAGCTGGACCACAACAACCGCGTACTGGTGACCCAGGGCATGCAGCGCATCCGCGGCGGCAAGCTCACGCCGGGCCTGCGCGCACTGTTCGCCGCCGCCGGCCGCGAACCGGAGCGCGCCACCTCCTTCGATCTCGGCTTCGCCATCGGCCCGCGGCTGAACGCAGCGGGCCGGCTGTCCGACATGTCGCTCGGCATCGAATGCCTGATCACCGACGACTTCGCGCGCGCGCTGTCGCTGGCGCAGCAACTGGACGCGATGAACCGCGAGCGGCGCGAGATCGAACAGGGCATGCAGGAAGAGGCGGAAGCCCAGCTGGCCGGCATCGACATCGGCGAATCGAAATCGCTGGCCCTGTTCCACCCGGACTGGCACCAGGGCGTCATCGGCATCGTCGCCTCGCGCGTCAAGGAACGTGCGCACCGGCCGACCATCGCCTTCGCACGCGGCAACGAGGGCGAGATCAAGGGCTCCGGCCGCTCGATACCGGGCCTGCACCTGCGCGACGCGCTCGATCTGGTGTCCAAGCGCGAACCCGGCCTGCTCATCCGCTTCGGCGGCCACGCGATGGCGGCCGGCCTGACCGTGCACGAGCACGATTTCGAGCGCTTCCGTGACGCCTTCGAACAGGCGGTCGCCGACATGGTGGAACCTTCGGCGCTGACCCGCACCATAGAAACCGACGGCGCGCTCGAAGCTTCGCTGATGAACCTGCACGCGGCCACCCTGATGGAAGCCGAAACCTGGGGCCAGGGCTTTCCGCCGCCTGTTTTCGCCGACCGTTTCGAAGTGCGCAACCAGCGTCTGCTGAAGGACAAGCACCTGAAACTGTCGCTGGCAAAGGACGGTAACGTGTTCGATGCAATATGGTTCAACCGCGCCGAACCGCTGCCCGAACGGGTGACCGCCGCCTACCGGCTGGACATCAACGAGTACCAGGGCGTGCGCCGTGTGCAGCTGATGGTGGAACACGCCGAACCGGCCTGATACGGACGGAGCGCCGGCGCGACCTTGCCCTGTCAGCGGCGGCGATCTTCCAGCGTTATCGCTGAAGACCTCAACGAAGGACGACGACCATGTCTCACGACCGCTTTTTCCGCCGCGAAATGAGCCGCCGCGACTTCCTGTGGCTGTCCGGCATCGCCGGCGCCGCAGTGACGCTGCCGCAGCTGTCCGGCTGTGCCACCGACCCGATCACCGGCCAGCAGGTGCTGGTCGGCCTGTCCGAGCAGGACGAGATCGGCATCGACCGCAAGCACTCGCCGCAGCAGTTCTCGTCCGACTACGGCGCGGTGCAGGACGCCGAACTGAACCGCTACGTGAACGACCTCGAACTGTCGCTGGCGAAGCACACGCACCGGCCCGACGTGCCCTACAGCGCGCGCGTCGTGAACGCCAACTACATCAACGCCTACACCTTTCCTGGCGGCAGCATGGCGTGCACGCGCGGCATCATGCTGGACATGGACAGCGAGGACGAGCTGGCCGCCCTGCTCGGCCACGAGACCGGGCACGTCAACGCGCGCCACAGCGCCAAGCAGGCCGGGCGCACGATGGTGGCGCAGGTCGGCGCCACGGCGGTCAATGTGGCGGTGGCGATGTCCGACTACCGCGGTGCGGCGCCGCTCGCCAACATCGCCACCCAGGTCGGCGCCAGCGCGCTGCTGGCTGGCTACTCGCGGGCCGACGAACGACAGGCCGACGCCCTCGGGCTGGAATACATGACCCGCGCCGGCTACAACCCGGACGGCATGGTGAACCTGATGGACATGCTGCGCAGCCAGCACAAGGAAAAACCCAGCCTGCTGCAGACCATGTTCTCGTCGCACCCGATGTCGGACGAGCGATACGCGACCGCCGAGCGGGAAGCGCTGGACACCTACGGCAGCCTGCGCAACAAGAAGCTGTCGCGCGAGCGCTACATGGACCACACGGCAGGTCTGCGCAAGCTCGCCCCGGCGATCAAGTCGCAGCAGGAGGGCGAGTCGCTGATGGCGAAGAAGTCGCTGGACGACGCCGAAACGCGCTTCGCGCAGTCGCTCAAGGTCGCGCCGGACGACTACTGCGGCAACGTGCTGATGGGCAAGTGCCTGCTGGCGCAGAAGCAGTACGCCGACGCCGACCGCCACTTCGCGCGCGCCGCCGAGGTGTATCCCGGCGAGGGTCAGGCCATGTATCAGCGCGGCGTGTCCAAGCTGGCACTGGGCCGGGCGCCGGAGGCGCTGGCCGCCTTCAACGCCTACGACCGCGTGCTGCCGGGCAATCCGACCACGCTGTTCCTGAAGGGGGTCGCCTACGAAACGATGCAGGACAAGCGCGCCGCCAGCCAGCACTACGCCGCCTACATCCGCAGCGGCAGCAAGGACGCGCAGGCCCAGTTCGCCTACCAGCGACTGCAGGCCTGGGGTGTCGTCAAGTAGCACGACGCAGGCGCCGACCGGGATCTGCATACATTTGTGTCGGACCCCGGATGCGCGCGGCCGGCCGGTCGCAGGCAGCCGCGCCGCAGGGCGCGGAGCGCCGGAAAAAGGGCATTCCGTCGTCACGCTGCAGTGCGCCTTGTGACGGATTCCCGGCAGGGTTAGCATCGCGCGGCGTCGTTTTTTGTCCGTTGCCGGCAACCCCCTGCAACGGACAGTACGAAGCACCCACCACCACGAGGAGGAGCATCAACCATGTCTGAACAGAACAAGACGCAGTCGGCCCGCCGCAACTTCCTGGCCAAGGCTGCAGGCACTGCCGCCGGTACCGCCGCCATCGCCTTCCCCAGCATTTCCGTCGCCCAATCCCCGGTCACCCTGCGCTTCCAGTCGACCTGGCCGGCGAAGGACATCTTCCACGAATTCGCCCAGGACTACGCCAAGCTGGTCAATGACATGTCCGGCGGCCGCCTCAAGATCGACGTGCTGCCCGCCGGTTCGGTGGTGAAGGCCTTCGACCTGCTGGACGCGGTCAACAAGGGCACGCTCGACGGCGGCCATGGCGTGATCGCCTACTGGTACGGCAAGAATTCCGCACTGGCGCTGTGGGGCTCCGGTCCGGCCTTCGGCATGGACGCCAACATGCTGCTGGCCTGGCACGAATTCGGCGGCGGCAAGGCGCTGCTGGACGAGATCTACAAGAGCCTGAACATGGACGTCGCGTCCTACATGTACGGCCCGATGCCGACCCAGCCGCTGGGCTGGTTCAAGAAGCCGGTCACCAAGGCCGAGGACATGAAGGGCCTGAAGTTCCGTACCGTCGGCCTGTCGATCGACGTGTTCACCGACATGGGTGTGTCGGTCAATGCGCTGCCCGGCGGTGAAATCGTGCCGGCGATGGACCGCGGCCTGCTCGACGCCGCCGAGTTCAACAACGCCGCTTCCGACCAGGTGCTCGGCTTCCCCGACGTGTCCAAGGTGTGCATGCTGCAGAGCTTCCACCAGGCCTCGGAACAGTTCGAAATCCTGTTCAACAAGAAGCGGCTCGAAGCGCTGCCGGCCGACCTGCGCGCCATCATCGCCAACGCGGTGCCGGCCGCTTCGGCCGAAATGTCGTGGAAGGCGATCGACCGCTATTCCACCGCCTACCAGGAAATGCAGGAAAAGCAGGGCGTCAAGTTCTACAAGACGCCGGACCCCATCCTGAAGGCACAGCTCGCCGCCTGGGACAAGGTGACCGAGAAGAAGGCGGCCGAGAACCCGATGTTCAAGAAGGTGCTGGAATCGCAGCGCGCCTTCGCCCGTCGCACCGCCAAGTGGCAGAACGACACGACGGTGAACTTCAAGATGGCCTACGACCACTTCTTCTCGAAGAAGGGCTGAGGCCGCACCGCTGCAAACGAGCCGGCGTCTCCAAAAGGGGCGCCGGCTTTTTTGACTCCAAAAGAAAAGGACGGGCACCCACAGGTGTCCGCTTGATGCCATGCAGAAACTTCTCCTGCGCGTAGACCAGTTCAACACACTGGTCGGCCACGCCTTCGCGTGGACCATAGTCGGGCTCACGCTGCTCATCACCTGGGAGGTGTTTTCGCGCTACGTGCTGAATTCGCCTCACGCCTGGGTGTTCGACGCCACCTACATGCTCTACGGCACGCTGTTCATGATGGCCGGCGCCTACACGCTGGCCACCGGCGGCCACGTGCGCGGCGACGTGCTGTACGGCTTCTTCCGGCCGCGCACGCAGGCCACGCTGGACCTCATTCTCTATTTCGTGTTCTTCATCCCCGGCGTGCTCGCGCTGTGCTGGGCGGGCTGGGACTTCTTCAGCGAATCGATGGCGATCAACGAACATTCGTCGGTCACCTCCGATGGCCCGCCGATCTATCCGTTCAAGGCCATCATCCCGCTGGCCGGTGCGGTGCTGATGCTGCAGGGCGTGGTCGAGATCCTGCGTTGCATCGTCTGCATCCAGCAGGGCGAGTGGCCCTCGCGCACGCACGACGTCGAGGAGGTCGATGTCGAGAAACTGCGCCACATGGTGCATGCCGATCTGCCTGAAGGCAGCGAAGGAGCGTCCAAATGAGAAAGGAACTCCGTTTCGGCTTCGGCCTGATGGCGATCATCATCACCGCCACGGCCATCCTGATGCCGGCACCGTCCGAATGGACCGGCGGCCACCTCGGCCTGCTGATGCTGGCGCTGGTCGTGGTGGCCATCATGCTCGGCTTCCCGACCGCCTTCACGCTGATGGGCATGGGCGTGCTGTTCTCCTGGCTGGCCTACCGGATGCAGAACCCGGACATCGCCACCCAGCAGACGCTGGACCTGATGGTGCAGCGCGCCTTCTCGGTCATGACCAACGACGTGCTGATCTCGATCCCGCTGTTCGTGTTCATGGGCTATCTGGTCGAGCGCGCCAACCTGATCGAGAAGCTGTTCAAGAGCCTGCATCTGGCGATGGCCCGGCTGCCCGGTTCGCTGGCGGTCGCCACGCTGGTCACCTGCGCCATCTTCGCCACGGCCACCGGCATCGTCGGTGCGGTGGTGACGCTGATGGGTCTGCTGGCGCTGCCCGCCATGCTGCGCGCCGGCTACGACGTGCGCCTGTCGGCCGGCGTGATCACCGCCGGCGGCTGCCTGGGCATCCTGATCCCGCCTTCGGTCATGCTCATCGTCTATGGCGCGACCGCCGGCGTGTCGGTGGTGAAGCTGTACGCAGGCGCCTTCTTCCCGGGCCTGATGCTGGCCGGCCTCTACATGCTGTACGTGATCCTGGTGGCCAAGCTGCGCCCGGACATGGCGCCGCCGCTGCCGGACGACGAACGGCACGTCGAACTGCCGCCGTCGACGGCCGGGGTGGCGAAGCAGTACGGCAAGCGCGCACTGCCGGCGCTGCTGGCCGCGCTGAAGGGCCCGCGCAACGCCGGTGTGGCCACCGGCACGATCATGCGCCAGCTGCTCGTGACGCTGCTGCCGCTGATCGCGGTCGCGGTGGCGCTGACGGCGATCCACGGCAACCTGACGAGGGCCGACGCGGTGGCCGACGTGCTGCCCGACAGCCTGCAGTCCTTCGACAGCGACTACTCGGGCGGCGATCTGGCCGAGCCGCCAGCGGACGCGGGCGGCCTGCAGGAGCCCCCGGCCGACGAAGGCGGACTGCAGGAGCCGCCTGCAGCCGACGGCCTCGCAGAGCCGCCGTCGACCGGCGGAGACCTGGCGGAACCGCCGGGTGCCGAGCCGACCGTCGCCGAGCCCGCAGCGCCGTCGCTGGCTGAGCCTGCTGCCGCCGAGGCCGCGGCCGCGCCGGCAGAGGTGGCCGAGGCGAAGTCGGCACCGCGCGGCTTCTGGATCGCGGTTGCCGTGTGCGCGGTGCTGATGATCGCCTACTACGCGATGCTGAGCTTCGAGCGGCTGGAAATCTTCAAGATGCTGCTGTCGTCCTTCTTCCCGCTGGCCATCCTGATCCTGGCGGTGCTTGGCACCATCGTGTTCGGCCTGGCGACGCCGACCGAGGCGGCGGCGATCGGCGCCTTCGGTGGCGCCCTGCTGGCGGCGGCCTACGGTCAGCTCAACTTCGGCGTGGTGAAGGAGTCGGTGTTCCTGACCGCCAAGACCTCGGCCATGGTGTGCTGGCTGTTCGTCGGTAGCGCCATCTTCTCGGCCGCGTTTGCGCTGCTGGGCGGACAGGAACTGGTGGAGAAGTTCGTACTGGACCTGGACCTGACGCCGATCCAGTTCATGATCCTGGCGCAGTTCATCATCTTCGTGCTGGGCTGGCCGCTGGAGTGGACGGAAATCATCGTCATCTTCATGCCGATCTTCATCCCGCTGCTGGCGCACTTCAACATCGATCCGCTGTTCTTCGGCCTGCTGGTGGCGATCAACCTGCAGACGGCCTTCCTGTCGCCGCCGGTGGCGATGTCGGCCTTCTATCTGAAGGGGGTGGCGCCGCCGCACGTGACGCTGAACCAGATCTTCGCCGGGATGCTGCCCTTCATGGGCATACAGGTGATCGCGCTGATCCTGCTCTATCTGTTCCCGGGCATCGGCATGTGGCTGCCCAACTATCTGTACAACTGATCGCAACGGTACAGATCAGGGTGTTATGACGACGACGGCGCTGCGGCGCCGTCGTTTTTTTGGCCACAACGTAGAATCGCCCCGATGCTCTCCGCCGAACACACCCGCCTGCTGATCCGCCTGCGCTGGACAGCTTTCTTCCTGCTCGCCGGCGCCTACGTGCTGGTGTTCTTCCACCGCACCGCGCCGGCAGCCATCGCCGGCGAACTGGCGCGCGACTTCAACGTCGGCCCGGCCTCGCTCGGTGCGCTGGCATCCAGCTACTTCTGGATCTACATGGTGATGCAGATCCCGACCGGGGTACTCGCCGACACGCTGGGCCCGCGGCGCATCGTCGCGCTCGGCGGCGTGATCGCCGGCATCGGCTCGATCACCTTCGCGCTGGCCGACACGCTGTGGGTGGCAGTGATCGGGCGCACGCTGGTCGGCCTCGGCGTGTCCTTCCCCTTCATCGCTCTGCTCAAGATCAATGCCGCCTGGTTTCCGGAAAGCCGCTTCGCTACGCTGAATGGCGTCACCATGTTCATCGGCAATCTGGGCGCCGCCAGCGCAGCCTTGCCGCTGGCCTGGGTGGTGACGCTGGTGTCCTGGCGCACGGTATTCGTCGCACTCGGCCTGCTGTCGATGCTGCTGGCACTGGTGACCTGGCTGCGCGTGCGCGACCGGCCGGAAGATGCCGGCCTGCCGACGATGCGCGAACTGGACGGCAAGCCGGCGCACGCGCCGCTGCCGGTTGGCGACTGGAAGGCCGGTCTGGCACAGGTCGCGCGCAACCGCGCCAGCTGGCCCGGTCTGTTCGTCAATGCAGGCATCGCCGGCAGCCTGTTTTCCTTCGCCGGTCTGTGGGGCGTGCCCTACCTGATGGCGGCGCACGGCATGGAACGCGCGGTCGCCGCGCAGCACACCACGCTGCTGCTGGTCATCTTCGCCTGCAGCTGCCTGGGCATCGGCCGGCTGTCCGATCACCTGCGCCGGCGCAAGCCGGTCATGCTGAGCTATGCCGCGCTCTACGTCGCCGGCTGGCTGCCCTTCGTGCTCGCCGACGGCGCGCTGCCGCCGCTGGCGACCTACGCCACGTGTGCGCTGATCGGTGTTTCCGCCGCCGCCTTCTCGCTGACCTGGGCCTGTGCGAAGGAAGTGAATCCGCCGGCGCTGTCCGGCATGGCGACCAGCCTGGTCAATGTCGGCTGCTTTCTCGGTGCGGCACTGCTGCAGCCGCTGGTCGGCTGGGTGATCGAGCTGTATTCGCCTTCGATCGCCGAAGCGACGCACGAAGCGGTGACCATGGGCATACGGGTGCTCGCTGTCGCGGCGCTGGGTGGCTTCGTCGCCGCCTGCTTCATCCGCGAAACCGGCGGCCGCAACCTGACGGAGTCGCACGGATGAATGCGCTGGTCGGCCTGATGGTGCAGGTAATGCTGCCGCTGTCGCTGCTGGTGGCGGCCGGCGGCTGGTGGGCGGCGCGCATGGGCGAAGGACGCGACGCCGACGTGCTGCGTGCGCAGCTGAACCGGCTGGTGCTCTACGTGTTCTACCCGGCCATTCTGTTCGCGGTGGCGGCCAGCACGCCGATCAGCCTGGAGCTGCTGACCGTACCCTTCCTGGTCGGTCTCGGCACGCTGGCCAACGGCGCCCTGCTCTATCTGCTGCTGTGGAAGACGCGACTCGGGGCGAAGCTGCACGACACCACGCGCGCCGCCATCATGCTCGGCGGCATGTTCGGCAACACCTTCAACGTCGGTGCGCCGGTGCTCGAGTTCTTCTTCGGCAATGGCGCGATGCGCTACGCCATCTTCAACGACATGTTCATGACCATGCCCTTCGTGTGGACGCTGGGCGTATGGATCGCCACCCGCCTCGGTTCGCACGCCGAAGGCGAACGGCCGGACGTGCTGCGCACCGTGCTGATGATGCCGCCGATCTGGGCCTTCGTGCTCGGCCTCGGCGCGCAATACACCGGGCTGGCCTACCCGCCGCTGGTACAGGCGGCGCGCTTCATCGGCCAGGCGGCGATTCCGGTCATCATTTTCGTGCTGGGCATGACCATTCCGTGGCGCCGGTTGGTGCCGCGCACCGAAATCCTGGTCGCCTCCGGCGTCAAGCTGCTGGTCGCACCGCTACTGATCTGGGGGCTGGTGCTGCTGGTATCCGATACGCCGAACGAGGCACAGCGCGCATCGCTGGTCGAGTGCGCCACGCCCACCTTCATGACCTCGCTGCTGCTGGCCGAGCGCTTCAAGATCGACGCCGCGGCGTCGGCGCTGCTGATTGGCTGGAGCACGCTGCTGTTCTGGCTGTCGTTGCCCTTGCTGATGGGGCTGGGCCTGTTCGGCTGACGCCCGCCGCCGGCGCCTTACCGCCGCGACGGCGTGCTGCAGCCGGCCAAGGCAGACTTTGCACCATCGTCGCCTGGATCGATCAGCGGCAGCAGCGCGGCCAGCGGATTCACCAGTGCCAGCGCCGCCGCCGGCAGCAGCCGGGCCAGCAGAGGACCTTTTTCGAGCGACACCTCAGGCTGGGCGAAACGGCCGGTGATCCGCACCGGCGTGCGCAGGCTGAGCGGCGATACGTCCTTCGGCGCAGCGCGCGCCACCAGGTCCAGCCTTTCGTCGACCAGCGACAGCGAACCGTCGATGCCGAGCGTCGAATCCGCCGTGTCGACGCGCGCGCCCGCTACCGTCACGCGGCCCTTGCGCACCTGCAGATCGGCGACGCCGCAGGTCACCGGGAGTGCGGCGTCGCCGCTCAGCATGACGCCCAGCGCCTGCGCGACGTCGATGCCGGCCGCTTCCACCGCCAGGTGCGACACACGGCCCTGCGTCCACACCAGCGCCGCATGACCGTCGGACGACGCCAGCAGTTCGGCGCTTGACCGCCCCTGACCGCGCAGTTCGATACGGCCACCGACCCGTCCAGCGACGTAGGGCGGCGCACCGTCGGCGCGCGGCTGTCGTATCCACTCCTCCAGCCGCAGCCCGCCGCCGCGCAACTGCACGTCCCACTGCGCAATGTCGGCACGACCGTCGAGACCGATGCGACCGGCGAGCCAGCCGTGCGCGAGCCGTGCTTCGATGTCGCGGATGTCGAGCACGCCGTCGGCAAGGCGCAGGCTGCCGCGCAGCGGTGCAATCGCCTGCAGCGAGTCGCTGCCCGATTCGAAGCGCTCGATGTCGATGCGTACGTCGGCATTCATGGCGCGCAAGGACGGCAGATCGAAGTGGCGGTCCGGCAAGACGTGTCCGTTGCGCTGCGCGGAGGACTGTTCGCCTGCCGGTACGCCCACCGCCGGGCCGAGATCGGCCAGCCAGAGTACGCTGCCATTCAGTGTGCCGCCCAGCCAGGGCACCCCGTCGCGCCCCGTCTCGTAGCGGAACTGCCCCGCCAGCCGGCTGCGGCCGATTGTTGCAGTGTCGATCGCCGTCTGCCATGCATCTGGCTTGCGCTGCAGTCTCCCCTGCAGCGAGAACGCGGGGGTCGACGGCAAGGTCATCGCGAGGGCGTCGCCCAGTGCCGCGAGCGAAGGGCCGCTCACCGTGTAGCGCCCGTCCAGTCCGCGCTGCGTCAGCAGATCCCGCACCCGACCGTCGAAAGACAATGCGGCGCGGCCGAGCTTCAACACCAGCGTGATCGGCACTGCCGGCACATCGTCATTGCCGGACAGCCAGGGCAGTGCGGATCCGGTGCTCAGGGTCGCCGTCAGCGGCGACTGGCGATAATGGCCGTCGATGACCGCCCGGATGCCACGGTCGTCCTGCGCGTCGCCGGCCCGCTCGCTGCCATCGCGCATCGAGAACGTCGCCGTCAGTGCCAGCGCGCGCGGCGCATCGTCGACCACGAGTCGCCCCTGCGCCACCTCGACACGTGCCGGCTGCACCCAATCCAGCAGTGGTCGGGCCGGTTCATTGCCCGTTCGCCCGAACTGCCAGTTGGCGCGGCCGTCATCGCCGCGGGCGAGGTGGAGCTCCAGCCCTTCGGCGACCAGGCTCTCGATGCGCAGCGGCGCGCCGCGCAACATGCGGAACACGTCCGTATAGCGCAGCTTCAGACGGGCTTCGCGGGCATCCATCAACGCCGGCTGCGGCGCCCATTCCGGACCGCCGATGCGCAGACGGTCGACGCGAAGGTCGATGCCACCGAGAAGTCGGAGCGCGAAGGTGTCGCGCCCGCCGAGGTCCACCGGGCGGGCGACTGCAGCCGTCAGCCAGCGCTCGGCCGGCTCGGCCAGAAAGAACCAGCCACGCCATTCGCTCCATGCGAACAGCGTGGCCAGCAGACAGCAGGTGGCAAGGAAGAGACGGCAGGCCAGGCCTGCCGCGGTGGAACGCGCGCTCATCTGCCTCTCCGGCTCGCCGCGTTCCCGCTCACGCATCAGCTCTGCTTGGCGCGGATCTGGATCGCGCTCTTCAGCGACTTGGCGCCCTTGACGCTGCGCGCGATGCGCTCGGCCTCGGCCTTTTCGGTGGCGTCCTTGGCGAAGCCGGACAGCATCACCTCGCCGTTCAGCGTTTCGACGCTGATGGCCGCCGCATCGACCGCCTTGGATTCAACGAACTTGGCCTTCACCGACGCGGTGACGGTCGCGTCGTCGATGTATTCACCGACCGAGGACTGGTCGCGCGTGACGGCGCAGCCCGGCAGCACGGTCAGGGCAGCCAGGGCGGAGAAGGCGGTGGCGAGCATGAGATTGGAACGCATGATGGACTCCCTTGTGATGAACGCTGGTCGCCGGTCGCGACCGCTGCGCAATGAACGGAATCGATCTCGACGGCGCCCGGAACCGGGCGGCAGTCATGCATCCGTCAAGTCGATGACTGCAGTCTAGGGGGGACGCATCGGCCCGCCCGTCGGACAAGCGCCGTCCGCCGTGTAGGACAGCGCCGGCCTACCACCAGCGTTCGAGCAAGCGCGCTGCGCGCTCCTGCAGACGCGGCCACAGCGGTCGTCTGCGCCAGGTCTGCGCGTCGATCGTCTGCGACGCAGCGACGTCGCGCTCGAACATGCGCGTCATCGCGTCGCCGAAGTCCTCGCCGAACACCACCGCATTGACCTCGTTGTTGTCGACGAAGCTGCGCCAGTCCATATTGCTGGAGCCGACCGTGGACACCACGCCGTCGATGACCGCCGTCTTCGAATGCAGTACCGCGTCCTGCAGTTCATGAATGCGCACGCCGGCGTCGAGCAACTCCTGGTAGTAGCTGCGGCCGGCATGCAGAACAGGCGAGAAATCGCTGACCGACGGCAGCACCAGCTGCACGTCGACGCCGCGTCGCGCCGCGTCGGCCAGCGCATCGACCATGTCCTGCCCGGGCGCGAAATAGGCCATGGTCAGATGCACGCTGCGACTGGCCGCATCGATCGCGGTGAGCAGCATGGTGTAGATGCGGTTCTGCCCGTCGTCCGGCGACGACGGCACGATGCGTACTGCATGTGGACCGGCATCCTTTCCGACCACCGGCCCGGTCGGCGGCGGCAGAGCGGGTTCGCAGTGCTGGCTGCGCCAGGTGTCGCGCACCAGATCGTCGAGTGCCGCGGCGGCCGGGCCGCGCAGCTCGATCTGCGTGTCGCGCCAGCCGTTCTGCTCCGGTGCGCGCGCCTTCCTGCCGAAGGACCCGGAAGAATAGACGGCGCTGATGTTGATGCCGCCGGTAAAGGCGACATCCCGATCGACCACCAGAATCTTGCGGTGATCCCGGTGCGTGATGTCCTGATAGCGGCGCTTGCGCAGCGGCGACAGCGGATTGAACGCGCACACGGCGACGCCCGCCTCGCGCAGTGCATCGAAATAGCCTGCATCGGTACCGAAGGAACCCACTGCGTCGTGGATGATCGCGACCGACACGCCCGCGGCGCGCTTGCGCAACAGCAGCGCCGCCAGATCCTGCGCGATCTGCGCGTCGTCGATGATGTAGCTTTCCAGCAGGATGGAACTGCGCGCGCGCGCGATCGCGCTGAACATCGCATCGAAGGTGGCCGGCCCGTCGATCAGCAGACGTGCCGCGTTGCCGGCGTGCAGATCGACGTCGCCGAAATCGGCCATCGCCGCCAGTTGGCGCTTCAGCGGCGAGTCGCCGCCCTCGCGCCCGATGCGCTCGATCAACCGGGCACGCTGATCGCGACCGAGGCGCCCGCGCGGTCCGGTCACCTCCAGTTGCGCCGCTACGGCGTGCGCCGCAGGCACACCGGCCGGCGCGCCGCCTGCCGTTCGTGCCGAGGGCAGCGGCATCACGCAGGAAGCCAGCATGGCTGACAGCGCGAAAAGCAGCGGCAGGTTGCGAGATCCGGGCGCGGGCATGGCAGGTACCACGGCTCAGCCAAGTGGGGCGCTACCCGGCAGCGCTGCCTGCAGGGAGGAGGTCAGGAACGGTAGCGCACACTCGTACCCCCACGGAGCGTGCGCGACGTCGTCCGCCCACTCACTGCTGTCGGCCGTTTCAGGGTTCGTCAGGATGCCGGTGTCGGGGCTGGTGCTGAGCATGATGCAGTCTCCTTCGTCGAATGCGTTGCGGCGGTGTCGATCCGCCGCAACGTTGCCTCACTGTACGGAGCCCGGTGGCGCCGGCGTGTCGGCGCTCGCCGTGCTGCATGTAGGAATCCATCCCGATCGGCGGCGCAACCGGGGGTTCGCTGGGACAATGCGTCGACCTCGCATTCATGCCGTACCCCATACCATGCAATTGACTGACCCTGCTCTGCTGCGCGCCACCTGCCTGATCGGCGGCGTCTGGACGCACGCCGACGACGAGGGCGTGATCGAGGTGCGCAATCCGGCAAACAACGCGCTGCTGGCGACGGTTCCACGTTGCGGTGTCGCGGAAACCCGGCGTGCCATCGACGCCGCCCGCAACGCCCTGCCCGCCTGGCGCGCGCTCGGCGCGCACGAGAGGGCGCGACGGCTGCGTGCCTGGCACACCCTTGTCAATGCGCACATCGACGATCTTACGCGCCTGATCACTGCAGAAGGTGGCAAGCCGCTGAACGAGGCGCGCGGCGAAGTGCGCTATGGCGCGTCCTTCGTCGAGTGGTTCGCCGAGGAGGCGAAGCGCACGTACGGTGAAACCATCCCGTCGCCGGATCCGGCACAGCGTCTGCTGGTGATCAAGCAGCCGGTCGGCGTCTGCGCAGCGATCACGCCGTGGAATTTCCCGCTTGCCATGGTCACACGCAAGGTGGCGCCGGCGCTGGCCGCCGGCTGCACCATGGTGCTGAAGCCGGCCGAAGCGACACCACTCACGGCGCTGGCGCTGGCCGATCTGGCCCTGCGCGCCGACATCCCGCCCGGCGTGCTCAATGTGATCACCGGCGAACCTGAGGATATCGGCAGTGAACTGTGCGCCCATCCGCAGGTGCGCAAGCTTTCATTCACCGGGTCCACCGCGGTGGGGCGTCTGCTGATGACGCAGTGCGCACCGACGCTCAAGAGGCTGTCGCTGGAACTGGGCGGCAATGCGCCCTTCATCGTGTTCGACGACGCCGACCTCGAACTCGCGGTCGACGCAGCCATCGCCGCCAAGTACCGCAACAGCGGCCAGACCTGCGTCTGCGTGAACCGCTTCATCGTGCAGTCGGGCATACACGACGCGTTCGCAGCACAGCTGGCCGTGCGGACAGCGCAGCTGAAGGTCGGCGACGGCATGGAGGACGGCGTGCAGCAAGGCCCTCTGATCAGCGCAGCAGCGGTCAGCCGGGTTGAGGAACAGGTGGCGGACGCCATCGCGCGCGGCGCCACCGCACTGTGCGGCGGGCGCCGTCATGCGCTTGGCGGCAACTTCTTCGAGCCCACGGTCCTGGTCGGTGCCCGGCCGGACATGTCGCTGGCGCGCGAGGAGACCTTCGGGCCGCTCGCGCCGGTGTTCCGTTTCGACCGCGAGGACGAGGCGATCGCTCTGGCCAACGATACGGAATCCGGCCTCGCCGGTTATTTCTTCACGCGTGACATCGACCGCGCCTGGCGCGTCGCCGAGGCGCTGGAGTGCGGCATGGTGGGCATCAACACCGGCCGGCTGTCGAACGAGGTGGCGCCTTTCGGCGGCATCAAGCAGTCCGGCTTCGGTCGCGAAGGTTCGCGCTACGGCATCGAGGAGTATCTCGATATCAAGTACCTGTGCTTCGGCAGCGGCCGTTGAGCGCGACTCAGACGGCGTCGTAACCGGCCGCCTCGACGGTCTCCAGCAGCCGCTCGCGCGGGAGCGCCGCGTCGTGCTCGATCTCGGCGTCACCGTGTTCGAAATGCACGGTCACGCGCTGAACGCCGGGCAGCGCGGCGAGCGTCGCTTCGAGACCCGCCACGCATTTCCGGCAACTCATGCCGACGATGCGGATATGCGTTCGCACCGGTCGGCCGGCCACCTCAGGCGCGCAGCGAGAAGGGGTTGAAGTCGGTATCGCGGTCATAGTAGTCCTCGTTCTCGGCCCGCTTCAGCCAGGCGACGATGCGATAGGTGAGCGGCGTGAAAGCGACTTCGACCCCGACCTTGGCGACGAACTGCGCCAGCATGACGGCCGGCAGCTGCTCGTCCGGAATGATGCCGCTGCCCCAGAAAGCCAGCGGATAGAACAGCAGCGAATCGACGCCTTCGCCGAACAGCGTCGACCCTATCGTGCGCATCCACAGCCGGCGCCCGGCCATCCACAGCTTCATCTTCGCCAGCACGAAGGAATTGACGAATTCGCCGCAGCAGAAGGCGATCAGCGACGCGATGGACACACGCCAGGCCGAACCGAAGGCGATTTCGTAAGCCTGCTGGTTGTGCCAGAACGGCGCCGGCGGCAAGGCCACCACGACTGCGGCCATCGCCGAGGCGAAGGCCAGCGCGGCGAAGCCGGTCCAGATGACGCGACGCGAACGCGCGTAGCCATAGACCTCGGTCAGGATGTCGCCGAACACATAGCTGATCGGAAAGAACAGTACGCCTGCGCCAAAGGTGAGCGTGCCGAGCAGTGGCGCGTCGATCTGCGCGATCTTGGCCGGGCCGATCAGGTTGGAACAGACCAGCACGGTCACGAAAGCGACCATGACCCAGTCGTAGTAGCGGTATTGACGTGCGGTCATATGCGCGGCCCGGATCGGCGTGGACCGTGATTGTGCATCGCCGCAGGCGGTCCGTCAGCCCGGACCGCGCCCGCTTCAGACGCTTTCGAGAAAACCCAGATGGAAGGCCGACACGCGGTCCAGACCGATGCGACAGACGACCGACTCGTTGGCGGGCACCGGGTCCTGTCCCGGCGTGAAGTACATCGCGTCACGCAGATGGATGAAGGCGCGCGCACCGTCATCCGCCGGCGTACCCGCCGCCAGCGCATCCTTGATGCCCTGCTCGATCGACGAGGTCAGGACGTGGTGCTGCATGTACTGCGCCCGGCTGATGACGAAACCGGAGATGAGGAAGCCATCGACCACCAGCGTGACCGCCGTCTCAAGCTGGTTTTCGGATTCGGCGAACTTGACGATGAGTTCGAGTATCGGGTCTTGCATGGCGCCTCCTTGATGAAGGGATGTGTGATCGGCTTCTGCCGCATCCCTAGAGTACACCGCAGCCGCACGCAGAACCATCGACCCTGACAGCTCAGGCCGACTTGCGCTCGTCGGTATCCGCTTCAGGTGGCGGAGGCAGGATGACCCCGGCGAGACGGCGGGCCTGCATCACCATGATCACACCGACAGCCAGTTGGGCCATCGCCGCGGCTCCACTGACGTGTGCATCGGCGGTCAGGTCACTCAACTGATAGCCATTCCTCAGAAAGTGCGCTGCGCTGATTGCATAGGTCAGGGCAGGCTCAAGCGCCTTGAGCCCGATCACCGCCAGTCCGACCGTCACGCAGGCGACGACGATCACCTGTTGCCCGTTCAGCGTAAGCCGGTTGTCGTGGTGAGTGCGCGGTACGAACCGATGTGCAAGCGCCATCGGAAACAACCACATGAATACCGCGACGACCGAGAACAGCGCGGCGAACATCAGGTACAGATCGTTCATGCCCGCATTGCTGCTGTCGCGCACGCTATATGCGATGCCGAGCATCTGGATCACCCAGACGCCCAGCCAGAGGGCGAAGAGTCTGACCGCGAGACCGACGATCTGTTGTGGGGTCATCGAAAAGGACCGGGACGAAAGAATGGCGTCGATTGTCATATGACAGACGCGCACCCACAAGCAGTTTTCAGACAGCACGAAAGAAAAAACCGCGTGCCGCTCTCGCGGACACGCGGTTCTGCCGGCGGTGGAACAGGATCAGCTCAGCGCCTTGATATGGCCGATCATTTCCGCCACCACGCCCTGCGCCGAGCCGTAGCAGAGGCGGCAGTTGTCCTCGAAGAACAGCGCGCTCTCGATGCCGGAATAGCCGTCGCCCTTGCCGCGCTTGATCACGATGACGTTCTGCGCCTTGTCGGCGTTGAGAATCGGCATGCCGCAGATCGGGCTGGTCTTGTCGGTACGGGCGACCGGGTTCACCACGTCGTGTGCACCGATCACCAGCGCCACGTCAGCCTGCGAGAACTCCTAACAGGCGGGCCACAGGGCCCGCCTTGGCACGTCGGGCCAGGCCTTACGGCCCGACACCGTGTCCGATCAACTCTTGAGCGCCACCAGGATCTCGTCGAGCATCTTCTTGGCGTCGCCGAACAGCATGCGGTTGTTGTCCTTGTAGAACAGCG
>NZ_JADMJL010000035.1 GCF_018780585.1 Methyloversatilis discipulorum | reverse complement strand
TGCAGACGTCGGCGCGCAGCATGTTCTCGCCGAAGAACTGGTGGAACATCTGGCCGACCGGGCTCTTCAGGAAGGCCACGCCGCCGGAGTGGCCGGGGCAGTGCCAGGAATATGAGCCGTCCTGCGCGTAGTGGGTGAGCGCGCGGAAGAAGGGCGGCGGCAGCGAATCGAGGTAGGCGCGCGCCTCGCGCACGATGTAGCGGGCGACGAATTCCGGCGTGTCCTCGAACATGTGGATGAAGCCGTGCAGCTCGCGCAGGATGTCGTTCGGGATGTGGCGCGTGGTGCGCGTCTCGCCGTACAGGAAGATCGGGATGTCGGCGTTGCGACGGCGTATCTCGGCGACGAAATCGCGCAGATTGGTCAGCACCGCCTCGATCTCGGCTTCGCTGCCGCTGCCGAATTCCTCGTCGTCGATCGACAGGATGAAGGTCGAGGCCCGGCTCTGCTGTTGTGCGAACGAGGTCAGATCACCGTAGCTGGTGACGCCCAGCACGCCCGGACCTTCCTTCTCGATCGCTTCGGCCAGTGCGCGTATGCCCAGACCGGAGGCGTTTTCCGAGCGGAAATCCTCGTCGATGATGATGATCGGAAACTCGAAGCGCATGGCACCCAACCTTCAAAGTAAAAGAGGGCACCCGACTCGGCGCCCCCGGACTGCAGCAGGACTGCAGGCTTGAAGCGCGCGATGGTAACAGTTCGAGATGGCAAAACAATCGGGGCCGCACAAGGCGGCCCCGCAGGGTGAAACAGGGTGTAAGAGGCGCTCAGCCGATGCGGCGACGCGCGATCGCGCCGACCACCGCCAGACCGGCGACGATGAGCGCCCACGACTCGGGTTCCGGCACTGCCGCGACCGCGTAGCTGTCGAGGAACTCGACGCGCACGCCGGTGGCGTTGCCGACCTTCTGCGCGACATTGGTGACGAAGAAGTCCAGCGTGTTCACACCGTTCAGGAAGCCGGCGGTGGCCGAGAACGAGGTCCAGGAGTCCAGCGCCGAACCGCTCGAAATCGTCGTACCGTTCAGCTGGATGTAGCCGTTGTTGTCGGCAGCCCAGCGGCCGGTGATCCAGGCGGAGGTGAGGTCGAGGCCGGTCAGGTCGAAGGAGATGGACCACTTGTACAGGCCCGGCTCGGTCGGGTCGTAGCTTTCACGCGCATTCGCCGTCGGCGTCAGCCATTTCGAGTCGGCGGTGTTGTCCAGCCAGGCGTAGAACATCGAATTGAGGCCGGTCTGGCGGGTGGTGAGGCCGTGGCCGTCGGTGCCGACAGCGGTGCCGCTGATCGCTTCGAAGCTGTAATGCGTGTCGATCTTGCCGGAGGCGAGGCCGGCGCCGGTGTTGTAGAGCCCGTCGATCTGGTTCGACTCGACCGCGGCTGCGCCGAAGGACGCCAGCGCGATGCCCGACGCCACGAAAATGCTCTTGAACATGTGAATCTCCGCCTGAAATCTGAAAGTGAGGCGGAGTGTAGGCAGGGGCGCGGTGCACGACCGTTCATAAAGTCACGCTTTCGCCGGCCCCTCGCGGACGCTCTTTGCTGCTATGCACACAAGCCCTTGAAAGCGCAGGACTTGACCGATTTTTGCAGACCGCGGGCGCGGCCGATCGAGACAATCCTTAACAGTCAGATCTTCGGCAGCGTCACGCCGGTCTGGCCCTGGTACTTGCCGCCGCGGTCCTTGTACGAGGTTTCGCACGGCTCGTCGGATTCGAAGAACAGCATCTGCGCGACGCCTTCGTTGGCGTAGATGCGCGCCGGCAACGGCGTCGTGTTGGAGAACTCCAGCGTCACGTGGCCTTCCCATTCCGGCTCCAGCGGCGTCACGTTCACGATGATGCCGCAGCGCGCATAGGTGCTCTTGCCCAAGCAGACCACCAGCACGTTGCGCGGAATGCGGAAGTACTCGACCGTGCGCGCCAGCGCGAACGAATTCGGCGGGATGATGCAGGACTCGGCGTCCATCTCGACGAAGGAGTTCGGGTCGAAGGTCTTCGGGTCGACGATGGTCGAGTTGATATTGGTGAACACCTTGAATTCGGACGCGCAGCGCACGTCGTAGCCATAGCTCGAGGTGCCGTAGGACACGATGCGCCGGCCGTCGATGTGGCGCACCTGACCCGGCTCGAACGGGTCGATCATGTGGTGCTCCTGCGCCATGCGGCGTATCCAGCGGTCGGACTTGATGCTCATCTGCGTGCCCTCGATTGCGTGCGCGGCCCCGGAAGGCGCCGCAAAAGGACGCAATTGTTGCAAGTTCGGCGCCGAAAAGCACGCGCTGCCTGTCCCGCCGGACCGCGCGGGGCAGGGCCCGGCTCAGCGCCCGTGCGGAGCCGTCGGTGCGGGGCCGGAGGCGGTGATCGGGTTCAGCGTGGTCATGAAGGTCGATTGGCGCAGGCCTTCGTCGACCCAGCGCTGGTGTTCGCCGGTCAGCGTCTTCAGGAAGGCGACCAGCGCGGCTTTCTCGTCGTCGCCCAGATGCAGCGGCGCGATCAGCGGACTCTGGTCCGGCGCGCCGCCGCCGCCGCGGTCATAGAAGTCCACCACCGCTTCGAGCGTCGATAGCGAGCCGTCGTGCATATAGGGCGCGGTCAGCGCCACGTTCCGCAGCATCGGTGTCTTGTAGGCCCAGCGGTCGTCCGGGTCGAGCGTGATCTCGAAGCGGCCGACGTCGTTCGGTACCTTCTCGCCGATCGAATCGATGCGCTCGGCAGTCATCGTCGTGCGCAGGCCGGGAATCAGCTGGACCTCGACCAGCGGCTGCGGCAGTCCGCGCAACCAGCCGATGCCGGTGTTGTGGTAGCGGAAATCGGAGAACAGCGCAGATTGCTCGCCCATCGTGTGACAGGTGGTGCAGCGTCCCTTGCCGGCGAACACCGCCAGCCCCTGTTGCTCCTGCGCGGTCAGCGCCGTTGTGTCGCCGCCGTAGCGATAGCGGTCGAAGCGCGAATTGGCCGACACCAGCGAACGCTGGTAGCTCGCCAGCGCCTGGCCCACCGTCTCGACGGTCGGTCTGCGGCCGCCGAAGGCGCGTTCGAACGCGCCGCGGTAGTCGGGAAGCGCGCGCAGCTTGTCGAGCACGTGGCCGATCGAGGGGTTGGCCATTTCGTTGTGCGCCAGGAAAGGCCCCCACACCTGGGCTTCCAGTTCGCCCTCGCGGCCGTCGTGGAACAGGCGCGGGTGATAGCCCACGTTGAGCACGGTCGGAGCGTTGCGCCTGACTGTGGCGCCCTCGTTGCCGATCGCCATGCGCAGCTCGTTGGCGGTGAAGCCGTGGTCGGGCACGTGGCACATGCCGCAGGACATGGTGCCGTTGAACGACAGCCGGCGGTCGAAGAAGAGCTTGCGCCCCAGTTCGATGCGCGCTGCCGTCGGCGGGTTGTCCGGCGGGTGCGGCATGACGGGCAGGCCCAGCGGCACACTGACGGCCGCCGTGGCCGCATCATGCGCCACCTCGCCGGCGCAGCCGCTCAGCGCGAGCGCCAGCGCAAGCGCGTGTTCAGGGCGCACGCGGCGTTTCGAGGAGGAGTGTTTCGATGTCATTGAACATGACCTCAGGCATCAGGAAGGCGGTGGTGTAGATCTCGCGGACACGTCCGTCGCGATCGATCAGAAAGAGCTTGAGCATGTGGTTGAGCACCCGCGTCGGCCGCCCCCGGGTGTCCAGTTCGACCGACACGTCCTGACCGAGGTCGTCGAGCATGGGTTTCAGATCGGCGACTGAGCGCGTGGTGAGGAAGTGCCAGCGCACCGGGCTCTTCGGATCGGCCAGCGCGCCGGCGTACATGCGCATCGATGCGGCATCGTCGTGCGACGGATCGAAGGACAGGCTGACCAGCCTGACCTGGCGCGCCATGTCGGGGCGGCGCAGCAGGCGCTCGCGCAACTGCGTCAGCGTCGCGTAGGCAAGCGGACAGCCCACCGGGTCCACGCAGTAGGTGTACATGAAGGACAGCAGCGTGATGCGCTCCCGCGTATAGCGGGCGAGCCCGTAGGTACGACCGTCGATGTCCACCACCCGCCCGTTGGGCGAGCGCTGTATCGGCGGCAAGCGGTAGCTGCCCGCGGCGGGCGCGACGAAATCCTGATGCGGCGTACTGGGCGCGAGTTCGGCGTTGGATGCGCCCTGCGAGCCATCGGCCAGCAGGGCGCCCAGCACCAGCGCCGTCGCCGCCGTGCGGACGCGGCGGAAGATCGGCATGTGTTCGCCTCGACTCAGCGGTTCGAGGCAAGTTCGGCGACGCGCTCCTTCAGCCCGGCGGTGTTCACCGGCTTCGCCGAGAACTTCATGTGATGCGCACGACCCAGCTTGAGCGCATAGAAGTCGATCGAGAACTTCTCGCTGAGCGCCTTGCCGTCCCAGTGGAACAGCTTCAGGAACTGCTGGTCGTCGCCGCCCTTCTTGTCCCAGTTGCCGAGCAGGCTGGTGGTGAAGTAGACCCGCTTGCCGTCCCAGCTCTGGCTCACCATGTTGACCTGCGAACCGATCACCTTCTGGTAGACCTCCTTCGGCGCCTCCGGATCGGAAATGTCGAAGTAGCGCGCGGTGCCGTCGAGGAAGGTGTTCACCCACAGCCCCTTCGCGTCGGCGGTGATCGAAATGTCGACCGGCAGCGGAACCTTGGACGGGTCACCCACGGTACCGACCTCCTTCGCCTGCCACTCGCCCTTCGCGTCCTGCTTGATCAGCACCAGTTTCGAAGTGAGCGCGGTGGCCGTGTAGGCCCAGTTGTCGCCGTTCTTCAGCGACCAGCGGATTTCCAGCGGTGCGCCGGGCACGTTCATCACCTTCTGCGGCTTCATCGACTTCAGGTCCCACATGACCATGGTGTTGCCGAAGTGCTTCATCGCGTCGGCGTCCTTCACCATCTTGCCGAAATCCATCATGTAGTTGTTCCAGCCGGTGAAGCTGGACGTGAGCAGCGCATTCTTCTGCGGATTGATGCCGATGTCGTAGCCGTAGCCGTCGGCCATCACGTCGCCGTGCCTGCCGGTCGGCATGTCGTACTTCTCGACGAACTCGCCCTTGTTGTTGTAGACGACCAGCCCGGTGCGGCCACCGTGATCTTTCTCGTTGGACAGGGCCTGCACCATCATCCGGCCGGGCAGTGCGTAGAAGGTGTGCGGGCCGACATAGCCGGTCTTCTGCGTGAAGTCGGAAATGGTGTGCACCAGCTTCGGCTTCGCGGGATCGCTGGAGATGTCGAACACGAAGATGCGGTTGTCGTCGAGCCGGCCTGCCCACAGGAATCGGCGGTCGTCGGTGAAGCCGGTGTGGTGCGCCTCGCCGCGGCCGCCGACGGTGACCGAATGGACCACCTTGCCGTAGTCCTTCGATTTCGGATTCACGTCCACGGTGACCAGCTTGTCCGACTCGTCACCCATGCCCTTCACGCCCAGCGTCCACACGTGGACGAAATCCTCCTGCCCCTTGATCAGCTTCGTCGTGTAGGGCGAATTGCAGGTTTCGTCGGCCTGTACCGGCAGCGTGCCGCCGAACGAAGCAATCAGGGCGAATGCAAGGGCAGTGACTTTCAGCTTGCTCATCAGGGTTTCCTTCCTCTGGTTGTCGGTCGTGCCGGCCGCACCAGGTGCGGTCCGACACCGTCTCCAGGCTGCGCATGCAAACCTGTTGACGTACCGTTTGGTATGTTTATAGTCGTAACGCGGAGGCATTGGCGCCGCCATTCTTGTCGCTGCAACGCAGCAGCCCGGAGCACTGGATCAGCCATCGTGAAGACTGCCGCTCATCGTTCCGACATGCCTTCCGGCCCGCCGGCCCGGTTCTGTGCTCCGGAACGGCCTCAACGCTACCGCCGGCACGGCAGCGCCACCATCCGGACGAACTCCGGCGCAGCCGAGGGATTTCCCTTAGCCGGCGTCGAACGCAGGGCACATCAGGCATGAATGCGCTGGCCGGCATCGGTCTGCTCGCCATGCTCGCGATGGCGAGCTCATCGATATGGGCGCTGCGCACGCACCGGCAGCGACTGGCGGAGGCGGCGCAGACGATACGCACGCTGCAATTGGAGCGCGATGCGCTGGTGACCGCGCACGGCGAGGCCGAGGCGCGCCTGACGTCGAGCGAGCAGCGGCTGCGTCTGCTGCTCGAATCCGAGCCGGAATGCGTGAAGCTGCATACCTGTGACGGCAGCGTGCTGGAAATGAACCCGGCCGGCCTCGCCATGATGGATGCGTGTTCGACCGATCAGGTGATCGGTCGCTCCATCTTCTCCTTCATCGCCGAAGAGCATCGCCAGCCCTATATCGAACTGACCGAGCGGGTGTTCCGCGGCGAGAGCGGGCGACTGGAATTCCGCCTGACCAGCCTGCAGGGGCGTCTGCGCTGGATGGAAACCAGTGCGGCACCGCTGCGCGACGAACATGGCGACATCATCGCGCTGCTCGGCGTCACCCGCGACATGACCGAAAGGCGCGCCGCCGAGGAACAGGACCGGCAGCACCTGTCCGCGCTCGCCCACGTGGTGCGCACCTGCACCATGGGCGAGATGGCGACCAATCTCGCGCACGAGCTGAACCAGCCGCTGGCGGCCATCGTCAATTACACGCGCGGGTCGCTGCGCCGCCTGCGCGCTCAGGCCGCCGCCGCACCGGAGGTGCTCGAATCGCTCGAACACGTGTGCACGCAGGCGGAGCGTGCCGCCGGCATCATCCGCAATCTGCGCACCTTCCTCGGCAAGCGTGAACCGGCGCTCACTGCGCTCGACCTCAACGACATCGTGCAGGCCACCAGCGCGCTGATCGGCTCGGAAGCGCGCGCGCACGGCGTGAGCATCCTGTTCTCGCCGGCCGCCGACCTGCCGCCGGCGCGCGGATCGCGCATCGAGGTGGAGCAGGTGCTGCTGAACCTGATGCGCAACGCGATCGAGGCGATGACGACCGCCGCATCCCCTTGCCGTGAGATCCGCGTATCCACCGGGCACGGACACGACGGCTACGCCTTCGTGGACATCGCCGACTCCGGGCCCGGCATCGACGGCGCCGACCCGTCGCGCATCTTCCAGCCCTTCTTCACCAGCAAGGACGAAGGCATGGGCATGGGTCTGCCGATCAGCCGCTCCATCATCGAAGCACACGGCGGACAACTCTGGCTCGCAAAGAACGACAACGACGGCGCGACCTTCCGGTTCACGCTGCAAACGGGGGAGACACTGCATGGACGGAACGGAACCGACGGTCTACGTGGTTGACGACGACGACGCGGTGTCGTCGTCGCTGTCCTGGTTGCTGGAGTCCATCGGGCTCCGCGTCCGGACCTACCGCAACGCGCTCGACTTCATCGCCGCGATGGACGCCGATCCGTGGGGCTGTCTGGTGCTCGATGTACGCATGCCTGGCATGAGTGGCCTCGAGCTGCAGCAGCGGCTGCGCGATCGCGATGTCGGACTGCCGGTCATCTTCATCACCGGTCACGGTGGCGTGGCCAACGCGGTGAAGGCGATCAAGGCCGGCGCTTTCGACTTCCTGGAGAAGCCCTTCGACGACCAGACCCTGCTCGACCGCGTACAGCAGGCGATCGGGCTCAACAGTGAAACGCGCCGTTGCCGCAGCGCCCGCGCAGCGCTGCTCGACCGCTACGCCAGCCTGACGCCACGCGAGCGCGAGGTGATGGATCTGGTGGTCGAGGGCCGGCCGAACAAGGTGATCGCGCAGGTGCTCGGCCTGTCGAGCAAGACGGTGGAGGCGCACCGCGCGCACGTGATGGAAAAGATGGCTGCGCGCTCGCTGACCGAACTGGTGAAGCAGTCGCTGTGCATCCAGTCGCCGGACTCCGGCTGGATCGGCACCGGCACGAGCATGCCGCACGGCCGCGCGGGAAACCCCTTGGCGGAACAGGGAATCGACCGGATTTCCGCCTCCCGTGCCGCTCGGCCATAGTGGCGACATCCCGCGACCGAGCGCCCGGCCCTCCGCGCCGGTCGTGGGCACAAGAGTCGCGGCTCCGGTGCGTGCCCGCACCTGCCGGTCGACCGCACCGCATCGCGCACCGCGCAGCCCCCGCGTGGTGTCGCATCTCGACCGGGAAGAAGGGGAAACTTCCGCGGCGCGTGCGCCATATCGCCTCCGATGGCGCACGCCCCTGTTTTCACCGCGGCATCTGTCGTGCGACCGACCCCGCCACGCAGTCGCGCCTCGTGCTAGAAAGCGGTTGTCCACTCCGTCCGCGCCGCCAGCATGAGCCGCCCTTCCCGCAAGAACGAACTGCTCGACACTGCTCGCGACCTTGTCATGCGCAAGGGCTTCTCGGCGACGTCGGTGGATGAGATCTGCACGCTGTCGCAGATGACGAAGGGCGCCTTCTTCCATCACTTCAGCGACAAGGAAGGGTTCGGCCTGGCCCTGCTCGACCATTTCGAACAGGAGGGTCGGCTGCGCATGCAGGCCCATCTGCCGCTGCGCAAGCGCAGCGCACGCAGCCAGCTGCACGCCTACCTCGACCTGCTCGGCGACATGTACGGCGAAGACGCGCGCTTTCGCGAAGGCTGCCTGTTCGCCATCCTCGCCTACGAGTCGTCTGATCCGTCCTCTCCGCTGCGGCGGGCCTGCGCCGCCGCGCTGGAACGCTGGATGGAGGGCGCCCGCGCGCAGTTCGCGCAGATCATCGCGCTGCTGGACACGCCACCTCCGGTGCGTGCCGAAGATCTGGCCGAGCACCTGCTCGTGGTGATCGAGGGCGCGCTGGTCATGGGCCGCGTCCGCGACCCCGCCGTCGCGATCGCGCGGGCGCTGGCGCAGTTCCGGTCTTACGCCGAAGCCGCGCTCGGTCTCGGCGGGCGCTGAGTTCAGCCGCCGCGCGCACCGCGCGCCACCGCGGCCAGCCAGTGCAGCGCATCCTGAGTGTCCGGTCGCATCAGCAGCCGGAACAGCGAAGCCGCTCCACCGGAGGACGCAGTGCCGGCGGCGCGCGCCGACCCGTCGTTCAGGGCCTGGAGCAGCGTCAGCAGCGCAGAGCGCTCCAGCCCGTCGTCGCGCGATGCCGCGCGCTCAAGACGATCGAGCAGACGGGCCACGCCCGGACTGTTCAGCAGACGCAGCAGGCGCAGCGCACCGCCGGCGAGATCCGCAGCGTCGGACACCATGTCGGGGGTAAAGCCATCCTCAATCAGTTCGAACACCCGCTGCAGACCGTCCGTCTCCGCTGCGGCCGGCGCGCCGTCACCGCTGCGCCGGGCCTCATGCAGTTTCCAGGCGCGGATCGCGTCGGCGGCCAGGCGGTCGAGCGCGCCGCTCCGCGCCATATCCGCCAGCACGCACGGCGCCTCGGTCAGTCCGGCGCGTTCGCACCAGTCCTCCAGCGCACGCCAGTCCTCTGCGCGGGCCGTCACGGAAAACCTCTCAGCGACGACCAGTAGAGACGGTGATAGAAGGTCTTCGCCATGTGCATCGCGCGGCTGGGCGCGTGCGGGCGCGGCGGTTCGGCGTAGTTGAAGGCGGCGTAGGTGGCGCGGTCACGGCTGGTTTCGATGAAGCACAACACCTTGCCGTCATAGCCATGGGTGTCGCCGCCGCCGCGTACGCGGGAGGCCAGGTTCGCGGCGATCACCTCGGCCTGGAAACGGGCCGTCGAACCCGCCTTGCTCACCGGCAGATTGGTGGTGTCGCCGAGCACGAACACGTCGTCGCGCCCCTGCATGGTGAGCAGCCGTCGATGCGTCGGCACCCAGCCGCGCGGCCCCAGACCGCTGCGTTCGATCGCATCCGCGCCACGGTGCGGCGGAATGGCGATCAGCAGATCGTAATCGACGCTCAGCCCCTCCTCGCTGTGCACCGTGCGCGTGGCACCATCGACCGCTGCGATGTTGAAGTAGGTCGCGCTGCGTATGCCGCGGCGGGCGAACTCGATGCGCGCCCACTCGGCCACCGCCTCGATCGAATGCAGGCGGCCGATCGGATAGGTGTAGAGCAGATCGACCCGCGGCGCGATACCCCGGCGCACGAACAGGTCCTGCAGCAGGAAGGTCAGTTCCAGCGGTGCCATCGGGCACTTGTGTGGGACGCCGGTGGTGACGACGACGCGGCCACCGTCGAACGCCTGCAGTGCCTGTGCCAGCCTGAGTGCCGCCGCCTCGGTGTAGAAGCCGTGCGCATTTTCGGCCAGGCCCGGCACCTCTTCCGGCGTCACCCGCGAGCCGGTGGCGATGACCAGCCAGTCATAGCTGTAGGCATTGCCGCTGGCTCCGCGCACCTGCTTCGAGTCCGGCGCAAAGGCGACCACTTCGTCGATCAGCAGCGCGATGCGCGGATCGAGCAGCGTGCGCTGGTCGCGATACAAGGCATCCACCGTGGTCTGTCCGAGTGCGAGATGCAGCAGGCCGGGCTGGTAGAGATGTCTTGGAGACGCGGAGAGCACCACCACATCCACCTCGCCGCGCTGCAGCTCCGGCGCCAGCAGCCTTGCCAGCCTGTTGGCCAGTATCGTGCCACCGATACCGGCGCCGACGATCATGATGCGCATGATGTCCGCTCCTCCGGCATGGGCCTAGCCACGCGTCTTCTCGACCATGATGTGCAGAACCCCCTGCTCGCTGCGGGTGGACACGTGACGCTGACCCACCTTGGCCAGCCACTCGGGAATCTCCCGAGCCGAACCGGGGTCGTCTGCCAGCACCAGCAGGAACTCTCCGCGCCGCGCGTGCTTGAGCGCCACGATCAGTTCCATCAGCGCGCCCGGGCAATGGCTGCCGCGCGCATCGACGACGACGGCCACGCCACCAGGCACTGGAGGGTCATCCTGCATGGCCACCGTCGCCGCTCAGAAGCGCATGCCGAATGCAAGGCTGAACACGTCGGGATCCAGACCGATGCGTTCCACACGGGCGGGCGCTCCGGAGAAGCGCACGTCGGTCTCGAGGTAGAACTTCTTGTAGTCCAGGTTGATGAACCAGCGCTCCGACACCGACCAGCTGACACCTGCCTGCAGCACGAGACCGGTATCGGACTTGAAGCGGGCGAGCTGGTCGAAGACCGGTCCTTCCTGGTCGAAGAACAGCGTGTGGTGGACGCCGACGCCGACATAGGGACGGAAGCGCCCTTCAGGCAGGAAATGCCATTGCGCCACCAGGTTCAGCGGCGCCATCGAAGCCCGGCCCAGCGTGGCACCGCCGAGGCTGAAGCGGTGACGCGCAATGCCGGCCGCGGTATTCAGCGCGATCTGACGGGTCAGGAAATAGCTTGCGTTGATCACCGGCGTCACCCGGTCCGATGCGTCGACGCCCAGCACCGGTGAATCCATGTCCGCGTTGACCGACATCAGTCCCAGACTGAGCTCCCAGTCACCTGCCGCCGCCTGCACCGCCACCGGCAGCGCAAGTGCGAATACCGTCACCGTCCGCTTGAGTACACGGCTCATCCTTCTTCCTCCTTGTCCTTGTTGTGGGCATGACTGCCTTGTTGTCCGTCGTGCGTGCACCGTTGCGGGCGCATCGCATGACAGCGACAGTTCTACGCGGCGAGGAGGGCGGGGAAAATCCGGACGAGCACGGCCGGTATCGAGGGTTTCTACCCGGTCAATAGCGGGGTCGGGGCCGACGCGCAGACATGAAAAAAGGGCGGCTCCCCTTGTCGGAGAGCCGCCCTGGGCGGAAAAGACGGCGCAATCAGACCAGCATGTCGGCCCAGATGTTCTTCGCCCAGGCCAGCGCGAACTTGCCTTCCATCTCGGTCGGGCCCGCGGACAGGCCGCCGGCGCCCTTGACCGGCTGCACCTGCTTGGTGGCCGGGTCGTAGGCGTGCACCGACGCCACGTGTACGACGTTGGTCGCATCGACGAAGCTGTAGCAGGTGTTCATCACCAGTGGCGAGTCCGACGGCGGCTGACCGGCCATCAGGTTCACGATGGCGGCGGCAGCCAGCTTCGCGTGCTGGTTCGCCATATGGCCCGACTTCGGCATGGTCGGCGCCGGGAAGATGGCGTCGCCGAGCACGTGGATGTTCGGCGTGCTGGTCGATTCCATCGTCAGCCAGTTGATGTCCACCCAGCGGTTGTTGATCAGCTTCAGCCCCGATTTCGCGGCGATGTCGCCGGCGCGCTGCGGCGGCACCACGTTGAGCACGTCCGCCTTCACCTGATCGAACTCGAGGATGGCCGTACGGTTGCCGGCATCGACGTCGCGCAGCTCGCTCTGCGGGCGGTACTCGATGATGTCCTTGTAGTTGTCGGCCCAGGCCTTCAGGAACAGGCCCTTCTTCGACACGATCTCCTCGTTGGCATCGAGCACCAGCACCTTGGACTTCGGCTTCTTCGTCTTGAAGTAGTGCGCCACCATGCAGGCTCGCTCGTACGGTCCGGGCGGGCAGCGATAGGGCGCCTTCGGAATGGTCATCGCGAACACGCCACCATCCGGCATCGCTTCGAGCTGCTTGCGCAGCGCCACCGTCTGCGGACCGGCCTTCCAGGCGTGCAGGATGGCCTGCTGCGCTGCGGCCGACTGCAGCCCGGGGAGCCCGTCGTACATGAAGTCCACGCCCGGCGACAGCACCAGCCTGTCGTAAGCGAGGTCGCCGCCCTTGGCGAGCTTGACCACGCGCTTGTCGGCATCGACCGCGGTCACTTCGTCCTGCACCACCTTGATGCCGTACTTGGCCAGACCTTCGTAGCCCACCGTGATGTCCGACAGCTGCTTCTCGCCAGCCAGCACCAGATTGGAGATCGGGCACGAAACGAAGGCGGCGTTGCGCTCGACCAGCGTCACGCGGATGCCGCCATTGCTCCACATCGAAATGTACTTGGCTGCAGTGGCGCCGCCGTAGCCGCCACCGACCACCACCACGTGACCCTTGCCCTTGCCGGCACCGGCGCAACCGTAGAGCGCCGCCATGGCCGACACGCCCAGCGTGCCCTGTATGAAACCGCGACGTCCGATGCTCATTTGCCACCTCCGGTCGGCGTGCGCGACGAGAAATAGTCTGCGATCAGTTCGAGCTGAGCCTCGGTATAGCCCTTCGAGATCTGGTGCATGATGGTTGCCGGCTTCTCGCCGTTGCGGAAAGCCTTCAGCGAATTGAGCATCTTGCCCTTGGGCATGCCCGCCAGCACTTCCATGCCACCGACGCTGTTGCCGTCGGTGCCGTGGCAGTTGGCACAGGTTGCCGCAAGATTGCGGCCGAGATTCGGATCCGCCGCGTACACCGCCGTCGCGCTCAGCGACAGCAGTGCCAGAGTCAGCCCTGGCAATGTCTTGTTCAAGATTCTTTTCCTCCTCGGTATCTGCACTGGGGTTCCATTGCGTCCGTTCTGGCGCAGGCGCTCGTTGCGGACTATCGACACGCTAGACAAAAAAACGCGCACCCTCAAGTCAAAAGATCGATAAATTTTTTCTTGCAGATATGCGCAATCGCGCATATGCTCAATTCAAACGATATGAGGAGCAGCGATGGAACACGATCCGGAGCTGGACAAGGTATTCGAGTCGGTGGCCGATTACTTCGGACTGCTGGCCGAGCCGGCAAGGCTGAAAATCCTGCACTGCCTGTGCGATGGCGAGCGCTCTGTCGCCGACGTCGTCAGCCAGTCCGGTCTGAGCCAGACCAACACGTCCCGCCATCTCAACATGCTGTACCGCGCCGGCATCGTCGGCCGCCGCAAGGACGGCAGCATGGTCTTCTACAAGCTGATCGACCCCAACTTCCCGTCGATCTGCCGCACCGTCTGCATTCAGATCGCGTCGGGCAGCGCGCTCAATCTGCCCAGCAAACCCAGCAAGGCCTCGCTGAAGAAGGTCGGCCGCGCGCTCGAAATCGCGTCCGAATAGTCACGGAGAAGACATGTCCCAGCCACCCGTCCGTCCGGGGCGCATCCGTCGCGCACCCGAAGGCTTTCTTACACCTGAACAGATAGGCGAGGTCGCCGCCGGTCGGCGCGATTTCCTGCGCAACGCGTTCGTCGCCGCGACTGCGGTGGCGGCCGGCACCGGTGTCGCGCGCGCCGCCGAGGGCGACCCGGCCATCCTGACGCTACCCGAGCACAGCACCACGCTGGGCCGCCCGGTGGCCGAGCGGCCTTACGGCACACCGTCGCAGTATGAATCCGGGTTGAAGCGCCGCGAGAGCCCGGGCCTGACCCGGGTCGCCGCCGCCTCGGTGTCGTTCGCGCCGCTGCAGGGCCTGTTCGGCATCATCACGCCGTCCGGCCTGCACTTCGAACGCCATCACCAGGGCTGGCACGACATCGACCCGGCCCGTCACCGCCTGATGGTGAATGGTCTGGTGAAGGAAGCCCGCGTCTACACGATGGACGACCTGATGCGTCTGCCCTCGGTGTCGCGCATCCACTTCATCGAGTGCGGTGCCAATACCGGCATGGAATGGGGCAATGTTGCGGTGCCCACCGTGCAGTACACGCACGGCATGCTGTCCTGTTCGGAATTCACCGGTGTGCCGCTGTCGGTGCTGCTCGACGACTGCGGCATCGACATGAAGCGTGCGAAGTTCGTGCTGGCCGAAGGCGCCGACGGTTCGAGCATGACGCGCACCATCCCGCTCGACCGCGCGCTCGACGATGTGCTCGTCGCCTGGGGTCAGAACGGCGAAATGCTGCGTCCGGAGAACGGCTACCCGCTGCGCCTGGTGGTGCCGGGCATTCAGGGCGTGTCCTGGGTGAAGTGGCTGCGCCGCATCGAAGTGGGCGACAAGCCGTGGGCGGCGAAGGACGAAGCCATCCACTACATCGACCTGCTGCCGGATGGCACCCACCGCCAGTACACGTCGATCCAGGAGTGCAAGTCGGTCATCACCACGCCGTCGGGCGGGCAGACCCTGCTCGACCGCGGCTTCCACAACATCTCCGGCCTCGCCTGGTCGGGCCGCGGCAAGATCAAGCGGGTGGATGTATCGACCGACGGCGGCCGCAACTGGCGCACCGCCCGGCTGGAAACACCGGTGCTGTCGAAGGCGCTCACCCGCTTCAACATCGACTGGGTGTGGGACGGCAGTCCGGCCATCCTGCAGTCGCGCGCGATGGACGACACCGGCTATGTGCAGCCGAACTACGCGCAACTGCGCGAGGTGCGCGGCACGCGCTCGATCTATCACAACAACGCCATCCAGTCGTGGAAGCTGGCGGAAAGCGGAGACGTGAGCAATGTCCAGGTTTACTGAACTCGCCCTCGCTGCCGCACTCGCATTGAGCGCGGGCGCCACCCTTGCCGCCGGCAAGTACGAAGGCATCGGTCGCAGCGCTACGCCGGCCGAGGTGAAGGCCTGGGATATCGACGTACGCCCCGACTTCACCGGTCTGCCGCCCGGTTCCGGCTCGGTCGATCGTGGCATGGAGGTGTGGGAGAGCAAGTGCGCCTCCTGTCACGGTACCTTCGGCGAGAGCAACGAGGTGTTCACGCCCATCGTCGGCGGTACGACGAAGGAAGACATCGAGAAGGGCCGCGTCGGCGCCTATATCCGCGGTGACGCGCCGCAGCGCACGACGCTGATGAAAGTGGCCACCGTATCCACGCTGTGGGATTACATTCACCGTGCGATGCCGTGGAATGCACCGAAGTCGCTCAGCGCCGATGACACCTACGCCGTGCTTGCCTACATCCTGAATCTGGGTGAGATCGTGCCGGCCGATTATGTGCTGTCGGACAAGAACATCGCCGAAGTACAGAAGCGCATGCCCAACCGCAACGGCATGACGACGAAGCACGGGCTGTGGGACGTCAAAGGCAAGCCGGACGTGAAGAACGTCGCCTGCATGAAGAACTGCAAGACGCAGATCACTCTGGGTTCCAGCCTGCCCGACTACGCCCGCGATGCGCACGGCAATCTGGCCGAGCAGAACCGTGTGGTCGGCCCGGTGCGCGGCCAGAAGACTGGCGCTGCTGCAGCGCCCGCCGCCAAGCCGCATCCGGCGCTCGAGCTGATGAAGAAGCACGGCTGCAGCGGCTGCCACGGTGTCGGCAGCAAGATACTCGGCCCAGCCTTCCGCGACGTTGCGCAGCGCTACAAGGACGACAAGGGTGCAGAATCCGGTCTCGCCGCCCGCATCAGGAATGGCGGCAGCGGCGCCTGGGGCGACGTCCCGATGCCGCCGCAATCGCAGGTCAGCGATGCCGACGTCAGCGCGTTGGTGAAATGGATCTTGTCGGGTTCGCCCGAAAACTGAGGAGGAAGTAGATGAACTCGCAGCGAAGAGAAGCCCTGAAGTCCGGGGGCGCACTGGGCCTGTTCGGCGTGCTGGTTGCCGCGGGCCTGATCACGCCGGAAGTGGCGCAGGCAGCATGGGACAAGGCGGCATTCGACGCCAAGACGATGGACGACGCGCTCAAGGCGCTCGGCGCAGGCAAACCGGCCGACTCGAAGGACGTGCAGATCAATGCGCCCGACATCGCCGAGAACGGCGCCGTCGTGCCGGTCGCCGTCAAGAGCACGCTGCCGGGCACCGAGTTCATCGCCATCCTGATCGAGAAGAACCCGAGCATGCTGGCTGCCAGCTTCACGCTCCCCGAGGGCACGGCCGCCGACGTCAGCACGCGCGTCAAGATGGGTCAGACCTCGAACGTGTTCGCGCTGGTCAAGGCCGGCGGCAGCTTCTACATGACCACCAAGGAAATCAAGGTGACGCTGGGTGGTTGCGGCGGCTGAGCCCCGCACTTCCCCGACACCCGTACATTCAAGGAGCAAGACATGGCAGCAGGTCCGATGCGCATCCGCGCCGCCAGCAATGGCACCGAAACCGAAGTGAAGATCCTGATGAGCCACGACATGGAGACCGGCCAGCGCAAGGACGCGTCTGGTGCCCTGATTCCGGCGCACCACATCACCGAAATCACCGCCACCCACAATGGCCGCGTCGTGCTGGCCGGTCAGTTCGGCCCGGCGGTCTCGAAGAACCCCTACCTGCAGTTCAAGTTCAAGGGCGGGGCCAAGGGCGACAAGGTGAGCGTGAGCTGGGTGGACAACAAGGGCGAGAAGCGCACCGACGAAGTCGTCGTGTCCTGACGCCCCGACCGGCGTGCAGCGCCGGCGCACTCCACCAAAGAGACAGGACGACCTCACGAAGGTCAGTCCCGCACACAGTCGAGTCATTACACGCAGGACTGGAGGAAGAGATATGAAAGGCACCCGATACGCCGCATGCGTTGCCGCATCGGCTCTGGCGCTGATGCTGCCGGCGATGCCGGCAGGCGCTGACGCCACCGCCGAAGGCATTGCCAAGTACCGCGAGGCACTGGCTGACGGCAACCCCGCCGAACTGTGGGAGATGCAGGGCGAGGAGCTGTGGCGCACCGCGCGCGGTCCGAAGAACGCCTCGCTGGAGAAGTGCGACCTGGGCCAGGGCCCGGGCGTGGTGAAGGGCGCCTTCGTCACGCTGCCGCGCTACTTCGCCGACACCAAGCGGGTGCAGGACCTCGAATCCCGCCTGCTCACCTGCATGGAAACGCTGCAGGGCATTCCTGCGGACGAGGTCGCGAAGACGCCCTTCGGCAAGGGCGAGCAGAAGAGCATCGAGGCGCTGGTGGCGTGGATTTCCGCCGAGTCGCGCGGCATGAAGTTCAACGTGCCCACGTCGCATCCGGAAGAGAAGCGCATGTACGAGATCGGCAAGCGCGCATTCAACTACCGTGGCGGCACGCACGATTTCGGTTGCGTCACCTGTCATGGCGAGGACGGCAAGCGCATCCGCCTGCAGGATCTGCCCAACCTGACCAAGGGCCCGGACGCCGCGCGCGGCTTCGGCGCGTGGCCGGCCTACCGCGTGTCCAGCGGCGAACTGTGGAGCATGCAGCGCCGGCTCAACGACTGCTTCCGCCAGCAGCGCTTCCCCTATCCGCTCTACGGGTCGGACGTGACCATCGCGCTGTCGACCTATCTGGGTGTGACCGCCAACGGTGCCGGCGAGAGCACCGCGCCCGCGATCAAGCGCTGAGGAGACGACACATGAACAGCACCTTGCGCAATACCGCACTCGCACTGGCCACCCTCGCCACCGTCGCCGGCTGTGCCGGCGGTCGCCCGAGTGCCGAACAGCAGGCGGCATATGACCGCGACACCGCGGAAGTGATGGCACGTTCGTTCCGCGAACAGGGCATCGTCAAGACCGACCGCCTGCAGCAGGACGAAGTGATGGCGGCCTGCTCCAAGCACGGCCATGCGATCGACGACGATCTGCGCGACCGCATCCAGGAAAGTGCGATGGCCGCCATCAAGTGGCCGTCCGACGGCAACTATCTCGGCGACTGGAAGGAAGGCGAGAAGATCGCGCAGAGCGGTCGCGGCCTGACCTGGAGCGACAAGGCGGGCGATCCCAACGGCGGCAACTGCTACAACTGCCACCGCATCACGAAGAAGGAAATTTCCTTCGGCACCATCGGCCCCAGCCTCTACCAGTACGGCAAGCTGCACGGCAACACCGAGGCGACGCAGAAGTACGTGTGGGGCAAGATCTGGAACCCGAACGCCTACACCGCGTGTACCAACATGCCGCGCTTCGGTGCGCACGCCATCCTCGACGAGCAGCAGATCCGCCACATCGTGGCCCTGCTGCTCGACCCGAAGTCGCCGGTCAACGCGGAGTGATGCACCGATGAGCATGCACCGCCGCGAGTTCCTGCAGCTGCTGGCGCTGGCCGGCGCCGGCGGAATGACCTTGCACAGCGACTTTGCCCGCGCCGCGGCAGCGGCCGGGCAGATGTACGAACTGCCGCGCTTCGGCAATGTGAGCCTGCTGCATATGACCGACTGTCATGCGCAACTGATGCCGATCTACTTCCGCGAGCCGGACGTGAATCTGGGCATCGGCGACATGGCCGGTCGCGCGCCGCATCTGGTCGGCGAGAAATTGCTGAAGCAGTTCGGCATCGCGCCGGGCACGCCGCAGGCACACGCCTTCACCTACCTCGACTTCGCGCAGGCGGCGAAGACCTACGGCAAGGTCGGCGGCTTCGCTCACCTTGCGACGCTGGTCAAGCGCATGAAGGCCAGCCGGCCCGGCGCGCTGCTGCTCGACGGCGGCGACACCTGGCAGGGATCCGGTCTTTCGCTGTGGACGAAGGGGCAGGACATGGTCGATGCCTGCAAGCTGCTCGGCGTCGACGTGATGACCGGCCACTGGGAATTCACCTACGGCGCCGAGCGCGTGAAGCAGATCGTCGATGGCGACTTCGCCGGCAAGATCGACTTCGTTGCGCAGAATGTGAAGACCACCGACTTCGGCGACCAGGTGTTCCCGCCCTTCGTGATCAGGCAGATCAATGGCGTGCCGGTGGCCATCGTCGGTCAGGCCTTCCCCTACACGCCGATCGCCAATCCGCGCTACTTCACGCCGGAATGGAGCTTCGGCATCAACGACGAGTCGATGCAGGAACACGTCGATGCCGCCCGTGCGAAGGGCGCGCAGGTGGTGGTCGTGCTGTCGCACAACGGCATGGACGTCGACATCAAGATGGCTTCGCGCGTGCGCGGCATCGACGCCATCATGGGCGGTCACACGCACGACGGCGTGCCGGCACCGGTCGTCGTGAAGAACGGCGGCGGCCAGACGCTGGTGACCAACGCCGGCTCCAACGGCAAGTTCCTCGGCGTGCTGGATTTCGACGTCAAGGGCGGCATGGTGAGCGACTTCCGCTACCACCTGCTGCCGGTGTTCTCCAACCTGATTCCGGCCGACGCCGACATGACGGCGCTGGTGACGAAGATGCGCGCGCCGCACGAGGCGAAGCTGAACGAGAAGCTGGCGGTGACCGAGGGCCTGCTGTATCGCCGCGGCAACTTCAACGGCAGCTTCGACCAGCTCATCCTCGACGGGCTGATGAAGATGAAGGACGCCGAGATCGCGTTCTCGCCGGGTTTCCGTTGGGGCACCAGCCTGCTGCCGGGCGATGCCATCACGATGGAGAACCTGCTCGACCAGACCGCCATCACCTACCCGTACACGACGCTGACGCCGATGACCGGCGAGTTCATCAAGACCGTGCTCGAAGACGTCTGCGACAACCTGTTCAACCCCGATCCGTACTACCAGCAGGGCGGCGACATGGTGCGCGTCGGCGGGCTGCAGTACCGCTGCGATCCGACCGCGAAAATGGGCAGCCGCATCAGCGGCATGACGCTCAACGGCAAGCCGCTGGAGGCGGCGAAGACCTACCGCGTCGCCGGCTGGGCGCCGGTGTCGGAAGAGGCGAGAAACGCCGGCGGCGAACCGATCTGGGACTTGATGGCGCGTTACCTGAAGGACGTGAAGACGGTGAAGCCGATCAAGCTCAACCTGCCCGAACTGCAGGGCGTAGCCGGCAACCCGGGGATGGCCTGACCATGCGCCCCCTCCTGCGTCGCCTGCTGCTTGCCGCCTGCGCACTCCTCCTCGCGCAGTTCGCAGCAGCGGGCGACGCACCCGCCTTGCGCGCACCGCTGAAGCCGGTACAGGTCGGCCCCCACAGCTGGTTCGTGCAGGGCGAATCGGGCCCGGCCAGCCTCGCCAACGAGGCGTTCAACTCCAATGCCGGCTTCGTCGTAACCGGCGACGGCGTCGTGGTGATCGACGCGCTCGGCACGCCCGCGCTGGGCCAGGCGCTGATCGCCGCGATCCGCACGGTGACCGATCAGCCGATCAGGCGCGTGCTGGTCACCCACTACCACGCCGATCATTTCTACGGCCTGCAGGCCTTCAAGGCTGTCGGCGCCGATGTGTGGGCACACCGCGCAGGGCGCGAATACATCGAAGGCGAAGAGGGGCGCGCGCGGCTCGAACAGCGTCGGCGCGACCTCGACCCCTGGGTCGACGCCAACACGCGGCTGGTCGGCGCCGACGTGTGGCTGGAGGGCGATACCAGCTTCCGCATGGGCGACATCACTTTCGAGCTGGTCTACCTCGGCCCGGCGCACGCACCGGACGACATGGTCATCGTCGTGCGCGAGGACCGCGTCATCTATTCGGGCGACATCCTGTTCATTGGACGCATCCCCTTCGTCGGCGACGCCGACAGCAAGCGCTGGCTGGTCACGATGGAGCAGCTGCTGGCGATGAAACCGGGCACGCTGGTGACCGGTCACGGCCCGGCCTCGACCGACCCGTCACGCGATCTCGGCATGACCCGCGACTACATCGGCTACCTGCGCGAGCAGATGGGCCGCGCCGTCGCCGAGTTCATGCCCTTCGACGAGGCCTACGCGCGCACCGACTGGAGCCGCTGGGAAAAGATGCCGGCCTTCGATGCCGCCAACCGCATCAATGCCTATGGAACCTTCCTGCGCATGGAACAGGAGGCGCTCGGCAAATGAATTGGCGCGCCCTCATCGCTGCCGCTGCACTGGTCGTCTGTCCGGCGCTGGCCGCCAAGCCTGCGCGCACGGCCGGCACGGCGCTGCCAGTGCTGGTGCACGCGGCGAACGACGCGCGCGAGGCGGCCAATCCGGGCGTGGTATTCGTCGTGCTGTTCTCCTTGCCCGGCTGCCACTACTGCGAAGAGGTGCGCAGCCACTACCTGGCGCCGCTGGCGCGCGACGCGGCCAATCGTGGCCGGCTGGTGGTGCGCGAGATCGACCTGAACAGCGCACGCGCGCTGACCGATTTCGACGGCACATCGACCACGCAGGCGGCCTTTGCCAGACGGCTCAAGGTGCAGTTTGCACCCACCGTGCTGTTCCTCGACGCGCGGGGCCAGCAGGTCGCTTCGCCGTTGATAGGCGCCGGCAAGGCGGATTTCTACGGCGCCTACCTGGACGATGCGATCGCCACCGGGCTGAAGGCTGCCGCGCGATGAACGACGTCACCAAATCGCATTGGGAAAACATCTACACGCACAAGGCGCCCGATGTCGTGAGCTGGTTCCAGCCGCATGCCGAGCACTCGCTGGCGCTGATCGCCCGCGCCGGCCTTGCGCGCGATGCGGCGATCATCGACGTCGGCGGCGGCACATCGACGCTGGTCGACGATCTGCTGGCGCGTGGCTATCACGACCTCACCGTACTCGATCTGTCCGCGGCCGCGCTGCATGCGGCGCAGGCGCGGCTCGGCGACGAAGCGCGACGGGTGAGCTGGGTCGAGGCGGACATTACCGCGGTCGATCTGCCGCGCCAGCGCTACGACCTGTGGCACGACCGCGCGGTCTTCCATTTCCTGACCGATGCGGCGCAGCGACACGCCTATGTCGAACGGGTTCTGCAGTCGGTGAGGCCGGGCGGTCACGTCATCGTCGCCACCTTCGCAGAAGACGGGCCGGATCGCTGCAGCGGGCTGCCGGTCATGCGCTACGGCGCCGACACGCTGCACGCCGAATTCGGCGCGCCCTTCGAATTGCTGGAATACGGCCGCGAAACGCACCATACGCCGGGCGGCGCCGTGCAGCAGTTCGTCTATTGCTACTGCCGGCGCCCGGCGCCCGGCGAACTGACTGACCCTACCTGAACTTGTAGAAGCGCTTGTTCAGATAGGCGACGACGTGCGCCTCGTCTTCCGGAAACCAGCCGGTATTGAGTTGCGAATTGCATACGCTGACCTGGGTGGCCAGCTGCGCCAGTGAATTGACGCGGCGGTCGCTGCGCAGGTAGATCTGGGTTCCGTCGCCGCCGCCATAACGATCGTCGTGGCAGCTTTCGCACTGCGCTTCGGTCATCAGTTCTCCGCCCTTGACCGGGTCGGCTGCCTGCAGAGAGGCGGGCAGCGCGCTACAGGATGCAAGTACACACAGTTTCAGCAGCTTCATCCGGACTCTCCCACGCGACCGCCCGGCGGGCGGCTCGATCAGGTGTTCTGCACGACGATGCTCGGGAACTTGGCGGTCATGTCCTTCGCCTTGTCGGCGATCTTGACGGCAACCTTGCGCGCGATGTCGCGGTAGATTTCGGCGACGCGGCCATCCGGGTCGGACACGACGGTCGGCTTGCCGGAGTCGGCCTGTTCGCGGATCTGCATCGCCAGCGGCAGCGAACCGAGCACCTCCAGATCGTAGTCGGCCGCCATGCGTGCGCCGCCGCCCTCACCGAAGATGTGCTCTTCGTGGCCGCACTTGGAACAGGTGTGCAGGCTCATGTTCTCGACGATGCCGAGGATGGGAATGCCCACCTTCTCGAACATCTTCAGACCCTTGCGCGCGTCGAGCAGCGCGATGTCCTGCGGCGTCGTGACGATGACCGCACCGGTCACCGGCACCTTCTGCGCCAGCGTCAGCTGGATGTCGCCGGTGCCCGGCGGCATGTCGATCACCAGGTAGTCGACCTCGTCCCAGCGGGTTTCGGTCAGCAGCTGTTCCAGCGCCGAGGTCACCATCGGACCGCGCCACACCATCGGCGTCTCGACGTCGATCAGGAAGCCGATCGACATGGCCTGGATGCCGTAGGCGGTCATCGGTGCCAGCGACTTGCCGTCCGGCGACTCCGGGCGGCCGGTGATGCCCAGCATCTGCGGCTGCGACGGGCCGTAGATGTCGGCGTCGAGCAGGCCGACGGTCGCACCTTCAGCGGCCAGCGCCAGCGCCAGATTTACTGCGGTGGTGCTCTTGCCGACGCCGCCCTTGCCGGAGGCGACGGCGATGATGTTCTTGACGCCGGGCAGCAGCTTCACGCCGCGCTGCACCGCGTGGGACACGATCTTCTGCGTCACGCTGACGCTGACGTTGCCGACACCCGGAATCGCGCGCAGACAGGCGATGGCGAGGCGGCGCAGGTGGTCCATCTGACTTTTCGCCGGATAGCCCAGTTCGATATCGACCGACACGTCGGCGCCGTCGATGCGGATGTTCCGCGCACTGCGCGTGCTGACGAAATCCTTGCCGGTATTCGGGTCTATCAGTTCCTTGAGCGCGCTCTGGACCTGGGCTTCGGTGATGGACATGGACAACTCCGTACGCTGGGCAGCCGCCGTCGCGCCTCGTGCGCGCCTGTCGCGGAATACCCGATTAATTTACTAAAGTATAACCGATACACCCGCGCCCCGTGGCGCAGCCGCGTGCGGGCAGTAGAATTGCGGGTTTCCCCGCTCTGGCCGTCATTTCGCCCTCCATCATGTCCCGCCGCCGCCTGCTCGTCACCAGCGCCCTGCCTTACGCCAACGGCGCCATCCACCTCGGCCATCTGGTCGAATACATCCAGACCGATATCTGGGTGCGCTTCCAGCGCATGCGCGGGCACGAGGTGCATTACGTCGGCGCCGACGACCAGCACGGCACGCCCATCATGCTGCGCGCCGAGAAGGAAGGCATCACGCCGCGCCAGCTGGTCGAGCGCGTGCTGCACGAACACGCCCGCGACTTCTTCGGCGGCCTCGACGTGCAGGCCGCGTGGAGGAAGGGTGCCGGCGAACTGGGCGGCTTCCTGGTCAGTTTCGACAACTACCACCAGACCGATTCCGACGAGAACCGCGCCTTCTGCGAAGACATCTACGCCAAGCTGAAGGCGGGCGACCTGATCGCCCAGCGCTCGGTCGAGCAGTTCTACGACCCGGTGAAGGAAATGTTCCTGCCGGACCGCTTCATCAAGGGCGAGTGCCCGAAGTGTTCGGCCAAGGACCAGTACGGTGACTCCTGCGAAGTGTGCGGAGCCACCTATGCGCCAACCGAGCTGAAGAACGCCTACTCGGTGGTGTCGGGCGCGGCGCCGGAGCGGCGCGCCAGCGAGCACTACTTCTTCCGGCTGTCGGCACCGCAGTGCGAGAACTTCCTGCGCGACTTCACCCAGGGCTCGAACCGGCTGCAGCCGGAAGCGGCCAACAAGATGAAGGAATGGCTGGGCGAGCCGGGCGACAACCGCCTGTCCGACTGGGACATCTCGCGCGACGCGCCCTATTTCGGCTTCCGCATCCCGGGCACCGACAACAAGTTCTTCTATGTCTGGCTGGACGCCCCGGTCGGCTATTTCGGCAGCTTCCGCAACTACGTCGCGAAGCAGAAGGCGTTGGGCCACGACATCAGCGAAGCGGACTTCCTCGACGCCGCGGCCGCGAAAGCGGCCGGCACCGAAATGGTCCATTTCATCGGCAAGGACATCCTGTACTTCCACGCGCTGTTCTGGCCGGCCATGCTGGAGCACTCGGGCTATCGCACGCCGACCCAGATCAACGCGCACGGTTTCCTGACCGTAAACGGCGAGAAGATGAGCAAGAGCCGCGGCACCTTCATCACCGCGCAGAGCTACCTCGACCTCGGCCTGAATCCGGAGTGGCTGCGCTACTACTACGCCGCCAAGCTGAACGGTTCGATGGAAGACATCGATCTGAACCTCGACGACTTCGTCGCGCGGGTGAATTCGGATCTGATCGGCAAGTACATCAATATCGCCAGCCGTTGCGCCGGCTTCATCAGCAAGCGCTTCGGCGGCACGCTGTCGGCACCCACCGTACCGTTCCACTGGCACGAGGCGTCGATCCGCGACGCCTACGAGTCGCGCGACTACGCCCGCGCGCTGCGCGAGGTGATGGCCTGCGCCGACCAGGCCAACGTGTTCGTGAACGACCACGCGCCGTGGGTGCTCGCCAAGCAGGACGGTCAGGAGGAGAAACTGCAGTCGGTATGCAGCACCGCGCTCGAACTGTTCCGCCAGCTGTCGGTGCTGCTCAAGCCGGTGTTGCCGCATCTGGTCGCCGAGGTCGAGCGCTTCCTGAACATCGCGCCGCTGGGCTGGGACGATTTCGGCTCGACCCTCAAGGCCGGCCACACCATCAACGAATACAAGCACCTGATGACCCGCATCGACCCCAAGCAGGTGGTCGCGCTGGTCGACGCCAACAAGGAATCCCTGGTGAGCACTCAAGCCCCTGCCGCCGTGCCGGCCAAGACCGAAGCACCGAAGAAGGTTGAAACCCCGGCCGCCGATGCCGGTGCCCACATTTCGATCGACGATTTCTCCAAGGTCGAACTGCGCATCGCGAAAATCGTCGCCGCCGACCACGTCGAGGGCGCGGACAAGCTGCTGCGCCTGCAACTGGACATCGGCGAAGAACGCCCGCGTCAGGTGTTCGCCGGCATCAAGTCGGCCTACGACCCGGCGCTGCTGGTCGGTCGGCTGACCGTGATGGTGGCCAATCTGGCGCCGCGCAAGATGAAGTTCGGCATGTCGGAAGGCATGGTGCTGGCCGCCTCCGACGACAAGGGCGAGGTGCCGGGCCTGTTCATCCTGTCGCCGGATTCCGGCGCGCAGCCGGGCATGCGCGTCAAGTAAGAAGCGCGTGGCGATGGACGAGAGCGAGGTCGAAGCGCTGCATTTTGCGATCAGCGGTCGCGTGCAGGGGGTGTTCTTCCGCGCGTCCATGGTCGAGGAAGCGCGTCGCCTCGGACTGACCGGCTGGGTGCGCAATCGCCGCGACGGCTCGGTCGAGGCTTATGCCGTCGGTCGTCCGGCGGCACTCGATGCGCTGGTGGCGTGGGCCGAGACCGGCCCGCCGGCCGCCCGTGTCGACGCATGCATCGTGTCGCCGGCAGAGGCCGACGCCGCACTGCACGACTTCACGCAAGCCGCCACGGCCTGAGCTTTCGCCCGCAAACCACCCGGCAAACCCGCGCCACTTGGTGCACTGCCGCCATGGCAGCGCGTCATGACTTCCTTTCCGCACAGGTCTAGCTTTCACATCAGGCGCGCACATGGACGCGACCCACACATGTGGAGGAGACAACCATGCTGCCAACGGAGGAAGCGTGTTTCCGCGCTGTGTTGCGCGCCTGCCAAGATCACGCCGACGCGATGCTCGCGTGCGGCAGCCCGCCGCGACCGACTGCGCTGATGGCGCAGCTGGATCACGGGCGCATCACCGACGCCGCGCTGGCCCGCATGGACATGCTGGACGAGGCGTCGGTGGTGCGTTTCGTGCAGGAAACCATCGCCGAGCCGGGCATCGATGTGATCGGCCTGAGCTGCGTGCTGCGGCTGGCCGAGTTCGACGACGACAGGCCTGAGGCGCCGCCGGCCACGCGCGACGTGGTGCTCATCTATCTGGTGTCCAAGGACCGCGAAACCTGGGTCGCCAACGACATCGACGTCGACAGCCGTCGCCTCGCCCGCGGCACGCTGGACCTCAGCCGCGGCAGCAACACCTTCATTGCAGCCCCCGCGCTGACCCACTGAATGCGCGGCTTCCGCAGCGTGTCGCCCGGCAGCGGGTGCCAATCCGCCCTGCATGGCGTCTAACCCTGTGGAACACCGCTTCCCACGTCGTAAACCTGCATATCCGCCCGGAAAGTGAAGCGCACGCGCGGCTGACGCCCTGCCTCGCGCAGGGTGCGGCGACACCGCCCGACTCGCTGTCAGGTGCGACGCTGCCAAGCCGCCCGATGGTCGGTACGGACGCATGCAGGCCCGCCTGCATGCGTCGCCGACTGCACGTGGGCACGTGCGCGCGCTTCACTTTCCGGGTGGGTTCATCGAGGTCAGAACCCAGGAGGCACAGAACCGTGAAGGTCGCCGCCAGCACCGTACAGCTTGAGTCCTCGCACGCCGAATCACGGCGTCTGCAGGTATCCGAACGGCTTGAAATGTGGACGGGCGAGCGTCGCCGCCCGGCCACCGACAGTCCACCCCCGTCGCGCAGCGAAGCGCGCATCAGCCTGTCGCCAGCGGCACTGGCCGCGCAGCAGGCCGACCCCGTCGAGGCGCCGGACGGGATCGAGGAGGCCGTGCGCAACGATCCCCGGCTGTCGCTGCTCATCATGATGATAGAGAAGATCACCGGTCAGCCCGTGCGCTGGCTGCGCAGCGTGGACATGCCGACCGAGGCGCCGCCCGCGTCGTCCGGCTCCGCCGCGCAGGCGCAGCCCCAGGCGCCGCAGCGTGCCGGCTGGGGCATCGAGTACGACTACCGCGCCGAATACAGCGAATCGGAAACCACGCGCTTCGCCGCCGAAGGCACGGTGCGTACCGCCGACGGGCGGGAGATCGCCTTCAAGCTCGAAAGCGAGATGTCGCGCAGCTTCAGCATGAGCGTCAGCGAATCCTTCCGTGCCGGCGACGCGGTGCTGAAAGACCCCCTGATGCTGGACTTCGCCGGTCCGGCGGCGGCGCTGTCCGACGTCCGCTTCGCCTTCGATCTCGATGCCGATGGCCGCAAGGAACAGGTGCCGCTGGCCGGCGGACGCGGCATGCTTGCGTTCGACCGCAATGGCAACGGCCGCATCGACGACGGCCGCGAACTGTTCGGACCGACCACCGGCAACGGCTTCGAGGAACTGGCCGCGCTGGACGAGGACGGCAACGGCTGGGTCGATGAAGCCGACAGCGGTTTCGCGCAGCTGCGGCTGTGGCGCCCGGACGCAGAAGGCGCCGGCACGCTGCAGACGATGAAACAGGCCAACGCCGGCGCCTTCTACCTCGGCCGCGTCGACACGCCGTTCAGCCTGCGCAACGCCGCCAACGAAACACTGGGCGAAATGCGCGCGACCGGCATTTACCTGCGCGAGGACGGCAGCACAGGTACCGTCAGCCAGGTCGATCTGAGCGTCTGAGCGGCAGGCGGCGGCGTCAGACCAGCAGGCCGAACAGCTGCCGCGACAGCGCGTCGATCAGGTAGAGCACGATCTGCAGGATGAGGATGAGCACCAGCGGCGACAGGTCGACGTTGGCGATCGGCGGCATCACGCGCTGTATAGGCTGCAGGAAGGGACGGGTCAGCGCATTCATCATGCTGCCGATCGGATTGCCCGGTGACATCCAGCTCATCACCGCGGAAATGATGAGCACGATGATCAGGAACCACACCGACAGCCGCGCGATCTCGATCACGCCGCGCAGCAGCGCGAGCGTTACCAGACCGTCGGCACCGATGCTGCCATGCAGCAGCGCACCCACCAGGATCAGCGCCACCTGGATCAGCCAGGCGACCACCAGCGTCGCCATGTCCAGTCCGAACATGGCCGGTATCACGCGCCGAGCCGGCAGTACCGCCCAGTCGGTGGTCTGTATCACGAAGGCACCGATCTGGTTGCGGAAGCTCACGCGCGCCCATTGCATATAGAAGCGGGCCAGCAGCAGCGTGGTGATGAAACTGGCGACGGCGTTGAGGACGAGCAGGGTCAGGTCGGTCAGCATGGGTTCGTGTCGTTGTCGTATCGCGTGAAGACAGTGGTGGCCGGGCGCCGGTTCAGGCGGCGCCGAGCTGGTCGCCCAGTTCCGCGCCGCGCGCGGCGGCGGCGGCCAGCGCACGCACGATGGCGTCGCCAACCGCGTCGGCATTCATCGACTTCAGTGCCGCTTCGGTGGTGCCGCCCTTCGACGTGACCCGCTCGCGCAGCGTGGCCGGCGATTCGGGGCTCTGTGCCGCCAGCGCCGACGCGCCGGTGAAGGTGGCGATCGCCAGTTCGCGCGCCTGATCGGCGGTGAGCCCCAGCGCCTCGCCACCGCGCACCATCGCCTCGATGAAATAGAACACGTAGGCCGGGCCGCTGCCGGACACCGCGGTGACCGCGTCGATCAGCTTCTCGTCGTCCACCCACACCGTGCGGCCGACCGCCGACAGCAGTTCCTCGGCGCGGGCGCGCTCGGCGGCACCGACCGACGCATCGGCGTACAGGCCGGTCACGCCGCGCCCGATCAGCGCCGGCGTGTTTGGCATAGCACGCACCATGCGCGCGCGGCCACCGAGCCAACGACCGATGTCGCTCGCGCGCAGGCCGGCGGCGATGCTCAGTACCGTCTGCCCGTCGATCAAGGGCGCAATGCTGGCGCACACTTCGCGCATCTGCTGCGGCTTGACCGCCAGCACCAGCAGATCGCAACCGGCCGCACTGGCGTCCAGCGCCTCGACCGCACGTACACCGAATTCGCGCGCCAGCCGGTCGCGGCCGTCGGCCTGGAGTTCGACCACGGCGATGTCGGCGGCGATGGCGCCGCGCTTCAACATGCCGCCGATCAGCGCGCTGGCCATATTGCCGCCGCCGATGAAAGTGATCCGCATCAGACTGCCCCACAGAAAGTTGACCCGCACGTCGGGCCGCAGGGCGCTATGGTAACCGCGCGAGCCGTACCGACGTGGACGTGCGCGATGTGCGACGAAGCTCGTGGTTGCGAAGGCTCGATCAGTCGCGTTCTACGGCGAGATTGCCGCGCTTGTCACGAGGCGCCGCAGGAGCCAGCTGTGCTCGCGACGCTGGTTTGGACCGAGGCCTGCGGCTTGCCGCGGCCAAGGCCGCTCGCACAAGGATCGTGCCCTATCCGTTGCCGGCGCCTGATTCTGTGGGAGCGAGCTTGCTCGCGATAGCAGCCCGAAGCGGAGTCGGTGCCTTCGATCACCGCAGCATCGCGAGCAAGCTCGCTCCCACAGAGAGGCGGCTCTCCGCCTCACACCTTCTGGTAGATCTCCGCGCCTGACTTCACGAACTCGACCGCCTTCACTTCCATGCCCTTCTGCAGGGCTTCGTCCTCGTTGAGACCCTGCTTGGCGGCGAAGTCGCGCACGTCCTGCGTGATCTTCATCGAACAGAAGTGCGGGCCGCACATCGAGCAGAAGTGCGCCACCTTGGCCGACTCCTTCGGCAGCGTCTCGTCGTGGAAGCTCTTCGCCTTGTCCGGATCCAGACCCAGATTGAACTGGTCGTCCCAGCGGAACTCGTAACGCGCCTTCGACAGCGCGTTGTCGCGGATCTGCGCGCCCGGGTGACCCTTGGCGAGGTCGGCGGCGTGGGCGGCCAGCTTGTAGGTGATGATGCCTTCCTTCACATCGTCCTTGTCCGGCAGCCCCAGGTGCTCCTTCGGCGTCACGTAGCAGAGCATGGCCGTGCCGTACCAGCCGATTTGCGCCGCACCGATGCCGCTCGTGATGTGGTCGTAACCGGGGGCGATGTCGGTGGTCAGCGGGCCCAGCGTGTAGAAGGGCGCTTCCTTGCAGTACTCCAGCTGCAGGTCCATGTTCTCCTTGATGAGATGCATCGGCACGTGACCCGGACCTTCGATCATCACCTGCACGTCGTGCTTCCAGGCGATGTCGGTGAGTTCGCCCAGCGTCTTGAGCTCACCCAGCTGCGCGTCGTCGTTCGCGTCGTAGATCGAACCCGGACGCAGGCCGTCGCCCAGCGAGAAGGCCACGTCGTAGGCCTTCATGATTTCGCAGATCTCTTCGAAGTGGGTGTAGAGGAAGCTCTCCTTGTGGTGAGCCAGACACCACTTGGCCATGATGGAGCCGCCACGGCTGACGATGCCGGTCATCCGGTTGGCGGTCATCGGCACGTAGCGCAGCAGCACGCCTGCGTGGATGGTGAAGTAATCCACCCCCTGTTCGGCCTGCTCGATCAGCGTGTCCTTGAAGATTTCCCAGGTCAGTTCCTCGGCCTTGCCGTCGACCTTTTCCAGCGCCTGGTAGATGGGCACGGTGCCGATGGGCACCGGCGAGTTGCGGATGATCCACTCGCGCGTCTCGTGGATGTTCTTGCCGGTCGACAGATCCATCACCGTGTCCCCACCCCAGCGGATGGCCCAGGTCATCTTGTCGACTTCCTCGTTGATCGAGGAGCCGAGTGCGGAGTTGCCGATGTTGGCGTTGATCTTCACCAGGAAGTTGCGGCCGATGATCATCGGCTCGCTCTCCGGGTGATTGATGTTGTTCGGGATGATGGCGCGACCGCGGGCGACCTCGTCGCGGACGAACTCGGGCGTGATCTCGGCCGGGATCGACGCGCCGAAGCTCTGGCCCGGGTGCTGGCGGGTGAGCAGCTTGGCCATCTTCTCGCCGGTCGGACCGGTCGCGCGCAGGCTCTCGACGTAGGCGGCGCGGTTCATGTTCTCGCGGATGGCGATGAACTCCATCTCCGGCGTGATGATGCCCTGGCGGGCGTAGTGCATCTGGGTGACGTTGCGGCCGGCCTTGGCGCGGCGCGGGTGGCGGTGCAGGTTGGGGAAGCGCAGGTCGTCGAGCGCGGCATCGGCGGCGCGGATGCGGCCGAATTCGGAGGAGAGGTCGGTGAGCTGCTCGGTGTCGCCGCGTTCTTCGATCCAGCGGGCGCGTAGCGCGGGCAGGCCGCGGCGGATGTCGATCGAGGCCTGCGGGTCGGTGTAGGGGCCGGAACAGTCGTAGACGAAGACCGGCGGGTTCTTCTCGCCGCCGAAGCCGGTGGGCGTGTCGGCCTGGGAGATCTCGCGCATCGGCACGCGGATGTCGGGGCGCGAGCCTTCGATGTGGATCTTGCGCGAATGGGGCAGCGGCGCGATCGCCGCTTCGTCCACGTGTGCCTGGTCGGCGAGGAAGGTGTCTTTGGCGTTCATGGAAGCTCCTGTGCTTGCTGCGTCGGCGCGGGGAACGCCGGCTTCCATGTCGAGAAGTCGCCCGTTTCCCTACGCCGGCATGATCCGGATCAGGTGTTGAGGGTGTGTCTCAGCCGGCTGCCATGCTTCAGGTCACCGGCACCCCTAACGTGTGCATGAGCACGGTAACCCGCCCGCGACGCGAGCGCAAGGCGTGCCGTTCAAGCCAACGCGCCCCTCTGCCGTAGACCGGTCATCGCCCGACGAGGGCAGAGCCTGAACGAGACCGGACATGACGCAGCTTTCCATCTTCCGACCGACCCTGATCGCGCTAGCGATCGGCTGCGCCTGTGGCGCGGTGCAGGCGGCCGACTGGCACACGATTTCGACCGACCGCGGCAAGAAGATCGAAATCGACCGCGACAGCGTGCTGCGTGCCGAAGGCGGAAAGAAAGTGGCCTGGGGCCGGCTGGTGCTGACCGAGGCCGACGCCGAAAAGACCGGCTACGCGATGGTGCAGGCCCTGAATCGCTACGACTGCCAGAGCTTGCGTTTCGCCACCATCAAGCGCGTCTATCTGGACGCCAACCAGAAAATCCTGCGCGAGGAGCGCACCGGCTCGGACAGCGAAATTTCGCTGCTGCCCGGCACGCTGGACGAAAAGCTGTTCCGCGAAGTGTGTCAGCCGCCGGCCGCCGAAGAACTCCGTCAGGTGGCCGAACAGGCCGGCCGTGCTGCGCGCACCGCCGCCAATGCAGGCGATCTCGGCAAGGTCGAGCGCACCGAAATGGTGAACATTAAGCCCGATCTGCGCGAAGCCGCGGCGCAGGCGCGCGAGGAAATGAGCAGCGCGAAGAAGCCAGCCGGCTCGGCGGGCAAGCCGGAGGCAGCGAAGGCTGAGGCCGGCAAGGCCGAGCCGGCCAAGGTGGCCGATGCCGGCGCGAAGAAGCCGGACTCCCACGACGCTGCCCCTGCGGTGACCAAGCCGCCGGCGATGCGCAGCGAAATCCCGCTGCCGCCACCGGCGCCGAAGCCGCGGCCGCGCCCGGTCATGCAGGCCGCCGTCGCGCCGGCCGCCCACGCTGCGCCGAAGAAACCGGCGCTCGAGGCGGCGCCCGTCGCGCATGCGCACGGCGACATCCACTGGAGCTACGAGGGCGAATTCGGTCCGCAGAACTGGGGCAGGCTGAAGCCGGAGTGGACGAAATGCGCGACCGGCCAGACGCAATCGCCGATCGACATCCGCGACGGCATCAAGGTCGACCTGCCGCCGATACAGTTCGACTACCGCACCACCTACTTCACCGTCGTCGACAACGGTCACACGGTGCAGGTGAACGTCGGCGAGGGCAGCACGATCACGCTGGTCGGCAAGCGCTACGAACTGGTGCAGTTCCACTTCCACAAGCCGGCCGAAGAGCGCGTGAATGGCAAGACCTACGACATGGTCGCCCACCTGGTGCACAAGGATCTGGACGGCAATCTGGCTGTCGTGGCCGTGCTGCTTGACCGCGGCACCGAACATCCGCTGTTCAACACGCTGTGGGCCTATCTGCCGCTGCAGAAGAACGTCGAGTCGCGCCCGGAGGTGAGCATCGATCTGGCGAAACTGCTGCCGGAGAAGCGCGACTACTACACCTATATGGGTTCGCTGACGACGCCGCCCTGTTCGGAAGGCGTGACCTGGCTGGTGATGAAGGAGCCGTTGCAGCTGTCGCCGGAACAGATCGGCATCTTCGGCCACCTCTACCGCAACAATGCGCGGCCGGTGCAGGCGGCCAATAGCCGGCTGATCAAGCAGTCGCGCTGAAGCGCGCGGGCGCAAAAAAGGCCATCCCGCGGGATGGCCTTTTTCATTGGCGCGCCCTGCGGGCCGCGCCAACCGCGAACCGAATACTCAGTAGCGGTAGTGGTCCGGCTTGTACGGGCCTTCCTTCTGCACGCCGATGTAGCGGGCCTGCGCGTCGGTCAGCTCGGTCAGCTGCGCATTCAGCTTCTTCAGCTGCAGGCGTGCCACCTTCTCGTCGAGGTGCTTGGGCAGCGTGTAGACGCCGACCGGGTACTTCTCGGTTTCGGTGAACAGTTCGATCTGCGCGATGGTCTGGTTGGCGAAGCTCGACGACATCACGTAGGACGGATGGCCGGTGCCGCAGCCGAGGTTCACCAGGCGACCCTTGGCCAGCAGGATGATGCGCTTGCCGTCCGGGAAGATGATGTGATCGACCTGCGGCTTGATCTCTTCCCACTGGTACTTCTCGACCGAGGCGACGTCGATCTCGTTGTCGAAGTGGCCGATGTTGCAGACGATGGCCTGGTCCTTCATCTTCGCCATGTGATCATGCGTGATCACGTGATAGTTGCCAGTGGCGGTGACGAAGATGTCGGCGTGTTCGCAGGCGTAGTCCATCGTGACCACGCGGTAGCCTTCCATCGCCGCCTGCAGCGCGCAGATCGGGTCGACTTCGGTCACCCACACCTGGGCCGACAGCGCGCGCAGCGCCTGCGCCGAACCCTTGCCCACGTCGCCGTAGCCGGCGACCACGGCCACCTTGCCGGCCACCATCACGTCGGTCGCGCGCTTGATGCCGTCGACCAGCGATTCGCGGCAGCCATACAGGTTGTCGAACTTCGACTTGGTGACCGAGTCATTGACGTTGATGCCGGGGAAGGCGAGGCGGCCTTCCTTGTGCATCTGGTAAAGGCGGTGCACGCCGGTCGTCGTTTCTTCGGTCACGCCCTTGATGTGCTTGATGCGCTTCGAGTACCAGTTCGGGTCGCGCGCCAGCGTGGTCTTGATCGCGTTGAACAGGCACACCTCTTCTTCGCTCGCCGGGTGGTGCAGTGCGGTCGGGTCGGTTTCGGCCTTGGTGCCCAGGTGCAGCAGCAGCGTTGCGTCGCCGCCGTCGTCCAGGATCATGTTGCTGTAGCCGCCGTCCGGCCATTCGAAGATGCGGTGGGTGTAGTCCCAGTACTCTTCCAGCGACTCGCCCTTGACCGCGAACACCGGCGTGCCGGCGGCAGCGATCGCGGCGGCGGCGTGGTCCTGGGTCGAGAAGATGTTGCACGAGGCCCAGCGGACTTCGGCGCCGAGCGCTTCCAGCGTCTGGATCAGCACGGCGGTCTGGATGGTCATGTGCAGGCTGCCGGTGATGCGGGCGCCGCGCAGCGGCTGCTGCGTTGCGAATTCCTCGCGGATCGCCATCAGGCCGGGCATTTCGGTCTCGGCAATGGCGATTTCCTTGCGTCCCCAGTCGGCCAGCGACAGGTCGGCAATGACGTAATCCTTCAGTTCGGCGGGTGCATTCATTACGGGCTCCTTTTGATGCGGCAGGCGGTCTCTCACCTGCCATCCGCGGCCGGACTGCTGCCCGGGCGGCGGGTTCAGGTGAGCGCCGTTGCAAAAGTGCCCGCGACCGTGGCGGTCTGGCGGGGTCCGAGCCTGGGGGCCTTGCGGCACCTTGCAGCGCTCCTCGGAAGCTTTGGATTATAGCGTCGCGCCCCTCATTTGCCGGGTGAAGCACCCGGTTTCATGATCGGCGCCCGCTACAGAGTGCGGCAACGGATAATCCGTTCCCGACCTCCGCACGATTTACGGCATCCGACGATGGAACTGGAACCGACGCCACCCCGCTCGCCTCTGGCCGACCTCGCCCGCAATCTGGGTGCCGGTCTGCGCGCCCTGCTGCTGTGGAAGGCCGCCCCGGCCCTGCGCGCCGGCGCGGCGGCCTGGATAGCACTCGAACTGCTGTCGCTGGCGCTCGATTTCGGCTTCGACTTCGCGCGCGCTGGGCCGGATGGCCAGTTCATGGCCGATGCGCTGGCCGGCAAGCTGTTCCACCTGCCCTGGCTCATGCTCGCCGTGTGGGCGGCGGCCCGTCTGGCCGGCCGGCCAGAGGCCTGGCTGCGCGGCGTGGTCGGCATGGCGGCGCTGTGGATATGGCTGTCGCTGCTGTGGAATGCGCTCGCGCTGCTGCCGGCCGAGGTGTGGGCGGAACTGGGCGACGCGGTCGATCTCGTCTGGTGGGCGCCCGCGGCCTGGGGGCTGATCGCCTCTGCCGTGCTGCTGGGAGAGGTATTCGAGGCCAGACCGGCGCGGCGCCTCGGCATGCTCGCCATCGTCGGCCTGTGCTACCTGCTGCCGACCACGATGCTGGGTACGCAGATGCCGCTGTGGGTGGCCACGCAGACCGATGACGACGGTGAAACGGCGCGCTGGCAGGCTGCCCGCAGCGAGGCGCTGATCTATCGTCAGCCCTTGCTGCTGACCGAGGCGATCGCGCGGGTCGAGCCGGGCGAACCAGGTCGGCCGGAGCTGTTCCTGCTGGCCATCGCCGGCCACGGCGCACAAGACGTGTTCCTGCGCGAGGTGGACAAGGTCGAACGCCTGTTCGCTGAGCGCTTCGACACCGGCGGTCGCAGCATCGTGCTGGCCAACAACCCGGCCACCGTGCTCGACCGGCCGCTGGCCACCGTCAGCGCGATGGAAGCCAGCCTGCGCGCGCTGGGCGAACGGATGAACCGCGACGAGGACGTGCTGTTCGTGTTCCTGACCTCGCACGGCGCCGAAGACCACCGCTTCGACCTCAGCCTGTGGCCGTGGGAACTGGAACAGCTGACGCCGCAACGCCTGGGCGCCCTGCTCGACGCGGCCGGCATCCGCCACCGCGTCATCCTGGTGTCGGCCTGTTATTCGGGCGGCTTCATCGCGCCGCTCGCCGGGCCGGACACGCTGGTCATGTCGGCCGCCCGTGCCGACCGCAGTTCGCACGGCTGTTCGCACGAAGCCGACTGGACCTTCTTCGGCCGCGCCTTCTTCGACGAGGCACTGCGTGCCACGCCGTCCTTCACCGAAGCCTTCGCCCGTGCGCGCGCAGCGGTCGGCACGCGGGAGGCGGCGGAGGGGCTGGAGGCGTCGGAGCCGCAGATCGCAGTCGGCGAAGCGATCAAGGCGCGGCTCGACGCGATGGCCGCCGACTGGCAACGGATGCCGCGCACGCTGCAGGCGCAGCAGGGCGGCCCGAGCGGCGAGCCGGCCGCGACCTCAAGTTGCGACCAGGCGCGCTGCTGACAGACTGCTCGACCGGCGACTCAGACGCCGCTGCTGAACCACCACCAGCCGCCCGCCGCGAAAACCGCGACGACGACGGCGATGGCAATGTTCCGCTGCAGCGGGTAGCGCTCCAGCTTCACCAGCGGCGTGCGGTAGGAAATGTAGAGGAAGCCGCCACCGAACAGCGCCAGCACGGCCAGCAGCGACCAGCGGTTGCCGGTGCGCGCGGCCAGCCGCAGCAGCGTGCCGCAGACCAGGATGAGCGCGAAGTAGCCGAACAGCGACAGCGGCGTGATGCCGGTGCATGAGCGCCCGCCGCATTCCGGGCACACGGCCGGCGCCTTGGCGCGGGCAGTCAGCTTGATCAGGCGCGCGATGGTGTCCCGCCCGCAGTGCGGGCAGCGGTTCATGGCTGCCATATCACTTGCCGGCGAGGAAGGCGGCGCGCTGCACCGGGTCGGGAATGTCGCGCGACAGCTCGTCGAGCAGGGCCTGTTCGTCGCTCACCCGCTTCAGTGCGCGGCCGACCAGGATGCGCGCCATCGGCCCGATGCGCCGGGCCAGCCGGTGCTCGATGTCGGCGATCAGCGCGTCGTCCAGCGGTCGCGGGCCGAAAGCACCGCTGCGCGACGGGGCGGTGAGCGGCGCACTGCGGCGCGAAGCGCTGACCGTGTCGATCGACGCACTGCGCACGGTCGATGACACACCGGTGGTTCCGGCGATGTGCCGCTTGGCCTCGATCAGGAAACCGGCGCGCTGCGCGTCGCCCGGAATGTGCGTCGCCAGCTGCTCGATCAGCAGGGCCGGGCTGGCGACCTTGGGTCCGATGCGCGTCACCAGCACGCGCGCCATCGGCCCTATGTGGCGGGCGAGCAGCGCTTCGAGCACTGGCGTCAGCGCATCCTGCGCCAGGCCGGGCTGGGCATCGTCGACGCGGCGGGTGATACCGCTGCGCGCATCCAGTTCGAACACCTCCTGACTGCGCGAGGCGATTTCCGCGCGCTGGCCGGTGGCGTGCAGTCCGACCGGTGCGCCGCTGCCCAGCGCCGACACGGTTTCGAAATAGGCGCGCGACACCAGCACCTGACCGGCGCGCGCCAGGCTGGCCAGCGTGCGCGCGGCGTCGAGGCCGTCGCCGTGCACGTCGAGCGCGCCGGTGCCGGCGCGGGTCACCCGCACCGGGCCCAGATTGATGCCCTGGCGCAGTCCGCCGCCCTCGTCGCCGAGATCGAGCGCGCGCAGCCGCTGCGCCACCACGCAGGCGTCCTCGGGCTGGCCGAGCAGGCACAGCGCGGCGCCGTCCTCGGTGTCGTGGATGAGCCGGCTGTCGGCATCGACCGAGCGTGCGGCGCGCGCCAGGGCGTCGTCCAGTTCCGATTTGCAGGCCAGCCGCTGCGCGGTGTCGAGATCGACGCTGCGGTCTATCTGCGCGTACAGCACGCTGCAGACGATGGTGCGCCGCTCCTCCGATGCGCCGCTGGCGCGTACCGCGGGCGCCGGCGGCGTGCCGGACGCGAGCGGGCCGCGCGCCGCCGGCACCGGCATGAACACGCGACGGAAGTCGGCCACGCTGCGCGGGCGCCGGGTTTCGTGCGGTTCGAGCGCCCAGTCGATGGCACGCAGCAGCGAGGCGCCGAAGATGGCCGCATCGGCGGCCTTGGCGGCCGGCCGCAGCGGATCGTTGTGCACGCGGGCGGCCGATTCGACCGGGCGCTGTCCGGTCACCAGCCAGTACATGACGGCGGCCAGCGAGTAGATGTCGGTCCACGGCCCCTGATTGCCGTGCGAGTGGTATTGCTCGAACGGTGCGAAGCCGGGCGTCACGATGGCGGTCAGCGTGTGCTCGGTGTCGAGGTAGCGGCGCGCCGCACCGAAGTCGAGCAACACCGGCGTGCCGTCGTCACGGATGCAGATGTTGGCCGGCTTGATGTCGCGGTGCAGGAAGCCGCCGTCATGCACCACCTGCAGGCCGTCGAGCAGCGGCTTGACGATGGCCAGCAGCGTCGTGCGGTCGATCGCGTCGTTGCGCTCGCGCACCCACTGGTTCAGCGTGCGCCCCTGCACATAGTCCATCACCATGTAGGCGGTGCCGTTGGCTTCGAAGAAGCGGCTGACGCGCACGATGTTGGGATGGCGGAAGGTGGCGAGTGCACGCGACTCGTCGAGGAAACGGCGCAGGCCCTGCTCGAACATCTCGACCGCCGGGCCGGCCCGCGGCAGCACGCGCTGCGCGTCGCCGCGCACCGCGATGTCGGTGGGCAGGAACTCTTTAACCGCGACCTTGCAGTCGAGCAGCGTGTCGTGCGCCAGATAGGTCAGGCCGAAGCCGCCGCCGCCGAGCAGCGATTCAATGCGGTACTCGTTCAGTGCCCAGCCGACCGGCAGCGCACCGGGGCTGGCGTTGGCCGTGGGCAGGAAGCCGCTGCCGGCCAGCACGTCGGAATTGACGCTGTCTTCGGTGAACGCCTCGTCGTCGTCGCCGAAAGGAGTGGAGGTCACGCCGTGCTCAGCTGTCGATCATGCGCATCGCCGTTTCCAGGCTGCGTCGCATGCGGTTGAAGGAGGCGCCGAGCACCGACACCTCGTCGCGCCCGCCGTCGCCGAATTCCGGCACCGAGAAATCACCGGTGCTGATGCGGTCGGCGGCGGCCGACATGCGCGCGACCGGGCGGATGATGAGCCATTCCAGCATCAGGTTCAGCGCCACCATGACGAACACGAATACACCCACCAGCGAGGCCATGAAGGTGGTGAAGGCGCGGTCGGCGTTGCTCACCGGCACCGTCATCGGCACCGACACCACCTGGGCGCCGATGATTTCGTTCATCTTCCAGCCGAAGCCGTTCGCTTCGCCATACACCTTCACCATGCTCGGCGGCGCGGTCGCCGGCGTGTTGTGACAGGCCAGGCAGGCCGGATTGGTGATCTGGATCGGCCGCGCGATATACATGTGGCGACCGGTCGGCGTGTCGCGTTCGCCGGTCAGCTCCTTCACGTCCATCGCGTTGCGGAAGCTGGCCACCAGGTCGGCTTCCCAGTCCGACGCGCGGTCGCGCGGGTTGGACGGGTTCAGCGTCGCTTCCTTGTAGGCGTACTCCGGGTGGTTCTTGCGCAGCTCGTTCAGCGTTTCGGTCGCCGCGTAGGCCGGCACCGTCTGTGGCAGGAACTGCTCGGCCAGCATCGGATCGAGGTGGGGCTTGATCTGGCTCACCGTGTAGGCGCGGATGGCGAGCGCGGTTTCCATCATCAGCCGGGCGTTGCGCTCGACCTCGGCGCGTGCATTGTCATGCAGCAGCCGGTGCGACAGCGCCGCACAGGCGGCGAGGCCGATCGCGAACACGCCGATCAGCACGAGGTTGAATTTGAGTCTGAGTCCCATCGCAGGCACCGGTCAGTTTTTTGCCGCGGCCTCTTGCGGGGCCGCTCTGATTGCGGCCCGATTGTAAGTCATTGACGGGATTGCAAGGAATTGTGTCAGCGCAGGCAGGCGCAGCCTGTCACGCTGCCGGGCTTCGGTTCATCCACCACCAGGCGATGGCGGCGATCGACGCCGCCCACAGCAGCAGGATGAAGATGCCAGCCGCCCAGTTGGCCGGCAGCTTGCCGGCACGGGCGCGGGCGCGCGCCGCTTCCATCACGTCGGGCGGGATCATGCGCACCGCCAGCCAGATGCCCAGCGGCAGCAGCACCACTTCGTCCAGCATGCCGAGCACCGGGATGAAGTCCGGAATCAGGTCGATCGGGCTGGCCGCGTAGGCGAGCAGGAAGAGCAGCAGGATCTTGGCGCGGCGCGGCGTGCGCGTGTCCTGCGCGGCGACGGCAAGCGCCATCACTTCAAGCTTGATCGCGCGTATGCGCTCCTTCAGTCCGGATCCGGTCATGATGGCCTGCAATTTGTTGTGATCGATTTGCATTCAATCAAACCACAAAAACGCCTTGTCCGTCAGCCAAGTACTGTCACACAACGGCCAGGGCCTCTGGCTCAGAGCAGCACGATGTCGAACTGCTCCTGCGAATAGCTCGACTCGGCGTGCAGCGAAATCGGCTTGCCGATGAAGTCCGACAGCATGGCGAGCGCCTGCGACTCTTCTTCGAGGAAGAGGTCGACCACCTTGGGGTGAGCCAGGATGCGGAATTCGCGGGCGCTGAACTGGCGTGCTTCGCGCAGCAGTTCGCGCAGGATGTCGAAGCTCATGGTCTGCGCGGTCTTCACTTCGCCGCGGCCGCCGCAGGTCGGGCAGGGTTCGCACAGCACGTGGGCAAGCGATTCGCGGGTGCGCTTGCGCGTCATTTCGACCAGGCCGAGCGAGGTGAAACCGCTGACCGAAATCTTCGTATGGTCGCGGCCCAGCGCCTTGTGCAGTTCGGCCAGCACCTGCGCGCGGTGTTCCTCGCTTTCCATGTCGATGAAATCGATCAGGATGATGCCGCCGAGGTTGCGCAGCCGCAGGTGGCGGGCGATCTGGTGCGCCGCTTCGAGATTGGTCTTGAAGATGGTTTCGTCGAAATTGCGTGAGCCGACGAAGCCGCCGGTGTTCACGTCTATCGTCGTCATCGCCTCGGTCTGGTCGAAGATCAGGTAGCCGCCGGACTTCAGGTCGACGCGGCGCGCCAGCGCCTTTTCGATTTCCTCCTCGACGCTGTGCAGCTCGAACAGCGGGCGCTCGCCGGTGTAGTGCTCCAGCAGCTTGGTCAGCTGCGGCATGTATTCCTCGGCGAAGCTGCGCAGCTTCACGTAGTTCTCGCGCGAGTCGACCTGGATGCTCTGCGTGTCGGCGCAGGCGAGGTCGCGCAGCACGCGCTGCGCCAGCGTCAGATCCTCGAACACCAGCGTGGGCGGCTTGGCGGTCTTCGCGCGATTCCGTATTTCCTGCCAGGTCTTGCGCAGGTAGGCGATGTCGGCCGCCAGCTCCTCGTCGCTGGCCGATTCGGCCATGGTGCGCACGATGTAGCCGCCCGGGTCCTCCAGCGGCAGCAGCGCGTGGATGCGCGCGCGCAGCGCCTCGCGCTCCTCGGTCGATTCGATGCGCTGCGAAATGCCGACGTGACGGTCCTGCGGCAGATGTACCAGCAGCCGGCCGGCGATGCTGATCTGCGTCGACATGCGCGCGCCCTTGGTGCCTATCGGGTCCTTCAGCGCCTGCACCAGCACGCTCTGCCCTTCGGTCAGGATGCGTTCGATCGGCTTCGGCGGCTCGCCGTTCTGGCGCGCTTCCCAGATGTCGGCGACGTGCAGGAAGGCGGTGCGTTCGAGGCCGACGTCGATGAAGGCCGACTGCATGCCGGGCAGCACGCGCACGACGCGGCCCAGATAGATGTTGCCGACGATGCCGCGCGCGCTGCTGCGCTCGATGTGCAGTTCCTGCACCGCGCCCTGCTGCAGCAGGGCGACGCGCGTTTCCTGCGGCGTGAAGTTGATGAGGAACTGGTCGTTCATGGTGCGGACCGGAAAGTGGGAAGTCGGATCAGATGTCCATGCCGAAGCGGCGCAGCAGCTGCCAGGTTTCGTTCAGCGGCAGGCCGACGATGCCGGTGTAGGAACCTTCGACGTGTTCGACGAAGGCACCGGCGCGGCCCTGTATGCCGTAGGCACCGGCCTTGTCCATCGGTTCGCCGCTGAGCACGTAGCGTTCGATGTCGCGCGGCTCGAGTTTCGCGAAGCGCACGGTGGAAATGGACAGCGCGTGCTCCAGCCGCCGGCCGTCGCTGACGGCGACCGCGGTGAGCACGCGGTGCGTGCTGCCGGACAGGCGGGTGAGCATCGCGGTGGCGTCGGCGGCGTCGGCCGGCTTGCCGAGGATGTCGCCGTCGATCTCGACCGTGGTGTCGGCCGACAGCACCAGCCCGGCCGACATGCGCCGCCAGGCCAGGCGCTGTTCGCCGCCCAGCGCCTTGGCGCGTGCGACGCGCACGACATAGGTTTCGGCGTCCTCGCCGTCGCGCACGTCTTCAGATACGTCGATGTCCTCGCGCGGCAGTCCGCGGAAGGGCAGCATCAGGAAACTCAGGCCGATCTGGGTGAGCAGTTCACGCCGGCGCGGGCTGCGCGAGGCGAGATAGAGGACGGGCGGAACGGTGTTCGAAAGGCTCATTCTCGGTGATAGGGGTGATTGGCTTCAAGGCTCACCGCACGATACAACGCTTCGGCCAGAAGCAGGCGGGCCAGCGCGTGCGGCAGCGTCAGGCTCGACAGGCGGATCAGCTCGTGCGCGCGCGACTTCAGCGCCGGCGACAGGCCGTCCGGCCCGCCGATGAGGAGCGCGACGTCGTCACCGTCGGCGCGCCAGCGACGCAGCCGCGCGGTCAGCGCGACGGTCGTCAGGTCGTCGCCACGCTCGTCGAGCGCCACGATGCGGGCGCGCGGCGGGATGGCCTGTTCGATGCGCGCCCGTTCGGCTTCGATCAGCACCTCGACCGGCTTGCCCTGGGTGCGCGGTTCGGCTTTCACTTCGACGATCTGCATGGCCGAGTCGCGCGGCATGCGGCGGGCGAATTCCTGCACGCCAGCATCGACCCAGTCGGGCATACGGTGCCCGACGCAGATCACCAGCAGTTTCAACGCGCCGCCGTTCCGCGTGCGCGGGCCGCGGCCGACTTGTCGGTCGACGGCTTGGCCGAGCCGGACCACAGCTCTTCGAGGTTGTAATAGGCGCGTACCGCTGGCTGCATCACGTGCACGACCAGGTCGCCGAGGTCGACCAGCACCCACTCGCCGGTGTCCTCGCCCTCGACGCTGATCACCGTGCCGCCGGCTTCCTTCACCTTCTCCTGGACGTTGCGCGCCAGTGCGCGCGTCTGCCGGTTGGAGTCGCCGCTGGCGATGACCAGGCGGTCGAACAGCGCGTTGAACTTCGAGGTGTCGATCACTTCGATGTCCTTCGCCTTGATGTCTTCCAGCGCGTCGATGACCAGCGCCTGCAGTGCATTGATATCCATGTAAAGCCTTCAGTAGAGCCGGTTAAGGCGGATGTATTCGAATACTTCGTCGGGCAGCAGGTAGCGGCAGCGCTCGCCGCGCGCCAGCCGTGCCCGGATGTCGGTGGCCGACACCGCCAGCGGCGTCATGTCGAAACGTACGATGGCGCCGGACGGGCGCTCGCGCAAGGCCTGCGCATCACGTCCGCCGCGTGCCGCCAGTTCGGCTGCCAGCGCTGGGTCCAGCGCCGCGGCGTCGGCGGCCTGGCCGGCCCGGGTCGCCAGGCCGATGTGGGCCAGCGCGAACAGCTCGCGCCAGCGGTGCCAGGTGTGCAGCAGGCTGAATGCGTCGGTGCCCAGTATCAGCACCAGCGGCAGCGCGTCGCCCAGTTCGGCGCGCAGCGCGGTCAGCGTATCGACCGTGTAGCTCGGCCGGCCGGACGCGACCTCGCGGCCGTCGACCTCGAACGCCTCGTTCGACGCCACGGCCGCCTCGACCATGGCCAGCCGGTGCGCCGGCGAAGTCTGCGGCGCCGCGCGGTGCCAGGGCTGGCCCGCCGGGATCCAGCGCACGCGCCCGAGCTGCAGTGCTTCGCGCGCCTCTTCCGCCAGTCTCAGGTGGCCGACATGCACCGGGTCGAAGGTGCCGCCGAACACGCCGAGCGGCAGCGCTTCATTCATCGGCGGGCTCGGGCGCCGGCTCCTCGCCCGGCGCGAACACCTGGCGGAAGCTCACGTACAGGCTGGCCGCCAGCGTCGGCACCAGCACGAACAGCAGCGCGATGCGCAGCAGGAAACGCAGCGCACTGGCCAGACTGCCGTCGCCGCCGAGCACCTGCACCACCAGCATCGGCAGACCGACGCCGAGCAAGGCCACGCCGGCGAAATAGACGATGAAGGCGCCGGCGTTGCGCAGCACGGCCACCGCGCCGAAGAACAGCGACTTGCCGAGCGGCATGTTCTGGGTCGCGATCAGGTAGGGCGGGAACCACATGATCAGGATGAGCGGCAGCACCAGCGGCAGCAGCTGCATCAGCGTGCGCATGAACAGCTCTTCGTCGGCGTCGACCGCGGCGCCTTCCGGCATCTGGAAGATGAGCGTGTGGATCAGCACCACCACCAGCGATCCGCCAAGGTGCACGAAGCCCAGCTGCACCAGCGTGCGCGCGTTCGCCATCAGTCCCTGTTTCAGGCCGGCGGCGTCGATGTCGCGCTTCTCGTCGAGGATGCGCGCACCGTTGAACACGATGACCGACATCACCGGCAGGCACACCGCCACCAGCACCGGACCGAGCAGCGGCACGATGTTGAGGAACACCATGACCAGCAGATAGGTCATGGTGAGCGCCGTCATCAGCGGCGGATTGCGGCGGAACAGCGCGAAGCCGCCGCTGATCCACGACCAGCCGGCGAGCGCGGGCAGCGTGCGCGCCTGCAGGCTCACCGCCATGGCAGCGCGTCACCGGCGCGGATGCGCGCGCGCAGCACGTCGCGGAAACGGGCCGGATCGTGCGTGTGCACCATCTCGCCGCCGCGCGGCATGTGGAAGTCGTAAAGCCGCGACATCCAGAAGCGCAGCGCCGCGCCGCGCAGCATCGCCGGCCAGGCGCGATGCTCGGCGTCGGACAGCGGCCGTTCGGCGTGGTAGGCCTTGATCAGCGCGTCGGCCCGGTCAGCCATCAGTTCGCCGGAGGCGTCGGAACACCAGTCGTTCAGCGTCACCGCGAGGTCGAACAGCAGGTAGTCGTCGCCGGCGAAATAGAAATCGATGATGCCGCCGATGCGTTCGCCATCCATCAGGCAGTTGTCGCGGAACAGGTCGGCGTGCACGACGCCGAAGGGCAGGTCGCGGCACAGGCCCTGTTCGCGCGCTTCGCGCTGGAAGGCGATTTCGGTTTCGAGCAGCGTGCGCTCGTCGTCCGGCAGGAAGCCGAGCAGCTTCGGCGCTGTTTCGAGCCACCAGCCGTAGCCGCGCGGGTTGTCGAAGCGGCGGCCGTAGCTCTGGCCGGCCACGTGCATGGTGGCCAGCATGCCGCCGATGGCGGCGCAGTGCGCTGCGCCCGGTTCCATCTGCGAGCGGCCGGCGAGGCGGGTGGCCAGCATGGCCGGCTTGCCGTGGATCGTGCCGAGGTATTCGTTGTCGCGGTCGGCGATCGGCGCCGGACAGGGAATGCCGTGACGCGCCAGATGCGCCATAAGGTGCACGTAGAACGGCAGTTCGGTGCGCGTCAGCTTCTCGAACACCGTCAGCACGTAACGACCGTGCGAGGTGTCGACGAAGTAGTTGGTGTTTTCGATGCCGGCCGGAATTCCCTCCAGCGACACCAGATGGCCGATGGAGTAATTCTTCAGCCAGTCGCGCAGCTCATCTGCGGTGACGGTGGTGAAGACGGACACGAGTCAGAACGGATGGTTGGGCACGCGCCGGCGGCGCGCGCGGGTCAGTCGAACGAGAAGATCACCCACTTCGGCACGCGCAGGCCCGAATCGAGATCGTCGTAGCGCGTCATCGCGCCGGAGCCGTTCTCGTCCATCAGGTAGTAGGGCACGCCGTGACGCGGCGTCACCTTGATCATGTAGAGCTTGCCGTTCACTCGGTGCTCTTCCACCGTCTCCTCACCGCGCTGGATGATGGTGATCTGCGGCTCGACGGCCACTTCGCCTTCCAGCGGCTCGGGCGGCGGCGGCGGTTCGGGAATCGGCTGCAGGTCGGGCGGACGGCCGGCCTGGGCATACACCGCAGGCGCCACACTGCCCAGCGCGGCTGCGAGAACTGCTGCAAAAAGTAGCGGACGCATCGAAAATCCTTCGTAATTCCGGCAGTTTAACAGAGGCAGGGCGGGGGGCAGCGGGGAGAGGCTAGGGGCTAGGGATGAGGGGCTAGCGAACAGGCGCGGCGGTCGCCGCGCGAGATCTTCACTAGCCCCCTAGCCTCTAGTCCCCAGCCCCTGCCTCTCAAAGATTCAACATCGCCTCGTGTTCCTCAGGCAGCGGCATGAAGCTGCGGTTCTCGTAGTGCCGGAATATCGCATCCACGATCTGCGCCGGGTCGTCGATGATCTGCACCAGGTCCATGTCCTCCGGCGAAATCATGCCTTCGGCCACCAGCGTGTTGCGGAACCAGTCGATCAGGCCGGCCCAGAACGGCGCGTGCACCAGGATGACGGGAATGCTGCGGCTCTTGCGCGTCTGGATCAGCGTCAGCGCCTCCATCAGTTCGTCCACCGTGCCGAAACCGCCGGGCATCACGACGTAGGCGGCGGCGAAGCGCACGAACATGTACTTGCGGGCGAAGAAGTGCTCGAAGGAATGCGATATGTCCTGATAGACGTTCGCGTGCTGTTCCATCGGCAACTGGATGTTCAGCCCTACGCTGGGCGACTTGCCGTGGAAGGCGCCCTTGTTGGCCGCTTCCATGATGCCCGGGCCGCCACCGGAAATGACCGAGAAACCGGCGTCCGACAGCTCGCGCGCGACCCGCTCGGTCAGGGCGTAGTACGGATGATCGACCGGTGTGCGGGCGCTGCCGAAGATGCTGACCGCCGGCCGGATCTGCTGCAGCCGCTCGGTCGCCTCGACGAACTCGGCCATGATGCCGAAGATGCGCCAGGCCTCGCGTGCGCTGCTGGTGCGTGCCGCTTCACCGGGGTCGATCATGCCCGGCAGTTTGTCTTTCGCGCTCATGGGAAAAGTATCCGGTGAAAGTGCCCGATCAGGGCGGGTGCGGCGATAATCGCGGGCCGACCGAATGTCCCCACGCGGAATCCGCCATGCCCACGCTGCTGCTCGTCGATGGATCGTCCTATCTTTACCGCGCCTTCCACGCGATGCCGGACCTGCGCAATGCAAAGGGCGAGCCGACCGGCGCGCTGCGCGGTGTGATCAACATGCTAAGGCGGCTGGCAAGCGACTACAAGGCGGACTATCGCGCTGTCGTGTTCGACGCCAAGGGCCCGACCTTCCGCGACGACTGGTATCCGGACTACAAGGGCCATCGCCCGCCGATGCCCGAAGACCTGGCGGCGCAGATCGCGCCGATCCACGAGGCCGTGCGCGCGCTCGGCTGGCCGCTGCTGATGGTCGAGGGCGTGGAGGCCGACGACGTGATCGGCACGCTGGCCGCGCAGGCGACCGAGCGCGGCATCGACTGCGTCATATCGACCGGCGACAAGGACCTCGCCCAGCTGGTGAACAAGCACGTGACGCTGGTGAACACGATGAGCGAGGAAAAGCTGGACGAAGCCGGCGTGCTGGCCAAGTTCGGCGTGCCGCCGTCGGCCATCGTCGACTACCTCGCGCTGATCGGCGACAGCGTGGACAACGTGCCCGGCGTAGACAAGTGCGGCCCGAAGACCGCGGTGAAGTGGCTGCAGCAGTACGGCGGCACGCTGGATTCGGTGGTCGCCAATGCGGCCGACATCGGCGGCAAGGTCGGCGAGAACCTGCGCGCTCACCTCGATTTCCTGCCGCTGGCGCGCAAGCTGCTGACCGTGAAATGCGATGTCGATCTGCCGCAGCCGCTGGAATCGCTCACCTCCGACGGCGAGAACGCCGATGCGCTGCGCCCGCTGTACGAGCGCTACGGTTTCAAGGGCCTGCTCGACGATCTGGCCAAGGGCCCGCGCAAGACGGTCAACGCACCGGCGCCGGCCGAGGACGCCGTGCCCTCGACCGCGCCCGAGGGCAGCCACCGTGCTGACTACGAAACCCTGCTCGACTGGGCCGCCTTCGACCGCTGGCACGCGAAGCTGATGGCGGCGCAGGTGGTGTCGCTGGACACCGAAACCACCAGCCTGGAGCCGATGGAGGCGCAGCTGGTCGGCATGAGCTTCGCGCTGGCGCCGGGCGTAGCCGCCTACCTGCCGCTGGCCCACGTCTATCCGGACGCACCGGCCCAGCTGCCGCGCGACGAGGTGCTGGCGAAGCTCAAGCCCTGGCTCGAATCGGCGACGCACGGCAAGCTCGGCCAGAACCTGAAGTACGACCGGCACGTGTTCGCCAACCACGGCATCCGGCTGGCCGGCGTGGTCGATGACACGCTGCTCGAAAGCTATGTGCTGGAAGCCGACCGCAACCACAACCTCGACACCCTGGTCACCCGCCACCTCGGCCTGAAGGTGATCAGCTACGACGAAGTCACCGGCAAGGGCGCGGCGCGCATCGGCTTCGAACAGGTAGCGATCGACCGCGCTTCTGCCTACGCCGCCGAGGACGCCGACGTGACGCTGCGCGTGCACGAGGTGCTGGCGCCGCGCATCCAGGCAGACAGCAAGCTTGCATATATATATCGCGACATCGAACTGCCGGTGTCCGACATCCTGTTCCGCATGGAGCGCACCGGCGTGCTGCTCGACAGCGCGTCGCTCGCCGCGCAGAGCAACGAACTGGGCCAGAAGATGCTCGAACTGGAACAGCGTGCGCACACCGCCGCCAAGCAGCCCTTCAACATCAATTCGCCGAAGCAGCTGGCGGAAATCCTGTTCGAGCGCGAAAAGCTGCCGGTGATCAAGAAGACGCCGTCCGGCACGCCGTCGACCGACGAGGAAGTGCTGTCGCAGCTGGCGCTGGACTACCCGCTGCCGGCCCTCATTCTCGAATACCGCGGCATGGCCAAGCTCAAGGGCACCTACACCGACAAGCTGCCGCGCATGGTGCGTGCCGACACCGGTCGCGTGCACACCAGTTTCGGCCAGGCGGTGGCGGTGACCGGCCGGCTGTCCTCGGTCGATCCCAATCTGCAGAACATTCCGGTGCGCACGGCAGAGGGCCGGCGCATCCGCTCCGCCTTCATCGCACCGCCGGGCCACGTGCTGGTCAGCGCCGACTATTCGCAGATCGAACTGCGCATCATGGCCCACCTGTCGCAGGACGCACGCCTGCTGCAGGCTTTCGCCGACGGCGAGGACGTGCACCGCGCCACTGCGTCAGAAGTGTTCGGCGTACCGCCGGACGAAGTGAGCAGCGAACAGCGCCGCTATGCCAAGGTGATCAACTTCGGCCTGATCTACGGCATGAGCACCCACGGCCTGGCGAAGAATCTGGACATCGAGCGCAGCGCCGCACAGAGCTGGATAGACCGCTACTTCGCGCAGTACCCGGGGGTGGCCCGCTACATGGACGAGACGCGTGCGCTGGCGCGCGAGCAGGGCTATGTCGAAACCGTGTTCGGTCGCCGGCTGCAACTGCCGGACATCCGCGCCCAGCAGGTCGGCCGCCGCCAGGGTGCCGAGCGCGCGGCAATCAATGCGCCGATGCAGGGCACGGCGGCCGACCTGATCAAGCTGGCGATGATCGCGGTGGATGGCTGGCTGACGGCCGATGGGCTGAAGACGCGGCTCGTCCTGCAGGTGCACGACGAGCTGGTGCTCGAAGTGCCCGAAGCCGAACTGGAACTGGTGCGCGAGCGCGTGCCGGCCTTGATGGAAGGCGTGGCGCAGCTGTCGGTGCCGCTCAAGGTCGAAGCCGGCGTCGGCCGCAACTGGGACGAGGCGCACTGAGGCGCCGCAGCGCGGCGGGCACCTTGCCCGCACGGCTCTCCCTATGCTGGTTCACGCGCACCCGTCGATGCGCCGGCGAGCCGGTTCGCTTCGCTCGCTGCAATCCAGCCGAGGAGAACCGCCATGTCTTCCCTGTATTCAGACCACCATCGCGCACTGCAACAGGCCTACGGCACCACCGGCCTGGCCGAGATGCTCGACACCGGGTGGGTGCATGAGCAGATTTCGGACGACGAGCGCGCCTTCATCACGTCGCGCGACATGTTCTTCCTGTCGACGGTCGATCCCGACGGCAATCCCACGGTGTCGTACAAGGGCGGCCCCACCGGCTTTGTCAAGGTGCTCGACGCGCACACGCTGGTGTTCCCGGGCTACGACGGCAACGGCATGTTCTACTCGGTGGGCAATATCGTCGGCCAGTCGCGCGTCGGCCTGCTGTTCATCGATTTCGAGAACCCGCACCGCGTGCGGGTGCAGGGCAGCGCCGAATTCCTCGCCGACGATCCGCTGCTGGCGGACTACGACGAAGCCAAGTATCTGGTGCGCGTAACGGTCAGCAAGATCTGGGTGAATTGTCCGCGCTACGTCCATCGCTACCGCAAGCTCGAACAGTCGAAGTACGTGCCGAAGGCGGAATGTACGACGCCGCTTGCCTCGTGGAAGCGGCTAGACATGGTGCAGGACGTGTTGCCGGAGCACGAACGCCGGCAGGCGATGCAGGAAGGTCTGCTGGATCTCGCCACCTACGAGGCAAAAGTGGCGCGCGGCGAGGGCTGACGCGGCCGGCCTTGAATTCGGGCCAGCGGCATGCACAATGCGGGGCCTCGCACTGGAATCCCCCGCAATGCATGCGCCGACGGTCGGCACCGATGCCCTCTCCCGCGCCGACCGGCACGACGTCGCTTCGCGCCTCGCGATATTCGACACGCTGAAGGCAGTCGCGTCGCAGCTCATCGTGCTGCATCACCTGGTCGCCTACGGTCCGCTGGCGGAGGCCTTCCGCAGCCGCTTTCCTGCTCTGTCCGACTGGCTCTACTACGACGGGCGGCTGGCGGTTCAGGTGTTCTTCGTCATCGGTGGCTTCCTCGCGGCCCGTGCGCTGGCGCCGGCGCTGCAGCCGCGACCGCTGTCGCTGCCGGCGGTGCTGTGGAAGCGCTATCGCCGGTTGGCACTGCCCTGCATGGCGGCCGTGCTGATCAGCGTCGTCTGCGCCGCGATTGCCCGCGCCCTGATCGACGACCCCAGCCTGCCCGGTACGCCTTCCGTCGGTCAGCTGCTCGCGCACGCACTGCTGCTGCAGGACATCGTCGGCGTCGAGGCGCTGTCGGCCGGCGTCTGGTACGTGGCGATCGATTTCCAGCTGTACGCGATGGCGGCGCTGCTGGTCTGGCTGGCCTCGCGCACCGGCCCGACGCGCCACGCCGTCGTGCTCGCCGCGATCACCGCCGGCGTTGCCGCCGCGTCGCTGTTCGTGATCAATCGCAATACCGGTTGGGACGTGGCCGGCCCTTACTATTTCGGTGTCTATGCGCTGGGGGCTGCCGCCTGCTGGTTGTCCAGACCGGGCCGCTCGCTGCTGTGGGGCGTGGCGGTCGCCGCCGCCGTGCTGCTGGCGCTGACCCTCGAACACCGCGAACGCGTGGCTTTCGCCGGCTGCGTGGCACTGCTGCTGTGGGGCGGCCTGCGCAGCGGGCTGCTGGCGCGCTGGCCCGACATTCCGGCGCTCGCCTTCCTCGGCCGGATCTCGTTCTCGGTCTTCCTGATCCACTACCCGGTGGCCATGCTGGTGAACGCCGTCGTCACCCGTCTGTGGGGCGCCACGCCGGACACTGCGCCAGCGGCGCTTGTCTTCGCGTGGGCGGCCAGCGTGGCGGCCGGTGCGCTGTTCCATCGCCAGGTCGAACGGCGCTGCGCTGGCTGAACCACCGACGCGCGTGAAACCACGTCGCCCGGCCGCTGTCTTCGCTTCGGCCCGGTGCCCGGGCAACACTGCGCAGCCCGGCCGTCCGCTGCCATGCTTCGCCTCCGTGCCCACTTCGATAGGGATCTCATGACCGCTGCCGCACCGGAACACGATGACGTCGTTTTCGACGGTCGCCCGCTCGACATCGAGGCGATCGCCGGCATCGCCGACGGCAGGCGTCGCGCCGTACTGTCGACCGAGACAGCCTTCCGCGCCCGCATCGACGCCGGCGCCCGCGTCGTGCTGCAGCTGCTCGCCGACGACGGCGTGATCTACGGCGTCACCACCGGCTACGGCGACTCGTGCACAGTGGCGGTGCCCGCCGCGCAGGTGGCGGAGCTGCCTCACCACCTCTACACCTATCACGGCGTCGGCATGGGACGCCTGCTGGAGGCCGACGAGACGCGCGCGGTGCTGGCCGCGCGGCTGGCCTCGCTGTGCCAGGGCATGTCCGGTGTGCGCTACGCACTGCTGCAGCATCTGGCGGCGCTGCTGGAGCACGACATCCTGCCCTGCATTCCAGCCGAAGGGTCGGTCGGCGCCAGCGGCGATCTGACGCCGCTGTCCTACGTCGCCGCCGCGCTGTGCGGCGAGCGCGACGTGCTGTGGCGAGGGCGGCGCATGCAGGCGCGCGAGGCGCTGGCCGAAGCCGGTATCCAGCCGCTGTCGCTGCAGCCGAAGGAGGGACTCGCCATCATGAACGGCACTGCCGTCATGACCGCGCTGGCCTGTCTCGCCTGGCAGCGGGCACGCCGCTGCAGCCGGGTCGCCACCCGCCTGACCGCGCTGAACGTGTTCGCGACCGCCGGCAACCCGCACCACTTCGACGCATTGCTGTTCGCCGCCAAGCCGCATCCGGGACCGCAGGCGGTGGCCCGCCGGCTGCGTCGCGACCTCGCCTGCGACGCCGGCACGGCACGCAATCCGGCACGGCTGCAGGACCGCTACTCGCTGCGCTGCGCGCCGCACGTGATCGGCGTGCTCGAAGACGCGCTGCCCTTCACGCGGACGCTGATCGAGAACGAACTGAACAGCGCCAACGACAATCCGCTGATCGACCCGGACAGCGGGCGCGTGCTGCATGGCGGACATTTCTACGGCGGTCACGTCGCGTTCGCGATGGACAGCCTGAAGGCCGCGGTCGCCAATGTGCTCGACCTGCTGGACCGCCAGCTCGCGCTGCTGGTGGACAGCCGCTTCAGCCACGGCCTGCCCGACAACCTGACCGCCGCCACCGGCGAACGTGGCGCACTGAACCACGGCCTGAAGGCGCTGCAGATCGCCGTGTCGGCGTGGACCGCCGAGGCGCTGAAGACCACCCTGCCGGCGTCGGTGTTCTCGCGCTCGACCGAATGCCACAACCAGGACAAGGTGAGCATGGGCACGATCGCCGCGCGCGACTGCCTGCGCGTGCTCGAACTGGGCGAACAGGTGCTGGCGGCGATGCTGGTGTCGGCCCGGCAGGCGGTCGCGCTGCGCGGCCGCATCGACGCCGGTGCGCTGCCGCCGGTGCTGGCGCACACCCAGTCGTGGCTCGAGTCCTGCATTCCGCTGGTGGTCGAGGACCGCGCGCTGGACCATGAACTGACCCGGCTGGTGGGCGTGCTGCGCACAGGCAGCGCAGCAGACGTGCTGGAGTCGGACGGATGAGCGCCCCTTGGCACGCCGACGGCCCGGCGCTGGAACGCGTGCTCGCCGACCTGATCGCCGACGAGGTGCGACGGCTGCGGCCCGGCGGCTCACCGCTGCCGCCGCAGCCGTGGTCGGCGTCGATGGCGTTCGACGACAGCGGTTTCGGGCTCGATTCGCTGGAGCGCTATACGCTGGCCGCCGCCATCGCCGAACTGCTGCAGCTGCACGACAGCACGGTGATCGATGCGCTGCCGGCGGCGAGTACTTTCGGTCAGTACTGCGCGCTGGCCCGCGAAGGCCTCGCGCAGGATGGCCGCCGCCTGACCTTCCGCACGTCCGGCAGCACCGGCATGCCGAAGGCGTGCGCACACGCGCTGGCAATGCTGGAGGAGGAGGCCGATGCGCTGGCCGCCCACATCGGGCCGCGCCGGCGGGTGCTGGTCGCGGTGCCGGTCCATCACATCTATGGCTTCATCTTCGGCGTCCTGCTGCCGCCCCGGCTGGGCACGCACGATGTCGTCGATGTGCGGCCGCTGCCGCCGCAGGCGCTGGCCGCCCGGCTGCAGCCGGGCGATCTGCTGGTGAGCCATCCGGCGCACTGGTCGCTGCTCGCCCGCTTCGGTCCGCAGCTGCCTGCCGACATCATCGGTAGCAGCTCTACCGCGCCCTGCCCGGATGCGCTGGCCGATGCGCTGTGCGCGCAGGGGCTGGCGCGTCTGCTGCAGATCTATGGCAGTTCGGAGACGGCCGGCATCGGCTGGCGCGACGCCGCTGGCGCGCCCTACGCGCTGATGCCGCACTGGCGCCGCGCGGTGGCCGACGACGCGGCACTGGTGCGCTCGACGGCGGACGGTGGCGAGCTTCGAGCTGTGCTGCAGGACGTGATCGAGTGGCTGCCCGACGGGCGCTTCCGCCTGGCCGGGCGACGCGACGAAGCGGTGCAGGTGGCGGGCATCAACGTGTTTCCGGCGCGGGTGCGCGACGTGCTGCTCGAACACCCGCTCGTCGAGGCGTGCGCGGTACGCCGCATGTCGCCGACCGAGGGCGAACGCCTGAAGGCCTTCGTCGTGCCGCACGCAGGCGCCACCCCGGCGGCGCTGCTGCCCGCACTTGAAGCGTGGGTGAGGGAACGCCTGTCGGCACCCGAATGTCCACGCGCCTGGTCGTTCGGTGACCAGTTGCCGGTAGACGCCCGCGGCAAGCTGGTCGATTGGCCGATCGCGCCCTCGTTGCCTCCTCAAGTTCGCGGGTGCACTCCCGATAACTGATCCGTTGTCCGGAGTGTCCGCTGCCTCCGCATTGCCATCCGGCGCACCTCAAGGTGTCCGTTGATACCGACCCAGGGAGCACCATGAATACGGAACAGACCCTCTCGTTCTCCAATGCAGCACTGTTTGACTATCTCGACCGCGCCAGCGATGCCGAGCTCGACAGCCTCGACTTCGGCGTCATCGGCATGGACGACGCAACCCAGGTCAGACGTTACAACCGCTTCGAATCGGCCGCCGCCGGCCTGTCGCCCGATCGGGTGATCGGGCACGCGCTGTTCACCGTGGTGGCGCCGTGCATGAACAACTTCATGGTTGCCCAGCGCTTCGAGGACGCGCAGCAGGACGGCAGTGTGCTCGACGACACCATCGACTACGTGCTGACCCTGCGCATGCGCCCGGTCAAGGTGAAGCTCAGATTGCTCGCCCGACCCGGCAGCGACTTGCGCTATGTGCTGGTCCACCGCCAGACCTGAGCCGGAGCACGCATGAGCGCACCGGTAGAAGAGGAATACGAAGCGCTGCTGCAGTTCATGTACATGGCGCCGATAGGCCTTGTACAGACGCTGGCGGATGGCGAGATCACGATGATCAATCCGCTGTGCGCACAGCTGCTGATGCCGCTCTCCCCGGACGGCCAGCTGGCCAATCTGTTCACCGCGCTGGAAGCCGTAGTGCCCGACCTGCGACAGCGGGTGCAGGATTTTCCGGACGTGCACGGCACGGTGTGCGACGCGCTGCAGGTGCCCATCGCGACCGGCCAGCCCGGCCGCAGACAGAGCCAGGTGCTGGCGCTGACACTGCTCAAGCTCGACGCCGAGCGACTGATGGCCGTCATTTCCGACGTGACGCAGTCGGTCCGCCGGGACCGCGAACTGCGCCAGAGCCAGGCCTGGATCAACACGCTGGCGATCGGCCTGACCGACTACGCCCTGGTATCGCTCGACCACCATGGCTGCGTGCAGGACTGGAACCCGAGCATCGCCCGCATCACCGGCTTCACCGAGGACCAGGTGATCGGTCGCAGCCTGTCGATGTTCTACCCTGAAGACGCGATTTCCGAACAGCGTGTGCTCGACCGGCTGCACGAGGCCGACCGCACCGGCTGGAGCCTGGACGAGGGCTGGTGCGTGCGCGCCGATGCCGGTCGCTACTGGGGCAGCTGCCTGATCGCCCCGCTGCACGACCGCGACGACGCGCTGACGGACGAACATGCCTACAGCCTCATCATCCGCGACGTGTCAGACCGGCGCGAGGCGGCGGAAGCATTGCTGAAGGCGGTGTCCTGCGATCACCTGACCGGCCTGCTGAACCGCCGCGCCTTCGTCGAGGCGGTCGAGCTGGAGATGCAGCGCTGGGCGCGCTTCCCGCGGCCGCTGTCGCTGGTGATGATAGACGCCGACCATTTCAAGCGCATCAACGACCAGTACGGACATGCCGCCGGCGACGCCGTACTGCGCCATCTCGCCGCCGGCATGACCGCGACCTTCCGCGCGATGGACGTGCTGGCGCGCTTCGGTGGCGAGGAATTCGTCGTGCTGCTGCCGGACACCACGCTGGAGGGCGCAGAGATCGTCGCCCAGCGCCTGTGCCAGCTGCTCGCGTCGCAGGCGGTGGAGGTCGGCGGGCAGGCCGTGCGCTACACGATCAGCGCCGGCGTTGCGACGATGGATGCGGACGTGAGCGATTTCGATGCCCTGATGCAGCGTGCCGACGAGGCGCTCTATGCGGCCAAGGCCGGCGGCCGCAACCGGGTAGAGCGCTGGCAGCCGGCGCTTCAGTCGGCGGCCGTGCGATGAAGCCGGACAGCGACCCAGAGGATCTGCAGCCGCCCGCCTATGAGGCGCTGATCCAGTTCCTCTATCAGGCGCCGATCGGCCTGCTGCAGATCCGGCCCGACGGCACGGTGACGATGATGAATCCGCGCTCGGCGCAGTTGCTGATGCCGCTGGCGCGGCAGGGCAATCTCGACAACCTGTTCGAGGTGCTGGACGAGGTGGCGCCGGATCTGCGCGCCATGGCCGACGCCGCCATCGAGCCGGGTGCGCTGGTGTGCGAGGGGCTGCGCATGCCGGTGCGGTCGACGGCCGGTGGCCGGCGCGTGCTCGGCATCAGTCTGCTGCGGCTCGACGCCCACACCATCATGGGCTGCGTCAATGACGTGACGCACGAGGTCGAACTGGAGCAACAGCGTCTGGCGTCGCGGATGCGCGACGCCTCGCGCACCGACAGCCTGACGCTGATGCCCAACCGCTCCGCCGTGTTGGAGCGCATACAGCAGGCGCTGGCGCGCCCTGACGCCAGCGGTGCCCCCACCTTTGCCGTGCTGTTTATCAACTGCGACCGCTTCAATCGCGTCAATCTGACGCTCGGGCAGGCCGGTGGCGACCGGCTGCTGCGCATGGTGGCCGAGCGGCTGAATGGCACCGTGCGTCAGCGCGATGCCGTCGGCCCTGCGCGAGAGCCGCTGCATACAACGGCCCGCCTCGGCGGCGACGAATTCGTCGTACTGCTCGATGGCCTGCGTGGCAGCGAGGACGTGCACAGCATCGCGCAACGGCTGATCGACACGCTGTCCCGCCCCTATCTGATCGACGGCGTCGAGGTTCATATTTCCGCCAGCATTGGCGTCGTCGCCGGAAATCATGCCGCGGCCGAAGCGAATGCCGTGCTGCAGGACGCGAGCCTCGCCATGCAGGAGGCGAAGCGCGCCGGCGGCGGACGCCACGTGCTGTTCACGCCGTCGATCAAGGACATCGCGACCCGCCGCGGCGCACTCGAAGTGGAACTGCGGCGGGCGCTCGAACAGAGCGAACTGTTCGTCGTCTACCAGCCCATCGTCGAGCTGTCCGACGGTCGCGTCGCCGGCTTCGAGGCGCTGGTCCGCTGGCAGCATCCGCAGCGCGGTCTGGTGTCGCCGGTCGAATTCATCGAGATTGCCGAGGAGTGCGGCCTGATCGGCGCGGTCGGCGAATTCGTGCTCGATTCGGCCTGCCGACAGCTGGCGGCGTGGCAGCGCCGTTTTGGCGCGCAGGCGCCCGGCATGGTGTCGGTCAACCTGTCGCGTGCACAACTGCAGGACGCCGCCATCACCGACCAGGTCGCGCGCGTGCTCGAATCGAGCGGCCTGCCGGCGCAGGCACTGCAGCTGGAACTGACCGAAAGCATGGCGGCGCAGGGCGACGACATCCGCGCCCGCCTGCTCGAACTGAAAGCGCTCGGCCTCGCGCTCGCGCTGGACGATTTCGGCACCGGCTATTCCTCGCTGGCCTGTCTCGGCCAGCTGCCGATCGACACAGTCAAGATCGATCGCTCCTTCGTCGCCGACGCCGAGAGCAATCTGCACAAGCGGGTACTGATAGAAGCCACCGTGCGCGTTGCTCGCAGCCTCGGCATGAGCACGACCGCCGAAGGCATCGAGACCGAAGGTCAGGCGGCGCTGCTGGCGACGCTGGACTGCAACAAGGGGCAGGGCTACCTGTGGTCGCGTCCGCTGACCGCGCAGGCCGCCACGCAATGGATCGCCGCACGGATGGGGGCCACCGACCCGATGCCGGCGGAAACCCATCCGTCCGCCGCGGCGCCCCTGCGCGCCGCCTCCGGCTTCCGCGCCTGACGACTACCTGATTCTCTGCCGCGCGGCTCGCGGCGCCTGGCTGCGGCCGGCGGGCCTCACACCGTTGCCTGCTCGCCAAGCGCCAGCACGACGCGATCCCGTCCTCCGTGCTTCGCCTCGTAAAGAGCCCGGTCGGCGCGCAGGAAGGCCGATTCGAAACTGTCGTCGCCGGCGCTGAGCACGGTCGCACCAATGCTCACGGTGATGTTCAGCGTGTGGCCGTCGTGTTCGATCCGGCGCTCGCGCACCGCCTGCAGCAGTCGCTCGCCGACCTCGCGCGCGCCGGTCGCATCGGTTTCCGGCAGCACGATGCCGAACTCCTCGCCGCCGAGACGGCCGAGCACGTCGCTGGTGCGCAGCGCCTGCCCGAGCGTGAGCGCAAGGGCTTTCAGCACGGCGTCGCCGGTCGGATGGCCGAACACGTCGTTCACCTTCTTGAAGTGGTCGGCGTCGATCACCATCAGGCTCAGCGGCCGCCCGTGGCGCAACGCGACCGATATCAGCCGCTCGCTTTCGGCGGTGAAGGCGCGGCGGTTGAGCACGCCGGTCAGACCGTCGGTCGACGCCTGCCGCTGCAGTTCCAGTTCGAGGCGCTTGCGCTTGCTGATGTCGCGAATGATGCCGACGTGGAAACTCTGCGCCCCGTCGCCCGAACTGCCGACGGTGACGTCGATCGGAAACTCTCGGCCGTCCTTGTGCCGGGCCGTCACCTCGCGCCCCCTGCTCATTGCGCGTGCCTCGGCTGAGGCGTTGGCTGCCTGTACATGGCGTCGATGCGTCGCCGCTTCGGATGGCGGCATCAACATATCGAGCCGCCGCCCGGCGACCTCGTCGACGCTGTAGCCGAACAGCACTTCGGCCGCGCGATTGAACTCGACGACGCAGCTGTTGCTGTCGACGACGACCACCGCGTCGCGCGCGGTGTTCATGAAGGTCCGCGCACGGTCCTCGCTGCGCCGCAGCTGATCGGTGCGGCGGGCGACGCGGTTCTCCAGTTCCTGGTTTGCGTCGGCCAGCTGTTGCAGAGCCAGCCGGCGGCGCTGCACCTGGCGGAAGGCGAACCAGGCCAGCCCCGCGAACGCGAGGTTGCTGGCCACCGCCATGGCAACGTAACCGCCAAGGTTGCGTCGCCAGGACTGCAGCAGCATGCCTTCGTCCGCAGTGGCGGTGACGACGACGCCATAAGCGTCGGATGTTGCGTAGGCGGCCGGGCCCGGACGCTCGTCGAGCAGGCCCTGGCGCGCGAACAGGCCGTCGGCGGCTGCGGGCAGCAGGGTGCGGAACAAGGGCATGTCGCCGGCCGTGCCTTCGAGGCAATCGGATCTGCGGGGCAGGCAGGCCAGCCGATGCCCGTCGCGCAGGAACACGGACAGCGTGTATGCAGCGGGCAGACCCTGCTCGCTCAGCAGGGTCGTCAGCTGCTCCGGATCGACGGCCGCTGCGGCCACGCCGAGAAAGCGGTTGCCGTCGTTCTCGACCCGCCGGCTCAGCGGGAAGATGTATCTGTTGGTCAGTTTGCTGACGATCGCCGGCCCGATGAAGAGCCGGTGCTCGTCGGCGCCCGATCCGGACTGCGCCAGAAAATAGTCCCGTGTCGATACATCCAGCGCCGGGGGCGGAGAGCTGAGCGACGTCGCCGCCAGGGTGCCGTCGTGGCGCACCAGGAAGAGCGATTGTAGTTCCGGGTTGAGTGCGTGTCGGCGGACCAGCAGACGGTGCAGGGTCAGATCCGGCGCGGCCGAAATTCCGCCGTGAAGCCGCACGCCCTCGCCAATGCCGGACAGCAGCCGGTCATAGGTCGCCAGGTGCTGGTCCATGCGTTGCGCGACGACGTCGACGCTCACATGCAGCGTGTCGCGCGCACGCTCCAGCGTTTCCGTGCGTGCCGCGTCGACGAACATGAACAGGCGGATGTCGAGAACGGCGAGCACGAACAGCGCAAGCACTATCCATCGCAACACTGCAGGGCGCTTGTGGCCGCCGTTCTTCCCCGTTCCGACTCCGTTCGATCTACGTGTCGACCGGATGGTAGCGCAAGCGCAATTCGTGCATGAATCGAAGTACATCCGAATATCGCCTGCGCCGCCCGTGTCCGTCGGGCCGACCTGTCCGTCGCCGGGACCGGCGGCGGGCGGACACAGTCGCTGACAAAGTTCGGACGGGATACGCCGTAAATCGCGTCAGGCCAGGGAGCGACGCTCGATGGACCGCAAATGCTTGCGGTTCGCACATGTTCATGATGGCCCTGTCGTCTTGGCGTAGTGTCTGCATTCATCAGGGGGTTCCGTCCGTTCACTCCGTGGCCGTCGCACGCATCTGCCTTACTGACCGATGAAAGCAGCCTTTCCCGCCAACGAGCCGGCGCGCATCCGTGCGCTGTGCGAGCTCGATATCCTCGATTCGCCTCCTGAGGCGGCGTTCGACGACATTACGCGCCTGGCCGCTGAGCTGTGCGGGACGCCGGTCGCACTCGTGTCGCTGGTCGACGGTAAGCGCCAGTGGTTCAAGTCGCGCATTGGCATCGAGGTCACGCATACCTCGCGCGACGTGGCGTTCTGCGCCCATGCCCTGCATGCCCCCGATCTGCTGGAGGTCAAGGACGCGACGCTCGATCCGCGCTTTGCCGACAATCCGCTGGTCACCGGCGAGCCGGGCATCCGTTTCTACGCGGGCGCTCCGCTGCTCACGCCCGATGGCGAGGTGCTGGGTACGCTGTGTGTGATCGACTGGACGCCCCGCAGTCTGGATGACCGTCAGCGGCGTGCACTGCGCACGCTGGCCGACCAGGTGATGACGCAGATGCGGTTGCGCCGCCAGCTGCACTTGCAGGCTCGGACCGAGGCCGCCCTGAAGGCGCTGGAGGAGCGCTGGCAGTTCGCCCTCGACGCGAGCGACGAGGGCGTGTGGGACTGGAACGTGCTGACCGACGAGGTGTTCTTCTCCGATCGCTGGTGCACCATGCTCGGCCACGCGCCGGCGGACATTCCGCACACGCTGGATGCCTGGTCGTCGCGCGTGCACCCGGACGATCTCGAACAGACGCTGCACTGCGTACGCGAGCACTTGGCGGGCCGCACGCCTTTCTACGAAGCCGTGTTCCGGATGCGGGCAAGCGACGCCAGCGATCGCTGGATACTCGGCCGCGGCAAGGTGATGGTGCGCGACGCCGACGGCAAGCCGCTGCGCATGGTCGGCACGCATACCGACATCACCGCTCAGAAGTGTGCGCAGCGCCAGGCGGAGCGCATGCGCGCGCAACTCGACGAGGCGCAGGCGATCGCCTCCATGGGCAGCTGGGATTTTGACCTGGCGAGTGGCCGCCTGACCTGGACGCAGCAGACCTGCCGGCTGTTTGGCATCGAACCGGAGGCGTTTGCCGGGACGATGGATGCCTTCCTCGACATGGTGTTGCCAGAAGACCGTGCGCGCGTGGCCTGCGCGAACACTGATGTGACGCCCGAAGCGCCGGTGATCGAGAACACCTATCGCATCCGGCGCCCCGATGGCGAAATCCGCTGGATGTACGAGCGCGGCAAGGTGCTCTTCGACGTCGAAGGCTGTCCCGAGCGCCGACTTGGCATGGTGATGGACATCACCGAGCGGGAGCGTGCGCGCGAGGCGATCGCCGCGACCGAGGCGCGATTCCGCAAGGTGTTCGAGGACGCCGCGACCGGCATCGCGATCACCACGCTGGAAGGCCGCTTCATCGCTACCAATGCGGCATACCGGCGCATGCTGGGTTACGGCGAGGAGGAACTGCAGGCGCGCACGCTGTTGTCGATCACGCACGCCGACGATCTGGCGCGCAATCGTGCGCTGATGGACGAGGTTCATCGTGGCGCGCGTGACAGCTTCGTCACGGAGAAGCGCTGCATCGCCGCCGATGGCCGCATCGTCTGGGTGCGTATGAGCGTGTCCATGCAGCGCGACACGGACGGCACTGCGCGCAGCATCATCGGCGTCGCGGAGGACATCACACAGCAGCGCGAAGCCGAGGCGCGGCTGCGGCAGAGCCAGGCCCTGCTGGCGATGGCCTCACGCGTCAGCCGGATGGGCGCGTGGACGATAGATGTGCCGGGCCTTGCGATGACCTGGTCGGACGAGGCGCGCGACCTGTTCGGACTGCAGTCATCGCAGATGCCGGTGGCGGCCGAGGGGCTGAAGCTCTACGTGCCCGAGCACCAGCCGTGGATCCGCGAGGTATTCGAGCGCTGTATGCAGACCGGCGTGCCGTTCGACGTCGAGCTGCAGGCGGCCGGCCGCGACGGGCAGGTACTCTGGGTGCGCACGATAGGTGAGGCAGTGCGTAACGAGCGCGGTGAGATCGTGCGTGTGCAGGGCGCCTTCCAGGACATTTCGGAGCGCAAGCGGGCGGACGAAGCGCTGCAGGAAAGCCGGCGCGAGATGCTGACGCTGATGAGCAACCTGACCGGCATGGTCTATCGCTGCCGACCCGATGCCGGCTGGACAATGGAATTCGTCAGCGATGGTGCCCATGCGCTGACCGGTTATGCGCCGTCCGAACTGGTCGGCATCGAGCACAGGCGTTACGTTGAACTGATACACCCGGCCGACCGCCTGCGGGTCCAACAGGACGTGTCGCGCGCGCTGGACGAGCGCCGGGCGTTCGAGCTGACCTACCGCATCTTTGCCGCCGATGGCGGCGAACGCTGGGTGTGGGAACGCGGGCAGGGGATACGCGATGCCGACGGCCAGGTGCGAAGCATCGAGGGCGTCATTTTCGACGTGTCGCAGCGGCACAAGGACGAGGAGCAGTTGCGCCTGCTCGAGATGTGCATCGCGCGCATGGGCGACATTGTCATGATCACCGGCACCGATGGGATAGGCACGCCGGACGGGCCGCGCATCCACTTCGTCAACGAGGCCTTCGAACGCATCACCGGTTACACGCGCGAAGAGGCGCTCGGCATGACGCCGCGCATGCTGCAGGGACCGGCCACCCAGCCCGAGGTGCGGAGCCGTCTGCGCGATGCGCTGGCGCAGTGGCAGCCGGCGCGCGAGCAGGTGATCAACTACCGCAAGAACGGCGAGGTGATCTGGCTCGAGCTGGACATCGTGCCGATCACCGACGAACACGGCTTCTACACGCACTGGCTGGCGATAGAGCGCGACATCACCGAGCGCAAGGTGGCCGAGCAGGCGGTGCGCGACAGCGAGGAGCGCTTCCGTCGGCTGACACGCGCGACCAACGACGCCATCTGGGACTGGGATCTTCGCTACGACACGCTCTGGTGGAACGATGGTTTCGAGAAGCTGTTCGGCTACGACCTGCTGACCATCGAGAAGACCATCTCGTCGTGGACTTCGCGCATTCACCCGGACGACCTCGACCGGGTGACCGAAGGCATTCATCGTGTGATCGACGACGGCGGTGAGCAGTGGTCGGACAGCTACCGCTTCCGCCGCCTCGACGGCAGCTATGCCTACGTCGTCGACCGCGGTTACGTCATCCGCGATCCGGACGGTCAGCCGACGCGCATGCTGGGAGGCATGACGGACATCAGCGAGCGCAAGCGCGTCGAGGACGAGCTGCGCACCGTCGCCACGCGCCTGAGCCATTACCTGAGCGTGAGCCCGGGCGTGACCTACGCGCTGGCCGTCGAAGGTGAGCGGGTACAGCCGGAGTGGGTGAGTGACAACATCGAGTGGCTGTTCGGCTACCCGGTCGAGCAGACCCGCACGCCGGACTGGTGGCGGAGTAATGTGCATCCGGACGATCTCGACGCCGCCATCGCCCACACGCGCGAGGTGCTGCGCACCGGTCACGTCGTGCACGAGTACCGCTTCCGCGGTGCCGACGGACGGTGGATCTGGATCAACGATCACATGCGGGTGGAACGAGACCCCGACGGCGAACCGATGCGCATCGTCGGCGCGTGGACCGACGTGACCAGCCGGCATGAGGCCGAGAACGAGGTGCTCCGCTACAAGGATCATCTGGAAGAGCTGGTGGTCGCCCGGACCGCCGAACTGCGCATCGCCCAGCAGCAGGCGGAGGAGGCAAGCAGGGCAAAGAGCGCCTTCCTCGCCAACATGAGCCACGAAATCCGCACACCGATGAATGGTGTGCTGGGCATGCTGGAGGTGATGGCGCACAGCCCGCTCACGGCGCAGCAGGCCGACATGATCCGCACTGCACGCGAGTCCGGCCAGACCTTGCTGGGGCTGATCGACGACATCCTCGATTTCTCGAAGATCGAGGCGGGGCGGCTGGAGATTCTGTCCGAACCGCTGTCAGTGATCGATCTCGCGGAGGGGGTGTGCGACGCCCTGCTGCCGCTGGCAGAACGCTCTGGCGTCGAGCTGCGCGTGATCGTCTCGCCAGAGGTGCCCGAGTGCGTGCTCGGCGATGCGGTGCGCCTGCGCCAGGTGCTGTACAACCTCGTTGGTAATGCGATCAAGTTCTCGGCTGGCCGCAGTGCGCCGCAGGGGCAGGTCGCGTTGCGGGTGACGCGGGCGGAGGCGTCGCCGCTGCGGCTGGCGTTCACCGTGATCGATAATGGCATCGGCATGACCCCGGAAACGCTTCAGCTGCTGTTCCGCCCGTTCAACCAGGGCGAGAACTCGGCCTCGCGCCGCTACGGTGGGACCGGTCTGGGTCTGACCATCTGCCGGCGACTGATCGAGCTGATGGGTGGCGACATCCAGGTGGTCAGCGCACCCGGTCGGGGCTCGACCTTCGTTGCCCATCTTCCCTTCCCACTGCCGCCGGAGATGCCGGCGCCGAACTATCCGGACCTGCGCGGCACGCACTGCATCGTTGTCGACCGGGTGCTGAACGATCCCGGTTTCGCCGACTATCTTCTGCATGCCGGGGCCCGGGTCGACGACGTGGCCGACGAATCCGAGGCCGTGCTCCGGGCGCGCGATGGCGGGCTGGACGTGGTGGTCATCCGGGCGGTCGAGCGAGCGACCCTTCCACTGGACGTCGGCGACGGTACGAAGACGAAGGTGCGGCAGCTCCTGATCACCCGCGGTCGTCGTCGTCGCGCGCGCATTGCGGATGCCGACAAGGTGAGTCTCGACTACTCGGCGCTGCGCCGGCGCTCGCTGTTGCAGGCGGTGGCGATAGCCACCGGCCGGGAGTCGGCCGAGGTGCTGCACGAGCAGCACGCAAGCGACGTTCCCGACGCACCGGCTGCGCCGACGGTCGAGCAGGCGCGTGCCAGCGGCGAGCTCATCCTGGTGGCCGAGGACGATGCGACCAGCCGCAAGGTCATCCTGCAGCAGCTGGCATTGCTCGGGCGAACGGCCGAAATCGCGCAGAACGGCGCAGAGGCACTGGCGATGTGGCGGCGTTCGCGTTACGCGATGCTGCTGACCGATCTGCACATGCCGGAGATGGATGGTTATGCGCTCGTGCGTGCGATCCGTGCCGAAGAGGCCGCGGCGGGGCGAGATGCGCAAGGAGGGCGCATGCCCATCATCGCGCTGACCGCGAACGCACTGCGCGGGGAACACGAGCGCGCACGGGCGGTGGGCTTCGACAACTATCTGACCAAACCACTCAAGCTTGAACAGTTGCGTGTGGCGATCGAACAGGTCATTGTGGGTACCGAGCCGGCATCGGATCAGCCGGTCGACCTGCCGGTGTTCGACGTGGATGCGATGCGCGCCATCATCGGCGACGACGACGAGTCGATACGCGAGCTGCTCGCCTTCTATCTCGATACGACCTTGCCGCAGTGGGGCGAGCTGCGTCAGGCCTGCGAAGTGGGTGACTGCGCCCGGGCGGCACACGTTGCGCACAAGCTGAAATCGTCTGCCCGCTCGGTCGGTGCGCTCGAGCTGGCCGAGTGCTGCGGTACCTTTGAACGGGCGGCGAGGAGCGGGCGCATCGCTTACCTCAAGCAGGGCGTGAAGCGACTGGATTCGATCCAGGCTCGCGCCGAAGAGGCAATACGCAATCACCTCGACGACACACTTTCGGGGAGGCCGCAGGCATGAGGGTGCTGATCGTCGACGATGACCGCTTCACGCTGCGATTGCTGACACGCCAGCTGACCCAGCTGGGTGTCGATGGCGTGCTTGCCTGTGAGAGCGCGAGTGCCGCGCTGACGCTGATAGACGGGCAGATCGACAGCGTGGATGTGCTGTTCTGCGACCTCAACATGCCGGGCATGGATGGTGTCGAGTTCCTGCGCCATCTGTCGCGGCACGGCTATCGGGGCGGCCTCGTTCTGATCAGCGGCGAGGACGTGCGCGTGCTCGATTCGGTCCGTCGTCTGGCGACCGCACGCCAACTGCAGGTGTGGGGCACGCTGCGCAAGCCGGTGGCGCTGGAATCGATCCGCGCGCTGCTGCAGCCAGCCGCGGACGGTGCACGGTCCGGGAGCGAACCCGAGTTCCGCAAACGGTATGAGGCGGCGGAACTGGGCCAAGCCGTGCGGCAAGGACAGATCGTCAATCACTATCAGCCGAAGGTCGCCTTTTCCGATGCCAGGGTGGTAGGCGTGGAGACGCTCGTGCGGTGGGCGCATCCGCAGGATGGGCTGGTGTTTCCTGACCAGTTCATTGCGGCAGCCGAGAGCGGCGGCGTCATCGAAGAGTTGACCGATGCCGTGCTGCACGTTGCGCTGCGCGACACGCGCTCGTGGAACGAGAGCGGGCTCGAGCTGCGCTGCGCGATCAATGTGTCGATGGACAACCTGGTTGCGCTGGACTTCCCCGACCGGGTGGCCAGCGCCGCTGCGCGCGCTGGCGTGCCGATCGCGCAGCTGGTGCTGGAAGTGACCGAGAGTCAGTTGATGCACGATACGCCGTCCTTGCTCGACATCGTGTCGCGGCTGCGTCTGAAGCGCATCGGATTGTCGATCGACGATTTCGGAACCGGCTTCTCGTCGCTGGCGCAGCTGCGGGACATTCCGTTCGACGAACTCAAGCTCGACCGCAGCTTCGTGCGTGGCGCCGGCGAGAACGCGGAGCTGCTGGCCATTCTGCGCGCGAATCTGGACATGGCCCGCCAGCTTGGTCTGCGCAGTGTGGCAGAGGGCGTCGAGACGGCGGGTGACTGGGCGTGCCTGCGTGATCTGGGCTGTGACGTCGCACAGGGCTATTTCATCGCACGACCGATGCCTGCCGATCGCCTGCCGGAATGGATGGCCGAGTGGGAAGCCCGAAGAACGCTCCTGGTGAACACGGCATGAACAAGGAAGACCTACGCATTCTGGTGGCGAGCGATATCGTCAGCGACGCCGAACTGGTGCGCAGGCTGTTGCGCGACGAGTTCGAGAAGATATTCATGTCGACCGACCCCGACCGCAGCATCGAGGATTTCGAGCGGATCAAGCCCGACGTGCTGCTGCTCGCGTTCAACTCGCTGGAGAAAGCCGAGCGCTACTACCTCGGTCTCTATCGCCTGAGCACCGTGGTGCAGGCGATTCCCCACCGCACCGTCATCCTCTGTGACAAGGACGACCTGAAGCGTGTCTACGAACTGTGCAAGCGCGAGTATTTCGACGACTACATCCTGTTCTGGCCGCTGACCCACGATACGCCGCGTCTGCCGATGTCGGTGTTTCACGCGATGCGCCAGATCGAGTTCGAGCGTTCGCTGCCGATCAGCCAGAGCGAGCTTGCCGAGCACGTGCGGCGCATCGCGGAACTGGAGACGACGCTCGAACGTTACATGTCGCGCGGACAGGACCAGATGAGTCAGGTCAGGCGCTCGCTGGACGAGGCAGGAGACCGCATCGGTGCCGCGCTGGCGCGATTCCCGAAAACGCTGGCCGACAGATCGGTCATTCAGGCGGGCGACATCCCGAAGGTCGCGCAAGAGGTCGATCAACTGCGTAGCGAAGGCATCGACCTGCAGTTGCGCAGCGCCACCGAAACGATGGGGCAGGCAGTGGAATGGGCGACTGAATACAGGCAGGCGCTGTCGCCGCAACTGAAATCGGCGCAGGTCTTGTCCGAGGTGATCAGTCAGCTTCGCCCGGTCGTGCTGATCGTCGATGACGACGAGTTTCAGCGCAAGCTGATCGGCGACTGGCTTATCAGGAACGACATGCAGGCGCTGTTCGCCGCCTCCGGACCGGAGGCGCTGGGCATGGTGCGCAGGCATCATCTGGATCTCATCCTGATGGATCTCGAACTGCCGGGTCTGAGCGGCATCGAGGCCATGCGCCACATCAAGTCGGTCGAGCAACTCGCGGCCATCCCGATTCTCGTCATGACCGGGCACAGCGAGCGCGGCATCGTGATCCAGTCGAAGGAGGCCGGTGCGCTCGACTTCATCGTCAAGCCGGTCGACCAGGCGCGCCTGCTGGCCAAGGTGCGCCGCTGCCTCGATCCCGCCGCCGAAGCCTCGTAAGGCAGGTGTGAAGAAGGGCACTGGCCTCCGCCGGCTGCGTATCGCGACGCTTCCCGTCAGTCAGGTTCAAACGGCTCGCGGGTAGCCGGTCGGCCCAAAACAAAAGGGCCGGATCGAGGTGATCCGGCCCTTTCGGAGAATTGGCGCGCCCGGCGCGATTCGAACGCACGACCCCTGCCTTCGGAGGGCAGTACTCTATCCAGCTGAGCTACGGGCGCATTGCGGGCGGTGAAACACCCCGCAGGCGGCGAAGGATAGCCGCTTTGCGCCTGCGCGTCCATGCGGGTGGTAGGTCCGGGACGCAGGCGGCGCCGGCTGCCGCTATAATGGCGCGTTCTGTTTTTCCAACCCTATCCAGGTCATCAGAGGAAGGCACCATGTCGGACGCGCACGAAGAGCACGAAACTCTCATCAAGACGCCGCAACAGCTGATCGCGGTGGTCGTACTGTCATTTGTGGTGTTTGTCGGTCTGGGCGTGCTGGTGGCCCAGTACGTGTCGTCCGGTTACAAGGGCGCCAGCAATCCCGATCCGGAAGTGGTGTCGCGTGCGATCCAGCCGGTTGCACAACTCGCTCTGGGCGAGCCGGAAGCCAAGGGCCCGAAGACGGGCGAGCAGATCTACAAGGGCGCCTGTGCCGCCTGTCACGACGCCGGTATGGCCGGCGCGCCGAAGCTGGGCGACAGCGCTGCCTGGTCCAGCCGTATTGCCACCGGTCTCGATGCACTGGTGAAGTCGGCGATCAACGGCAAGGGCGCGATGCCGGCCAAGGGCGGTAACGCCTCGCTGAGCGACGACGAAATCACCCGCGCCGTGGCCTACATGGGCAACAAGTCGGGCGCCAGCTTCGCCGAACCGAAGGTCGCCGACGCGGCCGAAGCGCCGGCTGCCGATGCAGCCGCTGCCCCGGCGGCGCCGGTCGAAGCCGCGGCCATTGCGGCGCCGGCTTACGAAGAGAAGAAGTAAGCGCAGTACCGCTGCAAAGAGAAAGCCCGCTGACCAGCGGGCTTTTTTTTGTCCATCGCGGGCGACGTGAGTGCGCAACTCCCGCTTTCGGCTGCCGTTCGACACATGAGTTCGTCGGCAGCGGCGTGGATCGACGCCGGCGGACTGCAGCGGCCGCGTCGCGGTCAGAAGACCGCTCCCACAGGGGTGCTGCGCCCTATCCAAGACCTGAGCTCGGGACGGGGTTCTGTGGGAGAGGCCTTCTGACCCGGGCAGCGGCGTGGATCGAAGCCGGCGGACTGCTGCGGCCGTGTCGCGGTCAGAAGACCGCTCCTTGTATTGTCTTTACCTCCCGAGGGGCACCTCG
>NZ_JADMJL010000068.1 GCF_018780585.1 Methyloversatilis discipulorum | reverse complement strand
GACTGGGACAAGTGGGAAGACCCCTTCCGCCTGACCATGGACGCCTACTGGAAATACCAGGCTGAGAAGGAGCGCAAGCTCTACGCCATCATCGACGCCTACAGCCAGAGCAACGGCCACCTCGGCGTGACCGACGCGCGCTATCTGAACGCGATCAAGATCTTCCTGACCGCGGTGACGCCGCTGGAATACATGGCCCACCGCGGCTTCGCCCACGTCGGCCGCGCCTTCCCCGGCGCCGGTGCGCGCGTCGCCTGCCAGATGCAGGCGATCGACGAAATGCGCCATGCGCAGACGCAGATCCATTCGCTGTCGAATTACAACAAGTACTACAACGGCTTCCACGACGCGCCGCACATGTTCGACCGCGTCTGGTACCTGTCGGTCCCGAAGAGCTTCTTCGACGACGCGATCACCGCCGGTCCGTTCGAGTTCATCGTGTCGGTCGGCTTCTCCTTCGAGTACGTGCTGACCAATCTGCTGTTCGTGCCTTTCGTGTCGGGTGCGGCCTACAACGGCGACATGGGCACCATGACCTTCGGTTTCTCGGCGCAGTCGGACGAAGCGCGTCACATGACGCTGGGCCTGGAGTGCATCAAGTTCATTCTCGAACAGGACCCGGCCAACCTGCCCATCGTGCAGCGCTGGATAGACAAGTGGTGCTGGCGCGGCGTGCGCCTGCTGTCCATCGTCGCGATGATGATGGACTACATGCTGCCCAAGCGCGTCATGAGCTGGAAGGAAGCCTGGGAAATCTATTTCGAGGAAAACGGCGGCGCGCTGTTCAAGGACCTCGCGCGTTACGGCATCAAGATGCCGGCCTGCGCCGAGCAGATCCGCCAGGAGAAGGATCACCTGTCGCACCAGGTGTGGGCCACCTTCTACAACTACGGCGGCGCCACCGACTTCCACACCTGGATGCCGACCGAGGACGAAATGCAGTGGCTGTCGCAGAAGTACCCGGACACCTTCGACAAGTACTACCGGCCGCGTTTCGAGTTCTGGCGCGAACAGCAGGAAAAGGGCAATCGTTTCTACAACAAGACGCTGCCCATGCTGTGCCAGACCTGCCAGATTCCGATGCTGTTCACCGAGCCCGGCGACCCGACGAAGATCTGCTACCGCGAGCGCAGCTACAAGGGCAACAAGTACCACTTCTGCTCCGACCACTGCCAGCACATCTTCGATCACGAGCCGGAGAAGTACGTACAGGCCTGGCTGCCGGTGCACCAGATCTACCAGGGCAACTGCTTCCCCGAGGGTGCCGATCCGACCGCGCCCGGCTTCGATCCGCTGGCTGCGGTGCTGGAGTACTACCGGCTCAACGTCGGTCACGACAACGGCGAGTTCGAAGGCTCGGAAGACCATCGTAACTTCGAAGCCTGGCGCGGCATGGCCAAGCGCAACGACTGAGGGGGACGACGACATGCAAGTCGCTGCAGTGAAGGACTACGTCGGCACGCCGCGCGACGTGGTGGACAACTTCCACGGAAATCAGCTCGTCTACATCGGCTGGGATGAACACCTGATGTTCGCCGCGCCGCTCGCCTTTCCGTTTCCGCCCACGATGCGCTTCGGCGACATCGTCGAGAAGGTGCTGCCCGGCGCCTACGGCTACCACCCGGACTGGGCCAGGATCGACTGGTCGAAGGTCGAGTGGATGAAGTCCGGCGAGCCGTGGACGCCGCACTTCAACCGCACGCTGGCGGAGAACGGCATCGGCCACAAGGACGCCATCCGCTTCCGCACGCCGGGCCTGACCGGCATCAAGGGATCGTGCAGCTGATGGCTTACGCGCTGACCATAGAACCGCTCGGCCAGACGCTTGAGGTCGAGGACGACCAGACGGTGCTGGATGCCTGCCTGCGGGCGGGTATCTGGCTGCCGCACGCCTGCTGTCACGGTCTGTGCGCCACCTGCAAGGTGCAGGTGACGGACGGCGAGGTGGACCACGGCGAAGCGTCCGACTTCGCGCTGATGGACTTCGAGCGGGAGGAGGGCAAGACCCTGGCCTGCTGCGCGCGGCTGCAGAGCGACGTCACCATCGAGGCGGACATCGACGAGGAACCGGACGCGCGCAACATTCCGGTCGAGGATTTTCACGGTACGGTGACCCGCATCGAACAGCTGACGCCGACGATCAAGGGCCTGTTCATCCGGCTCGACCGGCCGCTCGACTTCCAGGCCGGCCAGTACATCAATCTGGACATCGGCGCCGAAGCCGGCATGAGTCGCGCGTTCTCGCTCGCCAATCCGCCGTCTACCGGCGACGAGGTCGAGCTGAACATCCGCATCGTGCCCGGCGGTCGCGGCACCACCTGGATACACGAGTCGCTGCAGGCGGGCGACCGGGTGAAGCTGTCCGGCCCCTACGGCCGCTTCTTCGTGCGCGAGTCGGCCGCCAAGCCGCTCATCTTCATGGCGGGCGGCTCCGGGCTTTCAAGCCCGCGCTCGATGATTCTCGACCTGCTGGCCAAGGGCTACGCGCAGCCGATCACGCTGGTGTATGGCGCGCGCAACCGGGCGGAGCTGTACTACCACGACGATTTCGCTGCACTTGCGGCGGCGCATCCGACCTTCAGCTACGTTCCGGCGCTGTCCGACGAACCGGCGGGCAGCGACTGGGCCGGCTTCCGCGGCTTCGCGCACGAGGCGGCGCTGGCCCACTTCCGCGAGGACTTCCGTGGCCACCAGGCCTATCTGTGCGGACCGCCGGTCATGATCGACGCCTGCATCAACGCGCTGATGCATGGCCGGCTGTTCGAGCGCGACATCTTCACCGAGAAGTTCTTCTCGGCCGCCGATGCGCAGCAGGTGCGCAGCCCGCTGTTCAGGAAGATCTGATCGTGGGGCGTTCGTACAGCATCGTGCTCGAAGGCATCGGCCGCGAGTATCTGTGTGCGGAAACGCAGAACGCGCTGCGCGGCATGGAGGCGCTGGGCGGCCGCGGCATCCCGGTCGGCTGCCGCCAGGGCGGCTGTGGCGTGTGCAAGGTGGAAGTGCTGTCCGGCACCTACACCGCTGGCGTCATGAGCCGCAGTGCAATCAGCGAGGAGGACGAGCGCCGCCGGTGCGTGCTTGCCTGCCGCATCTATCCGACCAGCGATCTGCGGCTGAAGGTGGTCGGCAGGATGGCACGCAGTGTCGAGGCGCTGAAGCAGGAAGCGGCGGAAAAGGGCTGACGGGGCGAGTCCCTGTGGAAGCGGCCTTGGCCGCGACAGGGCTGTCGCGGTCCGCCGGCTTCGATACTGGCCGCTGTCGGGGTCAGAAGACCCCTCCCGCAGAACCCTGTCCCGGCCAGGATCGCGATTCAGGCACACCCTTGTGGGAGATTCTATGTTCCGGCGCAAGCGTTTTCGTGCTGTTTCGGGACA
>NZ_JADMJL010000046.1 GCF_018780585.1 Methyloversatilis discipulorum | reverse complement strand
CGTTCCTGTCCATGTCCCCATCCCTGTCCCCCGCTCCGGAGACCGCGCCCATGCGTCTGCTCACCCGCCTGACCCTGACAGAAGGAGTTGCGCTTCTCCTGGAACGGTCAGGTCTGACGGGTGGCATTCGCGTTTGATCACCAACGACAGGCCATTCTGCTGGTTGGGGGCGACAAAGGCGGCGCGGATCAGCGCAGGTTTTACAAACGCCTGATCCAAGTCGCCGATGAGCGCTACGACGAACACGTGGGCAGTTTGTCCCAGCAGAGCAAGGAGAACCATCATGGCAAGAAAACTCGATGACGTCATGGCTGCGCTGCCCAAAGCACGCCAGCGGCGGGTGAAAGCGCGCGCCATGGAACTAGCCACCCTCAAGGATCTGCGCTTGGCAGCTCAGCAAACGCAGGAGCAACTGGCCACCACGTTGGGCGTGGGTCAGGACGCCATTTCCCGCCTGGAAAAGCGTAGTGACATGCTGCTCTCTACCCTACGCCACTACGTAGAAAGCATGGGCGGCAAGCTGGAGCTCGTGGCCCAGTTTCCCAACCGACCGCCAGTGGTGATCGAACATCTCGGCGTGGATGCAGGCCCCGATCACAAGCCGGCTGGCGCTGGTCGCAGGGCTCGGGCAACGGCTTGAGTTCCGGGCCTTGCGGACGGTTTCCGACCAGCTACGGACGGTGATTCATATTCGGAATTGCCACTAATACCGATGCCAAACTGTGTATGCAGTTGGGCGTTTTTCTTGGAGTCCCGCGTACCTGCGCGGGTTCGTGCGGATTCCTGCCGACTTCGCCCCGGCCGTAGATTCTCATTAAAGACAAGAAAAAGTTTATTAGAGGCGAGAATAATCCCCTGCTTCCAGCCGAAGGCGGACTCCGCATCGCGATAGCTTGGCTGTCTTGGTTGTTCATGCTCGTTGGCTGTGGACTCGCCTTGGTTCCTCCTCCCGCACACCCTATAGCGCGGGGAGTTATACAGCGCGTGCTCTGACGAAGTCACACGCTCCAGAAGTGTTTAAGTCTGCAAGCTACACAGAGAGGGACAACAATCGTGTGGTCCTCCGCGTGCTTTGTGTGCGGTAACTCACTCCCAAACTCAACACAATCGATGGAAAAACTGAACAAGCAGCAGGTCGCGGAACGGCTCCAGATTTCGGTGCGAAAGCTGGAGAAAATGGTCACAGATCGCGAGTTTCCCCCGGCCGTTCGAATCGGCAAGCAGTGTCTTTGGAGTGAACGGATTGTGCAGCAATACGAGCAGAGTCTGTTCTCAGCCCAAGAGGCTTGGCGGGCGGCGATGCCCACCGTGATCCCTCCGACCCCTTGAGATTTGCTTTTCCTCAGTTGGGCTCGCGCAACACCGCATAGTGCGGAGGGGCGTGGTGAGCATGGTTCATAGGTTGGTGAGGGGGGGGGGCTCGGCACGACTATTCCGAGAGATCCCTGCGTTCCCCACCTGAACCGCCGCTTGGGGGGTGGGGCGGTTCAATCGGCCCACCCGATGCCCGCACAGAGCATCGGGTGGCAACAGTGATTACTTGCCCTTTGATTTTCGAGAACCGGACTTTTGGGTCAGAGCCGATGCTGCAACCGATTTGACGGATGCAGGTGTGCGAGGATTGCTCAACAACTTGGCAGCGGTCGATGCAACGCGGGCGGACGTGTGTTCGTTCGTCGTTTTCTTGGAGGACATTGGATTTTCCTTCTCAGTTCGCGGAAAGAGGGAAGACGGGAGTCAGTTCGTGCTGATTCCCGTCTGGGATGGGTCAAACGAACAACTGCATCTGACCCGGATGCGAGCGCCAGTGCTGGCATACAGCTTCCCGGCGTCCGAATCGGAACCGGGTGTATGCGCGCACAAAAACGCTCTTCCATCGGTGGTGGGCCATGGCCAACTCCTCATGAAAGTTGAGAGGGTTTGGGCTTGTTAGCACACCGCGAACTGTTAAAATCCGCCGTCCGTTCAAGACATGATGTGCATGGGTGGTTTGGTAGCCCCCTATTCACCTCACCAAAGGCTCTGGAGTGTTGGTAGCACTCCAGAGCCTTTTTCTTTGGCGGCGACGGTTGGATTCAGGCCCAACTGCGCAACACCGTGATCCCTGCCAATCCGCTCGGTTACTCAATGATGAGTTCGATTCTGGACTGGCAAGTCGATTGCATGATAATCCCAAAAACGGATTTTTGGTTAGGTTTGTTCCCGTTTTGGGACTTTTTTCACTGGCTCAGGATCTGGCTGACCTGCCCCGTTTTGCCGATGAGGTGCGAGAGGAGACGGAAGTTCTTCTCTTCATGGCGCAAGCGTCCTGCCACGATTGAAGGATGTACGCCGATCTCGTCAGCGAAAGAAACGGCGTCCTCAGGCAGTAGTGTTTGACGCACTTTGGCGTTACGCCAACTCTTTTCAGGGATCAACGCCTCCTGGGCCATAGCATCGGCTTCCGCTTCGACCTCTTGGGGGTTGCTGCGGTCCAGGTCGTCGATGAATACGGGAGAGTCGGGGGTTAGGTGCTTGGCAACGTGCGCCAACTCGTGGAGCAACGCAAACCAGAAGTTATCGAATCGGTCGTGCCGCAACGTCAAAGCCACGATTGGTCGGTCGTCGTCTAGTAGCGCAGCGCCATCGAGAAAGGTGCGTTTAAAGTGCTTCTCGATGACAAGCGTGATGCCGTGGCGGGCGAGATACTCCCGCGCGAGCTTCGGGCCTTCATCGAAAGTCGAGAGCTTGGCAAGCTCACGCAACCAGGTGGGTGTGATGGTTCCTTGCCTGTACTCTCTGGCGATGTTGATAGTTCGCGCTTGCCGCAGGACACACAAACGCCAGGCCAAGAGAGCCATCTCATCGGCTTGCCGATCCCCACGTTGATGCATGGGGGCGCGCAGAAATGTTGGGCTGACTCGCTTGGGCAGCAGGTCGCGCATGAATCTTCGAACCAAGTCTTCTGCATACTCTTTGAGACGCTGCGCGTTCCCTTCGAAATCTCCGAAGCACCCCCGCTCCTGCATTTCTTTAAGCGGGAAGCGGGTGAAGTCCAGTTCTGGCTCTTGATCGACGACTGCTCTAGCTGTTTCGACATCTTCGATCAAGATGTCAGCGGGAATGCCCAAGCCTTGGTTGAGTCGGCGAATCATGGGCAGGGACAGCGGACGCTTGCGCGACAAGACCTCCGAGATCTTTGAGATCGAGCCGATGTAAGGGATGAGATCCTTGCGGGAGAGATTCATCTGATCCATCCGGAAAAGAATCGACTCAATCGGATCCGCCTTGACGGGGGGGACGGTCTGCCGTTCGAAGTCCTGAATGACCAAGGCTAGCAACTCGAGCTCGTTTTCCTCCTTGGAGTTGGCCTTCGGGTTAAGCGACATGAGAGCAGACAGGCGCGCCATTGCTGCTTCGTAGTCTTCCGCACTCTTAATGATCTTTACGTTCATCGCCGTTTTCACCCCTCGTTTACTTGCCTGACACACATGTGCCTAGAGCTTTTTCTTGTCGTACTCGGCATGTGTTCCCACCCACTCAACCACAACCAGCCCGTTCTGATATCGGACCTTGACCACAAGCCGATATGAGTTGCCCTTGATGTTAAAAATGACCCTGTTGTCGGGTAAGAAGTCCGCGCTCCTGTATCTGCGCTTGATGTCCTGTGATGTTTTCCAGTCTTCACGCTCGACATCCGTCTGCCACGCGTCCAGTGACCCACGCGAGGCTGCATGATTTTTTTTGAATGCCTCGAGTACGGGCAAACCCAGAATGCGCATGTGGGGCCGGTGTGTTCATGTTCAGTCCTGCATTGTATTTCCCAAAACGGGAAGCGTCAATTTTAGAAGGAGTGCTGAGTGGGAAGTTGGCGCTTGCCGGCGCAGGAAAGCTCGGTTGCGCCAGGATGTTTCGGCGAGTCAGCCCGGAAGCTCGATATCAATCGATCTGGCCGTGCAGTGTTCCGAAAGGGGGGGGGGCTCTGGTGCCGAGCCCGAGGCCCGGCGCATCGAGAGTGTTCAGAGGAAGAGTGCTTGGGACGTGTCCGGCGCGCGCTGCACAACTGGTGTGAAGCGTGCCTCTGTGGCACTCTTTTACGGTGCGTGGTGCGCCAGATTTTCTGACATTTTTCTGGCACAAGCGCATGCGAGCAGGTGCGATTAGGTGCAGAGGTGTGCACCTAAGTGCCTGTTTTTACGAGTGTGTGCGTGTAAATCTGACCGCTGATTCGGCTTGAAAATCCGCGTGTCGGTGGTTCGATTCCGCCCTTGGCCACCAGAATTCTCGGCGCGTACTCTGCGCACAAACAAAAAGGGCCTCGCGGCCCTTTTTGTTTTTTGTCCCTCCGGAACCGTCACCCGCTCACGCGGCGTTCCGTGCCAGATACTTCCCTCGCATCTCCTCCAGCAGCTGGTCATACAGCGGCTGCATGAACGGCGGCAGATGCGCCATCAGTTCCTTGCGGTAGATGACCGACGGCACGCGCTTGCCGCGGTGCTCCACCGCCTGGCCAATCAGGTGGATGCGGAAGCCCAGCGCACTCAGATGCCGGGCGAGTCGCGCCTCGGTCAGCGTGAAAAGATGTTCGACGTCGTGCAACTCGGCGGCTGCAAGCAGGCCGAGGTAGAGACCGACCGGAATATAGGGGAAGCGGGGCTGGTCCCGCGTTCCCATATCCTCTTCCGAAATGGCGATCGGACCGCCGCTGTCGCCCTTACGTTTGCGGTAATCCGACAGCACCGCGAGGCGTGAGATCTCCACCATGCGCCGACGGTCGATGCAGGCCGGATCGATGATGCTGCGGTCGATTACCGTTTCGCACAGGTGTTCGAACGGGAGCGGTTTCGCAAGGTCGTCCGGGTCTGTCTGTACCAGCCGCACACAGCCTACGATGCGACCGCTTGCCTGCGCGCGCAGCGCGATCTGCAGCGAGTGCGCGTCGAAACCGTCGGTCTCCTCGTGGTCGGGGTTGGTGGCTTCGTAGCCGAGTTCCTGGCAGTAAACCTCGTGCCGGACGCGATAGACCTCGTGCTTCATCGCCTCGTCGACCGCAGCTTCCACCGCGAAGTACTTGGCGAAATTTTCCTTGAGGTTTCCGACTTCAAGCAGAAACATGATGTTGTCCGACCGTGTATGACGCCGCGGGTGCATCCCGCGTGCGTGGCCTGCTGACCTTACTGTAGTTTCTTCAGGTATTCCTTGTCGAACACCTTGTCGGGGATGTCTCGCAACTGCATCGACGCGTACTCGAGCGTCGACTGCTCGCCCTGCTTCAGTGCGTCCTGCATGACCAGACGGGTCGGGCGGAGTTTGCCGCCCAGCGTCTTGTATTCATCATAGATGCAGGTCTTCAGCAGTTTGTCCGATAGGGAGTAGAACTCGGCCTTGTGCGGCGCGTTGTTCGATGCGCGCACCCAGAGCAGCACGCGCGAGTAGGTGACGCCGCGATCGACCGCTGTCAGTTCAAGCACGTGATGGTCATGACCATCGAGCTTCTCGGTGCGCAGCAGCTTGGGTGTGTAGTCGCCGGAAAAGTTGGCGCGCGCCAGATCGCCGTTGGCGACCTGGCCGGTCAGGCGCTGGGCCAGCGACAGGCGAACTGGCTGCGACACGGTGGGCAGGAACACCCACAGATCGCGCGCCTTCATCAACAGGATCTGGCCGCGCTCGGAAGCCGGCTCGACCGTCTGTACGATGGTGTTCTCGTTACCCTTGGAAAGGATGCGGTACTTGCGGAATTCTTCGCCACTGGACGTGGTCGAGGTGACGCTGACTTCGACCTGGAAGGGCTCCCGCGGGAAGCGGATGGTGTCGGCCTTTTCAAGTATACTCGCGGCATCTTGGGCAAAGGCGGACGGCGCGATGCAGAACGGTGCCGCAAGAGCTGCAACAGTTGCAAGGATCCGCGCGAACGTCTTGCGCCGGTGCGACGATGGGCCGGTGGTTGTGGCGTCGCGCATGCCGAGCGGGGTGTTCGGAACATTCATTTTTTTGTCTCCAGCACCGGGCGCATGACCCGTCTTCTGAACCGGGCTTCCTGATGAACAACGTCGTCCAGATCCGGAATGTGAGCCGCAGCTACATGCTCGGCGGACAGCAGGTCAATGCGTTGAAGAATATCACGCTGGATATCGAGGACGGCGTGTTCATTGCCATTGCCGGGCCCTCCGGCAGTGGCAAGTCCACCCTGCTGAACCTGATCGGTTGCATCGATACACCGACTTCGGGGCAGATCCTGATCAACGGTCAGGACGTGTCGGGGCAGACGCCGGACGAACTGGCCAGTCTGCGCGCGCGCACCATCGGTTTCATCTTCCAGACCTTCAATCTGCTGCCCGTTCTGTCGGCCTACGAGAACGTCGAGTACCCGCTTCTGCAGTTGCCTGAGGTCAGCAAGGACGAGCGCGCGAAGCGGGTGAAGTACTTTCTCGACATCGTCGGCCTCGGCCCGAAGATGCATCATCGACCGAACCAGTTGTCGGGTGGGCAGCGCCAGCGTGTGGCGATTGCCCGTGCGCTGGCAGTGCAGCCGGCAATCGTGCTGGCCGATGAGCCGACTGCCAACCTCGACCGCAAGACCGGCGATTCGATTCTCGAACTGATGCGCGAGATCAATCGCACGATGAAGACCACGTTCATCTTCTCCACCCACGACAAGCGCGTGATGTCGATGGCCGACCGTCTGGTGCGCATCGAGGACGGCGAACTGACCGCGCTCGGCGTACAGAAATCACCGGGCGAATGGGCCTACGTCAAACCCCCGAAATCCGCCACTCTGCAGGCTGCTTCATGACGCACTTCGATCCACTTTCCGCCCTGCGCCGCCTGCCCCTGGCGGCGCTGACGCTGGCACTCCTGCTCGGAGGCCGGGCCGCGCCGGCGGCCGATGCGCTCGACGACCTTTTCGTCGAACCGGCCCCCGAAGCTGCCGGTGATGCGCAGGGCAAACCGAAGGCCGATGAGGAGGCCTCGTCGTCGATGTCAGGCTGGCGCGGCTTCAGCCAGTTCGAGCTGGCGCGCACGGTGGCAGGCAACAGCCACTGGTCGAAAGCGCGCTGGCGCAACGAGCTCGGCCGCAGCGGCAGTTTCGGTCAGGGCATCAAGTGGAAGGCCGTGGGCCGCGTCGATTACGACTTCGCCTACGGTTGGGAGAGCGACTTCTACCCGGCCGCCGTACGCGACGACCGGCGCAGCGAATTCGCATGGCGCGAGGTCTATCTCGACATGCCGGTCGGCGATGTCGAACTGCGCCTCGGTCGCCAGCACATTGTGTGGGGCGAAATGGTCGGCCTGTTCTTCGCCGACGTGGTGTCGGCGCGCGACATGCGCGAATTCTTCACGCAGGAATTCGACCAGCAGCGCATCCCGCAGTGGGCAGCACGCGCCGAGTACTTCAAGAACGATTGGCGTGCCGAGCTGATCTGGGTGCCCTATGTGAGCGTCGACAACATCGGCCGCTTCGGCGGAGATTTCTACCTGACGCAACCTGACCTGTCGGGCATCAGCGCGACCTACGACGCGCAGGTCCGGCCGGACCGCAAGCTCAGCAACTCGAACTACGGCCTGCGAGTCGGTACTCTGGTACAGGGCTGGGATCTGGCCGCCTTCTACTACCGCAGCCTGGATGTGAATCCGACCTTCAGTCGTCGATTCGTCGCCCCGACCGCAGTGGTCTACACGCCGCGACACGACTGGATTCATCAGTATGGTGCAACGCTGACCAAGGATTTCGGCAGCTTCCTGCTGAAGGCCGAAGCGGTGCTGACCTACGACCGATACCTTCCCGTGTCACCGCTGTCGGCACGGCCCGACGGGCTGGTCCGTCAGGACATGGTCGACTACGCGATCGGCATCGACATTCCCTTCATGTCCGAGTCGCGCCTCAATCTCCAGTACTTCGAGCGCGCCCACATGGACAAGGCGCCCGACCTGCTGGCGAGCCGTCGCGAGAACGGCATGGCGGTGCTGTACAACCACAAGTTCGACGAGCGGCTTGAAGGCGAGCTGCTGTGGGTGCAGTCGCTGGTGCGCAACGACTACATGTTCCGCCCCAAGCTGATCTGGCGCGTGCAATCCAACTGGCGTGCGCAGTTCGGCGCGGATCTGTTCGGCGGCAATTCCAATGGCTATTTCGGGCGTTTCGGCAACTCGGACCGCTACTACGGCGAGCTGCGCTACTCCTTCTGATTCGGGCGGAGGTGCCACATGCGAGTGCTGATCACGGGCGGTGCCGGCTTCATCGGCTCACACACGGCGGACGCGCTGCTGGCCGCCGGCCACAGCGTCCGTGCGCTGGATATTCTCGATCCGCAGATTCATGGCGAAGGCGGCCAGCGGCCGGCCTATCTCGCGCCGGAGGTGGAACTGCAGGTCGGTGACGTCTGCAATGCCGACGACGTCGCGCGCGCGCTCGACGGCATCGACGCGGTCTACCACTTCGCTGCGCTGACCGGCGTCGGCCAGAGCATGTACGACATGACCCATTACGCGCGGGTTAATGGGCTGGGCACGACCACCCTGATCGAGGGCATCGTCAAGGGTGGCCATGTGCTGAAGCGGCTGGTGCTGTCATCGTCGCGTGCGATCTACGGCGAGGGCGCCTATGTCTGCCGTGAGCATGGCGCCCAGTTTCCGGGCGCTCGCTCGCGTGAACGCCTGCAGGCGGGCAAGTTCGCGATGCCCTGCCCGGTTTGCGGCGATGATCTCGACGCGGTGCCGACGCCGGAAGACAAGGTGTCAGAGCCGTTCTCGGTCTATGCGATCACGAAGAAGCATCAGGAAGATTACGTTCGCTACGCGGCGAACACCTTCGGTATTCCGGCGGTCGTGCTGCGTTACTTCAACGTTTTCGGCTCGCGTCAGTCGCTGAAGAATCCCTACACCGGCGTGGTATCGATCTTCTATTCGCGCATCTGCGCCGGTCAGCCGATCTCGGTGTACGAGGGCGGCTTGCCTGTGCGTGACTTCGTGCATGTGTCCGACGTCGTTGCGGCGAACATGCGTGCGCTGGTTGCCGACGTGGCGCCGGGCTCCGTCTTCAATGTTGGCGCCGGCGAGGCGAGCACGATCGCCGACATCGCCAACGCGCTCGCACGTGCAGTCGGCAAGCCGGTGACGATGGAGGACAAGGGAGAGTTCCGTGTCGGCGACATCTTCGGATGCGTTGCCGATCTGGCGCACTCGCGCGCAGTGCTCGGTTACGAGCCGGCGCGTACGCTTGATCAGGGCATGGCGGAGTTCGCCGCTTGGGCGGGCGGACAGCCGTCGGAGGACCGCTATCAGCAGACCGTCGCCGAACTGACGCGCTTCGGCCTGTTCGGTCGCGCCGGGGGCGCCTGATGTCGACCCGCCGCCGCGTTCTGTTCGTGGCGGAGGCGGTATCCCTCGCGCATGTCGCCCGGCCGGTCGTGCTGGCATCGAGTCTCGCGGCGCAACATGACGTGTCGGTCGCGTCCGCACCGGCCTTCGATCTTTGCTTTCGCGGAACGGATCTTCGCAGGCTCGGGCTGGAGAGCATTCCGGCCAAGCTCTTTCTCGATCGCCTTGCTGCCGGTGCGCCGCTGTACACCCGTGCCGAGCTCGAGCGCTATGTCGAGGCCGACATCGCGTTGCTGCAGCGCGAACGTCCCGATGTGGTGATCGGCGATTTCCGTCTGTCGCTGAGCGTTTCGGCGAGGCTTGTCGGCATCCCCTACTTCGCGCTGTGCAACGCACACTGGAGTCCGTGGTCTGCGCATTCACGCTTTCCCCTGCCGGACATCACACTGACCCGGGTGCTCGGGCCTGCGCTGGCAGAGCCGATTTTCCGGCTCGCGCAGCCACTCGCCTTCCGTCTGCACGCCGGGCCGCTCAACGCGGTACGCAGAAAGCATGGCCTGAGCGGCTTTCCCGATGTGCGCCATGCCTACACCGACGGTGATCTGACGCTGTACGCCGACACGCCGGGCCTAGTGCCGGTGCGTCCGGACTGTCCGCCCAACCACCATTTCATCGGGCCCATCATCTGGTCGCCCTCGATGCCGCTGCCGGACTGGTGGACGTCGATGCCGTCCGGGCCGCTTGCCTACGTCACGTTGGGTTCCACCGGACGGGTCGATCTGCTGCCGGAGGTATTTCGCGCGCTGGCCGATGCGCAGGTCAATGCGATGACGGCCACGGCGGGGCGCTCGGACGTGGCTTCGCCCGGACCGCACTGTTTCGTTGCCGACTATCTGCCGGGGCTCGAAGCCGCCGCGCGCGCCGATTTCGTCATCTGCAATGGCGGAAGTGCGACGGTCTATCAGGCCTTATCGACCGGCACGCCGGTCATCGGTCTGTGTTCGAACATGGATCAGTTCCTCACCATGTCGCGTGTGGTCGATGCCGGGGCGGGGATTTCATTGCGTGCGGGCAGCGCGAACTATGAACAGTTGCGGACGGCACTCGGGCGCATGGTCGGGGATGACGGTGCAGGTTTCAGGCGGGCCGCAAAAGCGGTTCAGCAGGACTTCGCCAGTTTCAATACCCGCTCGATTCTGAACGGGCTGGTTGTATCCGCATAGCGGGGTTCTGGCCGGGCAGCGACGGGTTTGGAACGTGCGCTTTCGAACGCGCAAAAGAAAAACGGGAGCTTTCGCTCCCGTTTTTCATGCTGCTTCGACTACCTGAATCAGACCTTGCGGCGACGGGCCAGAGCCAGACCACCGAGTGCCAGGCCGGCCAGAGCCAGCGTGCCCGGCTCAGGGATACCTTGCACCGGACCGTTGAAGTCGGTCTGGAAGATGATGTCCGGGCCGGCTGCAACGCAACCCGTCGGGCCGCAAACCGTGCCACCGTTCACCGCACCGATGTTCGGCACTTGGCCGGCGATGATGGCCGACGGATCAACCGACTGGAACGGCAGGTTCTGGCTGATGTTGGTCACCAGGAAGGAGATCAGCTCTTCATTCCAGAAATCCGTGTCGATGAAGTTCGGCAGAACGGTCAGCAGATCGAATTCCGGCGTGGCGCCCGAACCCGTCACCGACGGGGTGCCGGACAGCGGCGAAGTGCCGTTGAGCGGCTGGCCATCGCTGCCCACCGTGCCCAGGGCACCAGTGTTCGCGTTGAAGTTGGACACCGAACCTGCAGCGCCCGGAGCGATCGTGCCGTCGAACACCAGCGTGCCGGTGTTGAAGCCGGTGCCGGCCGCGTAGTTGGCAGCGGCGTCGGAATCCAGATCCTTCACATAGACGCGGAAGTAGTTGTTGGTCTGGACCTTGGCGAAGTCGAACACGGCGATGTTGGCGCCCGGCACGCTCACGGCGGTGGTCACGACTTCCTGGTAGGCCAGTTCGAACGTGATTTCGTACTTGCCGGCGGTGCTGCCGGAACCGTTGTACAGGCCGCTAGCAGCGGCACCGGTGCCGCCCTGCAGTACGGCCAGACGGCCTTGCGAGAACACGTTGAAGCCGTAGCCCATGCCACCGTTCATGCCTTCGACGGTGCCACCAGCCGGGTTGTTGATGAAGTTGACGAAGGCTTGGTTGCCGCCTTGCGCCAGAACCGGGGACGGTGCCCAGTCGAAAGCGGTGATGCCGTTCACGTTGCCGTTCGGCGTGGTGATCGAAACCGGCGCAGCGTGCGCGGCAGCGAAAGTGCCTGCCAGTGCCACTGCAACTGCAATTTGCTTGAACTTGATCATTTCATTGACTCCGTTTGTTGGCTTGGGAGAACCACGGTTGGCTATAAGCAATCGGCGGGCCAGTTTTCTCCGTGTGTTTTAGTTTGTTGAATATAAACAAGAAAAATCTGTGTCTTGGGTGGCTGTGGCGGTTGGCGGACGCGCCCTGCCGCCGCGTGTAAAGTTCACCGACATTCTGGTTTCAAGACTCTTCGTGGTTCTGCAACCGTTCGAGGGGCAGGCGCAGTGACCGGCCGGGGATGTTTCGGCTGCGACCGATGCGGCACGCCCAGACCGCGCGTTCCACGTCCTCTTCCGGCAGCAGGCTGCCCAGTCTTTGCGCCAGATCGTCGGCGCGGGCGAGCGCTTCGCCGTTCTCCGTGAATCGCCGCCCCGCCCGTGCGTACTGGTTGAAGATGAGCGGCGTCATCTCGGGCTGTGACTGGAGCCCCAGCTTTTCCACTGTCAGCCAGAGCCGTTGCATGGCGCGGCCGGTAGCGACGTAATCGTCGATGCGGTCTGGGCGGGTTGGCGCGATCATGAAGGCGTGAGCAGAGCACGCGATGCCTGGAATCAGGTCGAGTTGCAGCCGTGGTGCGAAAGTGCCGAAGAGCCACCTGTTAAAGAATTCGACGCGGCTCCAGCTCGCCATGACGAAACGCATCAGCTTGCCGGTGAGCGGGTCGACGCCGACGGCTGCTTCGGGGATGCGGTCCTCGCTGAATCGTGCGCCCCACTCGATCACGCGGCTGTGAGTCTGGAAGGCTTCCGGAATGGTCAGGCGGATCTGCGCGCTGTCGAAATTTAGCTTGGCGATGCGCAGGCGATCCCGGAATCCGCCGAACCAGACGATACGGTAGGGAAACACGGCAGCGTCCAGCGCCTGCCGCTCCTCGTCCGTCAGCGGTCGGCTGCCCATCGCACGGCGCTGCACGGAGCGCGTCGTGATGCACGGGAGCAGCGGGTCGGGCGCGACGGACGGGTCGGCGATCAGCCGGATGTCGAACTGCAGATGAGTGTCCGGCGTGTCCGGCCGGCGAGCTATATCGGCGCGAAGGCCGTGGGCTGTTGCTGCGATGGACAATGTTTCCAGCATCGCGCCGACCGCAATCTGGCTGGCGTGCCCTTCGAGGTCATAGACGCACCAGTGTCGGGTGTCGAAACCATGCACCCGCACGTGATCGTCGGCGAGCACCTCGAAACGCCAGATCTGGGTGTTGTCGCCGCTTGGCGCCCAGCGCGCGAGGTCGAGGATCTTGTCTACGGTGCGCATTCGTTTCTCCGGTGAGCTGCGTGTTCAGCGGGCGTTGATCTGTTTCAGCAACTGGCGCCGACCGATTGCAAGAATGAGCCGCTGCAGCGGGTGCCGGTTTCCACCCGGGCGCCAGGTGCGCACCATCCGGTTGCGGTAAGCGTCGAACTGCAACGCCCACGGTGCAGCCCGGACTTCGCCGCGGCCGAGCAGAAGCTTGACCGTTTCCGCCGCAGCGACGCCCGCGCACAGATTGCACCCGATCATCGTCGACGGGCCTTTGCGCCCTGCGAGGTCGATGCGCCAGGGCTCGACCAGATAGGGGCGATGCAGTCCGGCGGGGGCCAGGCCGACCAGGAATCTCAGCGCCTGTTCGGTCTCGTCGTGGCCCTCCAGCTGGAAGTAGTCCTCGAAACTCATGCCGCGCGGCGAAAACACGAGCAATCCGGTGCCCATCCCGAGCGGGGCTGCCGTCACCGCCGGGATGCCCAGGCGGTGGCAGGCTGCGAAGGTGGACCTGCGGGCGGAGAAGGCGAAGAAATCGAGGCCGTCTACATAGACATCGCAGCCCTGCAGGAAGGCGTCCGGCTGCTCCGGTGCCACGCCTTCCGGGAAGCACGTTATTTCGGCCTCGGGATTGATGTCGCGCGCCTGTTCGGCCAGCACCTCGATCTTGGGCCGATCGACCGTGCTCATCATGGCGCCGACCTGCCGGTTGAAATTGTGTACACCGAAGGTGTCGAAATCGGCGATGCGGAATCGTCCGATGCCGAGCCGGGCCAGCGTCAGCAGGTGGGCGCCGCCGACACCGCCGAGGCCGGCGATGGCGACCGTGCTGCGCCGAAGTCGGGCCTGTTCGGCCTCGGTGAACCAGCCGAGGTTGCGGCTGAAGGCCTCGTCGTAACTGAAAGCAGAGCTCATGGCGTCGCCTTGTATGTCCGTTGGCTGCGGGGCATGCTTCCGGGACATCGGATGGTGAGGTAAAAACTGTTATGCTGGCAATACCTTAGCATCTGAAGTCTTGAATTCGCATGAAGTTTTGGCTGCTCGACCTTTGGCTTGCGATGCGCAGCGTGCTCCGCCAGGGGCGACGCACGCTGATTGCCATCGGCGCGGTGAGCTTCGGTGTGATTGCGATGATCCTGTCGGCCGGGTTCATCGAGTGGTTGATGGAGGGAATGCGCGAATCCACCATCAAGTCGCAGCTGGGCCACGTCCAGGTGGTGCGACCAGGGTATGTGGAACGAGGCACCTCCGATCCCTTCGGATTCGTGATCGATGGTGAGGACGCGGCGCAGCGCAAGGTCGAGCAGGGTGAGGGCGTCAAGGTCGTGGCGCCACGTCTCAGTTTCAACGGCCTCGCCAGCAAGGGCGACAACACGCTGGCCTTCCTCGGCCAGGGCGTCTTGGCAAAGGCGGAAGCGGTGCTGTCGAGTTCGGTCACGATATCGCGCGGGCGCAACCTGTCGCCCGACGGCGTCAACGAAATGATCATGGGGCGGGGGCTGGCAGCCAATCTGGGCGTCACCGTCGGCGACACCGTGGTGCTGATGACGACGACCGCCGCTGGCAACGTCAATGCAGTCGAGGCGCCGGTCGTCGGCATCTTCATCTCCGTCAGCAAGGAATACGATGATTCGGCGTTGCGCATGCCGCTGGCGCTGGCGCAGCAACTGGTGCGGGTGAATGGCGCGCAGCAATGGCTGGTGCTGCTCGACGACACCGACAAGACCGACGCCAAGCTGGCCGAACTGGGCAAGGTGCTGCCGGCCGCGAACTTCGAACTGGTGCCCTGGTATCGCCTGTCCGACTTCTACAACAAGACGCGCGATCTGTTTGCCAGCCAGGTCAACGTCGTGCAGTTCATCATCCTGATGATCATCGTGCTCAGCATTTCCAACACGCTGTCGATGAGCGTGATGGAGCGCGTCAGCGAGATCGGGACCTGCATGGCGCTGGGCCTGACGCGGGCGCGCATACGGCGCATCTTCATGTCGGAGGGCGTGATGCTCGGTCTGGTCGGCGGCGGGCTCGGGGTGGTCATCGGCTGTGCGCTGGCGCTGGCGATCTCGGCGGTCGGCATTCCGCTGCCGCCGCCGCCCGGCATGGAGCAGGGGTTCGACGGCGAGATCCGGCTGACTTTCGGCATCGTCGCCAAGGCGCTGGCGATTGCCGTGGTCAGTGCCTTCGTGTCCAGCCTTTACCCTGCCTGGCGAGCGTCGCGCATGAATATCGTCGACGCACTGCGGCAGAGTCGCTGAACGCCATGTTCAAGCTCGCACTCCGCAACATCCTCCGGCAGAAATCGCGGACCGCGATGACGCTGGCCGCCATCATTTTCGGCGTGGCAGGACTGATCCTGAGCGGCGGCTTCGTCGCCGATGTGCTGACGCAGCTGGGCGAAGCGACCATCCACAGCCAGCTCGGTCACGTGCAGGTGTTCCGCAGCGGCTTCTACGAGCAGGGGGCGCGTTCGCCCGAGAAGTTCATGATCGACGACGCCGACAAGGTCGCCGAGTTTGCCGCCCGCATGCCGGAGGCGGACGCGGTGCTGCAACGCGTCAATTTCACCGGCCTGCTGAACAACGGCAAGGCGGACTGGGCGGTCATGGGCGAGGGCGTTGAGCCGGACAAGGAAAACCGGCTCGGCACCTTCGTCCGGATCACCGCCGGCCGGGCGCTGCGCGACAGCGACACCGGCGGCATCCTGATCGGCGATGGCGTCGCCAAGGCCCTGGCGCTGGCGCCGGGCGATACCGTCACGCTCATCATGAACACGGCCGACGGCGCATTGAACACGACGGAATTTGCGGTGGTCGGGGTTTTTCAGAGCTTTTCGAAAGATTTCGACGCCCGTGCCGTAAGGATTCCCATCGCGGCAGCTCGAAATCTGGTTGCGCGTGACGGCTCCAACGCCATCGTGTTGCTGCTGCACCGGACGGCGGACACCTGGCGGGTGAAGGACCTGCTGGTACCCAAGCTGGCGTCGCTGGGTTTCGACATCCGCGACTGGGTGCAGCTTTCGGATTTCTATTCGAAGACCGTGGAGCTCTACCGCACCCAGTTCGGCGTGCTGCAATGGATCGTGCTGATCATGGTGCTGCTGAGCGTCTTCAATACTGTAAACATGAGTGTCTTCGAGCGTGTCGGTGAATTCGGAACGCTGATGGCGCTCGGAAATTCGCGAGGATACGTATTCCGGCTCGTGCTCGCGGAAAATGCCCTGCTCGGTCTGACCGGCGCGGCGATCGGCGTGGTGGTGGGGGTGCTCGTTGCGCTGGCGATCAGCGAGGTGGGCATTCCGATGCCGCCTCCGCCGAACTCGAATGTGGGGTACACGGCGTCGATACGTGTGCTGCCCGAAACCGTGCTGCTGGCCTTCACGGTGGGATTGGGCGCGACCGTGGTGGCGGCCTTGCTGCCGGCACGCAAGGTTTCGCGTACGCCCATCGTCGATGCGTTGCGGTACAACATCTGACCGGTCGTGACGCATTAGAGCGCGCGTCCGGATGCGTTGGCTATGATTCGCGGCTTGTCTGGCTGCTGTCCTGTGGAGGATGCAATGTTGAGTTCTGACCGTCTGATGTCCGCACTGCGCGTGCTTGCGCTGCTGCTCGTGCCGCTTGCCTTCACGGCCTGCTCGTCGTCGCCCTATCCGGCCGCGCCGACTCAGGCTTACAGCGACGACTACAACTACATCCTGGGTCCCGGTGACTCGGTGAACATCGTCGTCTGGCGCAACCCCGAAATCTCGTCCACGGTCACCATCCGCCCGGACGGCAAGATCACCGGCACCCTGTTCGAGGATCTGCCGGCTGCCGGCCGCGACCCCACGACGCTGGCGCGCGAGATCGAGCAGGTGCTGTCGAAGTACATCCGTGACCCCATCGTGACGGTCATCGTGGCCGGCGGCATCGGTCCCTACAGCGAGCAGATCCGCGTCATCGGCGAGGCGGCCAAGCCGCAGGCGCTGGCCTACAAGCAGAAGATGACGCTGCTGGACGTGATGATCGCGGTTGGCGGCATCACCGAATTCGCCGACGGCAACGCGGCCACCATCCTGCGCACTTCCGAGGGCGACAAGCAGTACAACGTGCGCCTCAAGGATCTGGTCCGCCGCGGCGACGTGACGGCCAATGTCGACGTCAAGCCGGGCGACATTCTCATCATTCCGCAGAGCTGGTTCTGAGCAGCTCAGTCATGAGGCGTCCGCCGGAAGGATCGTGTAGCTGTGGATGATTTTCTGCGCCAGTTTTCTGGCTATCTCAGGTCGGCGTGGGGCTATCGCTGGATAGGCCTGCTGGTCGCCTGGGTGGTCGGCATCATCGGCATGGGCGTGGTGCTCGTGCTGCCGGACCAGTACCAGGCGTCGGCGAAGATCTATGTCGACACCCAGTCCATCCTGCGTCCGCTGATGTCGGGTCTGGCCGTACAGCCCAATCTCGACCAGCAGATCAACATGCTGAGCCGCACGCTGATCAGCCGGCCGAACATCGAGAAGCTGATCCGCATGGCTGACCTCGATCTCGAGGCCAAGACCAAGACCGAGCGCGAAAAGCTGATCGACGATCTGATCGCCAGCGTGAAGCTCACCAGTTCCGGCCGCGACAACCTCTACATCGTGTCCTATCGCGATCAGAAGCCGGCGCGGGCTCAGAAGGTGGTGCAGGCCATGGTGACGCTGTTCGTCGAATCGGGCCTCGGCAGCAAGCGACAGGATGCGGACCAGGCGCGCAAGTTCATCGAGGAGCAGATCAAGGCCTACGAGGCCAAGCTTCTGGAGGCGGAAAACCGGCTGAAGGAGTTCAAGCTCAAGAACCTCGAACGACCGGGCGGTGGGCAGAAGGACTACTTCGGCAGCCTGGGCGAGGTGCAGGCCCAGCTCAACCAGGCGCAGCTCGACCTGCGCGAGGCGACCAATTCGCGCGACGCGCTGAAGCGCCAGCTGCTGGGCGAGGAACCGACCATCAGTGCCGACAGCTCGGCGATGACCTTCGCGCCGTCCGGCCCCGGTGGCCCGTCGACCGCCGAGATCGACATGCGCATCTCCGGCATGAAGAACGAGGTCGAAGGCTTGCTGCAGCGCTATACCGACAAGCACCCGGACATTCTCCAGCTGCGAGCGCGGATCCGTAACCTCGAGGAAGAGCGCAAGCAGATCATCGAGAAGCACGCGGCCGAAGCGGCCAAGGAGGCGGAAGGCAAGCCGGCGGATGCCAAGCCCGAGGCGAAGCCGGTGGCCGGCGGCGCGCAGATGCCCAATCCGGTCTACCAGCAGATCAAGGTCGCACTGGCATCGGCCGAGGCCTCGGTCGCGTCGCTGAGTGCGCGCGTCGGCGAGTATCAGACGCGTCTCGACGCATTGAAGCAGTCGTCGCGACTGGTGCCGGAACTGGAGGCGGAGTTCAGCCAGCTCAACCGCGACTACGAAGTGCATCGGACCAACTACAACAACCTGGTGTCGCGCCGCGAATCGGCCTCGATTTCGGAAGAGATGGACGCGACCGGGGTGGCGGAATTCCGTCTGATCGAGCCGCCGCGCGTCGATCCCAAGCCGGCGGCCCCCAATCGGCTCATCCTGCTGACCGTGGTGCTGGCAGCGGCCATCGTCGTCGGTGGTGCGGCATCGTTCGCCGTATCGCAACTGCGACCGGTGTTCCACGACGGCCGGATGCTGGCCGAAGTGGCCGGCGTACCGGTGCTGGGTTCGGTGTCCATGCTGCTCGCGAACGAGCGCAAGCGTTACGAGCGTCGCCGCAGCGTCGTGTTCTTCGGCGGTCTTGGCGGGCTGGTGGCCGCCTATGTGGCGATGCTGGCTTTCGTGTCGCTCGTGATGCGCAGCGCCTGAGGATAGATCATGAGCATCATCGAACAAGCAATCGAACGAATGGCCCACCTCAAGCGGGCGGGCGTCGATATCGGCGAGGAACCGGCAGCGGCGCCCGAGGCGCCGCCGGCGGCTGCGCCTGCTGTCGCGCCCGCGCCCGCGCCTGCTCCCGCGCCCGCGCCTGCGGCGGTACCTGTCGCCGCGGTGCCGCCGGCGGGTGAAGCCGCCGCGCCGGTGCAGGTGGTGGGCGGAGCCCCCATTGATTCATCCCGCTACGTCGAACTCGATCTGGCGCGACTCGACGGGATGGGTCTGGTCGTGCCGTCGGCACCGCGTTCGCAGATCGCCGAAGAATTCCGCGTGATCAAGCGCCCCATTTTGGCCAACGCCCACGGCAAGGGCGCGGCGCCGGTCGACAACGGCAACCTCATCATGGTGACCAGTTCGGTGCCGGGTGAGGGCAAGAGCTTCAATTCGATCAACCTCGCGATGAGCATCGCGATGGAACTTGACAACCGTGTCCTGCTGGTCGATGCCGACGTGGCACGCCCCTCCATCCTGAACCTGCTCGGCTTGCCGCCGGCCAAGGGGCTGATGGACGTGCTGCTCGACGAGGATGTCGGTCTGCCCGACGTCCTGCTCCGTACCAACGTCGAGAAACTCACGCTGCTGCCGGCCGGCATGCCGCACAAGAACGCCACCGAACTGCTGGCCAGCGGTGCGATGCGTTCGCTGCTGGTCGAACTGGCGCACCGCTATCCGGACCGCATCATCATTTTCGATTCGCCGCCGCTGATGGTGACGACCGAGGCGCCGGTGCTTGCGCAATCGATGGGGCAACTGGTCATGGTGGTCGAGGCCGGGCGCACCACGCACGCGATGGTGAAGCAGGCGCTGGCCAAGGTACAGGGCTGCCCGGTCAAGATGCTGGTGTTGAACAAGGCGCGCTATGCCCGTACCGATGGCTACTACGGTTACTACGGTTACGGTTACGGCTACGGCTCCGAAACCGGTTATCGCGACGCGGCCAAGGCGGGTTGAATGAGGACAGGACGACCGATGCTTCGCCCGATCTCCCTGGCCATCCTGGGCATCGCCAGCGGTTTCGGTTCGGCGCATGCCGAAGGCTGGCGCCTGTCGACCAGCGCGTCGGTACAGATGATCGTGTCCGACAACATCAACTTCTCGCCGGTTGCGCCGTCGAGCGACGTGCTGACCGAAGTCACGCCGACCGTCGATCTGCGACGCAGCAGTCCGCGCCTGAAGCTCAATGCCAATTACTCGCCGCGGATGATGTATTACGCGGACGACACCTTCCCGTCGCGCATCGCGAACAACATGAGCGCGAACGGGTCGTTCGAGGTCGTCGACGACCTCTTCTTCCTCGACGCCAAGGCGAGTCAGACGCAGCGTCGGCGATCGGTGTTCAACGCCCAGCCCAACCTGCTGAACAGCACGCTGGGCGATTCGACCGAGACGCGGGTGTTCTCGTTGTCGCCGTCGATGCGCGGCACGGTCCGGCTCGGCGACATCGCGACATGGAAATCCAGCTACACCATCGCGCGCAGTGAATCGTCGCGCCGCGAGGGCGCACTGACCACCCGCACGTTCTCCGGCACGCTGCAGGGCGCTCCGGCGACGCTGAGCTGGAAGGGCGTGCTCAGTTCGCGCGTGACCGACTCGGGCAATGCCAACAACAGCGAACGCGAGAGCATCGTCGGTTCGCTGATCTACAAACCGGATGTCCAGATCGAACTGACCGGCCGCTACGGCTACGAAAAGTCGACGATAGGCAATCGGCGGGACGGCGCCACCTATGGCGGCGGCCTGGACTGGCGTCCGTCGCAGCGCACGGCTCTGTCGCTCGATTACGACGAGCGGCCGTACGGCAGTACCGCCAACTACAAGCTGTCGCATCGTCTGCCCAGGACAGCTTTCAACGCGGCCTACACGCGCAACATCGTGAGCCGGATCGACACCTTGCTCGAAGGTTCGGGTCTGGAAGATCTTTACGAGACGCTGGCCTTCGTCGAGCCCTACGCGAGCATCGCCGATCCGGAAGAGCGGCGCGATGCGATCCGTGCCGATGCGCTGGCCGGGCGTATCCCGGGCTACGGTTCGCTCGATTCGCCCATCCTGACCGACCGCGAATACCGGCGCTCGCGCTGGTCGCTCGGCGTGGTGCATACCGGTGCCCGCAACACGCTGTCGTTCACGATGTACCAGTCGACCAACGACAGCGGAATCGGCTCCGTCGGCGGATCCCTGGTCGGCGATTTTGCCGAGGCTTCGGTCATTGTCCAGAAAGGCTGGACCATCGGTCTGTCGCACCGGCTCTCGCCAGTCAGCTCGCTGAACTTTTCGCTGACCTCGTTCGACACCAGTGGGCGTGTGACCTCCCGCACGACGACCGAGCGCAACGTCTTCAATGCGACTTATTCCACGGCGCTCGGTGCCTACACCAGCGGCTCCATTGGTCTGCGCATGATGCGTGGCACAGTCGCCGCCGGCGATGTAGACGAAAATGCACTGATCGCCACGGTGAGTACGCGCTTCTTCTGACGCGGGCGCCGTGATGCGCAGGCTGCCGAACCGTGCAGCGCCACCGAAGCCCTGAGGGGCGGGTACCCAACGATCGAGATCCATGTACGAGTCTTTCTACGGTCTTTCCGGCAAGCCTTTCCAGCTCAATCCCGATCCGTCGTTCTTCTTCGGCAGCAAGGGCCACCGGCGCGCGCTCGCCTACCTCGAGTACGGTCTGCATCAGAGCGAAGGCTTCATCGTCATCACCGGCGAGATCGGCGCCGGCAAGACCACGCTGGTGCGCAGCCTGCTGCAGAAGCTTGATTCGAAGAAGGTGGTGGCGGCGCAGCTGGTCAGCACCCACCTCGACGCCGAAGACACGCTGCGCCTGGTCGCTGCTGCCTTCGGCCTGCCGAACAAGCAGCTGAAGAAGGCCGACCTGCTGCTGTCGATCGAAATGTTCCTGCTGTCGCTGACGGCTGCTGGCAAGCGCGCACTGCTCATCGTCGATGAGGCGCAGAACCTGACACCGCGCGCGGTCGAGGAACTGCGCATGCTGTCGAACTTCCAGCTCGGCGAGCACGCGTTGCTGCAGAGCTTCCTGGTCGGTCAGCCGGAATTCCGTGAAACGATGCAGAGCCCGCACATGGAGCAGCTGCGTCAGCGGGTGATCGCGTCCTACCACCTCGGGCCGATGGACGCGGCCGAAACCGAGGCCTATATCGAGCACCGCCTGAAGCACGTTGGCTGGCGCGGGTCCCCCGCCTTCCAGGCGGGGGCGCACGAAGCGATCTTCAAGGCGACCGAGGGCGTGCCGCGACGCATCAATACGCTATGCGACCGCCTGATGCTGGCCGGCTTCCTCGGCGGAGCGACAGCCTTCACCGCGCAGGACGTCGCCGGCGTGGTCAGCGAAATCAAGGACGAAGCGGGCGACGCCGCGGCTGCCGCCGCGATGGCCAAGCGGCCGGACGGCCCGATGCCGTCCGACACGGCGGCGCACGCCGCTTTCAACGGCGCCGGGCTGCGCGGTTCGCCGGCGCTGTTCGATCTCGACATGTCGCAGTTCCGACTCGACGCCGACTCGGCGCAGCGGGTGCGCGACTACGTGAACGCGCATCAGGCGGGCAATCTCGAAGAACGCCTGTCACGGATGGAGCGTACGCTCGAACAGACACTGGCCCTGCTGTATGAAATCGCCGAGCGCTCGACCGAGCAGGCGGACAAGGAGGCGGAATGAGCGCTGCCCAGGTAATCGCTCCGGTGCTGTGCGTCGTCGGCGCGCGGCCGAACTACATGAAGATGGCGCCCATCCTGCGCGCCTTCGACGAGCACGTGCCGACGATTCCGTGGGTGCTGGTGCATACCGGCCAGCACTACGATCACGCGATGAACGAGCGACTGTTCAGCGGGCTTCGTCTGCCGACGCCACACCACAATCTCGAAGTCGGCTCCGGTACGCACGCGGTGCAGACCGCCGAGATCATGAAACGCTTCGAACCGCTGGTCGATGACCTCAAGCCGTCCTGCGTGCTGGTCGTGGGCGACGTCAATTCGACGCTGGCCTGCGCGCTGGTCGCGGTGAAAAAGCACGTGCCGGTGGTGCATGTCGAAGCCGGACTGCGTAGCGGCGACCGCGCGATGCCGGAGGAAATCAACCGCATCCTCGTCGATCGCATTTCCGACCGTCTGTACACGACCGAGCGCAGCGCGCTCGGCAATCTGACTGGCGAAGGCGTCGACGCCTCGTGGGTGCATTTCGCCGGCAACGTGATGATCGATTCGCTGCTGTCCAGCCGCGCGCTGGCGGTGCCGCCGGCGAAGACGCTGGCCGAGCACGACATCGACCCGGCGCTGATCGCCGACGGCCGCTACGGTGTCGTGACGCTGCATCGTCCGAGCAATGTGGACGATCCCGAACAACTGAAGCGTCTGGCCGCGATGCTGACGCAGGCGGCGGCACGGCTGCCGCTGCTGTTCGCGATCCATCCGCGCACGCGCGGCAATCTGGAGAAGTTCGGCCTCGGTGCGCTGCTCGACAATCCGCGCATCGCATTGCTGCCGCCGCTCGGCTATCTCGAAATGCTCGGCCTGATGAGTGGTGCGACCGTCATGATCACCGACTCCGGCGGTCTGCAGGAAGAGACGACGGCGCTGTCGGTGCCCTGCCTGACCTTGCGCGAGAACACCGAGCGGCCGATCACGGTGGAGCAGGGCACGAACACCGTCATCGGCGCCGACGAGGCGCTGTTCGTGCGCAGCCTCGACGACATCCTCGCCACCGGCGGCAAGCGCGGTCGCGTGCCCGAATACTGGGACGGCAATGCCGCACAGCGCATCGCCGCCGACCTGCACGACTGGCTGCTGCAGCGGAGCGCGCACTGACATGAGCGCCCGGACCGATATCCGCAACGCCTTCACCGTCGACGTCGAGGATTACTTCCAGGTGTCGGCGCTGGCGCCCTATATCGAGCGCAGCCGCTGGGATTCGATCGAATGCCGCGTCGAGCGCAATGTCGAGCGCATCCTTGCGCTGCTGGCTGACAGCGGCAACCGGGCCACCTTTTTCACGCTGGGCTGGATCGCCGAGCGTCATCCGGACATGGTCAGGCGCATCGCCGCTGCCGGGCACGAGATTGCCAGCCACGGCACCGCCCATCTGCGTGCGACCGAACAGTCGCCGGCCGAATTTCTCGACGACATTACGCGCGCCAAGAAGGTGCTGGAAGACATCACCGGTGTCGAGGTGCGCGGCTACCGTGCGCCCAGTTTCTCGATCGGCCACACCAATCCGTGGGCGCTCGACTGCGTCGCGCAGGCGGGCTACCGCTACAGCTCCAGCATCTATCCGGTCAAGCACGACCACTACGGCATGCCGGACGCGCCGCGTTTCCCGTTCGCGTCGCGCGACGGTCTGATGGAAGTGCCGGTCACCACCGTGCGCATGGGCAGCCGCAACCTGCCGGCCGGCGGCGGCGGCTACTTCCGCCTGCTGCCCTATGCCACCTCGCGCTGGCTGCTGAGCCAGGTGAACAAGCGCGACGGCAAGCCGGCGATGTTCTACTGCCATCCGTGGGAAATCGACGCCGACCAGCCCCGCGTGCAGGGCGTCGATGCCAAGTCGCGCTTCCGCCACTACATCAACCTGCACCGCACCGAAGGCCGTCTTGCCCGCCTGATGCGTGATTTCCGCTGGGGCCGGATGGACGAAGTGTTTCCGGAGATCGCCCGTGCGGCCTGAGGCGGAGTTCATGACTGCAGTCACCGTGCGCGCACCGGCTGACGCCGATCGCGCGAACTGGAATGCCTTCGTCGAAGCCTGCCCGACGGCGAGCTTCTTTCACCTGTTCGAGTGGCGCGACATCATGCGCGACGTGTTCGGTCACGCCACGCACTACCTGCTGGCTGAGCGTGGCGGTCGCATCTGCGGCGTGCTGCCGCTGGCCCAGGTGAAGAGCCGGCTGTTCGGCCACTCGCTGGTATCGCTGCCCTTCGGGGTCTATGGCGGTGTCGCGGCGGACGACGACGAAGCGGCGCTGGCGCTCGAAGCCGAAGCGCAGCGCATCGCGCAGTCGCTCGGCGTCGATCACCTCGAATTCCGCAACGTCGAGGCGCGCCATTCCGACTGGCCGACCGAAGACCTGTACGTCACCTTCCGCAAGCAGATTTCGCCGGACGTCGAAGAGAACATGAAAGCCATCCCGCGCAAGCAGCGCGCGATGGTGCGCAAGGGCATCAACAACGGCCTGAAGGCGGTGTTCGACGCCGACAACAGCCGTTTCTTCGAGCTGTATTCGGACAACGTGCATCGCCACGGCACGCCGGCGATGTCGCGCCGCTATTTCGACACGCTGCGCCGCACCTTCGGCGAGCGCTGTTCGGTCATGACGGTCGAAGGCCCGGACGGCGCGCTGCTCAGCAGCGTCATGAGCTTCTATTTCCGCGACGAAATCCTGCCCTACTACGCCGGCGATGCGGTGGCGGCGCGCGACCTCGCGGCAAACGACTTCAAGTACTGGGAACTGATGCGCCACGCCTGCGAGCGCGGCATCCGCGTGTTCGACTACGGCCGCAGCAAGCAGGGCACCGGTTCCTATTCGTTCAAGAAGAACTGGGGCTTCGAACCGACGCCGCTGCATTACGAGTACTGCCTGTACAAGCGCGACAGCCTGCCGCGCAACAACCCGTCGAACCCGAAGTACAGGCTGATGATCGAAGTGTGGCGCCGCATGCCGCGCAGCTTCGCGAACACGATCGGGCCCTTCATCGTCCGCAATCTGGGCTGACCGGCGTGGAGCCGCTGCTCTTCCTCGCCCATCGGCTGCCCTTTCCGCCCAACAAGGGCGACAAGATCCGCTCCTTCCACCTGCTGAAGCATCTGGCGCGTCGCCATGCGCTGCACGTCGGCACCTTCGTCGACGACCCGGCCGACCTGCCTCACCTGCCCGAACTGGCGGCGATGTGCGTGCAACTGCACACCGAAACCATCGCCCCGCGCAGCCGCAAACTGCTGTCGCTGCGCGCGCTGGCGACCGGCGAAGCGCTCAGCGTCGTCTACTACCGGTCGGCAGCGATGCAGCGCTGGGTCGATGACACCATCGCTCGTCACGACATCACCAAGGCCGTCGTGTTCTGCTCGACCATGGCGCAGTACCTCGACCGCCACCCGCATGTGCACCGTATCGTCGATCTGGTCGATGTCGATTCGGCCAAGTGGTCCGAGTACGCGCCGCGTCACCGCTGGCCCATGTCCTGGCTGTACCGGCGCGAAGCAGGCACGCTGCTCGATTTCGAAGCGGGCGTGGTTGCCGCCGCCGACCGCAGCCTGCTGGTCACGCCCGCCGAGGTGGCGCTGTTCGAATCGCTGGCGCCCACGCTGAAGGGGCGCGTCGAGGCGCTGCCCAACGGCGTCGATGTCGACTTCTTCAACCCGGCGAACGCCGGCGCGAACCCCTATGCCTCGGGCGTGAAGCCGGTCGTGTTCACCGGTGCGATGGATTACTGGCCCAATATCGACGCCGCCTGCTGGTTCGCCAATGAAGTGATGCCGCGTATCCGCGCCGTCGAACCGGCCGCGCATTTCTTCGTCGTCGGCATGAATCCGGCGCCTGCCGTGCGCGAACTGGAGAAGACCGGCTTCGTCACGGTGACCGGTCGGGTTGACGACGTGCGCCCCTGGGTCGCGCACGCCGCCTGCGCGGTGGCGCCGCTACGCGTAGCACGCGGCATCCAGAACAAGGTGCTGGAAGCGATGGCGCTGGCACGGCCGGTGGTTGTCTGGCATACGCTGTCGGCCAGCCTCGACGCACAGCCGGGGCGCGATTTCCTCGCCGCCGACGCGGCCAGCTACGCCGAGTGCGTGCTGGCATTGTTCGATCCTGCTTACGCGCAGGCGATCGGCCAGGCGGCGCGTGCCCGGATCGAACTGGTCTACCGCTGGGACAGCGCGCTGGCTGCGCTCGATGCCTGGCTCGATGCGCCTGCTCCGGCGCGTTCAACCCCACACGGAAGCACACCCGATGTACAACCCGACGTCCTCCATGCCCGCGGCTGATACCGGACGCAGTGCTGCGTCCTGGCGGACGGCCGGGCCGGTATTCCTGCTGCTGTTCGCACTGCTGCTGTGGCTCTACTGGGGCACCGCCGCGTCGATGGCGGAAATCTGGTGGCGTTCGGAAACCTTCGCGCACGGCCTCATCGTGCCGCCCATCTTCCTCTGGCTGGTGTGGCGCAAGCGGGCGGCGCTCGCGGCGCACGTGCCGCAACCCTGCGCGTGGGGGCTGGCCGCGCTGGCCGTTTCTCTGGCCGGCTGGCTGGTGGCCGACGTCGCCGGCGTGCAGGTGGTGCGCCAGCTGGCCTTCGTCGCCAGCATTCCGTCGCTGGTCGTCGCCGTGCTCGGCTGGCGCGTCGCCTGGGTCATCGCCTACCCGCTGGCCTTCCTTTTCCTCGGTGTACCGATGGGAGAGGGCCTGATGGTGCCGCTGATGAACTACACGGCCGACTTCACCGTCGCGTCGCTGCAACTGCTCGGCTTCCCGGTCTATCGCGAAGGCACTTTCTTCGAACTGCCGTCCGGCAGCTGGTCGGTGATCGAGGCCTGCAGCGGGCTGCGTTACCTGATCGCGTCGCTGACCGTCGGTGCCCTGTTCGCTTACCTGAGCTATCGCACGCTGTGGCGCCGTGCCGCCTTCATCCTTGCCTCCTTCGTCGTGCCCATCGTCGCCAATGGTTTCCGCGCGCTGATGATCGTGCTGCTCGCGCACTACTCGGACATGAAGCTGGCGACCGGTGTCGACCACATCATCTACGGCTGGGTGTTCTTCGGCGTCATCATGCTGCTGCTGTTCTGGGTCGGTTCGTTCTGGCAGGAGAAGGAAGCCGACGATGTCGCGCCCGGCGCCGGCTCGATCGCGTTGCGGCCGGTCCCGATGCTGCGCACCGCGCTGACGGCGGCTTCGGCGGCGCTCGTGTTGCTGCTGCCTCCGCTCTATGCGGCGCAACTGGCGCAGCGCGAACTGCCGGCATCACCACAACTGGCGCTGCCGGCCGAACCCGGCGACGGCTGGGCGCTCGATGCCGGACCGGCGCTGACCGACTGGCGGCCCACCTTCCAGAACCCGGACCGCGAGCGCACCGTGCAGTACCGTCGCGGCGACGAGGTCGTGGCCGTTCATCTGGCCTGGTACGGCCGCCAGCGACAGGACGCCGAACTGATCAATTCGCGCAACTTCATGATCCGGCAGGAGCACGACGTGTGGTCCAACGTCGGCGAGCGCGTGGTCGATACGCCGGCGCATCCGGTGCGGGAGACGCGCCTGCGCTCGACCGCGCTGCGCCTGCTCATTCACGACTGGTTCGTCGTCGGCGGTGAGCCCACCGTCAGCAGCGTGCGCGCCAAACTCATGTTCGCCCGATCGCTGCTGCTGGACGGCGAGGACAGCGGCTACGCCGTGGTGCTGTGGACGCCGCAGCAGGGTGAGGATCCGGCGGCACGCGCGCGACTGACGGCCTTCGCCGCCGTGATCGAACCGCACCTGGGCAAGGCGACTGCGCCGTGAAGCGCGTCGTTCACGTGGTGCATCACTTCGGCACCGGCGGCATGGAGAACGGGATGGTGAACCTGTTCAACAACTTTCCGCCGGGCGATTTCGAGCACCACGTGGTCTGTCTGCAGGGCCACTCGCACTTCGTCGAGCGCATCCGCGACGGCCGGGTCACCTTCCACGACGTGAAGAAGGCGCCGGGCAAGGACCCGGCGCACTACCTGCGACTGTGGAGGATGCTGCGCGCGCTGCGTCCCGACATCCTGCACACGCGCAATCTGTCGGCGCTGGAAGCGGTGCTGATCGGCTGGCTGGCCGGCGTGCCGGTGCGCATCCACGGCGAGCACGGGCGCGACGTGTTCGACCTCGACGGCAGCAATACGCGCTATAACCGGCTGCGCCGGCTGGTGCGCCCTTTCGTCCACCGCTATCTGACGGTCAGCCGCGACCTGCAGAACTGGTTGCGCGACGCCATCGGCGTCGATGCGGCGCGCGTCACGCAGATCTACAACGGCGTGGACAAGCAACGCTTCACGCCGCGGACCGACGCGAGCCGCAGCGTGCTGCCGGAGTCCTTCCGTGGCAACGCCTTCGTGATCGGAAGTGTCGGTCGCATGGTCGGTGTGAAGGATTACCCGACGCTGGTGCGCGCCTTCATTGACGCCGCGCGGCGGCCGGGCGGCGAGCGCCTGCGCCTGGTTATCGTCGGCGACGGCGGCGAACGCGCCGGCTGTCAGGCGCTGCTGGACGACGCCGGTCTGGCCGATCGCGCCTGGCTGACCGGCGAGCGCAAGGACATTCCCGAACTGATGCAGGCTTTCGATCTGTTCGTGCTGCCGTCGCTGGGCGAAGGTATTTCCAACACCATCCTCGAAGCGATGGCCTGCGGACTGCCCGTTGTGTCCACCGCGGTCGGCGGCACGCCGGAACTGGTGGACGATGGCATCAATGGAAGGCTGTTCATGCCCGGCGACGTCGCGGCGCTGTCGGCCTGCGTGCAGGAATACGCATCCGATGCGGCGCTGCGGGATGCGCACGGAAGTGCATCACGGCAGAAAATCGAGGCCTCCTTTAGCATCGAAGCCATGGTTGCCGCGTATCGCGACGCCTATCTTGCGCTGTCCGCGAAGCAAGGTCGCCCCGGCAGCTCCACCACCTGACAGGATTTCCCGCATGTGCGGTTTCGTTGGCATTTTCGACACGCGCAACCGGCGTGATGTAGGTCGCGACGTGCTGCACCGGATGAACGAGGCGCAGCATCACCGCGGTCCCGACGAGGGCGATCTGCACCTCGAACCCGGCGTCGGTCTCGGTCACCGCCGGCTGTCCATCATCGACGTGGCGAGCGGTCAGCAGCCGCTGGCCAATGAGGACGGTTCGGTCATCGTCGTGTTCAACGGCGAGATCTACAACTTCCAGTCGCTGATTCCGGAACTGACCGCGCTGGGCCACACCTTCCGCACGCGCAGCGATACCGAAGTGATCGTGCACGCCTGGGAGCAGTGGGGCGAAGCCTGCGTCGAGCGCTTCCGCGGCATGTTCGCGTTCGCCCTGTTCGATCGCAATCAGGACGTGCTTTTCCTGGCGCGCGACCGTCTGGGCGTGAAGCCGCTCTTCTATTCGCTGCTGCCCGACGGCCAGCTCATCTTCGGTTCCGAGCTGAAGGCGCTGACCGCGCACGGCGGCCTGAACCTCGATCTCGACCCGCTGGCGGTCGAAGAGTATTTCGCGCTTGGCTATGTGGCCGACCCGCGCACCATCTACCGCCACGCTTTCAAGCTGGAGCCGGCGCACAGCCTGCGCATCCGCCGCGGTGAAACACCGCCGGCGCCGCGTCGTTACTGGGACGTCGACTTCGGCCACGTCGAGGCGATCGACGAAGTGCAGGCCGAAGAGGAGCTGATTCGCCGGCTGCGCGAATCGGTCAGCCTGCGCATGATTTCCGAGGTGCCGCTGGGCGCCTTCCTGTCCGGCGGCGTCGATTCGTCGGCGGTGGTGGCGATGATGGCGCAGTCCTCCGACTCGCCGGTGAATACCTGTGCCATCGCCTTCGACGATCCGGCTTTCGACGAATCGAAGTTTGCGCAGCAGGTGGCCGACCGCTACCGCACCAACCACCGCGTCGAAATGGTGGCCTCCGACGATTTCGACCTGATCGATACGCTGGCCTGGCTGTACGACGAGCCCTACGCCGACAGCTCGGCGCTGCCGACTTACCGTGTGTGCCAGCTGGCGCGCAAGCACGTGACGGTGGCGCTGTCCGGTGACGGCGGCGACGAAAGCTTCGGCGGCTATCGCCGCTACCGCATGCACCTGATGGAAGAGCGTCTGCGGTCGCGCCTGCCGCTGGGCGTGCGCAAGCCGCTGTTCGGTACGCTGGGCCAGATCTACCCGAAGGCCGACTGGGCGCCGCGAGTGTTCCGCGCCAAGAGCACGTTCGAATCGCTGGCGCGCACCTCGGTGGAAGCCTATTTCCACTCGGTGTCCATCCTGCGCGACCCGATGCGCGCCCAGTTGTTCAGCCCGCGGATGAAGGCCGCACTGGGCGGCTACAACGCGGTCGAGGTGTTCCACCGCCACGCCGCACGCCATACCTCGGACGAGCCGCTGTCGCTGGTGCAGTACCTCGACCTGAACACCTATCTGGTCGGCGACATCAACACCAAGGTCGATCGCGCCAGCATGGCGCACTCGCTGGAAGTGCGCGAACCGCTGATGGACCACCCGCTGGTCGAGTGGCTGGCCACGTTGCCGGCCTCGCTGAAGATACGCGGGCAGGAAGGCAAGTACCTGCTGAAGAAATCGCTCGAACCGCATCTGCCGCACGACATCATGTACCGGCCGAAGATGGGCTTTTCGGTGCCGCTGGCGCGCTGGTTCCGCGGCCCGCTGAAGCAGCGCGTGCGTGACGCGGTGCTCGGCAGCCGTCTGGCCGACACCGGCTGGTTCAACCGCCCCTATCTCGAACACCTGGTCGACGCGCACCAGTCCGGCCTGCGCGACTACAGCGCGTCGCTGTGGACCCTGCTCATGTTCGACGCCTTCCTGCGCAACCAGGAAGCGTCGGCCATCCGTGCCGCCGCCTGAAAGAGACACCGATACCGATGCGCATCCTGCACGTACTGGATCACTCGATTCCGCTGCACAGCGGCTACACCTTCCGCACCGCCGCCATCCTGCGCGAGCAGCGCAAGCTCGGCTGGGACACGCACCACGTCACCAGCGTCAAGCACACCGCGCCCGGCCCGCTGGTCGAGGAGGTCGATGGCCTCACCTTCCACCGCACGCGGTGGACGCCCGGCACCATCGACCGCGTACCGGTGCTGCGCGAGCGGGCGCAGATGCGTGCGCTCGAAGCGCGACTGTTCGAGGTCGCGCGCGAGCTGAAGCCGGACGTGCTGCACGCGCATTCGCCGGTGCTGAACGCCTTTCCAGCGCTGAACGTCGGGCGCCGGCTGGGCATTCCCGTCGTCTACGAAATCCGTGCCTTCTGGGAGGACGCCGCAGTCGATCACGGCACCACCACCGAAGGCAGCCTGCGCTACCGCGCCACCCGCGCGATGGAAACGCGCGCGGTACAGCAGGTCGATGCCGTCACCACGATCTGCGAAGGTCTGCGTCGCGATCTGGTGGCGCGCGGCGTGCCGGAGTCCAAGATCACCGTCATCCCCAACGCAGTCGACATCGACAACTTCGCTTTCGGCGTCCCCGGCGACGACGCGCTGCGCGCCGAACTGGGGCTGACCGGCAAGCGGGTACTCGGCTTCATCGGCTCCTTCTACGCCTACGAGGGTCTGGACCTGCTGCTGCGCGCGCTGCCGGCCATCCTGCAGCAGGCGCCGGACATCGCGCTGCTGCTGACCGGCGGTGGGCCGCAGGAGGAGAACCTGAAGAAGCTGACGCAGGAACTCGGCCTGCAGGCGCACGTGAAGTTCACGGGTCGCGTGCCGCACGCGCACGTGCAGCGCTACTACAGCCTGGTCGACGTGCTGGTCTATCCGCGTCATTCGATGCGGCTGACCGATCTGGTGACGCCGCTCAAGCCGCTGGAAGCGATGGCGCAGGGCCTGCTGCTGGTCGCGTCCGACGTCGGTGGTCACAAGGAGCTGATCCGCGACGGCGAGACCGGCATGCTGTTCCGTGCCGGCGACGCCGAAGATCTGGCGCGCAGCGTGCTGCGCCTGCTGGCCATGCAGGACCGCTGGCCGCAACTGCGCGAAGCGGGGCGGCGCTATGTCGAAACCGAGCGCAACTGGACGAACTCTGTCGCGCGCTATCGCGACGTCTATGGCCGGCTGACCGGCCGCGCGGCTGCATGACGCAGCGTGGGCCGCACATCGTCGTATTCTCGACGTTGTTCCCGAACGGTGCGCAGCCGCAGGCCGGCGTGTTCATCCGCGAGCGCATGTTCCGTGTCGGCGCCGAACTGCCGATGACCGTGGTTGCACCGGTGCCCTGGTTTCCGTTCCAGTCGCTGCTGCGCCTGATCCGGCCGCACTTCCGTCCGGACGTCCCGCGCGTCGAGGTGCAGCAGGGCGTGACCGTGCTGCATCCGCGTTTCCTGTCGGTGCCCGGACTGTTCAAGCGTCTCGACGGCGTACTGCTGGCGCTCGGCGCACGCGGCACGCTGGCGCGCCTGAAGCGTGAGGGCCGTCTGGACGTGCTCGACGCCCACTTCGCCTATCCCGACGGCTATGCGGCCAGTCTGCTGGCGCGCTGGCTGCAGGTGCCGTTCACGATCACGCTGCGCGGCACCGAAGCCCGCCACGCGCGCACGCCCGGCCTGCGCGAACGTCTGCTCGCTGCACTTGAACGGGCCGATCGCGTGTTTTCGGTGTCCTCTTCGCTGGCCGACATCGCCGCCGGCCTCGGCATCGCCCGCGACAAGCTGCAGGTCGTGGGCAATGGCGTCGATACGCGCAAGTTCCATCCGGTCGACCGTGACGCGGCGCGGCGCGCGCTGGACATTCCGGCCGACGCCACGGTGCTGATCAGCGTCGGCGGCCTGACCGAGCGCAAGGGCTTTCACCGCGTGATCGAACTGCTGCCGGTGCTGCGCCACGAAGTGCCGGAGCTCCTGTTCCTGATCGTCGGCGGCGCCAGCGCCGAAGGGGACTGGGGGCCGCAGCTCAGGCAACAGGTGCGCGAACTCGGGCTGGAGGACTGCGTGCGCTTTCTCGGCACCCTGCCGCCGGAGGCGCTCAAGCAGCCGCTGTCGGCGGCCGATGTGTTCGTACTGGCGACGCGCAACGAAGGCTGGGCCAATGTTTTTCTCGAAGCGATGGCCTGCCGGCTGCCGGTCGTGACGACCGATGTCGGCGGCAACCGCGAAGTCGTCTGCCGCGACGAGCTGGGTACCGTCGTACCGTTCGGCGACGCCGCCGCGCTGCAGACGGCGCTGTCCGCCGCGCTCGCGCGCGACTGGGACCGGGATGCCATCCTGGCCTACGCGCGGGACAATGAATGGGATGGACGCGTGGCCGCACTGGTCACCGCGTTCAGGGCGCTGGGCCGCAGCGGAGCGGTCGCCGCCACCGAAGAAGGAGTCAGACGAGTTGGCTGAAGCATCGAAATGGGCGCATGTGCGCGAGCAGATCGAGTACCGGACCCTGCTCGCGTCCAAGTGGTGCGTGCAGCGCCTGCCGCGTGCCGCAGGGGCACGCCGTCACGTGTTTGTCGCCGGCATGCAGCGTTCGGGCACCAATATGCTGATGGACCTGATCGAGCGCAGCATGCTGACCGACGTCTACCACGAGCGCGACCCGCGCGCCTTCGACAACTACATGATGCGCGAGCTGCCGGTGATCCGCCGGCTGGTGGAACAGTCGCGTGCGCCGCACTTCGTCATCAAGTGCCTGTGCGAACTCGATCGCCTGCCGGCGCTGATGAGCGAGTTCCAGCCGTCGAAGGCGCTGTGGATCGTGCGCGAGTACCGCGATGCGGTGAATTCCGCGCTGGTGTCCTTCGGCCGCTTCTCGCAGCAGATCGACCGCATCGTGCGTGGCAAGGCCGATGGCGAGTGGTTTGCTGGCGGCATGTCCGACGACACGCTGCGCCTGGTGCGCGAACTGTGGCGGCCGGACATGAACGAGGCGACCGCTGCCGCGCTGATCTGGTATTTCCGCAACCTGCTGTTCTTCCAGATGAAGCTGGATCGTAATCCGCGGGTGAAGCTGCTGTCCTACGAATCGCTGGTGACCCACCCGGTCGAGGAGTGCGAAGCGGCCTTCCGCTTCATCGACCTGCCGTTCACGCCCTTCATCACGCGCAAGGTGTTCGCCAGCTCGATCAGCAAGAAGGCGCCGCCGCCGGTCGAACCGGCGGTTGCGCAGCTGTGCGACGAACTGATGGCGCGCTTCGCCGCCGTGCGGGGGACGCATGCCTGATCTGCGTACCCGTCTGGTATCCGGCCTTGTCTTTCCGTTGCAGGAGCGGCTGAAGAAGCACAGCACGGTGGCCGACCGGCGTGCGATGGAGGACAGCCAGTGGTGGCCGCGCGAGCGGCTGGAAGCGCTGCGCGTGCAGCGGCTGCGTGCGTTGCTGACGCATGCGGCGGCACACGTTCCGTACTACCGCGATCTGTTCGCGCGCATCGGCTTCGATCCGGCTGCAGTGTCCAGCCTGACCGACCTGCAGCGGCTGCCCTTCCTCGACAAGCCGCTGATCCGCGCCCACACCGACGCATTGAAGGCGGATGATGCACGCGGGCTGGCGCGCTTCAACACCGGCGGGTCGAGCGGTGTGCCGCTCATCTTCTACATCGGCCTCGAACGCGTCAGTCGTGACGTTGCCGCCAAGTGGCGTGCCACCCGCTGGTGGGGCGTCGATATCGGCGATCCGGAGATCGTGCTGTGGGGCAGCCCGATCGAACTGGGTGCGCAGGACCGCGTGCGCCTGCTGCGCGATCGCCTGATGCGCACCCGGCTGCTGCCGGCTTTCGAAATGTCCGACGCGAAGGTCGACAGTTTCATCGACGAAATCCGTGCGCTGCGGCCGAAGATGCTGTTCGGCTACCCGTCGGCGTTCGCCCACATCGCCCGCCATGCGCAGCGGCAGGGCGTGCGCATGGACGACCTCGGCATCAAGGTGGTGTTCGTCACGTCCGAACGTCTGTACGACCACCAGCGCACGCTGATCGAACAGAGTTTCGGTGCACCGGTCGCCAACGGTTATGGCGGGCGCGACGCCGGTTTCATCGCGCACCAGTGCCCGTCTGGCTCGCTGCACATCACCGCCGAGGACGTGATCGTCGAAATCGTCGATCGCGAAGGTCGGGTGCTGCCGCCGGGAGAGTCCGGCGAGATTGTCGTCACCCATCTGGCCACCCGTGACTTCCCCTTCGTGCGCTACCGCACCGGCGACGTCGGCGTCGTGGCGGCGCCGGACGACGCGCCCTGCGCCTGCGGTCGCACGCTGCCGGTGCTGAAGGAAGTGCAGGGCCGCAGCACCGATTTCATCGTCGCCCGGGATGGCACGGTGATGCACGGCCTGGCGCTGATCTACATCGTGCGCGACATGCCCGGCGTGGCCGGCTTCCGCATCGAGCAGGAAAGCCTGGATCTCACCCGGGTCAAGGTGATGACCGAGCCCGGCTTCCCGGCCGACGGCGATGCACGCATCCGCGCCGGCATGAAGGCGCGCCTCGGCGAATCGGTCGAGATCGTGGTCGAGCACGTCGCGCAGATCGCGGCCGAAGGCTCGGGCAAGTTCCGCTACGTCGTCAGCAAGGTGGCTGCATGATCGAGGTGACGCGTCGTGCGTGACATCGTCGTCACCATCGCCGTATTCGGCATGTTGCCCTTCATCCTGCGTACGCCCTGGATAGGCATCCTGGTGTTCACCTGGCTCAGCCTGATGAACCCGCACCGGCTGGCCTACGGTTTTTCGCTGAGCTTTCCGTTCGCGATGATCGTTGCGCTGACCACGCTGGTGGCGCTGCTGTTCTCGAAGGAGATCAAGAAGATCATCTGGACGCGCGAGAGCATCATCCTTGCGCTGTTCGTGATCTGGATGTGCATAACGACGACACAGGCGATCTACCCGGCCGACGCGCAGATCCAGCTGGACAAGGTGCTGAAGATCCAGCTGATGATTTTCGTGGCCCTGATGATCATGCGCAGTTTCGACCGCATCGAGGCGCTCCTCTGGGTGTCGGCCGCGTCGATCGGCTTCTACGGCTTCAAGGGCGGCATCTTCACCATCCTGCGCGGCGGTGTGTTCCGCGTGCAGGGACCGCCCGGCACCTTCATCGGTGGCAATAACGAGATCGGTCTGGCGCTGGCGATGACTGTTCCGCTGCTTTACTTCATGCGGTCGCGGGCGGCCAATCCGCTGCTCAGGCTCTTCCTGACCACCTGGGTGGTGCTGACCGCCTTTGCGGCGATCGGTACGCAGTCGCGGGGCGCAATGCTGGGCATGGCATCGATGACCGTGTTCATCTGGCTTAACAGTCGCAAGAAGATACAAACCGCCATCCTGCTCGCGGTGACCGGCTACGCGATCGCCAACTTCATGCCGCAGTCCTGGTACGACCGCATGAGTACCATCGAGACGCACGAGGAGGACAAGTCCGCTCAGGGGCGCGTCAATGCCTGGTGGACCAGCTTCAACATGGCGAACGACCGCATCTTCGGCGGCGGGTTCGAGTGCTGGAAGCGTCAGGTATTCGCGATGTATGCACCCGATCCGACAAACGTGCGCGACGTGCACAGCGTCGTGTTCGAAGTACTCGGCGAACACGGTTACATCGGGCTCGGCCTGTTCTTTGCCCTCGGCCTGTGCACCTGGCTCAGCGCTGGCTGGAGCGCCCGCCGGGCGCGCAAGATGCCCGACATCGCCTGGGTGGCGGACATGATGCGCATGGTCCAGGTGAGCCTCATCGCCTACGCGACCGCTGGCCTTTTCCTCGGGCTGGCCTATTTCGACTACTACTACACGCTGATCGTAGTCGTTGTCGCGACGACCTGGCTGATCCGCCAGCGCATCGCAGGCCTGCCGGACGCCGACTGGGCCCGCGCGCGGCCGGCCGGTCTGTTCGCCGGTGGCCGCATTCCACGACTGTGGCCCTGGAAGCCCAGACCGCAACCGGCCCAGCCCGCGGCTCCTGGGTGAGAACGGGAGACCTGGCATGGATTTGATGGAGGCATGGCGCACCCTGCGCCGACGTCTGAACAGACGCGCGATCGGAGAAGCGCAGCTGACGAAGCGCTATCAGAAGGTGCACGGTCGTCCCTTCGACCCGGCACGCGTCGAGCGCTTCACCGAAAAGGTGCTGCAGCGAATGCTCGCCGTGAACAGGCGCGGCAATGCACTTTATTCACGCCTCAGCGACAAGTACGCGGTGCGCGACTATGTGCGCGAGAAGGTTGGCGAAGCGCATCTGGTCGATCTGATCTGGTCGGGCACCGACCCGCGGCGCATTCCTTTCGACCGACTGCCGCCGAAGTGCGTCATCAAGACGAACAATGGCTCCGGCGGCAACATCCTGATCGACGGCGCATTCGACCGCGATGAGGTCATCGCGCGGCTGACGGAGTGGCTGGGCAAGGACTACTACTGGATCGACCACGAATATCACTACGCGAAGATCAAGCCGCGCGTCGTGATCGAGGCCTATCTCGACGATGGTCAGGAGAACGGCCCGCTGGATTACAAGCTGTGGTGTTTCGACGGCGTGCCGCAGCTCGTGCAGGTCGACGACTGCCGGCACGGCATCAACGCCTTCTACGATCGCGACTGGACATTGCTGCCCTTCCGCTACCGCGACAACCAGAAGGATTTCGACATGCCGCGCCCGGCCAATCTCGACCGGCTACTCGAAGTCGGCGCCCGTCTGTCCGAGGGCTTCGATTTCGTCCGCGTCGATCTGTACAACGTGCACGGACAGGTCTATTTCGGCGAAATGACCTTCACGCCCTTGGGCGGGCGCATGCGCTTCCGCCCGGACGAATGGGACCTGACCGTCGGGCGCTTCTGGCAACAGGCGAACTAATCAGCGGCGCAGTATCAGCGTCTCAATATCAGCGTTTAAGGTCGTGCGTATGCTCGACCGTCTGCCGCATCACCGCCGCCCACGAGAAATCCCGATGTGCCCGCGTTTCCGCACGGGCGGCGCAGGCCGCGCCGAAACCGGTCGACGGATCGAGCAGCGTGAACAGCGCTTCGGTCACCGCAGGCAGTGAATTGCCGTCGCAGCGCAGTCCGGTTTCGCCGTCGAGCACGGCCGAGCCGGTGCCGCCGGCCATGCCGGTCAGCGAGGTGCGGCCGCAGGCCGCCGCCTCGATATAGACCATGCCGAAACCTTCGGTGTCGGCGCCGATGTCGCGGTTGGGCATCGCGAACAGATCGCTCGCCGCGTACCACAGCGGCAGATCGTCGGCGCTGACGCCGCCGAGCAGGTGGATGCGTTCCGGCATTTCCGACGCGGCACGGATGCCGGCCAGGTACTCCGCGTCCTCACCCTTGCCGATCACCGCGTGGTGCACGTCCAGCCCGCGGCGCACCAGCTCCGGCACCGACTGCATCACGTAATCGAAACCCTTGCGCCGCGACAGCCGGCCGACCGACAGGATGAGCTTGGCCTCCGGCTTCACGCCGAGCGAGGCGCGCAGCTTCGAGCCATCCAGTCCCGGGCGGAAGCGCTCGGTGTCCACGCCGGGATTGATGATGACCACACGTTCCGGCTGCACGCCCATGTCGAGCAGCAGACCGCGCGTGAATTCGCTGTTGGCGATCACCAGCTGCGCGCCGCAATAGGCCTCGCGCATCGCCTTGACCCGACGCGGCTGGCGCCACGTCGTGATTTCCTCGCCGTGCGCGTAGATGACGACAGGCAGGCGCAGCAATCGGCCGGCGCGCACGGCGACCAGGCCTTCGGGCAGCACGCGGCCGGCGTGGATCTGGGTCACCGGATGGCGCCAGCCCACGCTCAGCGTCTTCAGGAAGAACTCGAGATAGACCGGCAGCGACTCCGGACGCAGCCATGGATAGCGCTTGAGCCCGAGACGATGGATGGTGTTCGGGCTGGCGCGGTCGTGCTCTTCGGCACCCGGCACGTCGGCGGTCAGGATGTGCGTGCCGGCGCCGCCCATGCGGCGGTACACCTCGTCGAACCACACCGCCGTCCCGCCCTTGGTGGGCTGGAACAGTTCGGTGATGACCAGGAATCGGGCGTCGGGCGTGTTCATCGCCTCACCCGTCCAGTCGCGCATTCGGATGCGCGGCCAGCCAGTGTTCGAGCATCATCAGCACCCAGATCATCACGCCATAGTAGGAGGCGTGTTCGCTGCGGTGGCGCTCCAGCAGATGCTTGACGAAATCGGGCTGCACGACGCCGCGCTGCGCCAGCGCGTCGAGCGCGTCGTGTGCCATGCGGCTGAGCTGCGGGTCCTGCTGCATCCACAGGCCGAAGGGCAGGCCGAAGCCGTGCTTGGACTTGGTGATCGTCGCCTGCGGCAGAAAGTCCTTCAGTGCGTCCTTGAAGAACCAGCGCAGCTGGCCATCGCGCACCTTGTAGTCGGCCGGCAGCATGGCCGAGAAGTCCATCAGCCGCTCGTCGAGAAGCGGGTAATGAACCTCGATGTCGGCCAGTTCACACATGCGCGACACCTTGCGCAGGTCGCTGTCGGCGAGCGTCTGCTTCAGGTCCAGATGCATCATGCGGTTGACCATGGCCTGCGACCGCGTGCGCCCGTACACCTCGCGCGCGATCGCGCGCGGGTGATCCGGGTCGATGCCGCGCAGCAGCCGCTCGGGCAGGATGCGCGATGCGCCCTCACGTTCGACGTGGTTGAACACCTCCATCCGGTCCGGCAGCGGAATGCTCGCGCGCTGCACGTAGTTGCGGCCCTTGCGCAGCACGCCGACCGCCAGCGCATCGGGCAGCTGGCCGAGCACGCCGTTCAGTACTGCGCGCAGCGGTGCCGGCACACGGCCGTAGCGCTCGAACACTTCCTGATCGGCATAGCGCGCGTTGCCGCCGAAGATTTCGTCCCCCCCGTCGCCGGCCAGCATCAGCGTGCGGCCGTCGGCGCGCGCCATGCGGGCGCAGAAATAGGTCGGCACCGCCGAGGCGTTACCGAAGGGTTCGTCGTAGATGGCTGCGATCTTCGGGATCGCTTCGGCAACATCGGCCGGGGTGACGTAGTACTCGTGGGCGGTGCAGCCGAAATGACCGGCGGCGATGCGCGCGAACTCCATTTCGTCGAAGCCGTCTGCGTCGAAGCCGATGGAATAGGTGTCGGGGCCGCGACCGGTCACACGGGCCATCATGCCGGCGACGGTCGAGCTGTCGGTGCCGCCGCTGAGGAAGGCGCCGACGCTGTCGCGGGTGGTCGCGTCGCGCACCGACGATTCGAGCAGCTCGCGGAACTGCGCCGCGTAGCGGGAATAGTCGTCGGGCGTATCGTCGGCGTAGGGCATGCTCCAGTAGAAGCCGGTGCGCAGTGCGCCGTCGCGCAGATGCACGTATTGCGCCGGCAGCAGCTTGAATACGTCGCGGTAGATGGTGGCCGGTGCCGGCACCATGTGGCAGTAGAGGTAGTCGTACAGCGACTGCGGATCGATCGCCGGGCGCACTGCCGGGTGCGCGGTCACCGCGTCGGTGGTCGCGCCGAACACCAGCGTGCTGCCGCGCAGCGCGTAGCACAGCTCCTGCGCGCCGACGCGATCGATGGCGAGCAGTGCTTCGTGCCGTGCGCCGTCGACCAGGGCGAGCGAGAAGCGTCCGCGCAGCGATTCGAGCAATGCCGGGCCGCGCTCGCGCCAGGCCTGCAGCAGCGACTGCGCCATGCCGGTGTGTGCGGCGCGCTCGGCCAGGTCGGCGTCCGTCCACGACGGCTTGCCGGCCAGTGCCAGCAGCAGGTCTCCGTCCTTGCATACTTCCGTATCGCCGGGGCGGGCGCGCACCGCCACCGCGGCGCGGCCACCGAGACGGAACTGCACGCCGGCATCGGACAGGCCGCCAAGCCGCTCGGCCATGTTGCCGATCAGCCCGGTGCGATCGTCGAGTGGTGCATTGGGCGGATTCGGGCCGTCAAGCCAGCCGCAGATCTTGCTCATCGTTCTTCCTTTTCAGTGCGGACGCACTCGCTGGTGCCCCTTGCGCGGTACGTCTTCATCGTTGTGCTCCAACCAGGCGGTCGTACAGCCGGCTGTAGCCCTGTGCGACGCTGTGCAGCGAGAACTGCTCCTCGGCGATGCGCCGGCCGTTCTCGCCCAGCGCGCGTCCGGCCGGTGACAGGCCGCTGCACACGGCCAGTGCCAGCGCCTGCGGGTCGTCCGGCGAATACGTATAGCCGGTGCGGCCGTGCTGCACCAGATCGCGGGTGCCGCTCACGTCGGCCGCGACGCAGGGCAGACCGCTGGCCATCGCCTCCAGCACCACGTTGGGCAGGCCTTCGCGGTGCGAAGGCAGCACCAGAAGGTCGGCTGCGCGCAGATAGCGCTCCACGTCGGCACTGCGCGGCCGCAGCATGAAACGCTGTGGCGCCTGCCGGCCGAGCGCGTTCAGGCGGGCGATCAGTTCGCCGTTCGGGTCCTCGCGACTCTGCGGGCCGACGGCGACCAGCAGGGCGCCGGTGCCGAAGGCGTCCTGATGCACCCACTGTGTGGCCAGCCATTCGATATTCTTGCGCGCGTCCATTACACCGGCGTACAGCGCCACCGGCACGTCGGCCGGCAGTCCGAGTTCACTGCGCAGCGCCGCGCGGGCGGCGGCGTCGGCGGGGTGAAAGAGCGCGGTATCGACACCATTCGGCAGATAGTGGATGCGTTCGGCCGGCAGTCCGCAGTCGTTGAACTCGCGCACCAGATCGCGGCTGATCGCGACGCAGGCGTCGACCTGGCGCAGTAGCGCACGGTGCAGCCGACCGCTCAGCGTGCGGCCGATGTCGTGCAGGTCGTCGTTGGCCAGGCTGGCCTTGACGATGGACTTCAGACCGGCGGCGCGTGCCAGCGGTCCGACGATGGCATTCGTGTAATAGGCGCCGTGGCTGTGCAGCACGTCGAAGTCGTGACGGCGCCGCCAGACGTAGGCGCACAGATTGGCCCACAGCCGCAGTTCGCGATGCTTGGCACCGCGTCCGGCGTAAAGACGCGTGACCGGAAAGCCATCCACCGTGTCGTGCTCGGGCAGATCGCGCCAGCGCACCGTCACGAATTCGACATGATGGCCGAGCCTCCGCAACTGTCGCGCCAGCATCAGCGCCTGCTGCGCAGCGCCACTGAACTCGGGCGGGAAATAGGTCGAGTACATGAGCACGCGCAGCGGCCGCGCCGCAGCCAGACTGGCGGGCGTGAGGTCCTGCTGGGACGGTGTGCTCGATGCGCTGTGCAGGCTCATGCGGGCCGGAGGCGGTCGGGTGCGTAATGGGCGACTACTGTAGCCGAGCCTGCGCCCCTGCGACGAGGGAAGATGCCGCACTGCAGGGTGTTCGCCCGGTCAGCTGTCGTGCCGCGCCCGCCACGCCGCGAGGTTGATCAGCCCCCATACGCGGTGGGCAGCGCGCGTGTCTCCGGCGATGAAGCGATCTCGCCAGCGGACCACTTCCGCCGGATCGAGACCGGTTCGCTCGATGGCGGCAGTGTCGCCCAGGTGGCGTCGCACCAGTCTATGGTCGTGGCCGCGCAACAGCGCGACGAGGTCGATATTGAAGCCGCGCTTCGGTGTATCCCAGATGGCTTCGGGCACATGCCGCGCCAGCAGGTCGCGCAGCAGGCGCTTTTCGCGTCCGGCCTGCCAGCACCACGCTTCCGGCATCGCCTGCAGCAGGCGGCTGACGTCGGCGGCGCCAAAAGGGTGTTCGATGCGCAAGCCGGTCGCCAGCGCGGCCTGGCGGATGCGGTCGTCCGGCTGCGCCTCGCCCTGCAGCACCGACAGGCGCTGCAGATGCGAACGGCCGGCCAGCGCCGCGTGCTCACGATAAAAGCGGGTGCCCGACAGATCGGCTGCGCGACCGGTCAGGCGGGCGATGTCGGTGGCGTTGAAGCCGTTCCAGCGGATGAACAGGTCCTGCGCCACGTCGAAGCGGAACATCCGCGCGTAGCCGCCGATCAGCGGCAGTGCCTGCAAGGTGCCGGCGATGGCGCGGCGCAGCGGCGCCGGGATGCGGGCCACGTGATCGTGCGCGATGCGCCGCCAGCGCGCCGGCATCAGTCCGGCCAGCGCCTCGGCACCCGTGCCGTCCAGCGCGCGGTCGGACTGCTGCGCGCACGCCTCGTACAGCAGCCGCGTCGGCATGCCGGCCGGGTCGCAGTAGGGCTGTTCGGCGTGCGCGTGCGCCCGCTCGAACACGGCTTCCAGCGCGTCGAGATCGGGGCGCAGCACATGGTGGCGCAGGCCGAGGTGGGCGGCGATGCGCGCCGCGGTGGCGGATTCGTCCAGTGTCGCGTCGTCGAAGCCGACCGACCACGCTTCGATCGCGTGACCGCCGTCCTTCGCCAGCGCACACAGCAGGGCCGAATCGACGCCGCCGCTGAGGAAGGCGGCCGGCGCGTGCGCGCCGTCCAGCCGGCGCGCGATGGCGGCCAGCAGGCGGGCATGGACTTCGTCGCAGGCTGCGTCATAGTCGGCCGGCAAGGGCGGCGCTGCCGCATGCGGCAGCGCACGCACGCCGCTGCTGTCGAACACCAGCGCGGCGCCGGCTTCGAGCGCGTAAACGCCGTCGTGGATGGTGTTCGGTGCAGCGATGTCGAGGAAGCGCAGGAACTCGTCGAGCCCGCGTGCCGAGATGCCGGGCCGGGTCGGCAACTGTGCGAGCAGGGTGTCGAGCCCCGTGGCGAAATGCAGGCAGCCCTGCGCGTCGCGGTGCCAGAACAGCGATACCGAGCCGGCCGGGTCGCGCGCCAGCAGCAGGCGGCGTTGCGCGCTGTCGCAGGCGGCCAGCGCGTAGCGGCCATCGGCGTCCGGCGCGACGCCGTCACGCAGCGGGTCGTTCAGCGTTTCGCCGCGGAACAGCTCGCCGGCGAGATGCAGATCGGCCGCTGCCGCTGGCGGCCGGAACCATCCCGGCGATAGCGTCAGTTGGCCGCTGCGTGGATCGAAATGTCCGTGCGCCGTCGCGTTCATGTCGATACCGCCCTGAGCCACTGACGCAGCGCGGTCAGCGGGTGACCGGCAGACAGGGATTGCCGCGCCAGCGAGCGCAGTTCGCGCCGGCGCAGCGCGTCGATGCGCGCCGCAAGGTGCTGCGCCTGGGGCCACTGCGCGAGGCGGCCAAGCACGTCGATGTAGGCGCGCTGCATCGCCGTGGTGTCGCGCGACAGATTGCTGTCATGACGGCGGCGCAGCAGCGCCAGGCCCGGATGCCACAGCAGCGGAAAACGCGCGGCGCAGCGCAGCCACAGGTCGAGATCCTCGACCAGTGCGAGCGAGGTGTCGAAACCGCGAAGTGCCTCGAAGGCGTCGCGACGCATCACGACGCCGCCGGTGGTGACGAAGTCGGCATCGAGCAGCTTGTCCAGCGGATCGACGACGCGATTGGCGTCGCCGAAGAAGTCCGCACCCAGGCCGCCCTGTTCGAACAGCGTTCGTGCGTGCGGCCGAGTCGTGCCGTCGCCGACGTCGTCGAACTGACGGCAATCGCCGAACACCATCGCCGCATCGGGCGTCGCCTCCAGCAGCGCGAGCCGCGCGGGCAGACTGTTGGCCGGCCACAGGTCGTCGGCGTCGAGGAAGGCGATGAATTCGCCGCGGCCCGCGGCCACACCGGCATTGCGCGCGGCGGCGGGTCCGGGCGCCGGGCTGTCGATGACGCGCGCGCCGGCCGCGCGGGCGATGTCCGCGGTGTCGTCGCTGCAGTGGTTGGCGACGACGACGATGTCCGGTGCCGACGAGAGTGGCTGGGACTGCACGCTGGCGATCGCGTCGGCGATCCAGCGGGCCGCGTTGTGCGCCGGGATGACGACGCTCAGCATCGCTGCGTCAGACCGGGCGGCCGGTCAGCATGGCCAGCGCCAATGACAGGATGAGGCGGCCGCGCGCCAGCGGCGCCAGCGCGAAGGCCTGCGCAAGATCGCGCAGCGCGGCCGCGCGCTCACCGTCGCGGTAGCGCCACTTGGCGTAGTCGGCCAGCACGCCGGCCATGGCGGTGCGCCAGAACGCGCCACGGTCCGGGGGTGGCAGCAGATCTCGGTTCTTGTTCATCACCTGCAGCGCGCTGTTGCGCATCACTTCGCGATTGCGACTCATGCTGCCCGGTGCCCGCAGGATGCACACCTGTGCCTCACGCACGCAGCCGAAACGGGTGATGGCGGCGAGGCGCATCCACATGTCAATGTCTTCGAGGCTGCGCAAGGTGGTGTCGAAACCTCCGGTCTGCGCGAACAGCGTGCGCCGCGCCATCACGGCGGAGCCGCTGCCGGCGACGGTGGCGTTGGTGGCGAAGATGTCGCGCAGGATGTCGCCGTACGCGCCGCTGTCTTCCCAGGTGCCGACCTGCCTGCCTTCTGGATCGACGATCAGCGCCGCGGTTGAGCAGAAACCGATGTCGGTCTGCGCGTCGACCAAGTCCAGCTGCGCGGCGAGCTTGCCCGGTAGCCACCAGTCGTCGGCGTCGAGAAAGGCCACCCAGTCGCCGGTCGCGGCGGCGATGCCGGCGTTGCGCGCGGCGGACAGCCCGGCGTTCTGCTGTGTCACGACGCGGATGCGATCGCCGTAGCTGGCCAGTACTGCAGCGGTGTCGTCGGTCGAGCCGTCATTGACGACAATCAGCTCGAAGTCACGAGCGGTCTGCGCCAGCACCGAGTCGATGGCGCGGGCGACACACCAGGCCGCGTTGTACGCGGGGACAACGACGCTGACGCGCGGGCCGCTCATGCGCCGGTGTCGTAGCCGAGACGGGTCTGCATCGGCGCGATGCGGTCGAGGATGCGCTCGATCAGTTCCGGGTTCTGCTGCTTCCACTTTGCCTTCGCCGGCTTGCCCTTGACGATGCTGGTCGGGCGCTGGTCCAGCGTGCGGCAGCGCTGTTCGATGTCCGGCGTGAAGTCGAGGTCGAGCCGCGCATAGACGTCGCGGAACATGTCGACCGGCCGCTCGAACAGGTCCTCGTAGCGCAGGTGTATCCAGCGGTCGGCCGGCAGCGCGGCGGCGGCGTCGAGCGCCAGCTGGTTGGCGCTGATCCACTGGAAGGCGCACACCTCCTCGATCGGCGCGTGGTTGTAGGCCTGCCAGCCGGGGGCGAGGAAGAAGGCCCAGTCGGTGTACTCGCCGCCGTTGATCGCCACCGGCTCCGGGAAGTCGCCGAGGAACTGCGACAGATGGAAGTCGCCGTCGGTGCGGCCGAGGCGCCAGCCGTCGATCATCGAACTGATGTTGTCGCGGCCGTCGCGCTGGATGAAGACGAACTTCGCCTCCGGGAACAGCGCGTGCAGATAGCCGATGCGCATCACGTTGATGCAGGTCTTGTCGAGCACGCGGCCGCCGCCGAGCCGGCGGTAGAAGAAGCGCAGCGCGGCGTCGCGGTGTTCCGGCTTCGCGTGTTCGGCGCCGGCGGCTTCCGAATGCCAGCCGTTGTTGAGCGGACCGTACAGCTCGTTCCAGAACTGCGGGATTTCGAAACCGAGGTTCACCAGCTGTTTCGACGCGCCGATGGTTTCGAAGGTGACCGTGGTGCCGGAACGCGAACAGCCGACCAGGAAGACCGGCGGCTGCGGCGTCGGGCGGGTCAGATCCCACCACAGGCCGCGCGCATCACGCTGCAGTTCGACGATGTTCTTGGCGACGATGTCCGGATCGCGCAGCTTGGCCAGTTTGTTCAGCATCGAGGTCCGTTCAGCGATTCTTCAGTGCGCCGTGCAGCTCGCCCAGGGAGGCGGCCAGGCGCACGAGGTAGTGGCGGCGGCGGTTGGCCGTCAGCGACGTGGCGGCCGAGCCGAAATAGCCGAGGGCCTTGCGCACCATGTAGGCGGCCGGGCGCACGCCATCGACCTGGGCGACCGAGGACGAGCGGATGAAAGCCTTGCGCACGACGTAGCCGGTGCGCAGCCGTGCGCCATCGACGAAGTGATACTGCACCATGTCGGGTGCGTAGATCAGGCGTGCGCCGAGAGCGAGGCCGCGCTTGACCCATTCGATGTCCTCTGCGCCGCCGAGGTTGTGCCCCTGCGGGCCCAGTTCGGTCGAGAAGCTGCCGATGCGTGCGAGCCAGGCGCTGCGTACGGCGAGATTGCCGCCGCCGGGAATCGCCTTGCCGATGGGGACTTCGATACAGTCGTCGCCGAGATCGAAGCGCGGCACCGGCAACGGATAGACACGGTAGGGACCGGTGTCACGCGCCCAGTCCGGCTCGCTGCCATCCCAGTCGGGCAGGATGCGGCCGCACAGCAGGTCCGCTTCCGGGTGGCGGTCGAAGGCGGCGCAGACGGCTTCGATATACCCGGCGTCCACCCGGTGGTCGTCGTCGACGAAGGTGACGCAGTCGGTGGTGATGCCGGGCAGTGCGCGGTTCAGTGCATTCGACTTTCCCGGGCGGGGCTCGTGGTCGAAGTCCAGTGGGATGCCGTGTTGACGCTTTGCCAGCCAGTCCAGGGTGTCGTCGGAACAGGCGTTGGCCATGACGCGTATGCGCACGTCCCAGTTCGCCGGGAGGCGGCAGGCATCGAGCGACGCCAGTGCCCGCGACAGCAGTTCACGCCTGTCGTGGGTGCAGATCAGTACCGTCAGCGTGTGCATTGCAATGGCGGGCAGGTCAGGCGACCGCGCCCGGCGCCGTCGTCGCGCTGCGGCCACGCCGGCGGTAACCGCGCAGCGCGCCAAAGGTGTGGGCCACATTCATGCCCTGGCGCAGCGTGCCGCGCTGACCGGTCAGCATCATCTTCAGCCATTGGCCGGTATGCGACACCAGCTGACGCACGAGGAAGGGCGGCACGCCGAGCAGCTCGCGCCCGGCACGCGGCATCCGGTGCTCGCCGAAGCGCAGGCCGCCACGGTAGTGCAGGCGCATGAAGTAACTGCGCTTCAGGCGCCAGGTCTCGACGAAATGGTCGACCACCATGTCCGGCCGGTAGCGCAGCCTGAGTTTACGTTCGAGCAGGGCGCGGAACATGATGGCGTCCGAGCCGCCACCGATCACGTTGCCGATCCGGTCGAAGCGCTTGTCGAAGCGCAGCGTCGGGTCGTCACGGAAGATGCGCATGTCGTAGGCAACGTTGGCGGTCCACACCGGTGTCGTATCGTCCTTGATCCAGAACGCGTCCGGGCCATGGTTCACTTCTGCCAGAAAGCCGAGCAGGTCGTCCTCAAGCCAGTGCGGACGCTGCCCCGGCGCGAAGCTCACCTCGACGCGGCCGCCTGCGCACTGCGCACCTTCGACGGCGATTGCATGGTGAGCCGCAGCGACCAGCCCCGGATGCGGCAGTTCGTCGTCGTCCATGAAGATGAGGATGTTGCTGTCCATCGCTTCGGCGAGTGCGCGGTTGCGCGCAGGCACGATGCCCTGCGTCGATTCGGTCACGTAGCGCAAGGGCGCACCGGGCTGGGCTGCCAGCTTCTCCAGCACGGCCAGCGTGTCGTCGCTGCTGTTGTTGTTCACCACCAGGATTTCGAACGGAACGTCTGCCTGCTGGGCGCGCATCGCGGCGACCAGCGCATCGAGGCGATCGGCGCGGTTGTAGGTGCAGAAGGCGAAGCTGATCATGCAGTCATCCCTGTTGTTTGCCCGCCCGGTCGCCGCGCATGGCGCGCAGCAGCGCGCGATGCAGGGGCAGCGGCAGCAGCGCCGGCAGCATGTAGAGCCAGTCCTTCGGGCGGCCGTAGCCGCTGGCCATGACTGCCCTGAACAACGAGCGGGCAGTCTCCGTGTCGCCCTTCCAGTAACTGACGTAGCCGCGGTGCAGCAGCTCGCCGCTGGTCAAGGCCCGGACGCGCCGTCGGCCGAGCCGTTGCGCGATGTCCGGGTGCGCAGCGAGAAACTTGCGCTGCGCACGCAGGTGGTTGAAGGCGATGCGCGAGCGGTTCTTGGTGATCTGCTCGCCGTCGTGGAAGTGGTAGAAGGCCAGCACCTCCGGCACACGGACCAGAGGCATTACGCTGCCCAGGCGCAGCCAAAGGTCGTAATCCATGCACGAACTGAGCGCGGTGTCGAAGGCGCCGTGGCGGCGGATGGCCGCCATGCCGAGCATGGCGCCATGGATGGGCCAGCGGCAGCCGCCGAGCAGTTTCTCGATCTTGTCCGGCGTTTCGTATTCGGGCGGCACGAAGGGCTTGCTGCCCTCGCGGCCGACGCCGATGTTCTGCCAGCCGCAGTAGGCGAGCGCTTCGTCCTCGCGGCCGGCCAGCGCAGCCGACATGCGTTCGAGAAATTCCGGGCGCCAGGTGTCGTCGGAATCGAGAAAGGCCAGCAGACGGCCGCGCGCCTGCGCCAGCCCGGTATTGCGCGCCGCGGCGGCGCCGGCGTTTGCCTGTTGCAGCGGCACGATGCGCGGGTCGGCGGCGGCCAGCGCCTGCATCAGCTGCCAGGAGTCGTCGCGCGAGCCGTCGTCGACGATGATCAGTTCCCAGTCGCCGCGCGTCTGCGCCTGTACGCTGGCCACGCTCTGCGCGAGGTGGCGGGCGCCGTTGTAGCACGGCATGACGATGGAGATGGCAGGCGTCACGCCGCGTTGCTCCGCAGGACTGGAGGCGGCAGGGTTGCGGAAGGGGCGAAGGACGGTCGGACGGCGGCGGTCACGGTAGGTGGGCGGATGCGCGAAACTCTTGAGCGTCCCGGAATGCTAGCAGCGCTTGCCGATAACGGCTCTGGTATACGTCACGGCCCGCGGCGGTGACGTCGACGCCCCAGGCAGGCGCCCGGTCCGACATCAGTTGTGCCGCCATGTCCCGATTCACCGCCACCGCATAGTGCGAACCGTCGTAGGTGTTGTCGGTTCGCGCCGTCTGCTCGCCGGGCAGCGAGAAGTCGATCAGGCGCGGGAAGTGCCGGGCGGTCGCGTACAGCGCGTCGAGATAGCCGTCGAGCAGGCCGTGGCGCTCCATTTCGTCGATGCGCCAGGCACTGACCGGCGGCACGTAGGCGAGTACGCGGGCGTCCGGAAAGCGCTTCGTCAGTTCGCCATACAGACGCGCGTTGGCGCTGTCGAACGGAATCGACTGGCGGCGCCGGGCGTCGTTGCGCTGCAGGCCTTCCGCGCTGCGGAAGCGCGCCGGGTCGAAGGCGGGGGCGTCGGCGCGGATGACACAGTCGAAGTTGCGGTCGTAATAGCGCGGCGTGCCGGGCTGGGTCAGCGCCTGCCAGGACAGCGCAAGGCTGCCGGCCGACAGGTAGTCCACCAGCACGCCGGGCGGTGGGCGCAACTCACGGACGAAGTCCGGAATCGACGGCGGATCGCGCCCTTCGCGCAGGAAGTTGAAGCCATCGACGCCAACAACCACCAGTTTCGGTCGCATGCCGAGGTGGCGCAGGTAGTCGGCGTAGGCGACGAATTCCTCGATCTGCCCGCTGGCGAAGGACAGGTTGAAGCAGCGGTGCGGCGCGAAGGCGTCACCCGGCATCAGCGTGCCGCGCGAACTGCCGAAGATCACGCAGTCGTAATCGGCCATCCGGCGCTGCAGCAGGTTGATCTTGGACAGGCGCTCGTTGAAGTGCGGATTGACGCCGCTGAAGCGGTTGCCGCCGAAATGCCACAGCGGATCGACCACTGCGTTGACCGCGAAAGCGATGGCGCAGACCGCCGCCGCACTGAGTGCCGTCAGGGCCATGTAGCGGCGGAAGGAGACGACCGGTCGGCTCATGTGCGTCAGAACTGGAAGTAGAGAAACTCGCTGACGCGGTTCAGATGCAGCAGCGCGAAACCGAAGGCGCAGCCGGCGCAGATCGCCGTCAGCCGGGTCGGTCGCCAGGCCAGCCTCGACGCCTGTACGCGTTCGAGCGCGGGCTCGAAGCGCGCCATGATCTGCTGCGAATTCGGTGCCAGCCAGACGATGGCAAGCAGGCCGGCGATCCAGAGAGGCGCGCGACCGGACGGGTCGAAGGCGGTGACCGGCACCCCCTGTGTCGCGCTCAGACCGACCGCGTTCAGCGCGGCGGTGACTTGCCAGGCCAGCGGCCAGTTGGCCGGCACCTGCAATGCGGCCTGGCCGCGCATCGCGTCGATCAGCCGCCAGGCGGCGTCGAAGTCGCTGGCGCGGAAGAACACCCAGGCCAGCACCACGGCGACGAAGGTGAGCGCCGCGCCGGCGAGGCGCTCGGCGCTGCCGGCCGGGCGCACAACGACGCGCGCACGCAGCGCGCGCCAGCCATGGTTCACGCACAGATAGGCCCCGTGCAGCGCACCCCAGACGACGAAGGTCCAGCCGGCCCCGTGCCACAGGCCGCCCAGCACCATGGTGAGCAGCAGGTTGATGTAGCGGCGCAGCGGCCCGCGCCGGTTGCCGCCCAGCGCGAAGTACAGGTAATCGCGCAGGAAGCGCGACAGCGTCATGTGCCAGCGCCGCCAGAACTCGATCATGTTGGCCGCCTTGTAAGGCGAATCGAAATTCAGCGGCAGGCGCACGCCGAACATGCGCGACAGGCCGATCGCCATGTCGGAGTATCCGGAAAAGTCGAAGTAGAGCTGCAGCGTGTAGGCCAGTGCACCACACCAGGCCTCGATGATGCCGGGCTGCACGCCATTGCCAGCGGCCGAGAACACAGGAGCGACGAAGACCGCGACGCCGTCGGCCAGCACCACCTTCTTGAACAGCCCGATGACGAACATCGTGCCGCCGACGGCGACGTTCTCCCAGCTGAAGCGGTAGGTCGCCGCGGCGGCGAACTGCGGCATCATTTCCTTGTGATGCAGCACCGGCCCGGCGATCAGGTGCGGGAACCAGGTCACGAACAGGCCGTAGTGGATCGGGTTGCGTTCCTTCACTTCGCCGCGGAAGGCGTCGACCAGGAAGGCGATCTGAGTGAAGGTGAAGAAGGACACGCCCAGCGGCAGCACGATGTGTTCGAGCTGCCAGCCGAAGTCGCCGACCGCGTTCGCGCTGTTCACGACGAAGTTCGCGTACTTGAACCAGCCCAGCAGCGCCAGGTCGGCGACGATGCCCAGCCACAGCAGACGCTTTGCGCGTGCCAACGCGCCGGCCGCGTGCGCCGACGAAATCGCTGAACCGACCGTGAAATTGAAGGCGATCGAGGCGAGCAGCAGCAGGACGTGTATCGGCTCCCACCAGCCGTAGAAGGCGAGCGAGGCGATGAACAGCCAGCCCGCGGCGATGCGGCGGTTTGCGCGTGCAAGCAGGAAGAAATCGGAGAAGCTCAACGGCAGGAACACAAGCAGGAATTCCCACGCGTTGAACAGCATCCCGGCTCAGCCTTTTCTATGCAGAAGCCGGCGCATCGTCGCCGGCCAGCCTACGTCGTTGGCGCCGGCCGCCAGCTTGCGCATGAAGCTGCCGCTGTTGTCCGAGTTGTACAGCGTCAGGCGGCGCAGGCTGTAGGGGTCGCCGTCGCGCAGCGCCCAGCCGGTGCGCGTGGTGCAGGCGCCGGCATAACCCGCGTCGCGTACGGCCGCGGCACAGCGTGCGTCCCAGGCGCCGTAGGGGTAGGCGAAGCTGCGCACCTGCGCGCCGGTGATGTCTTCCAGCGCTGCGCGTGAATTGCGCAACTCGTTCGCCAATGCGTCGTCGTCGAGCGCCGGCAGGCGGACGTGATTCACCGTGTGCGAGCCGATCTCGATGCCCGATTCCGCGAGAGCACGCAATTGCGCGCGGTCGAGCAGCGTCAGCGGAGGGCGGTTCGTCGAGCTCCAGCCTGGCGCTTCACCGATCGAACCGGTCACGATGAAGCAGGTGGCACGCATCTGCCGTTCGCGCAGCAGATCGAAGGCGGCCAGATTGTCCGCATAGCCGTCGTCGAAGGTGATGACGGCGACCCGGCCCTGCCAGCGCAATGGCTCGGCCAGCAGTTCGCCCATGGTCGGCGTCGCCCAGCCACCTGCCTGCAGGATGTCCATCTGCGCGCGGAACTGCTGCATCGACACCGCCCACGGCCAGTCCGGCCGGCCGCTTCCCGCAGCCACCGAGTGGTACATCAGCATGACGGGGCCGTGCCCGCCGGCCCGGCGCAGCAGCAGGCGCGAGACCGGATCGCTCATTTGCGCGGCTCCGCACGCAGGAAGGGGATCTTCGCCTTCCATTTCTGCCGCTCGCCGGCAAGCGCTCCGATCGGCAGGAAGAGAAAGCACAAGCCGTAGACGGCCGCGCTGCAGCCGCCGACGACGATCAGGTGCAGCAGTTCCGGCAGATTGCGCGCGTAGTGCTCGAGCGGCAGTGCAACGGCGACCATCAGGACGGCCAGCAGCAGCGCCGGCGTCAGCGCGCCGAACAGTTCGCGCCAGCGGGTGCCGAGGCAGCGCGAAGCCAGCCAGTACATATGCGTGGCGTTATAGACGGCGACCGCGATCAGCGCCGCCGCGACGCCGTTCAGTCCGTACTCGAGGCCAGCCAGCGTGGCGCCGCCGGTCAGCAGCAGCAGCGCGATCTGCACCTTCAGTTCGCGGTGCAGCCAGTTGCGTGCGGCCAGTACCGCCCCGCACAGGTTGGCGATCATCAGGAAGGGGCTGGCGATGGCCAGCAGCGACAGCGGCCCGGCGGCTTCGATCCAGCGCGCGCCGTACAGCACGTTCATCATCGGCGCCGACAGCAGGTGCAGCAGCACATAGAACGGCGCCGCGTACACGGCGACCAGCCGGATGCTGTGCAGGAACATGTGACGCGACTTCGCGTCGTCGTGCTGCTCCCGCGCCAGAGCGCGGAACAGCACCTGATAGACCGAGCCGACGATGAACATATTGGGCATGCGCACCAGGCTGTCGGACTTGTTGAACAGACCGACCGCGCTCATGCCGAGCGTGCGGCCGAGCACGAAGTTCGACGCCTGGTTGCGCAGATACACGACGATGTCGTTCACCGACACCAGAAAACCGTAGCGCGCCAGTTCTCGACCGCGTGCGAACTCGAAGCTCAGGCCGGGCCGCCAGCGCGCAATGAATGCCAGGGCGGTGGCATTGGCGATCGATCCCGCCATGCCGCCGAGCACCAGGCTCCACACGCTCCAGCCGGCAAAGGCCAGCCCGATGCTGGTGCCACTGGCCACGAACAGCGTGATGACGCGGGCGACGGTCTGCGCCTTGAAGCGCATTTCCCGGTGCAGGATGCTGTTCGGCAGATTGACCAGCGGTCGCGTGATGAAGGTGAGCGCCGACACGCGCAGCAGCTGCTCGTACAGCGGCGTGTCGTACCAGCGGGCGAACCATGGGGCGGCGCAGAAGAACACCGCGTAGATGGCGATACCGATCAGCAGCTGCAGCGTGAACACCACGTCGTAGTCGTGCTTCGTGGCCTCCTTGGCGCGCACCAGCGCCTGACCCATGCCGCCGCCGGAGACGAAGCCGGCCAGACCGGTAAACACCTGTATCGTCACCAGCATGCCGAATTCGGCCGGCGCGAGCAGGCGCGCCAGCACGATGCCGAAGGCGAAGGTGAGTATCTGGATGCTGGTGTTGCCCAGGAAGAGCCAACCGACGCTGTGTCTGAAGCTGTGACTGGCGGCCATGCGGGCGAATGAAGGGGCAGGTTCCGGAAGATCCGCCTCTGCGGCGGGAGTGATCGCGAAAGTATCGCATCAGACAGGGCCGATGCCTTGCACACCCTGTCACGCCGTGGCGCAGGCCAGCGTTGCCGGTCTGAAGCCAAGCGTTAGCTGCGTCGCTGTTCGCGGGACGCTTCGCGTGCTCTACTGTTCGACCTTCTGACCCACCGGAGAGACCTTGCATGCTTTCGTCGATCCTGCGATCCCCATCCTCCCGCAGCAGGCACCTCCTCGTCTGCATGCTCCCGCTGTTCGTGTTCGCTGCAGATGTCTCAGCGCGCAGAAATGAGACCACCAACTGGACGGAGCAGGACTTTGCGCTGTATCCGCCGTTCTGTCGCGCACGCATCGAACGCGAGCCGAAGGAACTTGTGGATTACTGGACGCAGCGACTGGGCCCCAAGAACTACCTGCACATCCACCACTTCTGTTTCGGGCTGAAGGCGCTGAATCTGGCTTACGCGAATCTGAACAACAAGCAGCAGCGCGAGTTCATGGCCAATGCGGTGGTCGGCAACTTCAACTACATCATCGACAGCACGGAAAGAACCTTCTATCTGCGACCGGACGCCTACGTGAATCTCGGCCGCGGCCACCAGCTCCGCGGGGAGTACGACATTGCACGGCAGAAGTTCTACGAGGCGCTCAAGCTCAATCCCAAGCTGGTCGACGCCTGGGTCGCGATGAGCGACATGTACTACCAGGCGGGCAAGAAGTCGGATGCGCTGTCGGTGCTCATGCAGGCGAGTGAGTACTGCGGCGAGAACAAGAAGATAGACCTGCGCATCGCCGAGATGCGTGCCGCGGGAATCAAGCCGGCGGCGATCGAGGTGGTGCCCGTTCCCAAGCCCAAGCCGGCGGAAGCGCCGCCGGCCGCAGAGGGCGCAGCGGCTCCGGAAGCGGCGCCGGCCGCCGAGTCGGCGTCCGCAGCGGAGCCGGGCGCGACGACGACTGCTCCCGCGGCTGAGCCGGCGCCTGCAGCAGCCGAGTAAGCGTTCTCAGTCGGCGCGCAGCCGCCTGAGCAGCAGCGCCAGATGGCCTGCCCGCGGTGCCAGGCGCAGCGAACGGAGGAAATCTCGCCAGAATCCGGGCGCGGCACCCTGCGTCGCCCAGCAGCGGTCGAACAGGGCGTTGCCCAGCGCACGCCCGAGCAGCCGGCGATGTTCGGCTTGCAACACCGGCTGCAGCCGCTCGAACAGCGCGCGTTTCATTTCCACGTCGTGCTCGTGCATGCGGCTGGCCAGCGCGGCCTGTGAGAAATAGCTCTGACCGTCACGCCGCCACTGGTAGAGCGGCCGATCGACCAGCACGCAGCGCAGCCCACGTGCTGCCGCCTCGAGCGCCCAGGCCGATTCGGGCCAGTGGTCGTTGCACATTGGGCTGACCGCATCCAGGGCGGTGCGCCGGAAAACCGGATGCTGGAATGCAGCCGGCACGCCGAGCAGCAGCGCCGCAAACAAGCGACCATCGAAGGTGATGACGCATTCGTCGTCTCCGGCGCGGGCGCTCGCGAGGCGCAGCGTTCGTCGTGTCGCGCTCCGCTGTCGCAGATTGACGTCTTCTGCCTCGTCGCCGAACGCGTCTACGCCGATAAAGGCCACGTCGGCGTTGCGCAGCGCCTGTGTGGCGGCGGACAGGGCTTCCGGCGCCAGCCTGTCGTCGTCGTCCAGCTGGGCGATCAGTTCTCCGCGGGCAGCGGCGAAGCCGCTGTTGCGCGCAGCAGCGACGCCGCGCGGCTGGTCGTGGCGGACCAGACGCAGCCGCCCGTTGACGACGGCTTCCAGCGCAGAGGCATCGATCGGCGGTGTCGAGCCGTCGTCGACCACCACCACCTCCCAGTCAGTGCAGGTCTGCGCGGCGATCGAGGCGAGCGCTTCGCACAGCAGCGCGGGCCGGTTGTGCGTCGGCACCACCACCGACACGCGCGGTGCCGTGCTGTCCGTGATCGCGCTCATGTCCGCCAGGCCGCGACACGATGGCGCAGCGCCTGCCGCCACTCGCCACGCTGTCGCGCCAGCATCGCGGTGCCGATGTAGGCGTCGCGCAGGGCACGCCGGGCGGCCGGCAGTGCCCCGGTCATGTCTGCTGCGCGCAGATGGGCGCACAGTTCCTGCAGCGCCTGGATGTCGCCGCGCGCCTGCTCGTAGCGGTCGCCCGAGGTGTTGTTGGCGTGCTGGCGGTAGCTCACCAGCGTTTCCGCCTGATAGAGGATGGGGGCGTGTGCGGCCGTGCGCAGCCACAGGCTGTAGTCGTCGGCCCAGAAGCCGCGCTGTGGCAGGAAGCCGCCGGCCGCCTCGTAGGCGCTGCGGCGGACCATCACCAGCGAGGCACTGAGAATGAAGTTGCCGCGCAGCAGCCCGTCGAGGATGCGGCCGCTGCCGCGCAGGCCGTAGCCCGAGCCGGTGGCGGCCAGCAGCTTGCCGTCGGCGTCGATGCGCCGGTGATCGCAGTAGGTGGCGCCGGCTTCCGGAAAGCGCTGCATCAGGTCGACCTGGCGCGCCAGCTTGTCGACGTCCCACACGTCGTCCTGGTCGATGAAGGCGATCAGTTCGCCGCCGGCAGCGTTGGCGCCGGTGCGACGTGCGTGCGCCTGGCCGTGATTGGTCTGCGACACGAGCGTGATCCGGTCGCCGTAGCGCTGCAGCAGCGCAGCGCTGCCATCGGTCGAGCCGTCATCGACGACGACGACGCGCGCAGGCGGCAAAGTCTGGGCGAGCACCGAATCGAGGGCTTCGGCCAGATGTGCTGCGCCGTTGAACACCGGCATGACGACGCTGATCGACGGCGCAGCCATGGTGGCTCAGCGTTGCGGTCGCGCCACGAAGGCGAACTGCTGCGGCTTGAATTCGGCCAGCCAGCGATCGAACAGGCGGAAGGCGAGGCGGCGCAGCGGTGACGGCGACCACCACGATTCGTTGATGCCTTCGACCGCGTCGATCCGGTAGCCGCAGTCCTCGATCATGCGCAGCGCGCTCTTGCGGGTGAAAAAGCGCAGGTGGGTGCGGTCGCGCACGCCGCGGCCTTCGTAGCGGAAGTCGCGTTCGAGCAGCATGTGCGCGACGTTATCGACGTGCAGCAGATTGGGCAACGAAATGATGACGACGCCGTCCGGCGCCAGCCAGCGCTGCGCCAGTTCCAGCGTCTGCCACGGCGCTTCCATGTGCTCGAGCACGTCGTTGAACACGATGGCGTCGAAGTGGGCGTCCGGCAGCGCGCAGCCGGCCGCCATCGGCTCGACGAGCACACGGTCGAGCCGGGTCGCTGCCAGCGCCGCGGCGTCGGCGGCCGGCTCGATGCCCCATACCTCGATGTCGCGCACCTGTTTCAGCGCGTGGCCGAAGGCGCCGGTGTGGCAGCCGACGTCGAGCAGCCGGCGCGCGCCGGCGGGCACGAAGCGCTGCATTTCGCTGCGCGGGGAATCGGGGTAGCGCTGGATGTCGCTCACGGATCAGAAGTCGAAATAGATGAAACGCTGCGTACTGCCGCCGAAAATTACCACACACAGTATCGCGGCCGCATAGACGCCACCGCGCAGCAGCGGGGTCACCCGCGACCAGCGGTCGAGGCCGCTGGCGCAGGCGCTGACGATGCGCGACTCCAGCAGCACCAGCACGCAGGTGAGCGCGGTCAGCAGCCAGACATAGCTGCGCACCACCGGCGGACTGGCGTCGCTGCCGGCCAGCCCGGCCATGCGCGCGCAGATGTCGAAGGCTTGTGTGGTCGATGCGGCGCGGAAGAACACCCAGGTGACCCAGACCACGGCCATGCTGCAGCCCCAGGCGAGCACGGCGTAGGCGATCTGCCCGGCCGGCGCCCGCGGCTTCGGCAGCCAGGGCTGGACGACGCGGTGCGCCACCAGCCAGGCGCCGTGCAGGAAACCCCAGATCACGAAGGTCCAGGCGGCACCGTGCCACAGGCCGCCGAGCACCATGGTGATCATCAGGTTGGCCAGCGTGCGTGCGTAGCCGGCGCGGTTGCCGCCGAGCGACACATAGAGGTAGTCGCGCAGCCAGCGCGACAGCGTGATGTGCCAGCGCTGCCAGAATTCCTGCGGGCTGCGGCTGATGTAGGGGTAGCGGAAATTGCGCGGCAGATCGACGCCGAAGCCGCGCGCCAGACCGATCGCCATTTCGCTGTAGCCGGAGAAGTCGAAGTAGATCTGCAGCGCGAAGGCGGTCACCGCCAGCCAGGCGGTAGCGGTATCCAGCCGCGATGGATCGGCCCACAGTTCGTCGGCGAGGCCGGCGAAGTTGTCGGCAAATAGGATCTTCTTGATCAGCCCGCCCATGAAGATGAGCGCACCGACCTTGAGGTCACGCGCCTGCAGCGGCCCGAGGCGCTCCAGCTGCTCGACCAGTTCGGAGGCGCGCAGGATGGGACCGGCCACCATGTGCGGGAAGAAGCTGATGTAAAGCCACCACGAGCGGAAGGAAATGCGCGTGGTCCATTCGCCGCGGTACACGTCGATCATCACCGACAGCATGTGGAAGGTATAGAAGCTGATGCCCAGCGGCAGCGCCCAGTGCGTCCAGCCGCTGTCCAGCCCGGTGTCGGCGTGGCCGGCGAAGGTGGCGACGGCGATCGCCGTGTCGATCAGCATGCCCAGGTACTTGATGCCGCCGAGCAGCGCCAGATTGAGCACCAGCGCGATCACCAGCGTGCGCTTGCTGCGCGTGCGCGACAGCGCGCTGTAGAACAGGTAGTTGATGCTGACCGACAGTACCAGCAGGATGAGGTAGGCCGGCTTCCACGAGGCATAGAAGATGAGGCTGCCGGCCAGCAGCACGACCGCGCGTTGCGGCTGCGTGCGGCACAGGCCGTAGATCGCCAGCAGCGCAGCGAGGAAGACGAAGAAGACGGGTTGGCTGAAGATCATCGTGCAGCGTCCTTGCGCCAGGCTTGGCCCAGAGCGGCGCTGTACAGCCGGGCGCCGCCGTCGTTCAGGTGACCGGGGTCGGCGAAGTGGTCGGGTTCGAGTGCGGGTACATCGACCTGGAGCCAGCGCGCGCCGAGCGCTTCCAGCGCCGGTGTGACGCTGGCGTAGGGGCCGGCTGCGGCGCCGGGGCCGAAGGCCGATTCGCGGCCGAACAGCGGCGTGGCGATCAGGTGTACGCGCACGCCTGCCTTGACCAGGCGATCGACCAGCCTGTGCATCGCATCGACCATGCGCGGATCGGGTGGCGCACGCGTGCCCGCCTCCTGCGCCATCAGCTGTTCGCGGTTCTGGAAGCGGCCCTTGAAGCCGGCGCGGTAACCCATGGTCTGCGCGGCGCTGCCGCCCACCGGTTCGACTTCGCCGACCGTCGCCTCGGCGAAACGCAGCAGTTTGTCCGGTTCGCGCAGTTGCCGCAGATTGCCGCTGTAATACCAGGTGCGCAGCAGCGAGCCGAACAGTTCGGCATGGAAGCCACCGTCGAGCAGTGCTTCGCGCTCGGCGAGAAAGCCGTAGTAGCCGAGCGAGTCCTCGTGCTGGAACAGCGTTTCGTCCAGCGTGATCAGTACGTCACTGGGTCGGGCGCCGGCTTCGAGCAGGCGGTCGGCCACGCCGTGCAGCACCAGTGCGTTGGCCCCCGGCATGCCGAGGTTGAAGGCGCGCACACCGCTCGGCGATCCGGCCGCGGCGAGCAGGGCGTCGGGCGCGATGCCGTTGTCGGCGCGGCTGTTGCCGAGCACCAGCAGCGACGGCCGGGCGTGCTCGACAAAATCGATCTTGTCGGTGGCGCGACCGACCGCGAACACGGCGCGGTAGCGTTGCAGTACCGCGTCGCTGTGCAGCGCCAGTTCGAAGCAGGCCAGCAGGGCCAGTGCAATCCATGCCGCCGGACCGAGCGCGGCCGTCCATCCTCTGTTCATCGGGATACCCAGGCGCGAAGTTGATCTATCCATCCAGCGGCCGGCGCGCGCGTGCCTTCGCCCTCGACGGTGAGTGTGCGGCGGCTGCCGTCAGTCAGCGTGACGGTCGCCTCGACCGCCAGTCGGTCGTGCGGGTAACGCAGCGCCAGCCGGCGGCCGGGCAGCGTGATGTCGGCGACGATGCCGTCCGGCTGTTCGACCACCGTGGCGTCCATCGGCGGCAGTGCGCCCAGACCCGGGCGCAGCACGACCAGGAAGCGGTCTTCGAGTGCCGGCGCGGCGGGCGAGATTTCCAGCCGCCAGGCGCCCGGTTCGAGGTCGGACGGGCCGCGCGCGATATTGGCGGCCAGCGTGCCGTTCTCGTCGAAATTGCGGCCGTCGACGAAGAACTCGAAGCCCTTGCCGCCGATCGGCACGATGCGCGCGTCGCGCGGGTAGAGCACCTCGCCCTCCAGCCGCGGCAGGCCGGCGACCTGCATCACCGGCGCGCGTTCGATCACGAAGCGCCGGCCGTCGATGCGTGGCGCCTCGGCGCTGTGCAGCAGCCAGCGCTTGGCGAATTCGGCGCGCGTCGATTCCAGCGTGTCCTGCACCACCAGCATGTCGGCCGCGCGGTCATAGACGAAGATGCGCCAGGCACGCTCGACCCGCCGCGTGCGGTGATGGAAGCTGTGGGCGCCGGTCTGCGCGCTGGTGTAGGCGGCGGTGATGTCGGCCAGCGCGATCAGCAGGCCGTCCTGCTCGACTACACGCACCATGCGTCCGGTGTGGAAGTCGTCGTACTTGCCGCGCCAGTCTTCGATATCCATCGGCGCGGCGTGCAGGTCCCAGCCGGAACCGACGCGGCGCTGGCCGCCGTCGTTGGCGATGGTGCGCGGCTTCTTGTTCTGGCGCGCCGGCATCGGCAGCGTGTCGGCCGGATCGGTCACCGTCAGCGTGTTGTGGGCGATGGTCTGGTAGTGGTAGTTCAGATGGTGGTCGGTGCCGTAGCCGCAGTAGCAGCCGCTGTCCAGGGCCAGCGGCGCGCCTTTGTAGAGCGTGAAGCTGCCCTGGTCGAGATGGCTGTGCGACCAGTAGTTGTCGCCCGCCTTGAAGCTCAGATGGGTGGCGTCGTCGCGCCAACTGCTGCGGATGAGCAGCCAGCCCAGGCCGTCAGCGTAATGGGTGAGCGGCTGTGCCTGCACGGCGACCGGCGAGTACAGCGTGGGGTCGGTGAGTGGACCCCAGGGCCAGGAGGTCGGGGCCGGCTTGCGATCGGGCTTGCCGTACAGCGTGTAGGCGGCGGCGTGGCGGTATTCGAGTGCCAGCGCCAGCGCGTCGTCCACTGCGCGGCGGCCGAAACGGCCGTCGCCGATCTTGACGCTGCTGCCGTCCGGCAGCTGGCGCATGACCAGGAAATCGAGGAAGCCGCGCAGCGCCGGCTCCTGCCGGAACAGATCCTCGCCGGTGGCCGATCGCCACATGGCCGGCACCTGGTAGATGGCCTGACCGATGCCGATGCCGACGTATTCGTTGCCTTCGTGCCAGCCGCCGTTGCGTCCGCCGATCTGTCGCCACACCGGCAGCACGCGGTTGATCCAGTAGTCGTAGGTGAAGGCCATCACCGGCGCCGCGCGCGGATCGTCGCCGTGGATGGACAGCGCGCAGGCCATCAGCGCCTGGAAGGGCGCGTTGTACAGATAGACGTTGTACGGCGACAGCGCCTCCAGGCGGATGACGCGGATCTGGTGATTGCAGGCCTCGATCACCTTGTCCTTCAGCTTCGGCATCAGATCGGGCGGTACGCGGTCGTGTAGCCAGTCGTAGACCTGGGCGATCGGCTTGGTCTGCGCGTGGCCGCGCCAGTTGGGCTTCATCCGTACGACGCGCTCGACGATGACACGCACATCCTGGGTCTCCGGCGCCAGCACCGCCGCCTCTATCGCTGCGCTCAGATCGCCGCTGCCGCCCTTTGCGCGCTTGACGAGCTGAGCGATGTAGTCCGGATTGTCGGCGCGCAGGCGGGCGATATCGCCGAACGACGGGTAGGGCAGGCGCGGATGCGCGTGACGGAAGCCGGGCAGGGCGGGCACCTGCAGTTCCTCGGGCAGCGGCAGCGTCGGTTTGCTGCGCGCGGAGGCGAGTACGGTCGGCGGCGGCGTGCGTGCGAGCGACCACACCGCGCTGGCGCTGCTCAGCAGCAGTGCGGCGACCAGCGTGAACGCCAGTCGCGGGCGCACCGGTGAGCGCGGCCGCGGCGCTTCACCGGCAGCCGGCGCCAGATGCCGGACCGTCAGCACCGCGCCGGCCAGCGCCATCGCCACCGTGGTGATGTCGGGCGTGCGGCCGGGCACGTACTGCTGCATCCATTCCAGCCCTAAGGCAAGGCCGCCGCAGGTGAGCACGATGCCTGCGGCGGCGCCGCGTCCGCCGCCGGACAGTCGGTGCAGCGCCGCGGCCAGCGCGACATAGGGCCAGAAGGTGTCGATCAGCACACTCAGCCCCTGCATCGGGTTGTTCAGGTGGGCGACGAAGGGCGTCCAGTTCAGCTGCCGCAAGGCGCCGGGCTCCGGTGTCAGTTCGACGATGGACAGCGCCAGCACCATGGCCAGCGCCGCCAGCGCCGGGCGCGCCGGTTTGAGACGGCGCGGCAGTGCCAGCCCGCACAGCAGGCCGGCCGCCGCGCCGGCCAGCGCTTCGGCCGAAAGCTGGCGACTGATCACCGCCACCTTGAGCAGCAGCACTGCCAGCACGAACAGCCACAGAAAGCGCGTCAGCGACGCCGAGCGCTGGCGGGCGTCGCGCGCCAGCAGCGCGAGGGCGAACAGTGCCAGCGCGTAGCCGGCCATGCGCGCGAAATCGAAGCTGGCCGGATCGCCCAGCGTGGCTGCCAGCGGTGCGAGGCCGTTGCGCAGAGTGCCGAGGTCGAGCGAGGGCACGAAGGGCGACAGCTGCGACAGGGCCCAGCCGGCAATGGACGCGAGGGCCAGATCGGCGTCGCGCGTCGGCTGGAAGCTGCGCGCGCGCCAGGCCTGCAGGCGCGCAACCAGGCGCCAGCGCGGCGTCAGCAGTGCGGCGATCGTGGCGCCGACCAGCCCGCCGGCGGTGTTCAGGATGAAGTCGGCCAGCGAGGGCACCCGCTGCGGCAGATGCGCCTGCGCAGCTTCGACCCCGAAACTGAGGGCGGCGGCGAAGGCCGTCGCCAGCGCGATCGACAGCAACGCCGGCCAGCTTCGCGTCAGCCAGCGCAGTCCGATGCCCAGCGGTATGTATATGAGGGCATTGACGACCAGATCGGGCGCCGACAGCGCCTTCGTGTTCCACACGCCGAGAAAGGCCAGCGCGTCGGCGGTCGGTCGCCAGCCGGTGAACGGGTAGAGGCTGCCCCACAGGATCAGCGCGGTATAGACGACGCATGCCGCGAGGACGTTCCGGGTGTGGCGCGCTTCGAAGGGCATGGACGGAGGCGAGGGGGCTGGCTGACGGAGGACGTGCGCGGCGATTATCCGGACCGGCACCGGCGGCCGATAGGGGGTGGCGGCGGCTTGTCGCTGCCGGAAGTGCCATCAGTCACGATCGGCGGCGGGCCGGAACGGGAGTCGGCGACCGGTCTGTGCGAAAGTGCGCACCCGGAGGAGGGGACGATGTACGGGCTTTACGGGGCATTGTTGCTGTGGGCGCTGGCGCTTTACTGCGTCAGGCGCGATCTTGCGCGCGCCTGGGCCGAGCCCTGCCTGCGCCACCCGGTCATGGTGTTCGAAGGCGACGACTGGGGTTACGGCCCGCTGGAACAGGCCGACGCGCTGCGCGACATCGCGCGCGTGCTGTCGGCGCATGCCGATGCCCAGGGCCGTCACCCGGTGATGACGCTGGGCGTCATTCTGGCCGGCCCGGACGAGGCGCGGCCGGACGAGGCCGAGGCCTGCGTCACGCTGGACGACGCCCGGCTGGCGCCGGTGCTGGCGGAAATGCGCGCCGGCGTGGCGCGCGGCGTGTTCTCGCTGCAGCTGCACGGCATGCAGCACTATCACCCGGCGGTGCTGGACAAGGCCTGCGCGCAGGATCCGGCGCTGCAGGCGTGGCGACGCCAGCCCTTCCCGGCCACCGAAGACCTGCCGTCGCCCTTGCAGAGCCGCTGGACCGACGCCTCCAGCCTGCCGTCGCGGGCGCTGGACGGGACCGACATCGTCAGTCGCGCGACGGCCGAGGTATCGACTTTCGCCCGCATCTTCGGCGTGATGCCGGCGGTGGCGGTGCCGCCGACCTTCGTCTGGAACGATGCAGTCGAGACCGCCTGGGCGGCGGCCGGCGTGCGCGCGCTGGTCACGCCGGGCGAGCGCTACGAGCGGCGCGGCGCCGACGGCCTGCCGCTCGATAGCGGCCGGCTCTACCGGAACGGCCAGCGCTGTGCTTCCGGGCTGACGGCGCTGGTGCGCGACGATTATTACGAACCGGTGCGCGGCCACCGTGCCGGCCGCGGGCTGGAGGCGCTGGCGCGCAAGTGGGCGCAGCGACGCCCGCTGCTGCTGGAAACGCACCGCTCGAACTTCGTCGGTCGGCAGGCCCGGCACCAGGACAGTCTGGCGGCGATTGACAGCCTGGTTGCCGAGGCCCGAAAGCGCTACCCGACGCTGTGTTTCGTGTCGGTAGAGGCGCTGGCCGACGCCTACGCGACCGGCGGATTGGCGCTGCTCGACCACGGCCTGCCGGCCCGGCTCCGGGCCCTGCCGTCGCGTCTGCTCACCACGGGGCGCCGGCGCAAGGTCCTGCTGTTGCTCTGTGTCCTGACGGTGTTTGCGGTCGCGCTGACGGTCTGAAGCCGCCGCCGGGCGCCGGAATGCGCTTTTCCATTGTGGAAATTTGTGTCTCCCGGCCGCGCCGGTAGCCCTGAAACGGCGTCGCAACGTGCGTTAGTTATCACCGCCCCTGTGCGCCGCGGCTTCTTGTGACCAGATTCACGCGTGATCCCCGGTTCAGCCCATATCGTTCGCGCTCAACAAGCCGGCGCCCCCGCGTCGGGACAATATTTGCGGCTGGTCCGAAGCATCGTCCGGGCGGCCGAAAAGGGGTTGATTGTGGTCAGACTGTTCAGTCACTACGTACCTTCCGTCACGCTCATGAGACTTATCGCCGAGGCGATCGTGCTGTTGATCGCCGGTTTCGGCGCCGCCTGGATCAGCGCGCCCGCCAGCATGGAATCGTTGCTGCCCGCACTGCTGCCGGCTTCGGTGTTCGCCATCCTGATGACGCTGCTGATGAGCGCGCTGGGCCTGTACCAGCGGGAACAGCCGCGCAACCTGTCGGAACTGGTCGGGCGCGTGCTGTTCGCCTTCCTGCTCGGCCTGCCGGTTGCCTACATGGTGTTCCGCCTGCTGCCGCAGGGCAGCGTCGCGATGCCGGCACTCGATGTGTCGCTGTGCATGGGTTTCGGCGGCATCCTGCTGCTGCGCGCGGCGTCCTTCCTGCAGGCCGACGGCGCCGGCATGTTCACGCGGCGCATCCTGGTCGTCGGTACCGGCGCCGAAGCGGCTTCCGTCTGGGCCAGCGTATCGACCTCGGCCAGCGCCACACACACCATCGTCGGTTTCGTGCCGGTCGGTGCCGAAGAGGCGGTCGAAGTGCCGGCCACGCTGGTGATGCCGGAAGGCAGCTGCGTGATGCAGCTGGCGCGCGATCACCGCGCCAACGAAATCGTCGTGGCAGTGCGCGAGCGCCGCGGTGGCGTGTTGCCGCTGCGCGAACTGCTGGACTGCAAGCTGGCGGGCGTCACGGTGAATGACCTGTCGAGCTTCTTCGAGCGCATGCGCGGCCAGGTCCGTCTGGACACGCTGCGTGCCAGCTGGCTCATCTACGGCGACGGCTTCCGCCAGGGCTTTGCCCGCAGCGCGGTCAAGCGCGTGTTCGACATCGTCGCCGCCAGCGTGCTGCTGGTCGTGACCGCGCCCATCATGCTGCTGGCGGCCATCGCCATCGCGATCGAATCCGGCTTCCCGGTCATCTACCGCCAGGAGCGGGTCGGTCAGGGCGGCCGTACCTTCAAGGTGCTCAAGTTCCGCAGCATGCGTCTGGACGCCGAAGCCGACGGCAAGCCGCGCTGGGCCGGCAGCAACGACGACCGCATCACCCGCGTCGGCCATTTCATCCGCAAGACCCGCATCGACGAACTGCCGCAGATCTTCAACGTGCTGCATGGCGACATGAGTTTCGTCGGCCCGCGCCCGGAGCGTCCCTTCTTCGTCGATCAGCTGACTGACCAGATCCCGTTCTACGCCGCCCGTCACAGCGTCAAGCCGGGCATCACCGGCTGGGCCCAGGTGCGCTACAGCTACGGCGCTTCGGTCGACGACGCGGTGCAGAAGCTGCAGTACGACCTCTACTACGTGAAGAATCACACCCTCTTCCTCGACATCCTGGTGCTGCTGCAGACCGTGCGTGTCGTGCTGACCGGCGACGGCGCCCGCTGATCGTCGCCCCCGTGACCCGCCGGCCGCGCGCTGCGCGCCCGGCGGGTCACGGGCACAATGCGGTTCATTGCAACACTTCTGACGCCGCGTCCTGATGGATTCCCTTCCCGCCGCCTTTGCGCTTTACGCATACGCTGCGGCCGCGCTCGGATTCGCCGCCTTCTGCCTGCAGCTCTTCATGAGCGCCAGCCGGTCTCCGCGCGCCCGCCTGCTCGGATGGTGCATGGTGAGCGGCGCCCTGTGGTGTGCCGCCATGACGGGCTTCGTGTGGCGACCCCATCCGCTGTGGTGGACGCTGGCGCACGCGGCCGACGCGTTCCACTATCTGCTTTTCCTGTTCTTTCTTGCCGCCTGCGTGGTCGACCCGGATGGACGCCAGCCCTTGCGCGGACTGGTGCGCCGGCCTTCGTGGCTGATACGGCTGGCCCTGATCACGGTCCTGCCCTGTGCGCTGGCCTATGCCGTGCTGTCCTGGGTGTTGCCGCGCGACGCGGGCGCGCTGGTCTGGCTGATGGGATGTGGCCTGGGGTTGAGCCTGCTGGGCGCGGTGATGACCGAGCAGTTCTACCGCAACACGCCGCAGCAGTGGCGCTGGGGCGTCAAGCCGATGACGCTGGGTCTCGGCTTCACGCTGGTGTTCGACCTGTATTTCTTCTCCGAAGCGCTGATGTTCCGCGAGCTGGACCCGACCCTGTGGGCAGTGCGCGGTCTGGTGCACGCCATCGCCATCCCGCTGTTCGCCGCGTCGTCGGCGCGCATCCGCGAGTGGTCGATCCGGCTCAATGTGTCGCGCGAAGCGGTATTCCATACCTCGGCGCTGGTGATCACCGGCGCGGCGCTGCTCATCATCGCGCTGGCCGGCTACTACGTCCGCTTCTTTGGTGGCGAGTGGGGCGCGGCACTGCAGACCGTGGTGCTGGCCGCCGGTGCGCTGGGGCTGGTGGCGTCGATCGCTTCGGGCAGCGTGCGCGCCTGGCTGCGCGTATTCGTGAACAAGCACTTCTTCAGCCTGCGCTATGACTACCGTGCGGAGTGGCTGAAACTGGCCGACACGCTGTACAGCGCCTCCAACGTCGACACCCTGCGCGAAGCGTCGATACGGGTGATGGCCGATCTGGTCGAAAGCCCGGGCGGCATGCTGTGGCTGCGCAACGAGCAGGGCGTGTACGCGCCGGCGGCACGACTCAACCTGCCGGCCATCGACGCGCGCGAGCCGGCCGACAGTCCGTTGATCGCGCTGCTGCTCGGTCGCATGTGGGTGGTCAATATCGAGGAGCATCGATCGCGCCCCGGCGTGTACGGCCACATGCGCCTGCCGGAATGGGTGGCGCAGATTCCCGAGGCCTGGCTGATCTGCCCGCTCGGCAGCGAGGACATGCCGCTCGGCTTCGTCGTGCTGTGCCGCCCGCGCGCCCTGGTCGACCTGAACTGGGAGGTGCGCGACCTGCTGAAGACGGCCGGCCGCCAGGTGGCTGGCGTGCTGAACCAGACGCAGGCGATGGAAGCGTTGATCGAGGCGAAGAAGTTCGAAGCCTTCTCGAAGATGAGCGCCTTCGTCGTACACGACCTGAAGAACCTCATTGCCCAGCTCACGCTGCTGCTGCGCAACGCGCAGAAGCACCGCGACAACCCGGAATTCCAGCAGGACATGCTGGACACCATCGAGCATGCGGTCGGCCGCATGAACAGCATGCTGCTGCAGCTGCGTTCCGGCACCCAGCCGATCGAGCAGGCAGCGCCGGTGTCGCTGACGCCGCTGCTCGAAAGGCTGCACCGGTCGCGCGCGCGCAGTGGCTGTGCGCTGGCGCTCGAAGTCGAGAGTGGACTGGTGATCCGCGCTCATGAAGACCGGATAGAGCGGGTTGTGGGGCATCTTGTGCAGAATGCACTGGATGCCACGCCGCAAAACGGTAAAGTCAGCATCAGGGCGCGCAGTGGGCAGGAGGGCGTCGTGGTCGAGGTCGAGGACAACGGCTGCGGCATGACCGAAGAGTTCGTGCGCGAGCGCCTGTTCAAGCCGTTCCAGTCCACCAAGGCGAACGGCATGGGCATCGGCGCCTATGAAAGTTTCCGCTACATCCAGGATCTGGGTGGACGCATCGAAGTAATCAGCGAGCCGGGGCGGGGCAGCCTGTTCCGGCTCGTGTTTCCTCAGCAGACGGCCGCGGTGGCCGTCGCCTGACCGGGAGTGACATGGCTGACAAGGGTCGTACGCTGTTGATCGTCGAGGACGATCCTGCGCTGCAGAAGCAGATGCGCTGGAGCTTCGACGATTACGAAGTGGTGCTTGCCAGTGACCGCGAATCGGCGCTGGCCCAGATACGGCGCCACGAACCGGCGGTCATCACGATGGACCTGGGTCTGCCGCCGGCGCCGGACGATGTGACCGAAGGCATGGCCCTGCTCGGCGAGATCATGGCGCTGGCACCGCAGTCCAAGGTGATCGTGCTGACCGGACAGAACGACCGCGCCAACGCCTTGCGCGCGATCGGCATGGGCGCCTACGACTTCTACGCCAAGCCCTTCGAACCCGAACTGCTCGCGCTGCTGATCGAGCGCGCCTTCCGCCTGCACGATTTGCAGGCCGAGAACACACGCCTGGCCAATCAGAACCTCGGTGTCGAAGGCCGCTTCATCACGCGCGACGCCAACATGCTTCGCGTGCTGCGCACCATCGAGAAGGTGTCGGCGACGCGCGCCACCGTGCTGCTGCTGGGCGAAAGCGGCACCGGCAAGGAGGTACTGGCGAAGACGCTGCACGACCGTTCGGAGCGTGCCGGCGAACGATTCGTCGCGATCAATTGCGCGGCCATTCCCGACAACCTGCTCGAAAGCGAACTGTTCGGCTACGAGAAAGGCGCCTTCACCGGCGCCACCAAGCAGACGCCGGGCAAGATCGAAGTGGCCAACAAGGGCACGCTTTTCCTCGACGAGATCGGCGACCTGCCGGGCCCGCTGCAGGCCAAGCTGCTGCGTTTCCTGCAGGAGCGGGTGATCGAGCGGCTGGGCGGCCGCGACGAGATTCCGATCGACGTGCGCGTGGTGTGCGCCACCCACCAGAACCTGCAGACGCTGATCGGCGAAAGCCGCTTCCGCGAGGATCTGTATTACCGCCTGGCGGAAATCGTCGTCACCATCCCGCCGCTGCGCGAGCGCGAGGGCGACGCCGCGCTGCTGGCGCATTCCTTCGTCAAGCGCTTCGCCGGCGAGCAGGGGCGCAGTTCGATGTCGCTGTCGCGCGAGGCGGTGGCGGCGATCGAGGCGCACAAGTGGCCGGGCAATGTGCGCGAGCTGGAGAACTGCATCAAGCGCGCCACCATCATGGCCGATGGCAACCAGATCATGGTGCCTGACCTGGGCCTGAAGCCGGCGGAAGAGAACGGCAGCTTCTTCAATCTGCGCCAGATCCGCGAGGAAGCCGAGCGCAAGGCCGTCGTCAGCGTGCTGGCGCGCGTCGACGGCAATATGGTCAAGGCCGCCGAAATGCTCGGCGTGAGCCGGCCGACCCTTTACGACCTGATGAATCGTTTCGGCCTGCGCTGAAACCGACCTGGAGCATCGCTCTTGAACCCCACATTCCCGACCCTCCCGCGAGTCAGCCGACTGCTCGCCATACTCCTCTGCGCATCGGCGCTGGCTGCGTGCGACCGCAGCAAGCCGCCCGAGGAGTTGCTGGCGGAGGCGCGTTCGGCGTTCGAGCGCAATGATTTGCAGACGACGGCGATCCAGCTGAAGAATCTGCTGCAGAGGGATCCTTCGAACGCCGCCGCCCGTTACGAGTTGGGACGTCTCCACATGCTGACCGGCGATGCGCCGTCGGCGGTGAAGGAACTGACCCGTGCGCTCGATGCCGGGCATCCGGCGGAACAGGTGGCCCCCCTGCTGGCGCGCGCCATGGTCGAGGCCGGCGAGAGCAAGCAGGCGATCGAACGTCTGGGCACGACCAAGCTGTCGACGCCGGCCGCCAATGCCGAGCTCAGGGCCGCGATCGGTCATGCGCAGCTCGCGGTGGGCAACAAGGACGGCGCGAAAGTGGCATTCGACGAGGTGCTCTCGGTCGATCCCAACCATCTCTATGCTGCACTGGGCAAGGCGCGCCTGCTCGGTACGCAGCGTGAATTCGCCAGTGCCCACGCGCTGCTCGACAAGGTGCTGGCTGCAGATCCGAAGAGTGCCGAGGCCTGGTTCCTCGATGCCGAGATGAGATCGGCGCAGGGGCAGTTCGAGCAGTCGATGGCGTCCTATCGCAAGGTCTACGACGTCAAGCCGAGCAACGTCACGGCGCGCTTCGTCGTCGTGTCGGCGCTGGCGAACGAAGGCAAGATCGAAGAAGCGCGCAAGGAGCTGGCGGCGCTGCGCAAGGTGTCGCCCAAGGCGCCGGAAGCCAACTATCTCGACGGCCTGCTGCTGGTGAAGGAGCGCAAGTTTGTCGAGGCGCGGGACCGTCTGAACAAGACGCTCGCTGTTGCGCCGAACTACGTGCCGGCGCTCGGACTGGCCGCGCTGACCGAATTCGAGCTGCAATCATATGCACTGGCCGAACAGCACGCCGAAAAGGTGATCGCGCACGGCGGTGACTCCCTGTTCATCCGCAAGGTGCTGGTCGGCGCCTATCTGAGGACCGGCCGGCTGGACAAGGCGAGACAGGCGCTGGCTCCGCTGCTCAAGTCCAGCCCCGGGAATCCGGAAGTGCAGGCGCTCGCCGGTCAGGTCTATCTGACGGGTGGCGACGCCAAGGGCGCCGAGGCGGCGTTCGAGATCGCCGCGAAGAAGCAGACCGAAGACGCCGACGCGCAATCACGGCTGGGCTTGAGCCGGCTGGCGGCCGGCGATCGCGAGGGTGGTATCGCGGCGCTGGAAGAGGCGGTCAGGCTGGATGCGGCGAGCGGTCGGCCGGACCTCGTGCTGATCGTTGCGCATCTGCGCAACCGCGACGCCGACCGCGCGCTGGCGGCGATCGATGCGCTGGAAAAGAAGCGCCAGATCGACCCCATCAGCATCAATCTGCGCGGCACCGCCTATCTGCTGAAGAACGACCCCGACCGCGCGCGCGCCGAGTTCAAGCGTGCGCTTGAACTCGATCCCGCATATTTCAGCGCGGCCAACAACCTCGCCCGCATGTACGTGACCGAGGACAAGATCGCCGACGCGGAAGCGGTGCTGCAGCAGTTCGTCGCCAAGTCCCCGAAGAACGCCGATGCGCTGATGGCGCTCGCCGGTCTCAAGGCACGCACGCCGGACGGCACGCCGGAGTCGCTCAAGCTGCTGCGGCAGGCCATCGACGCCCATCCGAAGCAGGTGAATCCGCGGCTTGCGCTGATCGAGCTGCACCAGCTTTCGGGCGACCGTGGCAAGGCGCTGGCGGCCGCAAACGAGGCGCTCAACGCACTGCCGGACGAACCGCGAGTGCTCGACGCGCTGGCGCTGGCGCAGGCACGGGCCGGCGAACTGGAAGCATCGGTCGCCACGCGTACCAAGCTGGTCGAGCGCGACCCGACCTCGGTCCGCGCCCAACTGAATCTGGCGGCTACCCAGGTTGCAGCGAAGCGGGACGCCGAGGCGATCCAGACGCTGCGCAAGGTGCTGGCGCTGCAGCCGGAAACGGTCGAGGCGCAGAACATGCTGATCACCATCCACCGCAGCCGGAACGCGGTCGACGAAGCGCTCCGCGTGGCGCGCGACGTCCAGCGTCAGCGGCCCAAGGCGGCGCTGGGTTACGTGATGGAAGGCGAGCTGATGATGTCCTCGTCGAAGGCGGACCAGGCAATCAAGGCGTATCGCGAGGCCTTGAGCCGTGAGCGCACGGCCACCAACGTCACCCGCCTGCACGCGGCCCTCGAACGGGACGACAAGGCGGCCGACGCGCGCGCGCTGGTCGATGGCTGGCTCAAGGACAATCCGAAGGACGTCGAGGTGCTGCTCTACCTGGGCGACGTCGCGCTGGTCCGCAAGGCGCTCGATGACGCTCGGATGCGTTACGAGGCCGCGCTCGCGCGATCGGCGAACAATGTGATCGCGCTGAACAACCTGGCCTGGATCGCCGCCCAGCAGAAGGATGCGCGGGCCCGCAGCTATGCGGAAAAGGCCTACGCACTGGCACCGCGCAACCCTGCCGTGCTCGACACCTACGGCGGCATTCTGCTCGCCGCCGGCGACGCTGATCGGGGCCTGCAGATGATGCGTCAGGCGGTCGCGGCGGCGCCGTTCGCCAACGATCTGCGCCTGAATCTGGCGCGTGGGCTTGCCGGAGCCGGGCGCAAGGGCGACGCGCGCAAGGAACTGGAGCCGCTGGTTGCGCTGGGCAGCAAGTACGAACGTGCCGCCGAGGTGGCCGATCTGATGAAAACTCTTTGAACTGAATCCGGATAGAAAACCATGACCAAAGTTGCTGTGATCGGCCTCGGCTACGTCGGCCTGCCCCTGGCTGTCGAATTCGGCAAGAAGATGCCGACCATCGGTGTGGACATGTCGGCCGCCAAGGTGGCCGCCTACCGCGAATTCGTCGATCCGACCGGCGAGGTGAGCAGCGAGGACCTGCGCGCCGCCACCCAGCTGACGGTGACCACCGACGGCGCGGCGCTGGCCGAAGCGGACTACATCATCGTTGCCGTGCCGACGCCGGTCGATGACGCGCACCAGCCGGATTTCTCGCCGCTGGTCGGCGCTTCGGAAACCTGCGGCAAGCACATGAAGCGCGGCGCCATCGTGGTGTTCGAATCGACCGTCTATCCGGGCGCCACCGAAGAGGTGTGCATTCCGGTGATCGAGAAGTTCTCCGGCATGAAGTGGCTGCAGGACTTCAACGTCGGCTATTCGCCGGAGCGCATCAACCCGGGTGACAAGGAGCGCACGGTCACCAAGATCCTGAAGGTGGTGTCGGGCGACACGCCGGATACGCTGAAGAAGGTGTCCGACCTGTACAAGGCGGTCATCACCGCTGGCGTCTATGAAGCGTCCAGCATCAAGGTGGCGGAAGCGGCCAAGGTGATCGAGAACACGCAGCGCGACCTGAACATCGCCTTCGTGAACGAACTGGCCATCATCTTCGGCAAGATCGGCATCGATACCGAAGAGGTGCTGAAGGCGGCGGGCACCAAGTGGAACTTCCTGCCCTTCCGTCCGGGCCTGGTCGGCGGCCACTGCATCGGCGTCGATCC
>NZ_JADMJL010000063.1 GCF_018780585.1 Methyloversatilis discipulorum | reverse complement strand
GGTGCACCTCGGGAGATAAAGACAATACAAGGAGCGGCCTTGGCCGCGACAGGGCCGCCGCAGTCCGCCGGCTTCGATTCAGGCCGCAGTCGGGGTCAGAGGACCCTTCCTACAAAATCCCGGCTCCGACCACGGATTGGGCGCGATCCCTGTAGGAGCGGCCTTGGCCGCGACTGGGCCTGTGCACGCCGCAAGCTTCGATACCGGCCGCTGTCGGGGTCAGAAGACCCCTCCCACAAAAACCCAGCTCCGGCGTTCAGTCCTTCTTCTGCGGGTGCCCCGCCTTCGACGGCAGCTTCAGATGCAGCGCCGCCTTGGCCATCAGATTGGCCGAGACCGGCGCGGTGATGAAGAGGAACAGCGTGATCAGCAGTTCGTGGATGCCGAAGCGGCCGTTGGCGGCGCTGTAGATCATGCTGGCGATCAGCACGCCGCCGACGCCCAGCGTGGTGGCCTTGGTCGGTGCATGCAGGCGCTGGAAGAAGTCCTTGAAACGCAGCATGCCGATGGCGCCGACCAGCGCGAAGAAGGCGCTGATCAGCAGCATGGCGACGACGATGATTTCGACCACGGGATGCAGGTTGTCCATCGGTCCTCCTTACTCGATCACGTCGCCGCGCGTCAGGTAGCGCGACAGGCCGACGGTGCCGACGAAGCCAAGCATGGCGACGATGAGCGCGGCCTCGAACAGCAGATCGGTGTGCTGGCGCATGCCCAGCACGATGACCAGCGCCACCACGTTCACATAGAGGGTGTCGAGCGCCAGGATGCGGTCGACCACTTCCGGACCGCGCAACACCCGCCAGCCGCAGATCAGCATGGCGATCACGATGGCGCCGACGGTAATGTCCAGGGCCATATCTATCATTCGAAAATCTCCCGCAGCGGTGCTTCGTAACGCGCCTTCATGTCACGCGCGGCGGCGACTGGATCGCTGCAGTCGAGTGCATGAACGAGGATTTCGCGGCGGCGCTCGTCGACGATGCACGACACCGTGCCCGGCGTCATCGTGATGATGGAGGCGAACAGCGCGACGCCATTCGGGTGCTGGATGTCCAGCGGCACCGGCACCCAGGCCGGCTGCGGTACCCGCGTCGGACTGAGTGCCAGTTTGGCGACGGTGATGTTGGACATGATGATGTCCCACACGACGATGCCGGTCAGCCGCAGCACGGTCCCGACGGACTTCAGCGTGACGCCCGGCCCGATGAAGCCGCTGACCACCCGCGGAATCACCAGCCCGAGCACGATGGCGGTCAGCACATTGCCCGGATCGATCGCCTGTTGCAGCGTGAGCCAGCCGGCGGCCACCATGGCCGACATGATCGGGTGGCCGAACCAGCGCTTGCCGTGCGCGGCTTCAGTGGTCGCCATCAGTGAGCTCCTTCGCTTGCCGGACGAGGAAATACATAGGGTTGCGTGGTCTGCGCGCCGGCGGCGCCGAGTACCGCTTCCTGATAGGCGCGGCGATCGACCAGCTGCACCGCGGCCGCGTCGGTGTAGCGCTTGAGCGGCCCGGCGAGCACGCTCATCAGCACACCGGCGCCGATCAGCGACACGGTGGCGAGCACCAGCCGCGGGCTGGCGCCGGCCGAGGTGCCGCTGTCATCCACGCCCGGACGCACGCTCCAGAACAGCACGCTGCCGGCGCGCGCCAGACCGATCAGCGTCAGGAAGCCGACCAGCAGCACGACCGTCCACACCCAGGTCTGCGCCTCGTGACCGCTCGATGCCTGCAGCACCATCAGCTTGCCGATGAAGCCCGGCAGCGGCGGCAGACCGGCGGCCGATGCGGCGCCGAGCAGCATCAGCAGGCCGAGCAGCGCCGGCTGCGCCACCGCGGGCCCTGCTTCGAGACGGTCAGCGGCATCGCCGCGTTGCGCCGACACCAGTTCGACCAGCAGGAAGAGTGCCGCGATGATGAGCGTGCTGTGCGCCATGTAATACAGTGCGGCCGACCAGGCGGCCTCGCTGAACAGCCCGAGCGCGGCCAGTATCGTGCCGACCGAGGCGACCGTCATGTAGGCCACCATGCGCGGCAGCGTGTGCGCGGCCAGCATGCCGAACACGGCCAGCACGCTGGTACCGAGCGCCAGCGGCAGCAGCCAGGGCTCGACCGTCAGTGCCGACGCGCCGGCGTCGGCGCCGAAAATGACGCCATGCACGCGCAGGATGCTGTAGACACCGACCTTGGTCATGATGGCGAACAGCGCGGCGACTGGCGCACTCGCCGCCGCGTAGGTCGAGGGCAGCCACAGGTGCAGCGGCAGGATGGCCGCCTTGACGCCGAACACGACGAGCAGGATGAGCGCCGCCGCCTTCAGCACCACCGCGTCGTCACCGCTCACCAGCGGCACGCGCTGCGCGAGGTCGGCCATGTTCAGCGTGCCGACGGTGGCGTAGATCAACGCCACGCCGATCAGGAACAGGGCGGAGGCCGCCAGATTGATCGCCACGTACTGCACGCCGACACGGAAGCGCTCGCGGCCCTGGCCGTGCAGCAGCAGCACGTAGGAGGCGATCAGCAGCACCTCGAAGAACACGAACAGATTGAACAGGTCGCCGGTCACGAAGGCACCGTTCAGCCCCATCAGCTGGAACTGGAACAGCGCGTGGAAGTGCCGGCCGTGGCTGTCCCAGCCGCCGCTGGCGTAGAACAGCACCGGCAGCGCCACCGCCTGCGTCAGCACCAGCATCAGCGCCGACAGCCGGTCGATCACCAGCACGATGCCGAACGGCGCCGGCCAGTCGCCGACGCGATACACGCGCAGCACGCCGTCGTCGGCTTCCATCGCCAGCTTGAGCGCGAACATCAGCCCGAGCGCGACCGACACCAGCGCAATGCGGCGCAGTCTGGGAAGCGAATCGCGGTCGCCGATCAGCAGCATCAGCATGGCGGTGAAACTGGGCAGCAGCACCGGCAGCACCGCGAGGTGCTGGCGGAACAGCTGCATCATCACATCGGCAAAACTCATGTTCATGCTCCGGGCTCCCGGCCGTCGACGTGGTCGGTGCCCGATTCGGCGCGACTGCGCAGCGCCAGTTCGATCACGAAGCCGGTGGTGGCGAAGCCGATCACGATGGCGGTCAGCACCAGCGCCTGCGGCAGCGGGTCGGCCTGTACGTCACCCTGCCCCAGGATCGGCGGCGCCGCGCTCCACAGCCGGCCCATCACGAAGATGAAGATATTGACCGCGTAGCCGAGCAGCGTCAGGCCCAGCACGACCGGGAAGCTGCGCCCGCGCAGCATCAGGTAGACACCGCAGGCGGTGACCCAGCCGATGCCGCTGGCCACCAGGAATTCCATGCTGATGTTCGCGAAAAGACTCATCCGTGTTGCTCCTTGCTCGCCGCACCCAGCACCGACAGCGTCAGCATGGTTGCACCGACGACGGTGATGTAGACCCCGAGGTCGAAGGCCGCCGCACTGGCCAGCGGCAGTTCGCCCAGCAGCGGCAGCGCCGGGTGACCGTGCGCGCTGGTCAGGAAGGGGCGACCGAACCAGAAGGCGCCGATACCGGTCAGCCCGGCGATCGCCAGGCCGCTGCCTATCCAGCGCGAGAAGCGCCGGCCGGCCGCGCCGTGCAGCAAGGCCTCGGCGCGCGCCTGACCGAGCGCCATGTACTGCATCACCAGTGCGACGGCGGTGATCAGACCGGCGATGAAGCCGCCGCCCGGCACGTTGTGACCGCGCCAGAAAATGTAGGCCGACACCAGCAGCGCCAGCGGCAGCACCACGCGTGCGGCGACGCGCAGCAGCAGCGGCTGTTCCTCGTAGGCCCAGCGGCGGCCGTCCGGGTCGGCGTCAGGCCGGCGTGTGCGGAAGCCGTCGAGCAGCGCCAGCACGCCGATGCCGGCGATGCCGAGCACGGTGATTTCGCCGAAGGTGTCGTAGCCGCGGAAGTCGACCAGGATGACGTTCACCACATTGGTGCCACCGCCCTCGCTCAGCGACTTGTCGAGGAAGAACCACGAGATCGACTCGTGCGTGCGCGTCAGCATCAGCCAGGTCAGGCCGGCCACGCCGCCACCAGCGAACACGGCGAGCAGCGCATCGCGGCCGCGGCGCAGCGCGCCCGATTCGAAGGGCGTGCGCTGCGGCAGCAGGGCCAGACCCATCAGCAGCAGCACCGTCGACACCACCTCGACCGACAGCTGCGTCAGCGCGAGGTCGGGCGCCGACAGGCCGACGAAGGTGAATGCGGTCACCAGGCCGACGACGCCGGTCAGCACCAGTGCCTGGAAGCGGTTGTGGTGGGTCAGCACCAGCATGGTTGCGCTGGCCAGCAGCAACACCCACACGGCGAGCGCCAGCGGCGAGGCCGGCATCAGTTCGCGCGGTCCGGTGCCGGGCAGCGTGTCGGCCGCCCAGAACGGCGCGGCCGCCAGCACGATGGCGAAAGCCACCATCAGCGCCAGCGAACGCTGCAGCGAACCGTTCTCGAAGCGCGCCGTAAGTCGACCGGCGAAGCCGAACAGGCCATCGATCAAGCAGGTGAAGGTGGCCTTGCCGGAGAAGGCCCGCGGCGTGTAGCCGTGCAGCCGGAACACGCGCTGCAGCGCGACGTACAGCGCCGCGCCGACGACCACCGCGACGCCGCTCATCAGCAGCGGCAGGTTGAAGCCGTGCCACAGCGCGAGGTGATAGTCGGGCGTGTCGCCACCGAGCAGCGCGCGCGCTGCGACCTCGACCAGCGGGCCGTAGGTGAGCGCCGGAATGACGCCGACCACGACGCACAGCACCGCCAGCAGCGCCACCGGCGCCAGCATGCCGAATGGCGGATCGTGCGGATGCGCGTCGGCCGGCAGATCCTTCGGCGAGCCGTTGAAGAAGGTGTCATGCACCAGGCGCAGCGAATAGGCCATCGAGCAAACGCCGGCGAAGGTGGCGACCACCGGCACCGCCGCGCCCCAGAACATCGTCGCCTCGACCGCCTCGTGGAAGAACATTTCCTTCGACAGGAAACCGTTGAACAGCGGAATGCCGGCCATCGCCGCCGCCGCCGTCATGGCGAAGGTGGCGGTCCAGGGCATCAGCCTGAGCAGACCGCCGAGGCGGCGCATGTCGCGCGTGCCGCACTCGTGGTCGACGATGCCCGCGCTCATGAACAGCGCCGCCTTGAAGGTGGCGTGGTTCAGGATGTGGAACACCGCCGCCACCGCCGACAGCGGCGAATTGAGCCCGATCAGGAAGGTGATGAAGCCGAGATGGCTCACCGTCGAGTACGCCAGCAGGCCCTTCAGGTCGTGCTTGAAGATGGCCACCCAGGCGGCGAAAGCCACCGTGGCCAGGCCGAAGCTGGCGACGATGCCCTCGAACAGGTCGGTGCCGCCGACCGCCGGGTAGAGCCGCGCCAGCAGGAAGATGCCGGCCTTCACCATGGTGGCCGAGTGCAGGTAGGCGGACACCGGCGTCGGTGCAGCCATCGCCTCCGGCAGCCAGAAGTGGAACGGCACCTGCGCGCTCTTGGTGAAGCAGCCGACAAGTATCAGCACCAGCATGACCGGATACAGCGGGTCGGCCTTGATCACGTCGCCGCGCTGCAGGATGTCGCTCAGTTCGTAGCTGCCGGCGATCTGGCCGAGCAGCACGAAACCCGCCAGCATCACCAGGCCGCCGCCGCCGGTCACCGCCAGCGCCATCCGCGCGCCTGCCCTCGCCTCTTCCTTGTGCCCCCAGTAGCCGACCAGCAGGAAGGACGAAACGCTGGTCAGCTCCCAGAACACGACCAGCAGCATGATGTTGTCCGACATGACGATGCCCAGCATCGCCGCCATGAACAGCATGAGCAGGGTGTAGAACTTGCCAGCCGGGTCGGACTCCGCCAGATAGAAGTGCGCGTACAGCACGATCAGCGAACCGATGCCGGTGATCAGCAGCGCGAACATCAGCGCCAGGCCGTCGAGGCGCCAGCCTATCGACAGGCCGAGCGAAGGCACCCAGTCGGTGTGCGCCACCAGCGTCTGGCCGGCGAACACCTGCGGCGCCAGCGACAGCAGCATGCCGAGCGCGGTCAGCGTGACGGCGCCGGCGACCAGCGCGGTCAGCAGACGGCGCGCCGGCGAGTTGTCGCGACCGAAGGCAAAACAGAGCAGCGTGCCGGCCACGAGGGGCAACAGCACTATCGTTGCGAGTGGATTCATGGAGGCTGCCGGACTTGTGGCTGGCTGAAACCGGCCGAAGGATACATTGTTTGTCCGGGCGTGCAGCCATCGGCTCCGGCCGACGACGCCCACGCCCGCGGGCGCCAGCATGGCAATGCAAGCTGACGCCGACCTGACCGGCGATGCTGTCGCGAGGTTCCCGCCGGCAGGTAAGATCGCCCTCCATGACGACCGCCGCACTCCCGATCCCCCTGCGTCCGCTCGACGAGATCAGCGTGCCGGAAGCGCTCGACGGCCACGACGGCGTGAACCGCGCCGACCGCGCGCGACTGCAGATCGGCGCGCAGACCGACATCGAGGCGATCCGCTGCTTCCTCGCCGAATACGACCGCTCGCCCGGCACGCACCGCATCTACCAGCGCGAGTGCGAGCGGCTGCTGCTGTGGTCGCTGGTCGAGTGCGGCCGGCCGCTGTCCAGCCTGAACCGACAGGACTTCGAAGGCTATCTGCACTTCCTCGCCGACCCGCAGCCGGCCGCGCTGTGGTGCGGCCCGAAGGTGCAGCGGGTGCGCGCCGAGTGGCGGCCTTTCGTCGGGCCGCTGTCGGAATCGGCGGTGCTCACCGCGATCGCCGCCATCAATTCGCTGATGAGCTATCTGGTCGACGCCGGCTACCTCGCCGGCAACCCGCTCGGCCTGATCCGTCAGCGCCGGCGCAAGCTGTCGCTGGAGAAGAACGGCCCGGCGCACGTGATCGCGCAGACCGAGGAAATGCAGAAGGTCGAACGCTTCCTCGACGCCGAAATGTGGCAGGCGGTGACGCAGGCCATCGAGGCGATGCCGCGCGATACCGACGGCGAGCGCGACGAATACGAGCGCGCCCGCTTTATCGCCGCCCTGCTCTACATGCTGGCGCCGCGCGCCGGCGAGCTCGAATCGCACCGCATGAACAGCTTCCGCGAAGAGCGCGGCCGCTGGTGGTGGCACGTGGTCGGCAAGGGCAGCAAGCAGGCCAAGGTGCCGGTGGCCGACGACATGGTCCACGCGCTGGTGCGCTACCGCAAACACCTCGGCCTGAGCGCCATGCCCAAGCGCACCGATCTCACGCCGCTGCTGGTGTCGATCAAGGACCGCAGCCCGATCACCGCGCGCCGGCTGAACCAGATCCTGAAGAAGATATTCTATGCCGCCGCCGAACTGCTGCCCGAGATTTCGGAGCACAAGCGCGAGAAGCTGCGCGCCGCCTCGGCGCACTGGGGCCGCCACACCGGCATCACCGCCAAGCTCGACAGCGGCATGAACGAGCGCTACGTGCAGAAGGACGCGCGCCACACCGACGCCCGCACCACGCAGCGCTACATCCACGAAGAGGAAGAGCGCTGGCACGACGAAGCGCAGAAGCAGCAGCTGCCCTGGGCGTCGCCAGAAAAAGTTTCTCCATCGAAGTAAGCATCCGCACCCCGCCCGGGTCTAGTGGCGGGAGAGCGTAGTGCGCAGTGATCCGGACACCGGCGGCTGTTCTCGCGAAACGGGTGGCGGGGCCCTGCCCCGCCCGCACACTTCTTCAGGAGAACATTCATGTCCACGTCCCATTTCGGCGCCTCGATCGCCGCCGCCGCCGCCGCCTTTGCCCTGTCGGGCGCCGTTTTCGCCGCTGACGCACCGGCTGGCAGCAAGGGCGCTGCCGTCGCCGCTGGCGACAAGGTGCATTGCTATGGCCTGCATGCCTGCAAGGGCAACAGCGACTGCGCGACCGCCGAACACAGCTGCAAGGGTCAGAACGCCTGCAAGGGCCACGGTTTCAAGGCGACCACCGCCAAGGAATGCCTGGGCCAGGGCGGCACCATCGGCGATCTGGCCGCGAAGTAAGACTTTCGCGCCGACACGCGGCCCGGGCCTGCCCGCGCCGGGCCGCGCACTGCCGATGACCACACTCACCACCCCCTCGCCCGGCTTCGGCCTGGGTCTGCGTCCCGCCCACTACACGGCGCTGCTGGAAACGCGCGCGCCGCTGGACTGGCTGGAAATCATTTCCGAAAACTTCATGGTCGGCGGCGGCAAGCCGATGGCCATGCTCGATCGTCTGCGCGCAGACTATCCGATGGCCATGCACGGCGTGGCGCTGTCGATAGGCTCGACCGACGCGCTGGATCGCACCTATCTGAAAAAGCTGAAAGCGCTGGCCGACCGTGTCCAGCCGCTGTGGATTTCCGATCACTTCTGCTGGACCGGCATCGGCGGCCACAACGCGCACGACCTGCTGCCGCTGCCCTACACCGAAGAAGCGGTGCGCCTGCTGGTGAGCCGCATCGGTCAGGTGCAGCACGAACTGGGCCGCCGGCTGGTGCTGGAGAATGTGTCCAGCTATCTGGGCTACGCGGTGTCCGAAATGACCGAGTGGGATTTCATCCGCACCGTCGCCGACGAAGCCGACTGCCTGCTGCTGCTCGACGTGAACAACGTCTATGTCAGCAGCGTCAATCACGGTTTCGACCCGGTGAGCTATCTGGCCGGTCTGCCGGCCGCACGCGTGCAGCAGATCCATCTGGCCGGCCACTCGACGCACGACGACCACCTGGTCGATACGCACGACCAGCCGGTGTGCGAAGAAGTGTGGGCGCTTTATGACATCGCCTGCGGCATGTTCGGCGAGGTCGCGACGATGATAGAGCGCGACGACAACATTCCGGCGCTGCCCGAGCTGCTGAACGAATTCGCCCGCGCGCGCCGCATCGCCGCACGTGCCGAACCGCTCGTGCAGGTGGCCGCATGAGCGCGCTGGCCGAACTGCAGCGGCAGTTCATGCGCTATCTGCACGCGCAGCCGAACGCCTTCGTCGACACGCTGGCCGCGAGCGAGGGCCTGGCGCCGGCCGCCCGTGCCCACATCTATCGCAATGCCTACCGCGTGCGCCTGCTCGACACGCTGAAGGACAGTTTCGACAAGACCTGGGCCTGGCTCGGCGACGACGCCTTCGAGGACGCCGGGTTGCGCTACATCGCCGACCATCCGCCGACGCAGTTCAGCCTGCGCCCCTTTGGTGACCGCTACGCCGACTGGCTGCACGGCGCCTGGCCCGCCGACCCGGAAGTGGCTGAACTGGCGCGGCTGGACTGGGCGATGCGCAACGCCTTCGACGGCGCCGACGCACAGCCGCTCGATGGCGCCGCACTCGCGGGCTTGAGCGACGAGGACTGGGCGACTGTCGTGTTCAGCCTGCACCCGACCGCACAGATGCTGCGCGTGCAGCGCAATACGCTGGATCTGTGGCACGCGATGGACCGCGGCGACACGCCGCCGGCCGTCGTCGACCTGGCGCAGCCGGTGACGGTGCTGGTCTGGCGCAAGGGTGTGCAGCCGCATTTCCGCTCGATCGACGCGGCAGAGGCCGGCATGCTGAACGCCCTGCAGTGCGGCACGCCTTTCGCCGCCGCATGTGAAACCGTCGAGTCGGACGACGCGCAGGCCCTGATCGGTGGCTGGCTCGCGCGCTGGCTGGACGACGGCCTGCTCTGCGCCGACCCGCGCTGAATCAGCTCGCCTTCTCTGCTGCGCTCTTCAGCGCCGCACGGCATTCATCGACCATGCGCGCGATCAGTTCGGCGCAGCTGGGCACGTCGCGGATCAGCCCGATCACCTGACCGGCGGTGATCACGCCGCCATCGACCTCGCCCTGCGCCAGCGCCGCCGCACCGCGCGCGCCGCTGACCAGCGGGCGGATGTCGTCGAAAGTGCAGCCGCGGCTTTCCGCCTCGACCACCGCGTCCGACACCGCGTTGCGGAACACGCGCGCCGTGTTGTGCAGGCTGCGCAGGATGAGCCGCGTGTCGCGCTCGCTCGCATTCACCAGCGCCTGCTTGATGCTGTCGTGGATAGGCGCCTCCTTCGTCACGCAGAAGCGCGTGCCCATGTTCACGCCCTCGGCGCCCAGCGCCAGCGCCGCCGCCATGCCGCGGCCGTCGCCGATGCCGCCGGACGCGATCACCGGAATGTCCAGCGCCTGCGCCGCGATCGGAATCAGCACCAGGCCCGGCACATCGTCCTCACCCGGGTGGCCGGCGCACTCGAAGCCGTCGATGCTCACGATATCCACGCCCTTCTTCTGCGCCGACAGCGCATGCCGCACCGCCACGCACTTGTGGATGATCGTCGCCCCGCGCGCCTTCGCCTTGGCGATGAAGGCCTCCGGATTGTTGCCCGCGGTTTCGATGATGCGGATGCCCGCATCCAGCATCGCGTCGAGATAGGCCTCGTAAGGCGGCGGCTTGATCGCCGGCAGGATGGTCAGATTCACGCCGAAAGGCTGGTCCGTCATGTCGCGACAGCGCGCAATCTCCGCCGTCAGCGCCTCCGGCGTCGGTTGCGTCAGCGCGGTAAGAATGCCCAGCCCGCCGGCATTCGACACCGCCGAAGCCAGCTCCGCCCGCCCCACCCACATCATCCCGCCCTGCACGATGGGGTAGCGGATGCCCAGAAGTTCGGTGATGCGCGTTTTCATGCCTTGTGTCCGGTGACGGGGAACAGGGGTGTGATGATGCGCCAGCGGGCTGCAGACAGGGCGTTTCAAACAGTATGGTCGGGAAAGCGGCCGATGGGCCTGACGGAGATGCACGCGGTATAGTCGCGTGTGCCGATGGCATGGAGGTCTCGTAAGCCGGCGGCAAGGCTGGCGTGGATCGGACAGCAACAAGCGAATGTGCGGCTTCGTTCTTTCGTTCATACGCCGCGTAAGCCGACAGCGAATGAAGTGTATTGAATCGATGGAGAAATCGGCGCCCGGTTTGTTCAGTTGTCCAGACAGATACTCGTCATATTCGATTAGTTCGTCGTCACATTCACGTTATGAGCGCACAGCATGCCGACTCGTTACCGCCTTGTCCCAGAGGGTGAAAACGTAGACATCGATCTCGCGTTACTTCGACGTGCCCTTCCTTCGATCATCATTTTCGACGAGGAGAGCGGACATGTCTACGCAACACTCGATTCACAGGAATCAGAAGATTCCTTTACGCAGATACTGATTGATCGTGAGCTGGATCGACTCTTCTTTCTGACGTACGTTCGTCTTCGTGCTGAAATGTGTCGAAGAACTGTGACCGCCAGCCTGAAGATTCGCTATCGTATTCAAGGTTCTTTGTCCACAAGGGTTCACCCGCAGATTTGGTCCGACCAGATTACTTTGCAGTTGAGACTATGGGCGCTCGCAGCAGACATCAACGACGGCTACTCAAAGGTGCTTCTTTTATATCAGATCATTGAGCTTTCCTATCCCGATACTCACGACAAATCTTCATATCCACCATACGAAAACTCACGGAGAGCGCCGCATCCAAGAACCGAAGCCAAGCTCCTTAGGCACCTCATCGCGCATGCGGGTGATGCAAAAAAAGAGACATCGGCTTACCTTCAATTTCTCGGATTACCTCCTGTGCTGTCGAATCTAGTGCACCCCAATTGGGTTGAGAAAATTACCGAGAGAATCGAGATCGTCGAGCGGCAGGCTCGGGAGGTGTTACAGAGCGCACTCTAATCCGGCCCTTGACCTCGTTCCATTTGATCTCTAGAGGCTGCGCGAATACGACCACATCCGTTTTCTCTATGAATCCACTCGCCACAAGCAAGACAACCTTTTTAATCCTCTAGATCTCCGGTCGATTGACAGATTTTTGGTCAGACCAAATTTTTCTAACCCCCCCCAGGAGGCGGAATGGCAAATTATATTGACCGAGAAATTCTCTGCGAAGCGTACACGCACCTTGATATAGAAACATTCTCAACAGCAGAAAGCAGAGCGCAACTGGAACAGCAGCTGCGCTCATTTATTCAACCCCGAGCACAGTTTATTTTTGGACAAAGCGTAGATCTAGAAATATCTTTTGAGGATGGTAGTCTAAAAACAAAAATCGCAATACTTGGGGCGGTTGCAACAATGATCTCTGCTTACCCAGATTTTAAAGAGGGGGTCGAGAATCTCACTCGCGACGCAACAATTCTTGCACAAGCCGCCAACCTTGAGGTTGTTTTCAATACCCAAACAAACCACTGCGATCGGATACGAATCGAAAAGAGAACGGGCGTACTTGGGCGCGTGAATCATTTGCTCAACAGCGCAGAACGGATTCGCGATGAGGCTGGCCACGAACGAGTTCCTACAAACGAACTAGACCTGCGACGCATAACGGAGAATTTAGATGATTTGCAGCACTGGCATCATGAGGCCGACAAGTTGATAGCTAAGCTAGATGGAGCGGAGGCTAAGGCATGCGTCGCCGCCGGCTTGCTCGAAGAACTTGAGCGTTTTCCAGAAAGTCTAGCGTGGCATGCAGCAACGCGCCAAGACAATTTCCGAGCACGAATGCTTATCGAGGACATTGAGCTTGCGTCAGCGCTCGACGCAGTCGCTGCCCGCTACGCAAGACTTTTGGCTGTAACAAAATATCATCTACTTCGCCATGTAAATGCAGTTGCAACCAGGCTGTCATAATGAGCTTGGGCCTCACGGGCTGGTGAGAATTCCTACCCTTTGTCAAGGCTTAAAACAATAAGGGATAGACCACGTTTTCAGCCATCAGAATCTCCAGTGATCAGACGGAATTGTGATCTGACTTCCTTTTCTTACCGCACAACGACGCCATGAGAGAACTCGCGTACGAAGTACTTACGGCCCCCGCATCTGTAGCTCTCCAAGCCCTGGAATCAGCTTCGGACAACGATCTTGTCGCACTCGTCGAGTCCCGCGAAGACAACGTGCTTGACGTTGTCTTCACCATCGCCGACCAGCGCCTTGCCAATCGCCTCTTTCGTCTTGTGTCACCCGATGTGCTTCGGTCTTTGATTCAAAAGTCCAGTCCGAAGCCACTCGGCCACCTAATTTCTTTGATGCAGCCAACGGTCTTGTCTACCGTGCTAAATCAGGCAAGTAACGAGCTTGTTGACAAGCTCGTTACTTGTGCGAGGACAAGAAGCATGCGTTCTCAGGTGATAAAGGCTTTGCCTCCACAAAGGCAAGCTCAATGGAAGAAGCTTCTTCACGAGAGGGAGGATGAACTCCAACGAATCGAGCGTGACGCGACCGAGGGACAATCATCGCTACTTGATGAGCGTAAGCGCTTACTCGACGAAATCAATGCTGCCATTCACGCTCGCGAACAGGTATTGAAAAGCGTAGAAGATGAGTCACGCATAAAACAAAATCATTACGAACACCTACTTTCGGACGCTCAGGCGCGCCTCAGCTCGCTTGAAGAAGCCATCACTCGTCGCCAAGCTCTTGTCGACATCCGTGAGAAAGAACTGGCCGCGAAGTTGGCCGAGTTTGAGGAATTAAACCGACGGCAAGTTCAGCAGAAGATTGAAGCAAAGGTTCCTGAATACGTCACCGCAGCGCTCAAAGTGCTCGAAACGCGAGAGCAGCACTATCGTGGAAAAGCGGCTCAATGGACCGTGCATGGAACATTGGTCCTAATCGCCGCCATAGCTGCCACTGTTGCGCTATCTCTATATGGATATGGCACAACGACAACAATCCAAGACATGTCTTGGCAAGCATTACTCTTTGTATCGCTCAAAGGCTTGGTAGTTCTCGGTGTTCTAGCGCTTTGGGCGAAACACGCATTCACATTGAGCAATGCTTACATGCACGAAGCAATCAAACGTTCCGACCGAGCGCATGCGATTACCTTCGGCAAACTTTACTTGGAAATATATGGCAATACTGTTGACAGGAAGGAGTTATTAGACATATTTGAGAATTGGAATATCACCGCAGAAAGTGCGTTCTCGAAAGCAAATCCCATAGGTTTCGAACCGCAGGTCTTAGAAAAAATCGGAGAGCTAATCAAGCTATCAGAGCGAGCAAAAAGCGGAGGGTAACCATCCCTCAGAAAAGGAGGAACAATAGAGAACAATAGGGGACAGACCACGTTTCCCGTTCATAGAGCTCGGTTTGATATTCGACATTTCAGACCAATGAAGCCGACCGCCGCTCAAAACTCGGGATTTCATCGTTCATCGCAGAACCCCGGAGCACATTTATGGAAACGCAGGAACTGCACCGCGGCCGCCTCATTGACCACATCCAGCTCGTCGTCAGCGATCTCACGGCCAGCAAGACCTTCTATGAAGCCGCCCTCGGCGCTCTGAACATTCCCCTTGGCGGCTCGGCGGATGACTACCTCTGGGCGGACGAGCTGTTTATCTCGACGGCAACAAGCCTTGCGGCGCAAGGCAAGGTCACGGGTCGCTGTCACCTGGCGTTCCAGGCACAGGACCGGGCGATGGTGGATGCGTTTTACGCGGCCGCACTGGCGAGTGGCGGCAAGGACAACGGGGCGCCGGGAGAGCGGCCGTACCACCCCGGCTACTACGCAGCCTTTGTTCTCGATCCCGACGGCAACAACATCGAAGCGGTCTATCACGGCGAAGCGACCCGATCGTCCGCTTCCGTCCGCATCACGTTCTAACAGAGCGCGTCGATCCCTTCTTCGGACGCAACAAGCTTATTGAACTGGCTTGCTGTCGGCGCCGAGGGACTGCCCTGTCGATCTGCTGCGCCGCCGTTCGTCGTACCCATCCCTACCCCACTCTGAATGGAGAACAGGCGATGCGATTCATCATCACGGCGCAGTCCGATGCAGCGAGCACGCCATCCGACCCATCGGCGGAGTTCGATGCCGAGCTGTTCAAGGCCTACATGCGCTTCAACGAAGAGATGCACACGGCGGGTGTGTTGATCGCGTCCGAGGGTCTGAATCCGGCGGCGCAAGGCGCGCGGATTGCTGTTGCGGACGGCAAACGCTATGTCGTCGATGGTCCGTTCGCGGAATCCAAGGAGTTGGTGGGTGGCTTCTACATCATCGAAGTCCCCTCGCTCGACGACGCCATACAGTGGGCGCTGCGCGCGCCGTCCGGCCTCGGCACGGATGACATTCTGGAGATCCGGCAGCTGACCGGCTCGGACGACCTGCCCGCTGACCTTCTGCAGCTCATCGAGGAAGCGGCGCCGACCTGGAGTGCGGATACCTGGCAGTCGCGAAGCAGCGGGACGACGAAGCCCGGCGGTGCGCGCTGAAGCGCCCCGGATTCCGGACACCTCTGAAGGAGAACGACCATGGTCACACCTGCAAAGAACACCGTCTGTCTTTGGTTCAACGGCGGTGCAGAGGACGCGGCGCGGTTCTACGCCGCCACCTTTCCCGATTCCTTCGTCGGCAACGTGTATCGCGCGCCGGCAGACTATCCGTCCGGCAAGGAAGGCGATGTGCTGACGGTGGAATTCACGGTCATGGGCATCCCCTGCCTCGGGCTGAACGGCGGGCCGGCCTTCCCGCAGACCGAGGCGTTCTCGTTTCAGGTGGCGACGGCGGATCAGGCGGAAACCGATCGGCTGTGGCACGCCATCGTCAGCAACGGCGGCCAGGAGAGCGCCTGCGGCTGGTGCAGGGACCGCTGGGGCCTGTCATGGCAGATCACGCCGGCGGCGCTGATGAACGCCATCGCCCACCCCGACCCGGCAACGGCGAAGCGGGCGTTCGAGGCGATGATGGGCATGACGAAGATTGATATCGCGGCGATCGAGGCGGCGGTGCGCGGCTGAACCGCATCGGTCCGGGGCAGGCCACGCTGTGGACCGCCCGGCGCGCAGTGCGTCCGCCCGATCGTTATTGCCCGCCGTTTTCCAGAGCCTTTATGATGCGCACATCGCTTCAGCGGCCGCCGTCCGACACGGTTGCGGCCGTGCTGCGGTTCTGACTGCACGCCGCCGGCCCGGTCGCACAGACCGGTGCCGGGATTCGGCTCACCCGGGAGTTCGCGCATGGGCGTTCTTGACGATCACAACCGCCAGCACACCCATGGCGACACCCTCGGCCCGCCGACGTCCGTCGTCGGCGTTTCCGCCCAGCAGGCGATCGACGCGAACAGACGCGCGCTCGATGCGGGCACGCAGGGCGCGCCGTCAGGTCGCGCGCTGCGCGGTGGCGAGCACCTGAAGCTGGCCATCGGCGGGTTCATCGTTGCGGCGGTATTCGTCGTAGCCGCCTGGATCGTCGGCGGCTTTGGTGCGGTGGCGCTCGGATTGCTCGCCCTCATCTCAGGGGTGTTCGGGGTCTGCTTCCTCGTCGCTGCGCTGATCAGTGCCGCGAAGGCGAAGGCATCCGGTGCCCGTGGTGGTGGCTCACCGCCCGTATCGTGAGCTCGCTTCCCGCATGTTCCTTCACTCGACCCCGCTTCCCCCCATGCACACGCGTCTGCGCCTCATCAGCACGCTCGCCCTCGCCCTCAGCGCCCACACCGCCCATGCGCGGGGCGATGGCGATGTCTGGATCATGATGATCGGCCCGATGTGCCTCTCTCAATATCCGTCGCACGCGGGCACGGAGATGGGCAGGATCTTTCTGCGCGGGGCCACCATCGACGATTTCGTCGAGCGCCCGTTTGCCCGCTGCTTCAGGCAGCACAACTGGGCGTCCGCGCGCCTGTGTGACGACGTGATGGGGCTCGGCAGGGAGCAGATGCGCAATCTGCAGGGCGTCTACGACCGTCATCGCGACGAGATCCGCGGCATGAAGGCGGCCTTCGAGTACTTCAACGGCTACATCATGGCCGACCCGACTTCGGCGAACTGGCCGCCCGCCTGCCCGGACGGCGCGCCGTGAGCGGCGGACATGCCTGACGCCCTTTCGACCGGCCGGCGCGTCCTGTTCTGGGTGTTCGCCCTGCTAGCGCTACCGACCGGGCTGCTGGCCGGTCTGGTCATCCTGCTCATCGTCGGCGGGCAGCGCATGAGCGCACCAGCACCCGACTGGCCCGCACTGCTCGCGTCCGCGGCGGTGCTTGGCCTGCTTGCGTGGGCTTACCGGCTGGCGACCGGCGGGCGGCCCGTCGCGGCGTCGCTGTGGGTCGTCGCGTGCTGGGTGCTGTTCGTCACCGTCATGCTGATCAACGGTCTGATGCACCAGACGCTGTGGAACTGACGGGCACACAACGCACGCCTGTCAGTCGGGCTTGGCCTGCGTGCCCCATGCTGCAATCATGAGCGCACGGGCAGCGGTGTCGGTCAGTGGGCGCCCTGCCCCGCCCGCGGCTTTCGCCGTCGCCCACACACAGAGGAGCTCGATCCCATGAAATGGCTGCTGGTTGTCATCGTGATGAATGCGCCCGTGAAGACCGATCTGGTGTTCGGGAGCCTGCAGGAATGTCTGGCGGCGGAAGCGCAGGTGCGACAGGAATGGGCCGAGCATTACGGGCAAATGAAGAAGGCCGGAGCTGCGGCTGAAACCTTGGGGCTGCTGAGTTCACAGGTGACCAAGGGGACCTGCATTCCGGCGAAGTGAGGGTGATGCGCCTGATCCGCGACCTGAGCGTGGGCCGGGGTTCTGTAGGAGGGGTCCTCTGACCCCGACATCAGCCTGTATCGAAGCCTGCGGATGGCAGCGGCTGTGTCGCGGTCGGAAGACCGCTCCTACAGGGGTGGTGCGCCTGATCCACGACCTGAGCCTGGGCCGGGGTTCTGTAGGAGGGGTCCTCTGACCCCGACATCAGCCTGTATCGAAGCCTGCGGATGGCAGCGGCCGTGTCGCGGTCAGAAGACCGCTCCTACATGGGAGGTGCGCCTGCTCCACGACCTGGGCTTGGGTTGGGGATTGCAGGAGGGGTCTTCTGGCCCTGACTGCGGCCTGAATCGGAACCTGAGGATGGCAGCGGCCGTGTCGCGGCCAAGGCCGCTCCCACAGGAAACTGACCTACATGCCGTTGTAGATCGGCCCTTCCCCGCCCTGCGGCGTGACCCAGGTGATGTTCTGCGTCGGGTCCTTGATGTCGCAGGTCTTGCAGTGCACGCAGTTCTG
>NZ_JADMJL010000061.1 GCF_018780585.1 Methyloversatilis discipulorum | reverse complement strand
ATCGTGCCCACGTTCACGTGCGGCTTGGTGCGCTCAAACTTTCCCTTTGCCATTTTCGATCACCCTGGTTGCTTGATAGAGATCTGCGTCAAACATCGACTGACATCCTCAGTTGTCACCAGGATGCCGCACGCAAAAAATTTTGGTGCCCATGGGCAGGATTGAACTGCCGACCTCTCCCTTACCAAGGGAGTGCTCTGCCACTGAGCTACATGGGCACTGAAACACCTTTGCCCGGACACACGCCCGAGCCGTGGAGCGGGAGACGGGAATCGAACCCGCGTCATTAGCTTGGAAGGCTAAGGTTCTACCATTGAACTACTCCCGCCAAACCGCTCCCTACCACTCCATCGCAGCGACATGCACTCGCGATGTTTGCTGCAAATTTCTCGCCGTCTTACCCGAACCCCGCTTGCTCAAGGGTTGTGGTGGAGGGGGAAGGATTCGAACCTTCGAAGGCAGAGCCGTCAGATTTACAGTCTGATCCCTTTGACCGCTCGGGAACCCCTCCGGCGACCAGCGAAACCCGCGATTATGGTGAGGGTTTCTCGCGCTGTCAAACCCCGGAACAAAAAATTCATCCGGGGAAGGCCAGCAGCGGCTGGATGTCGAGCAGGCGCGATGCAGTTTTTGCATCGGCGCCGGACAGCCGCGGGATTATGCCAAGAATTGGCGCGTTGAGGCGACTTTTCAGCGCGGAAATCGTCGCCTCCTGCTCCAGCATGCCCTCGGGCTGGCAGTTCGCGACCCAGCCGGCCAGCGTCAGCCCGCGCGCGCGCGCCGCCTCGGCCGTCAGCAGCGCGTGGTTGATGCAGCCAAGCCTGAGCCCGACCACCAGAATCAGCGGCGCCCCGATGTCGACCGCCAGATCCGCGGTCGTCCAGTCGTCACCCAACGGCACGATGAACCCACCAACCCCTTCTACGATGACGTGATCAGCCTCTGCGCGCAGCGCAGCCAAGGCGTCCAGCACCACAGCCCGGTCGATCGATCGCCCCTCGCGTTGCGCGGCCACATGCGGCGCCAGCGGCGCTTCGAACAGATAGGGATTGGTCAGCGCCGTCGGCTGGTCGAGCCCGCTGGCCTGCGCCAGCGCGTCGGCGTCCTCGTTCGCGAGGCGGCCGGAGGCGTCCGGCGATGCCCCCGACGCGACCGGTTTCATGCCGACCGCGTTCACGCCGTTTGCCCGCAGCGCCTCGATCAACGCGCAGGACACCAGCGTTTTGCCGACACCGGTGTCCGTGCCAATGACGAAATGCAGCTTTTCCACGCTCATGTCAGCTCCGGTCTCCTGAGGACGCTCGAGCGACCACCCAGGCCAGTTGATAGGTCAGCGGCACGCCACGCGCTTCACGCCGCGCCTCCAAACGGTTACACACCTGCCGCAGTGCTGCGCGGCCGAGCAGAGCACGGCGCGCACCGTCCGGCACGTGCGACGCGCCGATGTCGCGATTCGACTGCAGCAGTGCGCGCGCATCGGCAAAGTACTCGACATACGTTTCGCGGCGCATCAGGTCCACCGCGAAGCCGCTGCCGGTCAGTGCGGCGGTCAGCGCCTCGGGCGCAGGGAATGACACCGTGTGACGATACGCATCCAGACCGGCGAATGCGTCATCGATCTCGGCGAGTGTGCCGTGGAGAACGGTGCTGAAGCACATATGGCCGCCCTCCCTGAGGACGCGCCGACACTCGGCCAGCGCAACCGGCAGATCGCACCACTGCAGCATCAGGCTGGAGAACACGATATCCGCGCTCGTCGAGGCAAGCGGCAGGCGGTGCGCATCGGCGCAGACGCGCATCACTCCGTGACTTCGTTCATGGGCATGCAACATGCCCAACGAGAAATCGACCGCGCAATGCATCGCCTCGGGAAAGCGCCCATGCAAGCCGGTTGACGCGAAACCGGTCCCGCAACCGAGATCGAGCACCAGCCGGGCGGCTCTGTCCGGCAGCAGCTCGAGCAGGCGGTCGCACACCACACGCTGCAGCCCGGCCGCCGCGGCATAGCGCGTCGCCGCTCGCGAGAACGAGGCCCGTATCGCGGTGCGCTCAGTCATCGGCGCACACCCACGCACACAGATCGGAGAGGTCGCCGTGCCGCCAGGGCAGATGCGCCGCACCCGGCACCGGCATCCAGCGCGCCGCGTCCTCTTTGGCCGCTGCGCGCATATCGACCACGTGGTCCTGCTCGCCATGCAGGCAGCTCAGGGGTATTGGAAGCGAACGCAAGGTGTCCCGGAGATCCCGCTCGCGCAGCCAATCCAGTCCCTGACGCAGAGCCGGAGCGGTCGGTGGCACGTCGTCCATCAACGCTGCCATCGCGCCTCGCGCACCGCGCGCGTCGCTGTCGCCGAGCGCGGCCAGCGCGGCAAAGCGAGTGCGGGTGCGCCGCGGGTCTTGCTCCAGGCCATACGCAAAGGCGTCGAAGCGCTCGTCGGTCATGCCATATGGCCAGTCGACGGCCTGCATGAAGCGCGGCGAAGCGCCCACGAGGAGCAGTCGGCGCACCGGCATCCGAGCCGCCCAGGCGATGGCCAGCAAGCCGCCCAGCGACCAGCCGACCAGCACCTCGGCGTCGGGCACCGCCTGTACGAGCTGATCGACACAGTCGTCGAAACCGTCGCAGCGCTGGCCGACGTTCAATCCGTAGCCGGGCAGATCGGGCTGGACGACACGGCACTGTGCGCCCAGCGCCTGCGCCAACGGCGACAGCAGGCGGCCGTCCCAGCCCCAGCCGTGCACCAGTGCGACGCGCGGCCCCTGCGCGCCGTAGTGACGGGCGGCCAGCACCTCATTCATGGCCGGCCTCGTTCAGCGCAGCGCACAGCCCGTCGATGTGTGCGGCCTCGTGCGCCGCGCTGAGCGAGACACGCAAGCGGGCGCTGCCGGCGGGCACAGTGGGCGGCCGGATGGCGGGCACCCACAGGCCGCGCTCGCGCAGCCGCGCCGACAGCGCCAGCACCTCGGAATTGCCGCCCACCCGCACCGGCTGGATTGCCGTGTCGGACGGCATCAACGACCATCTGCATGCGGCGAGCGTCTGTCGCATGCGCAGGCGGTGTGCCGCCAGACGCGTCCGCCGCTCGTCACACGCCTCGATCAGGCGCAGGCTCGCCAGCACCGCACAGGCGGTCGCCGCGGGCGCTGCAGTGGTGTAGCGGTAGCTGCGGCCGGTCTGCATCAGCCATTCGATCGCGTCCGCGTCGCCTGCGACGAAGGCGCCGGCCACACCGGCCGCCTTGCCCAGCGTACCGACGTAGATCAGGCGCGGCGACGCGATGCCGAAATGCGACAGCACGCCACGCCCCTGCGCGCCGAGCACGCCGAAACCGTGCGCGTCGTCGACCACCAGCAATGCGTCGTGGCGCTCGCACAGGGCCAGCAGTTCGGGCAGCGGCGCGATGTCGCCATCCATGCTGAAAACGCCGTCGGTCACGACGACCTTGCGTCCGTCTGCGGCGTCGAGCGCGCGCGCAACCGCGGCGACTTCGCCATGCGGATAGCGACGCACCGTGGCGCGCGACAGCAAGGCGGCGTCGACCAGCGAGGCGTGGTTCAGCCGGTCCGCGATCACCGTGTCGCCGCGCCCGGCGAGTGCGGGCAGCACCGCGAGGTTGGCCATGTAGCCGGTCGAGAAATAGAGCGCGCGCGGCATTCCGGTGAACCGTGCCAGCGCGGTCTCCAGTTCCTCATGCGGTCTCTGGTGGCCGCTGACCAGGTGCGACGCGCCGGCGCCGACACCCCAGCGGGCAGCGCCGGCGCGGAAGGCGTCGACGATCTCAGGATGGTTGGCCAGCCCGAGGTAGTCGTTGCCGGCGAAGGAAACCAGACGCCGACCATCGACCATCGCCTCCGGGCCACAGGGCGCATCCAGCACCAGGCGGGTACGCAGCAGATCGTCCGCCGCCAGTGCTTCGAGGCGGGCGCGAAAGTCGGTCGCGCTCATGCGAGGGCGGCGTCCAGCGCAGCCAGCGCCCCTTGCGCAAGCAACGCGCTCTGCGCTTCATCGAGCACGTAGGGCGGCATGAAGTACAGCGTATTGCCTATCGGTCTCAGCAGCAGTTCGCGCGCCAGCGCCTCGCGATGGAAACGGCGGCTGAAATCGGCGTGCGGCGTATCGACGTCGAGCGCCCAGATCATGCCGGCCTGGCGGAAATCGCGGGCGGCCGGATGCGCCGCAAGCGGTGCCAGCGCCTCGCTGAAAGTCTGCGCCCAGGCCTTGTTGCGTTCGAGCACGTCGAGCTGTTCGAACAGTTCCAGTGTCGCCAGCGCGGCGCGGCAGGCGAGCGGATTGCCGGTGTAGGAATGCGAATGCAGGAAGCCGCGCGCCATCGTGTCGTCGAGAAAGGCGTCGAACACGAAGGGCTTGCTCAGCACCAGTGACAGCGGCAGCGTGCCACCGGTGATACCTTTGGACAGGCAGATGAAATCGGGCCAGCCTTCGCCGTTGGCATCCAGCGACTGCTCGCTCGCGAAGAAGGTGCCGGTGCGACCGCAGCCGACCGCGATCTCGTCGGCGATCAGGTGGACTTCATAGACGTCGCACAACGCACGTGCGGCACTGAGCCAGCCGGCGTCGTGCATCGCGAAACCGCCGGCGCACTGCACCCGCGGTTCGATGATCAGCGCGGCGATCCGCGCGTGATGCGCTTCGAGGAATACGGTCAGCGCGTCGAGCGCGTGCAGTGGTGCGCTCGACGCCGGGCTGGGCAGCACGTGCGCGCCGCGCACCATGGGCGCATAGGCGTCGCGGAACAGCGGCACGTCGGTGACCGCCAGCGCGCCGACCGTTTCGCCGTGGTAGCTGCCGGCGAAGCAGATGAACTCGTTCTTTTCCGGCCGCCCGCTATTGCGCCAGTAATGCAGCGACATCTTCAGCGCGATCTCCGTCGCCGATGCGCCGTCCGACGCGTAGAAGGCGTGGCCGAGGCGACCGCCGGTCAGGGCCGACAGCTTTTCCGACAGCGCCACCACCGGTTCGTGCGTGAAGCCGGCGAGCATCACGTGGTCCAGCGTGTCGAGCTGGTCACGCAGCGCCTGCACGATGTGCGGATGGCTGTGGCCGAACAGATTGGTCCACCAGGAACTGATGCCGTCGAGGTAGCGACGGCCATCCGGCGCGTACAGCCACGGCCCCTGCGCGCGGCTGACGGCGAGCAGCGGCAGCGACTGATCGGCGTGCCACTGCATCTGCGTGCAGGGGTGCCAGACGGCGGCGAGACTGCGGGAAACGAGGGAATCTGAGGCGGACACGTGACGACACCGGCAGCGCCCCCGCCCAACGGCAGAGGCAACGAGGCCGGTATTCTAACCGCCCGCCCGGCACCTCGTCCGGGCGGGCGGCGGAATCACGCTGCGCTGAGCTTCGCCGCCGCGTCGCGCAGCGCGGTGCGCAGCCCCTCTTCCACCACCGGGTGATAGAAGGGCATTTCAAGCGCGCGCTGCACCGTCATGCCGGACTGCATGGCCCAGGCCAGCAGGTGAGCCAGGTGCTCGACGTCCGGACCCATCATTTCGCAGCCGATCAGGCGACCGCTGGCCTTGTCCGCATACACGTGCAGCAGGCCCTTGTTGCGCAGCATGACGCGCGAACGCCCCTGGTCCTCGAACGACACCTCGCCGGTGACGAAGCTGTCCGGTGCGAGATCAACGTAGCGCTTGCCCACGGTCGCCAACTGCGGGTCGGAGAACACGACCGCGATCGGCTCACGGCGCAGACCCGGCTGCACCGCGGGAAAGCGGGCCGCGTTCTCGCCAGCGATCCGCCCCTCGTCGGCCGCTTCATGCAGCAGAGGCAGGTCGTTGTTGGCGTCACCGGCGATGAAGATGTGCGTGCTGCCGCACTGCATCGTCGTGCGGTCGAACTCCGGCACGCCGTTGGCGGCAAGCGTCACCGACGTGTTCTCGAGGCCAAGATTCTTCACATTGGGCGTACGACCGGTGGCGGCAATCACCCACTCGAAGTCCTTGGTCACCACGCGGTCATCCTGCAGTTCCTGCACGATGCGCACGCCGTCCGGTCGCTCCTCGACCGACACCACCTTCGCGTCGGCGTGCAGCGGAAACTCCTCGGCAAAGGCGTTCGTCGCGTAGGCCTTCAGCGCCGGGTCGGAGAACGGGCCGACGAAATGACCGCGGCCGAATACCTCGACGCGCACGCCGAGGCGGTGCAGCGCCTGGCCGATCTCGAGGCCGATCACGCCGGGGCCGAACACCGCCACCGATTCCGGCAGCTCGGTCCAGTCGAACACGTCGTCGTTTACGATGAGGCGCTTGCCGGCCGGCTTCAGCATCGGCGGCACTGCAGGCGACGATCCGGTCGCGATGACAGCGCGGCCGAAGGTGACCACCGTGTGCTCATCGACCTGCAGGCTGCGGTCGTCGATGAATTTCGCGTAGCCGCGCAGCTTGTGCTCGGCCGGAATGCTATCGACACCGCGCACCACGAAGCCGACGAAGCGGTCGCGTTCGCTGCGCACGCGCTCCATCACGGCGCGGCCGTCGATGCGCACCGTGCCCTCGAGGCGGATGCCGAAGGCATCCCACTTCTCGGTCACGTGCGCGGCTTCCGCCGCGGCGATCAGCAGCTTGCTCGGCATGCAGCCGACGCGGGCGCAGGTGGTGCCGTAAGGGCCGCCCTCGATGATGACGGCCGACTTGCCGCCGGCGATGGCGGCGCGATAGGCGGCAAGACCGGCCGTACCGGCACCGATCACCGCAACATCCACGATCATTTCCTTCATTTCAGTCTCCCTGGTCGGACGATCAGGGCTGCGCACCCTGCGGTGCGCAAGCCTGATCGCACGGCGGGTCGCCCCGCCGTACGTTCATCGGACGCCGCTTACTTCGCCGACGCCCACTTCTCCAGATCTTCCCAACCGCCGATATGCTGTCCGTTGATGAACACCTGCGGCACGGTCTTCGCGCCGACGATGGCACCCAGGGCACGCGAACGCTCGGTATGCGGCAGGTTGATCTCGGCGTAGTGGTAGCCCTTCTCCGCCAGCAAGGCCTTGGCCTTGGCGCAGAAGCCGCAGCCCTCGCGGGTCAGAATGGCCACCTGATCCGGCTTCTTCGCGTTCGGGTTGATGTAGTTCAGCATCGTGTCCGCATCGGACACCTTGAACGGGTCACCCGGTTCCTGCGGCTCGATGAACATCTTGCTCACCACGCCGTCCTTCACCAGCATCGAATAGCGCCAGCTGCGCTTGCCGAAACCGAGGTCGGCCTTGTCGACCAGCATGCCCATACCTTCGGTGAATTCACCGTTGCCGTCGGGAACCAGGGTCACATTGTCGGATTCCTGGTCCTTGGCCCACTCGTTCATGACGAAGGTGTCATTGACCGACACGCACAGGATGTCGTCGACGCCGTTTGCCTTGAACGCCGGCGCCAGTTCGTTGTAGCGCGGCAGATGGGTCGACGAGCAGGTGGGCGTGAATGCGCCGGGCAGAGAAAACACCACCACGGTCTTGCCCTTGAACAGATCGTCGGTGGTGACGTTCTTCCACTCGTTGTTTTCGCGAACGCGGAACGTGACGTTGGGGACGCGCTTGCCTTCGTGGTTCTGCAGACTCATGTTCATCTCCTTGAGTGATGGACGGGATTCAAAAGGGTGATGCCACACACCGCTTGCGGCGCTGCACATCGACAGGACGCATTCTGGACACGCGCCAGCATTCGGTCCAATTGATTGATTTGATCGTATTGATCGTATAATCCGATCAATAATCCGGAGCACGACGATGTCCGCCCTGCCTTCGCTGCGCCAGTTGCGCTACCTGATCGCCGTATCCGACAAGCTGAACTTCACGCAGGCGGCGGAATCCTGTTTCGTCACCCAGTCCACGCTGTCGGCCGGCATCAAGGAACTCGAGGCGACGCTCGGCTCGCTGCTGGTCGAGCGCGAGCGGCATTCGGTCATGATGACGCCGGTCGGCACCGAGGTCGTCGAGCGTGCGCGCCGGCTGCTGGCCGAAGCGGAGGATCTCACCGAGTGGGCACGCAACGCCGAGCGGCCGATGAGCGGCCTGCTCAAGCTCGGCGTCATCCCGACCATTGCGCCCTTCCTGCTGCCCGCCGTGCTGCCCGCGGTGCGCACGCGCTACCCTGAACTCAAGGTGGCACTGCGCGAGGACCTGACCCGCAACCTGCTGTCGCGGCTCGCCGCCGGCCAAATTGACTTCGCGCTGATCGCGCTGCCCTACGACACCGGCAACCTGCAGGTACAGCCGCTGTTCGACGAGGAACTGCTGCTGATCGCGCCAGCCGGCCGTGAGGCCGACATGCCGCGCGACATCGGCAAGCTGGACCCGGAGGCGCTGCTGCTGCTGGAAGAAGGCCATTGCCTGCGCGGCCATACGCTGGGTGGATGCCGGCTTGACGAACCGCGGGTGACCGGCATGGAGGCGACCAGCCTGTTCACACTGGCGCAGATGGTCGAGGGCGGGCTCGGCATGGCGCTGCTGCCTGACATGACGCTGCGCTCCGGCCTGCTCGGTCACATGAATCTTGTCGCGCACCGCTTCTCCGAACCGCGTCCGCGCCGTACCATCGCACTGGTCGCACGCAGTTCGAATGCCCGCCAGGAGTGTTTTTCACGGCTGGCGGAACTGATCGCCGGGCAGGCGCCGCAATCCGCTCCGGGGCCACTGGACGGAACTGCCGCCTGAAGGCTGCACTCACATCCGCGTCAGCATCAACGAAGGGAGCATCAAAATGAGCACGATCAACATCGGCATTCCTGAAGACCAGCGTCGCGCCATCGCCGACGGCCTGTCGCGCCTGCTGGCCGACACCTACACCCTCTACCTGACCACGCACAACTTCCACTGGAACGTGACCGGCCCGATGTTCAACACGCTGCACCTGATGTTCGAAGGTCAGTACACCGAACTGGCGCTGGCCGTCGATCTGGTGGCAGAGCGCATCCGCGCGCTGGGCTACCCGGCACCGGGCACCTACTCCGCTTACGCCAGGCTCACGTCAATCAAGGAGCCGGAAGGCGTGCCGTCGGCCAACGACATGATCCGCCAGCTGGTGGCCGGCCAGGAAGCCGTCGTCCGCACCGCGCGCAGCATTTTCGCGGTGGTGGACGAGGCACACGATGAACCGACCGCCGACCTGCTGACGCAGCGCATGCAGATCCACGAAAAGAATGCGTGGATGCTGCGCAGCCTGCTCGAAGGCTGATCTACCGCACAGCAGCACACGCCGGCCCGAGAGGGCCGGTTTTCATTTGCGCGCCAGCATTGCGCAGATCCACACCACCAGCGCGCACAGCGCCGCGCTGAGCAGGATGTGCGATGGAAAATGCGCGCCGCGGGCCACCTGCACCGTGCCGGCCAGCCCTCCCAGCAGCAGTACACCGGTCAGCGCCAGCCGGCGCCACCCGCCCGCCAGCAACGGCAGCAGCGCCAGCCACATGAAGGCCGTGGCGGCGTGGCCGCTGGGCAGGCACTTGCCCGGTCCAGCTTCTTCAGGTCGTGGATCCAGCAGGCGAAAGAACTGCCCCGAGCCACCGAAGTCGGCGACATACCAGGGGCAGCTGTGGGACGACTGCGCCCGTGCCAGATTCACTGCGATCACCGCCAGCAGCGAGGCGACGAGCAAGAAGGCCAAGCGGGCGCGCAGCACTGCCGCAGTGCCGCGCACGCGCAACACGCACCAGCCCGCCAACAGGCCCAACCAGACCAGCACCGCCAGCCATTTGAGGCCGTCGTGCAGCACACCCGACAGCAGCCAGTGCCTGCGCAGCGGAAAGCCGCCGGCCACGGCGTCGAAGAACCACGTGGCGGTGATCAGATCGCCGTCGCTCCAGCGGTTGCACCAGAGCGCCAGCAGCGCCGACAGCACCGCCACGGCGAGCAGGTCGGCGTGCCGCCGCATCACTGCGCGGCAGGCATCTGCAGGCGCCCCTGCTTGAAGGCCGCGGCGGCGGTCTGGTAATAGGCGATCGCCTCCTTCACGCGCTGCGGGTCCGGCTCGGTCGTCGTCGATTCCAGTGTTGCGGGGTCGACGCGGTACGCCCTCACCATGCGCTGCGGCGACAGCACGGTGAGCAGGTCGCCGCGCAGATAGCCCAGGTCCTGGTAGTTGGAGATGAACACGCGATCCAGCTGCACGTGTTCCTCGAAGAAGGCGCGACCGAAGAAGTGGTCGTCGCCGTTCTTGCCCATCACTTCGAGCAGTGTCGGCGCCAGGTCGATCTGGCTCAGACGGTCGGTGAATTCGCCCGGCGGCAGCATGTCCGGCGCGTAGAAGATCAGCGGAATGCGGTACTTCGCCACCGGCAGGCGCGTCCTGCCGGCCACCGACGCGCAGTGGTCGGCGACGAACACGAACAGCGTGTCGGCGAACCACGGCTGCTTCTTCGCCTCGCGGATGAACTGGCCGATCGCCCAGTCGGTGTATTTCACCGCACCGTGCCGGCCGCCCGGCGACGGAATGTCGATGCGCCCGTCCGGGTAGGTGTAGGGCCGGTGGTTCGACGTGGTCATGATCTGCGCGAAGAAGGGCTTGCCCTCGGCCGCCTTGCGGTTCATCGCGATCAGCGCGTTGGCGTACAGCGACTCGTCCGCCACGCCCCACACGTTCTCGAACACGATGCTGTCCTTCGGGAAGTCCGTGCGGTCGACGATGAGGTAGTCATTGCCGCGGAAATAGCTGTTCATATTGTCGAAGTAGCCGTAGCCACCGTAGATGAACATCGGCACCACACCCTGCGGCGCGAGGATTTCCCCGACTGTCGACAGGTTGTTGTTGTTCGTCCGTCGGACGATGGCCTGACCGGGCACCGGCGGCGTGCCGAGCGACAGCGCCTCCAGACCGCGCACGGTGCGCGTACCGGTGGCATACACGTTGGCAAAGCGCAGTCCTTCGGCGGCGATGCGGTCCAGTTCAGGCGTCAGGCCGTCCTTCGATCCATAGGCACCGACGTACTCCGCCGACAGGCTCTCGATGGTCACCAGCACCACATTGCGCGGCCGGCGGGTGAAGGGCGACTTGTCGTGCGGCGGATCATCCATCGCGCTCGGGCTGTCCTCGGCGCTCAGCGGCAGGCGCTCGACATGCAGCGTACGCAGCACCTCGTCCGCCTCTTCCTGCGGCAGCGTCGCGTACCAGCGCGCGTAATCCAGTTCGTTGCGACGCATCGCCGCCGCCAGCGAGAAGAGGCCGTTGCCGGCCAGTTCGTCAGCGTAGGCGTCGCCGCTGCCTTCCATTTGCTCGATCGTCGCCAGCTGCGCCGCCGTCGGCAGCAGCACGGCCGCCGCCAGCATGGCGACGCGCACGCGCCAGGGGCGCGCGGAGACCGCGAACGACAGTCGCCGTCGCAGCACGATCACGAGCAGGGCCGACAGCGACACGATGCCGCCGACCAGCGCACCGACCGGATAGGACTCGACGATGTTGCCGATCACTTCCTGGGTGTACAGCAGATAGTCAACCGCGATGAAGTTGAAGCGGGTCGAGAACTCGTCCCAGAACACCACCTCGGCGACCGCACCGAACAGCAGCAGCGCCACCGCCAGCCAGAGTGCGCCCCAGCGCACTCCGCCCATGAGCCGGCTGGCGCGCAGCCGCGCCGGCAGCAGGGCCGAGATCGCGAGCAGCGGCGCCAGCATCCAGGCCAGCGTCGCCGCGTCGAACCACAGGCCGCGCCCGAACACGTGCACTGCGGCGCTGCCGGCGTCGGCGTACAGCCAGAGGCCCAGCCGCAGCAGCGTCCAGACTGACAGCGCCGTCAGCGCAAGTACCAGCAGGAAGGGCAGCGCGCGCCGCTGTGGCGCAAGGAATTCAGTCATGGAATGAAATCATCAGGCGGCGGATCGCTCGCCGAACCGCTTGTACAGGATGGGCAGCAGCAGCAGTGTTAACGCAGTACAAGAAACCAGGCCGCCAATGACAACGATTGCAAGCGGCCGCTGGATTTCCGAACCGGGCCCGGTCGCGAACAGCAGCGGCACCAGACCGAGGGCCGCCATTGACGCCGTCAGCAGCACCGGCCGCAGCCGGCGCTGCGCACCGTGCACCACGGTGTCCAGCATCGACAGGCCGGTCGCGCGCAACTGGTTGAAATAGCTCACCAGCACCACGCCATTGAGCACCGCGATGCCGAGCAGCGCGATGAAACCGACCGACGCCGGCACCGACAGGTATTCGCCGGACAGCGCCAGCGCGAACACGCCGCCTATCATCGCGAACGGCACGTTGGCCATCACCAGCGCAGCCTGGCGCAGCGAATCGAAGGTGCTGTAGAGGATGAGGAAGATGAGCACCAGCGCCGCCGGCACCACCAGTGCCAGCCGCTGCGCCGCGCGCTGCTGGTTCTCGAACTCGCCACCCCAGGTCAGCCGGTAGCCCGGCGGCAGCTCGACCTTCTGCAGCACCTGCGCGCGAGCGTCCTCGACGAAGCCGACCAGATCGCGCCCGCCGACGTTGGCGATCACCACCATGTTGCGGCTGCCCAGCTGGCGGTTGATCTGCACCGGCCCGCCGACGCGCTCGAAGCGCGCGAGCTGTCCGAGCGCGATACGCCCACTGCCCGGCAGCGCCACCGGCATCTGCGCCAGTTCGTTGGCCGCCGCCGTACTGCCGCTGGCGCGCACCAGCAGCGGAATGCGCCGCTCCTGCTGCTGGATCAGGCCGACCCGCTCGCCCTCGATCTGCGCACGCAGGCTCGCCGCCAGCGTGTCGATGTCCAGTCCGGCACGCGCCAGCGCGTCGTTGTCAGGCACGACGCGCAGGTACTGCACGCCTTCGTTGCGCACGAAGAAGACGTCCTCGGCACCCGGTGTCGCGCGCAGCACTTCGGCAATCTCCTCCGCCTTGCGGTTCAGCACGTCGAGATCCGGGCCGAAGATGCGGATCGCCAGATCACCGCGCACACCGAGAATCATCTCCGACACCCGCATTTCGATCGGCTGCGTGAAGGCGTAGGCCACGCCCGGAAACTCGTTCAGCAGTTCGCGGATGCGATGGATGATCGCCGGCTTGTCGACGCCCGGCGGCAGGCTGATGAAGGTATCCGTCTGGTTCAAGCCCATCGGATCGAGACCGATCTCGTCCGAGCCGGCACGCGCCACCACCTGCAGCGCCTCCGGCACCCGCTCCTTCAGCGCGCGCTGGAACTGGGTATCGATCGCCAGCGACGCATCGAGACTGATGGACGGCAGTTTCTCCAGTTGCACGATGAGGCTGCCCTCGTCCATCGTCGGCATGAAGGTCTTGCCCAGCCCCATGTACAGCACTACGGCGACGACGCCGAGCAGCCCGGCAATGCCGCCCACCACCGCCGGTGCGGCGAGCGCCTTCTTCAGCAACGGTGCGTAAAGCCGGGCGAGCGTGCGCGGCAGCCAGGGATCGGCGTGCGACTTCGCACTCAAGGTGAGCCGCGCCAGCAGCGGTATGACGGTCAGCGACAGCAGCAGCGAACCGGCCAGCGCAAACACGATGGTCAGCGCCACCGGCGCGAACAGCTTGCCCTCCAGCCCCTGCAGGCTCAGCAGCGGCACGAACACCAGCGCGATGATGACGATGCCGGCAGTGGTCGGCACCGCCACCTCGCGCACCGCGTCCAGCACCACCTGCTGCCGCGGACGCTGGTCGGCGCCCGGCTCGTGCAGATGGGCGACCACGTTCTCGACCACCACCACGGCAGCGTCGACCAGCAGGCCGATGGCAATCGACAGTCCCCCCAGGCTCATCAGGTTGGCCGACAGGCCGAACTGGCGCATCAGCAGGAAGGTCCACAGCGCCGACAGCGGCAGCACCACGGCCACGGCCAGCGCGGCGCGCAGATTGCCGAGGAAGAGGTAGAGCATCACGCCGACCAGCACCACCGCTTCCAGCAGCGCCTTCGACACCGTGCCGACGGCGCTCGACACCAGTTCGCCGCGGTCGTAGAAGGGCACCACCTTCACACCGGCAGGCAGCGCCGCCTGCACTTCCTCCAGCCGGGCACGCACGCCGGCCACCACCTGCTGCGCGTCGGCGCCGCGCAGGCCGAGCACCAGGCCCTGCACCGTCTCGCCCTCGCCGTTGTGGGTGACGCCGCCCATGCGGGTGAGCGCGCCCAGCTTCACCTCGGCAACGTCGGCCACCCGCACCTGAGCGGTTGGCGTCGCGTGCACGACCAGACGGCCGATATCGTCGAGCGAGGTGAGGCGGCCCTGCACGCGCACCAGCAGCGTTTCCTCGCCTTCGTTGATGCGGCCTGCACCGTCGTTGCGGTTGAAACGCTCCAGCGTGGACCGCAGCTCGTCCAACGTGATGCCGGTGGCGGCCATGCGGGCGGCGTCCGGCACCACTTCGTAGGCGCTGGCCAGGCCGCCCAGCACGTTCACGTCGGCCACGCCGCGCACCGTACGCAGCGCCGGACGGATCACCCAGTCGAGCAGCGCGCGCCGCTCGGCGATCGGCAGATCGCCTTCGACCGTGAACATGAACATTTCGCCCAGCGGCGTGGTGATCGGCGCCAGCCCGCCGGTCAGGCCCGGCGGCAGGTCGGCCATGATGCCGTTCAGCCGCTCGCTCACCTGGTTGCGTGCCCAATAGATATCCGTGCCGTCCTCGAAATCGATGGTGACGTCGGTGAGGCCGTACTTGCTGGTCGAGCGCAGCATGGTCTGCTTCGGCAGGCCCAGCATTTCGATCTCGATCGGCGTGGTGACGCGCGTTTCCATCTCTTCCGGCGTCATGCCGGGCAGCTTGACGATGATCTTCACCTGCGGTGCCGACACGTCGGGGAAGGCGTCGATCGGCAGGTTCATCGCCGCATTGAGGCCGGCGGCGATCAGCAGCAGCGCCGCCAGCACGGTCAGCAGCGGGCGCGCGAGCGCGCTGCGGGTCAGGGCGTCGAGCATCATTCGGCTCCGCCGTGGCCCAGCCACACCGCCTTGATCGCCGCCACCCCGCTGACCGCGACCGGGGCCTTCGCGTCGAGCGCGCCGCTGACGGTGGCCTGCGCGCTGTCCTGCGACAGCACCTGCACCTCGACTGCACGGAAACCCTGCGCGGTGCGCATGAACACCCAGCTCCTGCCGTCGTGATGAAGCAGCGCGCCCGCCGGCACCGACCAGGCGGCGGCTGCCGTCGCGCTGCGACGTACCTTGACCCACTGGCCGGGCCGCAGTCCGTTCTTCGTCGGTGGCAGTTCGGCGCGGATGCGCACGGTCTGCGTGGCGTCCGACGCGCCCCAGCCTATCTGCGTCACCCGCGCCCTGCCGGCGCTTCCGTCGACCTCGATCAGGTCGCCCTCGCGCACCGACGCCGCCTGAGCGACCGGCAGGTTCAGTTCCAGCATGAGCCTGTTCGCATCGGCCAGGCGCAGCAGCGGGTCCGCCTCGTTCACGCGCTGACCGGGCAGCGCCATCCGTTCGAGCACGGTCGCAGCGGCCGTGGCGCGCACCTGGATGCGGCCGGCCGAAGCGTCGGCCGCCGACACCCCCATCAGGCGCAAGCGCGACTGTGCGGCGGCCAGCGCGGCGTCGGCCTGCGCCGCTGCCGCCTCCGACTCGCGCACGCGGCGCTCGGCGATCAGCCCTTCGGCATGCAGCGCGCGGTCGCGCTCGCGGTTGCCGCGCGCCAGTTCGGCCGCGGTGCGCGCCTGCGACAGCGACGCGCCCATGTCCGGCAGGTCGGCGCTGCGCAGCTCCGCCAGCACAGCGCCGGCCGTCACCTGCTGGCCTTCGGCCACCGGTACCCGCACGACCACGCCGCCGGACGGTGCGGTCGCCACCCACTCGGCATCGGGCGAAGCGACCACGCGCGCAGACCACGGCGCGGCCAGCGCACTCTTTGCCTCGACCGGCAGCGCTTCGCGCACGCCGAGACGCTGCATCTGGGTCGGTGCGAGCACGATGTCGGCGGCCTGCGCCGAAGCGGTGAAAAGGCCGAGCAGAAGTAAGGCAGCAAAGGGTTTCAAGGCAGTATTCCCAGACTGTGGTTGTAGCGCGCGACGGCGCGCGACCAGGCGATTTCGGCCAGCGCCGCGGCGCGGCGTGCGCTGGCTGCGCGCGCCTCGACCAGCAGGCGCTCGGCCAGCGATGTTTCGCCGAGGCGGTAGGCGCGGCGCCCCAGTTCGACCTCACGCTCGGCGACCTCCTTCTGGCCGAGCGCCAGCGTGCGCGCCTGTTCGCGCGCGTGCAGTTCGTGTTCGGCCTCGTGCAGCGCAAGTTCGGCATTGCGGCGGGCGAACGCCAGCTCGTCCTCGGCGCGTGCCAGTTCGATCTGCGCCGGCGACAGCGCAGCGCTGCGGTGGGCCTCGCCACCGAAGGGGATGGAAATCGTCGCGCCGACGCTGTCGGTGGTGGGCATGTCGGCCGCCGTTTCCGAGCGCACGCCGACCAGCAGGCGCGGGGCGCCACTGCCCTGCGCCTGCAGCGTGCCGAGCGCACTGCGCGCCCGCTCGACGTGGGCCTGCGCCATCAGCACCGGCGGATAGCCCGTTGCCTGTGTCGCCACCGCTTCGCGCACCTGCTGCGGCAGCGCCTTCTGCCCGGTCAGCGCGGTCCAGCCGAACAGGCTGTGCGCCAGCTCGACCTGCGCCTCGTACAGCACGGCATCGCGTTCGCGGCGGGCCGTTTCGGCCGACAGCTTTTCCACCGGCGCCGCGTCGCCGGCGCGGATGCGCCGCGCCACGTCATCCTCCAGCGCGCGGTAAAGATCGACGTCGGCATCGGCCAGACTCACTTCGGCTTCGGCCTGCAGCACGCGCCACAGCTGCTCGCGCAGATCACCCGCCACGCGCCAGCGGTAGGCGCGCAATTCCTCCTCCGACTGCAGCCGCCCGGCGTCGGCCTCGCGCCGCAACGCGTCGCGCTGGCCGGACCGCCACAAGGGCAGCTCCAGCCCGGCTTCGAGTTCGCGCAGTCCGGTGTGACCGGGCAGTCGGTCGGTCTGGTAGCGCATCTGCACCGCCGGCGGGCCGGACAGCACGCTGTCGGCGCGGGCGGCGAGCGCGCGTGACTCATTCATGCGCGCCTGCGGCAGCGCGCTGCCAGGTGCGCGACCGGTCGCCAGATCGAGCGCACGCGACAGCGTCAGCGCACTGTCGCGCAGCACCGGCTGCTCGTGCTCATCGGCGTGCGCGGTCAGCGACTGCGCCCATGCCGGCGGGCACAGCAGCACACAGGAGAACAGAAGGACGGAGCGCATGGACGCAATCGACGGATACGGACAGTCGGCAAGCTTGCGCTCGGGCGGCTTGCCGCAGGGTGAACGCAACATGAACGTCTGTTCATGTTGCGGCCACACGGCGTGCAGGCAGAATGGCGTCCGGATTCGCGCCCGGCGGGCGCGTGCAGACCCTTACTCCAGTTTCCACCGACATGCGCATCCTGGTCGTCGAGGACGACAGCGAAATCGCCGGATTCATCTGCCGCGGCCTGCGCGAAGCCGGCCACGCGGTCGACCACGCGCCGAACGGCCGCGAGGGGCTGTTCCTGGCCACCGGCGAGCAGTACGACGCCATCGTGCTCGACCGCCTGATGCCGCAGATGGATGGTCTTTCGATGCTGGCCGCGCTGCGTGCCACCGGCTCGCGCGTGCCGGTGCTCATCCTGAGCGCGCTGAGCCAGGTCGACGAACGCATACGCGGCCTGCGTGCTGGCGGTGACGACTATCTGGTGAAACCGTTCGCGATGTCCGAACTGCAGGCGCGGCTGGAGGTGATCACCCGGCGTGGCCTGATGCCTGTCGCCGAATCGGTACTGCGCGTGGCCGACCTCGAACTCGACCGCATGACGCACACGGTGCGGCGCGGCGGCGAGGAGATCGCGCTCAAACCGCAGGAATACCGCGTGCTCGAATTCCTGATGCGCCACGCCAGCCAGGTGGTCACCCGCACCATGCTGCTCGAAGGCGTGTGGGACTACCACTTCGACCCGCAGACCAACGTCATCGACGTCCACATTTCGCGCCTGCGCGCGAAGGTGGATCGCCCGCCCTGGCCACCGCTGATCCACACGCTGCGCGGCAGCGGCTATTGCCTGCGCGCCCCCTCATGAGCGGACGCGACGAGGTCGACGCCGGCCAGCCCTATCTGGTCGAACAGGACGGCCAGCTCACGCTGGCCTTCAGCGAACTGGCGGTACAGAGCACGATGGACGCCGCAGCGCCGGAGCGGCTGGTGCTCGAATACTCGCGCCTGATGATGGCGTCGCTGCTGTTCGTGCCTGACCCCGGCCACATCGGCATGGTCGGTCTCGGCGGCGGTTCGCTGGTCAAGACCTGCCACCGCCACTTGCCGCAGGCGCGCATGACGGTGGCCGAGATCTCGCCGGCAGTGATCGCGCTGCGCGATCGCTTCCACATCCCGCCGGACGACGACAGGTTGACCGTCACCTGCGCCGACGGCGCCGAGTGGGTTGCGGCGCACGACCGCGCCTTCGACCTGCTGTGGGTGGATGGCTTCGACATCGGTGGCATGCCGGCGGCGCTGACCACGCAGCGCTTCTACGACGACTGCCACGCCGCGCTGCGCGACGGCGGCGTGCTGGTCATCAACATGTACGCTGGCGATGCGCTGAACAGCGCCTGGGTCGAGCGCGTGGCGTCCAGCTTCGCCCGCTCGGTCAGCGTCGTCGACACCACCGATGGCGACAACCGCATCGTGTTCGCCGCCCGCGGCAGCGCCTTCCGGCTGTCGGAAATGAAGCTGGCGCAGCGTGCCCGCGCACTCGAAGCGCGACTGGGCATCGCCCTGCCCGGCATCGCACGCGCACTGATCGACGGCCGGCGGCGCGCACTGGCCGACAGCGAGCAATGAGCCTGCGCCTGAGTACCAGCGCCCGGCTGACGCTGGCCAACAGCGCCCTGCTCGCCGCCGGCTTCGGCCTGCTGCTGATGCTGGTGACCTGGCTAGCCGGGCAGTACATGCTGGGCCACGTCGAGGAAAGTGTCGAAGCAGAGCTGGACATCCTCACCGCCGAGTTCCGGGTCGATGGCGTGCGCGGCATCAGCGGCCTGATCCGCCAGCGGCTGGACGTGCGCTCGGCCAATCACGACCGCGTCTACCGGCTGGAGGACGCAGCCGGCAACCTGCTGATCGGCAATCTGAACCGCTGGCCGGACAGCGCCGGCCGCGAGAGCCTGCCCTTGCGCCTGCCCAGCCTGCTCCACCGCGGGCAGACCGAAATCGTCGCCCGCTGGGTGCGCCTGCCGGACGGCAGCCGGCTGCTCGTCGGCTTCGACGAATACGAGGTCGAACAGGTGCGCAGCGACATCCGCCGCGCCGCGCTGGTGAGCTTCGGCCTGATGTTGCTCGCCTCGCTGGGTGGCGGCTACCTGATCACCCGTGCCGCACTGCGGCCGGTCGAAACGATACGGCGCGCCGCGCAGCAGATCATGGACGGCGATCTGCAGCACCGGGTGCCGCTGCGCAGCGGCGACGGCGCGGATGAATTCGACCGCCTGGCGCAGACGCTGAACGGCATGCTCGACCGCATCGCGCGGCTGATCGCCACCGTGCGCGGCGCCACCGACAACATCGCGCACGATCTGCGCTCGCCGCTCACCCGTCACCGTGCGCGCATCGAGGCGGCATTGAGCCATCCGCCCACGGCGGACGAACTGCCGGACTGGCTGGAGCGCAATCTGGCCGACGTCGACCAGGTGCTGTCCACTTTCCAGTCGCTGCTGCGCATCGCGCGCGTCGATTCCGGCCTGCTGCGCGGCGAATTCAGCGAACTGGATGTCGGCCGCCTGGTGCGCGACGCCATCGAACTGATGGAGCCGCTGGCCGAGGAGCGCGGCCTGCGCCTCGTCGTCAGCGCGCCGGAAGGCGCTGCCTGCACGGGCCACCGCGACCTGCTGTTCCAGACCGTGCTCAACCTGATCGACAACGCCATCAAGTACAGCCCGCACGGCGGCACGGTCGAACTGTCGCTGACGCGTGACGGCGACGACTGGCGGCTGTGCGTGCGCGACGAAGGGCCGGGCATTCCGGCCGCCGAGCGCGAGCGCGTGTTCGAGCGCCTGTACCGGCTGGAAAGTGCCCGCGACACGCCCGGCCTCGGCCTTGGCCTGAGCCTGGTGCAGTCGGTGGTCGCCCTGCACCGCGGCACCATTGCACTTGACGACGCCGCGCCCGGCCTCGCCGTCACGCTGCGCTTGCCGGCCAGACCAGCCGGCCCGCACTGAACGGCCACAGCAGACGTCGCGCGGCCGGAACTCAGGACGTCCCGTGCTCGTCCGCCGGATCGCTGGCGCGCATTGGCCGGTAGCGGTCCAGCCACACCGGGAAGTCTTCTGCCGGCATCGGCCGGGCAATGAGATAGCCCTGCGCGACATCGCAGCCGAGCGCGCACAGCGCGTCCCAGTGCTGCTGCGTCTCGACGCCCTCGGCCACCACCTTGCGTCCGAGGTCATGCACGAGGTCTATCGTCGAACGGACGATGGCTGCGGAGTCGCTGCTGACCGCCATCGCGCGCACGAATGACTGGTCGATCTTGATGCAGCCGACCGGCAGCTTCTGCAGATAGCTGAGCGAGGAGTAACCGGTTCCGAAGTCGTCGATGTAGAGCCGTATGCCCTCTGCGCGCAAACCGTGCAGCACGCGCAGCGCGAAGTCCGCGTCCTCCATCACGGCGCTCTCGGTGATCTCGATCTCCAGCAGTCCGCTCGCGGTGCCCCAGTGCGCGAGCATCTGGCGGATCTTGTCCACCAGATCCTCGTCGCGCAGATTGCGCGCCGACAGATTCACCGCGATGGGCAGCGCGCGCCCCGCGTCGTCCCACTGCCGGTTCAGGCGCAGCACGCGCGCGATCATCCACTCGGCGAGCGGCCGGATCAGGCCGGTGTGCTCGGCCAGTTCGATGAACTCGGACGGCGGAATCAGGCCACGCGTCGCGTGCTGCCAGCGCACCAGCGCTTCGGCACCGCAGACGATGCCGCTGCGCATGTCGACCTTGGGCTGCAAGTACAGCCGCAGGTCATCCGCCTCGATCGCGCGTCGCAGATCACCGGCCATGTTCAGGCGGTGCGAAGGCGCGGGGTACAGTGCCGGATCGAACACGACGCAGTCGACGCCCTGCCTCTTCGCCTGACGCACGGCGATGTCCATGTGCCGGTAAAGGTCGTGCGGCGTCGATCCGTGATCCGGATACAGCGCGATGCCGGTCCGCGTCGATACATCGATCGGCAACTCGACCAGCTGGAAGGGCTGCGACAGCACCTCGCGCAAGCGACGCGCCATCGACAGCGCCGCGGCACGGTCGCTGTCCGGCAACAGCAGCGCGAATTCGTCGCCGCGCAGTCGTGCGACGAAGACACCGTCCGGCGTCGCACGACTGAGCCGGCCGCCGAATTCGCACAGGATCTGGTCGCCCTGGGTGAATCCGAGCGCGTCGTTGATTTCGCTGAGCCGCTCGATATTCATCTGCAGCAGCGCGAACGGGCGTTCGTGCTGACGGCAGCTGCGCAGCTCGGCCGCCAGCGTGTCGCTGAACAGGGTCTGGTTGGGCAGACCGGTGAGCAGGTCGTACTGGGTCAGCCGGTACATGGCTTCCCGCGTGCGCGCCTGTTCGGCGTGCGTTCGCAGCGTGGATACACCGTAGGCCAGATCGTCGGCCGACTCGCCGATGAGCGCCATTTCCTCGTCGCCGAAACCTTCGCTGGCCGCCCGATGAACGGTCAGCAGACCGATGCCGCTGCCCCCCACCCGCAGCGGGCAGGCGACCACCCCGCCGGGCACGGGAGCCGGCAGCGGTGGCAGCGCGTCGTCACCAGCCGGCTCGGTGCCGCTGACGAAACGCATCTGCCCGTCGGCGACGATGGCGTCCATCGCCGCGCGCCGCGCTGGCGCGTTGGCGGCCGCCCATGCGCGCAGTCCGTCGATGCCGTCCGGATGGCCGCACTGGGCGGTCGGAACATAGTTACCGGCAGCGTCGCGCAACCAGACTACCGCCATCGGGTAGGCGCCGATTTCAACCAGCGCGCGACACATGCTGTCCAGCAGTTCGCGCTCGCCGGTGGCGCGCAGCATCGCGCGATTGCCCGCGCTGAGCGTGCGCAGGGCACGGCTCACCTGTTCCAGCTCGCGCACGCGCTGCTCGAGTTCGCCGTTGAGCAGACGTATCCTTTCCTCGGCGCGCTTGCGCTCGGTGATGTCAGCGCCCAGCACGTAGTAGCCGGTCACCTCGCCGCGTTCGTCCTGCCGCGGCATGTAGTTGATCACCTGCCAGACGCCCGGAAAGGGTTCCCAGTCGTAGTTCTGCGGCTCGCCCTTCAGGACTTTCTCGATCAGCGGCGCGGCGATCGCGTAGCGCGTCTCGCCGAGCACCTCGCGCACCGAGCGACCGGCGATGTCGGGGTGATGAGGCGCAAAGCGCTCTCTGTAGTGGCGGTTCACATACACATAGCGCTGCTGCGCATCGACATAGGCGATCAGCGCCGGCACACGGCTGATGACCGTGCGCAGATGCCCTTCGCTCGCACTCAGCTGTCGCCGTATCAGCCCGTAGGTGGCGCCGAGCAGCGCAAGCATCAGTATCAGCACGGCCCCGCCGGCACCGACCAGCAGGTCGCTCGAGTGCTTCTGCGCGACGTTCCGGTCGACCAGGAGCCGACGCTCCTCGTTGTCCATCTCGCCCAGGATGCGATCGACGCGCTCGCGCGTCTCGCGCAGCGGCGCCGCGGCCACGAAGGCGTTGGCGGCGTCCTGGCCTTCGTTCCTGCGCAGCGCTTCGATCCGGCGCGAGAGGCCCAGCCGCTGGTCGATCACCGCGCGCAGCTGTGTCCAGCGCGCGCTCTGCGCCGGATGGTCGGAGGTGAGCGTGCGCACGCGGTCCAGCTCGATCTCGCGGCGAGCAATCGCCCGGTCGCGCTCGTTCAGCCGCGCCGGATCGCCGGTCAGCCGGAAGTTCTGTGTGCTGAGTTCTATCTGCAGCGTCTCGACGCGCACGCGCGCCAGGCCGTTCAGCACGTCGTGCGTGTGCGCCACGCGCAGCGCGGCCGCATTGGCGTCGTCGGCAACCTTCCAGGTCATTGCCGCCATGCCGGACACAATCAGCACGGCCAGCAGGAATGCGCCAAGAATCCGCCTTTCGAACCGTGACGATACGGACCGGGCGGAATGCCTGTCGCTCACCTCAGTGACCGCTTTCCCCGTCGGCCGGCTTCACGTCGAACGCGATGCAGATGCGTTCCTCGTTCGATTCGAACGGAATCGTCCGGTGGAACAGCGAGGACGGGAACAGCACGATGTCGCCGACCGCCGGCAGCAAGGTCTTGCGCGGAAAATCGTCGTGCTCGCGCGGATAGTCGTCACCGTCGGTGCTGAATTCGATGCCGCCGGCAGTGCTGCCTGCCGGCCGGTCCGACGGCATCGCCAGGTAGAGCACGCCGGACAGCCAGCCCTCTTCGTGGATGTGCGAGGTCAGGTGGCCGCCCTTGCTCATCTTCACGTACCAGGAACTGGCGAATTCGGTGCGCACCGGGAAGTCCTGCGCATAGACGCAGTCGTGCGCCGCCAGCGTGGCGCGGTAGCGCGCCACCTCGTCGCGGATCAGCCCGACCAGCCGCGCGATCGACGCTTCGGCGCGGCGGAACAGGTGGCCGGAGGACTGGATGCCGTAATACAGCCGCCCCTGCTTGCGGCTCTGGATGTCGGCGTTCGCGATATCGCGCAGCAGATCGGCGCGCAGGCTGTCACCGGCGTCGGTCAGCGCGTCGAGGTGACCGTGATGGACCAGCGCCAGCGGGTCCGGGCAGAAGCGGTAGGTGTCTGCAGTGCGCCGGTTGCGCGCGTGGTGGGCGGACAGCGTGGCAATCATCGGCGAGCGGTGGCGGGTGTCGAGCAGACCGTGCAGCCGCGCCTCGAATTCGTCGCTGCGGCGCAGCTTGTACAGGCAGTACAGCACGCGGTCCTGCCAGTCGAGCACGCGGGCGCACTCGAAATACGGCAGCGCCTTGTCGTACTCGTGCAGGTCGTGGTGCAGCAGGCCGAGGTTGTAATTGGCCATGCCGTGCTCCGCATCGAGCGCGAGCGCGGCGCGGAAGGCGGCCAGCGTGCCCTCGCCGTCGCCCTGGTCGCGCAGGATTTCGCCGAGATTGCTGTGCGCGTCGGCATAGGCCGGCGCCAGCGCAATGGCGCGGCGGTAGCTTTCGGCCGCATCCATCATCAGGCCATAGGCGCGCTGCGCGGTACCGAGGTTGAACCAGGCGGTCGCCGTCGGCTGGATGTCCAGCGCCTTCTGGTAACAGGCCACCGCCTGCTCGGCGTCACCCGCCTTCTGCAGCGCCGCGCCCAGATTCGACCACGCCTCGACGAAACCCGGCTCGGCCTCGACCGCGCGCCGGTAGGTCGCGATCGCGTCGCTCCGCGCGCCCTGCCGGTCGAGCACCGTGCCGAGGTTGAACAGCGCCAGCGCGAAGCGCGGCTGCAGCGCGATGGCGCGGCGGTAGCTGGCGGCCGCGTCATCGCGACGGCCGAGCGCGTCCTGCACGACGCCCATGTTGTAGAGCAGTTCGGGGAAATCGCGCTTGATCGCCACGGCGCGTGTGTAGGTGGCGAGCGCCTCGTCCAGCCGGCCGCGCTGCTGCTGCACCAGACCGAGGTTGCTGAGCAGTTCGGCCGAGCCGGGATTCGCCTTCACCGCGGCAGCGAAAGCGGCCTCCGCCTCGTCCAGCCGGCCGAGGCTGGCCAGTGCCGACCCGAGCACGCTGTGTAGCACCACGGCGCTGGGGTAGCGGGCAAGCAACTGGCGCGCCGCGTTCGCCGCCTCGGCCAGACGACCGGCGTTGTACAGATTGAATACCGGCTGCAGTTCGCCGGGGCCGGGCTGACGGACGGGGGCTTGCGTGGGCTTCATGATGTCGGTGCGGGTAACGGGTCGGAGCGGACGCCGGGCGCATATATATAGCGAGCAAAGCGGCAGCGCCAGTTGACCGCGCTCAGTCCTCCGTACGAAGTGCAATGCAGCAATCGGCCGCCACGGTTTGCGAAGACCGCGTGACGGGCTGTCCATCCAGCAGCACGACACCGGCATCGATCAGGCGCTGCGCTGCAGCACGCGACGGCGCCAGCCCGCGCTCGACCAGCAGCGCGTCGATGCGCACCCGGCCGTGGCGCTCCGGCGCCGGTCTTTCCTTGGCGGCGGGCTCCGGCGCCGGTCGGGCGCTGCGACGATGGAATGACTTCATCGCTGCCCCGGCATCACCAGCACCGACGGATAGGGTGCGTCCGGCAGCACCTTGGCCGGCACGCCCCACGGGGTCGCATCGGGCGGCGGATCGGCGGTTTCCAGTTTCACGATCCGCCGCTGCGTCGCCTCGTCCGGCGCGTCCTCGACCCAGGTGACGCGCAGCCACAGGCCGTCGCGCAGCGCCAGCGGCGGTGTCTGCGCGTTGGTGAAGGCGGCCTGGTGCGCCCCGGGCGACCAGATGAAGGTGACGCCACCGACCACGATACGCTCCCAGTTCTGGAAACGGCGCGTGCTGCCCTGCCCAGGATGGGTGATGTCCTCGCGCCACTGCGCGTGCGCGAACACCGGGCCTTCTACCGTCAGCACGCGACCGGCCATCATGTGTTCGACCAGCCGGTTGCGGTCCCAGGTATTGACGCCGTAACCGAGCGCGGCGATCAGCAGCGCAAAAAGGGCAAGCACGCGCGCGGTACCCGACCTCTCGCCGCGCCGGCGCGCGCGCAGCCAGAAGCCTCCTGCCACCGCGAGCAACGCCAGACCGAACAGGACGTAGCCGTGGAACTCTGGGGCGCCCTGCCCGGATACGTCGTAGACCGGCTGCCAGTTCATGGCATGTCCTCGCCGTCGGCGGCGAATTCGTCGAGTCGCCAGCGGCCGCTGGCGTCGGCGCGCAGATGGAAGGTGTAGGGCGCGCAGTACAGCAGGCGATCAGCGCCCTCGGCCTGCGGCCGGGCCTGCGCCAGGCAAGCGCTCAGGCGCGCATCGAACAGTGTGGGCACGACCTGCACGAAGGCGGCGCGGTCGAGGCGGCGGCCTTCGTACAGGAAGGGCAGGCGGGTCAGGTCGGCAATGGCCGCCGCGTCGCGTGCGCGCAGGGCGGCGCGGAAACGTTCGATGAAGGCGTCGACATCACGTCCGGCGTCCGCCGCGCCCGCTGCCGAGGGCGTGCCGGCAACCAGTGCGGCCAGGGCCAGCGCAGCAGCCCTCATTCCGGGTCCTGCGCGCATGCAGGCAGATCCGGCTGTTCGGTGCAGACGCGCGGCCAGGTCGGCAGATCGAGCGCGACCAGCGGGTTGTCCTGCAGCCCGGCGCAGGCACGGTCGGTCGAGGGCAGCACGCACCTGCGCACTTCGCGCCCACCGCGGCCGTCCTGCGCCTCGGCGACCGCCAGCCGGCCGCCGCGGAAGTAGAGCCGCATCAGCAGCGGCGTGTCGTCCGGTCCCTGCACCACCCACAGCGTGCGGCAGCCGGTGTAGTCGCGACCGACGCCGCTGTTGCGCGGAAAGGCGAGCAGGAAGCCGCCCGGGGTGACGTAGGCGCCGGCCTCCGGCGGCGGCGCCTGCAGTGCGCAGTGGCGAGCGTCGGCCGGTATGCCGCCGGGCGCAGCGGCCACGGCAGCGGACAGCGCAGTCAGGGCGGTGACCAGCAGTATCGGCAGGCGGATGTTCATGACGGCTCCGGCGATGACGACGCGATGAGCGCAGTTTAGGCCGCCCAATCGGTTCCCGGCCAGTCATCCATATGGACGCGCGACAGTCCGGAATCCGGACGGCGGCAGCGGTCACCACGTTCGATTCCTGTCCGCGGCGGACTCCGCATCGGCGCGCACCCCGGCGCTGCCCCGTGCAGCGTCCACCGGCCTCCGGCAAGGCTCTCCGCCACGATATGCATTCGGGTAGGGACGGATTCCCGGCTCTGGTACGCGCCTTGCGTCTGCCGCTCCATCCGCGGACACCGATCCGCACAGACGGAGACGACACATGAAGCGATCCACCCTTGCCCTGTTCATCCTCGCCGCGTTCGCCCACAGCGGCCCGGTGCATGCCGGCGTCACCACTGCCGACATCGAGAACGACGCCCGCACGACCGGCGATGTGCTGTCCTGGGGCATGGGGACGGAAGGCCAGCGCTACAGCCCGCTGACGAAGATCAACACCAAGAACGTCAAGCGCCTGGTGCCGGCCTGGTCCTATTCCTACGGCGGCGAGAAGCAGCGCGGCCAGGAAGCGCAGCCGCTGGTGGTGGGCGGCAAGATGTTCATCACCGCGTCCTACTCGCGCATCTTCGCGCTCGATACGAAAACCGGCCGCAAGCTGTGGTCCTACGAGCACCGTCTGCCCGAAGGCATCATGCCCTGCTGCGACGTGATCAACCGCGGCGCCGCGGTGTATGACAACCTGGTCATCTACGCCACGCTGGACGCGCAGCTGGTGGCGCTCGACCAGAACACCGGCAAGGTGGTCTGGAAAGAAAAGATCGACGACTACCAGGCCGGCTACTCGTCTTCGGCCGCGCCCATCATCGCCAAGGGCCTGGTACTGACCGGTGTGTCCGGCGGCGAATTCGGCATCATCGGCCGGGTCGAGGCGCGCGACGCGAAGACGGGCAAGATGGTGTGGGTGCGCCCGACCATCGAAGGCCACATGGGCTACAAGTTCGACGAGTCCGGCAACAAGGTCGACAACGGCATCAGCGGCACCACCAACGCCAGCTGGCAGGGTGACCTGTGGAAGACCGGCGGCGCGGCCACCTGGCTCGGCGGCACCTTCGACGCGAAGACCGGGCTGGCCTACTTCGGCACCGGCAACCCGGCACCGTGGAACAGCCACCTGCGCCCGGGCGACAACCTTTACTCCTGCTCGACGGTGGCCATCGACGTCGCCACCGGCCAGATCAAGTGGCACTTCCAGGGCACGCCGAACGACGGCTGGGACTACGACGGCACCAACGAATTCGTCACCTTCGACGCCGGCGGCAAGCGCCTCGGCGCCAAGGCCGACCGCAACGGCTTCTTCTACGTTCTGGACGCGAACACCGGCAAGTTCGAGCGCGGCTTCCCCTTCGTCAAGAAGCTGGACTGGGCCAAGGGCCTGGACGAGAACGGCCGCCCGATCTATGACCCGGCCAAGCGCCCGGGTGACCCGACCGCCAGCGAGGACGGCAAGAAGGGCTCGGTGGTACACGTGTCCCCGTCCTTCCTCGGCGGCAAGAACCAGATGCCCATGGCCTACAGCCCGGACACCGGTCTGTTCTACGTGCCGGCCAACGAGTGGAGCATGGAAATCTGGAACGAGCCCATCACCTACAAGAAGGGTGCGGCGTACCTCGGTGCCGGCTTCACCATCAAGACGGCCGACGCCAAGGACATCGGTGGCGACTACATCGGCGCGCTGCGCGCGGTCGATCCGAAGAGCGGCAAGGTGGTGTGGGAAATCACCAACAACGCGCCGCTGTGGGGCGGCGCGATGACGACCAAGGGCGGCCTGGTGTTCTGGGGCACGCCGGAGGGCTTCTTCAAGGCAGCCGACGCAAAGACCGGCAAGGAACTGTGGTCCTTCCAGGTCGGCACCGGCATCGTCGCCCCCCCGATCACCTGGGAACAGGACGGCGAACAGTACGTCGCCGTGACGGCCGGCTGGGGCGGCGCAGTGCCGCTGTGGGGCGGCGACGTCGCCAAGAAGGTGAGCTATCTGAACCAGGGCGGTTCGATGTGGGTATTCAAGCTGATGAAGGACTGAGCACCCCACCCGCCGACCCGGCGCTGCGCGACAGCAGCCCGGGGCAACGTCTCCTCATGGTGTTCGCCTGTACCGGGTGAGCGCAACCGGCGCCTCGTGCGCCGGTCTTTTTTTGTACTTCTGCACATGGACATGAGCACCCGCACCGCCGCCGCCCTGCTCGGCCTCGCCCTGCTGATCGCCAGCCTGCCCGAAACCACGACCGACGCCCCCACCCGCACCGTCGCCGCATCGGCGCGCTGAGCTCCCGGCGGGCCCTTGAGAGAGCGAGCTTGCTCGCGATGGCAGGCTGACCCGAAGCCGCTGCTCACCCACGGTCCGACGATTCCGGCGCGAACGCGTGCGATGTCACAGCGGGCACCGGCTTATCGTGTCACGATGCGGCCCGCTTCACATTCCATCCGCATCCACACGGGACTCCTCATGAAGAAAGCCGCCGCGCTCGCCGTCATCGCCCTTCCGCTCATCGCCTACACCGGCGGCGCCTGGTATCTGGGCCAGCGCATCGAGAACTCGCACAATGCCCAGGCCAAGCAGACCGAAGGCATCCCGAACGTGAAGCTGGTAAAGCGCGACTACCAGCGTGGCGTGTTCTCCTCGACCGAAACCGTCACCATCGAACTGATGGGCGACACTGCGCGCGCGCTGCAGGCCGCCGGTGAAGAAGCCATCGAACCGATACGTCTGACCGTGCGCACCGACATCCGCCACGGTCCGTGGATAGGCGGCGCCGAGTTCGACGCCGGCGCCGCACAGTCGGAACTGGTGCTCGAAGGCGAGGCGCTCGAAATGGTGCGCAAGGTGTTCGGCGACCGCAAGCCGCTCGACATCCGCACCGTCTACCACTTCGCCGGTGGCGGCCGCAGCGAACTGTCCAGCCCGGCCTTCGTGTTCGAGGTGCCGGCGGAGGACGACGACGACGCGATGCGCGTGAGCTGGGACGGCATCACGGCCCGCATCGACTTCGCCGAAGGCATGACGCAGTACACGATGAGTGGCGCTGCACCGAAGCTGGAAGTGACCGACGCCGCCGGTTCGCGCATGGCGATGACCGGCCTCGCCTTCAGCGGCGACCAGACGCGGCTGTTCGACGACGACCCGCTGCTCTACGCCGGCTCGCAACGCTTCACCGTGGACGCCATCAGCTTCCACGATCGCTCCGGCAGCGCGGCACTGCCCAAGGTGGAACTGGCCAAGCTGGTGTACGAGGTCGACATCCCGAAGGACGGCGACTTTGTCGATCTGGTGGCCCGCATCGGCGCCGAGAAATTCGAAGTGGCCGGCACGGGCTACGGCCCGGCGCACTACGACTTCTCGCTGCGTCACCTGCACGCGCGCACGACCTCGCGGCTGTATCGCAGCTTCATGACGATGTCGGCCGATCCCGCGCTGATGACGAATCCGGAGGCGATGCAGGCGCAGATGGGGCAGCTGATGGGGCCGGCAATCGAACTGCTGGGCCATGCTCCAGTCGTGGCCATCGACCGCCTGGCCTTCAACACGCCGCAAGGCCCGACCTCGCTCAGCGCGAAGGTATCGCTACCGGGCATCACGCCGGATGAGCTGGCCAATCCGCTGGGTCTGATCGGCAAGGTCGATGCCAGCGGCGCCGTATCGCTGCCGGAGGCACTGGTACGCAGCATGATGGTCGAACGCAACAAGGCCGGCCTGCTGGCCGTGGTCGGCGACGAGGCCGATCCGGACGAGCTTGCGACCATGGCCGACGCCCAGTTCGAACAGACGCTGCAGCCGTTGACCAGCCAGGGCTACGTTACGCGCGCCGACGGCCAGCTGTCGGCCAAGATCGCCTTCAGCAAGGGCCAGCTCACGGTGAACGGCCTGCCCTTCAACCCGGCCGCGATGGCGCAGCCGGCACCGTCGGCACTGGCCGAGTAAGTCAGCCGGGCCGCGTCGGCGACGACGCGGCCGGCCTCCGGCGGCGCTCGTGCAGGCCGGCGCCCAGCCACAGCAGCGACAGCCCGGCCAGCATCAGCAGCGACATGCGCGGCTCGGGCACTGGCGCCACCGCGACCGAATTCAGCGCGAAGTTGCTGCCCTGGCTCACACCGGGTGGCAGCACCGTTATGAACCCGCGTCGCAGCGAGAACGCCAGGGGGTCGAAGTCGGCCGGAATGCTGTCATCGACCAGCACGCCGGGCTGCGTCGTACCGGCCACCGAGAAGCTCAGTTGCAGGAAACGCACCACATCTGGGGTCGCAGCTTCCGCCACCGCCACGCGGAAGTAGAGGCTGTCGCGATACAGCCCCGCGGAGAAGTCGTCGTTGATCACGTCGATCTCGCTGTTCGGCGACTGCGCCGTGTACTGGGTGAAGCTCAGCGCGCCTATCGTCGCGCTGAAGCCGGAAATCGCTCCCGGGTAGTAGCCGATCCAGTTCAGCGGCTGGCCGTCGGCGACCGTCGGGTCATACAGCAGCGAGCCTGTGATCGCGTCACCGACATCGATGCCGGGTATCGCATAGCCCGCGCTGAGGCTGTCCACGACGCCGGAGAAACTGAGCCGCGTCACCGCCTCGGCCGGCACCGTTGCCAGCATCGCCGCCACCGTCGCGACAGCCGCACACGCGCGCTGCATTGCCCGCAATCCACCGAGTTTCATCTGCTCTCTCCTCTTTGTTGTCTGAACTTTCAGTCAAGCAGGCGCCGACGACGTTGCGTTGATCCGGATCAGTCTTGCGCGCGGTCAGCCGGCCAGGTCGTCCGGCGTCAGTTCGGCGGCGATGCCGGCAGCCAGTTCGAACAGCCGCTCCGCCTCGTCGGCGTCGAACTCGCCGTGCTGTCGCTTGCGCACGCCGTGCTCGTGCAGCAGCAGGTGGCGGGTCGGCACGACGTCGCGCTGCGCCAGGCTGCTGCGCACGCATTCCAGCGGGCAACCGTCGAGCGCGAGAATGGGGCGACCGGAGCGGGCAATGCGCACCAGGTGATCGACGTTGCCGCCGACGCCGGCGATGCAGGACATCTCGGCCCGCTCACTGCGGTCCAGCTTCACGGCGATGTGATTGGCCATCTGCGCAGCGCTGGAACAGCCGGAGCAGGCGTAGACGAGGGGCAACTGGCGGTGACGGGCGCTCAAGACGATTCTCCTTGCCGGTGCGTCAGCGCCGCTGGCAACCGGCGCTGAAGGCTGTTCGCATCCACCGACCGCGCCCCGGGCCGCCTCGCGCCAGCGAGACACGACAGACGGGGGCGAAACAGGTGTCGGCTACGGACGGGCTTCCGACAGTCTGGAGGGCCGGCTTTCGCGCCGCCTTGCGCTGCGACAAGGATTGCGCGAACCACCGCCGGTCCATGCTGTCACGATGGATGTCTGCCCTGTACGGCAACGAAGGAGAGCGACATGGCTGAAACCGACGCTGCAGCCCTGGCACTGGCGAAACCCGCGCCACGCGTGCCGCGCTCGACCGCCCAGCGCATCAGTGCGATCCGGCGCTGGACACCTGTCCTGTGGTCGATCCGCATCGAGCGGCCGGCCGACTACCTCTTCCAGCCGGGCCACTACGCCCGCCTCGGGCTGCCGGTCGACACGCCGGAGGCCGCGGTCTGGCGTCCTTACTCCATCGTATCGGCGACCACCGACAGCGAACTGGAATTCCTGCTGGTGCTGATTCCGGGCGGTGCCTTCACCTCGCAGCTGGCCGCACTGCGCGAGGGCGACACCGTGCTGCTGGAGCAGGCGGTATTCGGCTTCTTCCTCGACAGCCAGCTGGCGCCCGGCGACACGCTGTGGATGCTGGCGACCGGCACCGGACTCGGCCCCTACGTTTCGCTGCTGCGCACGCCCGGCGCGCTCGACCGCTACGCGCGCGTGGTGCTGGTACACAGCGCGCGCCACGCGGACGAACTGGCCTACCGTGACGAGATCGAAGCCCCGGCCGCGGTGTCGCACGGCCGGCTGAGCTATGTGCCCATCGTCACGCGCGAAGCAGGTGTCAGCGCCTTGACCGGCCGCATCCCGCAGCTGATCTCGGACGGCGCACTGCAGGCGCACGTCGGGCGCACGCTGGAGCCGGCCGACAGCCGCATCATGGTGTGCGGCAACCCGGAATTCACCACCGAAATGCGCGCACTGCTGGCCGAGCGCGGCTTCACGCCCTGCCGGCGCAACAGTCCGGGCAGCATGCTGTTCGAGAAGTACTGGTAGGGCACGGTCAGCGCGGTACCCGCCACAGATACCAGCTGGCGGCGGTGCGGTGCGGCGACCAGGGCAACGCCAGTTCGGCCATCTGTCGCGGCGTCGGCGGGCGGTCGAGACGCCGCAACCGACGGTAGCCCTCGCGCACGCCGAGGTCGTCGGCCGGCAGCAGATCGGTGCGGCCCAGCGTGTAGATGAGCATCATCTCCACCGTCCACCGGCCGATGCCGTGCAGCGCGGTCAGCCGGGCGACGAGCGCTTCGTCGTCCATGCCGCGCGCCTGCGCCAGCGTCGGCACGACGCCGCTGCGGGCCGCTTCGGCGATGCCGCGTATCGTGTCCGCCTTGCGGCCGGAGAAACCGCAGCCGCGCAGCGCGTCCGGCGAGGTGGCGCAGACCTGCTCCGGTGACGGAAAATCACCTTCGCCGTAAAGCGCCAGAAAGCGCGCGATCATCGTGTCGCCGGCGCGCACGCTGAGTTGCTGGTAGGCCACCGCGCGCAGCAGCGCCTGCCACGGCTCGCGCGCCGGTTTGGGCGCGTGCAGGCAGGGGCCGACCGTGGCGACCAGCGCCGCCCAGTCGTCGTCCAGCGCGGCCAGAAAGTGCGCTGCTTCGTGGTGGTGATGCATCGTGTCGAGGGTGTCCATGTCAACGTAGTATCGCGACCGTGGCCGGGCGATGTCGACCGTGACTTGCCTGCGGAAGGACCCGTTCGGGCGGCCTCAGCCACCGCCAGCGGCTTGCCGAAGCCGCGTCGCGGTCAGAAGACCGCTCCCACAGGGGTGGTGCGCCCGATCGACGACCTGAGCCTCGATCGGGGTTCTGTGGGAGGGGTCTTCTGACCCCGACAGCGGCCGGGATCGAAGCTTGCTGACTGCGGCGACCCACCCGGATTCGAAAGCAATCGGCGGAGTGCGTCGTCGGTGCACAGCGATTAATGTCCCGGTATCGACCACCCGAAAGAAGCGGAAGCACGATGACGAACACCGCCAGCCGCCGTGAGGCACGCGCCGCAGCCACGCTGGCCGACCCGCGCTGGGCGACGGTACGGGCGCGCGATGCGGGTGCCGACGGACAGTTCGTCTACGCGGTCAGCAGCACCGGCGTGTACTGCCGCCCGTCCTGCGGCGCGCGCACGCCGCGGCCGGAGAACGTGACCTTTCACGCCCGCCGCGCCGACGCCGAGGCGGCCGGCTTCCGGCCCTGCAAGCGCTGCCGGCCGGACCTGCCGCCCCTGGCCGAGCGGCAGGCCGCCATGGTGGCCGCACTGTGCCGGCAGATCGACGACGCCGACACGCTTCCTTCGCTCGACGCACTGGCCGCGTCAGCCGGGTTCAGTCGCTTCCACCTGCTGCGCGTGTTCAAGGCACACACCGGGCTGACACCGCGCGCCTGGGCGGTGGCACGACGCGCGGCACGACTGCGCGAGCGGCTGGCCGACGGCGCCAGCGTGACCGAGGCCATCGTGGACGCCGGCTACGGTTCGACCAGCCGGGTGTACGAAAAAGCGGCCCAGCCGCTCGGCATGACGCCGCGTCGCTATCGCGCCGGCGGCGCCGACACCGACATCCGCTTCGCCATCGCGCAATGCGCGCTCGGCGCACTGCTGGTCGCAGCCAGCACGCAGGGCGTATGCGAGATCGCGCTGGGCGACGACGCCGACGCGCTGGCACGCGCACTGCAGGACCGCTTCCCACAGGCACGCCTCAGCGGCGACGATGCCGACTTCGCGCGTCTGGTGGCGCAGGTGGTCGGCTTCGTCGAGGCGCCGCGCATCGGTCTGGCGCTGCCGCTGGACATCCGCGGCACCGCCTTCCAGCAGCGCGTGTGGGCGGCGCTGCGCGCGATCCCGCCGGGCCACACGCTGAGCTATACCGAACTGGCGCAGCGCGTCGGCGCACCGAACGCGGTGCGCGCGGTGGCCAGCGCCTGCGCCGCCAATACGCTGGCGGTGGCGGTGCCCTGCCACCGCGTCGTGCGCACCGACGGCAGTCTGTCGGGCTATCGCTGGGGCGTGGCGCGCAAGCGCGCACTGCTCGACCGCGAGCGCAGCGACTGATGGACCTGTTCGACGAACAGGAACGCGAGGCCGGCATCTACGCGCTGGCGCCCGGTGCCGCGCTGCTGCGTGGCTGTGCGCGCGACGTCGCGCCGACACTGCTGGCCGCGATCGACGACATCGCCGCCAGCGCGCCCTTCCGTCACCTGATCACGCCCAGCGGCCACACGATGTCGGTGGCCACCACCAGCTGCGGCGCGCTGGGCTGGCACTCGGACGAACAGGGCTACCGCTACACCTCGCGTGACCCCGGCAGTGAGCGACGATGGCCGGCGATGCCGGCCTGCTTCAGCGCGCTCGCACACGACGCCGCGGCGCGCGCCGGTTTCCCCGGATTCGCGCCCGACGCCTGCCTGATCAACCGCTACGTGCCGGGCGCCAGGCTCACGCTGCACCAGGACCGCAACGAGCGCGATTACGGCGCGCCCATCGTGTCGGTGTCGCTCGGCATTCCGGCCGTCTTCCTGTTTGGCGGCCTGCGGCGGATCGACCCGACGCGGAAGCTGCGTCTGGTGCATGGCGACGTGGTCGTGTGGGGCGGCCCGTCGCGGCTGCGCTTTCACGGTGTGCTGCCGCTGGCGCACGCCGAGCATCCGCTGACCAGCGCCTGCCGCATCAATCTCACCTTCCGCGCGGCGGCCTGAAACCGCCGGCGTTCAGGCCAGCAGCGCCTGCATGATGCGACGGTGCATGGCGCGCGGCGTGATGCGGGTGGACCACGCCGACAGCTTGTTCAGGATCCCGGGCACCAGGCAGGCGCGTCCGTCATCGAGCGCGCGCAGGCCGGCTTCGGCCACCGGTCGCGGCTGCATCAGCATCAGCTTCAGCGTGGCCGATGCCTCGTGCCCGGCGGTGCGGGTGAAAGCGGTGTCGGTCAGGCCGGGCGCCAGCACGGTGACGGTGACCCCATGCGGCGCCAGTTCGTCGTGCAGGGCTTCGCCCAGACTGAGCACGTAGGCCTTGGTCGCCGCGTAGGCGGCGTAGACCGGCGACGCCATGAAGCCGAGCAGGCTGGCCACCAGCAGCATGCGACCGTCGCCGCGGCGGCGCATGTCCTCGCCGTAGAGGCGGGCGAGCTGGGTGAGCGCCGACACGTTCACGTCCAGCATCTGCTGCAGGCGCCGCGAATCCGCCTCGACGAATTCGCCGTGCACGCCGAATCCGGCATTGTTGATCAGCGTGTCGACACGCAGCCCCAGTCCGTCGGTCCGTCGCTTCAGTTCGATCGCCGCGTCCGGCTGCGACAGATCCAGCGCTGCCACCCGGACGGCAACCCGATGGGCGGCCGTCAGTTCGGCGGCCAGCGTCTCCAGCGCCTCGACGCTGCGCGCCACCAGCAACAGATTGCGTCCGCGCGCCGCGAGCAGGCGCGCGAACTCGACACCCAGTCCGCTAGACGCGCCGGTCACCAGCGCCCAGCCGCTTCCATTTTCTGCACTCATGTCCGTCTCCCTCTTTGTCGTGCGCCGGTCGAGTCCGGGGCGTCGCGCATCTTTCGTGCGGTGGTAAAGCGTCTGCCTGACTCTTTGGATATAGACCTCACGATCGAGCGTTGCCGGTTGGCGCACGGTCTGCTGTTAATCTCGCGGAAAGCGGGCGACCCAGCGGTCGCCGGAACGTCGCCATGCGAGCTCACGCCGTGCACCTTCCCATCCACGTAGACCCGACCCTGGACAGCACGCTGCAGGCGCAGATCGTCGCCCAGATGCGCGCGCTGATCGAGCACCACCTGCTGCCGCCCGGCGCGCCGGTGCCGGCGACGCGTGACCTTGGGCGACAGATCGGCGTATCGCGCAACACGGTCACCGCCGCCTACGAGGAACTGATCGCGCAGGGCTATCTGTACACCGAGCGCGCGGTCGGCACCTTCGTCGCGAAGACGCTGCCCGACACCCTGATACGCTCACCGGACAGCATCGACGACCTGCGCAGCGGCGCCGAACACCGTGCGCTGAACCTGCCGCTGCCCTACGGCGGCCGCGGCCTGACCGGCCTGCATCGTCCGGCCCAGCCCGGCCTCGCAGCCGACTTCGTGTTCGGCCGCGCCGACCCGCGCAGCTTTCCGGAACGCATCTGGCGCAAGCTCATCGTCGAATGCCTGGGCGGCGCGGCCGAGCGCATGAGCGAGTACAGCCACCCGGCCGGTCTGCCCGAACTGCGCCAGCTCATCGTGAACCACCTCGCCACTACGCGCGGCATGGTGGCCTCGACCGAACAGCTGCTGCTGGTGGCCGGCTTCCAGCAGGGCATCGATCTGGTCGCGCACCTCTTTGTCGGCACCCGTACGCCGGTCGTGATGGAGGCGCCCACCTACCGCGGTGCGGCCTTCCTGTTCGAAAGCTATGGCGCCCAGGTCATTCCGGTGGCGGTCGATGCGCACGGCGTGGACGTTCGACAGCTGCCGCAGCGGCGGGTGAAGCTGGTCTATGTCACGCCGTCGCACCAGTTCCCGACCGGCGGCACCATGCCGCTGCACCGGCGCCTCGCGCTGCTCGAATGGGCCGCGCGCAACGGCGCCTACATCCTGGAAATCGACTACGACGCCGACTACCGCTACGAAGGCGCGCCGCTGCCGACGCTGCAGTCGCTGGACCGCAACGGCTGCGTCATCTACGTCAATTCATTCACCCGCACGCTCGGCCCCGGCCTGCGCATCGGCTACATGCTGCTGCCGCGCGACCTGGTGCGCACCGCGGTAACGATCAAGTCGCTGATGGACAACGGCCTACCCTGGCTGGAACAGGCCACGCTGGCGCAGTTCATCCGCGACGGCAGTTACGACACCCATCTGCGCCGGCTGCGCACCGCCCACGAAGCGCGGCGCAACGCGCTGGTCGGCGCGCTGCGCACGCGTTTGCCCGAAGTGCGCGTCCAGGGCGCCGACGCCGGCCAGCACGTATTGCTGCGCCTGCCCGAATCCTGTCCGCCTGCGGTCGAGGTACAGGCTGCCGCACGCAGCTTCGGCACCGGCGTCTATCCGCTGTCCGACAGCCCGGTGTGGTTCCACGAACTGCTGCCGGGGCACGAACGCTGCCTGATGCTGGGCTACGGGCATCTGGCGGAGGAGCAGATCGAGCGCGGGATCGAGGGGCTGGCGCAGGCGCTGGATAGTCGAGCAGATTCCCGTCAATAAAACCGGTTACCTAACTCTATCCAAGCCTTGATGAATCAAGGCAATAGAACTAGCATCGCGCGCAGTCAACGAGCACTTTTCCGGCGAAGCAGGTCTACAAGGTATCCACAGTTCTGCCGCCACAGGAGCATCCCGTCTTCATGACACATTCCCGAACGGGCTCGCCCGGGAACCCGCCGCCCGAGCGGTCCGAACAACCCGCCTACAGCGCCAGCGAGGCTGCCCGCATCCTCGCGCTGCCTGCTGCAACAGTGAAGGCGTGGTGCTTCGGTCAGAAGTACCGAAGCAACGCCGGGGAAGAGAAGACTTTCCAGCCGGTCATCGCACCGGCCGGAGCGTCCGAGCGCCTGCTCTCTTTCGCCAATTTGTGCGAACTGCATGTGCTTTCGGCCATCCGCCGGCGCCATCACGTATCGCTGCACAAGGTGCGTGCAAGCGTTCAGTACGTGCAGGAGCACCTGGGGTCGGCACGACCGCTGCTGGACACTCAGTTCCAGACCAACGGAATCGACCTCTTCGTCGAACATACCAGCAAATTGCTGAACGTATCCCGTAGCGGACAGCAAGCCCTGCGGGGCGACTTCGAACGCGCACTCGCGCGCATCGAGCGCAACGAAGCCGGCAAACCTATCCGGCTGTTTCCTTACGTGCACCCGAATCAACAGGACGGTTCGCGTGTGGTGGCGGTCGATCCGACCCTGTCCTTTGGTCGCCCTGTTCTTCTGAGGGCTGGAGTCAAGACGGATGTCATCGTGAGTCGTTTTGCAGCGGGCGACTCGATTCAGGAGATGGCGGAGGATTACCAGGTCGCCATTAACGAGATCGAAGAAGCACTGCGTTTTGGTCAACGCGTCGCTGCCTGAGGCATTCACGCTCTTCATTGACCGCGACGCCTGGAGCGCGAAGCTTGATCGCGCCCTTCGCGCCGCCGAAATTCCTTTCGTCGCTCACAGGGACCTCTTTGCCCACGACACGCCGGACGAGAAATGGCTTGCGGAAGCGGGCCGCCGTGGCTGGCTGGTTCTGACACGAGACCAGAACATCCGTCGCCGCCCGGACGAACTCAAGGCCTTGCGCGACGCTGGCGTCCTCCTTTTTGCGCTGACATCGGGCAACCTTTCCGCTCAGGAAACAGCGGATCTGGCCGTTTCCTGCTGGCCAAGAATGATCAGGCTCGCCGAAACGACGACTCGCCCCGCCATCTTCTCGATTACCCGTAGCGGAGATATCCGCCGGATCGAGCGCTAGAGCCATCAAACCTGCCCGAGAGCAGATTGACGGTTCCCCGTTGTGCAGTCCGTTCGCACTTTCCCCGCTGGCACCATCCTTTTTTCTCCGACTGGCCCTGTCTCCCCTCACCGCCACTGACTAACTTTCATCCGGCAGACATCGGGACCGGGCTCCGCAGAGAGCCCGCCCATCCACCCCTTGTCACCTTTTCTACCGGGAGAAAGCCATGTCCACCCATTCGAGCGAAACCCTTGTCGTGCGCGGCGCCTGTCCGCAGGATTGCCCCGATACCTGTGCCTTCCTGTACCACGTCGAGGACGGCAAGCTGGTCGAGGTGACCGGCGACCCGGATCACCCGATGACGCGCGGCGGGCTGTGCGTGAAGCTGAAGAACTTCGCCGAGCACCACTACAACCCGGACCGCCTGCTGTACCCGATGAAGCGGGTCGGCCCCAAGGGCTCCGGCATGTTCGAGCGCATCAGCTGGGACGAGGCGCTGGCGACCATCAAGTCGAAGTGGACCGACATCATCGCGCAGTACGGCACGCAGGCCATCATGCCGCATGCCTACCTCGGTCATCAGGGCACGCTGAACGGGCTGACCGCCGGCGACGCCTTCTTCAACCGGCTGGGATCGACCGTGGCCGAGAAGACCTACTGCGAATCCGGTTCCTCGACCGCCTGGATCATGACGGTGGGGCCGACCGGCGGCATGGACGTCGAAAGTCTGGCCGTGTCGAAGTACATCATCGTGTGGGGCATGAACATGCTCAACACCAATCTGCACGGCTGGCCCTTCGTGCTGAAGGCCAAGGCCGCCGGCGCCAAGATCGTGGTGATCGACCCGGTGCGCACCCGCACCGCCAAGCAGGCCGACTGGCACATCCGCATCAAGCCGGGCACCGACGCGGCGCTGGCGCTGGGCATGATGAACGTGATTATCAGCGAGGACCTGTACGACCACGACTACGTCGAGAAATACACGCTGGGTTTCGACCAGCTGAAAGCGCGCGCGGCCGAGTTTCCGCCCGAGCGCGTATCGGACATCACCGGCATTCCGGTGGTGGACATCCTGACGCTGGCGCGCGAGTACGCCGGCACCCAGCGCTCGGCGATACGCCAGGGCGTGGCGGTCGAACGCAGCCCCGGCGGCGGCGACGCAGTGCGCGCCATCACCTGCCTGCCGGCGCTGACCGGCGCCTGGCGCTATCCGGGCGGCGGCACCATCGAAATGCCGATCTGGGAATTTCCGTTCAAGTTCGACTTCATGTGCCGGCCGGACTGGATTCCGCCGGGCACCCGGGTGATCAACGAACTGGACCTCGGCGCCGCGCTGACGGGTGCAATGCCGCTCGATCCGCCGATCAAGTCGCTGTTCGTCTACAACTCCAACCCGGTGTCGCAGGCACCAGGCGCCGGCACCATCGTCGAAGGGCTGCAGCGCGAAGACCTGTTCACGGTGTGCAGCGAACTGTTCATCACCGACACGGCCAAGTACGCCGACATTCTGCTGCCGGCGACGATGCAGGCCGAGCAGCTGGACATCATGGTGACCTGGGGCCACCTCTACATGCACCTGAACCAGCCGGCCATCGCGCCGCCCGGTGAGTGCGTGCCCAATGTCGAACTGTTCCGCCGGCTGGCGAAAACCATGGGCTTTACCGACGAGCACTGGGATCTCGACGACTGGGAAATGCTGCGCCGCTGCTATGACTGGGACGCGCCAGTGATGAAGGGCATCACGCTGGAAACGCTGAAGGAGAAGGGCTGGATGCGGCTCGACGTCGGGCTGCCGGACGAGCGCACACCGCATGCCACCGGCGACTTCAAGACGCCCTCGGGCAAGTGCGAATTCGCGTCCAGCCTGGCGGCCGGCGGCAACTTCGTCGTACCGGTCTGGCGCTCCGGCTACGAAGCGATGCAGCCGGGCACGCCGGTCGACCCTGTGCCCAACTACATCCCGTCGGTCGAAACCATGATGCCGGACGGGGCCAGCGCCTTCCCGATCAATCTGGTGTCACCGAAGCCGCACGCCTTCCTGAACACGCAGTACGCGAACGAACCGACGCAGCAGCGGCGCCAGGGCGAGCAGATCATCGTCATCCACCCGATCGACGCCGGCCCGCGCAGCATCGAACAAGGCAGCTATGTGCGCGTGTTCAACGACCGCGGTGCCTTCGAGGCGCGCGCCGAAGTGAGCGAGGACGTGTCACCCGGCCTGATGATGACCAATGTCGGCCACTGGCCGGGACTGAACCGCAGCGGCACCGCGGTCAACTCGACCACCTCGACCCGGCACTGCAATCTCGGCCAGGCAGGCACCTATTCCGACAACCGCGTCGACGTACAGAGGGTCTGAACCATGACCCATGTCGTGACTGACAACTGCCGCGGCTGCCGCTACACCGACTGCGTGGCGAGCTGCCCGGTGGCCTGCTTCCATGTGAACGAGGTGCGCGTCTATATCGACCCGGCGGTGTGCATCGACTGCAGCGCCTGCATTCCGGCCTGCCCGGTGCACGCCATCGTCGAGGAATTCGACCTGGCGGACGACCAGCAGCACTGGATACGCATCAATGCCGAGGCGGCGCAGCGCTATCCGGTCATCCGCGCCCGCCTGCCGCCGCTCGACGGCGCCGACGCGCGGCGGCAGCAGCTGGGACTGTGATGCGCGATGGCCATACCCGGAACTGAAGGCCACCCGCTGCGCGTGGCCGTGGTTGGCAGCGGGCCCGGCGGCTTCTACGCCGCCGAGGCCCTGCTGGAAAGCGGCCTGCAGGTGGAGATCGACCTGATCGAACGCCTGCCCGTACCCTTCGGCCTGGTGCGCTTCGGCGTCGCCCCCGACCACGCGAAGCTGAAGTCGGTCACGACCGTGTTCACGCAGATCGCCGAAGATCCGCGGCTGCGCTTCTTCGGCAACGTCGAGCTCGGGCGTGACCTGTCGGCAGAGCAACTGGGCGCGCTCTATCACGCGGTAATCGTCGCCACCGGTGCGGCCGGCGACCGCCAGCTCGGCATCGCCGGCGAGCACCTGGCCGGCGTGCATGCGGCCGGCGATTTCGTCGGCTGGTACAACGGCCGGCCGGAATGCGCCGACCTCGAATTCGATCTGCAACAGGAGGTCGCCGTGGTGATCGGCCAGGGCAATGTGGCGATCGACGTCTGCCGCATCCTCGCCAGCCCGGTCGACGTCCTGCGACGCACCGACATCGCCGCCCATGCGCTCGACGCCCTGGCGCAGTCACGCATACGCGAAATCCATCTGGTCGGCCGACGCGGACCGGTGCAGGCGAAGTTCACGCCGAAGGAGCTGCGCGAACTGGGCACCCTGCCCGGCTGGCAGCCACGCGTCGATCCAGCGGCACTCGCGCTCAACGACGCCAGCCAGGCCGAACTGGTGCTGCCGGGCTTCGTTCACGCCCCGCGCAACCTGGACATCCTGCGCGGCTTCGCGCAGACGCCCGCCGACGACGGGCGGCGCCCCTTGCACCTGCACTTCCACTGCGCGCCGGTGGCGCTGAGCGGAGCGACGCGCGTCGAACGGATCGAGCTGGAAGCGCAGGCGCTGTCGGGTGAGCCCGGCGCACAGTCCGCGGCCCCGACCGGCGAGCGGCTGAGCCTGCCGGCCGGGCTGGTGCTGCGCAGCGTCGGCTACCGCGGCACGCCACTGCCCGGCCTGCCCTTCGATCGGGTACGCGGCGCGCTGCCGCATCGCGACGGCCGCCTCATCGACACCGGCGGCGAGGTGCTGCGCGGGTGGTATGCAACGGGCTGGATCAAGCGCGGCCCGACCGGCGTCATCGGCACCAACCGCGCCGACAGCGTGGACACGGTGACCAGCCTGCTGGCCGACCTCGCGCAACTCGACACCCCGAAAGCCGGGCGCGCCGGCCTGCTGGCGCAACTGGCGGCCGACTGCAGAAAAGTGGTCGATTTCGACGGATGGCGCGCGATAGAGCAGGCGGAAGCCGAGCGCGGACGCGCAGGCGGAAAACCGGCAGAGAAGTTCGTCCGCGTCGAAGACATGCTGCACGCCGCCGCGGTTGCCGAAGCCCCGCAATCGCGGGAGCGAGCGTGCGCGCGCTAGCGGCCTGAAGCGGAGCCCGCGGCCTGCCCCCGCCGCATCGCGACCAGCGGTCGCTCCCACACGGAATGCGCCCGATCCACGGCTGGCGCCAGGGCCGGGTTTCTGTGGGAGGGGTCTTCTGACCCCGACAGCCGCCTGGATCGAAGCCCGCGGACAGCAGCGGCCGTGTCGCGGCCAAGGCCGCTCCCACAAAAGCACTCGCGAATCGCGGCTCGGCCGGGGTTCGTGGGCGCGAGCGTGCTCGCGATGCCGACCCGAAGGTCAGGCGCTGCCGTAGCGCTGGCGCGCCACCACGGCGAGACCGCAGCCGACGCTGCCGTACAGATCACCCTCGACCGGCTGCGCGTCCGGGAAGCGGGCGGCCAGGGCCTGGCGCAGCGCCGGCACGCCGCTGGAGCCGCCAGTGAAGAACAGCGTATCGACCGCCGACGGCGCGAGGCCCGCCTGGGCGACGCAGGCGAGCGCGGCGTCGCCGACGCGGGCGATCTCGGCCGCGATGGCGTCCTCGAACGCGGCACGACTGACCGGTACGTGCAGGCCCGCCTCGGCCACGCCCAGATCGAGATCGACCCGTGGCGTGTCCGACAGCGCAATCTTCGCCGCCTCCGAGCGGATCGCCAGATGGTGACCGCTGCGCTCGCGCAGCACGCGCAACAGCCGCTCGAAGCGACGGCCATCGACCACGTCGCGCGCCATGTCCTGCAGACCGGGCAGCACGTCGCGGCGGTAGGCCAGGTGGATGGTGTGCCAGGTGGCGAGGTTGAAGTAAGTGCTGTTGGGCAGCACGGCGCCGCTGGCCAGCAGGCCGCCCATGCCCAGTTCGGGCATCACGCAGGCGAGCGACAGACGCTTGTCGAAATCGGTGCCGCCGATGTGCACGCCGGTGTTGCCCAACAGGTCGGCGCTGCGATCGACATGGCGTCGGCGCTCGGGTGACAGCCGCACCAGCGAGAAGTCGGAGGTGCCGCCACCGATGTCCACCACCAGCACCAGCGATTCGCGTTCGACCGTCTGCTCGAAGGCGTGCGCGGCGGCGATCGGCTCGAACTGGAAGCTCACGTCGCGAAAGCCGGCGCGGCGCACGATGTCGGCCAGCGTGTCTTCGGCCAGCTTGTCCGCCTCGGCGTCGTCGTCGACGAAGCGCACCGGGCGGCCAACCACCACCTGTTCGAAGCGCGTTTGCGCCGCCGTCTCGGCACGCTTCTTCACTTCGCCGATGAAGCCACCGATCAGATCGCGGAAGGCCAGATGACGGCCGCCGACGTCGGTACCGGCATCCATCAGGCCGCTGCCGAGCAGGCTTTTCATCGAGCGCATCAGCCGGCCTTCGAAACCTTCGAGGTATTCGGCCAGCGCGGCCCGACCGACCGCCATCGAATCCTCGTCGAGGTTGAAGAACACCGCCGACGGCAGCGTGGGCTTGCCGTCTTCGAGCGGCAGCAGGCGAGCCAGCGGGCCGTCGTGGATGGCGGCGGTGGAGTTCGAAGTGCCGAAGTCGATGCCGCAGGCGGAGGTGTTCATCGGGCAGTGCGGTGGTGCGGAAGGCCGCGCAGCGTACGGGGGCGGCGCGGCGCGCGCAAGTTCAGCATGCCGTCGCGCGCACGATTTCGGCCAGTGCGCGTTCGCTGCCCGGCGCGGTGTCGAAGAAGAGCGAGGGCTCGATCAGTTCCAGCTCGATCAGCACCGGCCGGCCGTGCAGCCGCAGCATGTCGACGCGCGCGTAGGCGCAGGGGCCGGGTGCGGCCGCCAGCGCCGCCTCGGCCAGCGCGAATTCGTCGGCGGCCGGCGCGTGCGCACTGGCGACCCCGCCCCAGATGTCCTGGCAACGGTAGTCGCCGGCCTGCGGCACCTTGCGCACCGCGTGCGAATAGCGGCCGCCGAAGAAGATGAGCGACACCTCGCCATCGGCGATGCCCGGCACGAAGGGCTGCAGCAGCACGTCGCCCTCGGCCGCCAGCGCGCGCAGGTGATCGGCGCAGGCGGCACTGTCGGCGGCGCCACGGAAGGCTCCGAAAGCGCCTATCGACACCGCTGGCTTCACCACCACCTCGCCGCTGCCGAATTCAGCCAGAACCTGCGCGACCTCTGCACTGCGCCGCTCGATGAAGCGTGTCGGCACGATGTCCACGCCGCGCGCCGCGAGGTCGAACAGGTAGCGCTTGTGGCTGTTCCACTCGATCACCGGCAGCGGATTGAGCAGCCGGCTGCAGCGCTCGACCCGCCGTGCCCAGGCGAGGAATTCGGGCAGGCGCGTGTGGTAGTCCCAGGGCGAACGCAGCAGCACGCAGCGATAGGCCGACCAGTCGACGTCGGCGTCCCACGCGACCAGATCGACCGGGACGCCGCAGGCGGCCATCAGCAGTTCGGCGTCGCTGTCGGGCTTGGGCATGTCGGCGCAGGTGACGAAGGCGATCTCGGGACGGGCGCTCATGGCGGGACGGAATCCTTGACGTGGACGGGTGCGAGACGTGTGGTGGACGCAGGCACGACGACGTCCGGTTCGTATGCCTGCAGCCGCTGAGAGAGGCGCCATGATACCGGCGCCGGGCACCCTCGCACCGTATCCGTCCGGTGCGCAGGGCACTCGCCATCCTCATGAAAGAAAACATTTTTTGCAATGCACAAGTACAGTCCGCCGGCGGCGCGCCGATATCTGATGCGAGCGCCGCCGATGTGAGCACGGCGGGCCTTTTGGCAATCCCGATGAGCAGCAGAACCTTGACTTCAACCCCGCATCCATCGAACTCCACCTATTCAGAACGGCCTGCACACGGGCAGGTGGAGGGCGACCGGCGATTCCGCCTGCTGTTCGAGCGCATACCGGACCCGATGCTGCTGCTCGACGTCGAGTCGGGCGTGTTCACCGACTGGAACCCGGCGGCGATGCGCATGCTGAACTTCCCGGCCCGCGAGGAGGTGATCGCGCTGCGTCCGGCCGACATCTCGCCGGCGCACCAGCCGGATGGCCGTGCGTCCGACGACAAGGCGCGCGAAATGATGGACATCGCGCGGCGCGAAGGCAGCCACCGCTTCGAGTGGACCATCTGCAGCCCGTATCGCAGCGAGGTCGTGATCGAGGTGCTGCTGACCACCATCGCCATCGACGGCCGCGAGGTGTTCATCACCACCTGGCGCGACCTCAGTCAGCAGAAGCGCACCGAACGTGACCTGCTGGCCAACAAGCTGCGCTGGAAGTTCGCGCTGGAAGGTGCCGGCGACGGCGTGTGGGACTGGAACATCCAGGACGGCACCGTGTTCTTCAGCCCGCGCTGGAAAACCATGCTGGGCTACGAGGAACAGGACATCGGCAACGCGCTGTCCGAATGGTCGGAACGGGTACACCCGGACGACCTGCCGCGGGTGATGGCCGACGTGCAGGCCCACCTCGACGGCCGCACGCCGGGCTACCGCAACGAACATCGCATGCTCTGCCGCAACGGCGAATACAAGTGGATACTGGACCGCGGCAAGGTGGTCAGCAGCGATGCCGACGGTCGGCCCCTGCGCATGGTGGGCACCCATACCGACATCACCGAACGTCGCCGCGTACAGACCGAACTCGAGCGCGCCGAAGCCACCCAGCGCGCGCTGCTCGACGCGATGGCCGACGGCGTTTTCGTTGCGCAGGAGCACCGCTTCGTCTTCGTCAACCCGGCCCTGCCACGCATGCTGGGCTATACCGTCGAGGAATTCACCGGCCTGCATTTTGCCGACGTATTGCACCCCGACTTCCTCGAACTGTGGAGCGAGCGCTACGAGCGCCGCATCGGTTCCGGGCCGGAACCGCAACGTCGCTACGAGGTGCAGTTGCTGAACCGCGACGGCGACCGGCCGCTGTGGATCGAGCTGATCGCCTCGCGTTTCACCTATCGCGACGAGCCCGCCGTGCTCGGCATCGTGCGCGACATCAGCGACAAGAAGATCAACGAACAGACCATCTGGAAGCAGGCCAACTACGACGCGCTGACCAATCTGCCCAACCGTCACCTGCTGCTGCATCACCTGCGCCAGGAAATGCGACTGAGCCAGCGCAGCGGTCGTCAGCTGGCGGTGCTGTTCATCGACCTCGACCGCTTCAAGGAGGTGAACGACACGCTGGGCCACCCGGCCGGCGACAGCCTGCTGCAGCAGGCTGCGCAGCGCATCACCGGCTGCATGCGCGACACCGACGCGGTCGCCCGTTTCGGCGGCGACGAATTCGCGGTGGTGCTGGGCGGGCTGGAGCACCCGGACGTCGTCGAGCAGATCGCCGGAAAGATACTGAGCGCACTGCACCAGCCTTTCCAGCTGTTCAACGAACTGGTCTATGTGTCGGCTTCGATCGGCATCACGCTGTATCCGGACAGCGCGCAGAGCCAGGAGGATCTGCTGAAGCAGGCCGATCAGGCGATGTACGACGCCAAGCGCGCCGGACGCAACCGGATGAGCTATTTCACGCCGTCGATGCAGGCCAGTTCCGAACGCCGTCTGCGCCTGGTGTCGGACATGCACACCGCGCTGACCACCGGCCAGTTCCACCTGGTCTATCAGCCCATCGTCGAAATCGCGACCGGCCGCGTGCGCAAGGCCGAAGCACTGATGCGCTGGCAGCACCCCGAACGCGGCCACGTGTCGCCGACCGAATTCATACCGATCGCCGAAGAGACCGGTCTCATCCTGCCGATGGGCGACTGGATCACGCGCACCGCGGTCGGTTTCGCGCGCCATCTGCAGCAGCGCCTCGGCGACACCGTGCAGATCAGCATCAACCATTCGCCGCTGCAGCTGCGCAATCGAAACGGCGACTATCCCGGTGTGGTCGAGCTGCTGCGCACGCTCGATGCGCCGGGCAGCCTGGTGGCGATCGAAATCACCGAGGGCATGCTGGTCGAGGCCGACGAACCCGCGCTGGAATGCCTTTACGCGATGCGCGACGCAGGCGTCCAGGTGTCGCTCGACGACTTCGGCACCGGCTATTCCTCGCTGTCCTACCTGAAGAAGTTCGACATCGATTACCTGAAGATCGATCAGTCCTTCGTGCGCGGCCTGTCGCGCGACTCCAGCGAGCTCGCGCTGTGCGAGGCAATGATCGTGATGGCGCACAAGCTCGGCATGCAAGTGATCGCCGAGGGCGTCGAAACCATCCACCAGCTCGATCTGCTGCGTGCCGCGCAGTGCGACTATGCACAGGGCTACCTGTTCTCGCGCCCGCTGCCGGCCGAACACTTCGAAGCCTGGTTGCGCGAGAATGGCTGAAATGCACCACTCGTCCGGCGCCTCGCCGGATGGCCCCGCAGCCCGCATTTCAAATAGAGAGAATGGCACTAGACCTCATAAAGGCCACTGCACTGATCCTGGCGCTCAGCCTGCTGCAGGGCTTCAACGCCCGCTTCTGGGGTGAGCGCCACGCCGCCCGGGCGATCGGCTCGGGACTGATCTTCGGCGTCATGTGCGTGGTCGGCATGATGATGCCGATCACCCTCACCCCCGGCGTCATCTTCGACGGTCGTTCCGCCGTGCTCAGCATGGCCGCGCTGTTTGGCGGCCCGTTGGTCGGCGCCATCGCCGGCGCCGTGGCCGCCGCCTACCGCCTGCACCTGGGCGGCGGCGGCGCGCTGGTCGGCGTCGGCGTCATTACCGTTTCGGTGCTGCTCGGCCTGCTGATGCGCGTGCTGGTCCGCAGCGGAAAGGTCACGCCGGGCTTCCTGTCCTTCCTCGGCCTCGGTGTGGTGGTGCATGTCGTGGCGCTGCTGTTCTTCCTCGGGCTGCCGGGCGACACCGCCAAACGCGTGTTCGAGATGCTGGCCCTGCCCTATCTGCTCACGCTGGCGCCGGCCACCGCGCTGCTCGGCATGCTGCTGCTGGACCTCGACGAACGTCAGCGCACGGGCAAGGCACTGCGCGACAGCGAAGCGCGCATGCGGGCGATCACCGAAGCGGTGCCCGACGTGCTGATGGTGCTTGACGAGGACGGGCGCTATCTGAAGATACGCGCACCGGACGAGAAGCTGCTCGTCGCCGACGCGAAGTCGCTGAGCGGCAAGCTGATGACCGACGTGCTGCCGCCGGAAAAGGCGGCCATGTTCCAGGACTACGTGCGCCGGACACTGCAGTCCGACAGCGCGCAGATGCTCGAGTACACGCTGGACACGCAGGGCGGTCCACGCGTTTTCGAGGCGCGCGCCAGAGCGCTCGACGCCCCCTTCGAAGGCCGCCGCGCGGTGGTGCTGCTGACGCGCGACATCACCGACCGCGTGCGGCTGGAGGAAGAACAGCGCATCGCCGCCATCGCCTTCGAGTCGCAGCAGGGCATGATGATCACCGACGCCTACAGCGTCATCCTGCGCGTGAACAAGGCCTTCACCGCGATCACCGGATTCAGCGCCGAAGAGGCGATCGGGCAGCGCACCAGCCTGCTCGCATCCGGCCGGCACGACACCGCCTTCTACCGCGCCATGTGGTCCAAGCTGCACGCCGACGGCGTGTGGGAGGGCGAGATCTGGAACCGGCGACGCAACGGCGAGGTATACCCGGAGCGCTTGTCGATCAGCGCCGTGTGCAACGCCGACGGCATGGTGACGCACTACGTCGCCGCCTTCATGGACATCACCTTCAGCAAGGCGGCCGAGGACGAGATACGCCGGCTCGCCTTCTACGACGCACTGACCGGTCTGCCGAACCGCCGCCTGCTGTCCGACCGGCTCGGTCAGGCGATGGCGTCGACGTCGCGCACCTCGCGCCACGGCGCGCTGATGTTCATCGACCTCGACGACTTCAAGAACGTGAACGACCTGCTCGGTCACCACAACGGCGACCTGCTGCTGCAGAAGGCCGGTGCCCGGCTGCGCGACATCGTGCGCGAGACCGACACCGTTGCGCGCTTCGGCGGCGACGAATTCGTCGTGCTGCTGGCCGACCTGCCGGAGCACTCGATCGACGCCGCGCAACAGGCGGAGCGCGTGGCCGAGGCGATGCTGGCCGCACTCAATCGTCCCTACGTACTTGACGGTCAGACGCGCCAGACCAGCGCCAGCATCGGCATCGCGATGTTCAGCGGCAGCACGCACTCGATCGACGAAATGCTGCGTCGCGCCGACCTGTCGATGTACGAGTCGAAGCAGCGCGGCAAGAACCGCCTGCACTTCTTCGACCCGGTCATGCAGGAAACCGTCACCGCGCGGCTTCGGCTCGAGGACGAAATACGCACCGGGCTGGCGACGCGGCAGTTCTGCGTGCACTACCAGGCGCAGGTCGAGAACGGTCGCGGCATCGTGTCGGCCGAGGCGCTCGCACGCTGGCGCCACCCGGACAAGGGCTTCATCCCGCCGGTGCAGTTCATACCGGTGGCCGAACGCGCCGGCCTGATGCCCGCACTCGGCCTGCAGGTGATGGAGGACGCGCTGGAACAGCTCGCGCGCTGGGCGCGCAAACCGGAAACCGCCCATCTGTCGGTGGCGATCAACATCAGTGCCGCCCAGCTCTACCAGTCGGAATTCGCCGATTCGGTACTCGAAGCCATCACCCGCACCGGCGCGCCGCCGGGCAAGGTGGTGCTCGAACTGACCGAGTCCATCCTGCTCGGCGACGTCGATGGCGCGATCGACGTGATGCAGCGGCTGCGCGCACGCGGCATCCGCTTCTCGATCGACGACTTCGGCACCGGCTACTCGTCGCTGGCCTATCTGCAGAGCCTGCCGATCAACGAACTGAAGATAGACCGATCCTTCGTGCGCAACCTGCCAGCCAGCGAGGGCAATCTGGCCATCGTCCGCGCGGTGGTCGCGCTGGCCTCGGCGCTGGGTGTCAAGGTGATCGCCGAAGGCGTGGAAACGGAAGACGAGCGCAATGCGCTGGCCGGCAACGGCTGTCAGTTCTTCCAGGGCTACCTGTTCGCGCGGCCGCTGCCGGCCGACGAGTTCGAAGGTCTGTTGCGCGAGGATCTGCAGCGCACGCGCTGAAGCAGGCGGACATTCATCGGGCGCGCTGTCGATTTCGCGCCGGCTGCTTCGTCGACCGGGCAGGACCGGTGCGTGCCGGTTCACTTCACCCTCGAAGGAGATCCGGCCATGACCTCACCCCAGCCCGTGCCCGCGGGCATGCACACCGTCACCCCGCACCTCGTCTGCGACAACGCGGCAGGCGCCATCGATTTCTACGTGCGCGCCTTCGGCGCGACGGAACTGATGCGGCTGCCCGGCAGTGAGGGCAGAATCCTGCATGCGCAGGTGCGCATCGGTGACTCCGTCGTCATGATCGTCGACGCCCACCCGGAATGGTTCATGCGCGACCCGAACAGCTACGGCGGCACACCGGTCGTACTGCACCTGCAGGTGCCCGATGTCGACGCGCTGTTCGCGCAGGCGGTCGCCGCGGGTGCGACCGCGCAGATGGCGCCCGAGGACATGTTCTGGGGCGACCGCTATGGCCGGGTGATCGACCCGAACGGTCATGTCTGGGCGATCGCCACCCATGTGCGCGACGTGAGCCCCGAAGAACTGCTCGCCGCCAGCGCGAACCCCTGCCCCGAAAGCGTCACCAAGGAGACCTGAATGCCGCACATGCTGCTCATCATCGAACCGGTCGGCCAGCGCGCCACCCGTACCGAAGCCGAAGGCCGCGACCTCTATGCACAGATGGTGGCTTTCGGCGAAGGCCTCGCCGCGCGCGGCCTGCTGATGGGGTCGGAATCGCTGCGCGTCGAGTCGACGCGCGTACAGGTTCGCGACGGCCGCACGCAGGTGGTCGACGGCCCGTTTGCCGAAGCGAAGGAAATGATCGGTGGCTTCTTCATGCTGGCCACCGACGACCGGCAGCAGGCGCTGGACATCGCACTCGCCTGCCCCGCCGCCGCCTGGGCCACGGTCGAAGTCCGCGGCTTCGGCCCCTGCTTCGACGACAGCAAGGCGCCGGGCTGACAGCCGCTGCCAACTGCATCGCGAGCAAGCTCGCTCCCACAAAAACGGCCACGTCGGCTGATCAGGCATGTCCCTGCGGGAGCGGCCTTGGCCGCGACACGGCCGTTGCAGTCCTCAGACTTCGATTCAGGCTGTTGTCGGGGTCAAGACCCCTCCCACAGAATCCGGCTCCAGCCACTGATCGCACAGGATTCTTGTGGGAGCGGCCTTGGCCGCGACGCGGCCGTCACAGTCCGCCGGCTCCGATACAGGCCGCAGTCGGGGTCAGAAGACCCCTCCCACAGAGTCCCGACCCAGGCCCAGGCGGCAGGTCGACGGCACCTCCTGGAGGAGCAGCCGCCTACTTCACACCCCACAGTTCGCGCAGGCGCGCGTCCCGGCCGCAGCTCCAGCGGTAGTAGTTATAGCGGGCCGGATTCTTGCGATAGTAGTCCTGATGGTAGTCCTCGGCCGGGTAGAAGGTGTCCGCCATGTGGATCTCGGTCACGATGGGCGCCTTGAACGGCTTGCTCTTTTCCAGCGCGGCAAGCGAGCGCCGGGCGGCGTCGAGCTGGGCGGCATCGTGGGCGAAGATGGCGGTGCGGTAGGGCGTGCCGATGTCGCAGAACTGCCGGTTCTTCACTGTCGGGTCGATGCTGTGCCAGAACACGTCGAGCAGCCTGTCGTAACTCACCTTCGCCGGGTCGTACTCGATCTGCACCGCCTCGGCGTGGCCGGTGGCATGCGACGACACCTCTTCGTAGCTCGGATTCGCGGTCTTTCCGCCGGTGTAGCCGGAGGTGGTCTTGAGCACGCCGTCGACCTTGTCGAAATCGGCTTCGACGCACCAGAAACAACCGCCGGCGAAGGTGGCGCGGGCGGTGGTCTGCGCCATTGCGCCACCGCTCAGCGCCAGCAACGCAACGAATCCGGCCAACGTGCGCAGGGTGTTCATGCCGCCGCCGGCGCGAAGCGCAGCGCCACGCCGTTGTTGCAGTAGCGCTTGCCGGTCGGCGCCGGCCCGTCGTTGAACAGGTGGCCCTGATGGCCGCCGCAGCGCGCGCAGTGGTATTCCGTGCGCGGCAGGATGAGCTTGTAGTCGGTCTTCGTGCCGACTGCGCCCGGCAACGCGGTGTGGAAGCTGGGCCAGCCGGTGCCGCTTTCGTACTTGGCGTCCGACGAGAACAGCGCGAGGTCGCAGCCGGCGCAGTGGTAGGTGCCGCGGCGCTTCTCGGCATTGAGCGGGCTGCTGCCCGGGCGCTCGGTGTCTTCTTCGCGCAGTACGGCGTACTGCGCCGGTGTCAGGCGCTTCTTCCATTCGGCGTCGCTCAGTTTCAGCGACGCCGGCGCGTCGGCGCGCAGCGGCAGGGCGGCGAAGCCCAGGCCGTGCAGCGCAAGCAGGCCGAGCAGTTGGCGGCGGTTCATGGTGTGTCCTCCACGGTGTCGTCCCTGTACGGGACTGACTTTCGGACGCCGGAGCGCCGGGCGGGGTTCCGCCGGCGCCGCGTCCCAGATCGATACCGCAGAAGACCGGGTAAGGTGTCCGATGCTTACATCGACGCGACGTAAGCGCAGGCGACGGCCCACCCATGACGCCGGCGTTCATTCCGGGCAGAATGCCAGCGCCGTATCCCACCACCCGTGCGGAGCCCAAGAACATGAACGATGCGGACGACCAGCCTCAAGTGAACGACGACGCGGACGAGAAACGTCGTCCGAAAGACGATACGGACGAAAACCGCCGTCCGAAAGACGACGCGGACGAAAACCGCCGTCCGATTGCCGCCCGCTCGGCCGGCTGGGCGCAGCGCAGCGCGGCCTGGCTGGCGCGCACCGACGTGACGCCAAACCAGATTTCCGTCGTCAGCATCCTGTTCGCCGCGGCCGGTGCGGCGCTGTTGCTGTGGAGGCCAACACCCTCCGGGCTGATCGGCTGCGCGCTGGCGATACAGGGGCGGCTGATCTGCAATCTGCTGGATGGCATGGTGGCGGTCGAGGGCGGCAAGAAGTCGGCGCTGGGTGCGCTGTACAACGAATTTCCGGATCGCGTCGCCGACTCGCTGCTCATCGTCGCACTCGGTTACGCCGTCGGCTCGCCAGCGCTGGGCTGGTTCGGCGCGCTGACGGCGGCGCTGACCGCCTATGTGCGGGTGTTCGGCGGCGCGCTCGGTCTGGCGCAGAGCTTCCGCGGGCCGATGGCCAAGCAGCACCGCATGGCCGTGATGACCGCGGCCTGCCTGATCGGCGCCGGCGAACTGGCCTGGGCCGGAAGTCACTGGGCGCTGCAGGCGGCCTGCGTGGTCATCGCCGCCGGTTCGGTGATCACCTGCGTCACGCGCACGCAAGGCATCGCGCGTCAGCTCACCGCGGCGGGGCCGTCATGCTGATTTCCGCGCTGCTGATCGGAATCACCCGCGCGCTGGTGGGCGCAGCGCCGCGCTGGCAGGGCAGCGCGCCGTCGCCGGCGCAGCGCATCTACTTCGCCAACCACTCCAGTCATATCGACACGCTGGCGCTGTGGTCGGCGCTGCCGCGCGATCTGCGCCGGCACACGCGGCCGGTGGCGGCCGCCGACTACTGGAACACCGACGCAGTGCGCCGCTGCGTCGCGGTGCGCGGGCTGAACGCGGTGTTCATCGAACGCCAGCGCAGCGAGGCAACGAAAGACCCGCTGGCACCGCTGACCGAGGCGCTCGCCGCCGGCGATTCGCTGATCCTCTTTCCGGAAGGCACGCGCAACCTGCAGCCGCTGCCGGGGCCGTTCAAGGCCGGACTGTTCCATCTGGCCGAGCGCTTCCCCGACGTCGAGCTGGTGCCCGTGTACCTGGAGAACCTGCATCGCTGCATGCCCAAGGGCACCTTCTTCCCGGTGCCGCTGATCTGCACGGTGCGCTTCGGTGCGCCGCTGGCGCGCATCGCGGGCGAAGACAAGGCGGACTTTCTCGAGCGCGCCCGGCAGGCGGTGATCGATCTGGCCTGAACGGCCGCGCGACAACAAAAAGGAAACGGAATGAGCGCACAGGACAAGTTCTACTGGCTGATGGGCGGCATCGGTGCCGTGCTGCTGCTGTCCTCCTTCATCGGCTGGATGCTGTCGCGCCGGGTGCAGGGCGACAGCGGACGTGACGTCGTCGACAACCTCAATGCGCGCATCAAGGCCTGGTGGATCATGGTGGCCGTGTTCGCGGTCGCCTTCATGCTCGGCAAGATGGCCACCATCGTCATGTTCGCGCTCATATCGTGGTTCGCGCTGCGCGAATTCATGACGCTCACGCCGACCCGGCCTGGCGACCACCGCGCGCTGTCGGTGTCCTTCTTCATCGCGATCCCGCTGCAGTACGCGCTGATCGCCGACGAGTGGTACGCGCTGTTCTCCATCCTGATCCCGGTCTACGGCTTCCTGCTTCTGCCCTCGCTGTCGGTGCTGGCGCAGGACGTCGAACACTTCCTCGAACGCGCGGCCAAGATCCAGTGGGGCGTCATGCTGACCATCTACTGCATCAGCCACGTGCCGGCGCTGCTGCTGCTCGACATTCCGGACTACGCCGGCCAGAACGCGCTGCTGCTGTTCTACCTGCTGCTCGTCGTGCAGCTGAGCGACGTGCTGCAGTACGTGTTCGGCAAGCTGTTCGGCAAGACGAAGATCGCGCCGGTGGTGAGCCCGTCGAAGACGGTGGAAGGTTTCGTCGGCGGCGCGCTGTCGGCCACCGCGATCGGTGCCGCGATGTGGTGGATCACGCCCTTCACGCCGCTGCAGGCGGCCGGCATGTCGGCCGCCATCGTCGTGATGGGTTTCCTCGGCGGGCTCGTGCTGTCGGCGGTCAAGCGCAGCCTGGGCGCGAAGGACTGGGGCAGCATGATCCAGGGCCACGGCGGCATGATGGACCGCATGGATTCGGTCAGCTTCGCCGCACCGGTGTTCTTCCACCTCACGCGCTATTTCTTCACGCCCTGATCCTTCGCTGCCGAAGTCTGCGCGGCCGGCACGTTTACGCCGCGTATACAGCGGCGCCCACGATTTATAGACAGTCTTTGCACGTGCCCGCCTAGTCTTCGCACATCGTCTGCGGAGGAATCATGATGGGAACGCTGTACGGAATCTGCGCCGCGCTGGCCGCGGCGCTGTTCGTCTATCTGCTGTGGGCGCTGTGGCGCGCGGAGGATCTGTGATGACCGCCCAGATGTGGATGCTGCTGGGCGGCTTCGTGCTGGCCGTCTGGCTGATCGCGCTGCCGCTGGGTCGCTGGCTGGCCCTGGTGTCGGAACGGGCGCCGCGACCGCTGGCCGGCATCGAGGCGTCGCTGCTGCGCGCCTGTGGCGTGAGCGGTGAGGAGCAGGGCTGGCGTGGTTACGCCGGCGCGCTGCTGCTGTTCAACCTGATCGGCGTGATCGCGCTGTACGCACTGCAGCGGCTGCAGCCCGGGCTGCCGCTGAATCCGCAGCAGTTCGCCGCGCCGACCTGGGATTCGGCGCTCAACACCGCAGTGAGCTTCGTCACCAACACCAACTGGCAGGGCTACGGCGGCGAGTCGACGATGAGCCACCTGACCCAGATGCTGGGCCTGACGGTGCAGAACTTCCTGTCCGCGGCCACCGGCATCGCGGTCGCCTTCGCGCTGATGCGCGGCTTCGCACGCAGCGGTGCGGGCGGCATCGGCAATTTCTGGGTCGACCTTCTGCGCATCACGCTGTGGCTGCTGCTGCCGCTGTCCTTCTTGCTGGCGCTGGCGTTCGCGGCGCAGGGCGTGATCCAGAACCTGTCGCCCGACCTGACGGTCACGCTGCTCGAGCCGCTGCATGCCGATGCGGGTACGGTCGGCACGCAGACGCTGGCCATGGGGCCGGTCGCCTCGCAGGAGGCCATCAAGATGCTGGGCACCAACGGTGGCGGTTTCATGAACGCCAATTCGGCCCACCCCTTCGAGAACCCGACGGCGTGGACCAATGTGCTGCAGATGCTGGCCATCTTCGCAATTCCGGCCGGGCTGTGCATGGCCTTCGGTCGCCTGGTCGGCGACCGCCGTCAGGGCTGGGCGCTGCTGGCCGCGATGACCGTGCTGTTCGTTGCCGCGGTGATCGGCATCATGTCGCTGGAGCAGGCAGGCAACCCGCATCTGGCCGCGATCGGGGTGGACCAGGCCGCCAGTGCGCTGCAGGCCGGCGGCAATATGGAAGGCAAGGAGGTGCGCTTCGGCGTCGCCGCCAGCGCACTGTTCGCAGCGATCACGACGGCGGCGTCCTGCGGTGCGGTGAACGCGATGCACGCGTCGCTGACGCCGCTGGCCGGCGGCATCACGATGCTGCTGATGCAGCTCGGCGAGGTGGTGTTCGGCGGCGTCGGCTCGGGGCTGTACGGCATGCTGCTGTTCGCCGTGCTGGCGGTGTTCGTCGCCGGGCTGATGACCGGGCGCACACCGGCCTACCTGGGCAAGAAGATCGAACCGGCGGAAATGAAATGGGTGGCCGTCGCCATCCTGGTCACGCCGCTGCTGGTGCTGTCGGGCACCGCGCTCGCGGTGAGCAGCGAGACCGGTCGCGCCGGCCTGCTGAATCCGGCCGCGGCCGGCTTCTCCGAAGTGCTGTACGCCTTCTCGTCGGCCGCCAACAACAACGGCAGCGCCTTCGCCGGGCTGTCGGCCAACACCCCCTTCTACAACCTGACGCTGGCGATCGCGATGGCGCTCGGCCGCTTCGCCGTCATCGTGCCGGTACTGGCACTGGCCGGCGCACTGGCCGCCCGCACCCGCGCCGTGCGCGATCCCGCCGCCGCGCAGGACGCCGCAATGCCGACGCACGGACCGATGTTCGTCGTGCTGCTGGTGCTGACCGTGCTGCTGGTCGGCGCGCTCACCTACCTGCCCGCGCTGGCGCTCGGCCCGGTGGTCGAGCACATCAACCTGTATCGCTGAGGTTTTCAGGATCATGACCCACACCTTTCATCCTTCGCGCCCGGCTGCCGGTCTGCTTGATCCCGCGCTGCTGCGCGGCGCGGTGCGCGATGCCTTCATCAAGCTCAATCCGGCTGCGCAGTGGCGCAATCCGGTCATGTTCGTGGTCTGGCTGTGCGCCATGCTGATCAGCGCGCTGTGGCTGCAGGCGCTGACCGGTCAGGGCGAGGCGCCGGCCTGGTTCATCGGCGCCAATGCGCTGTGGCTGTGGTTCACCGTGCTGTTCGCCAATTTCGCCGAGGCGCTGGCCGAAGGTCGCAGCAAGGCGCAGGCGGCCAGCCTGCGCAGCCTGCAGAAGCGCGGCACGGCGAAGAAGCTGCGTGCGCCGCGCCAGGGCGAGCGCTGGGACGCCGTCGATACCGGCGCGCTGCGCATCGGCGACGTGCTGCTGGTCGAAGCCGGCGACACCATGCCCTGCGACGGCGAGGTGATCGAAGGCGTGGCCTCGGTGGACGAAAGCGCCATCACCGGCGAGTCGGCGCCGGTCATCCGCGAGGCCGGCGGCGATTTCTCGTCGGTCACCGGCGGCACCCGCGTGCTGTCGGACTGGGTCGTCGTGCGCTGCACGGTCAATCCGGGCGACAGCTTCCTCGACCGCATGATCGCCATGGTCGAGGGTGCGAAGCGGCGCAAGACGCCGAACGAAGTCGCGCTGACCATCCTGCTCATCGCGTTGACGCTGGCATTCCTGATGGCCACCGTGACGCTGCTGCCGTTCTCGCTGTTCGCGGTGCAGGCCACGCAGCAGGGCGTGCCGGTGACCGTGACCGCGCTGGTGGCGCTGCTGGTATGCCTGATCCCGACCACGATAGGTGGCCTGCTGTCGGCCATCGGCGTGGCCGGCATGAGCCGCATGCTGGGCGCCAACGTGATCGCCACCTCGGGCCGCGCGGTCGAGGCGGCCGGCGACGTCGACGTGCTGCTGCTCGACAAGACCGGCACTATCACGCTGGGCAACCGCCAGGCCGCCGCCTTCCTGCCGGCACCCGGCGTGAGCGAACGCGAACTGGCCGACGCCGCTCAACTCGCCTCGCTGGCCGACGAAACGCCGGAAGGACGCAGCATCGTCGTGCTCGCCAAACAGAAGTTCGCGCTGCGCGAACGCCAGCTGCTGTCGCACGACGCCGCCTTCGTGCCCTTCACCGCGCAGACCCGCATGAGCGGCGTGAACTGGGAAGGCCGGCAGATCCGCAAGGGCGCGGCCGAAACGGTGCGTCAGCATGTCGAATCGCTGGGCGGGCAATTCGCGCCCGAACTGGTGCGCATCGTCGAGGACGCCGCCCGACGCGGCAGCACGCCGCTGGTGGTGGCCGACGGCGAGCGCGTGCTCGGCGTGGTCGAACTGAAGGACATCGTCAAGGGCGGCATCCGCGAGCGCTTCGTCGAACTGCGGCGCATGGGCATACGCACCGTCATGATCACCGGCGACAACCGGCTCACCGCCGCCGCCATCGCTGCCGAAGCCGGCGTCGACGACGTGCTGGCCGAAGCGACGCCGGAAGCCAAGCTGGCGCTGATCCGCCGTTACCAGGCCGAAGGCCGCATGGTGGCGATGACCGGCGACGGTACCAACGACGCGCCGGCGCTGGCGCAGGCCGACGTCGCGGTGGCGATGAACAGCGGCACGCAGGCGGCGAAGGAGGCCGGCAACATGGTCGACCTCGACAGCAATCCGACCAAGCTGATCGAGGTGGTCGAGATCGGCAAGCAGATGCTGATGACGCGTGGCGCGCTGACCACCTTCAGCATTTCGAACGACGTCGCCAAGTACTTCGCCATTCTGCCGGCCGCGTTCGCCGCCACCTATCCGCAGCTGGGTGTGCTGAACGTGATGCATCTCGCGTCGGGCGAGTCGGCCATCCTGTCGGCCGTCATCTTCAATGCGCTCATCATCGTCGCACTGATCCCGCTGGCGCTGCGCGGCGTGCGGTACCGCGCGCTCGGCACCGCCGCGCTGCTGCGTCGCAACGGTCTGCTGTACGGCCTGGGCGGTTTCGTCGTGCCCTTCGTCGGCATCAAGCTCATCGACGTGCTGCTCACCGCGCTGCACCTCACCTGAACACGGAGTCCTGTCATGAACGCCGCACTGCACGCCCTGCGCCCCGCGCTGTCGCTCTTCCTGCTGCTGTCCGCACTGACCGGCCTCGCCTACCCGCTGCTGGTCACCGCGCTGGCGCAGACGCTGTTCCCCGAACGCGCCGCCGGATCGCTGATCCGCGACGGCGAACAGCTGACCGGCTCGGCGCTGATCGGTCAGCCCTTCTCGTCGCCCGGCCACTTCTGGTCGCGCCCGTCGGCCACGGCAACGCAGCCCTACAACGGCGCGGCCTCCGGCGGCAACAATCTGGGCGCAAACAACCGCGTGCTGGTGGACGCGGCGGCACAGCGCATCGCCGCGCTGCGGGCGGCCGACCCGGACAACCGCGCGCCGGTACCGGTCGATCTGGTCACCGCGTCGGCCAGCGGCCTGGACCCCGACATCAGCCTCGCCGCTGCCCGCTACCAGGCGGCGCGCGTGGCGCGTGCCCGCGGCGTCGCCCCGGCTGCGGTCGAGGCGCTGATCGAGCGCCATGCCCGGCATCCGTGGCTGGGCTTCGTCGGCGAGCCGCGGGTGAACGTGCTGGCACTGAACCGCGCGCTCGACGCGCTGCGCTGAGCATGGACCACGACCTCCTCGTGCTGCTGCTCGGTCTGCTGGCCATCGCCGCGCCGCTGGCGCTGGTCGGGTGGCTGGTCGTGCGCAGCGGCCGGCGTTCCGGGCGCTAGACTGCGACGATGACCGACGAACCGATACGGCCCGACCCGGACGCCCTGCTCGCCGCCGCACAGGCGGCGGAGGCGCGCGCCGCGCGCGGCCGGCTGAAGATCTACTTCGGCTCGTCGGCCGGCGTCGGCAAGACCTGGGCCATGCTCGATGCCGCGCAGCGCCTGCGCGAGCAGCAGGGCGACGTCGTGGTCGGCATCGTCGAGACGCACGGCCGCAGCGAAACCGCGCAGCAGCTGCAGGGGCTGGAACGGCTGCCGCGCCGCGCGCTGACGGTGCAAGGGCGCACGCTGGAGGAATTCGATCTCGACGGCGCGCTGGCCCGCCGGCCGGCCGTGCTGCTGGTCGACGAACTGGCGCACAGCAACGCGCCCGGCTCGCGTCACCCGAAGCGCTGGCAGGACATCGACGAACTGCTCGACGCCGGCATCGACGTATGGACCACGGTGAACGTGCAGCACATCGAAAGCCTGAACGACGTGGTCGGCGGCATCACCGGCATCCGCGTGCGCGAAACGGTGCCCGACCACGTGTTCGATTCCGCCTCCGAGGTGGTGCTGGTCGACCTGCCAACCGACGACCTGCTGCGCCGGCTGCGCGAAGGCAAGGTGTATCTGCCGGAGCAGGCCGAGCGCGCGGTGAAGAATTTCTTCCGCAAGGGCAATCTGATGGCGCTGCGCGAACTGGCGCTGCGCCGCACGGCCGAGCGGGTCGAAGAGGACGTGCGCAGCTACCGGCGCGAACACGTTGCGCAGGCCAGCCGCGCGGTGTGGCAGGTGAGCGATGCGCTGCTCGCCTGCGTCGGCCCGGACGCCGGGGCCGAACGGCTGGTGCGCGCGGCCGCCCGCCGGGCGGCACAGGCCGACGCACCGTGGCATGCCATCTACATCGAGACGCCGGCGCTGCAGCGTCTGCCCGAAGCACGCCGCCGCGCGATACTGGCCACGCTCAAGCTGGCAGAGTCGCTGGGCGCGACCACCGCCACGCTGACCGCGCAGGACGCCGCCGTGGCCGCCGTGGCCTACGCGCGCGAACACAATCTCGGCACCCTGGTGACCGGCTATTCGCTGCGCGGCAGGATCGGCACGCTATGGCAGCGCGCCACCGGCCGCAGCCATTTCGGCGAACGGGTGGCGGCGCTGGCGCCGGAAATCGAATTCATGGTGATCGCGCGACGCGACGACGGCCGCCCGCTCCCGTCACCGACATCGCCCGCCGAGGACGAGGACGGCGAGGCGGTCGCGCGCTCGCTGCGCGGCTATCTGTGGGCCGGTGCCTCGTGCGCCGCGGTGACGGTGCTGGCGACGCCGCTGGCGCCCTACTTCGACCTCGCCAACATCGTCATGCTGTTCATGCTGGCCGTGGTCGCCATCGCCGTACGCCACGGTCGCCGGGCGGCGCTGGCGTCGGCCGTACTGAACGTGCTGGCCTTCGATTTCTTCTTCGTGCCGCCGCGCTTCACCTTCTCGGTCAGCGACGCCGAGTACCTGATCACCTTCGCCGTCATGATGGCGGTCGGTCTGGTCATCGGTCAGCTCACCGCCTCGCTGCAGTACCAGGCGCGCGTCGCCCGCTACCGCGAGGACCGCGCGCGCAGCCTGTTCGAAATGGCACGCGATCTCGGGCGCGCGCTGACGCTGGAACAGGTGGCCGAGATCGGCGAACGCGCGGTCGAGCGCGCCTTCCGCGGCCACGCCGCGCTGCTGCTGCCGGACGCCGCCGAACGACTGGCACCGGCCTCGCCCGACAACGACCGTTTCGCGCCCGACGCCGGTCTGGCGCAGTGGGCCTACGACCACAGCGAACCGGCCGGCGCCGGCACCGGCACACTGCCCGGTGCGCCGGCGCTCTACCTGCCGCTGCAGGCGCCGATGCGCACGCGCGGCGTGATCGCCGTGAAGCCTGCGCACGCGCGGCTGCTGATGATTCCGGAACAGCGCCAGCTGCTCGACACCTATGCCGCGCTGGTCGCCATCGCCATCGAGCGCGTGCACTTCGTCGCCGTCGCGCAGGACACACTGCTGTCGATGGAATCCGAACGCTTGCGCAATTCGCTGCTGGCGGCACTGTCGCACGATCTGCGCACGCCGCTGACCGCGCTGATCGGCATGTCGGAGAACCTGTCCGGCGCGCTGGCGCGCGAAGGCTCCGCCCACGGCCCGGCCATCGCCGCCATCGTCGAACAGGCGCGGCGCACCGCACAGCTGGTGAACAACCTGCTCGACATGGCGCGGCTGCAGGCTGGCGCAGTGGCGCTGCGCCACGACTGGCAGTCGCTGGAAGAACTGGCGGGCAGTGCGATCCGCGCCATCGAGGGAGCGCTGGCACGACACGTGGTGCGCGTCGATCTGCCGTCCGATCTGCCGCTGCTGTACGGCGACGCCGTGCTGCTCGAACGCGTGCTGGTCAATCTGCTGGAGAACGCCGCGAAGTACACGCCGGCCGGTACGACGATACGCATCTCCGCCGCGCGCGACGGCGACGCGATCGCGGTCGAGGTGAGCGACGACGGCCCGGGCCTGCCGGCCGGCGATCCGGAAAACCTGTTCCGCAAGTTCACGCGCGGCGAAGCCGAGTCGAGCACGCCGGGCGTCGGTCTCGGACTGGCGATCTGCCGCGCCATCGTGCGTGCGCACGGCGGCGACATCGGCGCCGCCAACCGGCCGCCGCCGGCCCACGGCGCCGTGTTCCGCTGGACCCTGCCGCACCGCGACGCGCCGGCGGGCAACGATCTGCCGTCTGCGGCAGACTGTGCGGCATGAGCAGTCTGCAGCCCCCGGTGTCCCGCGTACTGATCGTCGAAGACGATGCGGCGATACGCCGTTTCGTGCGCCAGGCGCTGGAAGAGGCCGGGCATCAGGTATTCGAGTCCGATGGACTTCAGCGCGGCCTGATCGAGGCCGGCACGCGCAAGCCGGATCTGCTGGTGCTCGACCTCGGCCTGCCCGACGGCGACGGCGTCGACCTGATACGCGACCTGCGCGGCTGGAGCAGCGTGCCGGTCATCGTGCTGTCGGCGCGCGCCGGCGACGACGACAAGATTGCCGCGCTCGACGCCGGCGCCGACGACTACCTGATCAAACCGTTCTCGGTCGGCGAACTGATGGCGCGCGTGCGCGTCGCGCTGCGCCGCCGCCGCGGCACGCCGGCCGATGCCGCAGGCCCGCTGCGCTTCGGCGACTGCGAACTCGATCTGGCACGCCGCCTGATCACGCGCGCCGGCGAGCCGGTGCACCTGACGCCGGTCGAGTACCGGCTGCTCGCCACGCTGGCGGCGCACGAAGGCCAGGTGCTGACGCACCGCCAGCTGCTACGCGAGGTGTGGGGCCCGAACAGCGTCGAGCACGGCCACTACCTGCGCATCTACATGGGCCATCTGCGGCGCAAGCTCGAAGCCGACCCGGCACGACCGGCACATCTGCTGACCGAAACAGGCGTCGGTTACCGCTTCGTCGCGGACAGCCGCTAGGGTCCGGCCGGGTGGGGTTTGCCCCGTGGGGGATAATGGCCCTTCCTTCACACCGGAGCCACGCATCGGACAGCGGGTGGCCTGCAGCATGGACGTAGCGCTACTGTTTGCACTCATCCTCCTCAACGGCGTCTTCGCGATGTCCGAGATCGCCGTCGTGTCGTCGCGCAAGGCGCGCCTGATCGGTCTTGCCGAGGACGGCAACAAGGGGGCGCAGGCCGCCATGCGGCTGCACGACGACCCTTCGAATTTCCTGTCGACGATACAGGTCGGCATCACGTCGATCGGCATCCTGAGCGGCGCCATGGGCGAAACGGTGCTGGCCGATCCGCTGGCCGCCTGGCTGTCGGGATTCCCGCTGATCGAGCCCTATGCACGCACGATGGCGCTGTCCGTCGTGGTGGTCGGCATCACCTATTTCTCGGTCGTGGTCGGCGAACTGGTGCCGAAACGGCTGGCGCTGCTGGCGCCGGAAGGCATCGCCTCGCTCATTTCGCGGCCCATGGTGCTGCTGGCGCGCGTCGCGCGTCCGCTGGTGTGGGTGCTGTCGGTCACCAGCAACGCCATCCTGCGCATCGCCGGTGCGCGCCGCACCGGCGAGCCGCCGATCACCGACGAGGAGATCAAGGTGCTGATGGGCCAGGGCGCGGAAGCGGGCGTGTTCCACCAGAGCGAACAGCAGATCGTGTCCAACGTGCTGCGCCTGGACGAACTGCGCGTCGGCGCCATCATGACGCCGCGCAAGGACATCCACGCGATCGACCTCGATGACCCGGAGGAGGACATCCGCCGGCGCATCGCCGACAGCCCGTACAGCCGCGTGTTGGTGTGCCGCGACGGTCTCGAACACGTGCTCGGCGTGCTGCAGAGCGGCGCCCTGCTGAAGCAGTCGCTGGCCGGCGAAACGATAGACCGGCGCAGCATCGAAGCGCTGCTCGAAGCGCCGCTCTATGTCCCGGACACGGTCAGCACCGCGCAACTGCTCGAGAACTTCCGCCGCACGCGCAAGCACCTGGCGCTGCTGGTCGATGAATACGGTGACCTGCAGGGACTGGTCACCGTCAACGACGTGCTCGCCGCCATCGTCGGCGACATGTCGGTGCCGACGGCGCACGAAGAAGCGGACGTGGTGCAGCGCGCCGACGGCTCGTGGCTGGTGAATGGCGGCACGTCGATCGAGCGCGTCAAATCCGTGCTCGGCATCGCCGACGCATTGCCGGGCGAAGACAGCGGAAACTTCCACACGGTGGGTGGACTGGTGCTGCACATGCTCGGCCGCATCCCGGTCGCCACCGATTTCTTCGAGGTCGCCGGCCTGCGCATCGAGGTGATGGACATGGACCGCAACCGCGTCGACAAGGTGCTGGTGCAGCGACTCGAACCACTGCCTGTTCCCGTCGAGGCGGAGTAAACCGAAGCGCGCGCCACCGTCGCATGCACCACGCAGCGGCGTGCGCCGGGCAGCTGCACCGCCCTTCGATCACCTGTCGCACCCTGTTGCGCACCCTGAGCCGTCCGCGGAACAGAAGCGCATGAAGTATTTGTGACAGCTCTTGCACGCAGGCGGACAAGGGCGATACTCGGCTCTCCTCCTCCACAGCAATGGCTGTGAGTTCTCAAAGGCGGCCTGCGGGCCGCCTTTTTTTTCGTCGGTGCGATGGTTGTTTGCGCTCCCTGTGGGAGCGGCCTTGGCCGCGACGCGGCGAGTGTGGGCTGCCGGCTTCGATCACGGACGCAATCGCGAGCAAGCTCGCTCCCACAGCCTTCGGCACAGGATCGCGTGACGGACCTCCGTGGGAGGCAGCCCTTGCTGCGGACGGGGCCTGAAAGCGGCGCAGCACGCTGCCCACCGCCGCTGTCGGGGTCAAGACCCCTCCCACAGAACCCGCTCGGGCTCGGGCCGCAGGTCTGGCGCATGCCCCTGTGGGAGCAGCCTTTGCCGCGCGCCGTCGCCGGGAACAGTCCGGCTGAGTGTCAGCGTGCTGCGTCCGCACTGACGCGGGCGCGTTCGGTCAGCAGTTCGCGCTCGCGTTCGTTCTGCGTCAGCGCGGCGGCGCGGCGGAATTCTTCGCAGGCTTCGCTGTGGCGGCCGAGCTTGGCCAGCAGGTCGCCGCGTACGCCGGGCAGCAGGTGGTAGTGGCGCAGCGCCGGTTCGTCGCGTAGCGCGTCGGCGATCTCCAGGCCAGCCGCCGGGCCGAAGGCCATGCCGACGGCGACCGCGCGATTGAGTTCGACCACCGGTGACGGCGCGATCTGCGCCAGCGCGTCGTACAGCGCGGCGATGCGCGGCCAGTCGGTGTGGTCGGCGTGGGCGGCGCGCGCATGACAGGCGGCGATGGCGGCCTGCAGCGCATACGGGCCGTAGCCGCCGCCCAGCGCGTCGACGCGTTCCAGCGCGGCCAGCCCGCGTCGGATCAGCAGACGGTCCCAGCGCGTGCGGTCCTGTTCCAGCAGCAGCACCGGTGTGCCGCGTGCGTCGGTGCGCGCGTGCAGGCGCGAAGCCTGGATCTCCATCAGCGCCACCAGGCCGTGCACTTCGGTCACCTGCGGCGCCAGCTCGGCCAGTATGCGACCGAGGCGCAAGGCCTCTTCGCACAGCGCCGGGCGCATCCAGTGCTCACCGGCGGTGGCGGCATAGCCCTCGTTGAAGATGAGGTAGATCACCTTCAGCACGGCGTCGAGCCGCTCACCCAGCTCCGCCGGGCCGGGCAGTTCGAAGGGCACGCGCGCCTCGCTCAGCGTGCGCTTGGCGCGCACGATGCGCTGCGCCAGCGTCGCCTCCGGCACCAGAAAAGCGCGCGCGATGTCCGGCGTGGCCAGGCCGCCGACCATCTTCAGCGTCAGCGCGACACGCGCTTCCACCGACAGTACCGGGTGGCAGGCGACGAACATCAGGCGCAGCACGTCGTCGCCGATAGGCTCGTCGAGCGCACTGTCCGGGGCCGGTGGCGCGCCGTCCTGCAGCTGCGATTCGATTTCCCAGGTCAGCGCATCGGCCTTGGTCGCCTGCATGCTGCGGTGGCGCAGCAGGTCGAGCGCGCGGTTCTTCGCGGTGGCGGTGAGCCAGGCGCCGGGGTTGTCCGGCACGCCCTTGTCGGGCCACTGTTCGAGCGCCGTCACCAGCGCGTCCTGCGCCAGTTCCTCGGCGAGGCCGACGTCGCGCACCATGCGCGCGAGCGCGCCGATGATGCGCGCCGACTCGATGCGCCAGACGGCGTCCAGCGTGCGGTGCAGGTCGGTCGTCATCGTCCGGCGCGCAAAGTCGTCGAGGTTCCGTATGTCATCCTTCGTCTCCCTCAGGCTGTATCCATCCGGCGGAAGCGTTCCACCGCCTCACCGGGCGCGAAATCGTCCAGTTCGAACACCTGACGCACCTCGATCTCGGCGTCGCGCCCCTCGCCGGCCGGGTTCGGAAAGCGGCGTGTCCAGTGCAGTGCCTCTTCGCGCGAGGCGACCTGGATCAGCGTATAGCCGGCGATCAGCTCCTTCGCCTCGGCGAACGGGCCGTCGACGACGCTGCGCCCGGCACCGCGGTACCGCACGCGCCAGCCCTTCGAACTGGCCTGCAGCCCGGAGGCATCGAGCAGCACGCCGGCGCGCATCAGCTCTTCATGATAGGTGGCCATCGAAGCCATCAGTGCTTCCTCCGGCATGACACCCGCCTCGCTGTCCGCGGTGGCCTTGACGATGATCATGTAACGCATGGCAGCTCTCCTGGAGTCGGCGCGACAGGCGCCGTCGCAGGGTCGACGAGCGACCGGTGCGCGAATCGACAGCAGGGGCTGCAGTATGCCTATGTCGCGGCCAAGGCCGCTCCCACAGGGGCCGCTTCCACAGGAGGTGTGCCCGATCAGTGCCCGGAGCCCGGGTCTTGTGGGAGCGAGCTTGCTCGCGATAGCGGCCTCGATCGAAGCTCGGCCTCCCCCGCCAATGCAGGAGACGGAAAGACCTCCGCCCGCCAACCGCCCCTCTCCCGCATCAGCGCGAGAGGGACCGCAGATGAGGACCGAACGCACACCGGGCCGCATTCACCCCTATACCATCACCGCACTCGCCACCGCGAAGTAGGTGAGCAGCGTCAGCAGGTCCTGCACGATGGTGGCGAGCGGGCCGCTGCCGTAGGCGGGGTCGCTGCCGAGGCGGCTGAGCAGCCAGGGCAGGAAGAGGCCTATCGACGTGGCGACGCCACCGGCCACCAGCAGCGAAAACGCCACTGCGAACGCCAGCCTCGTATCGCCGAACGCGAGCCAGACGCAGGGAAAGGTGAGCCCGCCGAGCACCAGCCCGATCAGCAGACCGGTGCGTAACTCGCCGCCGACCAGCGTGCCGATCGACGCGTGACTGAGCGACAGGCCGCGCACCGCGACCGCCTCGGTCTGCGTGCCGATGGCATCCGCCAGATAGACCAGCCCCGGTATGAAGAAGGCGAGCGCTGGACTCAGCGACAGCGTGCGCTCGAAGCCCGCCATGATGACGGTGGCGAACATGCTGCCCGCCAGGCCGATCAGCAGCCAGGGCAGACGGTGGCGCAGACGGCGCATCGGCGCCGATTCGATCGCCTCGCGGGCACGCCGCGTCTCGCGCGTGATGCCGGCGAGGCGATGGATGTCCTCGACGTGCTCGCGACGCAGGATGTGCAGCAGCGCGGTCGACGGCACCACGCCGAGCAGCCGGCCGCGCTCGTCGACCACCGGCATCGCATCCAGACCGTGATGCAGCGCCAGCGAGGCGACCCGCTCCTGGTCGGTGTGCGCATGCACGTTGGGGTAGTCACGCTGCATCACCGCGTCGATGCATGCGCCCTGCGCCGCGCGGAACAGATCGGCCAGCGGCACGATGCCGATCAGGCTTTCGTCGTCATCGATCACGCACACGATGTCGAGGCAGTCGTAGTGCCGGGCGCGCAGGTCGGCCAGCACCGCGTCGACCGTCTGTGCCGGATGCACGCGCGGCACGGCAGCGAGCAGGTAACGGCCGGCACTTTCGTCGGCCGGCAGAACGCTCGGCGCCAATGAATCGTTTGCGGGAGGGGCGTGGGCGCTCATGACGGGTTCCATCCGGACAGTGTTCCGCCATGGTGCCGCATCACGCGGCACCTCGTCATGCGCAGGATCAGCCGGCCGCCGGCGCCGGCCAGACCGGGAACACGATGAGACCGAGGATGGCGAGCAGCCAGAACACCGCCGACAAGGCGTAGGGCGCGAGCATGGTGATCAGCACAAGGCCCTTCCAGTCGTCATGGCCGGGCGACGCGGGCAGCGCCCCCGCCTTGACCGCCTCTTCCTGATAGAAGGTGACCAGCGTCGAAATGCGGTATTCGGCCAGCAGGAAGAGCACCGACAGCACCAGCCCGGCGACGCCCAGACCGACCCGGTACGGCGCATGGGCCAGGAAGAGCGACCCGCCCTGCGAGAACGCGAACGCCAGCAGCGCACCCAGCACGGCGGAGAACACCGTGAACATCGCGAAGCGCATCGTGCCGTAGTGGCGGGCCGTCTCGACGGCGATGCGGGCGCGGACGAGTTCGGGATCGTCGCGGTCGCTGCACATGACATTCGGCTCCAGGACTGAAGAGCGGACGATACGCCAGAGCAGCTGAAGTCGGCCAGCCCGGAACGGCGGGGCGGCGGGTGTTCAGTGCGCGGTCGTGGACAGTGCCGCCATCGACGTAAAGCCCGCCTGACGTCCGGCCTTCGCATCGGCCAGCGCCTTCCACTGCGCGCGGACCTGAGCGACGACCTGGGCGAAATGTTCGGGCAAGGCCGGGTGATGCTGCAGGAAGAACAGGTTGGACACGATCTTGCGCGCCAGCAGCGGATGAACCTCATGCACGCCCTGCCCGGTCTGCCCCGATGCCGGGTCCGCGTAGCGCGTCATCAACGCCATCGTCGCAGCCAGCATGCCGAAGGGGCACGGCATCCGGGGCTCATCGGTTTCGAATTCCATCGTCCGCTTCCTGTGGCTGAGGGTCGCAGGAAGTGCGCCCGCTCGGGAAGCCAGATTAACGCAAATGCGAATCGTTCGCAACTAAACGGTGCCGCGCATTCGAGGTCGCCCGCTCAGGGCCGGAACACGAGTGCCGGCAGCTCACCCGGCGCCGCGCACAGCCGCACGCCGGCCAGCCCGGCGAAGCGGTCCGGCGCGGTATAGCCCCACGCAACCGCGACGAAGGCGAGCCCGAGCGACTGCGCCACTTTGAGGTCGCGCAGCTCGTCGCCGACGCTCACCGTCCGTTCCGCCGCCGCGCCGGCCGCCTTCATCACCCGCCGCGTCTTCGCCGCCTTGCCGAACAGCGAGGCACCGCAGCCCCAGTGGTCGATCAGCGGACGGCAGTCGTCGCCGAGCACCCGCTCCACCGTATCGCGCGCGTTCGACGTGACGATGCCGATCTGAGCGTCGCCCGCCTTCAAGGTGTGCAGCACTTCGGGCACGCCGTCGAACAGCTTCACTTCATCGGCCCGCTCGCGCACATAAGCACGCATTGCCGCCGCCACCGCCGGCAGCTTCCACAGCGGCAGCCCTGCCTCGGCCACGATGTCACGCGCGCCCAGGCGGCGCAGGCGGTCGAGGTCGGTCGTATCGACGGCGCGGAAGCCATACCGCTGCGCCGCGTGCGTCCACGCGTCGAGAAACAGATGGAAGGAGTCGGCGAGCGTGCCGTCGAAGTCGAACAGGACGAGGGGGTGGGTCATACGAATGCAAGGGTGCGCTAAAGGCAGCACGCGGACCTCCGCCGCGTCGGCGCGGCGTCAGGCCTGATCGTTCTCCGCCGGATACCAGACGTCGATCAGCGGACCGACCTCCGTCTCGCTCACCTCAGAGCGCCCCGCGAGCCAGGATCGGACCGCCTCGCGATGCTGTTCGTTGGCCGACCCACGCTTGCGCAGACAGGCCATCCCGCGCGTCGATCCGCCATACAGCAGGCCGTTGCCCTCGATCGCGTCGCCGATGAAGGCATCCCAGAAGGCACCCATTTCGTCCGCGGACAGGCCGTCGCGCAGCCTGAAGGCCACCTCGAAACCCAGTTCCTGAAACTCGTCGATGTGCAGCTTCTTGCGCAGGCGGCGCGAACGGTGATGTGACATCCAGTACTCCCGAATCCGAAAACCGAAGAAGGGCCACAGCGCCGGCGGCATTGCTCCACCGGCTCTGCAGCAGGTCCGGCGCATGATCGCCGGGCCGACAGTATCGCCCTGCCGACCGCAGGGGTGACAGCACAATTCACGAGGCAGGCAGCGACTCAGGTGAGGCTGATGACGAGGCCCGCGCCCCGCTCCGCCGCCCGCGTCACGAAGGTCCTGAGCTCGCCGAAGTACTCCATGCAGTAGCCGAAGCTGTCGTCCTCGGCGAGGTCACGGTCCCAGATGCCGGGGTAGATGTCGAGCCGCGTCATCTGCGCCGGGTCGAAGCGTGCGCGCATGAAAGCCTCGTCGATGCCGGCGAGCGCTCCGGCCACCGTCCTGACTTCTGCCGCCGTCATGCCGCGCGCCGGGCCGTAACCGACCTCGACCTCGCCGATCACCGCACCGCCGTGCATCAGGAAGTTCAGCGGCGGTTCCCCCTCCCATGCGGTGCCGGTCAGCATGAAGTGGATGCCGTGCCAGGCCTTGTCGAGATCGGTGGCTTCGACCTCGCCCGGGGCCAGCGGGAAATCCACCGCCGACGCCTTTGCACGCGCCGGCCGGCCGAACAGGCGCTGGAAGAAACCGGCCTCCGCAACGCCTGCCTCGGCACGCGCCGCTTCGTACATGCCGTCATCGTCCGGCGACACTACCTTCCATACCAGCGGCGGATCCGCCAGCACCCGGGCCAGGTTGGCGTCGCTGACGGTATGCAGTTCGAGAATCATGCTCATGGGTGGGGATCCCTCGGGGCAGGCAGCAGGGCAAAAAGCGCCAGAGACTGCGACACGCATGTCCGACAAGTCAGGATCGTTGTTCGCCGTGCCCGGGATCACGGCTCTGGTGCCGTACGACCAGCACCTGCAGTCCGTAATCCTTCCTGCAATAGATGACTGCATAGGGAAAGCCGACAAGCGGATATGCCCGGCGATCAGCGCCGGTAGGCGTGCCGAGGTCCGGGTACTCGGCAAGAAGCTTCGTTACGCGCTCGAACTCGGCAAGAAACCGGCCAGCGACACGGCTACCGGCTTCCGATCTGTAGAAGCGGAAAGCATCGGTGAGATCACGATCCGCACCCGGGTGGATCGAAACCTTCACTCCAGTTCCGCACGAAGACGGGCGAGCGCCTGCTCGACCGGAATGGCCACTGCCTCACCGGATTCAAGCTCGGCGTCCCGCTCCGCGGCCAGCGCATCCCAGGCGGCGTCACGAGCACGATCCGCATCCAGACTGGCCACCACACGGTCGAGCAGCCTGGCACGTGCTTCCGGCGCAAGTTGGAGCACTTCTTCAGCAAGGGCTTCCAGCGGACGGGGCATAGCAACCTCCATATTTATCTGCGTAGCTTGCCACAACGCGGCATAACAGCCATGGAGCAGGACAGTTGCGGAGCCTGAAAGCGAGCGATGAAAAGAACCTTCGTACGCACGTGTTCCCTACCGCGTGACCAGCACGAAAGCCTCGATGACCGCCACGGCAACGCGCACGCCTCGCAACGGATACAGCGACCACGCGTTCAGCAGCACGAGCAGGCAGCGGCCGCGCAAGCGTCTGTCCTGCCGAAGCCCGCTCAGGTTCGCCCGTAGCACGTCACCCTCACCCGGGCTGGCGAAGAACGCGTGGTAAAGCGGCAGGCCGATCAGCCAGAGTGCGGCGAAGAAGGCGCACAGGAAGAGCAGAGTCATGTGGGCGGTCTCCGTCGCGGCACGCTGAACAGGACGGAATCACGATGCATCACCACCACATCAGGCTTTGTGATCAGCATCGAAGAATTTCGGCAGGAGTCATACGCGACAGGGCGCCACTATTCGTAGCGGTACTCAATATCCATACCGGCGAACGATGCGTCCTTGCGGATGACACGGGCACGGGCGTCATGACTCACCTCAAGCCGTGCGTCCGATATCCACCGAACCGTCACCTTTGGTCCACCGTACTGCGTTCGTGGCGCGGGGTCGTTGTTGGATTCCACCACGAAGAAACTCGTTACGCCCCAAAGCTTCCGGTCTTCGATCTCAAGCGTGCTGCCTCCGGGGAGGATCGCCATATGTGTATTGAAACCGGTGGTCGCACCGCAGTCGATCTGGTACGAAACAGCTTTCGACTTCCGATTTGGCGAGAGCACCTCGTCCACCACGTATGTTCCGCATAAGCGGTCATCAGCGTTCGACATCAGCGCTAACAGAGCGGCGAATGCGAGTGCACACATCAGCATCAGACCGATCACGCACTTTTTCCAGAAAGCCATGCCTTTCCCCGGGGCAAACTGCATGAGGATCAAGTCCTCCATTCAAGCTGCGGTCAATCGACTGCAACCGTGACATGGCTTACGTTGCCGCCAGGACTGAAACTGACCACCAGCAGGCTATGCCGCCAGTCCCAGTGGCACTGGCCGAGGCCGTAGCGCAGTGCTTCCGCGGCACCTTCGTCAGGCGCGCCGAGCAGTCCGACCACCTCGACGCGCGTCAGCTTGAGCAGCGCGCCTGTACGTATGAGCGACAGCGCCATTCCGCCCCGCACACAACCCGGATCGTTGAGTTGTACCTGCGCGCGCCGGCTCACCCATTGCTCCGCAACGAAGCTCTCCTCCGGCTCGTGCACGGAAGTGACGTACCGGAAGCCGACGACAGTCAAGGCTGCGACGGACACTACGCTGGCAAGAAGGAGGGCACTCCGCATGACATGACGGGTTCGAGAAGAGGCATCCACAATGTACTTCGGTATGCCCACGTGCTGAATGAAATCAGCCTTTCGGCCGGATCAGCGATCGACATGAAAGTCTGGGGCCGTCTGAGCGGCTGGGCGCCGAGGTCGGGCTGAAGGACAGATACGCAATCTGCAGCAGGCCTCGAACATGCATGTTCAACAAGCTTTTCACGTCGTCGCTCGCCTGCCGATCACGATTCGGCCTTCATTCATTGGGCAAGGTCACGCTCATCTACGGCTCACGCGAACCCGGCTCTTGAGCACCACACGAGGGGCAGGACGAGACCGCGCGATCCGCTGGACCAGCGACGTACCAGAGCCCCCAGATAAGAAAGCCCGCAGTGCCTACGATTACGGCCAAGGTGTAGCGTCCGCCACGCAGGCCGAAGGTGGACGCGAACAACAGCGCGAGGCCAAGGACCACCAGACCGAGCAGAGTCGCACCGACGACGTCGATCATGCTGCGTCGCCGTGCTTCGTGTTCAAGCTCTGTTCCGCATCTCTGGCACGTACGTTTCGTTCCCTGAGTTGTGATGTGCATATGGGCGGCGCTACCGTGTCCGGCTCAGAAGTGAAGGGCTCGCGCTGGTTATCGACGAAAGTAACCTTACGCCCCGCGAGGCGGATTGACGCAGCCTAAAGGCGGGTGTTCGGCGGTCCGGCTGACGGGATGGTTAGGCGCACCTGCGCCACCGGACGCCCTCGGCAGACGCAAGCTACGACGCGAAAAGTTGAATAACTCATAGGTGCGGCCAGCTTTGAGACAGGAGATAAATGCCCAGAGCTAAAAGTGCCAGACCAAGCACTTCTACGACGAAGGCAACGAACAAACCTGCGTCTTCTAGTTGGTTCCGCTGCTCGGACGGAAAACGGCCAAATGTGACAGCACGGCAGGCGAACCAGCCCACCGACCAACCGACCGTTTGCACACAGAACTCCCAACCAAGCCACCAAAGCGCACGTAACACGCCCAGCAATAGGGTCCTTGGCAGTGAGATTATGTCCAGGAAGTCAAACATAGGACGGATTGTGGGCGCCTAACGTCTGAGTAGTGACCTCATGCCTTGCGATCTAGTGGATGGTTTGCGCCATCGCTGAGGCGAACGGGCTCAAGATCAAATGGATTCACGCCTTCGAGGCACCCCACGTTGTACCCGTACTCATTCGGGTTCGAGCGGCGCTGATGGTGGGTGTAGATGCCGCAGTTTGAACAGAAGTAGTGGCGAGCTACGTTTGTATTGAACTGATAGCTGTTCAGTGAAGCTTCACCCTGCAGGACCTTCAGGCCGCTCTTTGGGACGGTAGCCATGATCGCGCCTTTTCGTCGGCATATTGAGCAATTGCATCGCAGCGGATTAACGATGCCATCTGGGAGATCGAGCTCCAGTACCACGGTGCCGCAATGACAGGACGCGCGGTGCTTCGCTTTGATCTTCGTTCCTCCAACACTCTTGATCATTGCGACTCCTCAACCCCGAGTTTCCTGGCGCCTAACGACGCTGTAGAAAAACCCCATTCCGGGGCAAGCGGTTGCTGCCGGCCTTT
>NZ_JADMJL010000054.1 GCF_018780585.1 Methyloversatilis discipulorum | reverse complement strand
ACAAGCTATTCCTACGCTTGCCAGGGCAGAACATACAAGCGAGCTTGCTCGCGATAGCGGCCTGTATCGAGGCGCCGGACGCCGTCCCTTGAGGCAGGTGGTCGTCTAGCCGCGTGCGTGCGACTGCACCCAGCGCACGATGTCGGCCGCGCTCATCGCGCCCGCCTGTCGCGCGACTTCCACGCCGTTGCGGAACAGCATCAGCGTCGGAATGCTGCGGATGCCGAAACGCGCCGCGGTCTGCCGCGCGGCTTCGGTATCGACCTTGGCGAAGCGCACCTGCGGCAGCTGTCGGGCAGCCGCTTCGAACTGCGGCGCCATCATGCGGCAGGGGCCGCACCAGTCGGCCCAGAAATCGACGACCACCGGTAATTCGGTGCGGCCGACATAGGAATCGAAGTTCGCGTCGCCGAGCGCGAACGGTGCGGCTTCAAGCAGCGGCGCCTTGCAGCGCGCGCAGACCGGGCCATCGCCCAGACGTTCGTCGGGAATGCGGTTGGTGGCGCTGCACTGCGGACACACGACATGCATGGTCTTGCCCTCGGAAGGATGTCGGGCAGCAGATGGGGGTGGCGCCGGTGAATCCAAGTCCGGGCGAGTTAGGCGGCATTTCCGGGGGAGCATTCCTCTGACCGCAACTGCGCCTGTATCGAAGCCAGCGGACCGCAGTGGCTTCGTCGCGGCCAAGGCCGCTCCCACAAGGGGGTGCGCCCGATTCGCCACCGGAGTGCGGGTCAGGTTCGGTGGGAGGGGGGCCTCTGACCTCGACAGCAGCCCGGTGAACTGCTGTGGCTGCGTCGCGGCCAAGGCCGCTCCCGCAGGGGTGTGCCCGATTCGCCACCGGAGTGCGGGTCAGGTTCTGTGGGAGGGGTCTTCTGACCCCGACAGCAGCCTGCACCGTAGCCAGCGAACGGCGGCGGCCGTGTCGCGGTCAAGGCCGGGTCGTCATCCGGCAGTCACCGCCCTCAGAGACTGGCCGCGTGCGGGCGCCCCTGTTCGCGCGCGCTCTGGCAGCCGATGCACAGCGCAGCCTGCGGTTCGGCCTGCAGCCGGGCGAGCGGGATGTCGGTGCCGCAGTCGGCACACCGGCCATAGTCGCCGTCGGCCAGACGCCGCAGCGCAGCGTCGAGTGCGGCCAGTTCGACCGTTTCGAGATCGGTCATCGCCAGATCGATCTCACGGTCGGCGCTGCGCTGTGGCGCGTCGTCGCCGTCCTGTAGCAGCACGTCGCGCGCATGTTCGACACGCGTGCGGCCCTGCAGTTGTGCCTGGATGTGGGCGGTGAGCGCGTCGTGACGTGCGCGCAGCCGACGTTCCAGTTGATCGCGGTCAGCCTGGGTGAGCGGGGTATTCATGGTGTCGTCCTCCTTGTACCCATGCTGTCACCGGCGCGCGCGAGTGGCGTTGATCGGTGTCAATGGGGTCTGCTGCATCGCGTTACAAGGAGCTGGCAGGACATCGACACAGCATGAATCCGGATGCGCTATCGTCGCGGCGTCCGTCCGATCCGTGACTGCCACCATGCCAAGCAAGTTGTACGACAGCCGTTCCGCCCTGCTGGCGCGCCTGAAGCGCCGCATCGAAAGCGAGTCCTGGCCGCGCCTGCAGATGATGGTGATCGTTGCGTTCACCGGCGCCGCCGGGCTGGTGGCGTCGTTTACATTGATGCAGGCCGGCATCGACAGCATGGCGCTGCGCTACCCGCTGGCGCTCGGCTTCGCCTACGTCGTGTTCCTGTGCCTGCTCTGGCTGTGGCTGCACACGCGGGCGGAGGATTACGTCGATGTGCCCGATGAGTCCGGCGCCCTGCCAGTGGACGGTGGCGGCGTGCCATCGTTCGCCGGCAAGGGTGGCGACTTCGGCGGTGGCGGCGCGAGCGGGTCTTTCGACGACACGTCGTCGTCCGGCTTGATGGACAGCGACGCGCTGCCGTCGGTCGTGCGCGAAGCCGGATCGGCCGTCGACGCCGACGAACTGGCGATTCCGCTCGTCGTGCTGGCCCTGCTGCTCGGCATGGCGCTGGCGTCGCTGTACATCGTGTATGCCGCGCCCGTGTTGTTCGCCGAACTGCTGCTCGACGGCGTGCTTGCCTGCTCGCTGTACCGTCATCTGAAGGCGACCGACAGTCCGCACTGGCTGACGACGGCCTGCCGGCGCACCTTCTTGCCGTTTGCGCTGACCGCGCTCTTCCTGTGCCTGACCGGTTTCGCGATGAGCGTCTACGCGCCGGACGCACGCTCGGTCGGCGATGTGATCGCGTACGCGAATGCGCGCTGAACAGGCCCTGACATGACCTACTCCGCACTCGATGTCGCCGCCCGCATTGCACGCGGCGACAGCACGGCCATCGACGAGCTGGAGGTCTGCCTCGCGCGCATCCGCCGGCACAACGGCGACGTCAATGCGGTGGTCACGCTGGACGAGGCCGGCGCCCGTGCCGCCGCCCGCGCGGCCGACGCGCTGCGTGCCGCCGGCGGTCCGCTGCCGCCGCTGCTGGGCGTGCCGATGACGGTGAAGGATGCATTCGAGACCGCCGGCCTGCGTACGACGGCCAGCCATCCGCCGCTGGCCCGGCACGTGCCGGCGACCGACGCGACGGTGGTGGCGCGCCTGAAGGCGGCCGGCGCGGTGCTGGTCGGCAAGACCAATCTGCCGGAACTGGCCGCCACGCCGCAATGCCGGAGCCCGCTGTTCGGGCCGACCCGCAACCCGTGGGACCTGCGGCTCACGCCGGGCGGCAGTTCCGGTGGCAGCGCGGCGGCGGTGGCGATGGGCTTTTCGTACATCGACCCGGGCAGTGACATCGGCGGCTCGATCCGCATACCCGCGGCCTGCTGCGGCGTGGCCGGACTGAAGGCGACCGAGAACCGCATCCCGCGCACAGGCCACATTCCGCATCTGCCGGGCGGACGGCGCAGCGTGCGTCACCTGCTGTCCTTCGGCGCGCTGGCGCCATCAGTCGCCGACCTTCAGACCGCGCTGGCGGTGCTCGCCGGCCCGGACGGGCTCGATGTCGAAGTGCCGCGCGTGCCCTTCCAGCCCGCGCCGTCGCCCGGGCGACCGCTGCGCATCGCCTGGTGGGACGGGTTCGGCGGCCTGCCGCTGTGCCGGCGCACGCGCGCCGCACTGGCGCGCACGGTGGCGGCGCTGGAGGCCGCCGGCTGCGTGGTCGAGCAGCGCTGCCCGGAGGGCTTCGACGTACTCAAGGCCTGGCAGGCCTACGGCTGGATCGCCGGCACCGAAATCGGGCTCGGCATGCCGGGGCTGGCGCGTCGGTTGATCGCGGTGATGGGCCGCTTCGTCACGCGCGACCAGCCGATCGCGCACGCCTTCGTGCAGGGGCTGACGCTGGACGCGCAGCGTTACAGCCGTGCGCTGAACACGCGCGACCGCATGGTGCGCACGCTCGAACGCTTCCTCGACAGCTGGGACACCTGGCTGTGCCCGGTGGCCTGCACGGTCGCCTATCCGCAGACCGAGCTGGTGTGGTGGCGCCGTCCGCCCGATATCGAGGTCGACGCTGCGCCCTGGCCTTTTGTCGAAGCGGCCATCGGCATGGTGACGCCGTTTTCGCTGACCGGCAGCCCGGTGGTGGTGTTGCCGGCCGGCGTCGAGGACGGCCTGCCGGTGGGCTTCCAGTTCGTCGGCCGCCGCTGGCAGGACGAAGCGCTGCTGGCGACCTGCGCGGATATTGAGCGGGTGCTCGGCGCGCGTCCTGTGCCGCCGCGGGCGCTTACCACCGGCCGATGGACTTGATGTAGGCCACCAGTTCCCAGATCTCTTCCTGCGTGAACACCTCGCCCCAGGGCGGCATCGGCGTCGCGCCCTTGCCGCCGTCGCGGATGGTGTTGAACACGTATTCCGCTTCGAGTCCCTCGCGCTCGATGAACAGCGCCGGCTTGTGGCCGTGGCAGTAGTCGGCGCAGGTCGACTGGAAGCGGCCCTGGCCGGCCTTGATGCGGGCCGGGTCGGCGAGGTCGAAAGGGGCGGGGCCGGCGGGCGCGGCGCCGTCCGGCGTTTTGTCCGGCAGCACGGCGTTGAAGGCCATCGCTGACGCCATGCAGCTCATCAGTGCTGCGAAGCTGAGTTTCCGTATATCCATGAATCCGTTCCGGGGAGTGCGTGTTTTCGATGACCGTGCCGCGCGTCGGCGCGACACGGTCCGGACGCAGGCAGTGCCGCGTCCTGCTTCAGTCGACCTGGACGGCGACCAGTTCGGCCGGCAGGCCGGCGCCGCCGATCGGCACCACGACGTACTGCTTGCCGCCAGCGCGGTAGGTCATCAGTGCGCCGAAGGCGGCACCCGGCAGCTTCACTTCGCCGAGCACGTCACCGGTGCGCGCGTCGTGCGCGTACAGGAAGGGCTCCTTCTCTTCCGCTGTCGCCTGCGTGATCAGCGCGTTGCCGCGTGACGACAGGCCAATCACCGAGTTCGTCCCTTCCGGTGCGAGGAAGAGCACGTCGTCGGTCAGCGCGATGAAGCTCTCGCGCGGCACACCGACGCGGTCCAGCTTCAGATCCTTGATCGCCGGGTGATCGACCGGGCCCTTGCCGGCCGGCACGCGCCACAGGTGCTTGCCGGTGTTCATGTCGATCGCGGTGACGGTGGAGAAGGGGGGCTTGAACAGCGGCAGACCTTGCGGACCGCCAACGCCGGCCCAGGTGCCGGTGTAGTCGTACACGCCCTCGTTCTCCTTCTTCAGCTTGATGCCGAAGGGGATGGTGAAGGACGGCACGTACAGCACATTGGTCTTCGGGTTGTGCGCAGCGCCCGCCCAGCTGGCGCCACCGAGCACGCCCGGCACCTGCAGCGTGCCGGCCTTGTCGAGGGTCGGCGGCGTGTACAGCGGGCCGTAGTTGTAGCGCGACAGGATCTTCTTCGCCTCCTCCTTCAGCTGCGGCGTCAGGTCGATCAGGTCGTCCTCGCTCACGCCCTGCTGCACGAAGGGTGCGGGCAGGCTGGGGAAGGGCTGGGTCAGCGACGAGCGCTCGCCCGGCACGGTGGACTGCGGCACCGGCTTTTCGGTGATCGGCCACACCGGCGCGCCGGTGCTGCGGTCGAAGGTGAACACGAAGCCCTGCTTGGTTACCTGCGCCAGCGCCTTCACCTTCTTGCCATTGACCGTGAGGTCCATCAGGTTGGGCGCGGTCGGCAGGTCGTAGTCCCACAGGCCGTGATGGACGATCTGCTGGTACCAGGCGATCTTGCCGGTCTTCGCGTTGAGTGCGACCACTGATTCGCCGAACAGGCCGTTGCCCTTGCGGTGGCCGCCATAGAAGTCGTTGGTCGGCGTCGAGAAGGGCAGGTAGACCAGGCCCAGTTCCTCGTCGCAGCTCGGGCGTGCCCACATGTTGGCCGAGCCGGTGGTCTTCCACGAACCGTCTTCCCAGGTTTCGTTGCCCGGCTGGCCTTCCTGCGGCGGCTGCTCGAAATGCCAAACGCGTTTGCCACTGCGGATGTCGAAAGCCTGGATGTCGCCCGGCGGGTGGTTCTTCATCGGCGCACGGCCGACGGCGAAGGAATCGAGCACGGCCAGGCTGGGCACGATGGTGTTGCCGCAGACGATGGGTGGCGAAGTGAGGGCAACGAGCGAGCGGTCGACAAAGCGTCGCAAACCCTTGGTCATGTCGATGCGACCCTTGTCGCCCCACGATTCGATCGGCTTGCCCGTCTTCGCATTCAGCGCGATCAGGTAGCCGTCGCCGGTGCCGACCAGGATGCGCTTGTCCTCACCGTCCGCCCAGTAGGACAGGCCGCGGCTGATGAAGCCGAGGTTGGGCGGCGTGCCTTCGACATAGGCCTTGGGGTCGTAGGTCCACAAGGTCTTGCCGGTCTTGCCGTCGATGGCCGATACCATGGACATCGGCGAGCTGGAATACAGCACGCCGTCGATGGCCAGCGGCGTCGATTGATTCACCCAGGTGCGCAGTTCGGCGTTGTCCTGCCACACCTTGTTGTCCGGCATGGCCCAGCGCCAGGCCACCTTCATCGACTTCACGCTCTGCGCGTTCACCTTGCCGCCGGCCAGATAGCGCGAGCCGGCCTTGTCGCCGTTGTACTCGGTCCAGTTGCCGTCGCCCGCAGCGGCCATCGCCAGCGGGGCGGCGCCGAGCATGATGGACAGCCACAATGTCTTTCTGGCTGCGCGGGGAAAAGCGCCCGCGGAATTCAGCATCGCCATGTTTCCTCTCTCCAATCGAGTTCGTTGTGTTCGTCTGTGGAACGCAACGGCGGTCTGCCGGTGCGTGCCAGGACGACGCAAGATCGGTGCCGATGGAAACCCGGGAAATGCGCCCGGCATGGTCCGGGACAATCGCCGACGGGATACGGGTGTACCGGTTTTTGCGGCCGGATCAGAGACGGGTGTCTCGCTAACGCGTGCGACGTCTCAGCGCTCGACGGCGTGCGATCGCGGCGGGAGGAGAGACGAGGGAAGAGGGAAGAGGGAAGAGGGAAGAGGGGAGGGTGGAGGCGGCGACGTGGTGCTGCATCGAACTCGCCGCCGCCGGTCAGCCCCGGTCAGTGCGGCGGCTGGCGGTTCGATGAGGTGTTCAGCGGCCGTCAGGAAGGGCGGGCGCCGGCGAGCCGCTCGCGTCGTCCGCAGCGCTGACGCGCCAGACGGTATTGCCGACGTCGTCGGCGACCAGCAGGCCGCCCTTGCGGTCGATGGCCACGCCGACCGGTCGCCCGTACGCGTCGCCGTCGCCGCTGAGGAAACCGGTGAGTACGTCGATCGGCTCGCCTGCCGGACGGTCGCCTTCGAACGGCACGAAGATCACCTTGTAGCCGCTGTGCGGCTTGCGGTTCCACGAACCGTGCTGACCGATGAACATGCCCTGCGCGAACCCGCTGCCCAAGGTGTTGCCGGCCGACCAGGCAAGACCGAGCGAGGCGGTGTGTGGGCCCAGGGCGTAGTCGGGCACGCGCGACGTGGCAACCCGTTCCGGCTTCTGCGGTTCGACGCGCCGGTCCACGTGCTGACCGTAGTAGCTGTAGGGCCAGCCGTAGAAGCCGCCATCCTCCACCGAGGTGAGGTAGTCGGGAACGAGATCGCTGCCGATCTCGTCGCGCTCATTGACCACCGTCCACAAGGTGCGTCCCGCGCCGTCCCAGGCCATGCCGTTGGGGTTTCTGAGGCCGGTCGCGAACAGACGCTTGTCGCCGCTGGCGACATCGACTTCCCAGATCGCGGCGCGACCTTCCTCGGCCTCGATGCCGTTCTCGGCCACGTTGCTGTTCGAGCCGACGGTGACGTACAGCTTTCTGCCGTCGGGGCGGGCGATCAGGTTCTTCGTCCAGTGATGGTTCAGCGTGCCGCCCGGCAGGTCGGTCACCCGTTCTCCGCCCTCGGTGATTTCGAGTGCGCCGGTCCGGTAAGGAAAGCGGACGACGGCGTCGGTGTTCGCCACGTAGAGCCGGTCGCCGACCAGCGCCATGCCGAACGGGGAGTTCAGCCCCTGGAGCAGGACCGAACGTACGTCGGCCGTGCCGTCGCCATCGGTATCGCGCAGCAGGGTGATGCGGTTGGCGCTGGGCACCCCGGCGCCGGCCCGCTTCATCACCATCCCGGTCACCCAGCCCTTGATGCCCTTGCGGTCGTCCGGGCGCTCCGGCGCATTCGTTTCAGCCACCAGCACGTCGCCGTTCGGCAGTACGAGCAGCCAGCGCGGGTGGTCGAGGTCGCGCGCGAAGGCGGTCACCCGGGTGCCGGTTGCCGGCAGCGGCGCGCCGCCTTCGGGCCAGCCCTTGGCGGGCGCGATGTGCATGGTCGGCAGCAGCGTCGAACGAGGCGGCGGCAGTTGCGGGTGCGGCCCGCTGCCGGCCGAAACCGGCAGCTCGGCCACGTCGCCGCAGCCGGCCAGCGTCAGCAGCAGGGCTGCGCTGGCCGACGCGCCGCGCATCCGTTGGTGCAGTCCGGGACACGCGAGGTGCAGGCACGTCATATCCGCCCCATCAACAGAAGGATGACGAGGATGACGACGACCAGGCCGACGCCGCCCACCGGTCCGTAACCCCAGGCGCGGCTGTGTGGCCAGGTCGGAAGAACGCCGATCAGGGCCAGGATGAGGATGATCAGAAGTATGGTTCCAAGGCTCATATCCGTTTCCTCGCTTTCGTGATTGCAGGATGAAGGGTCCGGAGACCGGCCGGATCCGGTGCCTGCGCGTTGCCGTGCAGTCGAGCTGTCACAGCAATCGCTGTTCCCGACCTCACGGTGGCCGATGCCCGCAGCAGCCCGCAGGCCGCGCACATTCTTCAAGCGGATTGCCAGGATTTACCCGGAATGCGGGCAACCGGCCCGCGCGCGGTGCGGCGGGGCCGGGCACCGCGCTTGCAAAGCGTCCTCCTCTTCGCGCCACGCGGCCCGTTCGTCCGGGAGCAGACGTAACGGGACGTGAAGGGCGCGCGGCGGCTGCGGCCGCCGTGCGGCATCGAACGATCAACACGGAGGACATCGCATATGAGCAGGCAGGCAAGGAAAACGGAAGGCGCTGACGCCAGCGCGGCCCGGCACGCAGCGGGCGGAGAACTTCACCAGACGGCGCAGGGCGATCAGCCCGCGCTGACCACCAATCAGGGTGCGCCCGTCTCCGACAACCAGAATTCGCTGCGCGCGCACGCGCACGGGCCCACGCTGCTGGAGGATTTCGTCCTCCGCGAGAAGATCACCCACTTCGATCACGAGCGCATTCCCGAACGCATCGTGCATGCTCGCGGCTCGGCTGCGCACGGCTATTTCGAACTGACGCGCTCGCTCGGCGAGTACACGACGGCGCAGGTGCTGACCGAGGTGGGCGCGCGCACGCCCGTCTTCTGTCGCTTTTCCACGGTGGCCGGCGGTGCCGGGTCGATCGATACGCCGCGCGATGTGCGGGGCTTCGCCGTCAAGTTCTACACGCCTCAGGGCAACTGGGATCTGGTCGGCAACAACATTCCCGTGTTCTTCATCCAGGATGCGATGAAGTTTCCGGATCTGGTGCATGCCGTGAAGATGGAGCCTGACCGCGGCTTCCCGCAGGCGGCGACTGCGCACGACACCTTCTGGGACTACATTTCGCTGACGCCGGAATCCATGCACATGGTGATGTGGATCATGTCCGACCGCACGCTGCCGCGCTCGCTGCGCATGATCGAGGGCTTCGGCATCCACAGCTTCCGGCTGCTCGATGCCGACGGCGAGTCGACCTTCGTGAAGTTCCACTGGCGGCCCAGGCTGGGCCTGCAATCGACGGTGTGGGACGAAACCGTGAAGATTGCCGGTGCCGACCCGGACTACCACCGGCGCGACCTGTTCGAGGCGATCAGCAACGGCGACTTCCCCGAGTGGGAGCTGGCGGTGCAGCTGTTCACCGCGGAGCAGGCCGCCGACTTTCCGTTCGACCATCTCGATGCCACCAAGCTGATACCGGAGGAGTGGGTGCCGCTGCAGGTGATCGGTCGCCTGGTGCTTGACCGCTGGCCCGACAACTTCTTCGCCGAAACCGAACAGGTCGCCTTCTGTCCGGCGAACATCGTGCCCGGCATCGACTTCTCGAACGATCCGCTGCTGCAAGGGCGCCTGTTCTCCTATCTCGACACCCAGCTGCTGCGGCTCGGTTCGCCCAACTTCCACCAGATTCCGGTCAATGCGCCAAAGTGCCCCTTCGCCAACCAGCAGCGCGACGGTCATATGCAGATGCTGCAGCCGAAGGGGCGCGTCGCCTACGAACCCAGCTCACTGGCGCCGCCACCGGCGCGCGAGACGCCGGACGGCTTCCGCAGCGCAGCGGTCGCCGAGGGGGGCGACAAGGGGCGTGTCCGTCCCGAGAGCTTCGCCGACCACTACAGTCAGGCCAGGCAGTTCTGGCGCAGCCAGACGGAATACGAACAGGCCCACATCGCGTCCGCGCTGGTGTTCGAGCTGTCCAAGGTGGAACACCTGCACGTGAGGCAGGCGATGACGGGACATCTGCGCAACATCGACGAGGCGCTGGCGCAGCGCGTTGCGAAGGGCCTGGCCCTCGATTCGCTGCCGGACGCCCCGTTGCCGGCGTGCCCGGTGCAGGACCTGCCGCCCTCGCCGCCGCTGCGCACCATCGGCAAGACACCGCCGACGCTCGCCGGCCGGGTCGTCGGGATACTGATTGCCGACGGTTCGGATCGCGTCACCGTCGATGTGCTCATGGTCGCCCTCACCCAGGCCGGTGCGCGGGTGAAGATCGTTGCTCCGAAGGTCGGTGGCGCATGCATGTCGGATGGCGCGATGCGGGCTGCGGACATGCAGCTTGCCGGCGCGCCGTCGGTGCTGTTCGACGCGGTGGCCGTGCTGCTGTCGGAAGAGGGGGCGGCGACGCTGCTGAAAGAGTCGGCTGCCATCGATTTCGTGCGCGACGCGTTCGGCCATCTGAAGGCGCTGGCGCTCGACGCGGGCGGGCAGGCGCTGTTTCGTGCGGGCGGCCTTCAGGTCGACGCAGGCGTGGTTGCGGCCGACGATCCGGCGGCCTTCGTTGCGGCGGCCGGTACGCGGCAGTGGGCGCGCGAGGCGCAGGTGCGCATGCTCGCCTGAGGCGCGGCCCGCTCGCGTCGTTCAGTGATCGCGCCCGGCCCGCAGGTGGCGGAAGTGCGCCGGTGCGTGCGACACGACGGACGAGGCGATCAGCAGCAGCCAGAAGAGGCCGGCGGCGAACTGCGGCAGCACGACCATCGCCGCGACGCCGAGCAGTTTGAGCGGGATGAACAGTCCGGCCAGTTCGACCGCGTGGCGCGGCTTGCTCCACACCTCGATGCCGTAGAGGCCGAGGCCGGTTGCCAGCATCAGCGCGGCGGCGCCACGGCGGTACTCGTCCTGGCCGGTCAGCAGCGCGCTGCCCACCAGCACGACGCCGACCAGATGCAGCGAACGCAGCGCGACCAGCAGCCAGCGGCGGCCGGGAAAATCGCGACGGTTGCTCGGCGCGAAGTCGTGGGGCAGGTCATGCGTGGGCATGGTGCGAGTATGACTCACCACGCATCCACCGGGCTGATGTCGTCGCTGGCGAAGGGCAGGAAAGGACCGGTGCCGCTGTGGTCTGAACTCGATGCCGGCACGAAGGCGCCGACGTGTACATCGAACACGTGCACCTCGCCGTCCTCGATCACGTAGTGCCAGCCGTGCAGCGCGAGCTGACCGGCGTCGACCTGACGGCGCACCATCGGATAGTCCATCAGCCTTTCCAGCTGCAGCACGACCGCCCGCTGTTCGGTGCGGCGCAGCGCCTCGTCGGTGAGCTGCACCGGCAGCACCGCTTCACGCCCGAGGTCGAGCCAGGCGTTCAGGTTGGGCGCGTCCGGCCCGACGCCTTCGTACAGCGCACGCACACCGCCGCAATGGCTGTGGCCGCAGACGACGATGTGGGCGACCTTGAGGTTGAGCACGGCGTACTCGATCGCTGCGGCCGTGCCATGGAAGCCGGCCAGTTCGCCGCGCTGCGTGCCGCCGTCGTAGGGCGGCACGAAGGCGCCGACGTTGCGCACGATGAACAGTTCGCCCGGACCGGTTCCGGTCAGCAGATAGGGCACCAGGCGCGAGTCCGAACAGCCGATGAACAGGATGGTCGGGTGCTGGCCGTCGCGCACCAGGTGCTGGAACTGGTCCTGCACGCCAGGAAAGGTGTGGTCGTGAAAGCGGCGCAGGCGTGCGAGCAGTTCGTCGGGCATGGCGGTGTCCTCCGGTTCAGGCGGGTCGGTGCAGCAGCGGACCGATGGCGTCCAGCGTGTTCTTCAGCAGCAGGCCGTACTCGGTGTCGCCCTCCATCACCAGCGCGCGCTCGAAGAACAGGCGATCGGCGTCGTCGTCGCCGCGCAGCAGGCGCAGATAGCTGGCGCTGTCGGCGGCGATGCGCAGCGCGACCGGGCCGTGGTCGGGCGCGCTGCGAAAGCGGCCGTCGCGCAGTGCGAGGCGGCAACGCAGGCCGAAGTCGCGCACCTCGATCTCGACCGTGCGGTCGGCAAGTTCGAGTGCCGCATCGGCCGGCAGGCGCGGACGCAGCACGCGGTTCAGCGCGGCGGCGAGCAGCCGCGACGGCGGCTGTATCGGCAGGCGAGCGATCAGCGTGCGCAGTGCGGCGGGCGGCGGCGGCAGCGCCGGCAGCCTGATCGGGAACGAGGTCTTCATGCGGGCATCCTTTCCAGTCCGGGACGGCGGTGGGCGTAACCATTGACCAGACCGCCGGGCAGGCTTAGCGCTTCGAGCGCGGCGACGGCGTCAGCGGCGTCGGCCGGGCCGTTCCAGGTGCGTTCGAACAGATCGACCACGGTGGCGAAGTCGCGCGAGGTGGGTGACAGCCGGCCGCGGGTGACACCGGCGGCGCGCAATGCCGGGGCGTCGGCGATCAGGCAGTGTTGCGCCGCCGACTGCGTCTGTATGCCATTCAGGGCGAGGAAGTGCTGCTGTTCGGTGGTGTCGAGCAGCAGGCCGTCCGGGTGTTCGATGCAGCGGAAGCCGCACTGGTCCTTGCTCAGGTGGAAATGGCGTGCGGTGAAACAGCGCGCCGAGAAGGCCAGCGGCAGGCGGCCGAAGGCGAACACCTCGGTGGCGACCGGTGTGTCGTTCGCCGGTCCGCCGTTCACTGGCGCGGCCGGCGGATTAATCAGCGCCAGCGCGTCCAGCGCAAGTTCGACCGGTGCGACCCAGCGTGTCGCGCCGAGCGCCGCGTGTTCGCGCAGGGCCGGCTGGCTGTAGACGTTGATGTGCGGGCCGAGCACGAAGGGCCGGCCGGCCAGTGCGCGCAGCGCCGAGGCGTCGCCGGCTTCGACCAGGAATTCTGTCTGGTCGGCCCAGCGGTGCAGTGCGCGCAGGTCGGCGGCCGATTCGAGCAGTGCCTGGCTGGCCAGCACGACTTCCTTGCCGCAGGCGGCGAGATCGCGCGCGAGGGCGAGCCAGTCCTCCGCCTTCATTTCGTGGCGGCGGCTGCACACGACTTCGCCGAGCACCACGGTGTCGGCGGGTGACTCGGCGACTTCGGCGTAGAAGTCGAGCAGCGTGCGGCGCGGCCAGTAGTACAGCACCGGGCCGACGGTCAGGGCGATGCGGGTGTTCATGGGTGTGTTCATGGATTCACCGCCACGGCCGGTCGTAGGCGCCCAGCGTGTGCTGCTGGCCTTCGGCCCAGCGGCCGAGCGCGGCGGTCCATTGCGGCTGCACGCCGAAGCGCGCCGGCTGCGCGGCGCAGTCGTCGATGGCGGCGCGCCAGACGCGGGTGACCTGTTCGACATAGGCCGGGCTGCGCTGGCGCCCCTCGATCTTGATCGCGGCAATGCCCATGTCCATCAGCTGCGGCAGCAGCGCCAGCGTGTTCAGGCTGGTCGGTTCTTCCAGCGCGTAATCGCGTGCGCCGTCGACCTCGAAGCGACCCTTGCACAGCGTCGGATAGCCGCGCGGCTCGTCCGGCGCGTAGCGGTCGATCAGCACGCCATTGAGACGGGCGGACACGCCGCTGGCGCCGTCCTCCCAGCGGACCGCCGATGGCGGCGAGCAGACGCCGGCGGTGTTCGGCGACTGGCCCGTCGCATAGGAGGACAGCGCGCAGCGGCCCTCGACCATGACGCACAGACTGCCGAAGCCGAACACCTCGATCTCGGCCGCGCTGTTGCGGCACACCTGTTCGACCTGCGGCAGCGTGAGCACGCGCGGCAGCACGGCGCGACGGATACCGTAGCGCTCGCGGTAGAACTCGATCGCTTCCCAGGTGGTGGCCGAAGCCTGCACCGACAGGTGCAGACGCAGATCGGGATGGTGATCGCGCGCGTAGGCCAGCACCGCGGTGTCAGCGCAGATCAGCGCGTCGATGCCCAGTCCGGCGGCGGCATCGACCGCGGCGAACCAGCGCTCGGGCGCACGGGCGTCGGCGAAGGTGTTGAGTGCCATCAGCACTTCGCGACCGCGGCTGCGGGCGTAGGCGATGCCGTCGCGCGCCTGCGCGAGGTCGAAGTTCAGGCCGGCGAAGTTGCGTGCGTTGGTGGCGTCCTTCAGGCCCATGTAGACGGCGTCGGCGCCGGCATCGATGGCCAGCGTCAGCGCGCGCAGCGAGCCGGCCGGGCAGACGAGGGCGGGTTTTCGGGGGAGCGTTGCGTGGGCGGTGCGGGATGTTTGCATGTCGGAAAGGTCCGGAACTGCGGGCGCCGCCCAGTGTGAGCATCACGCGCGGCGCCGTGTTGATCCGGGTCAGACCGGTGTCACACGGCGCCGCGCGCGATTGAACTCATTGCACCAGCGGCGTGTCGGCGATGTCCATGTCGATGCCTTCGAGTACGGCCTGGCCGGCCAGCAGCGCGACGTACTGGCGCAGCGCGGTGGCGAAGCTCTGCTGACGCAGCGAGGCGGCGACGGTGCCGCGTACTTCCTCGAAGGGCTGCACGGTGCCGGCCTCGCGCTCCTGCACGTCGATCACATGGAAGCCGAAGCGGCTGTGCACCAGGCGCGGCAGAACGCCGATGTCGTGCTGACCGAAGATGGCGCGGGCGAATTCCGGCACCACTTCCTCCGGCGCCAGCCAGCCGAGGTCGCCGCCGCGTTCGCTGCTCGGGCAGTTCGAGTTCTGCCGGGCGGCGTCGGGGAAGGGGTCTTCGCCGTCGGCGTGCGCACGTACGTCGATCAGCACCGCTTCGGCGCGACCACGCAGCGCATTGACGTCGACGCCCGGCGTCACCGCGAACAGGATGTGGCGCATGCGCGCACGCTGGCCCACGGTGTAGCGGCCGAGGTGGGCGCTGTAGTGACGGCGGCAGGCGTCCTCGGACGGCTCCGGCACCTGCACCGCTTGGCCGATCAGCGTGTCGATGGCGGTGGCGGCCTCTTCCGAAATCAGGCCGTCGGCCGACTGTTCGTCGCTGGCCGACAGCAGGCCGGCCTGCTGTGCCGCCTGACGCAGCAGTTCGGTGCAGGCGCGGTTGCGCAGTTCGTCCGGCGTAACCTCCTCGTCCGCACCGTTGATCGCGATGCCGTTGACGCGGGCGATGCCGCGGCTGTCTTGCGTGGACTGCATGGTGTCTCCTCGATCCTTTTATGAATGGATGCGCCGCGCAGCCGCGACGCATCCTTCACATCATCTCAGACACCGGCGCCCGGCTGGCGCGGCTGATTGTGTCCGGCCGGCAGGTTGAGCCGGCGTGCGCGCACCACCTGGTAGGGGCGGAACACGTACAGTACCGACGCGAAGCCGCTCCACACGTGCACCAGACGGGTGAAGGGGAAGATCAGGAAGATCGTCATGCCGAGGAACATGTGGGTCTTGAACACCCAGCCCGCTTCGGCCAGCAGTTCCGGCGCGCCGGCGCGGAAGGTGACGATGCGCTGCGCCCATTCGGCGAGCAGCAGCATCATGCTGCCGTCCAGGTGCTGTGCCGACAGCGGGATGGTGGCCAGACCGAGCAGCAACTGCACCCACAGCAGCACGGCGATGACGATGTCGCTGGTCTTCGACGTCGCGCGGATGCGCGGCTCGGTCAGCCGGCGGTGCAGCAGGATGGTCAGGCCGATGAAGCCGAGCAGGCCGGCGATGCCGCCGGTCACCATCGCAACCAGCTGCTTGGCGCCAGCGCCGATGAAGTGCTCATAGACGATGTGCGGCGTCAGCATGCCGAAGAAGTGCCCGAAGAACAGGAAGAGCACGCCGATGTGGAACAGGTTGCTGCCCAGGCGCAGCTGACCGCGGCGCAGCAGCTGCGACGAATCGCTCTTCCACGTGTACTGGTCGCGGTCGAAGCGCAGCAGGCTGCCGATGAAGAACACGGCGAGGCAGATGTAGGGGTAGTAACCGAACAGCAGGTTGTCGAGCCAGGAAGTCATGGTTGTACTCCTTGAGTGGCGGAGGACTTGCGGACGAGGTGTATGGGTTGCGCGGCTCCGGGTTTGGCCTGGCCGTGCGAGGAGCAGCCGTCGAAGGCGAGCGGTTCGGCCCAGCTGTCGTCGAGTGCTTCGTCCGGCTGGATCTTGACCGCATGGGCACGCTCGCCGGCCAGTTCGATCAGCGCGCCGACCACGCTGGCGTAGCGGCTTTCGCGCTTGACCAGTGCCGTGAACAACGCATTCAGGATGTGCGTCATTTCGCCGAGGAAGGCGCGCGCCTCCTTCGGTGGCTGGGTGGAGGCGAATTCGAGCACCACCGGCAGGTAGTCCGGCAGTTCACCGGCGGACAGGAAGAGGCCGGCCTTCTCGTAGGTCTGCGCCAGATCGATCATCGCCGGGCCGCGGTCGCGCGAATCGCCATGCACGTGTTCGAACAGGTGCAGCGAAGTCGAGCGACCACGGTCGAACAGTTCGACGTAGGCGGCTTCGGTGTCCAGCGGGGCCTGCTGCTGCAGTGCTTCGATCAGCGCCTCCAGTTCCGCCAGACGGCCCGCCGACAGCGCGGCCTCGTCGTGCAGTGCGGTGGCGATCGACGGCAGCATGCCGCGCAGGCTCGCGTCCGGGTAGCCGATCAGCAGCGCGCAGGCGCGCAGCGTGTGGGTCATCTTCGGTGGACTAAACATTGAGAGGATCCTCATGAACGAGTTGTGGCGGGCATACGCACAGTCCGCCAAGCGGAGGACAATTGGCGCCTGCAGATGCGAACGCGCCGCCCGCCGGGCCGCCCCAAGGGCGAGCGCAGCCCCCTCGGGGGGCAGCGAACGCAGTGAGCGTGGGGGCACACATTCAGACCACCGCCTTGATCGGAATCGTCCGGCGCTTGCTGCCGCCGAACAGGCTGGTATCGGAACTGCCTTCCGAGCAGCCGTTGCCGAAGGAGAAGCCGCAGCCGCCGCGCACGTCGAAGGCGTTCTCCGCGTACTCGCGGTGGGCCGACGGAATGACGAAGCGGTCCTCGTAGTTGGCGATCGCCATCACGTGGTACATGTCCTCGACTGCGGCCTGACTGATGCCGACCTGGGTCAGCGCTGCCGTATTGATGCGACCATCGACGTGCTTCTCGCGCTGGTAGGCACGCATCGCCAGCATGCGTTCGAGTGCGCGCACGACCGGTTGCGTGTCGCCGGCGGTAAGCAGGTTGGCGAGGTACTTGACCGGGATGCGCAGCTGATTCACGTCCGGGATTTCGCCATTGACGCCGACCTGGCCGGCGTTGGCGGCGGCGGTGATCGGCGACAGCGGCGGCACATACCACACCATGGGCAGCGTGCGGTATTCCGGGTGCAGCGGCAGCGCCACCTTCCACTCCACCGCCATCTTGTAAACCGGGCTGCGGCGGGCGGCGTCCATCCACGAATCGGGGATGCCGTCGGCACGGGCCTGTTCGATCACCTTTGGATCGTTCGGGTCGAGGAAGATGTCGAGCTGGGCCTGGTAGAGGTCGCGGTCATGTTCGACCGAAGCCGCTTCCTGGATTCGGTCGGCGTCATACAGCAGCACGCCGAGGTAGCGGATGCGGCCGACGCAGGTTTCCGAGCACACCGTGGGCTGGCCGGCCTCGATGCGCGGGTAGCAGAAGATGCACTTCTCGGCCTTGCCCGACTGCCAGTTGTAGTAGATCTTCTTGTAGGGGCAGCCCGACACGCACATGCGCCAGCCGCGGCACTTGTCCTGGTCGATCAGCACGATGCCGTCTTCCTCGCGCTTGTAGATCGAGCCCGAGGGGCACGAGGCCACACACGCCGGGTTCAGGCAGTGCTCGCACAGGCGCGGCAGGTACATCATGAAGGTGTTCTCGAACTGGCCGTAGATGTCCTTCTGCACCTCGTCGAAGTTCTTGTCCTTCGAGCGCTTCGAGAATTCGCCGCCGAGAATCTCTTCCCAGTTCGGGCCCCATTCGATCTTCTCCATGCGCTGGCCGGTGATCAGGCTGCGCGGCCGTGCGGTCGGCGTCGCCTTCATTTCGGGCGCCGACTGCAGGTGGTCGTAGTCGAAGGTGAAGGGCTCGTAGTAGTCGTCGATTTCCGGCAGGTGCGGGTTGGCGAAGATCTTCATCAGCAGTTGCCACTTGCCGCCCTGGCGCGGCGCGATCGAGCCGTCGCTCTTGCGCATCCAGCCGCCCTGCCACTTGTCCTGGTTTTCCCATTCCTTCGGGTAACCGATGCCGGGCTTGGTTTCGACGTTGTTGAACCACGCGTATTCCATGCCGGGACGGCTGGTCCACACGTTCTTGCAGGTGACCGAGCAGGTGTGGCAACCGATGCACTTGTCGAGGTTGAGCACCATGCCGATTTGAGCGCGTATTTTCATGTCATGTCTCCTTAGGCGTGGGCGGCATCGGTGGCAGCGGCTTCGCCGTCGAGCCAGTCGATGCGCTTCATCTTGCGCACGACGACGAACTCGTCGCGGTTGGTGCCGATGGTTCCGTAGTAGTTGAAGCCGTAGCTGAACTGCGCGTAGCCGCCGATCA
>NZ_JADMJL010000067.1 GCF_018780585.1 Methyloversatilis discipulorum | reverse complement strand
CCGCACCTATGGATAGACGTCAACTACGAATAGCTGAGGACCTTGCGCCGGTCGCGCTCGTTGTTCGCCGCGCGTCCGGTCGGACACCGGGCATCAGCGGCTGTACATAGTTTCTGACTTCGCATGCACTGGCGGCTCCACTACCTGGAGATCGTCATGACTGGCAGACCTGTCCCTTTCGATACCGTTGTCTCGACCAGCAGTGACTCACTGCTGACCGATCATTTGCCTGCCTACCGGAGGTACTTGGTCGACCGCGGGCACGCAGCTTCCTATGTCGAGCACTGTGAGGCCGTGGTCGCGCGCCTCGATCTATGGATGGCCCAGGCGTGCAGGTGCTTGCATAACCTCGACGAGAACCTGATCGCAGAGTTCCTGTACCAGCGTATTCCACGTCGGCGCGCCGCCGTTGCTGGGCGGCGGCCCGATGATCACCATGCCCCGCTGGTCCATTTGCTGATCGTGCTTCGCACCGCTCTTGCTGTGCCGCCGAAGGCGCTTGACGCGACGCCCGTAGGGGAGGAACTGCGCCGGTTTGACCACTTCCTATCTCACGCACGCGGCCTGGCGCGGAGCACGCGCGAGAACACCCTGCGCGTCGTCGGCCGACTCCTGCGCGAGAGGTTTGCCGGTGGCGCCATCAAGTTCGATGCGGTCGCCGCAGAGCACGTTCGCAGCTTCCTTGCCGATCAGGCCAAGGCCCATACGACGCCCATGAGCTTGAGCAGCGTCGTGTCCAGCCTGCGCGGCTACTTCCGTTGGCGCTCGTCGCAAGGAGACACTGTCCACGCGCTGGTCGGTGCGCTGTCAACGCCAGCGAACTGGCAGCAGGCGTCGTTGCCGACTTCGCTCAAGCTACGGGAGGTCGAACAGCTTGTCGCTTCCCTTGGTCAGGTGGGGGCGTCGATGCGTCGTGCAGACGCCATGGTGCGTTGCGCCCTGGACCTGGGCCTGCGCGTCGGCGAAGTCGCTCGCTTGAGCCTGGACGACATCGACTGGGCTGCCGGCACGATCACATTGCGCCGGACCAAGTGCCGACGCGAACACGTGATGCCCTTGCCCCTTGCCACTGGTGACGCCATCGTCGCTTACCTGCACAGCGAGAGGCCCAAGACCTTGCATCGAATGGTCTTCGCCAGCCACAAGACACCCCACGAGCGGTGCCTCGGAAGGGTCGCCGTCGGCACGATCATTCGCGAGGCCTACGCGCGGGCGGGCCTGCCCTACACACGACCGCACCTGCTGCGCCACACCATGGCCAGCCGACTGCTGGCCACGGGCTCGTCGATCAAGGAAGTCGCCGATGTCCTGCGGCACCGTTCATTGAACGCCACGCGCATCTATGCCAAGCTCGACAGTCGTCACCTGGTCGGAGTGGCACTGCCATGGCCTGGTGCAGTAGCCCCCAACACCACCGGGAGCCAAGCATGACGGACGACGTGATCATCCTCGTGGAACGCTACCTTGCTGAACGGCAGCGTCTTGGTTTCGAACTCAGGCATTCCGGCTACTGCCTGCGCAGTCTTGCGCGGCATGTCCAGCGCAGCAAACACCTCGGCCCGCTAACGCTCGAAGTCATGACCCAGTGGGCAGCGCAAGGTCGGTCCTTGATGCCCGCATCCGTGCACATGGCTCGGCGGATGAGGCACCTGCGTCCATTTGCACGCTGGCTGCTGCAGTTCGAGCCGAACACCGAAGTGCCGGACGAGACAGTCTGCGGGCATCGGCCCGTACGGGGAACGCCACACATCTTCAGCGAGCAGGAGATCGAGGAACTGATGGCTGCCGCGCGGCGCCTGGGGCCGCCGACCAGCATCCGAGGCGTGCTGTACGAGACACTCTTCGGCCTGCTCGCAAGCACAGGATTGCGGATCTCCGAGGCGCTGGCACTGCGCCTCGCCGACGTGGATCTGCGGCTGGGGGTACTCACCATCCAACGAACGAAGTTCGGTAAATCGCGTGCAGTGCCGTTGCATCCAAGCACGACCCAGGCACTGCGCCGGTATCGCGCCAGTCGTGACCTGACCGGTGCTTCCTCGGGCGAGGACGAACACTTGTTCATCGGTCTGCGAGCCGACATCCTGGGCGCGCCATTGGGAGGGCACCAGGCGAGGTGCGTGTTCGCCGGTCTGCGGCGTGAACTGGGCTGGGGTAATCGTGGCACCCACCATGCGGCACGCATCCACGATCTCCGGCACACGTTCGTCGTCAGGCGCGTGCTGCTCTGGCAGCAGCAAGGGGTCGACGTCGACCAGGCGATGCTGTCGCTGTCGACATACCTCGGGCACTCGGGCGTTGCCGACACGTACTGGTATCTGCAGGCGGTGCCCGATCTCATGGCGGTTGCCGCGCAGCGGTTTGAAGCTTGCATGCCGGAGGTGTGCGATGCGTGAGGCAACCATCAAACCGCCAAGCCTTCCGGCAATCGTCCAGCAGTTCTTCACCGAGTACCTTGTTGCGCAACGGGCACTCAGTCCGCAGACAGTCGCGTGTTATCGAGACGCCATCAAGCTGTTTCTCGGGTTTGCAGCCTCGCGGCTGAGCAAGTCGCCAGCAACCATTCAGCTGACGGACATCACGCCGGAGTTGATCCTGAGCTTCCTGGACAACCTGGAGGCGGAGCGACAGAACTCGGTGCGAAGCCGCAATCTGAGGCTGACCGCGCTGCGCACGCTCCTGAAGTTCGCCGGCCGGCGCGACGTGACCGCTCTGCACTCGGTCGAGCGTGCGCTGGGTGTGCCGATGAAGCGCTTCGACCGGCCGATGCTCGGCTACCTGAGCCGGCCCGAGATGATCGCGGTGCTTGGCCAACCTGGCGGCGAGTGGACATCACGACGTGACCACCTGTTGCTCACGCTGCTCTACAACACCGGCGCTCGCGTGTCCGAGATCATCGGCGTTCGGGTTGATGACGTTGTGCTGGACGGCGCGGCCTGCGTCCATCTGATGGGCAAGGGCCGCAAGAAGCGATCGGTGCCGCTGTGGAAGTCCACCGTGGCAGCGACACGGGCCTGGTTGCGCGTGAATCCGCAACTGCGCGGCGATTCAGCCCTGCTTCCCAATCGATCGGGCCAGGCGATGACGCGCTGCAACGTGACGCAGCGATTGACGCTCGCCGTGGATCGCGCCACGGCCCAGGTCCCCGGCCTGAAGGGCAAGCGAATATCTCCCCACACCTTGAGGCATACGACAGCCATGCACCTGTTGCAAAGCGGCGTGCCCTTCAACGTCATCGCGCTGTGGCTCGGTCACGAGAGCACGAACACGACCCACCGCTACGTTGAAGCCAACCTGGAAATGAAGGAGCAGGCGCTGGCTCGACTCGAGGCCCCGGACGTGAAGCTCACGCGCTTCCGAGCGACTGATGAACTGATGAAATTCTTGGAAACGCTGTAACTATGGCAAGGCCCGCACGCCCGAACCCGGCAGCCAACCCAGGTGAGGCCGAGACGGGTGTGTGTTCGAACTATTCGTAGTTGATGTCTATCCATAGGTGCGG
>NZ_JADMJL010000059.1 GCF_018780585.1 Methyloversatilis discipulorum | reverse complement strand
TGCTCGGCGTCGATCAGATAAATGTTGCTGGAGCCGCGCCCGCTGGTGGCCAGCAGCCGGCCGTCGGGCGACGGCACCGCGCCGTGGGCGTCGATGCAGCCGTGGTACAGCGGCTTGTGGATCATCGCCGCGTGTGTCGGCGCCACGCCGGCGGTGACGTAGCGAAATGGAGGCCGCGGGTCTTCGTCGAAGCTGGTCAGGTTGATCGTGCTCTCGACGGTGTTCGTCTTCGGATCGATGACGACCAGCGTGTTGGAGTCTTCATTGGTGATGAAGACGCGGTCGCGCGGGTCGATGCCGGTGGCTGCGGCTCCCGCTGAAGCGCCGGACGGGGCCTGGGCATGTGCTGCGGGCAGCGCGCTGGCTGCCGCGGCGGCCAGGGTGTACTTGAGAATGTCGCGGCGTTGGGTGGTCATGTGTGCTTTCTGAGTTGGTGTGGAGAGTGATCGCTTGGGTCGTGGGCCGGGAGCCGCCGATGAACCACTGCCCAGCGCTTGCTTCAGGTCAAGAGCGCGGCTCGGGCCGTTTCATTCCCTGGGCATGCCGACAGCGCGTCGCGCCGACGCCGCCCTGGCCTTCAGCGCGGGGTGCCAAGTTGCCGATAGACCTCGGCCGACACCTGCGCCAGCACGCTGCGGTCGGCGTCGGACGACAGGGCGTAGCCGAAGGGACCGTCGACCCAGTAGAAGACATTGACCACACCTTCGCGTGCGAAGCGGAAGGCCGTGTCTGTGTTCTTCACGCTGGCCTGCAGTGCCTTGTCCGGCCCCGCGGCACTGCCCACGTCGGCGACATCGTTGGATACGTACAGCGTCAGTTTGCTGCCGAGCTCGTTGCGGTACATGAACTGCGCCACCGGCCCCTGGCCGCCCGGCAACAGGCGCCCGCCTTCCAGCGTATAGCCCTGGGCCTGCAGGTACGGCGGCTTCATCGGCGCGCCCATGCGCTTGGACAGCCAGGCCACGAGCTGGTCTTCGTGCGCCGCGTCCACCTCGACCGGGCGGCGCGGGTCGGGACTGTATACCGCGTGAGCCACCGCCGCGCGCTGCGCGAAGCCGCCCGCTGACGCCAGCGTCAGGCCGCGCTCGGCGGGTGCCGCGGCGGCCATGCGGCCGGCATCGTCGCCCCCCGCGGGCAGGCCGCCCCGCAAGCCCCAGCCTGTGGCGCCGCTGATGACGGCGATGGCGATCCCAGCGGCCAGGCGCTGGAGGTACCAAGGCGTCTGCGGCACGGCGCGCGGGCGCGCCGATTTCAGCAGGCGCTGCGGCGGCTGTTCATCCAGCACGGGATCGAACAAGGCGTGCAGTTCGCGCTTATGCGCCCGGTAGGCCTCCAAGCGCTGCGCGTCTTCAGGGCGTGCGGCCAGATAAGCGGCGATCTCGACCTGGCGCTCAGCGGGCAGGCGGCCATCAACGAACGCATGCAGGTCGGCCTCGGTGACCGGGGGAATGGACGGTGGCGGACGGTCGGTATTCATGGGTTGCTTCGCAATACATTCATTTGACGACTTTCAGCCGCACCGGTTCTGCGCGGCCTTCCATCAGGCCGCGCAGGCGCTCACGGCCTCGCGACAGGCGCGACATCACGGTGCCGATGGGGATACCCAGGGCCTGCGCCACATCGGCATAGGCCATGTCTTCCAGCGTCACCAGAAGAAGCACTTCCTTCTGCTCGACGGGCAGCAAGTCCAGTGCAGCCTGCAGATCCAGTACAGCCAGCCTGTCGGTTTGTGTCGGCGCCACCGGCACTTCGGGCGTGTCGTCGTCCATGGTCACGGTGTGCAGCCTGGGACGGCGCACGCCATCGACGTGCAGGTTGTGCATGATGCTGAAGAGCCAGGCGCGCATGTCGGCCACGCCGCCCCACAGGTTCGACTTGGCCCAGGCCCGCTCCAGCGTGTCCTGCACCAAATCGTCGGCGTCGTCACGGTTGTTCACCAGTGCGCGCGAATAGCGGCGCAGGCGCGGCACCCAGCTCAGCAGGCTTGCGTCGTCTTGCATCGGGGGGTCGTGGCCTGAGGGTCTGGACGGAAGTCGACAGCAAATGTCATTCCTTGATGATGTGCCAGACGTCTTTGAAGTTGTCGCCGGCGCGGTCGCCGGGCTTCTGGTCGGCCTGGTAGGTGTACACCGGCTTGCCCTTGTAGGCCCACTGGCGCGCACCGTCGTCGCGCATGACGATCGTGTATGCACCGGCGGGTTGGTCGCTGGCGGCGGCCATCGCGGGCGGCCACAGCGCGGCGCAGCCGCCGTTGCAGGTGCTCTTGCCGCTGCCTGCCACGTCCTTGTCGAAGGTGTAGAGCGTCATGCCCTTGGCGTCGACCAGCGCGCCGTTGGCGAGCTTGGCCGGCGCGTCGGCAGCCATAGCGCCGGTGAGTGGTGCCGCGAAGGAAGCCGCTGTGATCAGCAGCGCGGCCAGAGTCGAAAGGTGCTTCATGGGGTTGTCCTTTAGGGTCTGGTGGAGAGTAGCCACGCTGCGTGCCGTTCAGTAAGCCGCAGCCACCGCCAGCTTGGGGTCGATCTGCCAGGTTTCACTGACGATCTTGCCTTCACGGAACGTCAGCACGTAGCGCACCTTGATGGGCATCTTGCCTTCGAAGACGACGTTGGCCGAGACGGTGGCGCCCTTGGGGTTGGCCGATTCTTCAATCTGGCCGACTGTGAGCTTCAGTGGGCCGACGGCCTTGCCGAACTTCTCCCAGGTGCCGCGAATGGCATCGGTGGTGGCATAGGTGCCGTCGAGTGGGCCGCCTACCCAGTTCAGCTGGGCCTGGTCGGCATAGGCACGCATGACGATCTGGGTGTCGCCCGAGGCGATGGCCTGGAAGTGCGTGCGGGCGTCGTCGCTGGGGGCGGCGAAGGCGCTGCCGGAGGCGAGCGTCAGGGCGGTGGCGGCGAAAGCGAAAGTCTTGAACATTGTGGGCTCCGATGAAGGGTTGGTGTGAAGTGAAGGGGGGTGAGTGCTGGACGAAGGGTCCGATAGGTCCCGACAAAAGAGCAGACGGCGTCGGCATGCGGTCTATTCCAGAGCGTGCAAAGAAATTTAGGGTCAGGGCCCTGGGCCGTGAATTCGAGGCTTCAGCCCAGCAGGGCCGGCACCCAGCGGTTGATGAGCGCGCCTCCGACGATGAGCCAGCCGAACAAGATCAACGCCAGCAGCAGCGGCTTGGCCCCGGCCTTGCGAATGGCGCCGATGTGCGTGGCCAGGCCGAGCGCAGCCATCGCCATCGCCAGCAGCGCGGTGTCAATCTCGATCGTCACTGCCACCACCGACGCCGGCAGCCATTGCAGCGAATTGAGCAACACAACCGCGACGAAGCCGAAGGCGAACCAGGGCACAGCGAGTTGACCCTTGGCGTGAGCATGCTCTGCCTCCACCAGGGCTTGCAGGGTGCTGTCGCGCGCCAGCCAAGCCGACAGCATCACCAGGAACGGCGCCAGCATCATTACTCGAACCATCTTCGCGATGACGGCCGAGTTGGCTGCGTCCGGGCCCACCGAACGTGCTGCGGCCACCACCTGGGCCACCTCGTGGATGGTCGATCCGACGTAGATGCCGAACCCGTTGGCGCCGCCGGGGATCAGCGCCCAGTGCCGGTTCAGCTCGAACAGCGCCGGGTACAGGAAGATCGCCAGCGTGCCGAACACCACCACCGTGGCCACCGCCACCGTGACCTGCTCGGCGCGCGCCTTGACCACCGGCTCGGCGGCCATCACCGCAGCAGCGCCGCAGATGGCACTGCCAGCGCCGATCAGCATCGCCGTCTTGCGCTCCAGGCCCAGCCAGCGCGTGCCGATGAGGCAGGCCAGTGCGAAGGTCGAGCCCAATATCATTGTGTCGATGGCGACACCAGCTATGCCAACATGGTCAATGTCCTGCACGGTGAGCCGCAGGCCGTACAGCACCACGCCCAGGCGAAGCAGGTTCTGCTTGGAGAAGTTGACGCCGGCGCCGCTGGCTACCGCCCAGCGCGGGGCCCACGGGTAAACCGTGTTGCCCACGATCATGCCCAGCACGATGGCCAGCGTCAGCGCACTGAAGCCATGGTCCTGCAGCCAGGCGATGCGGCCCAGCGCGATACCGGTGGCAGCCAAGGCGCCGCTCAGGGCCAGGCCGGGGAGCATGCGTGCGAAAGCCGATGCAGAGGCCGATGTGCGTGGCTCAGGAAGTACGTTGATGGTCATGCTGCTTGCCTCCGGTTGAAGTTCATGAGGACGAAGCTTCCGGCTTCATAGATGACCCGTCAAACGGGTTGTATCGCTAAGATGTACCCATCTGATCGCTTTGCAAACAAATCCGCCATGAATACCCTTCGCCTCACGCTGCGACAGCTGCAGATCTTCGTGGCGGTTGCGCGCAGCGGCACTACCACGGCAGCCAGCGCCGAGATCGCGCTGTCGCAGTCGGCCACCAGCTCGGCCGTGAATGAACTTGAGCGGCTGCTGTCGCTGCGCCTGTTCGACCGCGCGGGCAAGCGCCTGCTGCTCAACGACAACGGCCGTGCGTTACTGCCGCGGGCCCTGGCGCTGCTGGACGGTGCCGCCGGCATCGAGTTGATGTCCCGCGATGGCAGCGCCCAGGCGCAGTCGCTGCGCATCGGCGCCAGCACCACCATCGGCAACTATGTGCTGCCCAGGCTGCTGGCCCGTTTTGTCGCAGCGCAACCGGGCCATGCCAGTGCCTGGCGCTCAAAGGTCGTGATCGGAAACACGGCGGCCATCTGTGACGCGGTCGCTGCGTTTGAACTGGACGTGGGCCTGATCGAAGGGCCTTGCCACCAAGCGGCGCTGGCCGTCACGCCATGGCACCAGGACGAGATGGTGGTCGTTACATCGCCCGACAGCGCGTGGGCACGAATGAGCCTGGCCGGCGAGCGGGTGCCAATGCGGACACTGCGTGAAGGGGTCTGGCTGGTGCGTGAGTTGGGCTCGGGAACGCGCGAGGCCACCGACCAAAGTCTGCTGCCCCACTTGCGCTCCTACCGTCGAAGCATCGAGCTGGGAAGTTCGGAGGCGATCAAACATGCGGCCGAGGCGGGTATGGGGGTGGCCTGCCTTTCGTCGTGGGTCGTGAGCGACGCTTTGGAGGCCGGCCGCCTGTGCCGCATCGCCACGACCTTGCCGCGGCAGCTCCGACAATCTCACCTGGTCGTGCATCGCGACAAACAGCCCACCGCTTCGCTGCTGGCATTTGTCGACCAGGTATCTGGCGCCGAGAAAACGGCGCCATGAAATGTGACTCCATCGAGGTCAGGCCTGAGCAGCTCGCCAGTCGGCGCTCAAAGCTTATCCACGCACCTTCAACGAGATTCACGGCAGGCTCACCTGCACAAATGCCGGATGCGGATGGCGAGGTCAAGACTGCCGCATATCCACATACCGCACGCGATGTCTTGGGCATTGCGATCCAACGGCCACCCCTTGTCTCCTTCTTTATTTGCGGCGAGAGCAATGATCAGAATGTTGCAACAGCATCAGGTCAAAGTGAACTATTGCCCGTCTATCACGCACTTTGAGGAGCACTGGGAACCCGGGTGGCGGGTATTGCGCTACGGACACTGAAGGACCAAAAGAAGTGATTCGCCCTCCCTGCTGGCGCTTGAAGAAGGCCTGCCCAGGGTCCAGAACACCGTTTCGTCCGTGACGCAAAGGGCCATTCCAGAACTTTGCACTTCGCTACAGTGCCGAACGACCGGTACAGGTAATCGATCGGTCGCTTGAGATCCTGACCGGTGAGCGACCGCTTGCGGTGGCGCCCATGGACTCTGCCGTCGAACCTAAGTGGCAGCAATCAGTCTGAAGGCGCCTGTCGAGCACCGAACTACGACTGTGCAGAGCTTGCTGTCAGTCACCCTCTGAAGCCAAGCCGTGTTATTCCCTTCGGGTATCGAGTCAGATGTAGTAGCGAAACGGGAGTGGAGGCAGCTCGTTCTTCCGAGGCGCAGCCGTCAAGATTTCACCGACCGCATCGGCGAAGCGTAGTGTCACCGGTACGCCGTCTCCGAAGATGCACGCGTTGTAATTGAGCTTGGTCAGGGCGAGCACGTCCGCCATGACCTGCTTGATGTCCGCCACCCCTCGGCAAATCTCGATCGACAGCGGGTTGGGCACCTCGCGGCCGGCATAGGTCTGCAACCTCGGCACGAAGCCTTTGGTCCAGAGATACGCCATCCACCGCGATCTAACCCAGCCCACACCTCGGGCGATGTTTATCGTGCCGTGCCGGTAGAGCTTCAGGCCCGCGTCCTGGCGGATACGTACGCACACCACATTGGTCTCGGGAGGCACGGTTTCCTTGAAGCCCTCCCACTCCTCGGCCGAGAAACGCGTCTTACCGTGGATGAAGAGCTCCTTGGGGGCCTCACCGCGATGGTTCTTGCGATATGAGTCCACGACCATCGCCATCAGGGATTTGGCCTTCTCCTTGGGGAGGTGAAAGTCGTCCTTGGTCGAGGTGAGCCATGGGCCGACCGCTCCGCGAAACACGACGCCGTCGCCGGAGTCGAGGAACATCTGGGCGCCGCAGCAGGCGTTGCCCGGCTCGGCCGAAGACGAATCCTTCTTGAAGACGATGCCGACATAGCAGACGCCCGGGCGCGATGCCGCAAGCTGCCAAGGCTTGCCGCCGGACTTGAAGAAGCAGGTCGTGGCGAGATTCCACGCAAGGGTCGCAGGGTCTTGAAGGCCACGGCCAGGCATGCCGTTCTCGCGGACGAATTCTTCGGGTGCGAGCGTGGTCTCGCGGACCACTTGCACCGCCGCCTTGTGCTCCAACAGCCGGGCTTTGAGCTGATTGTGGAAGTCGAGCTCGTAGAGGTAAATCTCGGCCGACGCGTTGTCTTCCTCGAACAGGCCCGGAGCCTTGAGCAGCCGGGTCGCCGCCGCCTTGTCCATCAGCACGCCGGAGCGCTGCTTCTGGCTGGCCTCGACTTTGGACTGCGGGCGGCAATACTTGTGGACATCCTCGGGCACGACGGCCATCCACAGATCGATGGTCGATTCGCTGCCGTCGCGCAAGTGGTTGGCGATCGCATCGGAATAGAGAGAGACGGCCTTGTGGATCGCCTGGTGGCGATCTGAGATGCGGATCGCATTGGCAAGCGCGGCAGCGTCGATTTCCAGCCATGTCGCGGGCTGAGTGGGCCACTCCACGCCGAACAGGGCTTGGAAGCCCGGAAACATGGTGTGGTTGGGGTTGTCAGCCAGCGCCGGTGCGATGGGCTTGGCCAAGCGCGCTACGCACGCCGAGTACCGGCGCAGGCCCTCCTTTGTGGAGACCACGCCGATGCGCAGCTTCGACCCCGCCTGAGGGCTCTCCTTTGGGCCATACAGCAGCAGGCCGTCCTTGGGATGCTCCATGGACTGCCCATAGCCGAAAAGCAGCTCGGGCTCAGCGATCTCGATCAGATTGAGTTCGAGGGTCATGCCGGAACGTCGTCGGCGTCGAAGTCATCGACCTCGCCCAATTCGTCGTCGGGCTCATCGACAGGATCGTCGTCGATGGATGGCGCCAAGTCGGAGAGGCCCACGGGCGAACTGAACATGATCGGCGTGGCAGACACAACGACCTCGCGGCCCGAGCCCACTGGCAGCTGGATCTCTGTAGCACCGTCTGCGACTACGGCGAGGAAGGCACGCAGGAAGCCGCGCCAGCGGTCATTCCACCAACTGCGGCAAAAGCTCATTCTCAGGCGGTGCGCCTTTGCTGGCACGTCGAACGGCTTGCCTTCTTCATCGGTGAAGACGATTGTGGCGCGCAGCTCGATCCGCCACGGCTCGTCGAACTGGGGCACCATGCCCACTGCGTAGCACCAATTGGCCTTCTTCTTCTCGCTGCGGCCATTGAGCCCTTTACGGCGCTTCCGGCCATCGACGTCAATGAATGCGACCTTCTCGCCGCGACCCTTGGTGAGCTCGGGCGTGACATAGAAGACCTTGCGCCCGCCAGCTTGCTCAAAGACGCCGAGGCCCTTGGCCTCCATAGCGAGCTCCCAGGCCTGCCGCACGAGGTTGGCGACGCGCTTGCGGGCCTCACGCTCATCGACGTACTTGTCGCCGAAAGTGGCGCCGCTTTGAATGAACATGGTCGAGTCCACGCCAGCGGAGGCCTTGAGCATGACCGACTTGGACATGTTGGAGACGAGGTCGGCCGCCTTGGCGAAGCCGACGATGCGGTCCTCATGCTCGAACCAAGGGATGCCGCGGTTGAGGTCAGTGACCTTGATCTCTCGCTCGCTTCCCAAGATGCGGGCGGTCTCGATCGGTGGCAGCGAGACAACGCTGAGCCATGTCGAGTCCAGCGATTCCTTAGACTCGGTGCGCAATATCGCGCCCTCCTTCACTTCGGCGAGCCAGTGCCTGGCGGAGCGCGGATCGGGGGCCGCCACCTTGGGCGCATTGGCCTCGGTCAACGTGTCGAGCAGGTCGGCCAAGCCCGCGTGCCATCCGTTGGCGAAGTCGATCACGTTCTTGCGGTGGATCCCGATGGGCAGCAGCGAGAAATCGTACTTGTCTAAGCGCAGCGGGATCACGAAGCCCGGCATCGACTTCTCAATGGTCTGAGCCAGCGCCCATTCGTCCTTAACGCCTTGCTTGTCCACCGCGACCGTGGAGACCACGGCCAAGAAGCGGTAGGACTCATTCCGGATGGCCCGTTCAATCTTGTCCCAGAAGTAGTCGCCGCCCTTGAGGCGGCCGAGATCGTGCCAGACGGAGAATCCCGAAAGCTCCAAGCGAGCGCCAAGCCAACTCACAAAGCCATTGTCCTCAGGCGTGGCATGGCTGATGAAAATGGATTGGCGGCTCATCTAGGCATTGTCTGCGATGCTGAGCGAATGTCAGCTTCCGGCATGAGCGGGAGCGTTCGATCGTCCCCCGACGAGAGACTGCCGTCTGGAACGGGCGTTCGACCAGCGTGAGCACGAGCTTCTTGGAGTGCGCAGGATTGGCTTAGTGGGGCTCTTCGTGGCTTGCCCCCAGATACAGCGCTGCTGAACTGGGCGCTCAGCTTGCGGCCAAGCGCCCGGGACACCTTAGAGGGAGGCGTCCTTGATCTTCTTCAGGGGGCGGACCTTCACGCGCACGGTGGCGGGCTTGGCTGCGAATTCGCGCTCGACCTTGGTGAAGGGGTCGATGCCGCGGCGCTTCTTCTTCGCCGGAATCGCCTGCGCGGTGATCTTGAGCAGACCTGGCAGCGTGAACTCGCCCAGGCCCTTCTTGCTCATGGAGGCAACGATCGTGGCTTCCAGTGCTGCCAGGACCGCTTTGGCGGCCTTCGGATCGACGCCGGCGACTTCAGCCAGGTGAGCTTGCAGCGTAGTCTTGTTGAAGGCGGTCTTGATCGGCCTCAGGAGCGCCAGGCTCGCGGCCGGCTTCTTGGCCACAGCGGCCTTGGGGGCTGCGACAGCCTTTTTCGCGACGGGTGCTGCCTTCTTCGCAGCCGTGGTCTTCTTTGCAGTTGCCATGGATTTATCTACTTTCGAGTGATGAAAATGCGCAAAGTGCGCAACACGATTGTAGAAACGTTGAGCGACCACGCGAAGTTCAAGAGCCGTCGAGCCTAATGGCTGGATAGCCCTGAACTTCGCCCAGGGCGACCAGGGTGGAACAGCGGCTACGCAGTCGTTCGTCGCTACGACAACTAGGTAGCTCGCGTCGTCGCGGGCGCCGTGTCAGCTAGGCTGCCGCATTCTTCCATCTAGGGAAACTGCAACTTTCTCACGGTAGTGGTCATTGCTCCCACATATAGAGGATATTGCCAGGGCGTCGAGCCCTTAGATTTGACATGGCGCACTGTGTGAGTGCGTGGCTTCTCGACTTGCTGTTCTAGCTACGCTGGTGGCACGAGAAGATTCTGATTTGCTTCAACCCGAAAAGGAGAACGGATATGAGGAGAGGAATTGCTTTGTTCTTGGTGGCATTGGCGACAGTCTCGTTTGCTCATGCACACTCAGGCGGCACTGATAGGAACGGTTGTCACGCCGGCTCTCAGCCTTATCACTGTCACTAAAGTGCCAAATCGGTGTGAAGGCGCTAGAGGTTGCGCTGCCTCCCGCTATCGGGTGGCGCTTCCGCGGCGTCCTTACTAGCCGGGTCGCGGCTTCAGACTGATTGAGTCATTCAGAGCCGCGGACAGAATCGGCGGCGAACATAAACATCGGTCAGTGGACGCCGGTGGTTCTGACCGACGACTTCACTCTTGGCTCCAGGCGCTGGACCGCGGATCAAACAGCGTACCGGCACGAACGAACGCTCCAGTCGATGGATATGATTCCTGTAGCGGCAGGAACCTGAAGACCCAGGACATGGGCATCTGACCCGTGATTGGTCGCGGGCAAGCAAGGGAGGACCAGTGGCAACACACACGGACAAGTACGCAGCCGGCGAGCAGGGGCTCGGCTACGTCTATCAGATTCGCTTTGCGCTCGCGCACCTGATGAAGCAGGACGAGAGCCAAGCACTGCTCATCGAGGCCGATGACGACGTCGAACTGCGTGACGTCGACGGTAGAAAGACGCTTGTTTCGCTCAAGCACAAGAAGATCGGCGAGACCGTCGGAACGCTGTCGACCGACTTTTGGAAGTCCGTCCGGATCTGGCTCGACCGGTACATCCGCGACGGCAACCTCGCTTGCGACCACTCGTATTGCATGGCAACAACGGCGCGCGTCGGCCCAACCTCGTTGCTTCGGTACTTCCTCGACGGTGCTGATGAAAAGCCAGCGGACTTTGCAAAGCAGCTCGTCGCCGAGCTCAAGGGCTCGAAGGCGGCGTTGAGTGCGCAGATCGTTACCACGTTCAACTCGTTGACCGCGACCCAACAGAACGACTTCCTAGCCCGCATCGTGATTGCCGACAGTTCGCTGCGAATCATGGAGCTCGATTCGGCCTTCGCCCCGCTCCTGAAGTCGGTAGCTGCGAAGTTCCGCACTGATGTCCGCGAACGGATGGAAGGTTGGTGGCTCAGGGAAGCTATCGAGCTCATCCAGGACGAGCGCAAGCCCATTACCGGCGCTGAGGTCTGGGCGAAGTTCGCGCAGGTAAACAGCGAGTACTACGATGAGCGGCTGCCAATCACCTTCGACGACGCCTACCCTGACGAGGGAATTGACGCGATGAAGGACACCCGGCAGTTCGTCGAGCAGCTGCGGGCGATTGGCATGTCCAGCGACAGCTTGGAGATGGCCATCCTGGACTTCTACCGGGCGTTCTCCCAACGCGCGCATTGGACGCGCGTCAACGCCCTTGTTGGCGGCGAGATTCGCAAGTTCGAGCTGCGTCTGGTCGAAGAGTGGAAGCGCGCCAGAGGCTGGGCCATGGTGAAGGCACCACAGAACGAGGCCGAGTACCAAGCTGCAGGGCGTCAGCTGTATGACTGGGCAGAGAACCAGTCCAAGGGCCTACAAATCCGCAAGGACGTAATGGAGGACTTCGTTCGCCGCGGTAGCTTCCACATCCTCGCTGACGAGAAGCCGATGCCGCGCGTGCACTGGCATCCGCAGTTTCTTGAGCGCCTTAAGGCTGCCGCATCGAAAGTGCCTGCATGAGGGACTGGTCATCCCGCCCGTTTGAAGAGCGGAACCTCTTCAACCCGGCGTTCTGCGCGGTGGTCTTGGCAGCGGCCATCCGTGAGTACGAGCGTATCGCCGGGCAACCAATGCCGTACTCCTTAACGCTGCTTGTGCTACCGATGTGCCTGCATCAGGCCTCGCGTGACGAGATTCTGGCGAAGAAGCGGCTGTCGGTGTTGCGGGTCTTCGCACTGCGCCCGGACTTGCTGGTCAACTTCGCTGAGCGGGCGCGAGCGCTTGTCCAGTACGCCACAGAGGCCTTCGCACTGCTCGCAAGCAAGGACTGTATTAGGGTGGATGATGCCGGCTGCATCAGTCTTGTACCCAGACGCGTGTCACCTCAGCCGTTGGGCACCGACGACGCAGAGAGATGCCGTACCGCAGCAGTAGTCCTCGGTCGCGATTTCGCCCAAATTAACGACCGCGTGACGATCTACGCCAGTTTGTCCATCCGCCCATGAAAATTGCCTCGATTCACATCTACAGCCACGACGGTCGCAGGCGTGACCTCACTCTGAATCCCGACGGGTTGAACATCATCACCGGCCTAGCCTCGACGGGTAAGTCGTCCCTCTCCGACATCGTCGAGTACTGCATGGGCGAGGACGAGTGCAAGATTGCGGAGGGCTTCATCCGCGAAAAGGTGTCTTGGTTCGCGGTCACGTTCCAGTTTCCACACGAGCAGGTATTCGTCGCCAAGCCGAACCCCAAGCCGGGGAAGGTTCAGTGCTCGCTCGCAATGGTCATGCGTGGCAGCCAGATTAAGACGCCGGATTTCAACGCCCTAAAGCACAATGGTGGCGACGAGCTTGTCCATGAACTGCTTTCGTCCCTGCTCGGCATCCCGGAGACCAAGACGTCTGTCCCGGAGCGCAGCAGCCGCACCGGCTATTCCGTCAACATCAAACATACGTCGTTCTATCTCTTCCAGAAGCAGGGTCTGGTGGCCAGCAAGGAACTACTGTTCTACCGACAGGCAGAAGAACACCTTCCCCAGACCATCCGTGACACCTTTGCCGTCCTCTTTGGCATCTCCGACGTCGGCGACATGGAGACTGAAGCGAATCGACGTGCCACACAGCGCGAGCTGAAGATTGCTCAGAAAGAACTGAAGCTGGCGCAGGAGACGGAGGATGCGCTGGATACGCGCGGATTGGGCCTGTTAGCTGAGGCGCGGACTGTGGGTATTCCCTTCAGCAATTCGCCAGTCCGTGCCGGGCCGAGCACGGACAGCGCCGAGAGCGACCTTATCGCATCCCTTCGGGAAGTCCTTAGCTGGCGGCCCGTGCAGGTAGCGCTCATGGCCGAGAGTGAAATGGCGAAGCTACAGGCACGTCGTTCAAATCTGCGGACCGAGCGCCGCCAGATCCTGGACCAGATTGAATCCGCGCAGAGGTACATGAAGGGCGCGTCAGACTTCCAGTCCGAAGCCCAGGAACAGCGTTCCCGCCTTGAGTCCATCAATGCATTGCCGCGTGCTTCGAATGGCGCCTGGCAGTGGCCGTTCCTGAAAGAGGAAGACGCCCGTATGGATGGCATCGCTCAATCGCTGATGGCTGAGCTATCGAGCCTGGACGGCGAGCTTGAGCACGTCGGCGGCGCGCGCCCTCGCCTGGATGAGCACCTAGCACTGCTTACCGAGCGCTCCAGCCGACTGAAGAACGCCATCCGTGAGGTCGAAGTCAACCTCAACGCTGTGGTCCTGACCGATGAGAAGGCCGCAGCGGAAGAGGAAGCTAACGCTCGCGCTCTGAAGGTTCAAGGCCGAGTCAGCTTCTACCTGGAAAGCTTGAATCCAAGCAATTCCATCAGCACGTTGAAGCTGAAAGTCGAGCGGCTGCAGGCGAAGCTCGACCAGATTAACCAGACCGCGGGCGCCGACGACGATGCAGACGCGCGCATGGAATCAGTCATTACCCACATCTCCAACACCATGACCTCGCTGGTGAAAGAGTTCAAGGCCTTCTTCTCGGAGTTTCCATTCCGGCTGGACATGCGCAACCTGACCGTCGTGGTGCAGCGTCCCGGCAATCCAGTTCCGATGATTCGCACTGGCGGGGGCGCGAACTGGTTGGCGTATCACATCTCGGCTCTGCTGGCCCTGCACCACTACGCATCGGAAAACCGCATCCCTATTCCTCGCTTCCTGATGCTGGACCAGCCGACGCAGGTCTATTTCCCATCGCAGACCATCTACGAATCCGTGGCGGGGGATGCGGAGCAGGTCAAACGCGTGGACGCCGACCTTGAGGCCGCCAAGAAGCTGTTCGAAACGCTGCTGAACTACACCACGAAGCTCGTCCCAGGCTTCCAGCTCATCGTCACCGAACATGCCAACTTCGGTGAAGCCTGGTTCCAGGACGCCCTAGTCGAAGAGCCTTGGATGAATCCGCCAGCGCTGGTGCCGCAAGACTGGCCCAGCTGGAGCAACTAAGGCCATCCGCAATGCGAAATCAGAATGACGAACTACGTTTGCTTTGATCATACATTGGCAACACTCCGTTCTCCGGCATGTTCAGGATGTGCACGCCCTCGCCTTCGACCATTTCGGTGCCGGCGTCGGCGATGACGTAGAGCTCGCCGCCGCGGGCGCGGACTTCCTGGATGTTGCTCTTGAGCTTTTCGATCAGCGCGTCGTTCGGCGCGATAGCGATGACCGGCGTGTCGTGGGCGACCGCGCTAGGGAACCGTCATCAACCGCCCCTGCGTGATCAGACAGCAAACCGACGACACTAGCGCTCTACACTCAACTTCCCGCCGGCCAAAGCCCCGCGAAATCGAACGACAACTGCCGATGGTGGCGGATCGTCAGCAGATAGACCGTCGCCAGCTCATCGGCCACGGTGTAGAGCATGAGGTAGTCGCCGTGCAGATACTCGCGAAGGGAATCGGCGGCCCCTGTCGGCATGGCGGCGAGCAAGCTGATTGCCTCGGCGGATTGGGGCAAGTGGTCGAGGTAGCGCCGACCGATGCGAGGAAAGCGGGCCAGATTGGGGATGACCGTGCTGCGCAACTGATCGAGCAGGTCGTCGAAGGCCGCGCCTGCATCGGCTTCGATCAGAAAGGCTTCGAGGGCTTCGAGGCGCGCCAGGAAGCTGTCGGTCAGCTCAACCCCGTAAAGGTCTTCAGCCACGTGTCGTCGCGCGACGCTTCTGGAGACCGGCGATTGCCGCATCGGCCGGCCGGGTTCGTCCAGCTGCAATGTCGTCCAGACCGCGACGGGCGTCTTCAAGCAGAAGCAGATGGATGCGCTCGCGTTCCAGCCGGTGGTAGTAGTCCAGCCGGTCGGCGTCGATCAGCGCGACATAGCTTTCGCCGTTCTTGGTGATGATCTTCTCGGCGCCAGCCTTGGCCTGCTCGGCCAGTTCCGAAAGATTGGCGCGTGCCTGGGTGAAGGGCACCACGTCGCGCGCTGAAAAACCCATGGCAGGCTCCCGATAGAAAGGTGACAGAATTCTGTACAGTCTATCGAGTCAAGTGGAGTGGTGCTACATGGGTCTGTTCATCTGCTGCGAGCGTGCGATGCAGGGGCGCATGTCCGAGGGCTGATCCGTGGCCCGGCGGGGAGAACAAGGCGCTGGTCCATCTGCATGGTCTGAAACAGCACCTCGTCCGGCACGCGTGTTCAAGATGCGCACGGGAGAAATTGCAGAAAAGTGCCGGAAATTTTCAAGATACCTTTCCTTGAGAGAAATCTCAGGTGATTGTTTTAGCGTAATTTTTATCGCTTCATTGAAGATACAAAGATCGTCAATTACAGATAATCTACGGCTTTGCCTTCACTTCGGCACAGGGGCCGCTCATGCCTGCCTTCCGCCATCATGATCTGAGTCTGCTCAACACCACCTTCGACTCACCCCTGGTCGATGTGGTGACCGAGCTCGAACATCTGCGCCGTCTCCGGCTGGAAGGCAGCACGCCTGCGCCGGTGTTCTTCCAGCTCAAGCAGATCTTCCACATGCTGGAAAGCCTCGGGTCGGCCCGTATCGAAGGCAACCACACCACGCTGGCCGACTACGTCGAGAGCCGGCTCGAAGAGGGGGCGGCAAGCGTGAGCGACACGCTGCGCGAGATGGCCAATATCGAAGAGGCCATGGCCTTCATCGAGGCGCATTTCGCACCCGGCGAAGACATCACCGAGCATCTTGTGCGCGAGCTGCATGCGCTGACGGTGCGCGACCTGCAGCGGGAGGGTGATGCCACCCCCGGCGCCTACCGCCAGGGGTCGGTGCGGATTTCGCAGTCCGACCACCTCCCACCTGAGGCGATGCAGGTGCCGCAGTACATGAGCGAGCTGGTGGCCTTCATCAATCAGCCTGACCCGCCCAAGTACGACCTGATCAAGGTCGCGCTCGCCCACCATCGTTTCGCGTGGATACACCCCTTTGGCAACGGCAACGGACGAGTAGTACGGTTGCTGACCTACACCTTGATGATCAAGTACGGATTCGACGTCAGGGCTGGCGGACGCGTGCTGAATCCGACCGCGGTGTTCTGCAACGACCGCGACCGCTACTACGCGACGCTCAGTCAGGCCGACACCGGCACACAGGAAGGGCGCGAGGCGTGGTGCATCTACGTGCTGTCCGGTGTGCGCGACGAACTGGACAAGGTGGCCCGGCTGACCGACCAGCGCTACCTCATCGAACGCATCCTGACGCCAGCGCTGCACCACGCGCGCGAACGCGAGTCATTGACGCAGATGGAAGAGCGGGTACTCATGGCGACGGCCCACGCAGGGATTGCCAAGGCAGGCGACCTGAAAGAGGCGATGCCCGGCATGACGGAGGCCCAACGCACCTACCAGATCCGCAAGCTGGTGGAACGCCGGATGCTCGTGCCGATCCGCGACGGCGCACGCCAGTACACCGTGGGATTCAGCAACAGCGTGCTGCTGCGTGGCGTGATCCGCGCACTGACGGCGGAAGGCTTCATACCCGACGCACTGAACCGCCCGGGATGAATGACCGTGAAGCGCGCGCGGCGCGCTTCACTCCACCGTCACGCTCTTCGCCAGATTCCGCGGCTTGTCCACGTCGGTGCCCTTCACCAGCGCGGCGTGATAAGCCAGCAGTTGCAGCGGCACGACGTGCAGCACCGGTGACAGCAGGCCGTAGTTCTCCGGCATGTTCAGGATGTGCACGCCCTCGCCTTCGACCATTTCGGTGCCGGCGTCGGCGATGACGTAGAGCTCGCCGCCGCGGGCGCGGACTTCCTGGATGTTGCTCTTGAGCTTTTCGATCAGCGCGTCGTTCGGGGCGATGGCGATGACCGGCATGTCGCGGTCGACCAGGGCCAGCGGGCCGTGCTTAAGTTCGCCGGCCGGGTAGGCTTCGGCGTGGATGTAGGAAATTTCCTTGAGCTTGAGCGCGCCTTCGAGCGCGATCGGGTAGTGCTGACCGCGGCCGAGGAAGAGGGCGTGGTGCTTCATGGCGAAGCGTTCGGCCCAGGCCTGGATCTGCGGCTCAAGCTCGAGCACGCGGGTGACCGCGCCCGGCAGGTGGCGCAGCGCGCCGAGGTATTTCTCTTCCTGCGCGACGCTGAGCGTGCCGCGGGTCTTGGCCATGGCCAGCGTGAGCAGCGCGAGCGCGGCGAGCTGGGTGGTGTAGGCCTTAGTCGAGGCGACACCGATTTCCGGGCCGGCGCGGGTGATGAAACGCAGGCTGGATTCGCGCACGATGGCCGATTCCGGCACGTTGCAGATGGCCAGCGTACGGGTCATGCCGAGCGACTTGGCGTACTTCAGCGCGGCCAGCGTGTCGGCGGTTTCGCCGGACTGCGAAATGGTGACGACCAGCGTGTCGGGGTCGGCCACCGGGCGGCGGTAGCGGTACTCGCTGGCGATCTCGACCGAGCATTCGATGCCGGCGATGTCTTCAAGCCAGTAGCGGGCCACCAGGCCGGCGTGGAAGCTGGTGCCGCAGGCGAGCACGAGCACGCGGCGCACCGAGCGGAACACGCTGTCGGCCTCGGCGCCGAACAGGTTGGGCGTGATCGAGCGCGCCTGGGCCAGCATTTCGAGCGTGTTCGACAGCGCGGCCGGCTGCTCGAAAATCTCTTTCTGCATGTAGTGGCGGTAGCTGCCCAGTTCGACCGCGTCGGCCGACAGCTGGCTCACCTGCACCGGGCGTTCGACCGGCGTGCCGTCGAGACGCATGATGCGCATCGAGTCGCGGGTAAGTTCGGCCATGTCGCCGTCTTCGAGGTAGATCATGTTGCGCGTGACCTGCAGCAGCGCCGAGGTGTCGGAGGCGGCGTAGTTGCCGGAGTCCGACTGGCCGAGCACCAGCGGCGAGCCGTGGCGGGCGACGACGATGCGCGAGTCTTCGCCTTCGGTGACGATGGCGATGGCGTAGGCGCCGACCAGTTCGCCGCAGGTGGCGCGCACGGCTTCGAGCAGGTCCGCGTTGCTCTTGAGATGGTGACGCACCAGATGGGCGATCACTTCGGTGTCGGTCTCCGAGGTGAACGCGTAGCCCAGGCCGGTGAGGCGGGCGCGCAGCGGCTCGAAGTTCTCGATGATGCCGTTGTGCACGACGGCCAGACCGTCGCTGATGTGCGGGTGCGCGTTGCGCTCGGACGGCACGCCGTGCGTGGCCCAGCGGGTGTGGGCGATGCCGATCGACGCGTCGAGATTCTGTTCGCTGGCCTGGGTGGCCAGTTCGGCCACGCGGCCGACCGAGCGCAGGCGGCGCAGCTCGGTGCCGTTGGCGCCATTCAGCACGGCGAGGCCGGCCGAGTCATAGCCCCGGTATTCGAGCTTGCGCAGCCCTTCGAGCAGGACGGGAACGATGTTCTGGCCGGCGATGGCCGCGACGATGCCACACATGGGAAATCCTTTGCCGTTGCGATGCGTTGTGTGTCGGTTACTGCCCGGTCATTTCTTTTTCTTCACCGGCCGGGTCCAGCCGGTGATGGTGGTCTGGCGCACGCGCGAGATGGTGAGCTCGCCCGGCGGTGCGTCCTGTGTCAGCGTGGTGCCGGCGCCCAGCGTGGCGCCACGGCCGACGGTGACCGGCGCAACCAGCTGGGTGTCGGAGCCGATGAACACGTCGTCTTCGATGATGGTGCGGAATTTGTTGGCGCCGTCGTAGTTGCAGCAGATGGTGCCGGCGCCGATGTTCACGCGGCTGCCCACGGTGGCGTCGCCGACGTAGGCAAGGTGGTTGGCCTTGCTGTGGGCGGCGATGTCGCTGTTCTTCACTTCGACGAAGTTGCCGATGTGCACGTCTTCCGCCAGGTTCGCGCCGGGGCGCAGACGCGCGTAGGGGCCGAGCTGGCAGCCGGCGCCGACCACCGCGTCGTCGAAATGGCAGAAGGGGGCGATGACGGTGCCCGCGGCGACGGTGACGTTGCGCAGCACCGAGTGCGCGCCCACCTTGACGCCGTCGCCCAGTTCGACGCGACCTTCGAAGATGCAGCCGATATCGATCTCGACGTCGCGGCCGCACACCAGCTCGCCGCGCACGTCGATGCGTGCCGGGTCGCGCAGCGTGACGCCCTCGGCCAGCAGGCGCTCGGCGTTCTCGCGCTGGTGGATGCGTTCGAGTTCGGCCAGTTGCGCCTTGTCGTTCACGCCCAGCGTTTCCGACACGCGCGCAGGCTGCGTGCTCACCACCGGCACGCCGTCGCGCACGGCGGCGGCGACCACGTCGGTCAAGTAGTACTCGCGCTGGGCGTTGTCGTTCGACAGCTGGTCGAGCCAGCCGGCGAGCTTGCCGCCGGGCACGACCATGATGCCGGTGTTCACTTCGCGGATGGCGCGCTCGGCCTCGGAGGCATCCTTCTGCTCGACGATGCGCACGATGCGGCCTTCGCCGTCGCGCACGATGCGGCCATAGCCGGTCGGGTCGTCGAAGCTGACGGTGAGGATGGCGAGCTTGTCGTTGCCGGCCGCTTCGGCCAGCTTGACCAGGGTGTCGGCACGCAGCAGCGGCACGTCGCCGTAAAGTATGAGCACCGGCTCGTCGCGCGACAGGTGCGGCAGCGCCTGTCGGACGGCGTGACCGGTGCCGAGCTGTTCGGCCTGCAGCGCCCAGTCGACCGCGACATCGGGGAAGGCCGCGCGCACTGCGTCGCCACCGTGGCCGTACACCACGCAGGTGTGTGACGGGTTCAGGGACGCTGCGGTGCGCAGCACATGCCCGAGCAGCGGGCGGTCAGACAGGGGTTGCAGCACCTTGGGCAGGGCGGAGCGCATGCGCTTGCCTTGGCCGGCTGCCAGAATGACGATCTGCATCGGACACCATATGGCGGAAAACCGCGTGGATTCTAGCATTCGGGGTACGACGGCCTGCTGCGCAGCAGTTCTCGCCCACCGCGTGTTTGCAACCTGCCGACGTGTGCGTTGCCATAGATTTAACAATTCAACCGGGAGGTCTACGACATGAAAGCCGTCGCCCTTTACGCCGCAATGTGCATGCTGCCCGTGACGTCGTTCGCGGGAGACACGGTGCACCGCTGGGTCGATGAACGCGGCGTCGTGAATTACGGCGACGCACCGCCCGAGGGGCGCAAATCGACGCCGGTGCGCACGATCGATCCGCTCACCGTGACCGGCTCGCCGCCCCCTGCCCGTGCCGCGACGCCGCCAGCCCCGGCAGGTGGCGTGGCAGACCGCGACGCGGTGCAGCGCGAAGTCGAATCGGCATTGCAGCGGGAACGTGCGTCGGCCGCGCGAGAGAGCGCCGCGCGGCAGGAGGCGGCGATGGCGGAAGCGCGCCGACGCTGCCTGGAACAGCGGCGTGTGGATTGCGACGATCCGGCTCTGCTCGAGGAGCCCCTGTACGGCGTACCGCCACGCATCATCCGTCGCCACCCTCCCCTCTACCCGCCGATAGCCCGTCCGCCCGCACCGCCCCCGGAGCCGCCAGTGCTGATGCGAAAGTTGCCGTAGGTGGGCGCTTGAGCGGTCGCCGGCGAGTGGGCGGGGCTCTGTGGGAGGGGTCTTGACCCCGACAGCAGCCTGCATCGAAGCCCGCGGACTGCAACGGCGGCGTCGCGGCCAAGGCCGCTCCCACAGGGGAGGCGCCCGATTCGCAGCCGGAGCCCGGGCGGGGTTCTGTGGGAGGGGTCTTGACCCCGACGGCAGCCTGTATCGAAGCCGGCGGACCGCAGCGGCCGTGTCGCGGCCAAGGCCGCTCCCACAGGGGGGGCGCCAGACCTGCGGCCCGAGGCGGAATCAGGGTTCTGTGGGAGGGGTCTTCTGACCCCGACGGGGCCTGTGATCAAGCACCGCTTCCTACTCAGGCGCCGCAGTCGCGGTCGGAAGACCGCTCCTACATGGGAGGCGCCTGACCCGAGACCCAACCCGAGCCAGGTCTTGTGGGAGCGAGCTTGCTCGCGATTGCGGCCCTCGCGCCAACACCGGCCCGGCGGCCGGCGTTCCCCTGTCCCCGCCTGTGGGCGGTCAGAGAGGGGCGGAGAGATCAACGCGGCAGAGTGGTCGAACCCAGGAGGAACTGATCGACTTCGCGTGCGCACTGCCGGCCCCGCGCCAACGCCGGCCGGTCGGCCGGCGTTCCCCACTCCCCGCCTGTGGGCGGTCAGAGAGGGGCGGAGAGATCAACGCGGCAGAGTGGTCGAACCCATGAGGAACTGATCCACCTCGCGGGCGCATTGGCGCCCTTCTCTGATCGCCCACACCACCAGCGATTGCCCGCGGCGCATGTCGCCGGCGGCGAATACCTTGGGCACGTTGGTGGCGTAGCAGCCTTCACCGTCGGTGGTGGCGCGGGCGTTGCCACGGCCGTCCTTCTCGACGCCGAAGCTTTCGATGATGCTGCCAGCCGGGCTGACGAAGCCCATCGCGAGCAGCACGAGGTCGGCCTTCAGCAGTTGCTCGGTGCCGGCCACTTCCTGCATGCGGCCGTCCTTCCACTCGACGCGCACGGTCTTGACCTGGGTGACCTTGCCGTTCTCGCCGATGAATTCCTTGGTGGCGATCGCCCAGTCACGCTCACAGCCTTCTTCGTGGCTGGACGAGGTGCGCAGCTTGATCGGCCAGTAGGGCCATACCAGCGGCTTGTTCTCCGACTCCGGCGGCTGCGGCATCAGTTCGAACTGGATGACGCTGGCCGCGCCGTGACGGTTCGAGGTGCCGACGCAGTCGGAGCCGGTGTCGCCGCCGCCGATCACGACTACGTGCTTGCCGGTGGCCATGATCTGGTCGGGCACGGTGTCGCCGGCAACGACGCGGTTCTGCAGCGGCAGGAAGTCCATCGCGAAATGCACGCCGGCCAGTTCGCGGCCCGGCACCGGCAGGTCGCGCGGCTGTTCCGCACCACCGGCGAGGATGACGGCGTCGAACTCGGCCTTCAGCTGCTCCGGGCTGACCACGGTCGCGGCATCGCTGTGCACCGGCGAACCTTCGGGCAGCGGACCGACCTGCACGCCGGTGCGGAAGGTCACGCCTTCGGCTTCCATCTGTGCGATGCGGCGGTCGATGTGCGACTTTTCCATCTTGAAGTCGGGGATGCCGTAGCGCAGCAGACCGCCGACGCGGCTGTTCTTCTCGAACACGGTCACGTCGTGACCGGCGCGCGCCAGTTGCTGCGCGGCGGCCATGCCGGCCGGGCCGGAACCGACGACCGCGACCTTCTTGCCGGTCTTCTTCGCCGGCGGTTGCGGCACCACCCAGCCGTTTTCCCAGGCCTTGTCGATGATGGCGTGCTCGATCGACTTGATGCCCACCGCGTCGCTGTTGATGTTCAGCGTACAGGCGGCTTCGCACGGCGCCGGACAGATGCGGCCGGTGAATTCCGGGAAGTTGTTGGTCGAGTGCAGCACCTCGATCGCCTGCTTCCAGTCCTGGCGATAAACCAGGTCGTTGAAGTCGGGGATGATGTTGTTGACCGGGCAGCCGCTGTTGCAGAACGGGATGCCGCAGTCCATGCAGCGCGCACCCTGGATCTTCGCTTCCTCGTCGCTCAGGTGGAGCACGAACTCCTTGTAGTTGCGCACGCGCTCGGCGACCGGCAGCGAAGCTTCGGACAGACGCTGGTACTCAAGAAAACCGGTGGACTTTCCCATGTTCGATTCTTTTCCTGTTACTTGGCCATCGCTGCAGCAGGCGCATCCGCCTTGGCAGCCATTTCACGCAGCGCGCGGCGATACTCGACCGGCATCACCTTGACGAACTTGCCACGGGCATTCGCCCAGTCGGCGAGGATGTCGGCGGCACGCTTCGAGCCCGAGAAGGCGGCGTGACGCGCGATCAGGCGACGCAGAATGGCTTCGTCGCTCATCGTCAGGTGGTTGATCGCAGCCTCGCCGATGATGTCGTCGTCCGACTCGTCAGCCAGGTCACCGCTGATCACGTCCAGCTCGACCATCGACATGTTGCAGCGCTTGGCGAAGCTGCCGTCCTCGTCATAGACGTAGGCGACGCCGCCCGACATGCCGGCTGCGAAGTTGCGACCGGTCTGGCCGAGCACGACCACGGTACCGCCGGTCATGTATTCGCAGCCGTGGTCACCGGTACCCTCGACCACCGCGATGGCGCCCGAGTTGCGCACGGCGAAACGCTCGCCGGCAACGCCGCGGAAGTAGCACTCGCCTTCGGTCGCACCGTAGAGCACGGTGTTGCCGACGATGATGTTCTTTTCCGATGCGCCGCGGAAAGCGTCCGACGGCTTGATTACGATGCGGCCGCCGGACAGGCCCTTGGCGACGTAGTCGTTGCCCTGGCCGGTCAGTTCCAGCGTGATGCCGCGCGCGATGAAGGCGCCGAAGCTCTGGCCTGCGGTGCCGCTGAGCTTCACCATGATGGTGTTGTCAGGCAGACCCTTGTGGCCGTAGCGGCGCGCCACTTCGTGCGACAGCATGGTGCCGGCGGTGCGGTTCACATTGGTGATCGGCGATTCGACGACGACCGGCTTGCCGGTTTCGATGGCGTCCTTCGCCTTGGCGATCAGGCTGTGGTCGAGCGCGCGGTCGATGCCGTGGTCCTGCGTTTCGCTGTGCACGCGCGACACTTCGGCCGGAACCGGCGGCATGTAGAAGATGCGCGAAAAATCGAGGCCGCGCGCCTTCCAATGTTCGATGCCGGCGCGGGTGTCGAGCAGGTCGGAGCGGCCGACCAGATCGTCGAACTTGCGCACGCCCATCGAGGCCATCAGTTCGCGCACTTCTTCGGCGACGAAGAAGAAGTAATTGACCACGTGTTCCGGCTGGCCGGTGAATTTCTTGCGCAGCACCGGATCCTGGGTGGCGACGCCGACCGGGCAGGTGTTCAGGTGGCACTTGCGCATCATGATGCAGCCCTCGACCACCAGCGGTGCGGTGGCGAAGCCGAATTCGTCGGCGCCGAGCAGCGCGCCGATCAGCACGTCGCGGCCGGTCTTCATCTGACCGTCGGCCTGCACGCGGATGCGGCCGCGCAGGCGGTTCAGCACCAGAGTCTGCTGGGTTTCGGCCAGGCCGAGTTCCCACGGCGTACCGCAGTGCTTGATCGACGAAATCGGGCTGGCACCGGTGCCGCCGTCATGGCCGGCGATCACCAGGTGGTCGGCCTTGGCCTTGGACACGCCGGCAGCGACGGTACCGACACCGATTTCCGACACCAGCTTGACCGAGATCGACGCCGTCGGATTCGAGTTCTTCAGGTCGTGGATCAGCTGGGCCAGATCCTCGATCGAATAGATGTCGTGGTGCGGCGGCGGCGAAATCAGACCGACGCCCGGCACCGAGTGGCGCAGGAAGCCGATGTATTCCGACACCTTGTGGCCGGGCAGCTGACCGCCTTCGCCCGGCTTGGCGCCCTGGGCCATCTTGATCTGGATCTGGTCGGAGTTGGCCAGGTACTCGGCGGTGACGCCGAACCGGCCGGACGCGACCTGCTTGATCTTCGAGCGCAGCGAATCGCCCTTCTTCAGCGGCAGCGCGACTTCGACGCGCGACGAGCCGATCAGCTTGTCGAGCGTGGTGTCTTCGGTCACCGGGTTGAAGCGGATCGGGTCTTCACCGCCCTCGCCGGTGTTCGACTTGCCGCCGATGCGGTTCATCGCGATGGCCAGCGTGGTGTGCGCTTCGGTCGAGATCGAGCCGAGCGACATCGCACCAGTGGCGAAGCGCTTGACGATTTCGGTCGCCGGCTCGACTTCGGACAGCGGCACCGGTGCGCCCGCCGGCTTGATGTCGAACAGACCGCGCAGCGTCATGTGACGCTTGGTCTGGTCGTTGATGATGCGGGCGTATTCCTTGTACGTGTCGTACTTATTGGTACGCGTCGAGTGCTGCAGCTTGGCGATCGCGTCCGGCGTCCACATGTGCTCTTCGCCGCGGATGCGGAAGGCGTATTCGCCGCCGGCATCGAGCGCATTGGCCAGCACCGGGTCGTTGCCGAAGGCCTGGGCGTGCGTGCGCAGCGCCTCTTCGGCCACTTCCTGCAGGCCGATGCCTTCGACCTGGGTGGCGGTGCCGGTGAAGTAGCGGGCGACGAAGGCCGAGTTGAGACCGATCGCTTCGAAGATCTGCGCGCCGCTGTACGACTGGTAGGTCGAGATGCCCATCTTGGACATGACCTTGTTCAGGCCCTTGCCCACCGCCTTGATGAAGCGCTTCGATGCGTCCTTGGTCGACAGACCGGACGGCAGCTCGTTGGAAATTTCGGCGATGGTGTCGAAAGCCAGCCACGGACAGATCGCTTCGGCGCCGTAACCGGCAAGCAGCGCGAAATGATGGGTTTCACGCGCCGAACCGGTATCGATGACGAGGCCGGTCAGCGTGCGCAGGCCCTTGCGCACCAGGTGGTGATGCACGGCCGACGTGGCCAGCAGCGCCGGGATGGCGACGCGCTCGCGCGAGGCGGCACGGTCGGACAGGATGACGATGTTGAAACCGTCGGCCACCGACTTCTCGGCCGCTTCCTGCAGGCGCTTGATCGCCCCTTCGCAGGCCGCGGCGCCGTCAGCCGCCGGGTAGGTGATGTCGAGTACCAGCGAGCGGTACTTGCCACCGGTCAGACGCTCGATGTCGCGCAGGCGCAGCACGTCTTCGTTGGTGAGCACCGGCTGGGTGACTTCCAGGCGCGGCGTCAGGCCGTCCTCGTTGTCGGCCACACCCATCAGGTTGGGACGCGGGCCGATGAAGGAGGCGAGCGACATCACGATCTCTTCGCGGATCGGGTCGATCGGCGGGTTCGTGACCTGGGCGAACAGCTGCTTGAAGTAGGAATACAGCGGCTTGTTCTTGTCCGACAGCACCGGCAGCGCAGAGTCGTTACCCATCGAGCCGATGGCTTCTTCGCCGCCGGCCGCCATCGGCGCCAGGATGAACTTGATGTCTTCCTGCGTGTAGCCGAAGGCCTGCTGCGTATCGAGCAGGGTTTCGCTGCGCTCGGTGGCGTACTTGATCTCTTCCAGTTCGGTCAGGAAGAAACGCGAATCGGTGATCCACTTGTCGTACGGATACTCGGTGGACAGCTCGTGCTTGAGGGCGGCGTCCTCGATGATCGCGCCCTTTTCGAGGTCGATCATGAACATCTTGCCCGGCTGCAGACGCCACTTCTGCACGATGCGCTCGTCCGGAATCGGCAGAACGCCCATTTCGGAGGCCATCACGACCATGTCGTCGTCGGTGACCAGGAAGCGCGCCGGACGCAGGCCGTTGCGGTCCAGCGTGGCGCCGATCTGACGGCCGTCGGTGAAGGCCACGGCGGCGGGGCCGTCCCACGGCTCCATGATGGCGGCGTGGAATTCGTAGAAGGCGCGACGCTCTTCGTCCATCAGCGGATTGCCGGCCCAGGCTTCGGGGATCAGCATCATCATGGCGTGGGCCAGCGAGTAGCCGCCCATCACCAGCAGTTCGAGCGCGTTGTCGAACGAGGCCGAATCGGAGCCGCCTTCGACGATGAGCGGCCACAGCTTGTCGAGATCGTCGCCGAGGGCGGCCGACTTCATCGACTTCTGACGCGCCTTCATCCAGTTGATGTTGCCGCGCACGGTGTTGATTTCACCGTTGTGGGCAATCATGCGGAAGGGGTGAGCCAGATCCCAGGTCGGGAAGGTGTTGGTCGAGAAGCGCTGGTGTACCAGCGCCAGCGCGGACTGGGCGCGCGCGTCCTGCAGGTCGAGGAAGTACTCGCCGACCTGGTGCGCCAGCAGCATGCCCTTATATACAAGGGTGCGCGAGGACAGCGACGGAATGTAGAACTGCTTCACGTCGGCCAGCTTCAGCGCGCGCACTGCGTGTTCGACACGCTTGCGCACGACGAACAGCTTGCGTTCGAAGGCGGTCTGGTCGGCCACGGTATCGGGGCGGGCGATGAACACCTGACGCATCTGCGGCTCAATGGCGCGCGCGGCTTCGGCCAGGATGCTGCTGTCGCGCGGAACGTCGCGCCAGCCGAGGAAGGTGAGGCCTTCTTCGTGAATGATGCGCGCCACGACCGACTCACAGGCGGCACAGCCGTTGGCCGATTGCGGCAGGAAAACGGTGCCACAGGCGTAATCGCCGGCGGGCGGCAGCGTGATGCCGATCTTCGCGGCCTCGGCGCGCATCAGCGCATCGGGCATCTGGATAAGAATGCCGGCGCCATCGCCGAGCAGCGGGTCGTAACCGGTTGCGCCACGGTGATCGAGGTTCTTCAGGATCAGCAGACCCTGTTCGATGATGTCGTGCGATTTGCGATTCTTGATGTTCGCAACGAAACCCACACCACATGCATCACGCTCGTTTTCGGGGTCGTACAGACCCTGAGTATGGGGAAGACCCATTGCTTTCGTCCTCGAAACTCGTTTGCCAACCGCGCGCGGCATCGCTCTGATCGCTCGCCACTGCGGGAATTCGCACCGCCGCATCCACGAAAAAGCCGGTTTCCGCGGTCATCCTCTGAAGGGGATTTGGCGGGCACCGGCTCGGGTGGCCTCGCCGACTCGTCGGTGAGACCGGCACAGGCACTTTGGGGGTGGACGACGGAGTATAAAACCTTGATCCGCTGCGTACAACACCCGTGCGGCGGCGCATCAAACAGCGCCGACCGACGGGGTCAGATCTCGCCGACCGCGAACAGGCGGCGATGCTCGCGCATCGCGTAACGGTCGGTCATTCCGGCGATGTAATCGGCAATGGCGCGGGGCTTGTCTTCGCGGGCCATCACCTGATACTGCGGCGGCAGCAGGCGCGGATCGTCCAGGAAGGCGCCGAACAGTTCGGCGATGATGCGGCGCGCCTTGGCGGTCATGCGCAGTACCTGATAGTGACGGTACAGGTTGTCGCGCAGGAACTGCTTGAGCGTGAGCTGCTCGGCCCGCATCGCTTCGCTGTAGGCAACCAGCACCGGGGCAGCCCGTACGTCGTCGATGGAGCGCGGCGCCACGGCTTCGATACGACCCGTCGTTTCCCCTACCAGATCAATCACTTGCGCATTGATCATGCGGCGGATCGCCTCGTGAATGAGGCGCCGGCCTGCGATCTGCTGATACAGATCGATCACTTCGCGGCGGAAGCGGGCGAAGATGGGCACCTCTTCCAGCTGTTCCAGCGTGATCAGGCCGGAGCGCAGGCCGTCGTCGACGTCGTGATTGTTGTAGGCGATTTCGTCAGCCAGATTGCAGATCTGCGCCTCGATGGTCGGCTGCGTACGGTCGAGGAAGCGCTGGCCCAGTTCGCCCAGTTCGCGCGCGCGCGCCGGCGAACAGTGCTTGAGGATGCCCTCGCGCGTCTCGAAGGTGAGGTTCAGGCCGTCGAAGGCGCCGTAGCGTTCCTCCAGCAGATCGACCGTGCGCAGACTCTGCAGGTTGTGCTCGAAACCGCCGTAGTCGCGCATGCATTCGTTCAGCGCGTCCTGACCGGCGTGGCCGAAAGGCGTGTGGCCGAGGTCATGGGCAATCGACACCGCCTCGGCCAGATCTTCATTCACCCGCAGGGCGCGGGCGATCGAGCGCGCGATCTGCGCGACCTCGATGCTGTGCGTGAGCCGGGTGCGGAACAGGTCGCCTTCGTGATTGACGAACACCTGGGTCTTGTATTCGAGCCGCCGGAAGGCGGTGCTGTGCACGATGCGATCGCGGTCGCGCTGGAACTGGCTGCGCCCGTGCGGCGAATCTTCCGGGAAACGGCGTCCGCGCGAATTGTCGTCGCAGGCTGCGTAGGGTGCGAGCTCAGGCATCTGCGCAGCAGTGCTCGATGGACGCGGCAATGTCGGCCACCGCAGCATCGCCATACACGACGGCCTCGCCGATGCGCTTGAGCAGCACAAGGCGCAACTTTCCGGCCTCGACCTTCTTGTCGTGCGACATCAGTTCGAGGTAGCGCTCTACGCCCAGCTTCGGTCCGCGCAGCGCCAGACCGGCGGATTCGTGGATGCGGTGGATGCGCGCGACGTCGTCATCGGTCAGCCAGCCGAGCCGGCGCGACAGCTCGGCCGCCATCAGCGTACCGGCCGCAACCGCCTCGCCGTGCAGCCACTCGCCGTAGCCGAGACCGGTCTCGATCGCGTGGCCGAAGGTGTGGCCGAGGTTGAGGTGGGCGCGCACGCCGGCCTCGGTTTCGTCCTCGATGACGACGTCTGCCTTGTTGCGGCAGGACCGCTCGATGGCGAAGGCCAGCGCTTCGGTGTCGCGCGCCAGCAGGCGCGGCATGTTGATTTCGAGCCAGTCGAAGAACTCGCGATCGCGGATCAGACCGTACTTGATCACTTCGGCCAGCCCGGCCTTCAGTTCGCGGTCGGGCAAGGTGTCCAGCGTATCGATGTCGGCCAGCACGAGTTTGGGCTGGTAGAAGGCGCCGATCATGTTCTTGCCCAACGGATGGTTGATCGCGGTCTTGCCGCCGACCGACGAATCGACCTGGGACAGCAGCGTGGTCGGCACCTGGATGAAGGGCACGCCGCGCTGGTACGTGGCGGCCGCAAAGCCGACCATGTCGCCGATGACGCCGCCGCCGAGCGCGATCAGCGTGGTCGAGCGCTCGACGCGGGCGCCGAGCAGCGCGTCGAAAATGAGGTTCAGCGTCGGCCAGTCCTTGTGTGCCTCGCCGTCAGGCAGCACGACCAGCTGGCGGGCAACGCCGACCGAGTCCAGAGCGTCGAGCACGCGCGCGGCGTACAGCGGCGCGACGATTTCGTTGCTGATGACCACAGCGCGCTTGCGCTTCAGTACCGACGCGAACAGATCGCCACGGTCTATCAGACCACGACCGATATGGATGTCGTAGGCGCGCTCGTCGAGCGCCACGTTCAGGCTGCGCATCGGTTCAGGTATTCCCGTTCAAGTTTCCGCACGATGGACAGCGGACTGCCCTGGCCGCTTTCGGCGATGAAATCGGCGACCTCACGGTACAGAGGGTCGCGCAGGCCATGAAGTTCGCGCACCCGGGCGCGCGGGTCCTCGACCTGCAGCAGCGGCCGGTTGCGGTCGCCGCGGGTGCGCGACCACAGCACGTCGGGCGGCACGTCGAGATAGACCACCCAGCCACCGGCCTTCAGATTCTGCCGATTCATCGGATCGAGCACCGCACCGCCGCCGGTGGCCAGCACCAGCCCGGTTTCGTGCGCCAGCGCTTCGATGGTCGCCGCTTCGCGCCGGCGAAAGCCGGCTTCGCCCTCGATCTCGAAGATGGTCGGAATGCTGACGCCGGTACGCGCCTCGATCTCGTGATCGCAGTCGACGAAGCGCTTGCGCAGCCTGCGCGCGAGCTGACGGCCGACGGTCGTTTTGCCGGCGCCCATCATGCCGACCAGAATAATGTTGTCGCTATGTTCCACCGGCCGGATTCTAGCAGCGCAAAAAGAAAGCGGCCCCGTCGCCGGGGCCGCCTGGTGCCAAGTCGATGAGCTCGCTCAGCGCAGCGTCAGATTGTCGCTGACGATGCGCGGCGTGACGAAGATGAGCAGTTCGGCGCGGTTGTCGCGGGTTTCCGTGCTGCGGAACAGGAAGCCGACGTAAGGCAGATCGCCGAGGAAAGGCACGCGCGTCTGCGTGCGGCGCTCGTCCTGCGTGTAGATACCGCCGATGACCACCGTGCCGCCGTTCTCGACCAGCACGTCGGTCTTGACGTGCTTGGTGTCGATGGCCACGCCAGAGCCGGTCGAGAGCTGGGTGTTCGGCGTGTCCTTGTTGATGTCGAGCGCCATCTGCACCCGACCGTCCGGGGTGATCTGCGGCTTCACCTGCAGCTTGAGGTTGGCCTTGCGGAAGGACACGCTGGTCGCGCCCGAACTGGTTGCCTGCTGGTACGGAATTTCAACACCCTGCTCGATCAGCGCCTCGTTCTGGTCGGAGGTCATGACGCGCGGGCTGGAAATCACCTTGCCCTTGCCGTCCTGTTCGAGTGCCGACAGTTCGAGGTTCAGGAAACGGGTCGCCGCCGAATTGAACAGCACGAAGGACAGTTGGCCCGGCGTACGCGGCGTGATGTTGTTTGCACGCAGGTTCGTGCTCAACGAATCAGTCAGGAAGTTCGGCTGGGTCTGCACCTGGCCGGTCTGGAAACCGGTCGCCGCAGCCGATCCGCCGATGTTGAGGCCGGCGCGACCCAGCTGCACCGAACCTGCGGCCGTCTGGTTGATGCCGAGACGTGCGCCGAGGTTCTTCGCGAAATCCTCGTTCGCTTCGACGATACGCGCTTCGATCAGGACCTGACGGGTCGCCACGTCGAGCTCGATCAGGATGCGGCGGATGTCTTCGAGTCGCGACGGAATGTCGGTCACGATGAGCTTGTTGGTGCGCGTGTCCATCACGATCGACCCACGCTTGGACAGGAAGCGCTTGTCCTTGTCATCGAGGATGGATTTGTACAGGACTTCAGCCTTGTGATAGTTCAGCTGGAAGGTTTCAGTGCGCAGCGGCTCAAGCTCGCTCACCTGCTGCTGGCTTTCGAGCGCCAGCTTTTCCTTCGCCGTCAGCTCGTCGCGCGGTGCGATCCAGATGACGTTGCCCGTCTTGCGCTTGTCCAGTCCCTTGGCGTCGAGAATGATGTCGAGAGCCTGGTCCCATGGGACGTCCTTCAGTCGCAGCGTGAGCGAACCACCGACCGTGTCGGAGGTGATGATGTTGTTGTCGGTGAAGTCAGCGATCACCTGCAGCACCGAACGCACGTCGATATTCTGGAAGTTCAGCGACAGTTTCTCGCCCTGGTAGCCCGGCTTGCTGCCCTGAACCAGCTTGTTCGGGTCCTCGACCAGACGTTTGACCTCGAGGATGAACTGATTCTCGCTCTGGTAGGCGTTGTGCTCCCACAGACCGGTCGGGGTGACCGTGAGGCGGGTGTTGGCACCCGAACGCACGACTTCCATCTGGGTGATCGGGGTGCCGAAGTCGGTCACGTCGTAACGCTTCAGGAACTCTTCGGCCACCGAGGCGCGCAGGAATTCGACCACCAGCTTCGTTCCCTGCTGGCGGATGTCGATGCCGGTGTTCGGATCCGACAGTTCGACCACGACGCGACCTTCACCGTCCTTGCCGCGACGGAAGCCGACGTTGCGCAAGGTCTGCGTGCCCTCGTTCGCGCTCGGCTCGGCGAATCGGGACGTCTTGTCAGATTGGGCGACCGCTTCGGCATTCGTCGGCATCGCCAGGCTGATGTACAGGTCGCGCCCGGACAGCCGGGTATTGAACGTGGACAGCTTGTTGAGGTTGAGCACCAGTCGCGTGCGGTCACCGACCTCGACGATGTTGAAGCTGCGCAGATGCGCTTCGTTCAAGGTCTGGGACGAGCGGCCGAGCGCGTTGCCGGTCGACGGGAAATCGAAGGCGATGCGCGCGGGCGACGCGACGCTGAAGTTGGCGGGCACCGTGGCCAGTTCCGACTTGGTCGTCACCTTGACCAGTACCTCCCCGCCCTGCTGCGACACCAGGATGGACTCGATGCTGTTCGGCTGAGCCTGTGCAACGGCAAGTGCCGGTATCGAAGCGACGGCGAGCGCGCACAGCAGGCCGGCGAGTTTGCGGACGAAATTCATTTCTTTGCCTCCTGCTCCTGCAACTGGAGCGTACTGGTACGTTCGACCCATTCGCCGTCCGCGTCCTGAACGATTTCCTTCAAGGTGATGCCATCGCCGGATATCGACGTGATGACACCGAAGTTCTGACCCATGTAATTGCCGCTGCGCACGCGATGCAAGGTCGTGTCCGCCTTGATCAGCGCGTAGGTGACCCGCCCCTGTTCGAGCAGACCGACCATCGCCAGCGTGTCGAGCGGGTACTGCTCCAGCGGCTCCTTGCGCCGGTCGAGGTCAGGCGTGATGCCCCCGCCGCCACCGCCGCCCTTCTTCCGCTCCGGCTCGATCTTCTGCACGCTGAACGGATCGAGCAGATTGCCCGCTTCGTAGGCAACGATGATCGACGGCTTGATTTCCGGCAGCGGCTTCACCTGCCCCTTCAGGCCCTGGGTGTTCTCTTCCATCCACGAGCGCAGGTCTTCATGGTCTTCGCTACCGCAGCCCGCCAGCGCCAGACTGGCCGCCAGCATCGTCAGGAGGCGCTTCATTTATTGGCCCCCTTGGCCTTGTCGGCCTTTGCCTTCTTGATTCGGGCAATCTCTTCGTCGTCGAGATAACGGTAGGTGGTCGCCACGGCATCCATCTTCAGGCCGTCCTTGCTTGAATCAATGACGATCGAACCCAGGGTCACGATGCGCGAGAGCTTGGCGACGTCGCCAGCAAAGTTGCCGAGGTCGTGATAGCCGCCGGTGACGCGGATGGTGATCGGCATCTCGGCGTAGAAATCCTTGACCGCTTCGCCACCCGGCTTCCAGGTTTCGAACTGCAGGCCACGGCTCAGACCGGCCTGACTGATATCGACCAGCAGCGATTCCATCTCGGCCTTGTTCGGCAGCTGCTTGAGCAGCGCGCCGAAGGACTTGTCGATGTCGGCCAGCTGCTGCTGGTACTGCTCGAGATTCACCGCCTGACGCTTCTTGTTGAGCCACTCGTCCTTCAGCGTCTGTTCCTCGAGTCGCTTCTGTTCGAGCTCGACGCGCAGCGGATCCCACAGGAACCACCAGCCCGCGGCCAGCGTTGCGACCAGCACACCCAGCAGGACCGCAGCCTTCGGCGCGGTGGCCCAGTTGCCGACGTCCTTCGGGTCGAGATTCTTGAAATCGTCCGCGATGCGCGTGAAATCGATCTGGGGCATCTGGATCTGCTTCATGTCTTGCGCCCCTTCGTCGTCTTGCTGTCGGCCTCGTCCACTGCGCGCGTGATGAACAGATCAAGGCTGAATTCGTTCATGCGGCGCTTGTCGACGGTGGCGCCCTTGATTTCGATGAGGGTCGGGCGCTCGAGCAGCGGCGACGATTCCAGATTCCGCATCAGGCTGGACACCCGCGCGTTCGATTGCGCGTACCCGACCAGATTGATCTTGTTCGCCTGCTGCGAGACCTTCTTGATATAGACGCCTTCCGGCACGTTCTTCGCGAGTTCGTTGAACAGGCCGACCGCCTCCGACCGGTTGCCCTGCAGCGACTCGATCACCCGCTTGCGCTGCAACAGCGCGTCGGTCTGCTCGCGCAGCCGCTTGATCTCGTCGATCGACTTGTCGAGCGCAGCGATTTCGGTCTTCAGGAAGGCGTTCTTCTCGTCCTGGGCCGACACGTAACCGCTGATGATGCCGTTGCCGAGCGCCACGATGAGTCCGCCGAGCACCAGCGTCAGGCCGGTCAGCGCATAGAACTGCTGGCGCCGCGCCTTGCGCTTCTCCTCGCGATGGGGAAGAAGGTTGATGCGTATCATGCGTCGAACCTCCTGAGCGCGAGACCGCAGGCCACCAGCAGCGAAGGTGCGTCCTGACTGAGTCGCTTGGCGGTGACCGTCTGCGACAGCTGCATGTCGACAAAGGGGTTCGCGATACGGGTTTCGACCTGGGTGCGGTTGGCAACCACCTCGTCCAGACCGGGGATCACCGAGCACCCGCCGGCCAGCACGATATGGTCGACGCTGTTGTACTGCGTCGAGGTGAAGAAGAACTGCAGCGCGCGCGACACCTCGAGCGCGAGGTTGTCCATGAAGGGGCGCAGCAGGTCGTTCTCGTAATTCTCCGGCAGCGTGTTGGTGCGCTTTGCGGCTTCGGCCTCTTCCGGGCTCATGCCGTAGTTGCGCATGATGTCCTGCGTCAGCTGGTAGCCGCCGAATGCCTGCTCGCGGGAATACACCGGCTGGTCATTGCGCAGGATGATCACGTTCATCACGTTGGCGCCGACGTCGACCAGCACGATGTTGGTGTCCTTGCCGCCGTCCGGCAGCTGCTTCTCGACCAGTTCGAATGCGGCCTGTGCCGCGTAGGACTCGACGTCGACCACGACGGCGCGCAGGCCGGCCGCTTCGGCCACCGCGACGCGGTCCTCGACCTTTTCCTTGCGCGAGGCGGCGATCAGCACCTCGACCTCGTCCGGATTGCCGGGCGCCGGGCCGACCACCTGGAAATCCAGATTCACCTCGTCGAGCTGAAAGGGGATGTACTGATTGGCTTCCGACTCCACCAGCACCTCGAGCTCCTGCTCGCGCTGATTTGCCGGAACGATGATCTTCTTCGTGATGACGGCCGCCGCCGGCAAGGCCAGCGCGACATTGCGCGTCGACGTGCCCATGCGCTTCCACGCCCGACGCACGGCGTCGGCGACGTCTTCGAGCTTGGCGATGTTGCCATCCACCACCGAATCGCGCGGGAGGTTCTCAATGGCGTAGCGCTCGATGCGGTGCTCGCCCTTCGCTGTCCGGGACAGCTCGACCAGCTTGACCGCCGAGGACGACACGTCAAGCCCCATCAGGGGACGCGCTCCCGGGTTAAATACCGACAGGTCGAAAGCCAAGCTTTTTCCTTTTAAGACAGTGAATTAGGCCCAATACGCACAAATTACATTAAGATGCTAGCAGCAAGGTATCGACAAGTAAACAAATTTTGGGTAGGCGTAACGAGAAGCTTCACACGGTCGGCCGGCTATACTTTCGGCCTCAAACCCCCTCCGGAAACCCATCGTCTTGCTCTCCAAATTCCGCTGGCTGCTCTACCCGTTGACCGCCCTCACCGGCCTCGCACTGATAGGCGCGGCCCTCGCGCTGATCGTCGTACTGCTCGCCTACCCGCAGCTGCCGTCGCTGGACATCCTGACCGACTACCGGCCGAAGATCCCGCTCCGCGTCTACAACGCCGACGGGCAACTGATCGGCGAATTCGGCGAAGAACGCCGCTCGGTCGTGCCGATCGAGCAGGTGCCGGACGCGCTCAAGCACGCCATCATTGCCGCCGAGGACGAGCGCTTCTACCAGCACTCGGGCATCGACTACATGGGCATTGCCCGCGCCGCACTGGCCAACCTGACCAGCGGCGGACGCAGCCAAGGCGCCAGCACCATCACCATGCAGGTGGCGCGCAACTTCTTCCTGTCGAGCGAACGCACCCTACGCCGGAAAGTCTATGAAGCCCTGATGGCGTTCAAAATCGAGAACAGCCTGACAAAAGACCAGATACTCCAGCTCTACATCAACCAGATCTATCTCGGTCAGCGCGCCTACGGTTTTGCTGCCGCTTCCAGAGCCTATTTCGGCAAAAACCTGAAGGACATTAGCGTCGCCGAAGCAGCGATGCTCGCCGGCCTGCCGAAAGCGCCTTCCAAGTACAACCCAGTGGTGAACCCGAAGCGCGCAGCACTGCGCCAGTCCTACGTGCTGCGGCGCATGCAGGAACTGGGCTACATCGACGAAGCGACGCGCGCTCGCGCGGTCGAGGAAGAGCTGGTCGTGCGTCGCGACAGCGGCAGCACCGCCAGCGGGCCGAAGCCGGCGGATTTCGTTGCCGAAATGGCGCGCCAGATGGCGGTCGAGCGCTTCGGCGAGAACGCCTACTCGATCGGCCTGCGCGTGGTCACGACGATACGGCGCGCCGACCAGGACGCCGCCATCGAGGCCGTCCGCAAGGGCGTATTTGACTACGACCGCCGGCACGGCTATCGCGGCGCGGAATCCTTCGTCGACATGAAGGCGGTCGGCGCCGACGACGACGAACTGCTCGACGATCTGCTGCAGGACGTGCCGGACGCGGTGGGCCTGCACGCTGCGGTGGTGCTCGCTGCCAGTCCGACCGCGGTGAAGGTCTACAAGCGCGGCGGCGAAGTGCTCAACCTGGGCGCGGACGCGATCAAGTTCGCTAAGGCGATGCTGGACGACAAGGCGCCGCCGGCCCGCAAGCTGCGGCGCGGCGCGGTCGTGCGCGTGATGCAGGACGCCAAGCTCGGCTGGACGCTGGCGCAGATGCCCGAGGTCGAGGCGGCGCTGGTCGCCATCGACAGCGATGACGGCGCCGTGCGCGCACTGGTCGGCGGTTTCGACTTCAATCGCAGCAAGTTCAACCACGTCACCCAGGGCTGGCGTCAGCCGGGCTCGGCGTTCAAGCCCTTCATCTACTCGGCAGCGCTGGAGAAGGGCTACGGTCCGGCGACAGTGGAAGAGGACACGCCACTGGTGGTGTCGGCCGGCGAAACCGGCAGCCAGAGCTGGCAGCCGAAGAACTACGACGGCAAGTACGACGGCCCGATCTCGCTGCGCACCGCACTGGCGAAGTCGAAGAACATGGTGTCGATCCGCATGCTGCGCTCGATCGGCCCGCGTTACGCGCAGGACTACGTTTCACGCTTCGGATTCGATGCCGCGCGCCATCCGCCCTACCTGACGATGGCGCTCGGCGCCGGGTCGGTCACCCCGTGGCAGATGGCGTCCGCCTATGCCGTGTTCGCCAACGGCGGCTACCGGGTCGAGCCCTACGTGGTGAGCGAGATCACCGACAGCGAGGGACGCGTGCTGGCGCGCTTCACGCCGCGCAAGGCCGGCGACGAGGGTTTGCGCGTCATCGACGCGCGCAACGCCTACTTGATGGACAGCATGATGCAGGACGTCGTGCGCCGCGGAACCGCCACCCGCGCGCTGGCCCTCAAGCGCGGCGACCTCGCCGGCAAGACCGGCACCACCAACGACTATCTCGACGCCTGGTTCTGCGGCTACCAGCCCTCGCGCGTCACGGTCGCCTGGATAGGTTTCGACAATCCGCGCACCCTGGGTCGTGGCGAAACCGGTGGTTCGGCAGCGCTGCCGATGTGGGTCGATTACATGCGCCACGCACTGAAGGACGTGCCCGAACAGCGGCTGCCGCTGCCCGACGGCCTGATCAGCATCGATGCTGGCGAGGACAGCAAGGGCAACCCGCGCACCGACCTGATGTACCAGGAACACCTGCCACCGCCGCCCGAGTCGCTGCCGGAAGAGCCGGAAACGCCGGCTTCGGAGGGTGAGTTGCAGCCCGGCCCGCCGCCGCAGTCGCCGGCACCGATTCCGACGCCGCCGCGCTCGCCGACCGGCCACATCGTACCGAGCGAGTCGCGGCTGACGGTGCCGGAAACGCTCAGCCGCGCAGCTTCACCGGCTCGCCTGCCTGCTGGCTGAGCAGTTCTTCCAGTGCCTGAATCAGTTCCTTGCCGTCGCGCGTGCCTATCCAGCGGTCCCCGTCGGCACGGAAGTGGAAGCCGCCGGACCGCGCCGCCACCCAGATTTCCTGCGCGACGCCGTGCCGGTTGATCACCATTTTGGAACCGTCTTCGAACTCCAGTTCCAGCACGCCGCCGGCCTGCAGTTCGTAGTCGATTCCGGCGCCGCTGCGCTCGATGGCCTGCTCGATCGCAGCCAGCGTCGCATCGGCCAATTTGTTAAATTCACTCTCGTTCATATTCCGGCCATCCGACATGTTTTCCAGCCCGCTCGTGCGCATCGCCGCACTGACCCTGACGCTCGCTGCCTGCGGCACCAAGGGACCGTTGACGCTGCCGCCCAAGCAGGGCGCCCAGCCGGCGGCCGCGAAGCCCGCGCCCGCACCTGCTCCGCAAGATACTAACAAGGCCGACAAGCAATGAAGCATTTCGAAACCCGAGACGGTGCGCTGTACGCCGAAGGCGTCGCACTCGAGCGCATTGCCGCCGAGTACGGCACGCCCACCTTCGTATACAGCCGTGCGGCGCTGACCGAGGCGCACGCTGCCTACGCCGAAGCACTGTCCGGCCGCGACGCCATGCTGTGCTACGCGGTGAAGTCGAATTCCAACCTGGCCATCATGAATGTGTTCGCGCGACTGGGCACCGGCTTCGACATCGTGTCCGGCGGCGAGCTGGCACGCGTGATCGCGGCGGGCGGCGACCCGAGCAAGGTGGTGTTCTCCGGCGTCGGCAAGACGCGCGACGAAATGCGCGCCGCGCTGACGCACGGCATCTATTGCTTCAACGTCGAATCGGAAGCCGAACTGCACCGGCTGGCCGAAGTGGCCGGCAGCCTCGGCAAGCGCGCACCGATCGCGCTGCGCGTGAATCCGGACGTCGACCCGAAAACCCATCCGTACATTTCCACCGGCCTGAAGTGCAACAAGTTCGGCGTGCCCATCGCCGACGCGCATCGCATCTATCTCGACGCGGCGAAGCTGCCGCAGTTGGAGATCCGCGGCATCGCCTGCCACATCGGCTCGCAGCTGCTGGACCCGGCGCCGGTGGCCGAAGCAGCCGCCAAGGTGGTGGCGCTGGCCGAAGCACTGAACCGCGACGGCATCGAACTGCGTCACCTCGACCTCGGCGGCGGCCTCGGCATCCGCTACGACGACGAGGACGTACCGGCAACACGCGACTACTTGGCGCCATTGCTGGCGGTGCTGGCCGGCCGCAAGGAGCGACTGCTGCTCGAACCCGGCCGCTCGCTGGTCGGCAACGCCGGCGTACTGCTGTCCAAGATCGAATACCTGAAGCGCGGTGAGGAGCGCAACTTCGCCATCATCGATGCGGCGATGAACGACCTCGCCCGCCCGGCGCTGTACGACGCCTTTCACCGCATCGCCGAAGTGCGGCCGCGCGGCAAGGCGGACACCTACGACGTGGTCGGCCCGGTGTGCGAAAGCGGCGACTTCCTCGGCCGCGCACGCGAACTGGCGGTCGAACCGGAAGACCTGGTCGCCATCTTCTCGGCCGGCGCCTACGGCATGACCATGAGCTCGAACTACAACACGCGGCCGCGCGCCGCCGAAGTGATGGTCGATGGCGACAAGGTGCATCTGATCCGCGCGCGCGAGCGCATCGCCGACCTCTACGCCGGCGAACGCCTGCTGCCGTGAGCCACGAGGACGACGCCGCGCGCGAACGGCTGCGGCTCGACAAGTGGCTGTGGGCAGCGCGCTTCTTCAAGACGCGCACGCTGGCCTCCGACGCCATCGACGCCGGCCGCATCCAGCTGAACGAGGCGCGCGCCAAGCCGTCGCGCGAGGTACGCATCGGCGACCGGCTGGACATCCAGACCGGCGAAGTGCGCTACACGGTGATCGTGCAGGCGCTGTCCGGCAAACGCGGCCCGGCCGAAGAGGCGCGCAAGCTTTACGAAGAGACCGCCGACAGCATTGCGCGGCGCGAAGCGGAACGTGAACGGCGCCGACTTGCTCCGGAACCGTCACACATGCTGCACGGACGGCCGACGAAGACGCAGCGGCGTGAAATCGACCGCATGCGCGCTAAACTTCGCGGCGGCTGAGTCTTGCGCGCCAACGAATTGAGAACACTGTCAAAAGGAATCGAACCATGTCCGAACGTATCGTGATGAAGGTCGGTGAAGCCACCGTCTTCGCCAAGGAAGGTCAATACACCGACGCCATGCCGGAAATCGTCATCGGCTCGATCGACGGCCCGGTCGGCCAGGCCTTCGCCCAGATGATGGGCCAGACCGCCGGTCACACCCGCATGCTGGCCGTGCGCGACTGCAACCAGATGGCCAAGCCGGCCACCATGATGGTGCCCAAGGTCACGATCAAGAATTCGCGCACCGTCGAGCTGCTCGGCGGCGTGGTGCAGTCCGCCACCGCCGACGCGGTCGTCGACTGCGTGTCGGAAGGCATCATCCCGAAGGAACTGGTGGACGAACTGGTCATCATCGACCTGGTGTGGCTGGACCCGAATGCGGTCAAGGACCCCAACCTGGACATGAAGGATCTGTACCGCACCAATTACGAAGCAACCAAGATCGCGATACAGCGTGCGATGACCGGCAAGCCGACGATCGACGAGCTGATCGCCAACCGCCACAAGATCAAGCACTGCATGTACGACCCGGAAGCCTGATTGCGGCGCAAAGCCACAGCCAAAGCCCCTGCCAGCCGCAGGGGCTTTTGTTTTTGTGCAATCGAAACGAAGGGCAACACGACCTTGTCTTGATGCACGCGGCCATCCAGAATGAATGAGCCCGAAACCAGCGCGGGCTCACGGAGGATGGCCGATGGATATCCGTACCGATGGCACAGCGGCGCACGATACCCCGCCTATGCCGCAGATGAACGACGACGCCTTCCGCCGCGTCGTCGAGTACGCACCCAGCGCGATGGTTCTGGTCGATGGTCGCGGCATGATGGTGCTGGTCAACGAACAGACCGAAAGACTGTTCGGTTACCCGCGCTCCGAACTGATCGGCCGCTCGGTCGACATGCTGGTGCCGTCGGCCGCACGTGCTCACCACGCCGACTTCCGCCACAGCTTCCTTTCATCACCCAGCCCACGACCGATGGGTGGCGGTCGTGACCTGTTCGCCTGCCGCGCCGACGGCAGCGAATTCCCGGTCGAGATCGGTCTGAATCCGATGGACACCGGCGAAGGTGTCATGGTGCTGGCATCCATCGTCGATATCACCGAGCGACGTCGCGCGCAGCAGGTGCTGGAGCAGGCGCTGCAGGAAAAGACGGTGCTGCTCAACGAAGTACACCACCGGGTGAAGAACAATCTGCAGGTCATCACCAGCCTGCTCAATCTGCAGGCGAACAATGTCGACGACCCGCGCGTGCGCGACATCCTGAACGAGAGCCAGAACCGCGTACGGGCGATGGCACTGACTCATCAGCTGCTGTACGAGCGCAAGGACTTCTCGCGCATGGACCTCGGCGACTACCTCGACCGTCTGGCCCAGTTGCTGCGCGGTGCCTATCGCAGCAGCGCGAGCGGCGTCGAGCTGCAGCTGGAACGCCCGGGGCAGCCGGTGTACCTCGATCTTGAACGCGCCATCCCGTGCGGGCTGGTGGTGAACGAACTGGTCACCAATGCCTTCAAGCACGCCTTCCCCGCCCAGCGCACTGGCATCATCACCATTTCGCTGCACAGCTGCGACGAGCGGCTGACGCTGGGCGTGCGCGACAACGGTGTCGGCCTGCCGGCGGGTTTCGACTTCGACGCCGTGAAGTCGCTCGGCCTGCAGCTGGTGCCCTTGCTGATAGATCAGCTGCACGGCGAACTGCAGATGGTGCGCGACGGCGGCGCCAGCTATCTCATCACCTTTCCGGCCGCCCTTCCCGCACGAGGTACGACATGAACGCACCGCTCCCGATCAATCTGATGCTGGTCGAGGACGAACGCGTGATCGCTTTCGACCTGAAGAACCAGCTGCAGTCCTTCGGCTACAAGGTGGGCGCGGTGCTGGCCAGCGGCGAGCAGGCGGTGCGCAAGGTCGGCGAGGTAGCGCCCGATCTGGTGCTGATGGACATCCACCTTGAAGGCCCGCTCGACGGCATCGACGCGGCACTGCAGATCCAGTCGCAGCATCGCGTACCGGTGGTCTTCCTGACCGCCTACGCCGAGGACGACACGCTGCGCCGCGCACTCGAATGCCGACCCTTCGGCTATCTGGTCAAGCCGTGCGAGGCGCGCGAGCTGCACGCGACGATACAGATGGCGCTGGCGCGTCGCGAGGTCGAGGTGCTCGTGGAGCGCAGCGAACAGCTGTTCAAGCAGGCGCTCGATGCCGCCTCGCTCGGCGTGATCGAGTGGCAGGGCGATTCGATGCAGCTGCACGGCGACGGACACTTGCGCAGCCTGTTCGGCGACCGCCCGGTCCCGCTGGACGAGTCGTGGAGCCTCTTCCTGTCGCGCGTCGATGCCGGCGATCGCGAGCGCGTGTCGGCGGCGCTGAACGCGGCACTGCAGCGCGGCGATCCGGTGCGCATCGAATTCCGTACCGTAGGCAATGGTGGCGCACGCAATCTGGAAGCGCACGCGCGCGCTTATGGCGACCCGGCGGGCGAGCGGCGCATCGTCGGCATCCTGCAGGACGTGACGCAACGCCGGCGCGACGAGGAGCGCCTGCGCCAGTCCAGCGTCGTGTTCCACACCACGGCCGAAGCCATCGTGATCGCCGACGCGCGTCGGCGCATCGTCGCGGTCAATGCTGCCTACACACGCATCACCGGGCACGACGAGACCCAGGTACTCGGCCTCGACCCTGACGCAGTGCTGGGAACCGGCCACGGCGACAATTTCTACGCGGCGCTGGCCGCCCCCTCGGGCACCGGCTACTGGCAGGGCGAGGTGCTGTGCCAACGCGCGTCTGGCGACAGCTTCCCTGCCTGGGAAAGCATCAGCGCCGTGCGCAACGACAACGGCACGGTCACCCATTTCGTCGCCGCCTTCTCCGATTTCAGCGCCATCCATCAGGCGGAGGAGAAGCTGAATCATCTGGCGCATCACGACGCGCTGACCGGCCTGCCCAACCGCCTGCTGTTCGACGACCGTTTCGAGCGCGCCATCGAACAGGCACGTCGTGCGCAGCAACGCTGCATCCTGCTCTTCCTCGACCTCGACAGCTTCAAGGGTGTGAACGACACGCTGGGCCATGGCGTCGGCGACGAGTTGCTGCGCGCGGTGTCGGTCCGGCTGCGTGAGGCGCTGCGCCGCAGCGACACGCTGGCCCGCCTCGGCGGCGACGAATTCGTCGTGCTCACCGGCAGCGCACAGCCTGAAGACGCCTCGCATCTGGCGATGAAGCTGCTCGGTGCGCTGCGTGACCCGTTCGACCTCGGTGGCGAGCAGATACGCATCACCGGCAGCATAGGCATCGCGGTGTTCCCCGATCACGGCACCGACCGCAACGTGCTGATGCGCGCGGCCGACATCGCGATGTACTCGGCCAAGTCGCAAGGACGCAACCGCTATCAGTTCTTCACGACCGACATGTCGGAGCGCACACAGGAACGCATGCATATGGAGCAGGGCCTGCGTCGCGCGATCGAGAACGACGCGCTGGAGGTGCACTACCAGCCCCAGCTCCGGCTGTCCGACGCGCACGTGATCGGCGTCGAGGCGCTGGTGCGCTGGCCGCATCCGGAACTGGGCATGATTTCGCCGGCCCGCTTCATTCCGGTCGCCGAAGAGAGCGGCATCATTGAAACGCTGGGCATGTGGGTGCTGCGCCGCGCCTGCCATGACATCGTCGGCCTGCCGGACAACGACGGGCGACAGATGCGCCTCGCCGTCAACGTGTCGGTCAGGCAGTTCATGCGCGAGGATTTCGTCGCCCACGTGCTGGAGGTGCTGACCGAAACAGGCTTCCCGGCCGAATCGCTGGAACTCGAAATCACCGAGTCCACGCTGCAGGTGATCGAACACAGCGCCGGCATACTCGACGCGCTGAAACGTCTGGGCGTCTCGATCAGCATCGACGACTTCGGCACCGGCTACTCGTCGCTGAGCGTACTGCGCGGCCTGCCGATAGACCGCATCAAGATTGACCGTTCATTCATCATCGACCTGACAGAGAGCGACGACGCCCGTGCAATGATAGAGGCCATGCTGGCGCTGGGCCGCTCGCTGCGCATGACCACCATCGCCGAAGGCATCGAGCTGTCGGAACAGGCTGAACTGCTGCTGCGGCTCGGGTGTTCGGAGGGTCAGGGTTATCTGTTTGCCCGCCCGATGTCGGCAAGCCAGCTGCGGCAATCTCTGGTAAATCCGCCCGACAAATCCTAGACGGCCTCGACCGCGTCGGCCGGCAGTCCGTCGAGATGACGGCGCAGGATGCGGTAGTGGTCATAATCGAAGCGCGCGTCGCGCTGCAACGGCGCCGCGTCGTCGCTGCCCTCCGGCGCGCTGCCCAGATAGCACCAGTGCGCCAGCCAGTGCCGGTCGCCACGCTCGGCGCCCGGACGGCGCTCGCGCACCGCCACGGCGTCCGGCCACGGCCAGTCGGGCATACGCAGGCCGTCGAGTGCACTCATCAGCCGCATATCGTGCTGCCGCGGGTCTTCGCGACCGCAGCAGACACCGCGGCAGCGCTTGATCTGCACATTGACGCAGGCGGCGGTACGCCGCTCGTAGCCCTGCAGACCGATGCGCTTCGGACACAGCTGCCAGGCTGTCGCCAGTTCGCGCAGCGTGGTCAGACAGTCGCGGCGTGAGCGGAAGGGACCGTACAGTCCCGCCAGCTGACGCGGCGTGACGCGGTCGAGATCGACCAGCGTCAGCGCCGCTTCGCCAGCCGCCACCTCGTTACCGGGGCCGCCGCGCAACGCCAGCGCCACGGCAGGTCCGCCGGCCCGCAACTGCTTGTTGTAGAGCGGCTGCAACTGCTTCACCAGTTTCGCTTCGAGCAGCAGTGCTCCCAGTTCGCCCGCCGTTTCGACCCAATCGACGCGCTTCGTTTCGCGCAGCATGCGCGCCGCCTGTCCGCCCTTGTGCGAACCGGTGAAGTGCGCCAGCACGCGCGAACGCAGGTTACGGCTCTTGCCGATGTAGAGCGGCAGCTCTGCCGGCGCCGGCAGCAGGTCGGTCGACTCGGGCGCGGCACCGTAGAACAGATAGACGCCCGGCGCCTCCGGCACGTCGTCGAGCGCACCCGGTGTCATGCCGGGCGGCGCGGCGGCGGTGCGCCCGGCCTTCTCCATCGCCGGACCGATCACCGCCGGCGGAAAGTCGCGCGCGACGATGTCGAGAAAATCGCACACCAGTCGCGCGTCACCGATGGCGCGGTGGCGGGCGTCGCAGACCAGCCCGAAGCGCTCCATCAGCGCGTCCAGCCCGTGGCGCGGAAAGTGCGGATAGAGAGCGCGCGACAGCTTGACCGAGCACAGCACGCGCGGCGCGAAATTCAGACCGACGCGGGCGAACTCGTTGCGCAGGAAGCCGTGGTCGAAGCGCGCGTTATGCGCCACGAACAGGCGGTCGTGCAGCAGCGCCGCCAGTTCCTCCGCGATCTCGGCGAAGCGCGGCGCACCGGCGACCATGCCGTCGGTGATGCCGGTGAAGCGCTGGATGGACAGCGGAATCGACACGCCCGGATTGACCAGGCTGGACCACTCGCGCCGCTGCGGCCCGTCTATCAGCACGACGCCGACCTCGGTCACACGGTCGGCGCGCGGGTCGCCCCCTGTCGTTTCAAGGTCGACGATGGCCAGCGGCTGATCGAACACGCTCATGCGATGGTCGCCACCCTGCGCGCCGGCTCAGCGGCACAGCGCACGGGGCAGCCAGAATAAGGACGTCGCGGCTTCAGTGCGCGTCGGTGGGCGTCAGATCGGTCTGGTAGGGGTAGGGCTTCTGCGCGACGCGTGCCTCGTTGAAGCGGCGCTGCGCTTCGAAGTCCTGCGGCTTGTCCCACCACAGCGCGCGGCCGCGACGCTGCTCTTCGATCTGCTCCGGGTGCTTTTCGAGGTACTCGCGCATGAAGCGCGTGTGATCGGATTCGTAATCAGCCAATTGAAACTCCGTTGGAAACGACTCAATGTGTCTTGCCGCGCGATTCGTCGGTCTTGTCGCAGGCCCGCACGCGGGCGATGCGCACGACCTCCGGCACGCGGCGCAGGCCCTTCATGATGCGCGCCAGATGGACGCGATCACTGACCTGCAGCGTGAAGTGGATTTGCGTGTAGAGGCTGCCGTCCTCTTCCATGCCGACATTCTGGATGTTGGCGCCGCATTCGGCGATCTCGAAGGCGACCTTGGCCAGCACGCCCGGGCGGTTCGCCGCGATGACGCGGATGCCGACTTCGAACACGCGGCTGCTGTCGCGCTCCCACTCGACGTCGACCCACTGGTCGCCGTCCTTGCGGTTGCGGCGCAGCGTCGGACAGTCGTGCGCGTGGATCATCAGGCCGGAACCGACACGCAACTGACCGACGATGGGGTCGCCCGGTATCGGCTGGCAGCAGCGTGCGATCTGCACCGCCATGCCTTCGGAACCGCGGATCAGCAGCGCGCTCTCCGGCGCCGGCAGCGGCGTGCCTTGCTGCTCGCTGGCGGTCTGCAGCTTGAGCAGGCTGCGCGCGACAAAGGTGGCCGAGCTCTTGCCCTGGCCGATGTCGGCCAGCGCTTCCTTGCGGCTTTTCACTTCGGCTGTCTCCAGCCATTGCGCCCACGAGGCGTCACCGATCTCGTCCGGCGTCACGCCGAACTGGCGCAGCGCCTGGGTAAGCAGCCGCTCGCCCAGCTGCGCCGATTCCTCGACCTGCATGGTCTTCAGGAAGTGGCGGATCTGCGCGCGCGCCTTGCCGGTCTTCACGTAACCCAGCCAGGCCGGGTTCGGGTTCGGATGCGAGGCGGTGATGATTTCGACCTGGTCTCCGCTGCTCAGCTCGCTGCGCAGCGGCATCAGTTCCTGGTTGATGCGACAGGCCACACAACAATGGCCGACGTCGGTATGCACCGCGTAGGCGAAGTCGACTGCGGTCGCGCCGCGCGGCAGCGACATGATCTTGCCCTTGGGCGTAAACACGTACACCTCGCCCGGGAACAGATCGATCTTCACGTGTTCGAGGAACTCGGCCGAATCCGGCGCCGAGCTTTGCAGTTCGAGCAGCGACTGCAACCAGCGGTGGGTGTTTGCCTGCAGGTCGTCGAGCGACTGTTCGCTGTCCTTGTACAGCCAGTGCGAAGCCACACCGTTCTGCGCGATCTGGTGCATCTCGGACGTGCGGATCTGTACCTCGACCGGTGTACCGAAGGGGCCGATCAGCGTGGTGTGCAGTGACTGGTAGCCGTTGGCCTTCGGGATCGCGATGTAGTCCTTGAACTTGCCCGGCACCGGCTTGTACAGCGCATGCAGCGCACCGAGGGCCAGATAGCAGGCCGCCACGTCCTTCACCACGACGCGAAAACCGTAGATGTCGAGCACCTGCGAAAAGGTCAGGTGCTTGTCGCGCATCTTGCGGAAGATCGAATACAGGCTCTTCTCGCGGCCGAACACGTCGGCGTCGATGCCGCGCTCCGGCAGGCGGGTGCGGATCGCTTCGGTGATCTTGCCCACCACTTCACGCCGGTTGCCGCGCGCCGACTTCATTGCGCGCTCCAGCACGCGGTAGCGCATCGGGTGCATCGCGTGGAAGGACATGTCCTGCAGCTCGCGGTACACCGCGTGCAGGCCGAGGCGGTTGGCGATCGGGGCGTGGATTTCCAGCGTTTCGCGGGCAATGCGGCGCTGCTTGTCCGGCCGCATCGAACCCAGCGTGCGCATGTTGTGCGTGCGGTCGGCCAGCTTGATCAGGATGACGCGCACGTCGCGCGCCATCGCCATCAGCATCTTGCGGAAGTTCTCGGCCTGCGCGTCTTCCTTCGACTGGAACTCGATCTTGTCCAGCTTGGACACGCCATCGACCAGTTCCGCCACCACCTTGCCGAAGCGCTCGGCAATCTCCGCCTTGGTGATGGCGGTGTCTTCCATCACGTCGTGCAGCAGCGCCGCGCACAGCGCCTGCGAATCGAGCTGCCAGCCGGCGAGGATTTCGGCGACCGCCAGCGGGTGCGACACGTAAGGCTCGCCGCTCATGCGGAACTGCCCGGCGTGCGCACTGGCCGACAGCGCGTACGCGTCGCGCACGCGCTGCACGTCTTCTTCGCGCAGATAGGTTGAAATGTCGGCGATCAGGCGTTCGAGATCGGCGACCGTAGAACAGGGGGGCGCCGGCGTACCGGCGTCGGGATCGTTGTCAGCCGGGGCGAGGCTGACGATGGGCTGTGCAGGCGTAACGTGGGCGACCGGGGTGGGCATGATGAGGTCGTCCACCGGTCGGTTCATGAAGTCAGCGCTGACAGCCCGGCCTCATCAGGCCTGGCCTCGGTTCAGGATTTCCAGACCGACCTTGCCGGCGGCGATTTCACGCAGCGCGACGACAGTGGGCTTGTCCTTGTCGCCATCGACCTGCGGCGTGCTGCCTGCGGACAGCTGGCGGGCACGGTAGGTGGCAACCAGCGTCAACTGGAAACGGTTCGGAATGCGCTTCAGACAATCTTCGACGGTAATGCGTGCCATATCAATTCACACCCAGGGAATGGAAAAACTCGGGATGCCGGGCCATCTGGCTCGATCGGAGCAGCCGCGCAGCGCGTGCGACGGTGACCATTTCGTCCAGCGCCTGACTCAGTATGTTATTGATTATAACGAAATCAAACTCGCGAAGATGACCGATCTCTTCGCGCGCCGCAGCCAGCCTGCGTTCTATCACCTCCGGCGCGTCCGATCCGCGGCCGGTCAGGCGCTGCGCCAGCGCCTCGAAGGACGGCGGCAGGATGAAGATGCTCACCGCCTCCGGAAACAGCGCACGCACCTGCTGGGCGCCCTGCCAGTCGATTTCCAGCAGCACGTCATGGCCCGCATCGAGCCGTTCTTCGAGCCAGCGACGCGAGGTGCCGTAGTAGTTGCCGTGCACGTGCGCCGACTCGATGAAGTCGCCCGCCGCGCGCATCGCGTCGAAGGTGTCGATGCTGACGAAGTGATAGGCAACGCCGTCCACCTCGCCCGGACGCGCCGCCCGCGTGGTGTGCGATACCGACAGTCCGATCTGCGGATCGCGTTCGAGAAGACCGCGCACCAGCGTGGTCTTGCCTGCACCGGACGGTGCGCTGACGATGAAAAGTACGCCGCGTTTAGCCATGTCTTGCAATGAAAAGGACGAAATACGCCGGAACCGCGTCAACGGCAGGCCGGCGTGAATCTGGAGCCGCCCGCCGGCTCACTCGATGTTCTGTACCTGCTCGCGCATCTGTTCGATCAGCAGCTTGAGCTCCATCGCGACGCCGCCAACGTCCTGTGCGACCGACTTCGAGGCCAGCGTGTTCGCCTCGCGGTTCAGTTCCTGCATCAGGAAGTCGAGCCGTTTGCCGGCGCTGCCGCCCTTGGCGAGGATGCGCTCCACTTCATCGAGATGCGCCGACAGCCGGTTCAGTTCCTCGGCGACATCGATGCGCACCGCGAACAGGCCGACTTCGGTGCGGATGCGCTCGTCGTCCGCGCTGCCTATGGCTTCCTGCAGTTTCTGCACGAGCTTGGCCTGGTATTCGCGCACGACCTCGGGCACGCGCGGCGTCACCTGCGCGACCAGTTCGCGCATGCGGGTGACGCGCTCCATCAGCATGCCGGCCAGTCGCACGCCTTCGCGGCTGCGCGACGCGGTGAGGTCGGCCAGCGCCTGCCGCACCGCACGTGCGCCCGCTTCGGTCAGCGCCTCGGCCGGTATCGTGTCGTCGCCCAGCATGCCGGGCCAGCGCAGCACCTCGGCGACCGACAGCGAGGCGGCCTGCGGCAGTGCCGCGCGCACGCCGGCTTCGAGCGCCACCAGCTGGGCCAGCAGCTGCGGGTTGAGCGCCAGCTCGCGCGCCGATTCGCCGCTCGCCTGCAGACCGGCACGGCAATCGACCTTGCCACGCGACAATGCGCCGGTGATCTGCTCGCGCAGCAAGGGCTCGATCACGCGCAGTTCGTCGGGCAGCCGGAAATGCAGGTCGAGGAAACGCGAATTAACGGTTCTGAGCTCAAGGTTCAGCGTCGCTGCGCCGACACTGACTGCAGCCGTCGCGAAACCCGTCATGCTGTGTATGCTGCCTGCCACGCGTTCTTCCCCTGTTGATCCATCGGTCATCAACGCGTGCAAACGCTGCCGACAGCACCTGTCGGGCAGCTTTACAGCCTGTGGGCAAACGCCCAGAATCGCGCCGAAACAAGGATCATAGCGGCCCGCAGAATGCCCCCACAAGTCAATTGCGCCCTGCCGCCGGGCTTTGAACTGGACCAGTACCGCATCCACAGCCAATTGAGCCTGGGCGGGTTTTCCATCGTCTATCTGGCGCACGACCGCGACAACACGCCGGTCGCGATCAAGGAATACCTGCCGAACGCGCTGGCCCTGCGCGAGGAAGGCCATATCCAGCCGAAGATTCCCGAGGAATTCCTGCCGGCCTTCCGCTATGGCATGAAGTGCTTCTTCGAGGAAGGGCGCACGCTGGCCGGGCTTAATCACCCGAACGTGGTGCGCGTGCTCAACTTCTTCCGCGCCAACGACACCGTGTACATGGTGATGCGCTACGAACGCGGCCGCACGCTGCAGGACTACATCACGCGTCGCCGCGGCGAGATTCGCGAAAGTTTCATCCGCTACGTGTTCACGCGCCTGCTCAACGGCCTGCGCGAAGTGCATTCGCACAAGCTGCTGCACCTGGACATCAAGCCGTCGAACATCTACCTGCGCAACAACGGTTCGCCGGTACTGATCGACTTCGGCGCCGCACGCAACACGCTGATGGTCGACACGCCGATGCTGAAGCCGATGTACACGCCCGGCTTTGCCGCCCCCGAGCACTACCGCAACCGCGACTTGCTCGGCCCTTGGAGCGACATCTACAGCATCGGCGCCAGCATGTACGCCTGCCTGTCGGGCGGACCGCCGCAGGCGGCCGACCAGCGCATGGAGAACGATACGGTCATCCTCGCCTCCGAGCGCTGGATAGGCCAGTACTCGAAGCAGCTGCTCGAAACGATAGACCTGTGCATGCAGCTCAATCACCTGAAGCGGCCGCAGAGCGTTTTCGCCCTGCAGCGGTCGCTGGCCACCTGGGACCGCGAGAACGAAGAGACGGAACTAGCGGCCGCCGCCGCTGCCGCCAGCACAAGCGCTTCCGATCACTGGCTCAACCGCGTGCGCGCACAGTTCAGCCGCTTCAGCACCTGGATGAGCAAATGAGATTCACCATCTTTCAGGACAGCCGCGTCGGCAAGCGCAAGTCCAATCAGGACCGCATGGCCTACTCCTATTCGCGCGACGCTCTGCTGATGGTGGTGGCCGACGGCATGGGTGGCCACTTCCAGGGCGAGGTAGCGGCGCAGATCGCGGTGCAGTATCTGGTCGAGTCCTTCCAGCGCGAAGCCAAGCCGCGGCTGAACGACCCCTTCCTGTTCCTGTCGCGCGGCCTGACCAACGCGCATTGCGCCATCCTCGACTACGCCGACGAGCGCGACCTCGAGGACGGTCCGCGCACCACCTGTGTCGCTTGCGTAATCCAGGATTCGGTCGCCTACTGGGCGCACGCTGGCGACTCTCGGCTCTATGTGCTGCGCGCCGGCCATGTGATGACGCAGACGCGCGACCACTCGCGCGTGCAGCGCATGATCGACCGCGGCCTGCTCGACGAGGACGGTGCGATGACGCACCCGCACCGCAACCGCATCTACAGCTGTCTCGGCGGCCCGATCGCGCCGCAGATCGAATATTCGCGCAAGACGCCGCTGCTGGCCGGCGACACCGTTCTGCTGTGCAGCGATGGTGTGTGGGGCCCGCTGGGCAATGACGTGCTGCTGAGGACCTTCGAGAACCCGGACGTGATGACCGCCGTGCCGCGGCTGATGGATCAGGCTGAGGCGGCGGGTGGAGAGACCGCCGACAATCTGACGACCGTGGCGATCAACTGGCACGACAACTACGCCGACGAGCCGCACGGCTCAGTCACCACTCGCACGCTGCCGCTCGACCGCCACACCACGGTGATCGAAAGTTTCGGCGACCGCGCGTCGATGCGCGAGGAGTGGGACGAATCGGCGATCGAATCCGCCATCGCGGAAATCAATTCCGCGATCAACAAGTACTCGAAGGGACAATGACGTGACACGACCCAGCGGCCGCCGGCCCGACCAGGCGCGCGACCTGCGCATCACCCGTAATTTCACCTGCCACGCCGAAGGGTCGGTGCTGATCGAGATCGGCAATACGCGCGTGCTGTGCACCGCCAGCGTCGAAGAGAGCGTGCCGCCCTTCCTGCGCGGCAAGGGCCAGGGCTGGGTAACCGCCGAATACGGCATGCTGCCGCGCGCCACCCACACACGCAGTGCGCGCGAGGCGGCCAAGGGCAAGCAGACCGGCCGCACCCAGGAAATCCAGCGTCTGATCGGCCGCAGCCTGCGCTCGGTCACCGACCTCGCCGCGCTCGGCGAACGCCAGATCACGCTGGACTGCGACGTGCTGCAGGCCGATGGCGGCACCCGCTGCGCCTCGATCACCGGCGCCTGCGTCGCGCTGCACGACGCGCTGACCGGTCTGGTGAAGAAGGGGCTGCTGCCCGCCAACCCGCTGCGCGAACTGGTCGCCGCGGTGTCGGTCGGAATACACGAAGGCACACCGGTGCTCGACCTCGACTACGATGAGGATTCGAACTGCGACACCGACATGAATGTCGTCATGACCGCCTCGGGCGGCCTGTGCGAAGTGCAGGGCACGGCCGAGGGCGTGCCCTTCACCCGCAGCGAACTGAACGCGCTGATGGATCTGGCCGAGAATGGCATCAACGGCCTGATCGCGGCCCAGCGCCGCGCACTGGAGATCTAACCCCTGATGAAAATCGAACGCCTGGTCCTCGCAAGCAACAACGCCGGCAAGCTGCGCGAACTGTCGGCCATGCTGGCGCCGCTGGGCATCGAGGTGGTCACTCAGGGCTCGCTCGGCGTCAGCGAGGCGGAAGAGCCTCACGCCACTTTCGTCGAGAACGCGCTGGCCAAGGCGCGCCATGCGGCGCGCGAAACCGGTTTGCCGGCGCTGGCCGACGACTCCGGCCTGTGCGTCAGCGCACTCGGCGGCAAGCCGGGCGTGCTGTCGGCGCGCTACGCCGGCGAACCGAAATCCGATCTCGCCAACAATGCCAAGCTGATCGCCGATCTGCACGGCGTGGACGACCGCCGCGCCCATTTCTATTCGGTCATCGTGCTGGTGCGCTCGGCCGACGACCCGCAGCCGCTGATCGCCGACGGCGAGTGGCACGGAGAGATCGTCGCGCAGGCACGCGGCGACGGCGGCTTCGGCTACGACCCGCACTTCTTCGTACCTTCGCTCGAACAGACCGCCGCCGAACTGGCACCGGAACTAAAGAACACGCTGTCGCACCGCGCGGCGGCGATGCGTCATCTGCTCGACCGGCTGCAGAATCCGTCATGAGCCGCGTCATCCCGCTGAAGCCGGCGCGCGCCGCGCAGCCGGGGTCGGCGGGCGCAACATCGCCAGCCTCGTCGGACTCGCCGGCGTTCACCGTTTCGCCGCCGCTGTCGCTGTACATCCACTTCCCGTGGTGCGTTCGCAAGTGCCCGTACTGCGACTTCAACTCGCACACGGTGCGCGACGGCATTCCCGAAGCCGCCTACATCGACGCGCTGATCGCCGACCTGGAATCGTCACTGCCCGACATCTGGGGCCGCCGGGTACAGACCATTTTCTTCGGCGGGGGCACGCCCAGCCTGATGACGCCGGACGCGCTCGACCGCCTGCTCACCGCAGTGCGCGCGCGCGTGAATCTATCGCCGGAAGCGGAAATCACGCTGGAGGCGAATCCGGGCACGGTGGAAGCCGACCGTTTCAAGGGTTTCCGCGACGCGGGCGTGAACCGTCTGTCGATCGGCGTGCAGAGCTTCGACGACCGACAGCTCGCCGCGCTCGGCCGCATCCACGACACGCGCGAGGCGCGGCGCGCCATCGACCTCGCGCTGCGCACCTTCGAACGGGTGAACATCGACCTGATGTACGCGCTGCCGCAGCAGACGCTGACCGAAGCGCTCGCCGATCTCGACACCGCGATCGCCACCGGCGTGACCCACCTGTCCTGCTATCACCTGACGCTGGAACCGAATACGCCGTTCGCGGCGCAGCCGCCCGACCTGCCGGACGACGACGTTTCGGCCGATATGCAAGAGGCGATAGAAGCGCAGCTGGCCAACGCCGGTTTCATGCACTACGAAACCTCGGCCTTCGCCAGGCCGGGCCAGCAGTGCCTGCACAACCTGAATTACTGGCAGTTCGGCGACTACCTGGGCATCGGCGCCGGCGCCCACGGCAAGCTGAGCTTCCACGACCGCGTCCGGCGCGACATGCGGCACAAGCATCCGAACGCCTATCTGGAAGGCGCGGCGCGCGGCGATTTCGTGCAGGAGTCGCGCATGGTCGGCAGCGATGAACTGCCCTTCGAATTCATGATGAATGCGGCGCGGCTGAACGACGGCTTCCACGTCGACCTGTTCGCGCGTCACACCGGCCTTGCGCTGGAGCAGCTGATGCCGCGCCTGCTCGAAGCGCGCGAAGCGGGCCTGCTGGCACTGGACAGCGGCCGGGTCAAACCGACGCTGCGCGGACGGCGCTTCCTGAACGAGCTGCTGCAGCGTTTTCTCGACTGAGGTCGGGTCGATCGCGCTCTGCTCGCAATCGGGTTTCAGCCAGGGCGTGCACCGGTGCTGGTTGAAGGCCCTGTCGCGGACAGAAGACCGCGGGCCGACAATCGGTGAAGCGCGAGCGCGCTCAGCCCCTGCGCCGGAAGATCACGTCCCACACGCCGTGACCCAGCCTGAGGCCGCGCGCTTCGAACTTGGTCAATGGGCGGTAGTCCGGGCGCGGCGCGAAGCCGTCGGCGGTGTTTTCGAGCAAGGGTTCGGCGGACAGCACGTCCAGCATCTGCTGGCCGTAGTCCTCGATGTCGGTGGCGCAGTGCAGATAGCCGCCGGGCGCCAGCTTGGCAGCGAGCTGGGCGACCAGCGGCGACTGGATGAGCCGGCGCTTCAGATGGCGCTTCTTCGGCCACGGGTCGGGAAAATACACGTGCACGCCGGCCAGCGAACCATCGGGAATCATGTCGCGCAGCACCTCGACCGCGTCGTGCTGGATGACACGTACATTGGCGAGCTGCTGTTCTGCGATCAGCTTGAACATGTTGCCGACGCCCGGGCCATGCACCTCGATGCCGATGAAATCGGTGTCCGGCCGTGCGGCCGCAATCTCGGCCGTGGTGAAGCCCATGCCGAAGCCGATCTCCAGCACCACCGGCGCGGTTCGACCAAAAACAGCGGCGTAGTCGATCGCCTGCGGCGCGTACGGAATGCCCCAGCGCGGCATGCCCTCTTCGATATTGCGCACCTGGGCGGGCGACATGCGGCCCTGGCGCAGCACGTAGCTGCGGATGTGGCGTTGCGGGCGCGCGTCGTCAGCGCCCTCCGAGGTGTCCGGCGTGTTGTCGTCGTTCATGCGAAAAATCCTGCTGCGCGACGCGTCAGGCGCCGCGCGAAGTGGGTTCAGCCGGTGATCAGGCCGCTGGTCGGCGAACTGGGCGCGCCGCTGTAAAGCTTGCGCGGCATACGACCGGCGAGGAAGGCTTCGCGGCCGGCTTCAACGCCCTTCTTCATCGCGCTGGCCATCAGCACCGGGTTCTGCGCCTTGGCGATGGCGGTGTTCATCAGCACGCCGTCGCAGCCCAGCTCCATCGCGATGGCGGCATCCGACGCGGTGCCGACGCCGGCATCGACGATGACCGGCACGCGCGCGTTATCGATGATGAGGCGCAGATTCCACGGATTCAGGATGCCCATGCCGGAGCCGATCAGGCTGGCCAGCGGCATCACCGCGACGCAGCCGATCTCTTCAAGCCGTTTGGCCATGATCGGGTCGTCCGAGCAGTAGACCATCACGTCGAAGCCGTCGCGCACCAGTGTTTCGGCCGCGGCCAGCGTCTGCTTCATGTCCGGAAACAGCGTGTCGGCGTCGCCCAGCACTTCCAGCTTGACCAGGTTGTGGCCGTCGAGCAGTTCGCGCGCCAGTCGCAGCGTGCGCACCGCGTCGTCGGCGGTGTAGCAGCCGGCGGTGTTGGGCAGCAGCGTGTAGCGGTCGGGCGGCAGAACCTCAAGCAGGCTGGGTTGCCCTGGCTCCTGGCCGATATTGGTGCGGCGGATGGCGACGGTGATGATTTCGGCGCCGGAGGCCTCGACCGCCTCACGGGTTTCGTCGAAGTCGCGGTACTTGCCGGTACCGACCAGCAGGCGCGACGAGAACTCGCGCGTGCCGATCTTCAGGATGTCCTTGCTCATGGGAATGTTCCGGGTTCAGCCGCCGCCTACGGCAACGACGATTTCGAGGCGGTCGCCGGCGTTCAGCACGGTCTGCGCGTGCGACGCGCGCGGCACGATTTCTCCGTTGCGCTCGACGGCGATGCGCTTGCCGGTCAGCGCCAGTGCGGCGACCAGGTCGGCCACGGTCTGCCCGGGCGTGATCGGGTGCGGCTGGCCATTCAGGTGGATGGATACGGTGGGTGCGCTCACCGCACAAGTGTACCGGTATTGCAGCGCAACGCACGCCGGGCCGGGCGGATGGGCCGGATCAGGTCGGGATTTTGTCCCTTAACAATTAGCACACTACTGATCATAGTCGCCACGCGCTCGATGTCTGTCCATGCACCCGCAAGAAGGTGCGCCCGGGCGCGCAACACAAGCCACCCTGTGCCGTCCGGCTGCGCACTCGCATGCGCAGGCGTTCGCGCGCGACAACGGAGAATCAGAGACGTGAGAACCAGAAAAAGCGCGAGGAGCCCCGCCCCCACCCTGATCGCGCTGGCGATCGGCTGCATCGGCGGCGTAGCCCACGCCCAGAGCAGCCCGACCGCGCTGCCCGCGATCACCGTGATCGAAGCCCTGCCGGACCGGCTCGAAGCCATTCCCGGCTCGGTCCATGCGATCGGTCCGGAACAGCTTGAAGCGCAGCGCCCGCTGTCGATCATGGAAGCGGTGCGCGAAGCGCCGGGCGTACATGTCGTCGCCGAGGACGCCTTCGGCCTGAACCTGAACATCGGCGTGCGCGGCCTCGACCCGCGCCGCAGCAGCCGCACGCTGCTGCTGGAGGACGGCGCCCCGATCCAGCTCGCCCCCTACGCCGACCCGACTACCCACTATCACACGCCGCTGGAGCGCATCCGCCGCATCGAGGTGATCAAGGGTTCGGGCCAGATCGTGCATGGCCCGCAGACGGTGGGCGGCGTGATCAACTTCGTCACGCAGGACGTGCCGCGCAAGTTCCAGGGTTCGGTGCAGGCGTCGGCCGGCAGCCGCGACTTCTACGGCCTGTCGGCCAGCGTCGGTACCGGCGGCGACTGGGGCGGCGTGCTGCTCAGCGCCAGCCAGAGGGAAGGCGACGGCACCCGCCGCGGCAACGAGCACAAGATGACGGACGTGTCGATCAAGGCGCTGCTGAACCTGAATGCGCGCAACACGCTGATGCTGAAGTACGGCTACTTCGAGGAGGACTCGAAGTTCGGCGAAGCCGGCCTCGACCAGGCCCGCTACGAGCGCGACCCGTACGCCAACCCCTTCCGCGACGACCGCTTCGAGCTGGAACGCAACGCCGCACAGGCGGTGCACACCTTCCAGATCAACGAAGAGGCGAAGCTGACCACCAATATGTATTACAGCAAGGTGGATCGCGCCTCCTACCGCCAGCTCGACGCCATCGCCGAAGAGGACGAACTGGAAACGCTGCGTGACGGCGATCCGGTGCCGCTGTCCGGCGCCTGCCCGGCGAATATCGACTACACGGTGCCGAACGGCTTCGAGGATTTCGCCCGTCTGTGCGGCAACAACATGCGTCCGCGCAGCTATGAAACCTTCGGCATCGAGCCTCGGCTGGACCTTAAGCACAACACCTTCGGCATCCAGAACGAACTGGTGATGGGCGTACGCCTGCACTGGGAGGACGTCAGCCGCAAGCGCTACAACGGCGCCTTCTCGACCGCACGCGAGAATTCGATCGGCACCCTGCTGCGCGACGACTTCCGCATCAAGACCGACGCGCTGTCCGGCTACGTGCAGAACACCTTCTACATCGGCAACTGGTCGCTGACGCCGGGTGTGCGCTACGAACAGTACCGGCAGACCTTCAGCGCCTCGACCGAGGACTTCAACCCGGTCAATGCCCGCCTGTCCGACAAGAACGACAAGGTGCTGCCGGGTTTCGGCGTGACCTGGTTCGGCCTGCCCGACACCACGGTGTTCGCCGGCGTGCATCGCGGCTTCGCGCCGCCGCGCCCGGACGCCACGCTGTCGCCGTTCGACGCCGACTACGTGGCGGTGAGTCCGGAGCTGAGCACCAACTACGAGCTGGGCATGCGTTCGGCGCCGCTCAAGGGCGTGCAGCTCGAAGCCACGCTGTTCCGCATCGACTTCAAGAACCAGATCGTGCCCGGCCAGTCACTCGGCCTCGGTCAGACCTTCGCCAACGGCGGCGAAACCCGCAAGGAAGGCCTGGAGCTGGGCGGCCGCATCGACTTCGGCCGCATGAACGGCAGTGCGCACAACGTCTATCTGAAGGGCTCGTACACGCATCTGTGGACGGCGCGCTTCGAGAACGATGTGCTGAACACCGTCTATGACGCCGCGCGCAACGAGATCGGCGAGGTCAACGTCAACGGCAACCGCACGCCGTACGCGCCGCGCCACCTGCTGGCGGCGGCGATCGGCTACGAGCACGCGTCGGGCTTCGACATGCGCCTGGGCGTCGAGCACATCAGCGAGCAATACACCGACGGTCTGAACTCGAAGACGCCGCTACCCGACGGCCAGTCGGGGGAGATCGATGCGCAGACCATCTTCAACGCATCGGCCAACTACCGCCTGAAGCCGCAGGGCATGACACTGTTCCTCAGTGCCGCCAACCTGACCGACCGCACCTACATCGTGAGCCGCGTGAATGGCATCCACGTGAACCGGCCGCGGCAGGTGATCGCCGGCGTGCGCTGGGACTTCTGATCCACGTCCGGCATCTGCCCACGTTTCCCGTCCGCGCGAGCGGACGGGAACTGACGGCGCCGGCCCGACTCTTTCCGACAGTCCCGCAACGGAGTGCCCGATGAACCGTTATTGCATCGCCACCGCACTTTTCCTGCTGTCGCCCGGCGTCTTTGCCGCCGGTGATCTGAGCAAGCAGGAACCGACGACCGTCACCATCCAGATGGGCGTCGACAAGGGCCAGCATCGCTTCACGCCGGACGCGCTGACGCTCGAAACCGGCAGGCTGTACGCGCTGCGCATCGACAACGCCGGCAGCGAACCGTACTACTTCGGCTCGAATGGCCTGGCCGATGCCGTCTACACGCGCAAGGTCGTCGCCAAGGACGCCGCCGGCAAGGTGGTCGCCGAAATCTACGGCCCGATCCGGCGCATCGAGGTGGCGCCGGGCCACAGCGTCGAGTGGTGGTTCCTGCCGATACGCACCGGCAAATTCGACGACGTGATGTCGAAGCGCTCGCAGGCTGAAGCCGGCATGCGAGCGACCATCGAGGTGAAGTAGACGCGCATCCGGCGTACAATCCGCAGCGCTCCAGCAAGCGTGGAGCGCTGCGCGGGTGTAGTTCAATGGTAGAACGGCAGCTTCCCAAGCTGCATACGTGGGTTCGATTCCCATCACCCGCTCCAGCCCGGCCCTCGTCCAGGTCTTCGTCTTTTCCTACAGCCTCGCTGCATCGCCGCCGCTAGACTGGCCCCTCCGCAGAACCTCCGTACGCCGCTTCACCCCTGCTGCATCCGGATCCCCAGATCCATCCATCGCCGCCGGCCGACGCTGTTCGCCGGCACGCACGCCACACAATCCGGGAGAACCCGCCATGCGATTGCGACGCCTGCCGCACTGCCTTTCCATCTTCCTGCCGGCGCTGCTCAGCGCCGCCCCCGCCAGCGCCGACGAGGTGCAGTTCGCCAACGGTGACCGACTCAGCGGGCGCATCGTCAGCAAGGCGGGCAACGAACTGGTCATCGCCACCGAATACGCCGGCGAGGTACGTGTACGCTGGGACCAGGTCACCAGCGTGCGCACCGACGAGGCGCTCACCGTGATGACCCGCGACGGCGACCTGCTCAACAAGGCGCAGCTGTCACCAAGTGCGCCGGACAAGGTCGAGGTATCGAGTACGACCGGCAATGCACCGGTGGCGCGCGACGACATCGCCTACATCAACCCGACGCCGGAACAATCGGGTAATGGCGTGAGCTACAGCGGCCGGGTGAACCTGTCGGCCGCCTTCGTGCGCGGCAACTCGGAGAACGACCGGGTGTACGGCGATGCCGGCCTCAATGCGCGCGCCAAGGGCTACGCCTGGGGGCTGGGCATGAAGGTGGACCGGCGCAAGGACCGCGGCGTGCGAACCGCGCAGCAGTGGCTGTTCGACGGCAACTACGACCACTTCGTCGATGACGACAACTTCATCTATGCGCGGCTGTCGCTGGAACAGGACAAGTTCAAGGACATCCAGCTGCGGACCACGACCGGTGCGGGTTACGGCTGGCAGCTGTACAACGACGACAATACGCGGCTGTCGCTGCGTGCCGGTCTCGACCACGTCAATCTGGACCGCGTCGCCGGCATGGACGAGGACTATCCGGCTGCCGGCTGGGGCGTGCGCGCCTCGCACTGGGTGTTCGACCGTCGGGCCGAACTGTTCCACGACCAGGACGGCTTCTGGAGTCTGTCCGACGACGACTTCCTGACCATCCGGACCAAGACCGGCGTGCGCCTGCCGATCGCCGGCGGCATCACCGCCTCGGCGCAGCTGAACGCCGACTGGGAGCGCACGCCCGCGCCCGGCCGCAAGGCGACCGACTCGACGCTGCTGCTGGGCCTGGGCTACGTCTGGTGATCAGGGCTGGCGGATACCGCGGTAGCCGCCGCCGAAATACAGCAGCGGATCGCCAGCGCTGCGCTCGAAGCGCTCCACCCGGCCGACGAAGATGAGGTGATCGCCGCCGGCGTACTGGATGTCGTTGCGACACTCGAAGCGCGCCAGGCAGCCTTCGATCAGCGGCGCGCCACCCAAGCCATCCGTCGTCTGCACGCCGGCGAAGCGCTGCTCGCGACTGCTGGCGAACTGACGCGACAACGCCTGCTGGCTTTCGCCCAGCACGTGCACCGCGTAATGCGAGCAGGCGCGGAAAGCCGCCTCGCTGGGCGAGCCAAGAGACAGGCTCCACAGCACCAGCGGCGGCTCCAGCGACACGGAATTGAAGGAATTGACGGTCAGCCCGACCGCCTCGCCATTCGGCGCGCGGGTCGTGACCACGGTGATCCCGGTCGCGAACAGGCCCAGCGCGTCGCGGAAGCTGCGGCTATCGTGCGCAGGATTGCTCATCGCCCCGCTCCATGTGGACGAACGGAGACGGGCACCGGACGGCGCGGGACGTGGACGGCGGGAAGCTTCATCGGGCGGGCTGCATGCAAGTGAGCACGGATTATCGCCGCTTTTGCATCACGGCCTACAATCCGCGCCCATGAATACTCCCTCAGAGGTAGCCGTCGGCGACGACTTCGCCGCCACGCTGGTGCGCTGGCAGCGCCTGCACGGCCGGCACGACCTGCCCTGGCAGACCGGCGACGCGTACGGCGTCTGGGTGTCGGAAATCATGCTGCAGCAGACTCAGGTGCAGACGGTGATCGGCTACTACGGGCGCTTCATCGAGCGCTTTCCGACGCTGGCCGCACTGGCCGCCGCCGACGAAGCGACGGTGATGGAGAACTGGAGCGGCCTTGGCTACTACGCCCGCGCGCGCAACCTGCACCGCGCCGCGCGCGAGGTAATGACGCGCTTCGGCGGCCGCTTTCCCACCACAGTCGAGGACATCGAAAGCCTGCCCGGCATCGGCCGCTCGACCGCATCGGCCATCGCCACCTTCTGCTTCGGCGCGCATGCACCGATACTCGACGGCAACGTGAAGCGGGTGTTCGCCCGCGTCTTCGGCATCGACGGCTTCCCGGGAACGCGCGCAGTCGAGCAGCGCATGTGGGCACTGGCGCACGCGCTGATGCCGACGCGCGACGGCGGGGTCTATACGCAGGCGCTGATGGATCTGGGCGCCACCGTGTGCACGCGCAACCGGCCGCGCTGCGACGCCTGTCCGGTCGCGGCGCGCTGCGAAGCACGCCTGCAGGGCCGGCAGCGCGAACTGCCGGCGCCGCGCCCGGCGAAGCTGCGTCCGCAGCGCCTGCGCCACGCACTGCTGGTGACGACGGCCGACGCGGTGCTGCTCGAACGTCGGCCCGGCCACGGCATCTGGGGTGGCCTACTCAGCCTGCCCGAACTGGCGGCGCAGACGTTGCCCGACGCGCTGCACGAAGCGGCGCACTGGCTGGCAGCGCACGGCATCTCCGGCCGCGCGGCGCAGGCGATGGCGCCGGTGATCCACGGCTTCACCCACTTCGAACTCCATCTGGTGCCCCTGCGCGTCGCGGTCGACGCGCGCGGCGCCCTCGCAGCGGAGTCGTCACTGCACTGGCAGCCACGCACCGACGTCACCTCCGCGGCTTTGCCGGCGCCGGTGCGCCGCCTGCTGGAAGCGCTTGATGACTGAGGCCCTGCGGTGCCGGGACGGCTGCGGCGCCTGCTGCATCGCGCCGTCGATCTCCAGCCCGATTCCGGGCATGCCCGATGGCAAGCCAGCGGGCGTGCGCTGCGTGCAGCTGACCGAAGACCTGCGCTGTGCCATCTTCGGTTCGCCCGAGCGCCCGGCCTGCTGCGGCGGGCTGCAGGCGTCGGCGGAGATGTGCGGCAGCGACCGCGTCCACGCGCTGCACTGGCTGCACAAGCTGGAAGAAGCCACCCGCAGCTGACGCCAAATCGCGGGAATGCGGGCCATTGCGCGCGCTAATCGGTGACTGCGCAGGCGCCGGCTGGGCTACTGTAAGGGCATCGACTTTCCGCACGGCGGCCTCGCTATGCACCTGTTCCGCGCCCTCGCCATACAGCTCGTATCCTGGATCGTTGCCGTGTTCGCGCTGCGCTACACGGTGACGCCGCCAGCCGGTATCGGCGCCATCGTCGTCATGCAGGCGGGCATCGCCGCCGCCTTCGCGCTGACTCTCAAGGCGCCGCGCTGGTGGGTGGTGATCCATCTGCTGTTCTCACCGCTGGTGGTCGGCGCCCGCATGCTGGACATCGCGCCGGCCTGGTATCTGTTTGCCTTCCTGCTGCTGTCGGCGGTGTTCTGGTCCACTTTCCGCAGCCGCGTGCCGCTGTTCCTGACCAACCAGGCGACGGCCCGTGCGCTGCTGCAGGCGCTGCCGCAGGAGCGCGCCATCCATCTGGTCGACCTCGGCTGCGGAACCGGCGAACTGCTGCGCCGGCTCGCCATGTCGCGGCCGGACTGCCGCTTCACCGGTGTCGAGAACGCGCCACTGCCCTGGCTGATCGCCCGCTGGCGCAACCGCCATCTGCCCAATGTGACGATACGGCGCGACGATCTGTGGTCGGTGCCGCTCGGGCAGTTCGACATCGTCTATGCCTTCCTGTCGCCGGTGCCGATGCCGAGGCTGGGTCGCAAGGCGGCACTGGAAATGAAGGCGGATGGGCAACTGATTGCCAACAGCTTCGAAATTCCTGGCATGGCGGCGGACCGCGTCATCGACGGCGACCCGGCCGCCCGTGCGCTATATGTGTACACATTTGCCGGACGACGCGGCAAGAATGGCCGCCCGGTCGCGGAAATAGAACCGGTTTCGGCTGCAGTTCCCGCCGATGGCGCACGCCTGATCGCGGAATAATCGTTGCTCGAACCCCGGTAGGTGGAGAACACGAAATGGCTGAAATCATCTGCGTGATCGGCAACAAGGGCGGCACCGGCAAGACCACGCTTTCACACATGCTGTGTCAGGGTCTGGGGCTGCTGAACCAGCGCTCGGTCTGCGTGCTGACCGACATCGGTCGCGAGCCGCTTGACCCCGAAGGCCGCCGCTATCTCACTGCCGACGCGCGTTCGCGCGATGCGCTGGCCAAGGTGGTGGACAAGATACGCGGCCTGAACAAGTGGATAGGCGTGATCGACGGCGGCGCCAACCGCAGCGAAATGGACCGCCACCTGTACGGCCTCGCCCACCTGGTGCTGCTGCCCTTCCGCGATTCGCACGAGGACATCCGCACCGTGCAGCAGGATCTGGAAACCTTCCCGCGCGCACTGGCGATTCCGACCCAGTGGCCAACCAATCCGTGGGCGCGCGAAGCCGCCGACAAGCTGATCGAGAGCCAGCTCGGTCAGTACCGCACGCGCATCCTGGAACCGGTGTTCGCGATTTCGTCGTCGAAGCAGCTGCTGCAGAAGCGCATCCCGGACAGCCTGCCGTCGCCGCTGGCCAACGCCTGCCGCCGTGTCGCTGCACCGGTGCTGGACATCCTGCGCATCGACCACGAAGAGGTGGATATCGACGCCGAGGACGCGATGGAACATGCCCTGCCGGCCCAGTCACGGAGCAGCGTCGAAGCGACGATGGGCAGCACCACCACGCACTGAGCCGGTCGCTGCGGGACGCGCCTTGCGTGCGACCCGCGTTCAGCCCTCGCGGCGCGTACCGCGCTGCGCCAGCGCGATCAGCACCTGCGCACGGGACGTTACCTTCATCGCCTTGAAGATGCGTGTCACGTGCACCTTGACCGTACCTTCGGCGAGGCCGAGCGACTCGGCGATTTCGCGGTTGGAACGCCCCTCGGCAAGCAGATGCAGCACCCGCGTCTGCGCCTGCGTCAGACCGTAGTCGTCGGCCGGACTCGGGCGTATCGTCGCCGACGTGCGTCCGGCCCGGGCAGTGGGCGGGCGACGCTCGGGCGGGGTATAGAGGCCGCCGTCGAGTACCAGGCGCACCGCCTGTACCAGCTGGTCGCCGGAATCGCCCTTCGACACGAAGCCCGAGGCGCCCTGACGCATCGCGCGCGACACCGTCGCCTTGTCGCTCAGCGCGGACACCACCACGACCGGCAGCGACGGATCGCGTTCGCGCAGCGTGGCGAGCAGAGAAAAGCCGTTCATGCCGGGCAGCATCAGGTCGGTCAGCACCAGATCGACCTCGGCACCGCCGTCGATCACGGCCAGCGCCTGCGCCGCATCGGACGCCTCGATCACGCACCACTCCGCACCCAGCCGCGCCAGCGTCTGGGCCATGCCCTCGCGTACCAGCGCATGATCTTCGACGATGAGCAGACAGCCCAAACAGAACCTCCCGATGACGTGTCGATGTGCTCCGCCTCGGCACGGTGTGAGCCGGAGGCGGGCCGCCTGAGTGTAATTGCGCACCCTCGCGGTGCAGTTCATCCAAGCGGACTACGACTAAAGTAATAATACAGGTCCCGAGTTGCGCCACTTTCCGCCATTATTGACGTCTCCGATGCGCGAGGCACTTTCAGGCGCTGACGACGTGATGGCCCCGGACTCCCATGAAGATACTGATCGTTGACGATCACCCACTGATACGCGAAGCGCTGCGCCACGTGCTCCCGGGCCTTGCGGCCGACATCCGCCTGTACGACGCGCCCGATTGCGAAGGCGGTCTGCGGCTGGCCGACGAGCACCCCGATCTCGACCTCGCCCTGCTCGATCTGACGCTGCCGGGCTGCCGTGGCATGAGCGCGCTGCAGACCTTCCGCGGCGCACATCCGGCGCTGCCCATCGTCGTGCTGTCGGGTTTCGACGACTCGGACACGGTTCTGGCGGCGCTCGACGAGGGGGCGATGGGCTTCATTCCGAAATCGAGCACCAACGAAGTGCTGCTCGGCGCGCTGCGTCTGGTGCTGTCCGGCGGTGTCTACGTGCCGCGGCAGGCCATCGTCGGCGAACTGGGCCTCGGTGCGCCGCGCCAGGAGGAAACACCGCGACGGCCGCAGACCGCGTCCGACATCGGCCTGACCGAGCGTCAGGCGGAAGTGCTGACGCTGATGGTGCAGGGCAAGCCGAACAAGGAAATCTGCCGCGAGCTGAATCTGGCCGAAGGCACGGTCAAGGTGCACATCACCGCCATCCTGAAGGCACTCGGCGCCAGCAACCGCACGCAGGCGGTGCTGGCAGCCAGCCGCATCGGACTGAAGCTCGGAACGCCGGGCTCGACGCCATGAGCCAGATGACGCCTCCGGTCGTGCTGCCCGAAGACACGACCATCGAGTCGCTGACGCGCGAGCGCGGCGACGCGGCCGCGCGGCTGGAGCCGGGCGAACAGGCCCAGCTCGACCGCCAGGTCGTGGCGACGCAGATCCAGATGCTGTACGCGAACCTGGGCACGGCCTTCGGTGGTCAGATCCTCGGCACGCTGCTGGTCGCCTGGACGGTATATGACACCTTCCCGCTCTGGACGGTCGCACTGTGGTTCGTGCTGTCGATGGCCAACCAGGTGTCGCGCCTGGTGCTGCTGCGCCAGTACAGGCGTGCCACACCGGACGCCGCCAGCGCGCCGCGCTGGGGCACCTACTGGCTGATCGGCGCAGCCATTTCCGGCGTGCTGTGGAGTTCGACGCTGTGGCTGTTCTTCAGCCCGGAAGCGCCGGAACAGCAGATCGTGCTGATGTCGCTGCTGGTGTCGGTGTGCGGCGTTGCGGCCGCCCTGACCTCGATGCACCTGCCCAGCTACTACACCTTCCTCGGTGCAACGTTGCTGCCGGTGATCGCGCGCTACATCTGGGAGGGCAGCCGGCACGACCTGCTGGTGGCCTTCATCGTGTCGGTGCTGATGATCGCGCTGTGGCGGGTCGGCAAGAACTTCAACGCGCTGATCGAGCGCGCGCTGCGCAGCCGATATGCCAACGAGGTGCTCAGCCGCCGGTTGGAGTCGCAGAACATCGAACTGTCGGAAGCGCGTGACCGCGCCGATCAGGCCAGCCGCGCCAAGAGCCAGTTCTTCGCCGCCGCCAGCCACGATCTGCGCCAGCCGCTGCACGCGATGGGCCTGTTCGCCGCCGCGCTGTCGGCCAAGGCGCATGAGCCGGAGGTAGCGAATCTGGTCACCAGCATCAGCAGTTCGGTCGAGGCGCTGGAGGGCCTGTTCAACGAACTGCTCGACATTTCGAAGATCGACGCCGGCAAGGTGAAGCCGGAGATCACCGATGTATCGGTCAGCGCTCTGTTCGACCGGCTGCGCATGGATTTCGAACCCGAAGCGTTCGATCGCGGCCTGGCCTTCCGCATCCGCTCGCGCGCCGCATGGGTGCGCAGCGATCCGGTGCTGCTCGAACGCATCCTGCGCAACCTCATTTCGAACGCGATGCGCTACACGCCGGCGGGCGGCGTGCTGGTCAGCACGCGCGTGCGCCGCAACGGGTTGCGTTTCGAGGTATGGGACACCGGCATGGGCATCGCAGCGGACGACCAGAGCCGCATCTTCGAGGAGTTCGTACAGCTGGCCAATGCCGAACGCGATCGGCGCAAGGGCCTGGGGCTCGGCCTGTCCATCGTGCAGAGGCTGTCGGCGCTGCTGTCGCACCCGGTCAGCCTGGCGTCGCGCCCCGGTCGAGGCACCGTGTTCCGCATCGACGTACCGATGGGTCGCGCGCCGGTGGTACGCGCCACCGCAGTTCGCACCGAACGCAGCCAGGCCGATCTCGGCGGCCGTTGCATCCTGGTCATCGACGACGAAGCGAGCATCGTGAACGGCATGGCCGCGCTGCTCGGCAGCTGGGGCGCGCAGACGCTGATCGCCAGCAAGCACGAGGAAGCGATGAACAGCGTGACCGAACGCGGCGCGCCGCCCGACCTCATCATCGCCGACTACCAGTTGCGCGACGGCGAAGTCGGGCCGGACGTGGTGGCGGCGGTGCGCCGGCACTTCGGCGTCGACATTCCGGCCATCCTGGTCACCGGCAGCGCCACGCCGGAGCGCCTGGAAGAGGCGAAGGATCTCGGCCACCACCTGCTGCTCAAGCCGGTGATGCCGGCCAAGCTGCGCACGCTGATACAGTTCAAGCTGAAGGAGCAAGTCGCTTCGGCTTAAGCCGAACGGACGATTGCCGCTGCCGGCGCCGCTGCACAAGAATGAAGGCGTTGTGCACGTTGTGTCTCCCTTCACGCGGCCCGCTGTGGCCGCGTTTTCTTTTGTGTCCCCCCGCGACGCACGGCGCGCTATGCTTGGCGCACACAGACCGACACAGGTGATGCCATGGCCAGCGACTCCTCACAGTACGACCCGATGGAATTCCTGCGTTCCGTATGGGGGCAGATGCCCTTCCCGGTACCCGGTTTCGTCACGCCGACGCTCGACGTCGGCGAGCTGGACAAGCGCATCACCGACCTGAAGGCGGTCGAAGGCTGGCTGCGCATGAACCTGAGCATGCTGCAGACCAGCATCCAGGGTCTGGAGGTACAGCGGGCGACGCTGGCCACCATGCAGGCGATGGCGGCCAGCGCCACCGGCGCAGCGGCCACCGGCGCGGCGCATGCGCAGGACCCGGCACAGAACCCGATGCAGGCATTCGGCAATGCCGCCATGTGGCCGTGGACGCTGATGCAGAACGCCGGTGCCGCACATCCGTCGTCGACCGCACCGGGCGACGACACGCCGCCGCCCTCCGGCGGAGGCTGAGGTACTGCGGATGGCCCGATTCGCCGCCAGTTCGGCCTTCCACGAAGACTGGCCGGTCGCGATGGACCTGGCACTGTCGGCGCTCGACATGCCTGAAGACGCCAACCTCGGCTTCGTCTACTTCGCCGATCACTACGGCGGCGACCTGCAGGAAATGTTCGAGCGCCTGACCCGGCTCACCGGCATCGAGAACTGGGTCGGCACCAGTTCGGTCGGCGTCATCGGCCGCGGCATCGCGGCGCAGGATCAGCCCGGCCTGTCGCTGCTGGTGGGCAGCCTGCCGGAGGGCAGCTTCCGCGTGTTCTCAGGCCGCGAGCGCCTGCCCAACGCGCTCGGTACCGATGCCGCCCCCGAGCAGCCCTACTTCGCCGTGGTGCACGCCGATCCGGCAACGCCGGACATGGCCGATCTGGTCGCCGACATGGCCACCAAGGTGTCGAGCGGCTTCGTCACCGGCGGACTCGCGCTGGCGCGCGGACAAGCGCCGATGATTGCCAACGGGGCACTGCGCGGCGGCATCAGCGGCGTCGCCTTCAACGAGCAGGTTTCCATCATGACGCGCCTGACGCAGGGTTGCTGTGCGGTAGGCGAAACCCATGTCGTCACGGCCTGCGACCAGAACGTCATCACCGAAATCAACGGCCGCCCCGCGCTGGACGCCTTCCTGGACGCGGCCGGCACCTCGCTCGGCCAGGACCTGCGGCGGGCGGCGCGCTACATCCTGCCCGGACTTGGCGTGACCGGTCGCGACGACGCCGAATTCCGCGTGCGCAACGTGATCGGCCTCGACCCTGGCAACGGCCTGATCGCCATCAACGACACGGTCGAGGTCGGACAGAGGCTGCGCTTCTACCGGCGCGACGCGGACTGTGCCCGCGCCGACATGCAGCGCATGCTGAACGACCTGCGCGCGACACTGGAGCAGCCGCCGCTCGCGGCGCTTTACATATCCTGCGCCGCGCGTGGAGCGCACATGTTCGGCGACGACAACACCGAACCCGAAATGCTGGAGGAGGCCTTTCCCGGCCTGCCGGTGGCAGGCTTCTTCGCGGGTGGCGAAATTTCGCACGACCAGTTGTACGGCTATACCGGCGTGCTGACGCTCTTCCTCTGATCCCATGTCCCGCCAACGGCCCGCGCTCCACACCTTGCCGGAAGTCGCTGGCGGCGGCCTGCTCGATCGCCGGCTGTTCCTGCGTCGCGGGCTGGCTCTGGCAACGGCCGCGGCTGCCATCGATACGCAGGCCGCTGACGAGCTGCCGTGGTTGCACACGCCGGGCGCGCCCTTCACTCCCTACGGTCAGCCATCGCCGCACGAGCGCCTGACGGCGCGACGCATCGGCGCCAACCGTGCAGTGGCCGGCAACGGCGTGTCCTTCACGCCACTGGAAGACCTCGAAGGCATCATCACGCCGAACGGCCTGCACTTCGAGCGGCACCATAACGGCGTGCCGCAGATCGACCCGGCGCGTCACAGACTTGTCGTGCACGGTCTCGTGCGCCAGCCACTGAGCTTCGACGTGAGATCGCTGCTGCGCTACCCGATGCGTTCGCGGATGCTGTTCATCGAGTGCGGCGGCAACAGCAACGCGGGCTGGCATGGCGAGCCGATACAGCGATCAGCCGGTTCCGTGCATGGACTGCTGTCCTGCGCCGAATGGACCGGCGTGCCGCTGTCCCTCCTGCTCGACGAAGCGGGTGTAGACGTCGGCGCGTCGTGGGTGATCGCCGAAGGTGCCGACGCGGGAGCGATGAACATGAGCATCCCGCTGGCCAAGATGCGCGACGACTGCCTGATCGGGCTCTACCAGAACGGGGAACGGCTGCGCCCGGAGAACGGCTACCCGATGCGTCTCATCGTGCCGGGCTGGGAAGGCGTGCTGCACGTCAAATGGCTGCAGCGGCTCGAAGTGACGGACCAGCCGGTGATGTCGCGCAACGAAACGTCGAAGTACACCGAGTTGCAGCCATCGGGTAAAGCGCGTCAGTTCACGTTCACGATGGACTGCAAGTCGCTGATCACGTCACCCTCGCACGGCCAGACGCTGCCGCGCCCCGACGTCTATCAGCTGAGCGGTCTGGCGTGGAGCGGGCACGGGCGCATCCGGCGGGTCGAGGTTTCGGCCGATGGCGGCAAGAGCTGGGCCGACGCTGCACTCGAATCGCCGGCGCTGCCCCGCTGCCTGACCCGTTTCCGCATACCGTGGCGATGGGACGGCAAGCCCGCCGTACTGAAAAGCCGCGCCACCGACGAGCGCGGCAATCTGCAGCCGGAACGCGCGGCATTGGTCGCCGAGCGCGGGCGCGCCGGCTATTTCCACTACAACGCAATCGTTGCCTGGGCAGTCGAGGACGATGGGCTGGTCACGCACACCTACTGAGCACGCTGCAGCACTGCTTTCAGGGCTGCTGCTGAGCGCCTGCGCCGCGACGCCGAACGCGGTCGAGGCGCCACGGCTCGGACAGCCGGTCGACGGCGCCACCCTCGCCCGGCAGCAACTGAACGCATTTCCAGACGGTCGCGGCCTTCCGCCCGGTCGCGGCACGGCAAGCGAGGGCGCCGCGCTGTTTGCCCACCACTGCGCCGCCTGCCACGGCAAGGACGCCCGTGGCGGCAGCGCCGAGGAACTGGCGGGTGCGACGCGCCCGCTGAACACACCGGCGGCCGACAAGACGGTAGGCAGCTACTGGCCGTACGCGACGACGCTGTTCGACTTCATCCGTCGCGCCAAACCGATGACCGCCCCCGGCACGCTGAACGCGGACGAGGTGTATGCGCTCAGCGCCTGGCTGCTGCACATCAACGGCGTGATCGCTGCTGACGACGTCATGGACGCACGCACTCTGCCGGCAGTGCGGATGCCGAACCGCGACGGCTTCATCCGTATCGAGGCGGACTGAAGCGCGCGCGGCGCCCTTGCCGCGCCGATCAGCGCACGCGGGCGCGCATCGCCATGCCGCCCAGCAGCAGCGCCGCCAGCGCAAGACTGGTTCGTGATTCCGACGGATTTTCGAACAGGTGCGCCAGCGGATAGGCGGAGCGCGCATTTTCCGGGCACGCCTCAGCGGCCAGCGGATCCTGGCTGCTCGCACGGCAATCGGGTGCTGCCGACCAGACAGTCAGCGGTTGTGTCAGCGCGCAGGCGACGACGAAAAGGAGTGGTCGAATGTTGCAACGCATGATGCCCTCCCTGCTTCAATAACGAAGTCAGTGATGCACTATGCAATATCCAGACCAAGACGAGATTTAAAACAAGTCATTGTTTTAATTCAAATCCGACGCACGCCCCATCATCAGCGCTGCGTCAGGTCGGGGCATAAAGACGACAAAGCACTATTGCAGTGCAATATGTCAGTGCTCGAAGCCTGAGATCAACTCGACCAGTGAGTCACCGTAGCGCTCGACCTTGCGTGCGCCGAAGCCCGGTATGTCGGTCAGGTCATCGAGATCCGCCGGGCGTTTGCGTGCCAGTTCGATCAGCGTGCTGTCGTGCAGGATGACGTAGGCCGGAACTGACTGGGTTTTCGCTTCGTCCAGCCGCCACGCCTTCAGCGCTGCCAGCAGATTGGCGTCGACGCCGTCCATCGACACCGGTGTGACGCTGCGTGTGCGCCGCACCGCCGATTCACGCGTTTTTTCGGCGATGCGACGCATCATCACCGGCTGTTCGCCGCGCAGCACCGGGCGGGCAGCTTCGGTCAGCACCAGTGCGCCATAGGATTCGTGATCGACGCGGGCCAGCCCGAGCGCGACCAGCTGACGGAAAACACCGCGCCACAGATTGTCGTCCTCGGCCTTGCCGATGCCATGCACGCTCAACTTGTCATGACCCCACTGGCGGATGCGCTCTGTGTCCTTGCCACGCAGCACGTCGATCAGGTGGGTGACGCCGAAGCGATTGCCTGTGCGGTAGATCGCGGACAGCGCCTTCTGTGTGGCGACCGTCGCGTCCCAGGTTTCCGGCGGCGTCAGGCAGTTGTCGCAGTTGCCGCATGGCTGCCCCTGCTCGCCGAAATACGCGAGCAGGTGCACGCGCCGGCACTGAGCGGTTTCGCACAGGCCGAGCAGCGCGTCGAGCTTGCTGCTGGAGATGCGGCGGAAGGCTTCGCTGCCCTCGGACTGGTCGATGAAACGACGCTGCTGCACGACGTCGGCCAGACCGTAGGCCATCCACGCGTCGGCGGCGCCGCCGTCGCGTCCGGCACGTCCGGTCTCCTGGTAATAGCCTTCGATCGAACGCGGCAGATCGAGGTGGGCGACGAAGCGCACGTCCGGCTTGTCTATGCCCATGCCGAAGGCGATGGTGGCAACGACCACGATGCCCTCCTCGCGCTGGAAGCGGGCCTGATGCGCAGCACGCGTCGCTGCGTCCATGCCGGCATGATAAGGGAGCGCCTTGATGCCCTGCGCGAGCAGCCATTCGGCCGTCTCGTCCACTTTCTTGCGCGACAGGCAATAGACGATGCCGGCGTCGTCCGGATGCTCGTTACGGATGAAGCGCAGCAACTGCTTGCGCGCGTCGTCCTTGTCCACGATGGTGTAACGGATGTTCGGCCGGTCGAAGCTGGACACGAACACACGCGCGTCGTGCAGCGCGAGCCGGTCGATGATTTCGGTGCGCGTCGCCGGATCGGCGGTGGCGGTGAGCGCGATGCGCGGCACGTCCGGGAAGCGCTCGTGCAGCACGGAAAGCTGCAGGTACTCCGGACGGAAGTCGTGTCCCCACTGCGCGACGCAGTGCGCCTCATCGATGGCAAACAACGCCGGCCGGATATGACTCAGCAGATCGAGGCAACGTGGGGTGTTGAGGCGCTCAGGGGCGACGTAGAGCAGATCGAGCGTGCCGTCGAGCAGGCTGCGCTCGACTTCACGCACCTGATCGAGATCGAGCGTGGAATTGAGGAACGCGGCGCGTACACCGAGCTGGGTCATCGCGGCGACCTGATCCTGCATCAGCGCGATCAGTGGCGACACGACGACTGCCGTACCCGGGCGCAGCAGCGCCGGCACCTGGTAGCACAGCGACTTGCCGCCGCCTGTCGGCATCAGCACCAGAGCGTCGCCGCCGGCCGCGACGTGCTCGACGATTTCGCCCTGCGCACCGCGGAACCCGGGATGGCCGAAGACGTCCTTCAGCACTTTCAGTGCATCGTCACGCACGCGGTCGCCCCTGGCCCTTCATGCAAATGGCGTGATGTTATCGCTGTCCGCTGCGATTGCGCGAGAACAGTGCCGGCTGTTGCGGACGTCGCGCCTCGTTGCCACGCGGCATCACGTTGCCATTGACCTCGCGCGGCGGCTTGGCCGCCGGCTGGATACGATTGCCGCGATTGTCGTCGTCATCGTCGTGGATACGCGCAGGCGTACGGTTGCCGTTGGCGACGTTGCCATTGGCACTGCCGCTCCGGCCTTGCGGGCGGGCAGGGGTGCCATTGCCGCGCGCGATGGGCTTGTTCTGCGATGTACGCGCCGGGCGATCGCCGGCTGGCCGCGGTTGCTGGCCCTGGCGTGGCTGCTGTCCATTGCTGGAAGCAGGTTTGCTGCGCGTTGCACCGTCCGGCCGAGCACCGCGCCCTTGCGGACGCGGACCGCGATCCGGCTCCTCGCTGGCGCCAGCGACCGGCACGAAACCATCGGCCGTCACGCGCGGAATCGACTGCCGGGTCACCTTCTCGATAGCCGTCAGCAACTTCACTTCCTCGCGATCGACCAGCGACACCGCGGCGCCGCTGGCGCCTGCACGGCCGGTCCGGCCGATGCGGTGAACATAGTCCTCGGGCACGTTCGGCAGCTCGAAATTGACGACATGCGGAAGCTGGTCGATGTCCAGACCGCGCGCCGCGATGTCGGTGGCGACCAGCACGCGCAGCGTATTCGTCTTGAAGTCGGCCAGCGCTTTGGTGCGGGCGTTCTGGCTCTTGTTGCCGTGGATGGCAGCGGCGGTAATGCCCTGCTTGTCGAGCTGTTCGGCTAGACGGTTGGCGCCATGCTTGGTGCGCGTGAACACCAGCACCTGCGACCACTGGCCCTTGTTGATCAGATGCGCCAGCAGATGACGCTTCTGCTTCTGCTCAACCATGTAGACGCCCTGATCGACGCGCTCGGCGGTCGTATTGCGTGCGGCAACTTCCACCTCGGCTGCGTCGTTCAGCATGCCGTGGGCCAGTTCGCGGATCTCCGGCGAAAAGGTCGCCGAGAACAGCAAGGTCTGGCGCACCTTCGGCAGCGCCGCAATCACCTTGCGGATGTCACGGATGAAACCCATGTCCAGCATGCGGTCCGCTTCGTCGAGCACGAAGATTTCGACGCCGGACAGATCCAGCGTCTTTTCGCCCAGGTGATCGAGCAGACGGCCCGGCGTGGCAACGAGGATGTCCACGCGCTGCTTCAGCGCCTGCAGCTGAGGGTTCATGCCAACGCCGCCGAACATGACCATGGAACGCAGCTTGGCGTGCGCACCGTAGGTGCGGACCGACTCCTCGACCTGAGCCGCGAGCTCGCGCGTCGGGGTGAGGACCAGCACGCGTGGCCGTCCCGGCGGGATGCTGGCCGGGCGGTTGATCAACGTATGAAGAATGGGGAGGGTGAAACCGGCGGTCTTGCCGGTGCCGGTCTGTGCGGCAGCGAGCAGGTCGCGCCCGGCCATGACAAGCGGAATGGCTTTCTGCTGGATCGGTGTGGGCTGCGTATAGCCTTCTTCAGAAATGGCGCGCAGCAGGGGCTCGGCCAGGCCAAGCCCGGCGAAATCGACTTCAGTGTTCAAACAGTTCTCCAGCGACGGCCCGTCGCTCAAGCTGAGTGACACCAATACAGGCAGACAGGGTGTGGATTCCGGAAGGGAGGCTGATGCCTCCTCTTGTCAGGGAGACAAGGGAACGCGCCTATTGGCACGGCGCAGGCGCAGTGTAGCGGTGTTTCGGCCGAAAGTCTTGCGCTCAGTGTGTCAGCAGGTGTTCGATGGCGCGCGCCGCGAGCGCGAAACCGAAAGCGGCCGTGACGCAGACGCTCGAGCCGTAGCCCGCGCAGCTCAGGCCTTGCGGTGCGGTCGTCGCATCGCAGGCCTCGGCCGCCGGTTTGCGCATGGGCTCGGCGGAGTACACGACCTCGATACCGAAATGCTCCTTGCGCGACAGCTGCAAGCGCCCGCCCTTTCTCAATAGGGAACGCACTCGGGCGAGCAGCGCGTCGCCCTGGCTTCCACCGAGATCCGAATGGCGGATGCGTGTCGGGTCGGTACGTCCGCCCGCCGCACCCGCCATGAACAGCGCCAGTCCATCGAGATGACAACGCTCGGCCATCGCAACTTTGGCAGACGTCTGATCCGTGCAGTCGAGCACCGCGTCCGGTCGTGACGAAAGCAGCTCGGCGGCATTTTCCGGCGTTAGGAAATCCTCTATCCGCTTCACCGAGCACTCGGGGTTGATCGAGACGATGCGTTCGGCGAGCGCATCGACTTTCGCCATGCCTATCGTTGCCTGACTGGCCTGGAGCTGTCGATTGATGTTCGATACGGCGACGTTATCGAGGTCGATGATGTTGATGTTGTGGATGCCGTGTCGTGCGAT
>NZ_JADMJL010000079.1 GCF_018780585.1 Methyloversatilis discipulorum | reverse complement strand
TGACCTCTTGCATGCCATGCAAGCGCTCTCCCAGCTGAGCTATACCCCCGTCGAAAGAGGAGCGCATTATAAACACTGTTCCGGGTTTGTAAAGCATCTCGCGCAATTATTTTTGTCGGACGTCGATCGACATTTCGGGGTCGTGACATCCGCATATCACATCGGCATTCACCCATCACACCGAGGTGCGTTGACCTTCGCTTACTGACCGGCGTCGGGCAGCACCTTGCCCGGATTCATCAAGCCATACGGATCGAATGCGCGCTTCACCGCCCTCATCATGTCCAGCTCGACCGTGCTCTTGCACGTCGCCAGCAGATCACGCTTGAGCTGGCCGATGCCGTGCTCGGCCGAGATCGAGCCACCGAGTGCGATCACCGTTTCATGTACCTGTTCGCTCGCCACCTTCGCGTCGGCGATCAGCCGCGCGTTGTCGGAGGCATCGGTGAAGGACAGGTTGTAGTGCAGATTGCCGTCGCCGGCGTGACCGAACACCACGACGCGCACGCCGGGCAGCGTGGCCTCGAGCTTCTCTCCGGCTGCCTCGATGAAATGCGGAATGCTGCCGACCGGCACGCTGATGTCGTGCTTCACGCTGAAGCCCTCGATGCGCTGCGCCTCCGATATGTTCTCGCGCAGCGCCCACAGCGCCTTCGCCTGTGCGCCGTCCTGCGCGATCACCGCGTCACGCACCATGCCGCGCTCGAGCAGCGCTGCCAGCATGTCACCCAGCTTCGTTTCGAGCGTCGGGTCGTTGCCGGCGAGTTCAACCAGCGCGTACCAGGGCGCGGCGTCGGCAAGCGGGTCACGCGCTCCTGGAATGTGCTTCAGCACCATGCCCAGCGCCTCGCGCCCGACCAGTTCGAATGCGTTCAGCAGGTCGCCTGCCTGCGCCTGCAGCGCATGCAGCAGGTCGATGCCGCGCTGCGGGCCGTCGAGTGCCACCCAGGCGAGCGCGGTGTTCGCCGGCAGCGGCGCGAGCTTCAGCACGGCGGCGGTGATGAAGCCCAGCGTGCCCTCGGCCCCGATGAACAGGTGCTTGAGGTCGTAGCCGGTATTGTCCTTGCGCAGCGCACGCAGGCCGTTCCACAGCCGACCGTCAGGCAGCACGACTTCGAGACCGAGCACCTGTTCGCGCGCGGTGCCGTGGCGCAGCACGTGAACGCCGCCGGCATTGGTCGACAGGTTGCCGCCGATCTCGCACGAGCCTTCTGACGCCAGACTGAGCGGGAACAGCAGGCCGGCGTCACGCGCGGCGGCCTGTACCGCCGCCAGCGTGCAGCCGGCCTCGACCGTGATCGACGCATTGTCGCGATCAAGCGCGCGGACGCGATTCAGACGGGACAGGCTGACCAGCACCTCGTAACGGCCCGCGTGCGGCGTGGCGCCCCCGCACAGGCCGGTATTGCCCCCCTGCGGCACCATGGGCAGCTGCGCCTCGTGACAGACGTGCACCACCTGCGTCAGTTCGTCGACCGTTGCCGGTCGCACGACGCACAGCGCCTCGCCGCGATAGCGGCCGCGCCAGTCGGTGCAATACGGCGCGAGGTCAGCGGCAGCGGTCAGCAGCTGGCTGTCGCCGACCACGGTCCGCAGCCGCGCCAGTGCCGACACGATGCGTCCGTCCTCCATATCAGCTCCGGATCCCGTTAACGCTGTGCCGACGCACGGGTGGCTCGTCGTCACTCTTCGGTGACGACTTCGGCGTACAGGTCGTGCACATCGCAGTCGGTGATGCGCACGCGCACGAAGTCGCCGACTTCGAGGTCCTGACCGTCGAGGATGTGCACCAGGCCGTCAATGTCCGGCGCGTCGCCTTCGGAGCGCGCGACCGCGCCGTCCTCGTCGACCTCGTCGACCAGCACGATCATTTCGCGGTCGATCTTCTCTTCCAGCCGCTGCGTCGAAATGTCTTCCTGGAATTCCATCAGGCGCTGACGGCGCTCTTCGCGTACCTCTTCCGGCAGCGCGCCCGGCAGGTCGTTGGCGCTGGCGCCGTCGACCGGTGAATAGGCGAAACAGCCGACGCGGTCCAGTCGGGCTTCGCCGAGGAAGTCCAGCAGTTCCTCGAATTCCTGTTCGGTCTCGCCCGGAAAGCCGGCGATGAAGGTGCTGCGTATCGTGATGTCCGGGCAGATCGAGCGCCAGGCGCGGATGCGTTCGAGATTGTTCTCGGCATTGGCCGGCCGCTTCATCGCCTTCAGCACGCGCGGACTGGCGTGCTGGAAGGGTACGTCGAGGTAGGGCAGGATCTTGCCCTCAGCCATCAGCGGAATGATGTCGTCGACGTGCGGATACGGATACACGTAATGCATGCGCACCCACATGTCCAGCTCGCCCAGCGCGTTCGCCAGGTCGTACAGCTTGGTGCGCAGCGGCTTGCCGCCCCAGAAGCCGGTGCGGTACTTCACGTCCACGCCGTAGGCGCTGGTGTCCTGCGACACGATGAGCAGTTCGCGCACACCGGCGTCACGCAGCGCCTCCGCTTCGCGCATCACGTCACCGATCGGCCGGCTCACCAGATCGCCACGCATCGACGGAATGATGCAGAAGCTGCAGCGGTGATTGCAGCCTTCGGAAATCTTCAGATAGGCGTAGTGCGACGGCGTGAGTCGTATGCCCTGCGGCGGCACCAGGTCGGAGAAGGGATCGTGCGGCTTGGGCAGGTGGCGATGGACCGCGTCCATCACCTCTTCGGTCGCGTGCGGACCGGTCACCGCCAGCACCTGCGGATGGGCGGACAGCACCTGCTGGCGCTTGGGCCCTTCCGCCCCCATACAGCCGGTCACGATCACTTTGCCGTTCTCGGCCAGCGCCTCGCCGATCGCGTCGAGCGATTCCTCGACCGCGGCATCGATGAAGCCACAGGTGTTGACGACCACGACATCGGCATCGTCGTAGGTCGGCACGATGTCGTAGCCTTCGGAGCGCAGGCGGGTCAGGATGGACTCGGAGTCCGAAGTCGCCTTCGGACAGCCGAGAGAAACGAAGCCGACCTTGGGGGTCGGCTTCGTGGTGTTGCCAGATTCAGAAGTACGGGTCACGCCGCGTCTCCGCCGCAAAACCCGGCAGTTTACTTGTTTTGCGGGCCTTTATCGCCCCCCGGTCCGAAGCCGGGAAACTTGAAACCGGACATCATCGATCGGGTCTGCTGCTCGATCTGTTCCTGCATCTGCACGAACATGCGCTTGCTCTGCTCCATGTAGGCACCCATCATGCTCTGCATGGCCGGGCCCTGGAAGTTCAGAAACTGCGCCCACAGGTCCTTGCTCATCGCGTTGTTGTCGCCGTAGATAGCGCGCGCCTGGTCCTGGAGCTTGCTCTGCACGTCGGTGAAGGCCTTGATGTTGCCTTCGAGGTACTTGCCCATCATGCCCTGCATCGCATTGCCGTAGAAGCGGATCATCTGCGACAGCAGGTCGGACGTGAACATGGGCACGCCTTCGCTTTCTTCTTCGATGATGATCTGCAGCAGGATGCTGCGGGTGAGGTCTTCGCCAGTCTTGGCATCGACGACCTGGAACTCGGCATTCTCGAGAACCAGTTCCTTCACGTCGGACAGCGTGATGTAGGAACTCGTGCGGGTGTCGTAAAGCCGGCGGTTGGGATATTTCTTGATCAGCCTGTTGGTGGAACCGGTCCCCTCGCGGCTTTCGGAAGCGCTCATTGTGTGGTGTCCTCGCTCGTTTGAACTACCCCGGGGCGGTGTTTCCGCCCACTCTGTTTTGATCATACAGCAAGCAAAGGCCTTATGCGGCAGTGCCGCATAAGGCCTTGCGATACGTCACAAACCCAGCTTTACGGCAATTACTGGTAGTACAGGCCGCCGTTGATGTTCAGCGTCGCACCGGTCACGTAACCCGCCATGTCGGAGGCAAGGTAGGACACGGCAGCACCGATCTCCTCCGGCTTGCCCAGACGCTTCATCGGCACCGAGTCGATGATGCCCTGACGGATGTCTTCGCGAATGGCCATTACCATGTCGGTGCCGATATAGCCCGGAGCGATCGCATTGACCGTGACGCCCTTGGCGGCCATTTCGGCGGCCAGCGCCTTGGTGAAACCGACCACGCCAGCCTTGGCGGCCGAATAGTTGGTCTGGCCGGCCTGGCCCTTGACGCCATTGACCGACGAAATATTGATGATGCGGCCCCAGCCACGTTCGGCCATCTTGCCGGCGACGTGGTGCGTCACGTTGAACAGGCTGTCCAGGTTGGTGGTCAGCACCGCATCCCACTGGGCCTTGTCCATCTTGGAGAAGAACTTGTCACGGGTGATGCCCGCGTTGTTCACGACCACATCGACCGGGCCGATGTCCTGCTCGACCTTGTCGATCATCGACTTGCAGGAATCGTAGTCGGACACGTCGCCCTCGGCGGCTTTCATTTCAAAGCCTTCGGCCTGCATCTTGGCCAGCCATTCGTCCTTTTGGGGGAACGCGGGCAGACAGTTCGCCACGACGGTGTAGCCGTCCTTGGCCAGTGCCTTGCAGATTGCGGTACCCAGACCGCCCATACCCCCGGTAACCAGGGCAACTCGTTTCGTCATGACTTCTCTCCCAGCCAGCTGCGTGAAAAACCCTCCACCCCCGCCGGACGAGGTGGAAGGCGTGCGCGGACCTCCGCGCGGGCGGTCAGGACATGTGCTGACCGCCGTTGATTGCAATGTTGGCGCCGGTGACGAAAGCCGCTTCGTCCGACGCCAGATAGGCCACCAGGCCTGCAATCTCTTCCGGCTTGCCCAGACGCGACACCGGGATCTGCGGCAGGATCTTCGAATCGAGGATGTCCTGCGGGATCGCGGTCACCATCTTGGTACCGATATAGCCCGGCGAAATCGTGTTCACGGTGACACCGGCGCGCGCCACTTCCAGCGCCAGCGCCTTGGTGAAGCCGTGCATGCCGGCCTTGGCGGCCGAGTAGTTGGTCTGGCCGAATGCACCCTTCGAACCATTCACCGAAGACACATTGATGACGCGGCCCCACTTGCGCTCGGTCATGCCGTCGATGACCTGCTTGGTCATGTTGAAGCAGGAGTCGAGGTTGGTGCTCATCACCACGTCCCAGTCCGCCTTCGTCATCTTCTTGAAGGTCATGTCACGAGTGATGCCGGCGTTATTCACCAGCACATCAACCGGACCGACTTCCTTCACCACCGTTTCGACACACGCCTTGCAGGAGTCGAAATCCGACACGTCGCACGGGTAGGCCTTGAAGCCATAGCCCATGTTGTTCATGGTCTGCAGCCATTCGGCTGCCTTCGTATTGCCAGGACTGTGTGTGGTCACCACGCGGAAACCCAGTGCCGCGAGCTTGATGCAGATCGCTTCACCCAGTCCTCCCATACCGCCTGTTACCAGTGCGACTCGCGTCATTTCCTTGTCTCCTTTTATTAGTCGAGGGTATGTCTTCCGCAGCCCCCCTCATGAGGCTGCCATGCGTTCAATTCGTTGCGCTGCCTTTCACATAGCGCCCGGGTGCGGGCTCGATCACCTTGTATTGCGCGTTGCCCGCTCGTGACGGGGGCGCGACCTTCTTGCCTGACTTCGCAGTCAGCCACTTGATGTAATGCTTCCACCAGCTGCCCGGCTGTTCGCCGGCATTGGCCCGCCACTCCTCGGCGGTCGATTCGTTGCCGCCAACCCAGTGCGAGCGCTTGTCCTTCGAGGCCGGATTGATCACGCCGGCCACGTGGCCGCTGGCACCCAGCACGAAGGTGGTGTCGCCGCCGAGCAGCTTGCGCACCAGATAGGCACCGGTCCACGGCACGATGTGGTCTTCCGACGTGGCCAGCAGGTAGGCCGGCATGTCCACCTTGCCCAGATCCGCCTTGACGCCCAGCATTTCGAGTTTACCCGGCACGCGCAGACTGTTTTCAAGGTAGAGGTTGCGCAGGTACCAGGCGAGGAAGGGGCCGGGCAGGTTCGTGCTGTCGCAGTTCCAGTGCAGGATGTCGAAGGCCGGCGGCGTTTCGCCTTTCAGGTAATTGCCGACCACGTAGTTCCAGATCAGGTCGTTCGGCCGCAGGCTGCTGAAGGTCTGCGCCAGTTCGCGACCCGGCAGCAGGCCGCCGCGGCCTATCGTGTGTTCGCGCGCCGCCACCATGCCTTCATCGACCAGGCAGCCGATCTCGCCGGCATCCGAGAAATCGAGCAGCGTGGTCAGCAAGGTCATGCTGGCAGCAGGCTTTTCGCCACGACCGCATGCGACCGCCAGCGCCGACGCCAGTATCGTGCCGCCGACGCAGAAACCCATGGTGTTCGGCTGCGCGTCGCCGCTGATGTCGCGCACCACTTCAAGCGCGGTCAGCGGCCCGAGGCGCAGGTAGTCGTCCCAGGTCAGCTGGGCCAGCGTCTGATCGGGATTGCGCCAGGAAATCAGGAACACGGTGATGCCCTGCTCCACCAGGAAACGCACCAGCGAGTTCTCCGGCTGCAGGTCCATCAGGTAATACTTGTTGATGCAGGGCGGCACGATCAGCAGCGGCTTGGCGTGCACCTTTTCAGTCTTCGGCGCGTACTGGATGAGCTGTATCAGCGCGTTCTCGAACACCACCGAACCTTCGGTCACGGCAAGGTTCCTGCCCACTTCGAAGGCACCGGGCGCCGACATCGAAATGTGGCCCTGCTGCAGATCGCGCAGCAGGTTCTCCAGACCGCGGCGGATGCTTTCACCCTCGGTGCGCAGCGCGGTTTCGACGAATTCCGGATTGGTCGCGGCGAAATTGGCCGGTGACATCGCCTCGATCATCTGTTTCGACAGATAGCGCATGCGATCCTTCGCACGCCCGTCGGCCACCGGCGTCGCTTCGACGCAGGCGCGCATGAACTGCGCGTTCAGCAGGTAGGCCTGGCGCAGATAGTCGAAATAGGGGCTCTTGGTCCACTCGGGCGCGCGGAAACGGCGGTCGGTGGGTTCGGGCTGCACCACGGCCGGCACCGGTCCGTCGTCCGGCTTGCGCTGGGCGAAGGCCTGCCAGAGCCGATGCTGGCTTTCCAGCCACTGCTGATGAAGTTCGGAGAAACGGGCGGCCTCGGGCGCCGCGAAAGCACTGCCGTTGAGCGGTGTGTGTGCGGCCAGCGTACTCTGCTGGCGTGTCATGAATTCGCTGAAGTTCTTGCCCATCGCGGCCATGATGGCCGTCCAGTCGGGCTGCACGGCCTCGTTGCGAGGCGGGACGGACTTTCCGGGTGCTGCCGAGTCACTGCTCATCAAACCAAACCCCAGTCGTTCTTATTCAGATGCAACGCGATGGCGTCGTCGGGAATCTGCGTCTATCGTGCCGGTCGCAATCGCGCCAGGCGAGCATAACAGCGCATGCCGGCTGACGTGCGCGCTATGGGTGCGACCACCCGGCACACGCAACACGACCGGATTGTTGCATCGCACAAAATAGCTGTCAATCCCGCCCGTCCGCACCAGGCACGGGCCAACGAAACGCGCTGCAGGAAAGGATTCCCCGCATGTACATCATTGCGATTGCGTGGCTGTACGTGGTGCTGATGATGGCCGTGACAGAGCACAGCATCGTCGCCGCCGTGCTCACCGTGCTTTTTTACGGCGTCGCGCCGCTGGCGCTGTTCCTGTGGATTTTCGGCACGCCGGCGAGGCGGCGCGCGGCCGCGCGGCGGCCGCAACCGGAGGAGGACGGATCAGTGATGGGCGAAACCGTCGACGAAGTGGTGGATCAGCACGATGCTGCCGACGCCCAGCGAAATCAGTAGCACCTGCTGGATGGTGGCGCCGATCTCGGCGCGCTTGTGAAGACCGGGAATCAGATCGGCCACCGCGACATAGATCATGCTGGCCGCCGCAATGCACAAAAGATAGGGCACGGCACCGCTCACGAGCGAAAGTGCGAAGTAGGCGCCGACCGCGCCGACCAGGGTCGCCATGCTGGACAACAGGTTGAAAGCCAGTGCGCGCATGCGGCTCATGCCCGAATGCAGCAGCACCAGGTAATCGCCCACCTCCTGTGGAATTTCGTGCGCGACGATGGCGGTGGCGGTAACGATGCCCAGCGGAATGCTCTGCGAGAAGGCAGCGGCAATCAGCACACCATCGACGAAGTTATGGAAGGCGTCGCCGATCAGGATGAGCGAGGCTGCGCGCGCGCCGTCGCCGCCATGACCGTGATCGTGGTGTGTCAGCGCGGCGTGGTCGTGGTGAGCGTGGTCGTGCTCTGCGTGCTGCGCCAGTTCCGCCGGATCATGCGCCTCGCAACTGACCTCGTGGCAGTGCCGCCACAGCACCAGTTTCTCCAGCAGGAAGAAACCGAGGATGCCCGCCAGAAGCAGACTGGTGGCCAGTTCTACGCTGCCGATTTCCTCGATCGCCTGCGGCAGCACGCCGAGCAGGGCGGCGCCAAGCAGCGCGCCGACCGAGTAACTGATGAGCATCGGAATGCGCTGAAGATTGACGGCCATGCCGAACAGCGCGGCGGCACAGACGCTGATCGCACCGCCGACGAAAGAGGCAAGTACGATCCAGGCAAGGACAGACATGGGGGATTCGAAACTGAAAACGGTCTCTTATTATCCTTGATACGACGGTTCCGCGGCGAACGGGGTCGCACGATCTGCGATCCAGATCAGGCTGGCCATGCGTCCGCAACGGCCGTCGCGCCGGTAGGAATGGAAAAGTCCGCCCTGGCTCACGGTGCACAGCCCGCCGCCGTACACGGCCTGCACGCCCGCCGCTTCCAGCTCCAGCCGCGCCAGCGCGTAGATGTCGGCATACAGTCGATCGCCCGAACCGGGGCGAAATGCGCGCGCCGCGCCGCGCAGCCGTTCGACGAATGCGGCGCGCACTTCCGGCCCGACCTCGAAGGCGTCGGGGCCAATGGCCGGGCCGAGCCAGGCCATCAGCTCGGCCGGCGAACCCATGCGCTCGACCGTACGCGCCAGCACCCCGGCGGCCAGCCCGCGCCAGCCCGCGTGCGCCGCTGCCACCACGCTGCCCTGGCGGTTGCAGAACAGTACCGGCAGACAATCCGCAGTCATCACTGCGCACACCCTGTCCGGCCGGTGCGCGACCGAGGCGTCGCCGGTACCACAGCGCTGACGGTCCGCGTCGAGCACATCCACGCCGTGCACCTGATCCAGCCACAGCGGCTCGGCCGGCAGGTGGGCGCGCAGCAGCGCCCGGTTGTCGGCCACTGCCTGCGGATCGTCGCCAACGTGGGTCGCCGGATTGAACGGTCCGAATGGCGGCGCGCTGACACCGCCCAGCTTCGTCGTGACACAGGCGCGCACCGACGGCGGTGCGGGCCAGTCGGGCAGGATCAGTGGCAGCGCGGCAGGCCTGCTCACGTGGCTATCCTCAGCCCGGCGATCAGGCCTTCCATATCGGCCGGCAGCGGCACTTCCCACTCGACTTCGTCGCCGCTCTTCGGATGGATGAGTCCGAGCCGCCAGGCATGCAGCGCCTGGCGCGAGAAGCGTTCGGCCACGTTGCGCGGCGCATAGACCTCGTCGCCGAGCAGCGAGTGACCGATGTGCGCCATATGTACACGTATCTGGTGCGTGCGCCCGGTTTCCAGCCGGCACTCGACCAGCGTCGCGCCCTGCAGATGTTCGCGCACGAAATAATGGGTACGCGCTGGTTTGCCGCCCGCCTGCACCACGGCCATGCGGGTGCGCTGTACCGGATGCCGGCCGATGGCGGCATCGACCGTACCGTCCGTCCTCAGGTCGCCGGCCACCACGGCGAAATAGCGGCGCGACACGGTGCGCGCCTGCAGCTGGCGCACCAGATCGGTCTGCGCTTCCAGCGTGCGAGCCACCACCAGCAGGCCGGTGGTGTCGCGGTCCAGCCGGTGCACGATGCCGGCGCGCGGCACCTGCGCCAGTCCGGGCACGCGATGCAGCAGCGCATTGAGCAGCGTGCCGTCCGGCACGCCATTGCCCGGGTGCACCACCATGCCGGCCGGCTTGTTGATCACCAGCAGCGTGTCGTCCTCGAACACCACGTCGAGCGGGATATTCTGCGGCGCGTGCACGGTATCCGCTGGCAGGCTGCCGGGGTTCAGTTCGAGGCGTTCGCCGGTGAAGGTGCGACGGCGCGCGTCGTCGCAGGCCTTTCCGTCGACCCGCACCCTGCCCTCGCGCAGCCAGCCCTGCAGGCGGCTGCGCGAATACTGCGGCCAGACCCGGGCGAGCACCGCGTCGAGCCGGTCGCCGACCACGCCGGCGGGCACCGTCGCGCATATCGGGACTTGAGGCCGGTTCGCGGGCTGCTCGGCGATATAATCGTCGTCTTGCGTATCTTCCAGGGTCAAAGCGGTCATGTGGCGTAGTGTAGCGATACTGTGGGTGGCTCTGGCCGCCGGGTGCGGGCTCCTTCCCGATAAGATCGACGAAACCGCCAACTGGTCCGCCCAGCGCCTCTACACCGAGGCGAAGGAGTTGATGGGCGAAGGCTCGTACGAACAGGCGATCAAACTGTACGAGAAGCTGGAAGCCAAGTTCCCGTACGGCCGCTATGCGCAGCAGGCGCAGATCGAAGTTGCCTATGCCTATTACCGCCAGGGCGAGCGCGTACAGGCCGTCGCCGCCTGCGACCGCTTCATCCGGCTGCATCCGAACCACCCGAACGTCGACTACGTGTACTACCTGCGCGGCCTCGTTCACTTCAACGAAGACCTCGGCGTGATGAGCGTGCTGTCGCGCCAGGACATGACCGAACGCGACCCCAAGGGCCTGCGCGATTCCTTCGATGCCCTGAAGGAACTGGTGACGCGCTATCCGGAAAGCAAGTACACGCCGGACGCAACCATCCGCATGAACTACCTGGTCAATTCGCTGGCGGCGCACGAAGTGCACGTGGCGCGCTACTACATCAAGCGCGGCGCCTACCTTGCTGCGGCCAACCGCGCGCAGTTCGCGGTCAGCAACTATCAGCAGTCGCCGGCGGTCGAAGAAGCACTGTATATCCTGATGGTGGCCTACGATTCGCTGGGGCTGACCGACCTGCGCGACGACGCCCAGCGCGTCATGCTGAAGAACTATCCGCAGAGCGACTTCCTCGCGCGCGGCTTCAAGCGGCCGGGTGAGGACGACCCCTGGTGGAAGCTCTGGTAGGCATCGACTTTCGACACAGCAGGAGAACGTTCATGTACAGCAAGGTATTGCTCGCCTACGACGGTTCCGAATCGGGTCGCCGCGCACTGCTCGAATGCGCCGACATCAACGACCTGCTGCACGCCGAAATACACCTGCTGGCCGTCGCGCCGATCGCCGCGACGCTGTTCGTCGCTGAAGGCTTCGTCGCCGACGTGCCGCAGGAGGAAGAAAACGAGCGTTTCGCCGACGTGCTGAAGGAAGGCCTGGACCAGCTGAAGGCGCGCGGCGTCACTGCCGAAGGTCATCTTGTCACCGGCGACGCCGTGCGTGAAATCAGCCGCCTCGCGCACGAACTACGCATCGACCTGATCGTGATCGGCCACACCCACCATGCCTCGCGTCTGGAGCGCTGGTGGAAGGGCTCGGTCGGCGCCTCGCTGGTCGAGGAAGCGCCGTGCAACATCCTCATCGTGGTACAGCCATCGGCATGAACGCAGCACGCGCGCCCTCGGCCGCCGCCCGCGACGGCGAGCGCGACTGGCAGCAGTACTCTGTGCTGGTCGTCGACGACGAAGAGGGCATGCGCAGCTTCATCAGCCGCGCGCTCGGCTCGCGCTGCGGCCTGGTCGAGACGGCAGGCAGCGTCGAGCACGCGCAGCAGCTGTTCGCGCGGCTGCACTTCGACCTCATCATCCTCGACATTTCACTGCCCGGTCGCAGTGGCCTCGAATGGCTCAACGAACTGCGTGAGCAGGGCCAGCAGTGCGATGTCATCCTGATCACCGCCTTCGCCGACATCGAAACCGCGATCAACGCGCTGCGCGCCGGCGCCTCTGACTTCATTCTCAAGCCCTTCCGCATCGACCAGATGATGAATGCGGTCGACCGCTGTTTCGACCGCGCCGGCCTGCTGCGCGAGAACTACGTGCTGAGACGTGAGATCGCGCGCCAGACCGAGGGCGTCGAGGGCATGGTGGGCGAATCGCAGCCGGTACGCGAGCTGGCCAGCGTGCTGCGCCGCGCCGCCGCGATGCCCAGCACGGTATTGCTGACCGGCGAATCCGGCGTCGGCAAGGAAGTGGCCGCGCGCGCGCTGCACCAGATGAGTCCGCGCGCGGCCGCCCCCTTCGTCCCGGTCAATTGCGGTGCGATCAGCGCCGAGCTGATCGAATCCGAGCTGTTCGGCCACGTGAAGGGTGCCTTCACCGGCGCCCAGGACAACAACCCAGGCCTGCTGTTCTACGCCCAGGGCGGCACCCTCTTCCTCGACGAAATTTCCGAACTGCCGGCGGCGATGCAGACCAAGCTGCTGCGCGTGCTCGAGGACCGCATGATCCGCCCGGTCGGTTCCACGCGCGAAGTGCCGGTGGATATCCGCGTCGTCGCCGCGACCAACCGTGACCTTGCGACCGAAGTGCGCGCCGGCCGCTTCCGCCAGGATCTGTTCTACCGGCTCGACGTCGTGCGCATCACCATCCCGCCGCTGCGCGAGCGGCGCGAGGACGTGAAACTGCTGGTCGCCCACTTCATGGCCCAGCTGTCGTCACGACTGGGGGTGGCGCCCATCCCGCTCGACCGCGACACCATCACCCGCATGGCGACCCACGACTGGCCGGGCAATATCCGCGAACTGCGCAACCTGGTCGAACGCGCCCTCATCCTCGGCTACTTCCCCACCGACGCCTTCGGCACCCTCACCCCGCCGCGCTCAGCAGAACCGGCTGCCGCGCTGGAGGACGTCGAGCGCAAGCACATCCTCGACGTGCTCGCCGCCTGCGGCGGCAACAAATCCGAAGCCGCCCGCCAGCTCGGCGTATCCCGCAAAACCATAGAACGCAAATGCGCGCAGTGGGGTGTCGCCGGATAAAAGCGACGCACTGCGTCGCTCCGGCGACACGGGTCGCCTGTGCAAAGCCGACCTCCCACACTAGAGGTTTAGCGACGCAGTGAGTGAGTCCGACATCCGGGCCTCATCCAGCACAGCGCAAACCGGTCGCGAACGCCGGTCAGGCGATCAGGCTGCCAGGCACTGCGCGTCGGCCAACGCCTGACGCACGGCAACGACCGCACGGGCATCCAGCGCCTGCGCCCTCGCCTGCTCCGCGCACAGCGCGCCGCGGAAACCGAGATAGTCAGGAGTGAGCCGCGCCAGCTCCGCAACGTGGCCAACCCGCAGCGAACCCGCCAGCCCGCACAACAGTCCCCGCGCTCGGGTACGCTCGACGAAGGCGGCGAGCCAGTCGCTGCCGACGACGTCGGGCAGACTGTGGCCGGTCTTCAGTGCGGTATCGACCATGACGCCGTCGAAGCCGGCATCGGCCACCGCATCGACCAGTTCGAGCGGCGGCGCGAGGTCGGCGAACATGACCGCGATGCGCCGCGCACCGGACAGCGGCGCCAGACCACCGAGGCAGGCGCGCACGGCCGCGTAGTCGCGGCCGCCCTGCTGCCAGGTCGCCGGAAACAGACCCGCCTTGACGTAATCGACGCCAGTAGCGGCAATGTCGGCCATGGCGGCCTGCACGGCGTGTGCGTCCGGTTCGATATTGCCGGCGGTGGCGCTGGTGAGCGCACGACCGCCGACGAAGGCGACGACGTCGCGGATCACCGCTGGCGGCAGCGCGCCGAGCGCGCCGTCGGCCGGCTGCTTCAGGTCTATCAGATCGACCCCGGCGTCGAACACAATGCGCGCCTCGTCGAGGTCACGCACGCTGGCCAGCATGCGGATCACGCCTGGACTCCGGCGCGGTGCGCGTCGATACGTTCGATCAGCCAGCCCCAGGCCTCGAGCTCGGCCGGGCCCGCGGTCTTGTCGATGGCGATCTTCAGGTAGGCCAGTTCGGCGTCGATTTTCTCGATCGGCAGCATGTGCAGCCGGCTCACCAGGATGGCCGCCTCGATCACTGCCGAACGCGCGCGGTTGAAACCGGGGAAGGTGCCGTGACTCTCTTCGTGCACGGTGCGACAGAACAGGCGCGGGCGCACCTCGTCCTCCTCGACCTCGACCAGTTCGAGTTCGCGGTGAGCCAGCGTATTCACGAGGCGGGCACAGCCTATCTTCTCGGCCGCCTGCACCGGCCAGTCGCGGCGGCCCGTCAGCGCGCCGGCGAACACGCGTACGTCATCGGTGAAGTTCACCACCGCAATGCGCGTGGCCAGCACATTGTCCAGCGTGCCCGACGGACGGAAGGGCGCGAGCACGGTCAGCCCGCGTTCCTCGCGCACGCCCAGCGGCGTGATGTGGGTGCGACCCTGCACGTCCACGGTGGTCAGTATGGTTTCCCAGATCATGCTTGGTCCTGTGTGTCGTCGGCCGGCGGCGGCGCGTCCGTCTGCCTGCGCTTCGTCTTGCGCTGCAGCGTGGTGCCGGGCGCGCAGTGCGCCATCAGATCCTGTTCCTTCTTCTCGACCGCAGCGCCCCACTGCAGTTCTTCGTCCTGCGCGTAGCGGCGGCCGAGCTGCCAGGCGATCTGCGCGCGCGCCAGTTCTACGCCGAGGTAGAAGGCGTGTGCGCCGTCCTCGGCGACGTTCAGCCCGGGGTAGAGCGCGAACGGATCGGTATGCACCTGCAGGCCGTCGCGGTTGTAGATGTGTATGCCCTGCTCGCTCACCTGGATGCGGAAGTTCGGATCGCGCACGGTGGCGGCGATCTCTGCGATCTCCTGCGGTGTGTCGGGAAAGGGACGGCGCTGATGCGTGGTCATCAGGTCGTCGGAATAGTCGCGCGGCAGCGCGTTGTCCTCGCGCGCGGCGAACATGACGCGCCGTGCGATGTCGGCTTCCTTCACAGCCCGGCGCGCGTGCGGGCTCACTTCGGTCGCCAGCACGGCACCGATGCGCAGCTCGGAAATGATGCCGAACAGCAGCGCGTTGATGCCGCTGGTATCGGCGTCGGTCAGTTCGGTCAGGTTGCCCACGCCCATCATGACCGGAATGTCCGGGTGGCTGCGCCGCAGTTCGTGGTAACGCACGATGGACGCGGTGAAACCGAAGTGGATGGGTTCGACGATGGGGTCGGCGTAGAAGGGCAGGCCGCGCGCCGTCATGATGTCCACCGCTTCGCGCAGCGAATCGAGATCGCCCGGCGTATCCGGAATCAGTACCGGAATCGCGTCGACCTCGTCGGCCACCCACAGCGTGCTCTTCTTCAGGCTCAGCAGGTAGTCGGCACCCGCGTAGGCGCCGCGCAGCAGGTCGTCGGTGTTGAGCGAGTCGATGCTGACCTGGAAGCCCTCGGCCTTCAGCGCACGGATGCAGTCCTCCATGTGCGGGAAGGGGGTGTCCGGCAGGCAACCGATATCGATCACGTCGGCGCCGTCGCGGCGGTAGCGGCGCGCGGTGGCGAGCACGGTGTCGATGTCGACCTGCGGCGCATCGACGATTTCGGCAAAGATGAGCACGTCGTGCTGCGTCAGCTCGCGCTTCTTCGCCTTGCGGCCGAAGTGCTGCGGCAGATCCTTGACTTCGTCCGGCCCGCGCTGCACCGGAAGGCCGAAGTGCTGCGACAGCACGTCGAGATCACCGCGGCAGCGGCCGGGCACGATGATGCGGTCGGCATCGACCGGCGCCGGCACGCGGCGGCGGATCAGGTCGGCCGTCATCAGCCCGGCCACATTGATGCCGACGTCGAGCACGCGCGCCTCGAAGGGCAGCGGCTGCATGTCATCGAGGATGCGCTGCAGGCTCTTCAGCGCCAGATGCCCGGTCAGGAAGAGGATGCGTTCGGCGCGGACGTCTTGTTCAGCCATGCCGGAGTTCGTCGCTCATCGGATCGTCGATCGCGCGATCAACGACCGACGGCCGCAAGTCTCTGCCTGAGCGCGCTCTGCAGTTCCTCGACGCTCTTCACCACGGTGACGCCTTCGAAACCGGCCAGGCGCCCGGTGTGTTCGAGGTCGATCGAGCGCGGGTACAGCGTCACCCATTCGCTCGGCGATTCGGTGATCACCACCGGTTCGTTGTCGCAGGCAAACACGATGATGGGAATGCGCAGCTTGCCGGCCTGGGCGAAGATGTTGGTGACCAGCGTGTCGGAAATGCCGAGCGCGCACTTGGCCACGGTGTTCGAGGTGGCCGGCGCGATCACCACGGTGTGGTACTGCCCCTGGTAGAACAGCCCGACCGGCGCCGCGCTCGCCGTGCTGTCACGGAAGATGCGGTAGCGCTTTTTCATGTCAGCCAGCGGGTAGCCATACATGTTCAGCACTTCCTCGCCGGCGCGCGACATGAAGAGGTCGATGCGGTCGAGCGTGTCGGCGAACTCCAGCGACTCCTTCAGGAAGTGGCCGGAACCGGTCAGCCCCCAGGCGATGCGTGCATCCGGCAGGACCTCGGCTTCGTCCGGGATGTCGTTCAGGCGCGGATCAGTAGCCATCGCCGGCCTGCGTGTCGGTGTCGATGTCCAGACGTTTCATCTTGCGGTAGACGGTGTTGCGGCTGACGCCGAGTTCGCGCGCCAGTCCGGCAATGTTCCAGCGGTGGCGGCGCAGCTCCGACAGCAGCGCGTCGCGCTCGGCCGACTGCAGCGGATTGAGGTTGCTCGGCGTCGAATGCACGGGCTCGCCTGCCGTGTCGGTCGGGTGGGCGGCCGGTGCGACGGCGGGCATCGGTTCCGGCGCGTCCATCAGTTCCGGCGGCATGTCACGCAGCGTGATTTCCGGGCCGTCGCACAGCGCGACCAGCGTGCGCAGCACGTAGCGCATCTGGCGGATGTTGCCCGGCCAGCGGAAGCGGTCCAGCACCTGCATGGCCGCCTGACCCAGCCGTATCGGCGGATGCCGGCCGGCGCTCTCCTCGGTCAGGCAGCGCTCGATCAGCGCACGGCGGTCGGTGCGGTCGCGCAGCGCCGGCAGCGTCACTTCCATGCCGCGCAGCCGGTAGTAGAGGTCCTCGCGGAAGCTGCCCTCGCGCACCATGGCGCGCAGGTCGCGGTGCGTCGCGCAGACCAGCTGCAGATCGACCGGCACCGCGTTCTCGCCGCCCAGCGGCGTCACCTTGCGCTCTTCGAGCACCCGCAGCAGGCGCGCCTGCAGTTGCAGCGGCATGTCGCCGATCTCGTCGAGGAAGAGCGTGCCGCCGTCGGCCTGCAGCACCTTGCCGCGACGGCCGTCGCGGTTGGCGCCGGTGAAGGCGCCCTGCTTGTAGCCGAACAGTTCGGATTCGATCAGCGCTTCCGGCAGCGACGCGCAGTTGATGGCGACGAAGGGGCCGCGCGCACGCTGGCTCGACGCGTGGAAGGCACGCGCGAACACTTCCTTGCCGGTACCGGTTTCGCCGGAGATCAGCAGCGGAATGTCGCGATCGAGAATCCGCATCGCGCTGTGCACATTGCCGGCCATGCGCAGGTCGCCGAGGTCGAGTTCGGCCAGCGCCTGCGCCGCCGACGCCGAGTCGGTGCCGCGCGTACCGGCCTGGGCGCGGTTGCGTGCGGGCTGCTGCGCCAGCAGATGCCAGGTCTGGTGCTGCGGCATCGACAGCGTCAGCGGATGGAAGCCGGAGCGGAAGGTGCGCGACAGCAGTTCCGGCAGCGACTGGCCGAAGAACTCGGTCACTTCGCGCCCGAGCAGCGCCTCGCCCTCCGGCGACAGCAGCTCGAAGGCGGTGTGGTTGGCTTCGATCACCTCGCCTTCCGGCGTCAGCGCCAGCATGCCGTCGACCGCGGTCAGCACGCGACCGGCGTGGGCATGGAAGCGGATGATGTAGTCGGTGGCGTGGCGCGCGCGGAAAGCGCGGTGCTCGATCACGCGGGCCGAGCGCTCGACCAGCGCGCGCAGCGCCCGGGCACCGCCCGGCGCCAGCGAGCAGACCGCCAGCACGGCGGCGACTTCGCCGACGCCATCGTAGATCGGCGCGGCGGCGCACACCATGTCGGTGTGACGGGCGAAGAAATGTTCCTCGCGCGAAATGACCAGCGAGTGGCGCTCGGCCAGCACGGTGCCGATACCGTTGGTGCCCTGGATGTCCTCGCTCCAGCGTGCGCCCTCGACCAGCCCGCGCAGCGAAGCTTCGCGCGCGAAACCGGGATGGCGCACGATGCTGACGATGACGCCTTCGGCATCGGCCAGCACCAGCGCGGAATTGGGATCGTCGAGCTGGCGGTGCAGCGTCTGCATCTCCGGCACGGCGCTGTCCATCACCTCGCCCAGCTTGTCGCCGCGCTCGCGCCAGGCCTGCGGCGCCAGCGGCGGCGGCGCGTCTTCGGCGGCGGGATCGAGACCCAGTTCATGGAAGCAGCGCAGCCAGGAACGGGCCACCAGTTCATGGCCGGACGGGCGCTGCGGGCGGCTGATGATGGCGTGCACCGAACGGACGTGTTCAGCCACCTGATTGGATGACACCATGTATTCGAACCTTGGGAACCGGTAGCGGCGGACGCGGGAAAAAGCGCTCAATGGTACCACCCGCGCCGGAACACCCGCCAGCCGAGGCCGGGCGGCGGGCGCGTGCGACCTGTGCCCGTTCTGGCGCGCCGGTGTCGCGAAAGACGGGCACTGTGCTCCGCAAGCCGGCAAGTGCAGCAGCGAGCGGTATCGGCGCATGTGCAGGCTGTGATGCCTCAGCAGCGAGTTAGCGAGTTGGCTTACGACAGTGACCTGAGCCGAAGCCGTGTCGCGGCCAAGGCCGCTTGTATGTTCTGCCCTGGCAAGCGTAGGAATAGCTTG
>NZ_JADMJL010000050.1 GCF_018780585.1 Methyloversatilis discipulorum | reverse complement strand
CGTCACCAAGTACCTGGCCGAGCACGGCGTGGTGGTCGAGAAGACCGGCCTGTACAGCTTCTTCATCATGTTCACCATCGGCATCACCAAGGGCCGCTGGAACACCATGGTGACCGAGCTGCAGCAGTTCAAGGACGACTACGACAACAACCAGCCGCTGTGGCGCGTGATGCCCGAGTTTGTCGCCGCCCACCCGCGCTACGAGCGGGTCGGCCTGCGCGACCTGTGCGTGCGCATCCACGAGATGTACAAGAAGCACGACATCGCGCGCCTGACCACGGAAATGTATCTGTCGCCGATGGAACCGGCGATGAAGCCGGCCGACGCCTGGGCGCGCATGGCCCACCGCGAGATCGACCGCGTGGCCATCGACGAACTGGAAGGCCGCATCACCAGCGTGCTGCTGACGCCCTATCCGCCGGGCATCCCGCTGCTGATTCCGGGTGAGCGCTTCAACCGCACCATCGTCAATTACCTGCGCTTCGCGCGTGAGTTCAACCGCGCCTTCCCCGGCTTCGAAACCGACATCCACGGTCTGGTCGGCACCGGCGAGGGCGAAGCGCTGGATTACGCGGTCGACTGCGTGCGCGACTGACCAAGACCGCTGAGGTATAACCGCCTACTGCTGCTGCGCCGCGCGGCGCGCGTAATCGACGAAGGCGTAGCGCAGGCCACCCGCGCTGACCGCCTCTTCGCGCGCCGTTTCCTGCCAGACACTGCGGTCGTAGTCGGGGAAGCGCGTGTCGCCATCGAACGCGTCGGCAATTTCGGTCAGCAGCAGGCGATCGACCCGCGGCAGCGCGAGCGCGTACAGCTGCGCGCCGCCGATCACGAAAGCTTCGTCGCCGCCCTCCACCGTTGCCGCCAGTTCGACCGCCGCATCGAGCGACGGCACCACCCGCGCGCCGGCGATGTCCAGCCCGTCCTGCCGGCTCACCACGATGCTGGTGCGCCCGGGCAGCGGCCGGCCAAGCGAGTCCCAAGTCTTGCGCCCCATGATGATGGGGTGGCCCATGGTCAGCGCGCGGAAGCGCTTCAGGTCTTCCGGCAGGTGCCAGGGCATGCCGTTGTCGCGGCCTATCATGCCGTTGGCGGCCAGTGCGGCGATCAGCGACAGCTTCATACGGCCACCGGCGCCGGGATATGCGGCCACGGATCGTAGCCGTCCAGCCGGAAGTCTTCCGGGCGGAAGGCGAACAGATCGCTTACTTCGGGGTTGATCCACATCGTCGGCAGCGGCCGCGGTGCGCGCGTAAGCTGCAGCTGCGCCTGTTCAAGGTGGTTCGAATAGAGGTGGGCATCGCCCAGCGTATGGACGAACTCGCCCGGCTTGAGGCCGCACACCTGCGCCACCATCATCGTCAGCAGCGCATAACTCGCGATATTGAAGGGCACTCCGAGAAATATGTCTGCGCTGCGCTGGTACAGCTGGCAGGACAATCGTCCGTCCGCAACGTAGAACTGGAACAGTGCGTGGCAGGGCGGCAGCTTCATCGACGGTATTTCCGCCGGATTCCATGCACTGACGATGTGCCGGCGAGAGTCGGGGTTGTTGCGCAGGCCGGCCAGCAGTTCGCTGATCTGGTCGATGTGGCGGCCGTCCGGCGTCGGCCAGCTGCGCCACTGGGCGCCGTAGACAGGGCCGAGGTCGCCGTTTTCGTCGGCCCATTCGTCCCAGATGCTGACGCCGTGTTCCTTCAGCCAGGCGATATTGGTGTCGCCGCGCAGGAACCACAGCAGTTCGACGATGATGGAACGCAGGTGCAGTTTCTTGGTGGTCAGCACCGGAAAGCCCTGCGCGAGGTCGAACCGCATCTGCCAGCCGAACACCGAACGGGTGCCGGTGCCGGTGCGGTCGGTCTTGACCGTGCCGTGTTCCAGCACGTGTCGCATGAGATCGAGATATTGCTGCATGGCAAAGTTTGCGCAGTCGCGTTACGCTACAGGGTCGGGATTCTAGACCAGTACGGTCTGGCCGCCCGCGACGCGGCGGCAGCGGATCGCCGCGCGGCACAAAACATTCATACAGGTGTCAGTCAGGGACAGCCCTGAGTGGCGGAGGTGGCAGGTATGTTCGGCGTGTTCTCTTCATCCCCGGCAAGCGTGCTCGGCAATCCGGCCGAGCTTCGTCGCGTGCTGGCCGAAATCGCCGCCGCCCAGCCGGATCTGGCCATCAACGAACTGACCGGCTGGGTCGAATCGGTCGGCGACGCCACCAATATCGACCTGGCGCATCACGTCAACCTGCTCTACCAGTTCGATTCCAGCGCCCAGCCTCATCTGCGCAAGCTCGACCAGATCTACGCCGACGACCCGGAAGGCAAGGACGTGGTGTGGCGCACCGGCCGCGACTTCTGGTCCATTCTGTCGTCCGCCTACGAGGTGGCGCTCGATCGCTACATTTCCGACCCGACGCACGCGTCGGTGCTGAGCGGCCTGTCGCGGCTCGCGTCGCGCACGGTGCGCGCCTGCCGCCAGCGCTTCAAGTGGGACGTCTATCACAACGGTCCGGTCGACGCCGGACTGTGGCAGGTGGCCGGACAGGCCTATCTGCTGGCGCAGGCCTCCGGCGCCGAGGCGCGCGAGGTGGTCAATGCGGCCGACGAGGTGCCGACCTCGGTCGAGCGCGAGTATCTGCGACTGATCGCGCTGCACGTGGCCGCGCCCGAAGGTCTGGTGCCGGACAGTGTCCGTCTGGCTGAACAGCTGACCGGCTATTTCGCCGCGCGCTACTCGATGTCGCCGACCATCGAGCGCGGCAGCACGCACTGGCTCGACGCCAACCAGCCGGCACCGCCGCTGCGTCTGGTGCGCGCGCCGCAGCAGGTCGACGGCATCCGCTACTTCTCCGGCATCGCCGCCGCCGACGCGGCGCTGGCGCTGGCCCGTCGCGTCGAGGGCGGCGACCTGCCGGACGCACTCAGTCTCGACGACATGCCCGAGCGCGACCAGCTGGCTAAGCTGCTTCGCCATCTGGCCATGAACTGGGCGCTCGACCCGCCGACCCGGCAGTACCGTCGCCACTCGCTCGGCGGCGCGCTGGCGGTGGCCAACGGCATCAAGCACCTGCATCACGTGCTGCGCGGCGCGCGTGACGAGGCGGTGATCTACCGCTGGGAAATGTCGGACGCCAGCCTCGGCGGCATCGGCGCCACCGCGCCCACCGCCAGTGCGGAGTGGGTGCGCGTCGGTTCGCTGGTCGGCATGCAGCCCTCGGGCGGCGACAACTGGCTGGTCGGCGTCGTGCGCCGCTACCTGCGCGGGCGCGATGCGCGCGGCACGGTGGGCATCGAAACCCTGTCGACGACCGCACGCCCGCTCGAAGTGTTTTCGGAAAGACAGAGTGGCGAAGCCGTGGCGCTCGATGATCCGGTCAGCGGCGCGGTGGTGCGCCTGGCCATCAACGGCACCGGCTATTCCGCCGAGTACCCGCTGCACGCGTCGATCAACGGCCGCCACGTGCGGCTCGACCCGGTCGAACTGATCGAGCGCGGCACCAACTTCGACCTCGCCCGCTTCCGCGTCAGCGACTTCCGCTGACCCGCGTCGCTCGACCGGCTCAGCGTTCCGGCAGCAGGAAGCCGGTGATGCGGGGCAACTCGGCGGCGAAGTTCTGCAGGCTGTGATCGCCGCCGGCATGAACAATCATGTTGGCGCCGCGCAGCTTGAGCACCGCCTGCCACCAGTCCAGCACCTCGTCACCGGTCTCCAGCAGCAGCAGATAGCGCTCCGGCCGCGTCACTGCGGCCACGTCGAGTGCGCGCAGTTCATCGACGTGGCGCTGTTCGAAACGGAAGCTGTCGCCGGTATACATATGCGTGTGCTCGCCGACGTAGTCGCCGAGCGACAGCGGTGCCACCACGGCGGGATTGATCAGCGCGGCGCGCAGGCCGTGTTTCTCCGCCAGGTGCAGCGCATAGAAGCCGCCCAGCGACGAGCCGGCCAGCGCCACCTCGCCCCCCCCTTCCAGAGCAGGCCGCAGCACCGATTCGATCAGCGCGATGGCGTCCAGCGGCCCCGGCGGCAGCTGTTCGCACCACAGATCGCCGGCCCGCCCCTGTCGGGCCAGATGGGCGCGCAACTGCTGCGCCTTGACCGACTGCGGTCCGGAACGGAAGCCGTGGAAGTACAGCAGCTTCTGCATCAGTGATCGGCCCAGTCCACCCAGCCGAACCAGGCGCTCGCCAGCACGAACAGGCCGAACACGATGCGGTACCAGGCGAACAGTTCGAAGGTATGGCTGGAAATGTAGCGCAGCAGCCAGCGCACGCTGAAGAAGGCGGCGAGGAAGGAGGACACGAAGCCGGCCGCGAAGACCGGCAGGTCCTCGACGCGCAGCAGCGCCCAGTTCTTGTACACGTCGTAGGCCGTCGCCGCGATCATCGTCGGGATGGCGAGGAAGAAGCTGAATTCGGTGGCGGCGCGGCGCGACAGACCGAACACCAGACCGCCCATGATGGTCGCTCCGGAGCGCGACACACCGGGGAACATCGCGATGGCCTGCGCGAAACCCACCTTCAGCGCAGCCCGCCAGTCGAGGTCGTCGGTGGTTTCGTAGCGCGGCGTGTGATTGCGCCGCTCGATCACCAGGATGATGACGCCGCCGACGATCAGCGCGCCGGCCACGGTGAGCGGGTTGAACAGATAGGTCTTGATGATGCCGTGGAACAGGAAGCCCAGCACGGCGGCCGGCATGAAGGCGACCAGCACGTGCAGCACGAAGCGGTTGGCGGCCGGTTCGCGCCCCAGACCGGCAGTCACGTCGATCAGCTTGCGCCGGTACTCCCAGCAGATCGCCAGGATGGCGGCGAGCTGGATGACGATCTTGAACACCCGGCTGGTTTCGTCGGTGTAGCCGAGCAGGCTGCCGGCGATGATGAGGTGGCCGGTGCTCGAGATCGGCAGGAATTCGGTGAGCCCTTCGAGAATGCCGAGAATGACGGCCTTGATCAGCAGCAGATCCATGAAGTTGCAGTGCAGCGAAACAGGTCAGGCGCCCGAGTATAGGCGACGTCGATGACGGCTCCGGTCCGCCTTCGGCGCAGATTCGCGCGCGGGCGGCGGTATTTCACCGCCCACCTGTAAAATCCCGCGCCATGTCGAAGAAAAGCGCTGCCGTCCGTTCCCGCACCCATGCTGCCGCTGCTTCCGCACCATCGGGCGCCAGCGCCGTGGTGTCGGCGGCGCCGGCCGGTGTTCCGCCGCTGGCCCTGGGCATCGCGCTGTCCATCCTGATCCACGCCTTCGTGCTGGCGATCAACTTCGCGCCCGACCTGAAACCGAAGCAGAAGGCGAAGGACCAGCCGCTCGAAGTGGTGCTGGTCAATGCGCGCAGCAAGCAGAAGCCGGTCGATCCGCAGGCGCTGGCGCAGGCCAATCTCGACGGCGGCGGCAACACCGACCAGGACCGTCGTGCGAAGACGCCGCTGCCGGCCAGCCGGCGCGACAAGGCCGGCGACCAGCTGGTCGAGACGCAGCGCCGCGTGCAGGAGATGGAGGCGCAGCAGCAGAAGCTGCTGGCCGACCTGCAGGCGAAGACCGAACTGCGTCCGGAAGAACGACGGCTGGAGCAGCCCGACCCGTCGCCACAGCCGCTGCAGGCCCTGAGCGGCGCCGACCTCGCCGCTAAGGCAATGGCGATGGCGCGGATGGAGGCGGAGATCGCACGCGACGTCGACGACTACAACAAGCGGCCGCGCAAGAAATTCGTCGGCGCACGAACACAGGAATACCGCTTCGCGCAGTACATCGAGGACTGGCGGCAGAAGGTCGAACGCATCGGCAATTTGAACTACCCGCCGGCGGCGCGCGGCAAGCTCTACGGCAACCTGACGCTGACGGTGGAAATCCGCGCCGACGGCGAGATCGAGAAGATCGACCTGAACCGCTCGTCCGGCCAGAAGGTGCTCGACGACGCCGCCATCCGCATCGTGCGCATGGCCGCCCCCTACGCCGCCTTCCCGCCGGACATCCGGCGCGAATACGAAATCCTGTCCATCACCCGCACCTGGAGCTTCACCCAGGGCGACCAGCTCGAATCACGCTGATACCCCATGACCGACCGCTACGCCGTCATCGGCAACCCGATCGCACACAGCAAGTCGCCGGCCATCCACGCCGCCTTTGCCGCGCAGACCGCGCAGGACCTGAGCTACGAGGCCCTGCTGGCACCGCTCGACGGCTTCGCCGACGCGGTTGCCGCGTTCCGGGCGAGCGGCGGGCGCGGCATGAACATCACCGTGCCGTTCAAGGAAGAGGCCTGGCGTCTGGCCGACCGCCTGACCGAGCGGGCGCGGCTGGCTGGCGCGGTGAACACCTTCGTGTTCGGCGACGACGTGCTGGGCGACAACACCGACGGCGCCGGACTGGTCGGCGACCTCGAAACGCTGGGCTGCCGGCTGTCGGGCACGCGCGTGCTGCTGCTGGGCGCCGGTGGCGCGGCGCGCGGCGTCATCCTGCCCTTGCTCGACGCCGGCATCGCCCGGCTGTTCATCGCCAACCGCACCGCCGACAAGGCGCGCGCACTGCAGACGCAGTTCGCCAGCCACGACGTGCGCGGCGCGCTCCGCGCCGGCGGCTGGGCGGACGCCGCCGACGCGCCCTACGACGTGGTGATCAACGCCACCAGCGCCAGCCTCAGCGACGAGGCGCCGCCGCTGCCTGCGGGCCTGTACGCGCCGGACAGCCTGGCTTACGACATGGTCTACGGCCGTGGCCTCACCGCCTATCTGAAACAGGCGCGCGAGCAGGGCGCGGCACGGCTGGCCGACGGTCTGGGCATGCTGGTCGAACAGGCCGCCGAGGCCTTCACGCTGTGGCGCGGCGTGCGTCCGGACACCGCCGCCGTGCGCGCGACGCTGCGCGCCGCGCTGCCGCCGCTGGCCTGAAACGGAGCCTCCGATGCGTTCTCTGCTGCGCACGCTGAAGTGGCTGCTCGCCGGTGCCGTGTTGCTGGTGCTCGCCTATCAGGTGTGGGTGTTCGCCCATCTGTTGTGGTGGACGCAGTTCAATCCGTCGCAGACCCGCTTCATGTCGCTGCGCCTCGATGAAATGCGCGAGCGCAAGCCGGACGCGCAGCTGCGCCACCAGTGGGTGCCGTACGAGCGCATCTCGGTACACCTGAAGCGCGCCGTCATCGCCGCCGAGGACGACGCTTTCGTCGATCACGAGGGCTTCGACTGGGAGGGCATCCAGAAGGCGATGGAAAAGAACCGCAAGAAGGGTCGCGCGGTGGCCGGCGGCTCGACCATCAGTCAGCAGCTGGCGAAGAATCTCTTCCTCAGCCCCAGCCGCAGCTATGTGCGCAAGGCCCAGGAGGCCGCGATCACCTTCATGATGGAGGCGGTGATGGACAAGCGGCGCATTCTGGAAATCTATCTGAACGTGGTCGAATGGGGCGACGGCGTGTTCGGCGCCGAGGCGGCGGCGCAGCGCTACTACCGCATCCCGGCGGCGAAGCTGGGCCCGGAACAGGCGGCACGGCTGGCCGTCATGCTGCCCAACCCGCGCAAGTACGAAAAGACCTTCGGCCCGCGACTGGCCGCGCACGCGGCGCGCATCGCCGGGCGCATGCATTACTCGCAGGTGCCTTAGTGCCTGCGTCTCAGCGCATGCCCGGCACCAGCCAGAGCGGCGCCTCGTCCATCACCGCGATCTGTTCGCGCAGTTCGAGAATGCGCGCCTCCCAGTAGCGCGGCGTGTCGAACCACGGGAATGCGACCGGGAAGGCCGGGTCCTGCCAGCGGCGGGCGATCCAGCCGCTGTGGTGAATCAGCCGCAGCGTACGCAGCGCTTCGATCAGGTGCAGTTCGCGCAGATCGAAGTCGCAGAATTCCTCGTAGCCGGCCAGCACGTCGCCCAGCTGGCGCGCGCGGTCGGCGCGGTCGCCCGACAGCAGCATCCACAGATCCTGGATGGCCGGCGCCATCCGGCTGTCGTCGAAATCGACGAAGTGCGGCCCCTGGCCATCGACCCACAGCATGTTGCCGACGTGACAGTCGCCGTGCGTGCGGATGCGCTTCACCTCGCCGGCGCGTTCGAACGCCGCGCGCACGCCGTCCAGCGCCTGCGCGACCACGCCGCGATACACCTTCTCCAGTTCGGGTGGCACGAAGCCGTGATCCAGCACGTAGGCGGCGGGTTCGTCACCGAAGCTCCTGATGTCGAGCTGCGGCCGGTGCTGATAGGGTTTCACCGCACCGAGCGCGTGAATGCGGCCCATGAAACGGCCTATCCACTCCAGCGTATCGCTGCGGTCCAGCTCGGGCGCACGGCCGCCGCGGCGCGGGAACACCGCGAAACGGTAGCCGGCGTGGCAGGCCAGCGTGCCGCCGCCGGGCAGGTCGAGTGGCGCAACGACCGGAATCTCGTGCTCGGCCAGTTCGCGGCAGAAGGCGTGTTCCTCGGCGATCGCATCGTCGCTCCAGCGCGCCGGCCGGTAGAACTTGGCGATCACCGGCGGACCGTCGTCCACGCCGACCTGATAGACGCGGTTTTCGAAGCTGTTCAGCGCCAGCAGGCGACCATCGACCACGAAACCGGCCGCTTCGAGTGCGTCGAGCACGGTATCCGGGTTCAGATCGGCGTAAGGCTGCTGGGTGGTGGCGTCGGTCATCAGGTGGAAAAATCCTTCAAACGCGATACCCTAGCGTGTTTTTCGCCGTTACTGGCATCTGTCGTGGCTTATCAGGTCAAGGAAATCTTCTACACGCTGCAGGGCGAGGGGCTGAACGCCGGTCGCGCCGCCGTGTTCTGCCGCTTCGCCGGCTGCAACCTGTGGAGCGGTCGCGAACAGGACCGCGCGACCGCGCAGTGCCGCTTCTGCGACACCGATTTCGTCGGTACCAACGGCACGCTGGGCGGCCGCTACGAAGCCGACGCTCTGGCCGACACCATCGCCGCGAGCTGGACCGGCGCCGGCGGCGCCCGCTTCGTGGTGCTGACCGGCGGCGAACCGCTGCTGCAGGTCGATGCCGCGCTGATCGACGCGCTGCACGCGCGCGGCTTCGAAATCGCCGTCGAAACCAATGGCACGCTGGAAGCGCCGGCCGGACTGGACTGGGTGTGCGTCAGCCCGAAAGCCGGCAACGCGGTGGTGCAGCGCCGCGGTCAGGAACTGAAAGTGGTCGTGCCGCAGGACGGCCTCGATCTCGCCGCGATGGAAGACTGGGATTTCGAGCACTTCCTGGTGCAGCCGATGGACAATGCGGCTGCGGCCGACAACGCCCGCTGGGCGATCGAATGGTGCATGCAGCACCCGCGCTGGAGGCTCAGCTTCCAGACGCACAAGGCGGTTGGCATACGCTGACCGTCGCTGACCCAGGGCAGCGCCGCATTCCGCGGGCTGCCCTTTTTGGACGTATCGAGATGGTTGTTGAACTGAGCCAGCGCTTCTTCTTCGAAGCTGCCCACACCCTGCGCCGCAAGGTGGAAACCGAATCCAGCCTGCGCATCCACGGCCACACCTATCACGCCGAGGTGACGCTGCGCGGCGAGCCGGACCCGGCGAGCGGCATGCTGCTGGATCTGGCGGTGTTCCGTGCCGCACTGGCCGAAGTCCGGGAAAAACTGGACCACCGCTTCCTCGACGAGGTCGATGGCATCGGCCCGGCCACGCTGGAGAACCTCTGCCACTACCTGTGGCGGCAGCTCGCTCCGCAGCTGCCTCAGCTGGCGCGCGTGACGGTCGAGCGCCAGGCCTCGGGCGACAAATGCACGCTGAGTGCGTGCTGAACTGACACGCGCGTGCATCGTCAGCCGATGAACGCGAGCACGGGCAAGCGCGCACGCCGTGCGCTGGCCTGTCTCGTACTGCTCGGCACCCCCGCAGCCCAGGCTCAGGCCCCTTCGTTCGACACCGTACGCGACAGCTGGCGCTCGTCGGAAGCGCGCCTGCTCGACCGCTACGGCCAGCCGCTGGCCGAGGTGCGCGTCGATTTCGACGAGCGCCGGCTCGACTGGGTCGGCGCGCGCACGCTGTCGCCGCCGCTGGTGCGTGCTCTGCTGGTGGCCGAGGACAAGCGCTTTCTCGAACATTCGGGCGTCGATTGGACGGCGCTGGCCGGTGCCACCTGGGACAATCTGTGGCGCACGCTGGAAGGGCGCCGTCCGCGCGGCGCATCGACGCTGACCATGCAGCTGGCCGGCCTGATCGACCCGGCACTGCGTCTGCAGGGCACGCGCCGCAGCGTCGGCCAGAAATGGGACCAGGCGGCCGCCGCGCGCGAAATCGAGCGCCGCTGGAACAAGGCGCAGATCCTCGAAGCCTATTTCAACCTCGCGCCCTTCCGCGGCGAACTGCGCGGCATTTCAGCCGCGACCCGCGGCCTGTTCGGCAAGGATCCGGACGCCGTCGATGCACGCGAGGCGCTGCTGCTGGCGGCGCTGCTGCGCGGCCCGAACGCGCCGGCCGAACGGGTCGCGCAGCGTGCCTGCGCGGTCGCACTGAAGCTCAAACCGGCGCCCGCCTGCGCCGAACTGCGGGCCCTCGCCAATCAGGTACTTACCCAGCGCTACCGGCTGGAGCCGCGCTGGACCGAAGCACAGCCGCTGGCCCGCCGTCTGCTGCGCGAGCCGGGCGAACAGCGCGCCACCACGCTCGACGCGCGGCTGCAGCGGCGCACGCTGGACGCGCTCGGTCGCGAGCGCGCCGACATCGCCGTCGTGGTACTCGACAACGCGAGCGGCGAGGCACTGGTGTGGGCCGGCGGTCCGGACGACACCGACGCCGCGGTGCGCCGGCTCCCGGCCGGCAGCACGCTGCACGCGTTCGCATACGGACTGGCACTCGATCAACGCTGGATCAGCGCGGCGTCGGTCTTCGACGACAGCCCGAACTTCGTCACCCGGGCGCTGCCCCCGGGCCTGCAGGGCAGCGGCCAGCCGCTCAGCACGCGTGCGGCGCTGACGCAGGCGGCCGAAATTCCGGCACTGCGCGTGCGCGCGCTGATCGGCGACGACACGCTGACCGCCGCGCTGCGTGCGCACGGCATCGACGCATCGGCGACCAACGGCAGCCGTGCCAGCCTGCCCGACATGGCCAACGCCTTCCGCACGCTGGCCAACGACGGCGTATGGACGCCGTGGGCGCTGGAGGCGGCGCAATGGCGCGGCGTGGATCGCAGCGGCAAGCGACTGTGGGCGTCGCCGGTGGCGTGGCTGGTCGGCGACCTGCTGTCCACGCGCACGACGCCTGACGCACACGACTGGCACGCCGTCATGCACGGGCGCTCGAGCGACCGCGCGACGCACTGGTCGGTCGGCTGGACGCGCCGCTACACGATCGCGTTGCGCGCGGCACGTCCGGTGGCGGCCACCTGGCTTTCGGTCGCCGCCGCCATCGACCCCATTCCGGCCGAGGCGGCACCGCCGCCGCCCGGGCTCGAGGGCGTGCGCCTGCGCTTCGAACCGGAAATCGAGGGCGAACGCGAAGAGTATTTCCTGCCCGGCACGCAGCAGGCCTTCGCCGACGCGACCGTGCGCGACCTGTTCGGCCGGCCGCGCATCGTGCAGCCGACGACGGGCGTGAAGCTGGTCAGCGCCGGCCTGCCGGCCGGTCGCCAGGCGCTGCTGTTCGAAGCGCGGCCGGGCTGGCCGGGCCTGCAGTGGGTGATCAATGACGAGCGCCTGCCGGCGATCGAGGGGCGCGCGCTGTGGAGCCCGCGCCCCGGCCGTTACCGGCTGGCGCTGGAGGATGCGCACGGACTGCAGCTGCAGTCGGTCGAATTCGAGGTGCGGCTCGACGCCGCACCCGAAACCCTCAATGGCGGACCGGCGCCTCGTACACCACCTGGCCCGACACCAGCGTCGCGCTGACGCGACCGGGCAGTTCGCGGCCCAGGTAGGGCGTGTTCTTGCCCTGGCTGCGCAGCGATTCGCGACTGATGCGCACCGGCGCCTCCGGATCGAAGATGCACACGTCGGCCGCACCACCCACCCGCAGGTGGCCGGCATTCAGGCCGAGCACGCGTGCGGCGTCGGCCGTGATGCGCGCCAGCGCAACCTTGAGCGGCAGCCGCATTTCGCGCGCCCAGGCCAGCGTCAGCGGCAGCAGCAGTTCGAGACCGGTGGTGCCCGGCTCGGCTTCGGCGAACGGCACCTGCTTGGCGTCGTCGTCGACCGGCGTGTGGTCCGAGCACAGCGCGTCGATGCGGCCGTCGGCCAGCGCGGCACGCAGCGCTTCGCGGTCGAACTGTGCGCGCAGCGGCGGCACGGTGCGGCACTGCGGATCGAAGTAGCCGATGTCGACATCGCACAGGTGCAGCGCGTGGATGGCTACATCGCAGCTCACCTGCATGCCGTCCAGCCGCGCCTGGTCGATCAGCATCAGGCCGGCGCGACTGGAAATGCGCGCCAGATGCAGCTTGCATCCGGTGGCGCGCGCCAGCTGCAGCATCTGGCCGATGGCCAGCGTTTCCGCCAGCACCGGAATGCCGGTCAGGCCCAGCCGCGCCGCCACCTCGCCTTCGTGCGCAACACCGCCGGCCGCCAGATGCATGTCGGTCGGCTGCAGCCACACGGTATAGCCGAAGGTGGCCGCGTACTGCATCGCACGGAACAGCACCTGGGTGTCGGCCACCGGTACGTTGGCCTGCGAGAAGGCGATGCAGCCGGCATCGTGCAGCTCGCCCATCTCGGTCAGCCGCTCGCCCTTCAGGCCGGCGGTCAGCGCGCCGTGCGGGTATACGTGGGCGAGATTCAGCATGCGCGCGCGGTGCTTCAGCATTTCGACCAAGCCGGGTTCGTCCAGCACCGGATCGGTGTCCGGCGGGCAGGCCAGACTGGTGACGCCACCGGCGACTGCGGCCGCGACTTCCGACTCCAGCGTCGCGCGGTATTCGAGGCCGGGCTCGCGCAGCCGCGCGCAGAGGTCGATCAGGCCCGGCGCGACGACCAGGCCGCTGGCGTCGATGACGCGGTTGGCGTGAAAGCCGTCGGGCGCCGTACCGAGCGCCACCACCTTGCCGGCGGCGATGTAGACGTCGGTCGGTGCGTCGATGTCCTGCGCCGGATCGATCAGCCGGCCGCCCTTGATGTGGATCTTCATGCGTTTCCTCCGGCCAGCATGGCCATCACTGCCATGCGCACCGCGATGCCGAAGGTGACCTGCGGCAGGATGACCGCCTGGCGGCCGTCGGCCACCGCCGAGTCGATCTCGACGCCACGGTTCATCGGCCCCGGGTGCAGCACGATGGCATCGGGCTTGGCCACGGCGAGCTTGTCCTCGGTCAGGCCGAAGAACTTGAAATACTCCTGTGCGCTGGGCAGCAGCGAACCCTGCATGCGTTCGTTCTGCAGGCGCAGCATCATCACGACGTCGACGCCGCGCAGACCTTCGCGCATGTCGTTGTAGACGCGACAGCCGAGGCGCTCGATGTCGTGCGGCAGCAGCGTCTTCGGCGCAATCGCGCGCAGATCGGGCACGCCCAGCGTGGTCAGCGCGTGGATCTGGCTGCGCGCCACGCGCGAATGCAGGATGTCGCCGACGATGGCCACCGACAGCTGCGTGAAGTCGCGCTTGTAGTGGCGGATGGTGTACATGTCGAGCAGCCCCTGCGTCGGGTGCGCGTGGCGCCCGTCGCCGGCATTGACGACGTGGATGTGGTCGCGCCCGGTCGCTTCGAGGTGCTGCGCGATCAGGTAGGGCGCGCCGCTCGAGGCGTGGCGCACGACGAACATGTCGGCCTGCATCGCCGCCAGGTTGTCCACCGTGTCGAGCAGGGTTTCGCCCTTGTTGGTCGAACTGGTCGCGATGTTCAGGTTGATCACGTCGGCCGACAGGCGCTTGGCGGCGATTTCGAACGTGGTGCGCGTGCGCGTGCTGTTTTCGAAGAACAGGTTGAACACGCTCTTGCCGCGCAGCAGCGGCACCTTCTTCACCTCGCGTTCGGCGACACCGGCGAAGGGCTCGGCGGTGTCGAGGATGCGCGTGATCACGTCGCGCGGCAGGCCCTCGGTGGTGAGCAGGTGCTGCAGCTCGCCGTTCTTGTTCAGTTGCGGATTGCGGGCCATGGTCACTCCTGCTCCGGCAGCAGACGCAGCGCCAGCCGCTCGCCGTCCTGCGCCAGCTTCACCCGCGTGCCCTCGGCCAGGTCGAGGCGCGTCGCACAGTAGGTCGGCGCCACCGGCAGCTGGCGTCCGCCGCGGTCGATCAGCACCGCCAGTTCGACCTTGGCCGGACGGCCGTAGTCGAACAGTTCGTTCAGCGCGGCGCGTATCGTGCGGCCGGTGTGCAGCACATCGTCGACCAGGATGAGGTGCCGTCCCTCGACGTCGAAGGGCAGGGCGGACGAGCGGGTGTCGCGCGACAGCCCGCGCTGGGCGTAGTCGTCGCGGTAGAAGCTCACGTCGAGCGAGCCGGCCGGCTGGGTCAGACCGAGCAGCGCGTGCAGGCGCTGCGCCAGCCATACGCCGCCGGTGTGCAGGCCGACCAGCGCGGTGTCCGGCGTGACCTGCGGGCGCATCTGCGCCGCCAGATCGGCCAGCAGTTTTTCTGCGTCAGGCAGTGACATCGAAATAGTCCTTCAGGATGAGCTGGGCCGCGTGTGCGTCCAGGTGCTTCTTGCGTTCCCGCCAGTCGTGCTGGCCGCGGTCGCGCAGCTGCGTGTCGGCCTCGGCCGAGGTGAAGCGTTCGTCCTGCAGCGCGACCGGCAGCCGGTAGCGGCCTTCGAGCTGACGGGCGAAGCGTTGCGCGCGGGCGGTCATTTCGTGCGCCTCGCCGTCCGGCGACAGCGGCAGACCGACCACCAGCAATGCAGGTTTCCATTCGTCGAGCAGGCGGCCGATCGCCGACCAGCGGGCGTCGTTGGTTTCGGCATCGAAGGTGGTCAGTGCGGAGGCACTGCGCAGTTCGCATTCGCCGACGGCGACACCGATGCGCTTCTCGCCGAAATCGAACGCCAGCACGGTGCCGCGCGCGGGCAGCGCGACCGGCTCAGGCATGCCCGGCCACGTCGGACAGCGACGCGAAGTCGACGCCGAGCAGCTGCATTGCGGCGATCAGGCGCTCTTCCGGCGGTAGGCCGAAGATGATTTCGGGGTCGGCGCGCACGGTAAGCCAGGCGTTCTGCGCCAGCTCCCATTCGATCTGGCCGGCCTGCCAGCCGGCGTAACCGAGCGTGACCAGCACGTCGTCCGGCTCGTTGTCGTGGCCGAGCGACTGCAGCACGTCGCGCGACGAGGTCAGCGCGAGGCCGTTGCCGACATCGATGCTGGACTGCCAGTCGCCGACCGGACGATGCAGCACGAAGCCGCGGTCGGTCTGCACCGGGCCGCCGAAATACACCGGCTGGCCCTGGAAGCGCGGCGATTCGAGCGACATGTCGATGCGCTCGAACAGGTCTTCGAGCGACATGTCGATCGGCCGATTGACGATGACACCGAGCGCGCCCTGTTCGTTGTGCTCGCACACCAGCGTCAGCGTGCGCGCGAAATTCTTGTCCGCCATGGCGGGCATGGCGATCAGGAAATGGCCGGTCAGGTCGACCGAAGGGGTCATGGCGTGTGCGGACATGGGATGATTTTATCCGTGTTGGACGCCGGCCGCGAACCGCGGCGCGACATCACGCTCAAAGCGCCGACTTTTTGACGGAAATCCCGCATGCCCGACCGTCCTTCATCCCGCCTGGTGTGGTTCCGCCGCGACCTGCGCATCGACGACCACGCCGCCCTGTACCACGCGCTGCGCGCCGGCGGCCCGGTGTGGTGCGTGTTCGTGTTCGACACCGACATCCTCGACGAACTGCTGGCCGAAGGCCTGAGCGCCGACCGCCGGGTCGAGTTCATCCATGCCTCGGTCACCGAGCTGGACGCTGCGCTGCGTGCGCTCGGAGGCGGGCTCATCGTGCGCCACGGCCGCGCCCGCGACGTCGTTCCGCAACTGGCGCGCGAACTGGGTGCGGGCGGCGTGGTCGCCAATCGCGACTACGAGCCCGCCGCATTTGCGCGCGACCGCGCGGTGCACGACGCGCTGGCAAAGGACGGCATCGCCTTCGACACGTACAAGGACCAGGTCATCTTCGAGTGCGACGAGGTGCTGACCCAGGGCGGCAAGCCCTTCTCGGTGTTCACGCCGTACAAGAACGCCTGGCTGAAGAAGCTCACACCCTTCCACCTGAAGGCCTATCCGGTGCGCACCTACGCGGGCGCGCTGGCGGCGGTGCCGGCAGGCGACATTCCGTCGCTGGCCGACATGGGTTTCCGGTCGACCAATCTCGCAACGCTGAAACTTCCCGCGGGCATGAGCGGCGCCGACACGCTGTTCGACGCCTTCCTCGACCGCATCGACCGTTACAAGGTGCTGCGCGACTTTCCGGCGGCCAAGGGCCCGAGCTATCTGTCGGTGCATCTGCGCTTCGGCACGATATCGATCCGCCGACTGGCGCGCGAAGCGCATGCGCGCGGTGGCGCAGGCGCCGAAACCTGGCTGTCGGAACTGATCTGGCGCGATTTCTACTTCCAGATCCTGTGGCACAACCCGCATGTGCAGGGCGGCAGCTTCCGGCCCGAGTACGACGCGGTGCGCTGGGTGGACGACGAGGAGAAATTCCGTGCCTGGTGCGAAGGCCGCACCGGCTATCCGCTGGTGGACGCGGCGCAGCGCCAGCTGGCGCAGACCGGCTACATGCACAACCGGCTGCGGATGGTGAGCGCCTCCTTCCTGACCAAGGACCTGGGCATTGACTGGCGCCGCGGCGAACACTGGTTCGCCCGCCAGCTCAACGATTTCGACCTGGCGGCCAACAACGGCGGCTGGCAGTGGGCCGCCTCGACCGGCTGCGACGCCCAGCCCTGGTTCCGCATCTTCAATCCGGTCACGCAGTCGGAAAAGTTCGACGCCGACGGCCAGTTCATCCGCCGCTACTGCCCGGAACTGGCGAAATTCGACCGGAAGCGCATCCACGCGCCCTGGCTGGCGACGCCGCTGGAACAGAAGATGGCCGGCTGCGTGATCGGCAGCGACTACCCGGCCCCCATCGTCGACCACGCCGCGGCGCGCGAGGCGACGCTGGCTCGCTTCAAGGTGGTGAAGGGGGCCGGCGAGGCGGCGGAGGGTTGATCAGCGCTGGTCGAACACGTCGCGGTAGCTCGCGTACATCGCGCCGAAAGTGACCGGCAGCAGCAGCAGCCAGCCCAGCATGGCGGGGATCGAGGCCAGCACCGCCAGCACGACGTAGAGCAGCGCGAACACGACGAAGGCCGGCGCATTGCGCAGGCTGGCGAAGAAGCTGGTGCGCATCGCATCCAGCGCCTTCATGTCGTGGAACACGACCAGGGCAGGCGCGAACCAGACCGCCATCAGCACCGGCGCCATCAGCATGACGGCGATGATGAGCATGGCCGGAATGGCCGCCATCAGCACCGCCAGACCCGCCACCGCGGCAACGCCGGCCAGACCGGCACTGATCGCCGACAGCAGCACGACCAGCATGCCGATGGCCAGCGAGGCCAGCAGATACCAGCCGCCCAGCGCCAGCAGCGGATTGATGCGCTCGCCGAAACCGGCCCACAGGTGAGCCACGCCGAAGGGCTCGCCGCGCGACAGCGCACGGCAGCCCGTCATCAGCCCACCCACCGTCACCATTGCCAGCAGCGTGGCGGCAATCATGCCGAACAGCGGCACCAGATTCAGCACCACGACGGCGATCACCCACAGCAGCGTGATCACCACCCAGACGCCGGGCGCCGCCATGAAGGCCTGCCAGCCCTGGCGCAGCCACTCGACCCCCTGGCCGGCCGCCACGCTGCGCGAATCGGGCTCCCCGCCATCAAGGGGAGCGGTCGTATCGTCGCCCGGCGGCGGGGCGGCTTCGAAGGGATTGCGGTCGTCGGTCGTCATGGCTGCATCATTCCACAAGCCGGCACGGTGTTCACGGCCGCGTCGCAGGCTGTGGCGTCCAATCCACACTCCGTCACGATGCGCCCGGCCGTGTCGGGCTGCGCGCTGCGCCGCGGCGCTTTCGCACTACACTCAAAGTGTCCAGTCATGTTGCACGACCGGGAGGTCGCCATGAATATCCGCACTCTGCTCACCGCCTGCACGCTGATTGCATCGCCCTTCGTTCTCGCCGGTGGCAGCGGCCATGTGCCGGTCACGCCGCTCGGTCCCGAGGGCTACGGACAGGGCATGGCGGGCGCCAGCCCGGGCGGCATGATAGGACAGCATCCGCGCGAGCTGATCCGGCCCAACGCGCGCAGCCGCACCACGGACGTCTACCCGACCTTGCGCGGCACCCAGATCCGGGATTACTCCAAACCGGGCGTACGCATCGAGGACGATGCGTACGGCACCAGCGTCTATCCGACCGCGCCCTACAGCAACGTCCGCGACTACAACAAACCGGGCTGGCGCATCGAACGGCGCGAGTAACCGTCACTGAAGGGTCGCGGGCACCGACGGACATCCCCCGCGCCGGCATCGCCGGCGCACGGTAGACAACGATGAACGAACTGCCCAAACACCAGCTCACCATGACGGTGCTGATGACGCCGGACATGGCCAATTTCTCCGGCAATGTGCATGGTGGCGCCCTGCTCAAGCTGCTCGACCAGGTCGCCTACGCCTGCGCGGCGCGCTACGCGCAGTCCTATGTGGTGACGCTGTCGGTCGATCAGGTGATCTTCCGCTGCCCGATCCACGTCGGCGAGCTGGTCACCTTCTTCGCCTCGGTCAATTACACCGGCACCACCTCGATGGAGGTCGGCGTCAAGGTGGTGACCGAGAACATCCGCGAACACACGACGCGCCACACCAACACCTGCTACCTGACCATGGTGGCGATGGACGCCGACCGCCGGCCCTGCCCAGTGCCGACGCTGTTGCCGTCGACGCCGGACGAGCAGCGGCGCCACACCGCCGCACAGGTGCGGCGCCAGCTGCGCAGGGAATTCGACGCCCGCTTCGAGGAGTTGATGCAGGAAGAACAGGCCAAGGCCGGCCGCGGCGCGTAAGCACCCCGGCGGCGGAAGCACCTGCCGCAGTGCGTCATACTGTGCACCGAGTCCCACCCGGAGCGCGCTGCATGATCGACTACGACCACGACATTTCGGCCATCGACGCCGACCTGATCCGCCACGGCATGGCGGCCATCCACCTCGTCCGCGCCGGCGACCAGGCGGCGCTGGTCGATTGCGGCACCGGCCACTCGCTGCGCAATGTGCAGGCCGCACTCGCGCAGAAGGGCATCGCGCCGGAGGCGCTGCGCTACATCATCCTGACCCATGTGCACCTGGATCACGCCAGCGGCGCCGGCGCGGCGATGCGCGCCTTCCCGAATGCGCAGCTGGTGGTGCACCCGCGCGGCGCGCGCCACATGATCGACCCGTCGAAGCTGATCGCCGGCGCCACCGCGGTCTATGGCGAACAGGCGATGGCGGAAATGTACGGCGACATCCTGCCGGTCGACGCCGCGCGCGTGATCGAAACGCACGATGGTTTCGTGCTCGACTTCAACGGCCGCCGGCTCGAGTTCGTCGACACGCCGGGGCACGCGAAGCACCACCACTGCATCTGGGACGCGCAGTCGAAAAGCTGGTTCACCGGCGACACCTTCGGTCTGGCCTATCCGGAATGCACGGTCGATGGCCGCGCCTTCATGTTTCCGACCACCTCGCCGGTGCAGTTCGACCCGGTCGCGATGCGCGCATCGGTCGAACACCTGCTGTCACGCCAGCCGGAGGCGATGTTCCTGACCCACTACGGCAAGGTGACCGGCGTGCCGGTGCTGGGCCGCGCGCTGCTGTCGCGCATCGACGCGCACGTGGCGATCGCAAAGGCCGCGGCCAGTGCCGGCGACGGCCGCAAGCAGGCCCTGCTGGCGGCGCTGACCGCCTATCTGATGGACGAACTGCGCGCGCACGGCAGCCGGCTCACGCACGAGCAGGCGGTCGACGTGTGGGGGCTGGACATCGAACTGAATGCGCAGGGGCTGGAGGTGTGGCTGGACGGCGCAGCGGCCTAGGACAGGCTTCGTCGGCGGCCACACGGGCGATGAAGCCCGGGTGGCCGCCGACCGGACCTGATCAGGCCGACTTCTTGCGCGTCGACGTCGCCTTGGTGGCCGGCTTCTTTGCCGCGGCCGTCGTCTTCTTCGCCGCGGTCTTCTTCACCGGCGCCTCGGCTTCGGCCTCCGGCGCCGCATCGGCCGCCGCGGCCTTGGCCGTCTTCGCACCCGCCTTCGGCTTGACTGCGCGCGGCTCGAACTCGAAGCCGACCTTGCCATCCGGCTGGCGCACCAGGAAAGCCGAGAACTTGCGCTTGGTGCGCGACGACACGAAGCCCTTCAGCAGGTCGGTACGCCCCGCTTCGAGCAGCTTCTGCATCTGCTCCGGTTCGATCGGCTGCTGCAGGATGATCTTGCCGGAGCGGAAGTCGCAGCTCTTTTCCGGACCGACGGATTTTTCGCAGATGTAGGACATCGGCTGTTCGAACACCCGCGCCGAACACTTCGGGCAGGGACCAAGCGGTGTCTGCTGCGAGAAATCGACCGGCTCGGCGTTCTCGTCCTCGCGCGGCTGGCCGAAATCGAATTCCGGTTCCAGCTTGTCGTTCAGCTTGATCACCGCGTTGAACGGCCGGCCCATCTTGTTGCGGAAGCCGGTCAGCGGACCGACCTGGCGCTCGCGCAGCAGCGTGTCGATCTCGTGCGTCTCGAACTGGCGGCCGGCAACGATCTTCCACAGCGAGAAGTCGCAGCTCTGGCACTGGAATTTCTTGTAGTTCTCCTTCACGACGCCGCCGCAACGCGGGCACTTCTCGTCCAGCGTGGCGAAGTCGCCCGGAATGGTGTCGCTTTCGTAGCTCTTCGCCTGGTGCACGATGTGCTGCGTCATGTCGGCGATTTCGCGCATGAAGGCGTCACGCGACAGTTCGCCGCGCTCGATCTGCGACAGCTTGTATTCCCATTCGCCGGTCAGTTCCGGCGAACTCAGTTCGTCGATCTTCAGGCCGCGCAGCGCGATCATCAGCTGGAAGCCCTTGGCCGTCGGAATCAGTTCGCGGCCCTCGCGCAGCATGTAGTTCTCGAGTATCAAGTTCTCGATGATCTGCGCACGCGTCGCCGGCGTGCCGAGGCCGCGACCGGCCATCGCGGCGCGCAATTCCTCGTCGTCTATGGTCTTGCCGGCGCCTTCCATCGCGGTCAGCAGCGTCGCTTCCGAGTACCGCGCGGGCGGCTTGGTCTGCAGCGCCTTGACGATCATGTCATTGACGCGCGCACTTTCGCCCGGCTTGACCGGCACCAGGCTGGCGGACGCGGTTTCGCCCTTCTCCTTGCCTTCGTCGTCGGCAATCGCCGCTTCCTTGCCGTACACGGCCAGCCAGCCGGCATTGACCAGCACCTTGCCTTCGGTCTTGAACGCTTCGCCCTCGACCCGCGTGATGCGCGTCGTGATGCGGTATTCGGCCGCCGGGAAGAACACCGCGAGGAAGCGGCGGGTGACCATGTCGTAGATCTTCGCTTCCGCCTCCGACAGCGATTTCGGTTCGGTGCCGGTCGGGATGATGGCGAAGTGGTCGGAAATCTTGGCGTTGTTGAAGATGCGCTTGTTCGGGCGCACCCAGCCCTGCTTGACGATTTCGTTGGCGTGCGGCGCGTAGGTCTGCGGCAGGCGGGCCAGCACGTCGTTCACGGTCGGCAGGTAGTCCTCGGGCAGCGCACGCGCGTCGGTACGCGGGTAGGTCAACACCTTGTGCTTCTCGTACAGCGCCTGCGCGATCTGCAACGTCACGCGGGCGGAAAAGCCGAAGCGGCCGTTGGCTTCGCGCTGCAGCGACGTAAGGTCATACAGCAGCGGCGACAGCTGGGTCGAGGGCTTGGCCTCTTCCTCCACCGTGCCAGTCTTGCCGGCGCACTTGGCCTGGATGGCCTTCGCTCTCGCCTCGTCCCACAGCCGTTCGGCGCGGGCGTGTTCGTCGCCTTCCGGTTTCTTGAACTTCTCGTCGAACCAGCGGCCGGGATACTCGCCAGCGGCGACGCCGAAGCGGCCTTCGATTTCCCAGTAATCGCGCGACTTGAAGCGGCGGATTTCCTCTTCGCGGCGCACCACGATGGCCAGCGTCGGCGTCTGCACGCGACCGACCGTAGTCAGGTGGAAGCCGCCGGTCTTGGAGTTGAACGCGGTCATCGCCCGCGTGCCGTTGATGCCGATCAGCCAGTCGCTCTCAGCGCGCGACATCGCCGCCTGGCGCAGGCCTTCGACTTCCTGCGCCGAACGCAGGCCGGCGAAGCCGTCGCGGATCGCGGTCGCCGTCATCGACTGCAGCCACAGCCGTTCGATCGGCTTGTTCGTCTTGCTGTGCTCGACGATGTAATTGAAGATGAGCTCGCCCTCGCGCCCCGCGTCACAGGCGTTCACCAGGCCGTCGACGTCCTTGCGCTTGATCAGCCGGGTGAGCAGGCGCAGCCGCTCGGCGGTCTTGTCGATCGGGTTCAGCGTGAAGCGAGGCGGAATGACCGGCAGGTGCGCGAACGACCATTTGCCGCGCTTGACCTCGTATTCCTCCGGCACCGCCAGTTCGAGCAGGTGGCCGACCGCCGAGGACAGCACGTAGTCCTCGCTCTCGAAGTAATCGCCTTCGCGCGTGAAACCGCCCACGGCGCGCGCAATGTCCTGCGCGACCGACGGCTTTTCCGCGATGATCAGTTTCTTGCCCATGCCCGCCCGATACCTGCCGCCGGCTTGCGCGCGCAGGATGCGCGCCGGTTCAAGCGGCGTGAAAGCGGCGCATGATAGGGACAAAAAATCCGAACAGGCAAGACAAGTTGACCCGGCGGACGAAACGCGGGCTGCGATTCATCCGGCCGGGCAGGCCCTGCGCCGCGGCAGCGGTCCCGCACTTTTCAGTGCGGCGCGCGCGGCTCGTCGTCGTCCGACAGCAGTTCCTCGAGCACCAGCGTGTCCGTCGTGACCTGCTGGTTCCACAGCACCATCAGCACGATCACCTTGAGCTGGGCCAGCGACACTTCCTCGTCTTCCAGCGCCAGCGCGCGCTCGACGACGATTTCGCGGGTCAGCGCATTGATCGCGCCGGCCTCTTCGAGGAAGGCGAGAAAGCCGCGACACTCGGTATCGAGGCGCGACTGTTCGGCGGCCGAGTACAGACGGATGGAACGGCTTTCAGCCGCGATCAGCGGCTTCTCGGCGCCACCGGCGCTTTCGAGACCGGACAGCCAGCCCATGGCTTCCTCGATTTCATCCTGCTCGAAACCGGCGGCCGAGAGCTTGCGTGCGAGCTGGTTGGGCTCGGGATAACTGTCCAGGTGCGCGTAAGTTTCGAAAAGATAGACCAGAACGTCGATCATGATTCGGCTCCGCGCGAGCCGGTCGGCAGGCGTGCCCACCGGCGGGTTTGTAACCCGGCAGCGCGCGACGCGCACTGCCGTACTACCTGATGCGCTGGTAGCGTCCGTCGGGCAGCAGCGCCACCCGGTTTTCGAGTTCCAGCGAGAGCAGCATGGCGGAGAGGGTGTCCGCCGTCAAGCCGGTACGTTGCGACAGCACATCGATTCCGACCGGGTCGAAACCCATCGCGTCGAGCAGCGGGTCGCCGTCGCCGGAGGGCGCTTCCACGGCGGCTTCGGGCGGCGGCGCCGGCTGCAGCTCGGACAGGATGTCGCGCGCATCGTCGACCAGCTTGGCGCCCTGGCGGATGAGCTGGTGGCAGCCCTTGGACAGCGGCGAATGGATGGAGCCCGGAATCGCGAACACCTCGCGCCCCTGTTCGCCGGCCAGCCGCGCAGTGATCAGCGTGCCGCTGCGCGCCGCCGCCTCGACCACCAGCACGCCGCGCGCAAGGCCGGAAATGATGCGGTTGCGGCGCGGGAAGTTGTCGCGCAGCGCCGGCGTGCCGAGCGGGAACTCGCTGACGATGGCGCCATGCTCGGCGATGCGCCGCGCCAGTTCCTGGTTGCGCGGCGGATAGATGCGGTCGGCGCCGGTGCCGACCACGGCCACCGTGCTGCCGACACCGTCGAGCGCGCCGGTGTGGGCGGCCGCATCGCAACCGAGCGCCAGTCCGCTGACGATGGTGAGCCCGCCGCGCGACAGCTCACGCGCGAACTGCTCGGCATTGGACGCGCCCTGCGCGGTCGCATTGCGGGCGCCAACGATGGCCAGCGCGCGGCTGTTCAGCAGTTCCGGCCGGCCCTTCACGTAGAGCAGCGTCGGCGGATCGGCGATTTCGAGCAGGGCTTGCGGGTAGGCGGCGTCGGCCAGCGTGATCAGGTGGTTGCCCGGCTGTGACGCCCAGGCCAGCGTGCGCGCGACCTGTTCGTCGCCGTCGAAGGCAGCGAGGGCACGCGCCGCGCGCTCACCGACCGCCGCCCGCACCGCCGTGCCGGCCGCCGCGAAGATGTGTTCGGGCAGGCCGAACACCGACAGCAGACGGCGCTGCGTCTCCAGCCCGACGCCGCGGGTCAGCGTCAGCCGCAGCCAGGCTGCGGTCGAAGCGTCGCTGGCGATCGGCACGCCTTACGGCTTGCGGAAGCGGTCGCCGACGGTGATCGGACGCTTGGCGTCCATCACCAGCGCGTAGGAAATGTTGTCGTAGACGCGGAACACGAACACCAGACCGGAGCGTTCGTCCGGCAACTGGTAGGTGTCGATCTTCTGATCCTGGCGGATGTCGACCTTGGTCCCGGCCAGATAGGCGGCAAAGACATGGCCGATCTCGACGCCGTCGTTGGAGCCGCGGTTCAGCAGCACGACGTTGTGACGGCCGGACGACGCCACGCCGCCGACGATGCGCGCAACGCTGCCCTGGATGTCCTGCTCCGGCGCACGCGGCGCATAGGCGACGACCTCGGGCAGACGGGCCGGCACCAGACGGTCGCCCTTACCGATCTCGAACTGCGCCGACACGACCTGGAAGGTGGCCGGTTCGCCTTCGCGCATCAGTTTCACGTCGCCGAGGTATTCGGCTTCGTAGCCGATCACCTGCTTCGTTTCCGGATCGCGGATAGGCGCTGCCGGGCGATAGACATGCCACAGCGGCTTGTTTTCGGTAACGCCGCTCACGTATGCAGTATCGCCGGCACTCAGATAGACGCGCCCCTCTTCGGTGCCGACGACGCGCGGCGCCGTTTCGTTGAAGCCGGCTTCGACCGCGATCGGCCGGGTCAGGAAGGGCTCGATCGCCTTGTGCGGAATCGACGCGATCGGTTCCTTGACCGCTTCCTCGTAGGTCCGCGGGCTCAGCTTGACCGGCTGACCGACGCGCAGCCGCGGCGAACCGCCGAAATCATCGAGATAGACGATCTGGCCGGGATAGATCAGGTGCGGATTGCGGATCTGCTCGCGATTGAGCCGCCACACTTCAGGCCAGCGCCACGGCTCCTTCAGGAAGAGGCCGGCGATGCCCCACAGCGTGTCGCCCGGCTTGACGACGTGCCGGTCCGGCGCGTTGCCGGCGAGGGCCGGCGGCGCTGACTGGGCGAAGGCGGTCGCGCTTGAAAGGGCGACCAGCAGGGAGCATATAATCTTGCGCATGGTGTGGCCTCGCACGGGCAGCGCCTGCGCATGCAGGAACCTGCCGGGGGTTTGCCTTTCAATATCGTTACGAACCGGCTCCACCTTGAATGCCCTGCACCGTCGAAACGGTGACTTGGCAAGGCGGCACGCCAACTGCATGCCGAAGTGTAGCAAGCGGCGTCATGTAATGACAGTCTGCATGAAAATTCACCGCTAATCCATTAAATCAGCACGACTTTTATGGCCCTGCTCCCGATTCTGAAATTCCCCGACCCCCGCCTGCGCAAGAAGGCGGCGCCGGTCATCGCGGTGGACGATTCCATCCGCAAGCTCGCCGCCGACATGGCCGAAACCATGTACGCCGCGCCGGGCATCGGGCTGGCCGCAACACAGGTTGACGTGCACAAGCAGGTGATCGTGATCGACATCAGCGAGGACAAGTCCGGCCTGATCACGCTGATCAACCCGCGCATCGTCGAGCGCGACGGCGAACAGGTCTATGAAGAAGGCTGCCTGTCGGTGCCCGGCATCTACGACAAGGTGACCCGCGCCGAACACGTGAAGGTGCGCACGCTGACCCTGGACGGCGCCGAGCAGGACATCGACGCGCACGGCCTGCTGGCCGTCTGCATCCAGCATGAGATGGATCACCTGCAGGGCAAGGTGTTCGTCGACCACCTGTCGCAGCTGAAGCAGACACGGATCAAGACCAAGCTCGCGAAGCAGGCGCGCGAAACCGCCTGATGCAGTCGCGCATCGCCCGCCCACGCATCGCCTTCGCTGGCACGCCCGAATTCGCCGCCCGCGCGCTCGACGCGCTGGCCGGCTTCGACTGCGACATCCCGCTGGTGTTGACCCAGCCCGACCGTCCGGCCGGGCGCGGCATGAAACTGATGCCCAGCCCGGTCAAGCAGCGCGCACTGGCGCACGGCCTGAACGTGGCCCAGCCCGAAACTTTGAAAACGCTGGAACTGCGCGCACCGCTGGTCGAGGCCGCGCCGGACCTGCTGGTCGTGGTCGCCTACGGCCTGCTGCTGCCGCGCGCCGTGCTCGACATTCCGCGCCTCGGCTGCATCAACATCCACGCCTCGCTGCTGCCACGCTGGCGCGGCGCCGCGCCCATCCATCGCGCGATCGAGGCGGGCGACGCCCGCAGCGGCATCACGCTGATGCAGATGGACGAGGGACTGGATACCGGCCCGATGCTGGCCGAGCGCACCGTCGACATCGCCGCCGACGACACCACCGCAACGCTGCACGACCGGCTGGCCGCCACCGGCGCGCAACTGCTGATCGACACGCTGCCCGCGCTGCTGGCCGGACGCATCAGACCGGTGCCGCAGCCGGCCGACGGCGCCTGCTATGCGGCGAAGATCGGCAAGGCAGAGGCGGCGCTGGACTTCCGCCGTCCGGCGGTCGACCTGGACCGCGCGATCCGCGCCTTCAACCCCTTCCCCGGCGGGCTGATGACTGTGGACGGCACGCCGATCAAGCTGTGGCGGGCTCGCGTCGAGTCGGCGAGCGGCGAGCCCGGGCGCATCCTCGCGGTCGGCGACGACGGCGTCGTGATCGCCTGCGGAGAAGGCGCGCTGCGCGTGACCGAGCTGCAGAAACCAGGCGGCAAGCGGCTGCCGGCCGCCGACTTCCTGCACGGTCATCCGCTGGCGGTCGGCCAGCAGGCCGAGGTGTGATCCGCCGCCGCCGCGACGCCCCGGGGTTTCCTTGTAAGCGCAGTTTTCACCAGCGCCGCCGCTTGAATTTCTTGCTTCGCGCACGATCTATAGTGCGCTTCCTCTCTTACTGAAAGGTATTCGAATGTTCGGCAACTGGCTCAAGACCTCGATACTGATGGCGGGCATCGTCGCGCTGTTCGGCGTGGTCGGTGCAGCCATCGGCGGTCAGCAGGGCATGCTGATCGCACTGCTGTTCGGCGGCGCCACCAATCTGTGGGCCTACTGGTTCTCCGACAAGATGGTGCTGCGCATGTACAACGCGCGCGAAGTCGACGCCGCCTCCTCGCCCTACCTGTACAACATGGTGGCCGAGCTGGCGCAGCGCGCGCAGCTGCCGATGCCCCGCGTCTACATCATCGACGAAGCGCAGCCCAACGCCTTCGCCACCGGCCGCAATCCGGAAAACGCCGCGGTTGCCGCGACCACCGGCATCATCCAGATGCTGTCGGCGCGCGAACTGCGCGGCGTGATGGCGCACGAACTGGCGCACGTGAAGAACCGCGACATCCTGATCTCGACCATTTCGGCCACGGTGTCCGGTGCGATTTCGGCGCTGGCGCAGTTCGGCATGTTCTTCGGCGGTGGCCGCGATTCGGAAGGCCGCCCGGCCAATCCGGTGCTCAGCATCGCCGTCGCCATCCTGGCGCCGATCGCCGCCATGCTGATCCAGATGGCGATCTCGCGCACCCGCGAGTTCGGTGCCGACCGCGAGGGCGCGGCGATCTCGGGCGACCCGGAGGCACTGGCCAGCGCGCTGGCCAAGATCGACGCCTACGCCCGCGGCATTCCGATGCCGACTGCCGAAGCGCATCCGGAAACCGGCCAGATGATGATCATGAACCCGCTGTCCGGCGGCGGCCTGCGTGGCCTGTTCAGCACCCACCCGGCGACCGAGGAACGCATCGAGCGGCTGCGCGCACTCGCCACCGGTCGCTGACACACACCCCCGCCATTGCGGCATCATGCCCGCAGCGTGCGCAGCTTTCGCGGCGCGCGCTGCGGGTTTCGTCTTTCATCTGTACAACGTGGAGATGCCGACATGGATCGAGGCTGGAACGGCGGCGGCGGCGCGCGCAACGTACTCGGCGGACCGCTGGAGCCGTGTTCGTTCAAGCCGATCACCGGTTTCTTCCGCGACGGCTGCTGCAACACGGACGAGAACGACTTCGGCTCGCACACGGTATGTGCCGTCATGACCGACGCCTTTCTCGACTTTTCCCGCTCGCGCGGCAACGACCTGTCGACGCCGCGCCCCGAGTACGACTTCCCCGGCCTGCGCGCCGGCGACCGCTGGTGCCTGTGCGCCATGCGCTGGCGCGAGGCCTACGAGGCGGGCCAGGCACCGCAGGTGGTGCTGGTCGCGACGCACGAGTCGGCCCTGCGGCATGCGCCGCTCGACGCATTGAAGGCGCACGCGTGGGCCGGCTGAGCGCAGCGCTTACAATCGCGCTCCCGCGCCCGGCCATCACCCGCATCCAAGATTGAATTCCACTTCCCGCCCCCCCAGGACGCTTCCTGCTGATTCGCTCGCCGCATCGCTGCTCGACGCCGCACACGCCGTTGCCGGCGTGCTGCAGGGTGAGGCGCTCGACGACGCCTTCGGCCACGTCGCTGCGCAGTCGACCAACGGTGCCGCCGTGCGCGACCTGGCGTACCAGTGCCTGCGCGCTCACGCCGGCATCGAACGCCGGCTGGCCGTGCTGGTACCCAAGCCGCTGCGCGAAACCGACCGCCGCGCATTGCTGCTGGTCGCGCTGTGCCGGCTCGAAGCGCGACCCGACACGGCGCACACCACGGTGAACCAGGCGGTCGAGGCCGCGCGCGTACTTGGTGGTGATCGCTTCGGCGGGCTGATGAATGCGGTGCTGCGCAACGCGCAGCGCCGTCACGCCGAACTCGACGCGGCGGTTGCCGCCGACCCGGCCGCCCGGCTGCAGCACCCGCAGTGGTGGCTGGATATGCTGCGTCACGACCATCCCGATCACTGGCAGGACATCGCCGCGCAGGGCAATGTCCACCCGCCGATGGCGCTGCGCGCGAACCGCCGCCGCACGACGCCACAGCAGGCGCTGGCGCAGTTGCAGGCGGCCGGCATCGTGGCGCAGATCCGCGGCGACGACGGCCTGCTGCTCGACAAGCCCAGCCCGGTGTCGCGCCTGCCCGGCTTCGCCGACGGCGAGCTGTCGGTACAGGACCTCGGCGCCCAGCGCGCGGCTGCCTTGCTCGATGTCGCCCCCGGCCAGCGCGTGCTCGACGCCTGCGCCGCACCGGGCGGCAAGGCGTCGCATCTGCTCGAACGGGCCGAGCTCGACCTGCTGGCCCTGGACCACAGCGAACCGCGTACCCGACGCATCGCCGAAAACTTCGAGCGGCTGGGTCTGCGCGGCCGCATCGCGGTCGGCGACGCCGCCCGGCCGGACGACTGGTGGGACGGCACGCCGTTCGACCGCATCCTGGCCGACGTACCGTGCAGCGCCTCCGGCGTCGTGCGTCGCCACCCGGACGCCAAATGGCTGCGCCGTCCGCAGGACATCGCCGGCTTCGCCGCCCAGCAGCGCGCAATACTGGATGCGCTTTGGCGCGTGCTCGCTCCGGGTGGTAAATTGCTCTATGCCACCTGTTCGGTGTTCCGCGCCGAAAATCAGGATCAGGTGACCGCCTTCACCGCCCGCCATCCCGACTGCCTACGTCTGAGCCCATGTGGTGCGCCCGATCTGCAACTGCTGCCGACCGCCGAGCATGACGGCTTCTACTACGCACTGCTGCAGAAGTCTCCGCACGCTGGCTGAGCGCGCGCGCGCGCTGCTGCTGGCGTTGCTGATCGCGACGCTGGCCGGCCACGCGTCGGCCGCAGGCGTCACGATGCGCGACGTGCGCCTTGACCACGGCGACGACGGCTACCAGTTGTCGACCGATGTTTCGATCGCGCTGTCGCCGCGGCTGGCCGAAGCGGTCACGCGCGGCGTCGCGCTGTACTTCGTGCTCGAGTTCGAAATCAGCCGACCGCGCTGGTACTGGCTGGACGAGGACGTGGTCGAGCGCAGCCAGACCTACCGTCTCAGCTATCACGCGCTGACCCGGCAGTACCGCGTGTCCACTGGCGCGCTGCATCAGAGCTTCGACACGCTGGACGAGGCACTGAAGCTGATCGGCCGCCTGCGCAGCTGGCACGTGGTCGACTACGACCGCCTGAAGGCCGGCGAGAGCTATGTCGCCTCGCTGCGCCTGCGCCTGGACGTGACGCAGCTGCCCAAACCTTTCCAGCTCAGCGCAATGAGCAACCGCGACTGGACGCTGGAATCGGAATGGCAGCGCTGGGGCTTCACCGCACAGCCGCGGGAGGCGCGATGAGGGCCTTCATCGTCGCCACCACGGCGATCAGCGGCGTGCTGCTGCTGCTGCTGTCGCTGGCCAGCGAGAACACCGAGCTGTTCGCGCGCAATTACCCGCTGCTGCTCGGCATGAACATCACGGTCGCGGTCGGCCTGCTGGCATTGGTCGCCTGGCTGGTGACGCAGCTGCTGCGCGAGCACCGCGCCGCAGTGTTCGGCTCCCGTCTGAAGCTGCGGCTGTTCGCCGCCTTCGCCGCGCTCGCCGTGGCACCGGGCGCACTGATCTACGTGCTGTCGGTGAACTTCGTGTCGCGCTCGGTCGATTCCTGGTTCAACGTGCGCATCGAACAGGCGCTCGAGGGCGGCCTCAACCTCGGCCGCAACACGCTGGACTACGTCTCCGCCGACCTGCTGGAAAAGGCCCGCGCGATGGCGCGCGAACTGGGCGACACGCCGCTGATCCGGCGCAGCGCGCGGCTGGACGAGCTGCGCGAACAGTCGGGCGCCGCCAGCGCGACGCTGTTCTCGTCCGCCGGCCGCGTGCTGTCGACCAGCTCGGCGGCCACCCGGCTGGTGCCGCCGCTGCCGTCGCCGTCGCAACTGCGGCAGGCGCGACAGGGCGCCGGTTTCGCCGCGGTCGAGAGCGACGTCGACGCCGGACTGACGGTGCGCGCGCTGGTGTTCGTCGGCAGCGGCGCGCTGGCCTCCGACGCCCCGGTGCTGCAACTGACGCAACCGCTGCCGGCTTCGCTGGCGCAGAACGCCGAAGCGGTGCAGAGCGCCTACCGCGACTACGAAGAGCTGTCGCTGGCGCGCGCCGGGCTGAAACGCATCTTCGCGCTGACGCTGACGCTGGCGCTGCTGCTCGCGCTGCTGTCGGCGCTGGCGGTGGCCTTCGTCATCAGCCGTCGCATGTCGGCGCCGCTGTCCATCCTGGCGCGCGGCACCGACGCGGTGATGCAGGGCGACTTCAGCCCTATCCCGGCGGTCGCCTCGCGCGACGAACTGGGCACGCTGACCCAGTCCTTCCGCCGCATGACGGAACAGCTGAACGAGGCGCGCGCCCAGGCCGAGCGCAGCCGCGCCGAAACCGAAGCGGCGCGCACCTATCTCGAAGGCGTGCTCGGCAACCTGTCGACCGGCGTGCTGGCCTTCAGCCCGTCGACCAAGCTGCGCGCCGCCAACCAGGGCGCGATGGCCATCCTCGGTGACACGCTGGAGGGGTGGGAAACGCTGACGCTGGCGCAGTGGCCGCGGCACGCCGAACTGCGTGACACCATCGTCGCCGCGATCGACGAGGCGCAGGAATCGTGGAGCCGGCAGATCGACATCCCCGACCCCTTCGGTCCGGGCAAGACGCTGCTGATCCGCGGCTCGCAGCTGCCGGCGGCCGGCGGCGGCGGCTTCGTCGTCGTGTTCGACGACATCACGCAGCTCATTTCGGCGCAGCGCAGCGCCGCCTGGGGCGAGGTCGCGCGGCGGCTGGCGCACGAGATCAAGAACCCGCTGACGCCGATACAGCTGTCAGCCGAGCGGCTGCAGTTCAAGCTGTCGGACAAGCTCGACGCGGAGGGCCAGAAGATGCTGGCGCGCGCCACCTCGACCATCGTCGACCAGGTCGAGGCGATGAAGAACATGGTGAACGCCTTCCGCGACTACGCGCGGCTGCCCGCGCCGGCGCTGGCGCCGCTCGACCTGAACCGGCTGGTCGACGAAGTGCTCGGCCTGTACGAAACGTCGGCCGCCCGCATCGAGCGCCAGTTGTCGCCGGACCTGCCCGACGTGGCCGGCGATGTCGGACAGCTGCGGCAAGTGATCCACAATCTGCTGCAGAACGCGCAGGACGCGCTGGCCGAGGCCGACGCACCCTGCATACAGATCCAGACGCGGCGCCGTGGGGGGCGAGCGGAACTGGCGGTGCGCGACAACGGCAGCGGCTTTCCGCCGCAGGTGCTGGCGCGCGCCTTCGAGCCCTATGTCACGTCCAAGGCGCGTGGCACCGGACTCGGACTGGCCATCGTCAAGAAGATCGTCGATGAGCACGAAGGACGCATAGAAATAGAGAACGTCGCGCCGCATGGCGCGGAAATCCGCATCTCGCTGCCACTGGCGGCATGAAGGAATCAGGGAAGAATGGCTCGCATACTGGTCGTAGATGACGAAATGGGGATCCGCGAACTGCTGTCGGAAATCCTCAGAGACGAAGGGCACGACGTGACGCTCGCCGAGAACGCGGCGGCGGCGCGCGCGGCGCGCACGGCGCAACGGCCCGATCTGGTGCTGCTCGATATCTGGATGCCCGACACCGACGGCATTTCACTGCTGAAGGAATGGGCTTCGGGCGGACAGCTGACGATGCCAGTCATCATGATGTCCGGCCACGGCACCATCGATTCGGCAGTCGAGGCGACGCGCATCGGCGCGATGGACTTCCTCGAGAAGCCGATCGCGCTGGCCAAGCTGCTGAGCGCGGTCAAGCGCGCGCTGGCGCGCGGCGCCTCGCCGGAGCAGCGGCCGAGCGCACCGTCGCTGAGCGCCGTCGGACGCAGTGGCGTGCTGCGCGACCTGCGGCGCAAGATTGAGCAGATGGCCGCCCGCTCGCGCGTCGTCCTGCTGCGCTGCGGTCCGTCCAGCTTCGGCGAACTGGCGGCGCGGACGCTGGCCGCGCCCGGCCGGCGCTGGCTGGAACTGGCGACCATCAGTGGACCGATCACGCAGGAACAGCTCGATGCCGCGCGCGGCGGCGTCATCCACACCGGCGACATCGCTCACCTGTCGCGCATGCAGCAGAAGAACCTCGCTTTCGCGCTGGAGCGGCTCGACCGCCTGGACGCCCGGCTGATCGCCTGCTGTGCGCAGGGTGCGCCGGAACTGCAGGCGGCAGGCTGGGAAGAAGCCGTGCTGGCGCGGCTGTTCGAGATCGTGCTGCCGCTGCCGGCGCTGGCCGAGCTGCGCGACGAAGTCGCCGATCTGGCCGAGGACGTGCTGAAACACCTGGTCGAGGCAGGCGAGGTGCCGACGCGTCGACTGGCCGAGTCGGCGCGTCCGCTGCTGCGCCAGCACGGCTGGCCCGGCGGCTACGGCGAACTGGTGTCGGTGCTGCGCTCCGCCGCGCTGGCCGCGCTCGACGACGAGGTGGACGCGAGCGCGCTGCGCGCGCTGCTGCGGCCGGCCGGCACACCGGTGCTGCCCGGCCTCGACCAGCCGCTGCGCGAAGCGCGCGAAGCCTTCGAGCGCATGTACTTCGAGCACCACATGGAACGCGAGGGTGGCAACATGACCCGCCTGGCGGAACGCTCCGGACTGGAGCGCACCCATCTGTACCGCAAGCTCAAGCAGCTCGGACTGCCGATCGGACGGCGCGGCGAACACCACGAGTAAGGCGCGCGTCGCGGCCAAGGCCGCTCCCACAATAGTTGCGCCTGAGCTGCGACCGGAGCCGGAGGCGGATTTCTGTGGGAGGGGTCTTCCGACCCGACAGCTGCCTGTGCCCAAGCCTGAGGACTGCAGCGGCCGCGTCGCGGCCAAGGCCGCTCCCACAAGGGTTGCGCCCGGCCTGCGACCGGAGCCGGGGGGCGGGCTCTGTGGGAGGGGTCTTCTGACCCCGACAACAGCCTGTATCGAAGCCCGCGGACCGCAGCGGCCGCGTCGCGGCCAAGGCCGCTCCCACAGGGGTTGCGCCTGACCGGCGGCCCGAGCCGTAGGCAGGGTTCTGCGGGAGAGGTCTTCTGACCCCGACAGCAGCTTGTGCCCAAGCCTGCGGACCGCAAGAGCCCCGTCGCGGCCAAGGCCGCTCCCACAAGGGTTGCCCCCGGCCTGCGGCCCGAGCCGGAGGCGGATTTCTGTGGGAGGGGTCTTCTGACCCCGACAGCTGTCTGTGCCGAAGCCTGCGGACCGCAGCGGCCGCGTCGCGGCCAAGGCCGCTCCCACAGGGGTTGCGCCTCACCGGCGGCCCGAGCCGGAGGCGGAGTTCTGTGGGAGGGGTCTTCTGACCCCGACAACTGCCTGTGCCCAAGCCCGCGGACCGCAGCGGCCGCGTCGCGGCCAAGGCCGCTTGTACAGAAGTTGCGCCCGATCCTGTATCACGGTTGGCCGCCGCAGCCGCCCTCGCAGCACACACCCCATGCCATGCGGATTTGCAGTTAGACTTCGCGGCGTCTCATTCCATGACATACAGATGTCACTCGCCATCCTGCGCAGCCGTGCGCTTGCCGGCATGCAGGCGCCGGAGGTTGCGGTCGAAGTACACGTGTCGAACGGCCTGCCCGCCTTCTCGCTGGTCGGTCTGCCGGACGTCGAAGTGCGCGAGGCACGCGACCGGGTGCGGGCGGCCATCCTCAGTTCCGGCTTCGACTTTCCGACCCGGCGCATCACCGTCAATCTGGCGCCAGCCGACCTGCCGAAGGAATCGGGCCGCTTCGATCTGCCGATCGCGCTGGGCATCCTGATCGCCGCGGGCGCGCTCGACGCGCACGACATCGACGGCATTGAGTTCGCCGGCGAACTGTCGCTGACCGGCGCGCTGCGCCCGGTGCGCGGCGCACTGCCGATGGCGCTCGGCGCCCGCGCCGCCGGCCGCACCTTCGTGCTGCCCGCCTCGTCGGCGCCGGAGGCGGTGATCGCCGGCGGCATCGACGTGCGCGCCGCGACCTCGCTGCTCGACGTGTGTGCGCATCTGTGCGGGCAGTCGGCGCTGCCGCGCGCGATGCCGGCCAGCGTGCCGGATCGGATGGCCTGCGCGGATCTGGCCGACGTGCGCGGGCAACTCGGCCCCCGCCGCGCACTGGAGATCGCAGCCGCCGGCAATCATTCGCTGCTGATGTCGGGGCCGCCGGGCACCGGCAAGTCGATGCTGGCCGCTCGCTTCACCGGCCTGCTGCCGGACATGGACGAAGCCGAGGCGCTCGAAACCGCGGCCGTGCTGTCCGGCGCAGGTCTGTTCGACCCGGCTGCGCTCGGCCGCCGCCCCTTCCGTGCGCCCCATCACTCGGCCAGTGCGGCGGCACTGGTCGGTGGCGGCGCCATCCCGCGGCCGGGTGAAATATCGCTGGCGCACAACGGCGTGCTGTTCCTCGACGAACTGCCCGAATTCGACCGCCGCGTGCTGGAGGCGCTGCGCGAGCCGCTGGAAACAGGCCACGTGACCATTTCCCGCGCCGCCCACCGGGCCGAGTTTCCGGCCCGCTTCCAGCTGATCGCGGCGATGAATCCATGCCCCTGCGGCTATCTCGGTCACCCGTCAGCGCGCTGTCGCTGCACGCCGGACCAGATCGCACGCTATCGCGGCCGCCTGTCCGGGCCGCTGCTCGACCGCATCGATCTGACGGTCGTCGTACCGCCGCTGACCGAACACGAACTGCGCGCCGGGCCGGGTGAGGCCAGCGCCGAAGTGAGGCAGCGGGTGTGTGCGGCGCGGGCGCTGCAGCAGCGACGTCAGGGCAAACCGAACCAGCGGCTGGAGGCAGCGGACATCGACCGCCATTGCCCGCTGGACGACGCAGCGCACGCCTTGCTGGCGCAGGCGATGAATCGGCTCAGGCTGTCGGCGCGCGCCTATCACCGCTGCCTGAAGGTGGCGCGGACGATTGCCGATCTGAACGGACGGGAAGTGATTGCGGCGAACGAAGTCGCCGAGGCGGTGCAGTTCCGGCGCGCCCTCGACGCGCCGGCCAACTGAGGCCGGACGCTCAGCGGTTGCCGGCGATCTCGCGGAAGCGCGCGCGGTCCTCTTCGAAGCGCTTGCGGGTATCGACCAGATCGCGCTCCTTCTGTGCGATGTTCTCGCCGATCTGCCGCAGATCCTCGCCATTGGTGTCCAGCCTGTCCTTGATTCCGGACGGCACGCGCTTGCCCTTGGTGGTGAATGCGGCGGCGTCCTTCTCCAGCTTCTTCTGGCGCTCGCTCAGCGTCTGCTGCTGCTCGCGCAGACGGGAAAGCAGTTCTTCGATGTCGGCGATGCGCCGGTCGCGCGCAACGTCGATCTCGCGTTCGCTGGTGTAGGTGTTGAGCAGCGTGGTGTCGCGACGTCGCTGCTCCTGGCGCACCATCTCCTCTTCACGCGCCTTCTTCGCATCGGCATCGCGCTTGGCGCGCTGGGCGTCGGTCATCGGCGCCTCGACCTGCTTGACCGTCGCGCCCTGGCTGTTCAGCTCGCGGTAGCCACGGTCGGCACAGGCGGCCGGGAGTACGTCACCGCACACCTGCTGGCCGCGCGCGTCCTTGCAGCAGTAGACGCGCGCCTCGCTCGCCGGCACGTGCAGCAGGGCCAGCGCAAGCAGGCCCGGCGCGAGGTGACGCAGTTTCCCGGATTTCATCTTCAGCCATTTACTCCGTATTTCGCGCGGTAGGCACGCACCGCGTCGAGATTGCCCTGCATGCCCGGACTTTCCTGCAGATAGCCGACCAGATCGTCGAGCGTGGCGCAGGCAACTACGGGCATGCCGTATGAACGTTCCACTTCCTGAACTGCTGACAATTGTCCGGTGCCCCGCTCCATGCGGTCGAGGGCAATCGCCACACCTGCCGGTTCGGCGCCGGCCGCGCGGATCAGCTCGACCGACTCGCGCACCGAGGTGCCGGCGCTGATCACGTCGTCGATGATGAGCACCCGGCCCTTCAGCGGCGCGCCAATCAGCGTGCCGCCCTCGCCGTGGTCCTTCGCTTCCTTGCGGTTGAACGCAAAGGGCAGGTCGCGGCCGCGCTGCGCGATCTGCATCGCGGTACCGGCGGCCAGAACGATGCCCTTGTAGGCCGGTCCGAACAGCATGTCGAACTGCGGCGCACGACTCATGATCGTATCGGCATAGAAGCTGCAAAGCTTGAGCACCGAAGCACCGCTGTTGAACAGCCCGGCGTTGAAGAAGTAGGGGGATTCGCGCCCCGCCTTGGTGGTGAAGCTGCCGAAGCGCAGCACGCCGGTATCGACGGCGAACTTCACGAATTCACGTCTAGAATCCACGGGCTTTTCCAATCAGAACGGACAAACCGGCCATGTTACGTATCGTGTCGCTCAACCTCAACGGTATCCGCTCGGCCACCACCAAGGGGGTGTGGGACTGGGTCGCCGGCACGGCGCCGGACGTGCTGTGCGTGCAGGAACTGAAGGCGCAGGAAGCCGACCTCGATGCGTCGATGCGCGCACCGGTGGCGATGGGCGGCAGCGACGGCCACTTCCATTACGCCACGAAGAAGGGCTACAGCGGCGTCGGCCTGTACGCGCGGCGACAGCCGTCGCGGGTGATCACCGGTTTCGGTGTCGAGGAGTTCGACAACGAGGGCCGCTACGTCGAGGCCGACTTCGGCGATGTGACGGTGATTTCGCTCTACCTGCCGTCCGGCTCCAGCGCGCCCGAGCGGCAGGAGGCCAAATTCCGCTTCCTCGACCGCTTCCAGCCGCACCTGGCCGCGCTTCGGTCAAGCGGGCGCGAGATCGTGGTGTGCGGCGACTGGAACATCGCGCACCAGGAGATCGACCTGAAGAACTGGAAGGGCAATCTGAAGAACTCCGGCTTCCTGCCCGAGGAGCGCGCGTGGATGACCACACTGCTGGGCGCGGGCGGCTGGGTCGACGTCTATCGCACGCTGCACCCGGACGCCACCGACGACTGCTACACCTGGTGGAGCAATCGCGGCCAGGCCCGCGCAAAGAACGTGGGCTGGCGCATCGACTACCAGATCGCCACGCCGGGAATCGCGGCGAAGGCCCGCGCGGCAAGTGTCTACAAGGACGTACGCTTCAGCGATCATGCTCCGCTCATTGTCGACTACGATGTCGATATCGCGTGAATTCCGAAGTCATCGTCCCGACCGCCGAAAGGACCGTCATGAAAGCTCTGCGCAGTCTCGCTCTCGCCGCCGCTCTGAGTCTTTCGCTGCCGGCCGCGGCTGACTGGAAGGAACTGGTCGTGTTCGGCGACAGCCTGTCGGACACCGGCAACTTCCAGACGCTGACATCGGGTCTGTTCCCGTCCGCAGCTTTCGGTTACGCGCCAGGGCGTTTTTCCAACGGCCCGGTGGCGGTCGAGTATCTGGCCGCCTGGCTGAACCTGCCGCTGGACAACCACGCGGTGGGCGGCGCGCGCACCGGCACGCCGGTCGGCGGCGGCTCCGACAACTACGTCGAGGACACCAGCCAGGGCACGCTGCTTGCGGGCCTCTTGCAGAAGTCTCCGGGCTGGCTGAACGGCACCGGCATCAGCGCGCAGGTGGGTGACTACGTGGCCGGAGGCGGCGGTGGCGCCGACAAGCTCTATTTCATCTGGGGCGGCCCGAACGACTATTTCCTGCCCGCTTCGCTGACCACGCCCGCCACCGTGGGCAATGCGGTCAGCAATCTGCAGACGGCGATCACCTCGCTGTACGAAGCGGGCGCCCGCGATTTCCTGATTCCCAACATGCCCGATCTCGGCCTGACGCCCTCCTTCGTCGAGGAAGGTCCGCTGGCGGCCGGTCTGGCCAGTTCGGTGTCGGCCGCCCACAACGCCGCGCTCGCGCTGATGCTCGACCAGCTGGACCTGAATCTGGCGGACGCGCGGTTCCGCACGGTCGACGTATCGGGCCTGCTCAATGCAGTGGCACTTGATCCCGGTCAGTACGGCTTCACCAATATAGATACACCCTGCCAGACACAGGCCGGCTGCCCGGCCAATCCGGCGGGCTATCTGTTCTGGGACGATGTCCACATCACGACGGCCGGTCATCAGGCCGTGGCGACCGCGTTTCTTGCCGCGGCCCTGGTTCCGGAGGCAGAGCGCTGGGCCATGCTGCTGGCCGGCCTGAGCCTGCTCGGTGTAGCCGGCCGCCTACAGCGGAAGCGCCCGGCCGACGACACCGTCGCGTTGCGGCCTGCAACCTGAACGGCTAACTTCGGGGGTCTGCCCCGAAATGACTTCACTCGCAAAGGAGAAGAGCAATGTCCGAACTGATCGATCCGAACACCGTCACCAAGGAAAAGCTGGTTGCAGACCTGAAGGTGGTCATCTCCGACGCCGAGGAACTGCTGCGTGTGACGGCCAACCAGGCCGGCGAGAAGGTGGGCGAGCTGCGCGTGCGCATGCAGGAGAATCTCACCTCCGCCCGTCACAAGCTGGCCGATGCGGAAGCCGCGCTGAAGGAAAAGTCGCGCGAAGTGGCCCGCGCCACCGACGACTACGTGCATGAACACCCGTGGAAGTCGATTGGCGTCGCCGCTGGCGTAGGTCTGCTGGTCGGTCTGCTGATCGGCCGCCGCTGAGTTCGCGATGGCCGCATCGCCCCGGCCTGAGCGCCTCGCCGTATCGCTGAAGGGATTCGTTTCCAGCCTGATCGAGATCGTTCACGTCAGGCTGGAACTGATTACCGTCGAAGCGCGCGACGAAGCGCTGCGCCTGACCGAGCTGCTGGTCTATGGCGCGCTGGCCATCGCCTTCCTCACCTTCGGCATCGCCTTCCTGGCGGTGCTGCTGACGGTGCTGCTGTGGGACAGCCACCGTCTGCTGGTGCTGACGCTGTTTTCGACGCTGTTCATCACGCTGGGCGTGGTCGCCGCGGTCATCGCCCGCGCGCGCATGGCTGAAGGCACGCGGCTGTTCGCATCCACGCTGGACGAACTGAAGCGCGACCGCGACGCGCTGGACCGATGAACGAACGGCGCCTGCGTCTGGCCCTTGCGCGCGAGCGGCTGGTCGAACGATCACGTCGGCTGCGCGTCGAAGCGGCGGCACAGTCGGCGGTGCTCGACCCGGTACTGAACGTCGGCGACCAGATCCGCGCCGGTGCCGCCTGGGTGCGCAGTCACCCGGAGGCGCTGGCGGCTGCGCTGGTCGGCTTCGCGCTCGTGCGCCCGCGGCGCGTCTGGCGCTGGGGCCTGCGGCTGTGGGGCGCCTGGCGCCTGCTCGGCACGCTACAGCACCGGTTGACGTCCCGCTGAGCGGACAGACGCTCAAGTTTTCCGGCAGGACGCCGAATTCAGCTCATTGCCACCGCATCCCCGCTCCCCCGATGACCACACACTCCGCACAGGAACTGGCGCGCAGAACGACCGAACTGGTCACGCTGCCTGCCATCTACCATCGGGTGAAGCAGGTCATCGACGACCCGGATGGCTCGGTGATCGAACTGGCCAAGGTGGTGGCGGCCGACCCTGGCATCACGATGCGTGTGCTGCGCGTCGTCAACAGCGTGTTCTATGGCTTCCCCGGCAAGATCGAAACGATGCAGCGCGCGGTGAGCGTGCTCGGCATGCAGCAGGTGCACGACATCGTGCTGGCGACGACGGTGACCGCCGTATTCGCCGGCATGCGCCCGGAGCGCATGGATGTCGCCCGCTTCTGGCGGGCCTCGGCGATGCGCGGCCTGCTGTCGCGCGCGGCCGCCAAGAGTTGCGGCCTGCTCGACGCCGAGCGGCTGTTCGTCGGCGGCATGCTGGCCGACATCGGCCACATGGTCATGTACATGCACGTGCCGCAGGAGTCGGAACAGGCGCTGGTCGACAGCCGTGCATCGGGCGCGCCAATCGAGCATCTGGAACGCGAGATCGTCGGCTGCGACTACGCCGCGGTGGGCGAAGCGCTGCTGACCGAATGGCGGCTGCCACGCAGCTTTGCCGTCGCCATTGGCGCCCAGATCGATCCGGCGCACGGCGCGCCGCACGAATTCGAAGCGTCGCTGCTGCATCTTGCGCGGCACGCGGTCGGCTACGACGCGGAGCTGATTGATTCGGCCCGCATCGTTGCCTCGGCCTCGCCGGCCGCCTGGCAGATCACCCGGCTGGAGCCGCAGGCCTTCGAAGGCGCCTGCGCGGAGGCGGGCAGCTCGCTGGCCGCGGTGATGGGACTGTTCTTCTCCGAATACGCGTAGTCGCCTGATCGGCGCATCACGACCCGCCGCAGACCGGACGGAAGGCGCGGGCACTGGTATCTTCCCGCTTACCTGCCGTCTCACTCCGTCCGCCCTTGATCCCCACTTCCCCTGCCGCCGGCTGGCTCGACAGCCTCAAGGTGTATGCGCACCCGCGCGTCATCGGCATGCTTTTCCTCGGCTTTTCCGCCGGACTGCCGCTCATCCTGGTGCTCGGCACGCTGTCCTACTGGCTGCGTGAAGCGGGCATCGACCGCTCGACCATCGGCTATTTCAGCTGGATAGGTCTGGCCTACGGCTTCAAATGGGTATGGTCGCCGCTGGTAGACCGCCTGCCGCTGCCCGGCCTGACCCGGCTGCTCGGGCGGCGGCGCAGCTGGCTGCTGCTGTCGCAGCTGGCCATCGCTGGCGCGCTGTTCGGCATGGCCAACACCGATCCGGCGCAGGCGCTGGAACGCATGGTGTGGTGCGCGCTGGCGGTGGCCTTCGCCTCCGCCACGCAGGACATCGCGCTGGACGCCTACCGCATCGAGGCGGTCGAGCAACGGCTGCAGGGCGCGATGGCGGCCACCTACCAGGGCGGCTACCGCATCGCGATGATTGCCGCCTCGGCCGGCGTGCTGTGGCTGGCCGCCTCGGTCGATGCGACCGATACCGCCTACGAACACGCACCCTGGCGCTTCGCCTATCTGATCATGGCGGCCAGCATGGGCGTCGGCATCCTGACGACCTTGCTGATCCGCGAGCCGGACGCGCCGGTGTCGGCGGACACCGTGCAGCGCGAGGCGCGCACCCGCGAGTGGCTGGCGCATGAAGGACTGCACGGCCCGCTGCTGGCCACCGCCGCCTGGGTGCACGGCGCCGTGGTGTCGCCCTTCGTCGATTTCATCCGCCGCTATCGCTGGCACGCGGTGCTGCTGCTGGCACTGATCGGCACCTACCGCATTTCCGACGTGGTGATGGGCATCATGGCCAACGCCTTCTACGTGGACATGGGCTATACCAAGGACGAAGTGGCCAACGTGGCCAAGGTGTACGGCGTCGGCATGACCATCGTCGGCGCGGTGATCGGCGGCGTGCTGACGGCGCGCATTGGCGTCATGAAGACGCTGTTCCTCGGCGCCGCGCTGTCGTCGGCAACCAATCTGCTGTTCGTCTGGCTGGCCGGCCGCGGCCACGACGTGAACGGGCTCATCTTCGCGATCTCCGCCGACAACCTGTCGGCCGGCATCGCCTCTTCGGCCTTTGTCGCCTATCTGTCGGGGCTGACGAACGTGGCCTACTCGGCCACCCAGTACGCGCTGTTCAGTTCGCTGATGCTGCTGCTGCCGAAGTTCATCGCCGGCTTTTCCGGCGTCTATGTCGACGCCCACGGCTACGAAGCCTTCTTCACCGCCACCGCGCTGCTGGGCGTGCCGGTGCTGGGACTGGTGGTGCTTGCGGGGAGGGCGCGGGGCAGGGACTCGGGAGGAGAGGCTAGGGGCTAGCGAATTCCGGGCGGAGAAGCCGCCCGCATGCTTCCTCTAGCCCCTGACCCCTAGCCTCTAGCCCCTCCCAATCTGTACAGCGCAAAACTGCCAAGAAAGTTCGGCTCTTCCTGCACCGGCTGGCCGGCATCGTCGAGCACCAGGCGCTCGCGGATTTCGATGCCCAGCTTTTCGCACAGCGCTTCGAAGTCGGCGATGGTGAAGAAGCGGACGTTGGGCGTGTCGTACCACTGGTAGGGCAGGCGGTCGGACACCGGCATGTGGCCGTCCATGATGGCCATGCGGTGCTTCCAGAACGCGAAATTCGGGAAGCTCACGACCGCCTCGCGGCCCACCCGCAGCATTTCGGTCAGCAGCTTTTCGGTGCGGTGCAGGGTCTGCAGCGCGTTCGAAATGATGACCAGATCGAAGCTCTGGTCGACGAAGTCGTACAGCCCCTTTTCCAGGTCGATCTGCAGCACGTTGATGCCGTTGCGCATGCAGCTGATCACGCGCTCGATATCGATCTCGACGCCGTAGCCGCTGGCGCCGCGGCTGTCCTTCAGGTGGCGCAGCAAGGCGCCGTCGCCGCAGCCGAGGTCGAGCACGCGCGCGCCCGGGCTCACCCAGTCGGCGATCACGTCGTAGTCTATGCGTCCGTCCAGTGCAGTCATGTCAGTACCCGCCTCACACCGTAATGTTGTCGAAATACGCACGCAGCACTGCATGGTAGTGCGGGTCGTCGAGCAGGAAGGAATCGTGGCCGGCCGACGATTCGATTTCGGCGTAGCTCACGTTGCGACCCTTGCGCATCAGCGCATCGACGATTTCGCGCGAGCGCGACGGCGCAAAGCGCCAGTCGGTCGAGAAGGACACCAGCAGGTAGTCGGCAGTGGCCGGCGCGAAGGCGGCCGCCAGATCGCCGCCGGCGTCGTGCGCCGGGTCGAAGTAGTCGAGCGCGCGGGTGGCCAGCAGATAGGTGTTGGCGTCGAAGCTGCCGGCGAACTTGTCGCCCTGGTAGCGCAGATAGGACTCGACCTCGAACTCGACCTCGAAACTGAACTTGCGTCCGCCCTCGCGCAGCCGGCGGCCGAATTTCTCGGCCATCAGGTCGTCCGACTGGTAGGTGATGTGGCCCAGCATGCGCGCCAGCCGCAGACCGCGACGCGGCAGCGTGTTGTGTTCGTAGAAGTGGCCGCCGTGGAAATCCGGGTCGGTGATGATGGCCTGGCGCGCCACTTCGTTGAAGGCGATGTTCTGCGCCGTCAGCTTGGGTGCCGATGCGATCACCAGCGCGTGGCGCACGCGCGCCGGCAGGTGAATCGACCACGCCATCGCCTGCATGCCACCCAGGCTGCCGCCGATGATGGCCGCCCAGCAGTCGATGCCCAACCTGTCGGCCAGCAAGGACTGCGCCGCCACCCAGTCCTCGACCGTCACCACCGGGAAATCCGCCCCCCAGGGCTTGCCGGTTTCCGGATTGGTGCTCATCGGGCCGGTCGAGCCGTGACAGCCGCCAAGATTGTTCACGCTGATGACGAAGAACTTGCGCGTGTCGAGCGGCTTGCCCGGGCCGATCAGGTTGTCCCACCAGCCGGTGTTCTTCGGCGCGTCGGCATGGATGCCGGCTGCGTGGTGGTGACCGGACAGCGCCGGGCAGACCAGCACCGCGTTCGAGCGGGCGGCGTTCAGTTCGCCATAGGTTTCGTACATCAGCTCGAAACCCGGCAGCACGGCGCCGCTCTTCAGCGTCAGCGGCGTGTCGAAACGCGCGCACAGCGGGCTGACGATGCCGACGCTGTCTTCAGGGATGGATAGTTCGTTGGCCATGAAAAAACCCGGTTGACCAAAGCCAGGACCGGGTTCGCCCTCGCTTTAGCCGAATTTGTAAGGGAGATCCGGCAGCACACCGCCGGAGGAACCCGGGCGCCCGCAAGCTGAGACAAATCGGCGCCATGAAACAGGGGAAACTGCCTGCATTCTGGCGAATCAGGCGGGTTTGTCAATCGTGCGGCGCGTCACACGCTGACCGCGGTACCGCTCACGCACACCATCAGCATGCCGTTGTCGGCGCCCAGCACTTCGTAGTCGATGTCGATGCCGACCACCGCGTTGGCGCCCAGCTTCGCCGCCGCCTCGCTCATTTCCTGCATCGCCGCCTCGCGCGCGTCGGCCAGTGTGCTTTCGTAGGCGCCGGCGCGACCGCCGACCACATTGCGGACGCTGGCGAACAGGTCCTTGAAGATGTTGGCGCCGATGATGGCTTCGCCGGTCACCACGCCGTGGTACTGGCGGATGGGCCGGCCTTCGAGCGTGGGCGTGGTGGTGAGCAGCATTGGCGTTCTCCGGTGACTATGCGAAACATCCTGGGCGAAAGACCCTGGCGACCTTACCCCGGCGACTTTACTCTTCGTCCATCACCGCGGTGGTGTAGACCTCCTGCACGTCGTCCAGACTGTCCAGCACGTCCAGCAGTTTCTGCATCTTCACTGCGTCGTCGCCGGCCAGCGGGCTTTCGTTCAGCGGCTTCATCGTCACTTCGGCGAATTCGGCCTTGAAGCCGGCCTTTTCCAGCGCGTCCTTGACCGCAACGAAGTCGGCTGGCGGGCTCAGCACTTCGATCGAGCCGTCGTCGTTGGTCAGCACGTCCTCGGCGCCGGCTTCCAGCGCCGCTTCCATCAGCGCGTCTTCGGAGGTGCCGGGCGCGAAGATGAACTGGCCGCAGTGCTTGAACATGAAAGCCACCGAGCCGTCGGTGCCGAGGTTGCCGCCATACTTGGAAAAGGCGTGGCGCACGTCGGCCACGGTGCGGGTACGGTTGTCGGTCAGGCAGTCGACCATGACAGCAGCACCGCCGATGCCGTACCCTTCGTAGCGGATTTCCTCGTAGCTTGCGCCGTCGAGCTCACCGGTCCCGCGCTTGACCGCGCGATCGATGTTGTCGCCGGGCATGTTTTCGCCCTTCGCCTTATCAACCGCCATGCGCAGGCGCGGATTGAAGTTGGGGTCGCCGCCGCCCATCCGGGCTGCCACGGTGATTTCCTTGATCAGCTTGGTGAACACCTTGCCCCGCTTGGCGTCCTGACGACCCTTGCGATGCTGGATGTTGGCCCACTTGGAATGACCGGCCATGAAAGAAGACGTCCGTTGGAAATGTGCAAGCCGCGATTTTAATCGAGAGCGCCGATGACGGGCTCAAGAGCGTTGCGCCGGACTCCGTTAATTCCGAATGGGAATTTTCCGACCCCCGTGGCCGGCGGGTGAATGCAATCGTGACAAGTACAAGACTTCTGATCGCTCTGCTGGCCATCAGCGCCAGCAGCGGCGCCCTGGCGGACGACCCGGCTACCGAGCCGTTGTGGCACTTCGGCGGCTTCGGAACGCTGGGCGCCGGTTATCACAGCCAGGAGGACGTCGTCTATCGGCGTGACCTGGAGCAGGCTGGCGGCATCGAGGGCGACAAGCTGGGCTTCCGTCTGGACACCCGCATCGGCCTGCAGGCGAACGCCAGCTTCAATCCGCGCTGGTCGACGACGATACAGGCGGTCAGTCGCCTGAACAGCGAAGGCAACTGGGCGCCCATCCTGAGCTGGGGCTTCGTGCGCTACGCCCCGACCGACTGGCTGGAACTGCGCGCCGGCCGGCTCGGCGCCGACATCTACCTCGAAGGCGACTCACGCCACGTCGGCTATGCCTACACCGCGGCGCGACCGCCGACCGAGGTGTACGGCGTGGTGACGCAGGACCGCTTCGATGGCGCCGACCTCACGCTGCGCACGCCGATCGGCGACGGACTGGGCAGCGTCAAGGTGTATGGCGGTCAATCGCGGGGCGACTTCTACCTGTACGGCCAGCGGGTGACGCAGGACGATGCGACCACCGTGGGCGCGACGATCGAATGGGCGAACGACACGCTGACGCTGAAGGCGGCCTGGGCCGACATCCACGCGCGCGGCGACCGTTCGCTGGTCGAACTGCGCGACGCGCTGGCATCGGTACCGCTGGCGCAGGCACAGTTGCGGGCATCGCAGATCCAGACTTCGCACCACATCACCTTCGCCGGTCTCAGCGCGCGCTACGAAAACGGCCCGTGGTCGCTGCAGGGCATTCTTGCGCGGGAAACCTTCTCTCAGTTTCCGCGCTATTCCGGCTGGGGTTCGAGCGTGGTCGCCGGCTACCGCATCGGCGCATGGAAGCCCTATCTGACCTGGGGACGCATCTCCTTCGAGCCGGACGACAGTGCGCTGACGCTGCCGGCGCCGGCGGCTGCGCTGCAGGTCGTCTATGACCGCGTCGTGGACCGGCTGACGATGAATCAGCGCACTTTTGGCGCCGGTGTGCGTTATGACTTCGCCACCGATTACGCCTTGAAGGTACAAATCGAAAAGATCAATGCCTCATCGTCGTCGATACTGATCACCCCCAGCGGCCTGCCGGTCCGCGATGCCAGTCTGACGCTGTTCACCGTCGTGCTGGATTTCGTTTTCTGATGCCGCTGATGCACTTGTTCACCCGACGAACCCTGCTCACGCTCGTTCTTGCGTTCGTGAGCGGATGGGCGCGTGCGGAAACGCTGGCGGTCATCGTTCACCCATCGAGCGGGGTGGACAGCCTGAGCAGGGAGGAAGCAAGCCATCTGTTCCTCGGTCGCATCAAGCACCTGCCGTCCGGCACGCCCGCCGTCGTGCTGGATACGAAATCGTTGCGCGCGGACTTCTACCGCGCACTGGTCAATCGCGAAATGAACGAGATCAGCGCCTACTGGGCGCGCCTGAAATTCTCCGGACGGACCCAGCCGCCGGAGCAGATCGACGACGCCGAGTCGGTGCTGCGACGCGTCGCGGCCGAGCGCGGCACGATCGGCTATGTCGACGCCGCGCGGGTGGACAAGCGCGTCCGGGTGGTGCTGCTCCTTGAGTACTGAACCGGCTTCCCGCCCGCCCGGCACGCCCGACGCCGCGCACTCGCCGCGTCGGCTGCAGACCAGCGTGGTCTGGCGGACCACTTTGCTGATGCTGTTCTTCGGCGGGCTGGTCGGCGTTCTGGTCGCGCTGGCCAGCACCGTCATGGTCGGGCGTGAAGAGCGCGAACGGATGCAGCGGCATCTGGCGGAACTGATGGCCACCGTCGAGCGCACCGCCAGCGTCGCCGCCTTCGCGCGCGACGAACAACTGGCGAACGAGGTGGCCCGCGGCCTGCTGCTCAACGATGCCGTCGCCCGCGTCGTCATCACCGAGGGCGACCACGTGCTGGCGTCGGTGGGCGAGGCCGACAACGACACCGGCGTACTGCGGCTGCCGGTGCTCGCCCGGCCCCTGACCTCGCCGTTCGCATCCGACCAGCAGGTGGGCGAGCTCAAGGTATGGCCGGCCAGTTCGAAGATCGCGCACGACGCCGGCGCTTACTCGAGCTTCATCGCCATCATCCTGCTGATCGAACTGGTGTTCGTCGTGCTGTCGGTGGCCTGGGTGGTGCTGAACGTATTCACGCGCCCGGTGAAGAAGCTGTCGGATGACCTGCACCACCTCGAAATCGGCGTTGGCAAGCACGTTTCGGTACCGGCCGGCCACGCCGGCGACGAGATCGGCCGGCTGGCCGGCGACATCAATACGCTGATCACGCGGATGGACGACCTGCTCGCCACCGAGCGCGATACGCGGGCACAGCTGGAGGCGTCCGAGCGCAAGTTCAGGCTCATCTTCGAAAGCGCGGAAACAGGCATCTTCACCGTCGACAACGCCGGTCGCCTGCACGACTGGAACCCCTGGCTGGCGGCCAAGCTGCGGCTGCCGGCGCGCGAGGGCAGCGATCGCAGCTACGCGCTGGGCGCCCTGCTCGGCGACGCCTCATCGCGGCTCGATACGCTGATGGTGCGCGCCCTGAGCGACCAGCGGCCGACCTCAGCCGATTTCGGCGTGCAGTACGGCGAGTCCGGCGTGCTCTGGCTGCACGTCGTGCTCAACCCGCTGCCCGACGGCCTGCTGCAGGGCATCGCCAACGACGTGACCGAACGCAAGCGCGCCGAGGCGAGCGCGCTGGCGATGGCCGAGCGCGACCCGCTGACCGGTCTGCTGAACCGGCGCGGCATCGAGCACCGCCTCAGCAGCGCGCTGGAAAACCTGCACGGCAGCGGTCTGGCGCTGATGCTGGTCGATCTCGACGGCTTCAAGCAGGTGAATGACACGCAGGGCCACGAAGCCGGCGACCGCGTGCTCAGCTGGGTCGCGCGACAGCTGGAAGCGGTCGTACGGCGCACCGATCTGGTCGCGCGGCTGGGCGGCGACGAATTCGTCGTCGTGCTGTGCGCGCTGGAAAGCCCGGACACCGCGCGCTTCATCGCTGCCAAGATCGTCAGCGCACTGGCGCGGCCGATAGACGCCGGCGGCAACCAGCTGGTGCAGATCGGCGCCAGTGTCGGCATCGCCTACACCGACTCCCGGACAGACGCACCGGACGCATTGATGCGCCGTGCCGACGACGCAATGTACGAAGCCAAGCGCGCCGGCAAGTCGCAGTACCGCTTCGCGTCATAGGGCGCGCTCACGCTCGGTTTGGGCGCCGCGCTGGTAGCATCGCGCCATCCCCTCCGAGGACAGAAGCCATGGCCGAACCGCTCCACATCGCCCGCGCCGGCGACCTCTCGCTCGCCCTGCTGCCCAATATGGCCAACCGCCACGGGCTCATCACCGGCGCCACCGGCACCGGCAAAACCGTCACGCTGCAGTCGCTGGCCGAACGCTTCTCCTACATCGGCACACCGGTGTTCATGGCCGACGTGAAGGGCGACCTGTCGGGCATGGCTGCGGCCGGTACGGTCAGCCCGAAGCTGCAGCAGCGCCTCGACATGCTGGGCATCAGCGATTTCGTGCCCTACCCGAGCCCGGTCTGCTTCTGGGACGTGTTCGGCGAATCCGGTCACCCGATACGCGCCACCGTCAGCGACATGGGTCCGCTGCTGCTCGCCCGCCTGCTCGGCCTGAACGAAACGCAGGCCGGCGTGCTCACCATCGTGTTCAAGGTGGCCGACGACCACGGCCTGCTGCTGCTCGACATGAAGGACCTGCGCGCGCTGGTACAGCATGTCGGCGACAACGCGGCGCAGTTCAAGACCCAGTACGGCAACATTTCCACCGCGTCGATCGGCGCCATCCAGCGCGGCCTGCTGCAGCTGGAGGAACAGGGCGCCGACCGCTTCTTCGGCGAACCGATGCTGGACATCGCCGACCTGATGACCTTCGACGAGCACGGCCGCGGCACCATCAACATCCTGGCCGCCGACCGCCTGTACAACTCGCCCAAGCTCTACTCGACCTTCCTGCTGTGGCTGCTGGCCGAACTGTTCGAACAGCTGCCGGAAGTGGGCGACATGGACAAGCCCAAGCTGGTGTTCTTCTTCGACGAAGCCCACCTGCTGTTCAACGAGGCGCCGCCGGCGCTGCTGGAAAAGATCGAACAGGTCGTGCGACTGATCCGCTCCAAGGGCGTCGGCGTCTATTTCGTGACGCAGAACCCGCTGGACGTGCCGGATTCCGTGCTGGCCCAGCTCGGCAACCGGGTGCAGCACGCGCTGCGCGCGTTCACGCCGCGCGACCAGAAGGCGGTCAAGACCGCCGCCCAGACCATGCGGCAGAACCCGAAGTTCGACGCCGAACAGGCCATCATGGAGCTGGGCACCGGCGAAGCGCTCATTTCCTTCCTCGACGAGAAGGGCCGGCCGTCGATGGTCGAGCGCGCCTTCGTGCTGCCGCCGGCGTCCCGCCTCGGCCCGCTGACCGCCGACGAGCGCAGCGCGATGATCCAGCACTCGCCGATGCGCGGCCGCTACGAACAGACGCTGGACCGCGAATCCGCCTACGAAATGCTGGCAGCCGCCGTAAACGCCAACCCGGCCGCCACCGGCAAGCCGGTGCCCGAAGCGCCGGCCGGCTCGGGCGGCGGCCTGCTCGGCGGTCTGGGCGACATCGTGTTCGGATCCACCGGCCCGCGCGGCGGTCAGCGCGACGGCATCGCGCAGATGGCCGCCAAGACGGTGGCGCGCACCATCGCCAGTTCGGTCGGGCGCGAAATCGTGCGCGGCGTGCTCGGTTCCATCCTCGGCGGACGACGGAAGTAGCGATGTCGACACCGGCCACCGACGCGCGCCTCGGCATCTGGCTCGCGGTCATCGCTTCGGCCGGCTTTTCGCTGAAGGCCATCCTGGCCAAGCTCGCCTATCCGCACGGCGTCGATCCGGTCACGCTGGTGGCGCTGCGCATGCTGCTGGCCGCACCGGTATTCGTCGTCGTCGCCTGGCGCGAAGCCCGGCGCGGCGCGCCGCTCAGCGCACGCGACTGGGTGACCGTCACCGTGCTCGGCCTGTTCGGCTACTACGGCGCCAGCATGCTGGACTTCTACGGCCTGCTCTACATATCGGCCGGCCTCGAACGGCTGGTGCTGTTCACCTACCCGACGCTGACGCTGCTGATCGGCTGGATGGCACACGGCCGCCGCATCACGCGGCGCGAAGTCGTCGCCAGCCTGCTCTGCTACGCCGGCATCGCGCTGGCCGTGGTACACGACATCGAAGTGAGCGGCGAAGCGGCCGTCATTGCACTGGGCTGCGCGCTGGTGTTCGGCTCCTCGCTCAGCTTCGCCATCTACCTGACCGGTGCCGCGGCGCCGATACGCAAGCTCGGCGCGACGCGCTTTTCGGCGCTCGCCACACTGGTGTCGACGGTGGCGGTCAGCCTGCACTTCGTCGCGCTGCGCCCGCTCGACGCGCTGGCGCAGCCTGCACCGGTGCTGTGGCTGGCGGTGGCGATGGCGCTGTTCTCGACCGTGCTGCCGGTGTTCCTGCAGTCGGCGGCGATCCGCCGCATGGGCGCGCAGACCGCCGCGCTGGTCGGCAGCACCGGTCCGGTCATCACCGTCTTCCTCGCCTGGTGGATGCTGGCCGAACCGGTGTCGGCGCTGCAGATCGCCGGCACCGTGCTGGTGATCGCCGGCGTGCTGTGGGTGGGCCGGCGCTGAGCAAAGCGTCACGGCAGCGGAATACGGCCATGCTATTTTCATCGTCCTTTCCGGGGACAGGGATGGATGCATGGACGTATCGCGTTTCGAACAGCTGATCCACCGCCTCGAAGCGGTGGCCGCGCGCAACCCGTCGGGCTATCGCGCGCGCGTGGCGGCGGTGGCGCTGCTCGGCTTCGTCATCCTGGCCGTCGTGCTCGGCATGGCCCTGCTGATGGTCGGTGCGCTGGCCGGCGTCGTACTGATGCTGTTCAAGGGCGGTGGCGCGGTGGCGCTGATCGCGCTGAAGCTGGGCAAGGCCCTCATCCTGCTCGCGCTGCCGCTGTGGCTGCTGCTGAAGACGTCCTTCCGCATGCTGCTGGCGCGCTTCCCGGCACCGGAGGGCCTGGAGATCAAGCGCGAGGATGCGCCCCGTCTGTTCGAGCGCCTCGACGACATGCAGCGACGGATGAACGGGCCCGTCTTCCATCACGTGCTGCTGGTCGATCAGCTCAACGCGGCCGTCGTGCAGCATCCGCGGCTCGGCCTGTTCGGCTGGAACCGGCACTACCTGATACTGGGCCTGCCGCTGCTGCAGACGCTGGACGAGGACGAGGCGCTGGCGGTGGTCGCCCACGAATACGGTCATCTGGCTGGCGACCACGGCCGCTTCGGCGCCTTCATCTACCGCCTGCGTGGCGCCTGGGGACAGATGCAGTCGATGGCGCAGACATGGGACGACTGGGGCAGCCGCCTCGTCGCCCGGCTGTTCGACTGGTACGCACCGTGGTTCAACGCCTACTCGTTCGTGATGGCGCGCGCCAACGAATACCAGGCCGACCGCTCGTCGGCCGAACTGGTCGGTGCCGCCGCAGCCGCCCGTGCGCTGCAGCGGGTGGGCGTCGCCGCGCGCTTCGAGGCGCAGGATTTCTGGCCCGGCATAGACCGTCTGGCCCGCCTGCAGGCGGAGCCGCCTTCCGCACTGAGCGGCGAATGGCGACGCGCGCTGTCGTCGCTCGACGAAGCGCGCGCCTGCCGCTACCGCGACGAGGTACTGCAGGAAAGCACCGGCTACGGCGACACCCACCCCTGCCTGAACGACCGCCTGCGCGCATTGGGCGAAGCGCCGTCACCCGTCCTGCCGGCGATCGGCACGACCGCGGCCGAGCGCTGGCTGGGCGACGCGCTGCCACGGCTGGCCGGCGTACTCGACGCCCGCTGGCGCGACGACGTACGCACGCGCTGGCAGGAGCGCAACAGCTATCTGGCCGAACGCCTGCAGCAGTTGCAGGCGCTGCGTGAAAACGGCGAACGCAGCGTCGAGGATGAATGGACGCTGCTGCAGCTGACTGCAGAACTGGAACCGGATGCCGACCGGCGGCCGGCCATCGAGGCGCTGCTGGCGCGGGCGCCGGACCACCTTGCGGCCCGCTTCGCGCTCGGCGATCTGAAACTGGACGCCGATGACGCCGGCGGCATCGACGACATCGAGGCGGTGATGCAGGCCCACGCCGACGCGATACTCGCCGGCTGCGAAACGATCTGGCGCTGGCTGCGCACGCGCGACCCGGTGCGCGCCGACCTGTACCGCGAACGCTGGGAAAGACTGCAGGCACATCTCGCCGGCGTGCAGCACGAAATGGACACGCTGGACCCGAAGTGCGAACTCGGTCGGCACGACCTGTCGCCGGAGACCGAAGCGGACATCGTGCGCGCCGTGCTGCCGCACGTCGATCGCCTCGCCCGCGTCTTCCTGCTGCGCCGACCGATCGCCGCCGACCCGCGGGCGCGTGCCTACGTGCTGGCTTTCGACATGACACGGCGCTGGCTGCGCAGCGAAGAAGCGCTCGGCAAGCTGGCGCGGACGCTGGCGGCGGCGGACTATCCGGTGTCGCTGCACGTGGTGCCGCTCGGCGCGAAGGCCTTCCGCGGCTGGCGCAAGCGCATCCGCGCGCTGGGCGTCGACGCGCTGCCGCTCGACAGCGGAAACTGAACCTCAGGCGGCGATCGGTGGCAGTTCGGCGTCGCTCTCGCCCAGCGTGAAACAGAAGGTGGCGCCCTTGCCGGGCTCGGCCCGCGCCCAGACGCGGCCGTTGTGGCGGCGGATGATGCGCTGGACCAGCGCCAGGCCGATGCCGGTGCCTTCGAACTCACCCTCGCGATGCAGCCGGATGAAGGGATTGAACAGCTTGTCGGCGTGCGCCATGTCGAAGCCGACGCCGTTGTCGCGTATGTAGATCACCGCCTGCTGACCGCGGCCTTCGGCGCCGACCTCGATGCTCCCGTGCGGCACCGGCGACGAGAACTTCCACGCGTTGCGCAGCAGGTTGTCGAGTGCGATCCGCAGCAGGCCGACGTCGCCAGCCACCAGCATGCCGGGCTGGATGACGATGGCGCAGTCGCGCCGCGGGTCGCTGGCGTGCAGCGTGTCGGCGATCTCCTGCGCCAGCGCGCTGAGGTCGACCGGCTGGCGCTGCAGCGGCATCCGCGTCACGCGCGACAGTTCGAGCAGGTCGTCGACCAGATGCTCCATGCGCAACGCGGCGCGCAGGATGCGCGACAGCGCGTCGAAACTCGCCTTGCCCAGGCCGCTCACGTCTGGCCGTGTCATTTCCGACTCCAGCACGCTGGCGAAGCCGTGAATGGCGCGCAGCGGGCCGCGCAGATCGTGCGACACCGAGTAGCTGAAGCTTTCCAGTTCCTCGAACGCGGCCTTCAGGCTGGAGGTGCGGCTGCGCACGCGCTCGTCCAGCTCGTGATTGAGCGCGCGCAGATCCTCTTCCGCCTTGACCTGGCGGCTGACGTCGCGGGCGCTGCCGCGGTAGCCGCCGATCTGGCCCGCCGCATCGCGCCACGGACGGCCGGACAGCGCCATGATGCGCACGCCGCCGTCCTGCTGTCGCCAGTCGATCACGATGTCGCGGAAGGGACGGAATTCCTGCGTCAGCAGCGCGATGTCGTCGTGCCGCTGCGGGCCGGGCCGGCGCATCGCGAACAACGCGTTCAGCGACAGGCCGCGCAGCGGCCAGGCGCCGTCCGACGTGTACACAATGGTGCGCTCGGCGTCGGTTTCCCAGAACCAGTCGGCCGCCGCCTCGGCGAAATCGCGCAGCCGCGTGCGTTCGGCTTCGAGCTCGTTGATCTTCTTGTCCAGCTTGTCGCGCAGTCGCTCGGCGTACAGCGCGTCGGCATCGCCGACCACCGGTCGCTGCGGGCCACGGCTGCCCAGCGCCTCCAGCTCGGCGATCAGGGCGCCGATCTCGCAGGGCTTGACCAGGAAGCGGTCGGCGCCCAGCCGGTAGGCCAGTTCCTCGTCGCGGCGGTCGGTGAAGGTGGCGGTGTAGAAGGCGAACGGGATGGCGGCCAGCTGCGGGTGAGCACGCACCGCGCGGCACAGGCCGTAGCCGTCGAGTTCCGGCATCAGGATGTCGGACACGATGAGGTCGGGCGGCTGCGCCTTGGCCAGTTCGAGCGCGGCGCGCCCGTCGGCCGCGGTGCGCACGGCGTGGCCGCGCGATTCCAGCGCGGCGCTGAGCATCAGGCGAGAGTTCTCGTCGTCTTCGGCGATCAGGATGTCCATCAGGCTCGGGCCAGTACGTCTTCGATCTGTTTCATCACCCGCAGCGGGTCGATGGGTTTTTCGATGTAGCCGTTGCAGCCGGCGGCCAGCACGCGCTCGCGGTCACCGGCCATCGCGAACGAGGTGATGGCGATCATCGGAATCGGCGGCCAGCCCTCGGCCGCGCGGATGCGGCGGGCGACCTCGATACCGTCGATGTCCGGCAGCTGGATGTCGAGCAGGATGAAATCCGGGCGCTCGCGCAGCGCCTCGGCAACCCCCTCCAGCCCGGTCATCGCGCAGCGCGTACCGTACCCTCCGGCGTGCAGGATGAATGTGATCAGTTCGAGGTTGTTCTCGTTGTCCTCGATCACCAGCGCGGTCTTCACGGACGGCTGCCCTCCGTCGCACGGCCCGAGCCCTCGCGCGGCAGGTGCAGCGTGAAGCGGCTGCCCACGCCCGGCGTGCTCTGCACGTCGACGCTGCCGGACAGCAGTTCGGTGGCGATCTTGCGCGTCAGGTAGAGACCGAGCCCGGTACCGGGCGTCTTCACGCGCAGGTGGGAATCGATGCGTTCGAAGGGCTGGAAAAGACGGGCCAGCCCGGTATCGTCCATGCCGATGCCCGTATCCTCGACGCTGATGTCGAGCCAGCTGCCACGCACGCTCGCCTCCACAGTGATGGTTCCTTCGACGGTGTACTTTACCGCGTTGCTCACGAAATTCAGTATGCATTGGAGCAGCCGGCGGCGGTCCGCCTGGACCAGGATGCCCGGTGGCACGCGCACCTCGATGTCCAGCTTCTTCTCGCGCGCGGCCGGCGTCACCGACTGCACCGCCTCGTCGATCACCGCCTCGACCTCGAAGCGCTCCTCGAACACGTCGATGAAGCCGGCTTCGATCTTCGATATGTCGATCACGTCGGTGATCAGCGCCAGCAGGTGCCTGGCCGAGCCATAGACCCGGGTGAGCTGGTCGTGCTGGCGCGTGTTCAGCTCGCCCGCCATGCCGGCCAGCACCACACCGGTGAAGCCGATGATGGAATTGAGCGGGGTGCGCAGTTCGTGCGACATCGAAGCAATGAACATCGATTTCAGCCGGTCGAGATCCTTCAGTCGCTCGTTGGCCTGCGCAAGTTCCGCGGTGCGTTCGCTCACCCGCTGTTCCAGCGTTTCGTTGGCCACACGCAGTGCCTGTTCGTTGCGCTTGATGTCGCTGATGTCGCGCAGCACGCTGGAAATGAACTGCACCCGGCCATCGGCGTCGCGGTGGGCGACGCGTACCGCCGACATCGGCACGCTGCCGCCACCGTGCTTTCGCAGCCGTGTCTCGCCGACCCAGATGCCGTCCTTCATGACCGCCGGCAGCTCGATCTTGAGGTAGTGACGGTAGGCATCCGGCGGGTAGAGATCGCCCACCAGCAGTTTGTCGGGCAGGCCAGAGCCGGTCAGGCCGACCGTGCGCCGCGCGGACAGATTCAGGTAGGTGATGCGCAGATCGGTGTCCACCGTGGACACGTAGTCCGGCGTCGCGTCGAGGATGGCCGACAGCCTGACCTGCTCCGCCTGCGCCCGGTGCCGCTCGCGCGCGACCAGGAAGCGGCCGAGCAAGGTCGCCACCTCGCCGGCGAAGCGCTGTTCGTCGTGCGCCCACTCGCGCACGTCGCCGGTATGTTCGAGACAGACGACGCCAGCCAACCGGCCGTCGAGAAAGACCGGCGCGTCGAGCATGGCGCTGACGCCCTCGGCGTCGAGGTAACCGCCGGTGAATTCGTGCACCTGCGGATCGCGGCGCGCATCGGCGGCAGCGATGGTGCGGCCGCTGCGCAACGCGGCGAAATAGTCGGGGAAGGCGGACGCCGCCAGCACGGCGCCGGAGACATGGCCGCGATCAACGTCGATCCGGCGGCGGTCGTACAGGTCCATGCAGCGCAGCCGGCCGGTGTCGACGTCCAGCCGCCACACGCCGGCGCGGCTCACCGACAGCGCGTCGGCAACCACCTCGGTCAGCGTCGCGAGCGCAGCGTCGTCACCGGCCGACAGTGCATGATCGACGCTGAGGCGCATGATGGCCGCGAGCTGGCCGTCCTGCCGTTCGAGCCGTGCGCGCTGTTCGCGCCGCGCACGCAGGTCGTCGGTCACGTCGATGAAGGTGGCCTGGATGGCCTGGGCGCCGTCCCAGCTGACCTGGCGGATGACCGAATCCAGCGTGCGCCGCTGGCCGTCGATGCGCACGACGTCGAGCTGCATCGGCAGCACACGGCCGGAGGCGAGCAGGCGGCGGTTGCTGTCGCTGGAAATGACCGGCAGGTCGTCGGCCACCACCATGTCGGCCAGCGAGTGCTGCCCCATCAGGTCGGCTACCGACTGGAAGCCGAGCAGTTCAGCCGCGCGCCGGTTGGCGTACAGCGGCTGGAACTGGCGATGGATCAGGATGCCCTGGATCGAGCCGTCGAACAGGTCGAGCAGCTGCGCCTCACGGGTACGCGCGCGACGCGACGCGGCGGCGCGCTCGTTCAGCGTGATCGACAGCGAATAGGGCGCGATCGACATCGTGATGACGAAGGCCTGCAGCAGCAGAAGCGCGCGCAGCGGCGTCTCGCTGCCGAAGGGGCCGAGTCCGGTCTGCGTGCCGTACAGCGCGACCGCGTTCATCAGCACCAGCAACAGGCTCATCCAGCGCACCTTGAGGCGGATCGCCGACCACACCAAAACCGCCGGCAGCACGAGCATGTAGGGCTCGGGACCATCGAGCACGCGCAGGAAGAGGGCGGCCGTCACGCCCAGCGTCAGCAGCAGCCAGGGCAGCACGGTCAGCAGGTCGGCGATCAGCCGCTGCAGCTGCAGGCGGCCGATCCAGCCGGCGACCAGCTGCACCACCAGCAGCGTGCCGGCGAAGTGGGCGGCCGCGTGCAGCGTCCAGTCCGACAGATAGAAGGGGGCGCCCGACGTCCAGGCGTCGCTGGCGCCGCGGGCGATGGCCAGCAGCAGCGCAACGCCGATGAACCAGGCGTAGTGGTCGGCGCGCATGCGCGGGTAGGGCTGCAGCGGGAAGGTGCGCAGCACCTGCGTGCCGACGCAGACCAGGACGCCGATCAGTGCCGCATTCAGCGTCGCTGCCAGCGGCGTCTGCCCGGCCAGCACGCCCTGCACCAGCGTCACCAGCATGACCGGCAGCGCGTGGGCGAGGCCGAACAGCAGTACCACGGCGAAGGCAACGCCGAGGCCGATCTGCAGAACCGGCGGCTGGCCGTCGGACAGGCCGAGCAGCGGATCGACCTGGGTCGCCAGTGCACAGGCGGCCGCGCTGGCGACGTAGCGGAGCGGGTGCAACGAGGCGCGCGGAGATGCAGACACGATATGCTGCGGCAGTGAATGGTCGGCGCATCTTAGCGTCCTTCCGGCACCGCGACCTATCGGCACAAGGAACGATGGACGCGGCGCGACGTCCACCGCCCAGCCCTTAACCCTCGTCGACCACGATGACACGCCTGCTCCGCTTCGGCCTCATTCTTGTGGCCTTCCTGCAGCCCGCCCTTGCCGCCCAGTGCGTCCCGCCGGGCCGCTGGATCGCTCCGGGCAAGGGTGAACTCGACGCCGGCAGCGTGCTCGCCCGCGCCAGCGCACAGAGCGTGCTGCTGCTCGGCGAAACGCACGACGTCGCCGCTCACCATGACTGGCAGCTCGACACGCTGCGCGCGCTGCACGCGCGGCGCCCGCAGATGGTGATCGGCCTGGAAATGCTGCCGCGCAACGCCCAGCCGGTGCTCGACGCCTGGGTGCGTGGCGACCTCGACGAGACGGCGCTGTTCGAGCGCACCGGCTGGAAGCGCACCTGGGGCGTGCCACCGGCGCTGTACGCCGGCATCTTCCGCTTCGCGCGCGAGCACCGGCTGCCGATGCGCGCGCTGAACATCGAACGCCAGGTGGTGCGCGAGGTGTCGAAGCGGGGTCTTGCCGGCGTACCGCCCGCCCGGCGCGAAGGCGTCGGTGATCCGGCCGAGGCTCCGGACAACTACCGCAACTGGCTCAAGCAGATCTGGAGCGATCACATGCCGCAGGCGCAGGCGGCGTCGAACGAGGCGTTCGTGCGCTTCATGCAGGGCCAGCTGCTGTGGGACCGTGCGATGGCCGAGGCGCTGGTGGCGGCGGCGCGCGAACACCCGCAGGCGCTGGTGGTCGGCCTGATGGGCAGCGGCCACGTCATCCACGGTCACGGCGTCGAACACCAGCTGCGCGCACTCGGCGTGGCCGATGTCGGCAGCCTGCTGCCGTGGGACAGCGACGCCGACTGCGGCGATCTGGTCGCCGGCGTTGCCGACGCCGTGTTCGGCATCGTGCCGGCGGTACAGGACACCCGGCACTGATGCGCGCGCTGCACCGGCTGGCCGTCGCCTGCACGCTGTGCTGCGGCAGCGCGCTGGCCGCACCGCAGTATGCGATCACCGCCCGGCTGGCGCCGGCCAGCGGCACGCTGGACGCCGCCGCCCGCATCGTGCTGCCGGCCGGCGAAGCAGTGGCGCTGCGCATGGACGGCGCCCACCGCATCGAGTTGATGCAGCTCGACGGCCGCCCGCTGAGCGCGGCGCGCGACGGCGGGCAGTGGCGCATCGACCTCGCCGCTGCCCCGCGCGAACGCCAGCTCGAACTGCGCTGGCAGATCCGCGCACAGGCGCCGGACAGCGCCGCCCGCCATCGCGACACGCTGACCGCCTTCGCGCCACAGATCGGCGAAGCAGGCAGCTTCCTGCCGGCCGGCGGCGCCTGGTATCCGCTGCCCTATGACAGCGCTGGCCCGCTGCTGCACCGCTACGCGCTCACCGTCGACCTGCCCGCCACACAACGCGCGCTGGCGCCGGGCGACCTGACGCAGGACACGGTGCGCGACAGCCGCCGCAGTCAGCGCTTCGACGCGCGCCAGGACGGCGAGGGCGCCGACCTGATGGCCGGCCCGTGGCAGCAGACGACGCGCGCGCTGCGCGCCCGCGACGGCCGCACGCTGACGCTGGTCACGCTGTTCCATCCGGAACTGGCGGCCGAAGCCGAGGGCTATCTCGACGCCGCGGCGCAGGCACTGACGCAGTTCGAGGCACGCTTCGGCGACTACCCGTACAGCCGCTTCAGCATCGCCTCGTCGCCGACGCCGACCGGCTTCGGCATGGCCGGCCTCACCTACCTCGGCATCGACGTGCTGCGCCTGCCCTTCATCCGCCACACCTCGCTGCCGCACGAGATCGCGCACAACTGGTGGGGCAACGGCGTGCATCTGGCGCCGGACAGCGGCAACTGGTCGGAAGGCCTGACCACTTTCGTCGCCGACTACGCGCAGCGCGAAGCACAGGGCGACGACGTGGCGCACGCTGCGCCTGGACTGGCTGCGCGGCCTGTCGGCGCTGGCGCCGGCAGCGCACGACAGCCTGGCCGACTTCGGCGGCCGCACGCACGACGCGTCGCAAGCCATCGGCTATCACAAGGCGGCCCTGGTGTTCCTGATGCTGCGCGACACGCTGGGTACGGCATCCTTCGACCGCGCGCTGCGCACCTTCTGGTCCACCCATCGTCACCGCCGCGCCGGCTGGGACGATCTGCGCCTCGCTTTCGAGCAGGCGTCCGGCCGCGACCTGCGCCGCTTCTTCGCCGAATGGGTAGAGGGCCGCGGTCTGGCCGAACCGCGACTGGACGGGGTCAGACCCGGTACCGACAGCGTGACGCTGACGCTGGCGCAGCCGGCGCCGCCCTATCCGCCCGGCCTGCCGCTGCACCTGCGCGACCCGGACAGCGGCGCGCTGCGCATCGAAACGCTGACGGTCGACCGGCCGCAGCAGTCCTTCACGCTGCCGTTGAAGGGCTGCGCCGAGCTGGCGGTCGACCCGGACTTCCGCACCGCGCGCCGGCTGCGCCCGGGCGAGGCACCGCCCATCCTGCGCGAGGCGACGCTGGACAGCACGCTGGCGCTGACCGTGCTCGACGGCGGTGACGCACGCTTCGGCGCGGCGGCCGACGCACTGGTCGGCGACTGGCTGGACGCGCCGCCGCCGCGGCTGGGCGCAGACGCCGCACCCGGGCGCAGCGCCCGCATGGTGATCGGCCGCAGCGCCGACCTCGACCGCTGGCTGGCCCAGCACGGCTTGCCAGCCCGCCCGCGCGACGGCGACGTGGTGGCCTGGGCCCAGCGCAGCGCCGCCGGCGGCACGCTGGCGCTGGTCGCCGCGCGCGACGCCGACGCGCTGACGGCGGCCCGGCGGGCGTTGCCGCACTACGGTCAGCAGGGCTGGGTGGTGATCAAGGACGGACGCGCCAGTGCGCGCGGCCAGTGGCCGGCGCAGACGCAGTGGACCCGGGTGTGCGCGCTCAGCGCGCGATGAGCAGCGCGTCCAGACCCAGCCGGTCGCGCAGCAGGCGGGCGGCCGATTCGGCCGCTTCGCGGCTGGCGAAGGGACCGGCCTGCACGCGGTGGCGGCTGCCGTCACTGTTCACCCGCACCCGGTCGGCCAGTTCGGCCAGCCCGTCGACGACACGCCGGCTCAGCGCCTGCGCGTTGTCGAGGCCGGCAAAGGCGCCCAGCTGCAGCCAGTGACCGGTGTCGGCCGCCGCTGGCGCGGCTTCGGCCGACAGTGCGGCAATCACGTCCGCATCGGCGGCGGCACGCTCGACCGGCGGCGTGCGCTGCACTTCCGGCCGTCCGGCGGCGCGACGCGCCAGCAGGTCGCCCGGGCTGCCTTCGGCGAACACCGCCTCGACCTCGACTTCGGCACTGCCGTCGTTCACGTAGCCAAGCTTGGCGGCGGCGGTCCACGACAGGTCGATCACCCGGCCCGGCTTGAACGGGCCGCGGTCATTCACCCGCACGACGACCGAGCGGCCACTGGCCAGATGGGTGACGCGGGCGTAGCTCGGAATCGGCAGTGTCGCGTGCGCGGCGGTCATCGCGTACATGTCGTACACCTCGCCGATGGAGGTCTTCTGGCCGTGGAACTTGCGGCCGTACCAGGACGCCCGGCCCCGCTGACGGAAAGGCTTCGCTTCGGTCATCGGCACGAAGCGCATGCCAAGTGCGCTGTATGGCCGGTTGGCAAAGCGGTGCAAGGGTTCGTCGCGCGGCACGGCGTCGGGGATGGCGGCCAGCGTGGCGGCGTCCGGCGCGTTGTCGCCCGGGCCGTCGTCCAGATAGTAGCCGCCGCCGCGCCGGGCGGCCGGCGGTGGCGCCGGCTTCGCCGCCTCGCCCGGCGGTGTACGCACGACCGGCGCCGGGTCCGGCTCGACCTCGGTCACCGGCGGCGCACCGGCACAGCCGGCGAGCACGGCGGCGGCCGACAGCAGCGCGAGCAGGCCACGGATGTGCACGATCAACGCTCCCGCCGCCGGCGCCGGTGCGCCTCGATCGACATCAGCAGCCCGAGGCCGATGCACAGCGTCACCAGTGCGGTGCCGCCGTAACTCACGAAGGGCAAGGGCACGCCGACCACCGGCAGCACGCCGGTCACCATGCCCATGTTCACGAAGGCATAGGTGAAGCAGGACAGCGAAATCGCGCCGGCCAGCAGGCGACCGAACAGCAGTGGCGAGCGGGCGGCGATCATCAGGCCGCGCCCTATCATCGCCATATAGATAAGCAGCAGCACCACCGCACCCAGCAGGCCGAACTCCTCGGCCATCACGGCGAAGATGAAGTCGGTGTGGCGCTCGGGCACGAATTCGAGATGGGTCTGCGTGCCTTCCTTCCAGCCCTTGCCGAACACGCCGCCGGAACCGATGGCGATGCTGGACTGGATGATGTGGAAGCCGCTGCCGCGCGGGTCGGAGGTCGGATCGAGCAGCGTGCACACGCGCTGCCGCTGGTAGGCCTTGAAGCCCGGCCACTCGACGCCTTCGGCGCACATCGCGTCGCCCTCGACCGCCAGCGTCGCGATGCCGACCACGCCGATCGCGAGCACCGGGATGATGAGCTTCCACGACAGGCCGGCGAAGAAGATGACGAATACGCCGGCCGCCAGCACCAGGATGGCAGTGCCCAGATCCGGCTGGTGGAAGATGAGGCCGACCGGTATCAGCAGGATGACCAGCGCCACCAGGAAGTCGCGCAGCCGCAACTGCGCCTCGTGCCGGTGGAAGTACCAGGCCAGCATCAGCGGCACCGAAATCTTCAGCATTTCCGACGGCTGTATCCGGGTGAAGCCGATGTTGAGCCAGCGTTGCGCGCCCTTCGACGTTTCGCCGAACAGTTCGACACCGATCAGCAGCACGACGCCGACGACGTAGAAGGGCAGCGCCAGCTGCATCAGGCGCAGCGGCGGAATCTGCGCCACCACCAGCATGACGCCGAGGGCGACCGCGAGATTGACCAGATGGGCGTCGAAGCGGAAGGAGAAGTCGGCGGTGGCGCTGGCCATCACCAGCGTCGCCAGCGACAGCAGCACGAAGGTGATCGCCAGCAGCGGCGGATCGAGCGCCGACAGCAGGCCGAAGATGCGCTCGCGCAGCGCCGACCATCTACTCGCTGTCAGTTGCATCGGCATCCTCCGGTGCAGGGCCTGCCGGCGTATTGCCCAGCAGGTAGTAATCGAACACCTGGCGCGCGATCGGCGCCGCCGACTGAGCGCCGAAGCCGGCGTTCTCGACGATGACCGCGAGCGCGATCTTCGGGTCGTCGGCCGGCGCATAGGCGATGAACAGCGCGTGGTCGCGCAGCTTTTCCGCCAGCTTGCCGCCGCGATACTGCGCACCCCGCAGCGAGAAGGCCTGCGCGGTGCCGGTCTTGCCGGCGGCAACATAGGGCGCGCCGGCGAAGGCACGGGCACCGGTGCCGGCCTTGTTCACGTCTTCCATCGCCTGCTTGATCACCGCGATGTGCTCCGGCTTCAGGTTCACCCGCCGCGTCGGCTGCGGCTCGATCTCGCGTACTGCGCCGGTGCGCACGTTCTCGACCTGCTTCACCAGATGCGGCTTGTAGACGACGCCGTCGGCCGCCAGTATCGACACCGCGTGCGCCAGCTGCAGCATCGTATAGGCGTTGTAGCCCTGACCGATGCCGACCGAAATCGTTTCGCCGGCGTACCACTTCTGCTGTTCCGGCTTCTTGAAGCGCTTCTTCTTCCATTCCGGCGACGGCAGCACGCCGGTCGCCTCGCCCTCGATGTCGATGCCGGTGCGGCTGCCCAGGCCCATCTGCGCCATGAAGCCGGCGATGCCGTCTATGCCCCAGTCGGCGGCCAGACGGTAGTAATAGGTGTTGCACGACACGACGATGGACTTGTGCATGTCCACCGAGCCGTGACCGCCCACCTTGTCGTCGCGGAAGCGGTGGCCACCGAAGTCGAAGTGGCCGGGGTCGGCGATGGCGAACTGCGGCGTGCGCTTGCCGGCGGTCAGCGCGCCGAGCGCCATGAAGGGCTTGAAGGTCGAGCCGGGCGGGTAGGCCGAATAGATGGCGCGGTTCAGCAGCGGGTGGTCGGCCGAGGTGTTCAGCGCCTCCCAATTGGCGCTGTCGATGCCATCGACGAACAGATTGGGATCGAAGGTGGGCTTGCTCACCAGCGCCAGCACGCCGCCGGACGACGGTTCGATCGCCACCAGCGCACCGCGCCGCTCGCCGAAGGCCTGTTCGACCACGCGCTGCAGGCCGGCGTCCAGCGTCAGCCGCAAGTTGTTGCCGTTCTGCGGCGGCGTGCGCGACAGCACGCGTACCGCGCGACCGGCGGCGGTCACCTCGACCTGTTCGAAGCCGGTGACGCCGTGCAGATCACTCTCGTACGACAGCTCCAACCCGCTCTTGCCGATGTGGTCGGTGCCGCGGTAGTTGTCGGCCACGCCCGCCTCTTCTATGCGCTCGGCGTCGCGCCGGTTGATGCGGCCCATGTAGCCGAGCACGTGCGAGGCCAGTTCGGTGTTCGGGTACTGGCGGAACAGCCGCGCCCTCACCTCGACGCCGGGGAAGCGATAGCGCTGGGCGATGAAGCGCGCCACTTCCTCGTCGGTCAGCCGGGTGCGTATCGGCAGCGAATCGAAGTTGCGCGACTCGTCCATCAGCTTGCGGAAACGCTTGCGGTCGCGCGCCTCGATATTCACCAGCTGCGCCAGCTCGTCTATCGTCGTTTCGAGATCGGCCACGCGCGAGGGCTGTATTTCCAGCGTGTAGGCCGAGTAGTTGCGCGCCAGCACCTCGCCCTTGCGGTCGATGATGAGGCCGCGATTCGGCGTGACCGGCAACAGCGCGATGCGGTTGTCCTCGGCGCGGGTGGCGTAGTAGTCGTGCCGGACCACCTGCAGCCAGAAGAAGCGCGAGAACAGCAGCGCGAAGCACACCAGCACCAGCGCACCGGCGAAGTACACGCGGCGGCGAAAGCGGACGAGCTGCAGTTCCGGGCTGTTCAGGTCGGTCATGCGCAGGAGGGACCCTTGTCAGTCACGCGTCGTGCCGGGCGAACGGACCGGCTGTGCAAAGCCGGCACTCCGGAGCGAACGAAACGACGTGAGCGTAGAGGCCGAGGCGCCGCGCGCAGGGCCGCCCCAAGGGTGTAGCGGGGGTTTCGGCGAGCACTGCTCGCCGCCCGCGCAACCGGTCGGCTGTGCAAAGCCGACCGTGGAACGAGCGCAGCCCCCATGGCGGGGGTGAAGCAGGGGTTTCGCAGCGCATGCGCTGCGCCTGCTGAACGGGTCGGCTGTGCAAAGCCGGCCCTCCCGAGCGAACGAAGTGAGCGTGGGGGCACTCATATCGGCCGGTTCTCGTCCTTGTTCTCCGGCCGGTACTGCGGCAGCAGCAGCACGAAGCTGATCGGATGCCACAGCAGCGTCGCGATCAGCGCGCCGGCGAAGTATTCGAGGCCGGGAAACTCGGCGTCGCCGGCCAGCCGCACCAGCAGCATCACGCACTGCGCGCCGACCAGCATAGGCAGCACGTGCAGCGACTGGCGCAGCGGGCCGAACCACAGGATGCGGCGGGAGAAGGTGGTCGCCGCGTAGGCGAGCAGCACGTAGGCGAGCGCGTGCTGACCCATCAGGCTGCCGTAGCCGACGTCCATCACGACACCCATCACGAAGGCGCTGCCCATGCCTACGCGCAGCGGCTCGCGCACGCACCAGAAGCACAGCACCAGCGCCACCCAGTCGGGCAGCCAGAAGGCGCGGCCGAGCGGCATCAGGTTCAGCAGCAGGGCGACCAGCAACGACAGCCAGACGAACCACGGACGGACTGGGCGCAGGATGCGGCGCGAACTGAAGGAGGGCTGGTTCATTTCTTCGCCTCCTGCGGCGCGGCGGCGGCCGGCAGCACGCTGTCGGGCTGCACCGGCTTGCCGGGCGCCATGATGAGCACGGCCGAATGCGCCTCGACGCCAGCGATCGGCACGCAGAGGATGCGCACGAAGCCGCCTTCGCCGTCGCGGTCGACCGACTTCACGCGCGCCACCGGCAGACCGGGCACGAACACCCCGTCGAGGCCGGAGGTGACGATGCGGTCGCCCTCGCGCAGATCGACGTCGGCCGCCAGGTAGCGCAGTTCCAGCGTGCCGCTGCCGGCGCCGAACATGACCGCGCGCACGCCGGTGCGGGCGACCTGCACCGGCAGCGCCTGGTCCTTGTCGGAAATGAGGGTGACCTCGGCGTTGAGCGGATAGACGCGGGTGACCTGGCCGATCACGCCGACGTCGTCCACCACCGGACTGCCCGGCTCGATGCCGTGGGTGAGGCCCTTGTCTACGACGACGCGACGCGAGAACGGGTCGCGCACCGCGTAGATCACCTCGGCGACGCGCGCATCGACCTTCACCCGCTCGCGCATGTCGAGCAGCGCGCGCAGCCGGGTGTTCTCCTGGTCCAGCTGTTCCTGGCGCAGCCGTATCGTCGCCAGTTCGGTGTGTTCGCGCCTGAGCTGCGCGTTTTCCGCCTGCAGCCGGGCGAGGTCGGCGAAGTACTCACCGGCCGAACGGACGCCGGCCACCGGCATGCCGGCGGCGACCTGCAGCGGCGTGGTCACCACCGACAGCGCCTGGCGCACCAGTTCGAGGTAATGCAGCCGGTAGTCGACCACGATAAGCGTGAGCGAAGCGCTGGCCAGCAGCACGAGGCGCACGAGCGGCGCCGGGCCGCGCCGGAAGAACGGCGGTGGGGAATGTCCGGCGACCGGTGAAGCCATGAATCAGGAAACCGTCACGAAGGTGCCGCGCACACCGCGCGGCGGGCGTCCCGCCGCGCCAGCGGCGAGGCGGGCGTGAGCAGGCGGGACGTCACGGGCTGGATCACTCGTTGGCGAAGATGCTGCCGAGCTGGTCCATCTTCTCCAGCGCGGTGCCGGAGCCGCGCACCACGCAGGTGAGCGGGTCGTCGGCCACCACCACCGGCAGGCCGGTCTCTTCCATCAGCAGACGGTAGAGGTCGCGCAGCAGCGCGCCACCGCCGGTCAGCACCATGCCGCGCTCGGCGATGTCGGCGCCCAGTTCCGGCGGGGTCTGTTCGAGTGCGCTCTTCACCGCCGACACGATCTGGTTCAGCGGCTCGGTCAGCGCCTCGAGAATTTCGTTCGACGAAATGGTGAAGCTGCGCGGGATGCCTTCGGCCAGATTGCGGCCCTTCACTTCCATCTCCTTCACCTCGGAGCCGGGGAAGGCGGAGCCGATTTCCTTCTTGATCGCCTCGGCGGTGGTTTCGCCGATCAGCATGCCGTAGTTGCGGCGGATGTAATTGATGATGGCTTCGTCGAACTTGTCGCCGCCGACGCGCACGCTGCCGGCGTACACCATGCCGCCGAGCGAGATCACGCCGACTTCGGTGGTGCCGCCGCCGATATCGACCACCATCGAGCCGGTCGCTTCCGACACCGGCAGACCGGCGCCGATCGCGGCCGCCATCGGTTCCTCGATCAGGTACACCTGGCTGGCGCCGGCACCGAGCGCCGATTCACGGATGGCGCGGCGCTCGACCTGGGTGGAGCCGCAGGGCACGCAGATGATTATCCGCGGCGACGGCGAGAACAGGCGCGAGTCGTGCACCTTCTTGATGAACTGCTTGAGCATCTGCTCGGTCACCGTGAAGTCGGCGATCACGCCGTCCTTCATCGGCCGGATGGCAGTGATGTTGCCCGGCGTCTTGCCGAGCATCAGCTTGGCCTGCAGACCCACGGCCTGGATGGTTTTCTTGGCGTTGGGGCCGCCTTCGGTGCGGATGGCGACAACCGAAGGTTCGTCCAGCACGATGCCCTGGCCACGCACGTAGATCAGCGTGTTGGCGGTGCCGAGGTCGATGGCCAGATCATTGGAAAAATAGGAACGCAGGAAACCGAACATGGATGGTCTTATATGAAAGCGGCCGCTCAGCGGCCGGAACAGGAATCGGGTCGGGTGTGGTCAGCAGCGGTGTTGCGGCGGGCGACCCGGCGGCAGCTTTCGTCGGACCCGGGCCGCGAGTGGCGGCCGGACGTTCGGGCCAGCTGCCGGGCGGGCAGCCTGAATGGTTCATAATGATAACCCAACAGTGCATAAGCTCCTTGAACCGAAACATCTTTGCCTGCGGGTGCCCCGGCACCTGACACCCCGGATCTGCATTCCATGTCCCTGACCGACCAAGAAGTCCGCCACATTGCGAAGCTGGCGCGCATCGAACTGCCCGACGCAGAACTCGAACGCACGCGCAGCCACCTCAATTCCATGCTTGGCCTGATCGAGCAGCTGCAGGCCATCGACACCACCGGCGTCGAGCCGATGGCGCACGCCACCGAACTGGTGCTGCGCCTGCGCGAGGACCGCGTGACCGAAAGCGACCGCCGTGCCGCCTACCAGGCGGTGGCCCCGGCGGTCGAGGACGGCCTGTATCTCGTGCCCAAAGTCATCGAATGAGCGATCGTATGAGCAGCCCCGAAACCGTGAAGTCGCTGGCCGCGAAGCTGGCGGCAGGCGAAGCGTCGGCCGTCGAGCTGGCGCAGGACTACCTGGCGCGCATCCGCGCCGCCAACGCCGCGCTGAACGCCTATGTCGAACTGAACGACGAACAGACGCTGACCGAAGCCCGCGCCGCCGACGCGCTGCGCGCCGAAGGTCGGGCCGGCCTGCTGACCGGGGTGCCGATCGCGCACAAGGACATCTTCTGCCAGACCGGCTGGCACGCCCGCTGCGGCTCGAAGATGCTGGAAAGCTTCGCCGCGCCCTACGACGCTGGCCTGATCGAGCGCTCGCGCGCCGCCGGCCTGGTCACGCTGGGCCGCACGAATATGGACGAGTTCGCGATGGGCTCGACCAACGAATCGAGCTACTACGGCGCAGTGCGCAACCCGTGGAACACGGATCACGTGCCGGGCGGATCGAGCGGCGGTTCGGCCGCGGCCATCGCCGCCGGCCTGGCGCCGGCCGCCAGCGGCACCGACACCGGCGGTTCGATCCGCCAGCCGGCTGCCTTCTGCGGCATCAGCGGCATCAAGCCGACCTACGGCGTCGTGTCGCGCTGGGGCATGATCGCCTACGCCTCCAGCCTCGACCAGGGCGGTCCGATGGCGCGCACCGCCGAAGACTGCGCGCTGCTGCTGAACGCCTTCGCCGGTTTCGACGAACGAGACTCGACCAGCCTGCAGCGCCCGGCCGAGGACTACACCCGCGCGCTGGCGCAGCCGCTGGCAGGCCTGCGCATCGGCGTGCCGAAGGAATTCTTCGGCGACGGCATGTCGGCCGACGTGCGCGCTGCGGTCGAGGCCGCGCTCGCCACCTTCCGCACGCTGGGCGCGGTCACCGTCGAGGTGAGCCTGCCGCGCTCGGGCATGGCGGTGCCGGCCTACTACGTCATCGCGCCGGCGGAAGCCAGCTCCAACCTCAGCCGCTTCGACGGCGTGCGCTACGGCTACCGCGCCCCCGAGTACGGCAACCTCGACGACATGTACGCAAAGACGCGCGCCCAGGGTTTCGGCGCCGAGGTGAAGCGGCGCATCCTAATCGGCACCTACGTGCTGTCGCACGGCTACTACGACGCCTACTACCTGCAGGCGCAGAAGGTGCGCCGGCTGATCGCCGAAGATTACGAAGCGGCCTTTGCGCAGTGCGACCTCATCATGGGGCCGACGACGCCGAACACCGCGTACCGCATCGGCCAGAACGACGAAGACCCGCTGGCCATGTACCTGGGCGACATCTACACGACGTCGATCAATCTGGCCGGCCTGCCGGGCATGAGCATTCCCGCCGGCTTCGGCGCCGACGGCCTGCCGGTCGGCTTGCAGATCGTCGGCCGCTGGTTCGACGAGGCGCGCATGCTGGGCGCCGCCCACCAGTTCCAGCAGGCGACCGACTGGCACCTGCGCACACCGGAGAACTGACACGATGCAGACATTTCGCTACAGCAGCACGCAGCTGCAACTGATATTGGACCAGGCCGGCATCTACATGTGCGCCTGCCCGGCCCAGCTGGCCGCGCAGATGATGGAGCTGCGCACCCTGCACCAGTACCAGATGAACTGCATGAGCGAAATGCCTGACATGGCCGACAGCCATCGCACCATCGCCGACGCCGTTTTCCGCGCACACGCGCTGCTCGAAGAGGCGCTCGACCGCGTGCTCGACATCGAGGGCTGGGACAAGACCTCGCTGAAGATGCCGGACGGTCTGCGCAAGAAGCGGGACGAACTGCTTTGACCCTTCGTTTCGCGCTGCCGCTGATCGCGGCGCTGGCGCTGCTTGCCGCTTGCGCCCCCCTGCAACAGCCGCCGGCGCAACAGCGACCGCTGCCGCCGGCACAGACGCCGGAAGCGGGGCGTCCGAAGCCGCCGATCAAGAGCACCAAGCCGCTGCCGATTCCCGCGCGGCCGCTGCAGGCGAAGGCCGACTGCAGCTACCGCGACGACATCGGCACCGAGGGCCGGCTGCAGCTGGAAGTGAAGAATTCGAAGGTCGAACGTTTCGCCTCCGACGTGAACATGGGCAGCAAGGGTCGCTGCAGCTTCGATCTGTCGGCTTTCCGGCAGACGAGTTTCGATCACACGCCCACGCTGGTCGCCGGTGCCTGCACCATCAGCATGTGGGAACAGAAGGACGAAGTGACCGTGTCCTACCGCAACTGCGCCGCGTACTGCACGCCCGGCGCACACGATTACCTGTGGCCCACGCTGGTGAGCCGCAGGACCGGCAACTGCCGGTAAAGCACAGAGAGAAAGCACCATGAGCAGAGCGAACTGGGAAGTCGTGATCGGTCTGGAAACACATACCCAGCTGAACACGGCCTCGAAAATCTTCTCCGGCAGCTCGACCGCCTTCGGCGCCGCGCCCAACGCGCAGGCCAGCCCGGTCGACCTGGCGCTGCCCGGCGTGCTGCCGGTGATGAATCGCGCCGCCGTCGAGCGCGCCATCCGCTTCGGCCTCGCCATCGGCGCCACCGTCGCACCGCGCTCGGTGTTCGCGCGCAAGAATTACTTCTACCCCGACCTGCCGAAGGGCTATCAGATCAGCCAATACGAACTGCCGGTGGTGCAGGGCGGCACGCTGACGATACGAGTCGGCGAGGGTGACAAGGCTTACGAGAAAGTGGTACGGCTCACCCGTGCCCATCTCGAAGAAGACGCCGGCAAGAGCCTGCACGAAGATTTCCATGGCATGTCGGGCATAGACCTGAACCGCGCCGGCACGCCGCTGCTGGAAATCGTCAGCGAGCCCGACATGTCGTCCAGCGCCGAGGCGGTGGCCTATGCGCGCGCGCTGCATGCGCTGGTGCGCTGGGTCGACATCTGTGACGGCAACATGCAGGAAGGCAGCTTCCGCTGCGACGCCAACGTGAGCGTACGTCGCCCGGGCGAGCCGCTGGGCACCCGCCGTGAAATCAAGAACCTGAACAGCTTCCGCTTCCTGCAGCAGGCGATCGACTACGAAATCCAGTGGCAGATCGAACAGATCGAGGACGGCCACAAGATCCAGCAAGCCACCGTGCTGTTCGACCCGGACAGCGGTGAAACCCGCATGATGCGCAGCAAGGAAGACGCGCACGACTACCGCTACTTCCCCGACCCCGACCTGCCGCCGCTGGTGATCGCCGCCGAATGGGTGGACGAAGTGCGCCGCGCCATGCCGGAACTGCCGGCCGCGCTGGCCGCGCGCCTGCAATCGGACTACGGCCTGTCCGCCTACGACGCCGCCGGCATCACCGCCAGCCGCGAAACCGCCCAGTACTTCACCGACGCGCTCGCCATCGCCGGCGCTGCGCAGGCCACTCAGTTGGCTAAACCGCTCGCCAACTGGGTCATGGGCGAACTGGCCGCACGCCTGAACCGCGAAGAGCGCGACATCGCGCAAAGCCCGGTCAGCCCGGCCCAGCTCGCCGGCCTGGTCGCCCGCATCGCCGACAACACGATCTCGAACAGCATCGGCAAGAAGGTGTTCGACGCGCTGTGGAACGGCGAAGGCCCGGATGCCGACGCCATCATCGACGCGCAGGGCCTGAAGCAGGTGACCGACGCCTCGGCCATCGAACCCATCATCGACGAAGTGCTGGCCGCCAACCCGAAGTCGGTCGAGGAATACCGCGCCGGCAAGGAAAAGGCCTTCAACGCCCTAGTCGGCCAGGTGATGAAAGCCAGCCGAGGCAAGGCCAGCCCGGCGCAGGTGAACGAGCTGCTGAAGAAGAAGCTGGGCGGCTGACATCGGGTACACCAGGGCGCGCAAGCCGCGCCCCGCTGCCTGCCCGGTCAGGCGGACGGTGCCAGCAGCGCGTCCAGAGGGCTGCGCACGCCGCCGCCCCCGACCTTGAGCACATGCGTGTAGATCATGGTGGTCGACACGTCCGCATGGCCGAGCAGATCCTGAACCGTGCGGATGTCGTAGCCGGACTGCAGCAGGGCAGTGGCGAAGGAGTGCCGCAAAGTGTGCGGCGTCGCCGGCTTGTGCAGCCCTGACCTTTGCGCCGCGCGCTGAAAGGCCCGCTGGAAGGTCTGGTCGTACATGTGGTGACGGCGGACCACGCCACTGCGCGGATCCACCGCATGGTCCGCCTGAGGAAACACCCAGAACCAGGCCCAGGACGCATCTGCACGCGGATACTTGCGGGCAATCGCGTCCGGCATATCGACGCCGGCGCGCCCAGCGCGTCTGTCGTCGTCCCACAGCAACCGGGCACGCGCCATCTGGTCACGCAGGGGCTGCACCAGCGACTGCGGCAGCATCAGTGCGCGGTCCTTCCGCCCCTTGCCCTCACGCACGATGAGCGTGAGGCGTTCGAAATCGACATCCTTCACCCGCAGGCACAGGCCCTCCGTCAGCCGCATGCCGGTCCCATAGAGCAACTGCGCAAACAGGCGGTGCTCGCCGTCCAGCCGCTCGAAGACGCGTTTCACCTCTTCGGGCGACAGCACAACAGGTAAACGGCGCGTCGTACGCGGCCGACCGATCTCGCTCATCCACGGCAGGTCGATGCCGAGTACATGCCTGTAAAGAAAGAGCAGCGCCGACAGCGCCTGCTTGTGCGTCGACACCGCGACACTGCGCTCATTGGCCAGCCAGGACAGAAAAGCCTCGATCTCGACCCGCCCCATCGTGGCCGGGTGACGCAGCCGGTGAAACCTGATGAAGGCCCTCACCCAATACACATATGTCTTTTCGGTGCTTATGGTGTAATGAAGATAGCGAACCCGCTCGCGCAGTTGATCGAGCAAGCGAACCGATTTCAGGGGCGGAAGTGAAGGGGTGAGGTTTTTCATCGCCGTTTAATGCTGTATGAATATACAGCATAGGCAGCTGAAACCGTTATGGCAAGGCCGTTTCCCTGCCATCACCCTGGCCTGTTTATCCGGCAGCCTCCGTAGTTATGGCGCAAAACTGCGCCAGAAAACAAAGTTGAACGTCACCGGTTCTTCGTGTTTCTGGCGGGCGGTCCGAGTCGGCGTCCGTCACCCGAGCCAGCGACTGCAGCGGTCAGCGAAAGCGGTCGCCGCGCACTCCGAGCACGCGTGAGGTCGCCCCTTGTCGCGCCATGCCCGTGTGCTAGTGTTTCGGGGCATTGAGGGCGGCAGGCCGTAGCGAGCGCCGCTGGCCTGGATCAGTTCAGATCAACTATGAGGGGCAAGGGCTTCGTCATGCACAACGAGTCTTCGCTGACGGTCTCGGTGTCGTCCAACACTGCGTTCGAGCGGACCGCCCAAAGCTGCGCTTTGGGTGCCCTGCGCGGCTGCGCCGCTCCGGCGTCCGCACAACTACGACGTTGAACGTCACCGGTTCTTTAGGTTTCAGGCGGGCGGTCCAAGTCGACGTTCCGCGCCCGAGCAGGCACCTGCCACGATCGTTGCAAAGTGCCGGCGCGGCACTCCGAGCTTGAGTGAGCTCGCCCCTTGTTGCGCCATGCCCTTGTGCTAGTGTTTCGGGGCATTGAGGGTAGCAGGCCGTAGCGGGCGCCGCTTGCCTGGTTCAGTTCAAATCAATTGTGAGGGGCAAGGGCTTCGTCATGCGCAACGTGCCTTCGCTGACGGTCTCGGTGCCGTCCAACACTGCGTTCGAGCGGACCGCCCAAAGCTGCGCTTTGGGTTCCCTGCGCGGCTGCGCCGCTCCGGCGTCCGCACAACTACGACGTTGAGCATCATGACAACTTCTCCGCGCACACTCAGTGAGTCTGAATTCGGGGCGACCTTTATTCCGCCCATGAATGACGTAACTAACAACGCTGAAGAAGTCATAGATTTGTGGGGCTACGCTGAACCCGCGCTACGTCAGGAATTCCCAGAGGTATGTTCCTGCGACTGGAACGTCAAGCACATCTACGAGTCGAGCAACGGCGCGTTCCAGCACGTACTGATTCCAACGCACAAAAGCAACCTATATCTCGTCGTTGTCATCGACAAGTTGCTCCGGCAGGTTCTCGGACATCATATGCTCGACCTAGGCGAAAAATATGGAGTCGCAAGGTGACGCCCAACCCGGCGCTCAACCTCGCTCCCTTCGGTCGCTGGACGCTGCGCGATAAAGCCGCGCAGCGCCGGTTAGCTCTACGTTGAACGTCACCGGTTCTTCGTGTTCCTGGCGGGCGGTCCAAGTCGGCGTCCAGCGCCCGAGCCAGCGTCTGCAGCGGTCAGCGAGAGTGGTCGCTGCGCACTCCGCTCACGCGTGAGGTCGCCCCTTGTCGCGCCATGCCCTTGTGCTAGTGTTTCGGGGCATTGAGGGCAGCAGGCCCTAGCGGGCGCCGCTGGCCTGGTTCAGTTCAAATCAATTGTGAGGGGCAAGGGCTTTGTCATGCGCAACGTGCCTTCGCTGACGGTCTCGGTGTCGTCCAACACTGCGTTCGAGCGGACCGCCCAAAGCTGCGCTTTGGGTGCCCTGCGCGGCTGCGCCGCTCCGGCGTCCGCACAACTACGACGTTATGCGTCTTGACCTCAGCTCCCTTCTGCCGGCTGGCAAGCACGACACTGCGAAAGCCGAAGCCATTGTCACTTTGGGTTACCCGGAAGTCGAGCCAATCCTTCCGTCGCTTCTTGAGTGGGTCCAAGATCTCAATTGGCCTGTGGCAAGCGTGCTATGTCCGTTTTTGGCATCTATCGGCACTCCGCTTGCACCACATATCCGCCGCATCCTTCAAACAAACGATGACACCTGGAAATATTCGCTTCTTGCCGGCATAGTGGCCGAGTCTGCCCCTCTTGCCGACGAGCTTAGTTCAGAACTCCAGAGACTTGTGTCGTTTCCAACTGCAGGCGAACGTGAAGAAGAGTTGAATATTCATGCCCATGAAATAATCATGCGCCATGGCAGCGAAGACGCATAACCCTGCAATCAACCGGACCTGCGCGAAAAGCCGCGCAGTCCGGTTATTTCCACGTTAGGCGCCGCCAATCACAACAACAACTACATCTACATGAGTGAGATCTACATAAGTACCGACGTTGAGACTGACGGGCCAATCCCAGGTCCTCATTCCATGTTGAGCTTCGGCTCTGCTGCGTATACGGCAGACAAGAAGCTCGTCTCAACGTTCTCCGCGAACCTCGAAACACTGGATGGAGCAACGCCTCATCCAAAGACAGCCGAATGGTGGGCCACGCAACCAGAGGCATGGGCAGCATGCAGAAAGGACTTGCAGAAACCAGAAAGTGCAATGCGCGCCTACGTCGACTGGATCAAGTCGCTTAAAGGAAAGCCTGTATTTGTCGCCTATCCGGCGGGCTTCGACTTCCTATTCGTCTACTGGTATCTCATTCGCTTTGTCGGGGAGAGCCCGTTCAGCCACTCAGCGCTAGATATGAAGTCCTATGCAATGGCAGTGCTGAAGACTGAGTATCGAGAAAGTACCAAGCGCAACATGCCAAAACAGTGGTTCGACAAGTTTCCTCACACGCACGTTGCGCTTGATGATGCGATTGAACAAGGAGCATTGTTCTGCAACATGCTCAAAGCAAATCATGCGAAGAGCGGCGCCTAACCCTTCCATTGAGAGGACCCGCCCCGGCAAGCCGGGTCGGGCCTCTCATGTCAAACGTTAGACAGCATCGCGAATGGGCACAAACGCCGAACTTCTACGGGCTCTGTATCCTCCTCCAAAAGGGGACTACCGGGTTCGCACGCTCCCCACAGAGAGTTTGGCCAAGACGTCAAGCAACAGGCTTGACTTCAGAAACTGCAGGTTTAGTGCGCTCACCCGAGTTCTGATTGAAGATGCCGACTTTTCCAATTCTTCAAGCATGGAGAGAGGCACGGGCATCACTATCTCCAGCAGCGTTATTCGGCGCTCTCTGTTTGATTCGTCAGGGCCATTCTCGCGGCTGGGAGGTTCGTTCGAGAACTGCAATTTCATCAAGATTCGCGCCAAGAAAAGCCACGTCACAGGTCTGTTTGTCTCTTGCACGTTCGAGAGTACTGACTTCTCTGGCGCTATGTTTGTTGGTAACTTCGAAGACTGCACTTTTAGCAACTGCAGTTTGAACGTCGACGCATTCACGGCCGGTTTCAAAGACTGCACTTTTGTTGATTGCACTCTTCCTTCATGGCTTGGCGAAGATGCATCGACTCTTCCGGCCCAGAGGAAAACCACCTTTTCGGTGAAGTCCGGCAAGGTTTACTTCAACGAATACACCAAGTTCCACAATGAGCCATCCATTGTCTAACCCTGCAGTCGAGCGGGACAGCCACAAGCTGCGCTTGTGGTTCCCTCCGCTTCGCTCCGGCTGCCCCTCACTTCCACGTTGAGCGTCATGAACACGATCGCTGAAGCACTTGCCGACGTCGAACACGCTTTTCGCCACCTTGAATTCGCCATCAAGTTGATGTGCTACTGCGAAGGTGGCCACCTCGATCTCGAGACCTTTGACGCAGATACCACGATCCTTCTGAAGACAGAGAACGTGGGCTTCCCTACGAAACATTTCAGCTCGAACGAGGCTGTCATTCCCGCCAGCCAGGCACTTATCGGCATGGCCTTCGGAACATCGGCAATGGTGCTCGAAGCTGCGTTCGCGGTAGCTGGCCTGTCACGCAAACCAAAGTCGAGGCTACCTGCCGATGAGCTGCGTACGTTGGTCTATATGGTCCGCTGCGCGTTTGCTCACAATCCGGCGCTACCTCTCTGGGAGGCAAGAGGGCCAGAGTACGCGCGCATCGTCTCGCTCGCGCTGCAGGGCTCACAGTTTTCAATCGATCTGAGTTCCTTGCACGGTCAGCCCTTCGACTACGAGCACATCGGAGGCTTTGCAAACTGGTTCAAGATCAAGAACGAGTCTGTGGCGCTTCTGCAATGACGCCCAACCCTTCCATCGAGAGGACCAGTCCCGGCAAGCCGGGCCTGGCCTCTCATGTCAAACGTTGAACGTCACCGGTTCTTTAGGTTTCAGGCGGGCGGTCCAAGTCGACGTTCCGCGCCCGAGCAGGCACCTGCCACGATCGTTGCAAAGTGCCGGCGCGGCACTCCGAGCTTGAGTGAGCTCGCCCCTTGTTGCGCCATGCCCTTGTGCTAGTGTTTCGGGGCATTGAGGGTAGCAGGCCGTAGCGGGCGCCGCTTGCCTGGTTCAGTTCAAATCAATTGTGAGGGGCAAGGGCTTCGTCATGCGCAACGTGCCTTCGCTGACGGTCTCGGTGCCGTCCAACACTGCGTTCGAGCGGACCGCCCAAAGCTGCGCTTTGGGTTCCCTGCGCGGCTGCGCCGCTCCGGCGTCCGCACAACTACGACGTTATGCCGCAAACCCCGACGCGCTGAACGAGAGAGGGATGCCGAATTCATGAATATGGACGCACTCTGGACTGCTTACGCCCGTGCCGGCTATGTCTTTTTGGTTCTCATTTGGCTTGTTGTCGGTGGTATCGCGGCATTGTGGTGGGTGCCCGCTCTCCTTGCTCAACCGAAGCCCATCCCTTGGACGCTTGGTGCAACTTGCCTACTGATGCAGTGGGTTCTCGTGTTCAATCAATGGCCGCGCGTCGGCGCACGACGCTTTTTTCGTGAATCGAGGTTCTTGAAGTTTGAAATCTTTCTTCTTCTCTTGGTCAGCGGCTCTTTTGCATTGGGTTTTGCACTTGCTGCATAACCTGGCGCTCAACACGGACCGCCCAAAAGCTGCGCTTTTGGGTTCCCTTCGCGCTGCGCGCTCCGGCGGCCGGTTAGCTCCACGTTAAAGCGCATGCAAGTCGACTCCGAGACTTTCCGAGGCAGAATTCCTAGTAGCCCTGGATGGTCGGAAAACGCCTTTCGCTACTGCGAGTTCGTCCAAATCGAAGACGACGGCCCCCATGTAGATTCCATGTTCCTTGATTGCAGCTTCGTTGACTGCGACTTCTACTGGGGCTTGTTCAACTTGGCTGTCTTTATCAGTGTCAAGTTCAGGAACACGAAGTTCCGGGGCTGCACATTCGCCGACTGTCGTTTTGTCGAATGTGAGTTTGAGAACTGCGAGTTCGCGGTCGACAGCTTTGGCAAGGGCTGCTCGTTCAGCGGTTCGCGGTGGTACGCGTGTTCACAGCAAGGAACCGTAGGTTTAGAGCAGGAGACGGCCAATGCGCTTTAACTTGTCGTTCCATCGGACCGCCTGCGGCGGCCGCTGACCTTTACGTTAGATGTCATGCCAAACCACTGCTGCGACCAAATGCGAAAGCAAATTGACAACAAATGCAGTGAGCACTCATCGCCCTATGAATGCGCTGATTGTCTGGTCGATTACTCCCCCGTGTTTAATGAATACGGATTGATCATTCATGATGGGGGCTCAAGTTCCATCTCCATAGAATGGTGTCCCTGGTGTGGGGCGCGGCTACCCGAATCGCTCCGCGACCGTTGGTTTGATGAGCTTGAATCACTCGGCTTCGACAACCCGTTCGAGCAGGACATTCCGATGAAATACAAAACCAACGAGTGGTATAGCATCTAACATGGCGATCAACCTCGCTCCCTTCGGTCGCTGGACTGCCGCAAGCGGCGGCCGGTTAGCTCTACGTTGAGGCTGTAGAAAAACCCCCTTCCCACCCTCGCCCGTTCACATGCCGTTGT
>NZ_JADMJL010000025.1:70363-81385 GCF_018780585.1 Methyloversatilis discipulorum | reverse complement strand
ATCGCCGGTCAGGTTGATGTGCTCCCAGCCCAGCGGCGACAGGTACTGCAACAGGGCGTCATCGACAGTCTGGCCGTGACCGCGTAAGGCGTTTGAGGCCCGTTCCAGATAGACCGTGTTCCACAACACTATGGCCGCCGTCACCAGGTTGAGGCCGCTGGCCCGGTAGCGCTGCTGCTCGAAACTGCGGTCGCGGATTTCGCCCAGCCGGTTGAAGAACACGGCGCGGGCTAGCGCGTTGCGGGCTTCGCCCTTGTTCAGTCCGGCATGCACGCGGCGGCGCAGCTCGACGCTTTGCAGCCAGTCCAGGATGAACAGCGTTCGCTCGATGCGGCCCAGCTCGCGCAGCGCCACGGCCAGGCCGTTCTGGCGCGGGTAGCTGCCGAGTTTCCTGAGCATCAGCGAGGCCGTCACCGTGCCCTGCTTGATCGAGGTGGCCAGCCGCACCTTGGCGTTGATCGCCTTGCCGGACGCCTGGAACTGCTGCTGATGCTTGTGCTTGGCAGCGTTGAACAGCTTGCCCAGGATGCGGTCGTGCAGGTCGATGATTTCGTCGGTGACGGTGGCCATGCCCTCGATGGCGAGCGCACCAGGGTCGCGTAGCGGCGCTGTGCCTCGAACTTGGCCAGATCGGCGGGCGTCATCTGGCCGCCTTCGCGGGCGATCTTGAGCAGGCGGTTCTGGTGCACCGACCGCTCGATGCCGGAAGGCAGGTCGAGCGCCTGCCAGGCTTTGAGGCGCTCGATGTGTTCGAGTATGTGGCGCGAGTTCGGCTTGACGGGCGACTGGCGCAGCCAGGCCAGCCAGGTCGTCTTGCCGTTGTCGTGGCGCTTGAGCAGATCGTCGAGGCGGTGCCGGTGGGTGGCCGACAGGGGATCGGACAAGGCCGCGTAGATGCGGCGGTTGGCGCGGCTGTAGGCGTTCATCGAACACCTCCCTTTTCCTCATCCGGCGCAACAGGACAGTTGCTTCACGTCCTTGTTGAAGGTCTGCGCCGCGAGCTTCAGTCCCTCGACCATGGTCAGGTAGGGGAACAACTGGTCGGCCAGCTCCTGCACGGTCATCCGGTGGCGGATCGCCAGCGCGGCCGTCTGGATCAGTTCGCCCGCTTCCGGCGCGACCGCCTGTACGCCGATCAGCCGCCCTGAGCCAGCTTCCGCCACCAGCTTGATGAAGCCGCGCGTGTCGAAGTTGGCGAGCGCCCTCGGCACGTTGTCGAGCGTCAGCAGCCGGCTGTCGGTCTCGATGCCGTCGTGGTGCGCTTCCGCCTCGCTGTAGCCCACGGTCGCCACCTGCGGATCGGTGAACACCACCGCCGGCATCGCCGTCAGGTCCAGCGCCGCGTCGCCGCCGGTCATGTTGATCGCGGCGCGCGTGCCGGCCGCCGCCGCCACATAGACGAACTGCGGCTGGTCGGTGCAGTCGCCGGCAGCAAAGATGTGCGGTGCGCTCGTGCGCATGGCGCGGTCGATGACGATGGCTCCCTGCGCATTGACTTCGACGCCTGCCGCTTCAAGGTTCAGGCTGCGCGTGTTCGGCGCGCGACCGGTGGCGACCAGCAGCTTGTCGGCGCGCACTTCCCCCTGCCCGGTGGTGAGCACGAATTCCCCGCCCGCATAGGCAACGTGGCTCGCCTGGGTGTGGTCCAGCACCTCGATGCCCTCGGCGCGGAAGGCGTCTGTTACGGCTTCCCCGATGGCCGGGTCTTCTCGGAAGAACAGCGTGCTGCGCGCCAGGATCGTGACCTGGCTGCCCAGCCGGGCGAAGGCTTGCGCCAACTCGACCGCCACCACGGAGGAACCAATCACGGCCAGCCGCTCGGGGAGCGAGCTGCTTTCCAGCGCCTCGGTGGAGGTCCAGTGGGGTGTGTCCGCAAGGCCCGGGATTGGCGGAAGCGCCGGGCTCGCGCCGGTGGCAATCAGGCAGCGGTCGAAGTTCACCTCGTGCGTGCCGCCGTCAGCGGTCGCCACGGTCAGCGTGCGCGTGTCCCTGAACCGGGCCTCGCCGCGCAGCACGGTGATGGCCGGAGTGCTTGCCAGGATGCCTTCGTACTTGGCATGGCGCAGCTCCTCGACGCGGCCTTGTTGCTGGGCCAGCAGCCGCTCGCGCAGTACAGCGGGCGCTGCGGCCGGCAGGCCAGCATCGAACGGGCTTTCGCGGCGCAGGTGGACGATGTGCGCGGCGCGGATCATGATCTTGGACGGCACGCAGCCGACATTGACGCAGGTGCCGCCGATGGTGCCGCGCTCGATCAGCGTGACGCGGGCGCCTTGCTCCACGGCCTTCAAGGCAGCCGCCATCGCCGCGCCGCCGCTGCCTATCACAGCCACGTGCAGCGCTTGTTCACCGCCAACATGCTTCGTTTCGCCACCGAGCCAGCCCAGCGCCTTGTCTAGCAGGCCGGCAGGCTTGTTCGGCGTGTCGGTAAGCCGTGCGCGATAGCCGAGCGTGGCCACTGCGGCAACCAGCGGGGCCACGCTCACGCCTGCATCCGCCTCGATTTCGGCCTGCCGCTGCGGATAGGACACCGAGGCCGCGCGCACGCCGGGCACGTTCGTCAAAGCCTGCTGGACGTGCTCGGCGCACGACGTGCAGGTCATGCCTTCGATGTGGAGGGTGATCGCCTCGGCCATGATTACGCCCTCACTGCTTGACGCTGGACGGGTAACCCGCGTTTGCGGTGGCCTTGGTCAAGGCGTCGGCATTGGTCTTGGCCTCGTCGAAGGTGACGACGGCCTCCCGCTTCTCGAAGCTGACTTCGGCCTTCTCGACGCCGGCGACCTTGGACAGAGCCGTCTTGACCGTGATCGGGCACGCGGCGCAGGTCATGCCGGGCACCGACAGGGTGACGGTCTTGGTGGCAGCCCAGGCGGGCGCGCTTAGAGCGGCGGCCAGGGCGATGAGGGTGGTGAGGGTGGTGAGTTTCTTCATGGTGATCTCCTTTCAGTAGAACAGCGGCAGGACGTAGGGAAACGCGAGGGCAACCAGAACCAGGGCGGCCACGATCCAGAAGATCACCTTGTAGGCAGTCCGCACTTGGGGCACGGCGCAAACGTCGCCGGGCTTGCAGGCATGGGCTGGTCGGAAGATGCTGCGCCAGGCGAAGAACAGCGCGATGAGCGCTGCGCCGATGAAGATCGGCCGATACGGCTCCAGCACGGTCAGGTTGCCGATCCACGCGCCAGAGAAGCCGAGCGCGACCAGGACAAGGGGGCCGAGGCAGCAGGCCGAGGCGAGGACGGCCGCGACGCCGCCGGTCGCCAGTGCGCCGCAGCCGTTCTTGGGTTCCGACATAAGGTTCTCCTTCCGGGACTTCGCTTGATGCTGTAACGTTACTTCCGTAGTCAACTACGGAGTCAAGCGCCATGGAGAACGCTCAAGAGAATCTGACCATCGGGGCCTTCGCCAAGGCAGCCCGGGTCAACGTGGAGACGATCCGCTTCTATCAGCTCAAGGGCTTGCTACCCCAGCCGGAGCGGCCCTACGGTCGCATCCGCCGCTACGGGCAGGCGGACGTGGCGCGGGTGAAGTTCGTGAAGTCAGCCCAGCGCCTGGGATTCAGCCTGGATGAAGTCGGCCAGCTCCTGAAACTGGAGGACGGCACCCATTGCAGCGAGGCGGCCGAACTGGCTGCTCACCGGCTGGCCGATGTGCGCGCACGCATGGCGGACCTCACGCGGATGGAAGAGGCCCTGTCGACGCTAGTGAGAGAGTGCAACGCGCACCATGGCAATGTTTCCTGCCCGTTGATCGCAGCTTTGCATTGCTGCTAAAGGGCCCACTTCGGCTCTTAGCGTACGATTTTTTTCCGTTTTCTGAGACGACCCCTGATTGGCGATGGCTTCGGTCAGCACGGGGCGCAGGTCAGCGCCTTTGAATCGCAGTGACATGGATGAAATCTCCTGTGTGGAAGAATGAGAAAGGCCTCCATCCGATGGGATGAAGGGCCTGTAGTGCACGCGGCCGGAACGGCTGGAACGCCGTGGCGGATGCCTCGGGTCAGCCGCAGGACCGCCCGGTTTCGCTGCGGGGCGTCATGCCGGGACGGCCTGGCGCTTGCGGGCCGCTTTCGCGTCGAGGATGCTCACGTCGATCTGGCGCCAGCGCCCGTCGTCGATGAGCCTCTCCAGCACTTCGCCGAGCATGTCGAAATACACCTCGTCGTGCCGATCGACCAGTTCGACCGATTCACCGTTCTGACGGTGCAGTTCCACCACGTAGGTGTCTCCGCCGCGGTCGTAGAGGATCGTCACCCGGCCCTCGAACTTCGCGGTCGAGACCGTGAAGCTGATCGCCGGCGGGGTCTCGATGATCTTGGAGGGCGTGGGATCGACCCAGGTGAAGTCGCGGGCACCGGCATCCACCAGCATGTGGGTGATGCGCCGGAAGCGATCGGGGGCCGGCATCTCCTCCAACTGCTCGATGAGCTGGCCCAACTCCATGCACTGCGGCGTGGGAATGGGCAGCTTGGCCGGCGCCGAGCCGAGGATGTGCCTCGTGATGGTGTACGGCGTGCCGTCCGAAGTCTCCTCGGTGATGACCTCCGGCGTGTCCGCGCGCAGTCCATCGAAGCGACGACGGGCATAGGGTTGGACATGCACCTTGGCGCCTTCGGCAGGAACCGTGGTCACCAGGCTGGGATCGAGCACCGCGAACTCGGAAGGCTTGAGCTTGACGACGATGGCATCGTCGGTCGCGGCGACCACCTTGCCGTCGAAGGGTTGGGGGTCGATGGCGAAGCCCAGCGTTGAGGACAGCGGCTGATCATCGAACACGCGGTACTTGAACGACCGCACGTTGCGGGGCACATGGCCTGCGACCAGCGAAGGCATCATGGATTTGATGAGGGAACGATCCATGGGGAAACTCCTTGAGGAAAAACAAGGGATTCCCCGCCCGCAAGGGAGAGGTCCCTTGTGGGTGGCGTGGATGGACGCGGTAGGTCCGTAGGAAGAAACGACCAGCACGGTTTCCCGCGCTTGCAGCCTCGAAGGTCTCGACTGCCTGGGCATGTGCCGGCAACGCCGACGAACATGGGGCAAGCATGGCCCTGGGGCGGTCTGCCTGCCCGCAGGAAACGGCACCGCACCACAACCGTTTTCCTGTGCTGCGGGCAAGAAAAAGCCCCTCGAAAGGGGCTGGAGGAATCAGGCTTGGTACACGAAGTAGTGCTCGCGCTGACGCGGAAAGAACACGTGTTTCCACGTGTCGCCGCTTGTGTTGCCACCGTCGAAGACGACCATTTCGTAGTCGTCCACGTCGGTGTCCACCAGGTCGGCGCTGGCGATATGGCGCATGTGCAGCGTGCCGCTCATGCGCTCGAATACCAGGATCTGGCCGATGGCATCTTCCTGGCTCATGGCGTTGACGCAGGCTCCGAGTTGGTGCTCGAAGTCGGATGCGGGTGTGATGAGGTCGGGGAACATGGGATCGCTCCTGTGAAAGTGCGCCGGCCCGGCTCTCTGGCGGGAGACCGGGCCGGCATGCGGTGAGGACAAGGAAGGCCGGGGATGTGTGTGGCAGCTATTCGCCGGCCAGCGATAGGCCCGGCAACACGGGTGCGTCGGCATCGAGGATGAGGATGCGCACGTCGGCCTGGCCGGCCAGTTCAAGGATCTGTGCCAGCTCGTCCGGCATGCCCTTGCTGCGGTGCTCCTGCCGAAGCTGCTCGGCGGCGATCCCCTCGACGTCCTGCAGGTGCTGGTCCGTCCAGGGCGTGGAGATCAGCTTGACGCCGATCGCCGGGCTGTAGGGAATCCGGAACGCGATGAACAAAAAGGCCTCCGGCGTCGCGAGGTCAGCCAGGTTGGCCAGGTACTGGCCGGTTTCGCGGCTGATGTGCGCGCTGCTGATTTCCCAGCACCGGCTGTAGTAGCCGGTCTCGAAGCTCAACCGCTGCACGACTTCCCGTGCGGCCTCGGCCGAATAGGTGTCGCCAATGTGGACGGGGCGGCCGTCGAAGTCGTCGCCGTGGATCGCGTACACCACGGCACCCACCATGCCTTCGCCGCTGCCCCCTTCAGCCGCGTCGCATTCGGCGATCAGTGCGGCGCCGACAGGTTCGGTGCCAGTCCTGACCACCGCGAAGTCGCTGGTGATGATGCAAGGAGAAGAAACCAGCGCCGCGTCGCAGAGGTGCTGCTGGCTCGGGTGGATGTTTCGCCAAACATGCGGGCTTCCGTCCTCGTAGCTGATGGACAGCGTGCGGACGATTTTCAGATTCCAGTAGCCGCGTAGAAAGGGATTGGGATTCTGGGACATGGGATTTCTCCAACAGAATAATGATGGAGCAAATCCCCGCCACCGGGAATTGACCCCGGTGGGTGGAAAGAAAGGAAACAGCGTCAGGTGACGCTGATCGTTGGCGTTTGGGCCAATCGCTCGGCGACGCGCCGGCGCAAATTCATGCGGAATGGCTCGTCGCTGACGCCCGCCAGCAGATTGATGGTCTCCAGCGCGATCAGGGCCGAAGCCTCTTCGATGTCGGCGGCCACAATGGTCTTGCGCAATTGGTCGCCGAGCTGGAGGGCCTGGGAGGAGGAGCTGATGAAGCGGACCTCGCGGCTCAGGTAGCAGCCGTTGCCGCCGAACTCGAACAGCCGCGGCTTGCTGCAGTACCAGCAGCCCTCGAACTGGATGGCGGTCAGGTGGTGCCCGTCATCGAACCGGGTGGCGATCAGAAACAATGCGTCGAGATCGGCGGTGTCCTCGAACGAATGACGGTCGATCAAGTTCCCCAGCTCTTCGTCCTCATCGGCACGGAAGTGCACGGCGAGCAGTTCGAGCAGCGGCGGGATCGACAGCCCTTCGTCGTCCGGCATCGGAATACCGAGTTGCGTGGCCAGGTCTTCCAGGCCATCGAGCACGTCCGGCCATTGCGGATTGGTGGTCTCGGCGATCTGGGCGATGTAGGCCTGCCCGTTGCCGGGGTGGCTCTCGTCCAGCGCGAAGGCGCCGAACAGCGCCTGGATGACGGGCGTCACACGGTCGAGCACGAGAACGCCGGTGGCTTCGTAGTAGTTGTTGGCCATGAAGGCTCCTTTCGATGAATGAACGGAGCCAGCCCTTGCGGACGATGGCATCCGCAGGGGAAACCGCCTGATGCCGGATGGCGCTGGGCGGGGAGAAAACGCGAGGGACATGGCCTCGAACGAGGCGCATGTCCCTCATGGGGTCCCGTGAACGCAGTGATGAAGGTGTGCCAGGGACCGGCTCACCAACCGCTGTAGTTCAGCAGCAGGTCGGCGATCACCTGGCGACGTTGCAGATCGAGACCATCGAAGTCCGACAGTCCTTGGAAGTGGCAGCGCTTGAGCATGGCACCGCCCTCGCGCGCGTTGTAGAAGCTGAACATGGCGGACAGGAACATGCGTTCCCCGCTGCTCAGGACGCCGAGTGCGTCGTTGGCACGCAGCATGTCGGGACGCAGATCCCACTTGCTCTTTGCCTGGTTCAGGCCTTCGCGCGTGCCGTCGCCAAACCATTGCGGGCCTGCGATCTCGACGCCGCGCTTCCAGACCTCGAAGAAGGCTTGGGGCGCGGCGGCGAAATGCTGCTCTTCCCGCATGATCTGATCGACGACTTCCTGGGGCAAAAGCTGGTTCATGACGTGGTTCCTCCAGTTGGATCAGGGTGTGGCGAGCTGGGACCAGCCGCCTCTTTCGAGGGCACGTTGAGCCGCGGCATAGCTGCGGAAGTACTGGCAGGATTCCCGCGAAACGGGACCTTCTGTATCGCGCGTGCCGATGTAGTGGCCGGCGGCGCTATGCAGGATTTCGAGCGGCAGGAACTTGCCGCAATGGATCAAGGCCAACTGGCCGAAAGAGGCTTGCTGGGACATGGACGGGCTCCTTGGAAAAAGCGGGGCCTCGTCCCTCACGGGATGGCAGCTCCCGCACGCGGTTGAGAAAAAAGCATCGGCGTCACGGGTGACGCGCGTCCGCAGACTCGATGCGATGGCGGACTGGCGGGTAGCGCGGAAAGAATCCGCGGCAGCCTGGAAACTCTGGCTGCTGGCATGGTGCTGACGAATCAGCGACACATGCGGGCAGCTTCATGCGCGAGGCGAGCCGCGTCAGCCGGAAATCGGCATTTGCAACAGCCCCGATTGGCGAACGCGGAAAAAAGAAAGCCCCGCAATAAGTGCGGGGCTGTCAGGAGGATGAGGCGAAACTGGGTCAGCGAGGCCTGTCGCCCAGTACATGCTGCTTCCACAGGGCGAATGCCTCGTCCGGTCCCAGCTCTGCGAGGATGACGATGGGCTGGCCCCGACGGGCACGCAGCGATGCGAAATACGCTGGCCGGTCGGCGATGGCGTTGAGCTTGATGCCCTTTAGGAACAGCAACTGGCGGGGGCGAACTTTGGTGGTAACGCAGGCATGATTGCGCTTGTTTGGGGCAAAAGGGCCAGCGAAGCGGGCGGACACGGCCAGAAAACCGCGACGAACTACTTGTACTTGCCAGGCGAGGCGAACGGGTGACATCAGCATATCGCTATGCGGTAAAGAAGACCGTCCTAAAGCTTGCAGGATCCCGGCATAGCTTCATCATCACCTCTCCGTGACGGCTCATTGGAACGAAAAAGGCCAGCATCGCCGTGATGGACTTTCATAATTGCCAGGTCAACTGGCTTGCGTGCTGTTTATTCACAGCAAGGCATTGCGACGTCGTTGCAGCAATCGCCGCCATCGCAACAGGGCGTTGCAGCAAAAGCGGCGGTGGGCGCTAGCATGAGGGCCAAGCCGCGGCCGCTCATGCTGGGGGCCGTTCTCTTCAGATTGGTGTCCTGCACCGTGTGCATTGCGAATTTCCGGATCGTCCCAATGTCACTGGGACTCCTTTGTGGCGGCCGGGTTCTCCACGCTCATGAACGACTGGGCCACCAGCGCGATCGCCCCGCCCACGATGGCCATGTCAGCGATGTTGAAGGCGGGCCAGTGCCAGCCGTGCAGGTGAAAGTCGATGTAGTCGATAACGTGCCCGCGCGTGGCGCGGTCGAACGCGTTGCCCAATGCGCCGCCCAGAATGAGGCTGTACGAAAGGCCTTCCGTTTTGCGCAGCGGCCGGGAGAGCAGCCATGCGAGCCATGCCGATATTGCGAACGCGATCGCCAGAAAAAACCACCGCTGCCAGCCGCCCGCGCCAGCAAGGAAGCTGAACGCCGCGCCGGGATTGAGAGCGTGAACTAGGTTGAAGAATGACGCCACCTCGTGCGACCAACCCAAGGGAGTTGTCGCGTCAATGTAGCTCTTAGCTGCCTGATCGCCGGCGAATATAACGATCGCGAGTGAGTACCACTGCGTCTTGCGAAGAGATGGTTCATCCATTGTTCATGCCGCCTTGAACTTCAGGAGGCGCAGCCCATTGACGACAACCAAAAGACTTGCCCCCATGTCAGCGAACACAGCCATCCACATGGTGGCATGCCCTGTGAACGTCAACGCAAGGAACACCGCCTTGATGCCAAGGGCCAGAACGATGTTCTGCGTGAGGATCGCCGCAGTGCTACGCGACAGCCGGATGAAGGCGGGGATCTTGCGCAGGTCGTCGTCCATCAGGGCGACGTCGGCTGTTTCGATCGCGGTGTCGGTGCCGGCCGCGCCCATGGCGAAGCCGATGTCGGCACGGGCGAGCGCGGGCGAATCGTTGATGCCGTCGCCCACCATGCCCACCTGGCCCTCGCCGCCGACCAGGCTTTCGATGGTCTTGAGCTTGTCTTCGGGCAGTTGGTCACCACGGGCTTCAGAGATTCCGACCTGGGCAGCGATGGCCGCGGCCGTGTGCTGGTTGTCCCCCGTCAGCATCAGCGTGCGCACACCCAGCGCCTGCAGGTCGGCCACCGCCTCACGGCTGGTTTCCTTCACGGTGTCGGCCACTGCAAAAATGCCGAGCACGGTCGCATCGTCCATCAGCAGGATCGCTGTCTTGCCTTGGCGCTCCAGGGTCTCCAGCCGAGCCTGGAGCGTCGCTTCGCTCAGGCCCAGCTCCTGGGCGAGCCTGTGGTTGCCCATGTGCAACATGCGCCCGGCGACGCGGCCGCGCACGCCGCGGCCAGGCAGCGCCGCGAAGTCGTCGACCTCGTGCAGCGCGATGCCGTCACGGTTCGCCTTGCGGGCGATGGCCTGAGACACAGGATGGTCCGAGCGTGCCGCGAGGCTTGCGGCCCAGGCGGCAACTTCCTGCGCCTCGCCGATCAGCGGCACGAAGTCGGTCTGCTCGGGCTTGCCATGTGTGAGTGTGCCGGTCTTGTCCAGGGCCAACGCCTTGAGCTTGCGCCCGCCCTCCAGGTAGACGCCACCCTTGATCAGGATGCCGCGTCGGGCGGCAGCGGCCAAGCCGCTGACGATGGTGACCGGCGTGGAGATGACCAGAGCGCAGGGGCAGGCGATCACCAGCAGTACCAGGGCCTTGTAGACCCAGTCAAACCATGCGCCGCCGAAGGCGAGCGGCGGCACGACGGCAACCAGCACGGACACCGCGAACACCGCCGGCGTGTAGACGCGGGCGAACTGGTCGACGAAGCGCTGCGTGGGCGCACGGCTGCCCTGCGCGGACTCCACGGCATGGATGATGCGCGCGAGCGTCGAGTCGCTGGCGCCTGCGGTCACCTTGTATTCGAAAGAGCCGGTCTCATTGATGGTTCCGGCGAAGACCTGGTCACCTTCGGCCTTCTCGACGGGCAGGCTCTCGCCGGTGATGGGCGCCTGGTTGATGGCCGATCGACCCGAGGTGATCAGGCCGTCCAGTGCGATGCGCTCGCCAGGACGCACGCGGACCACCGCGCCCTTTGCGACCTCCTTGGCCGGCAGCTCTGTCCATGAGCCATCGGCCTGCCGCACGGTCGCGGTCTCGGGCGCCAAGTCCATCAGCCCCCGAATGGCGTTGCGGGCGCGGTCCAGCGACTTCGCCTCGATCACTTCCGCCAACGCGAACAGGAACATGACCATGGCGGCCTCCGGCCAGTGGCCGATCGCCATGCCGCCGGTGACCGCGATGGCCATCAGGGCGTTCATGTTCAGGTTG
>NZ_JADMJL010000025.1:0-70353 GCF_018780585.1 Methyloversatilis discipulorum | reverse complement strand
CTTCAGCGCGATCCAGCCCTTCTTGTAGGTGCTGAGGCCGCCGGTGAAGATCGAAACCAGTGCCAGCACGATCACGGCCCAATGATTGCCGTCGTTGACCCAGTACACGCCTTCGGCGGCCACCGCCGCAACGCCCGAAACCGCCATCGGCCACCAATTGGTCTTGTGCGCGGCCACCGGGGCATCGCGCGGCTCATCAGTCCTCTGGACCTCGGCTTCCATGCCCAGCGATTCGATGGCTTCGACTGCCGGCTTGATCGCGTCGGGTGTGTGCCGAACCGTGAGCGTGCGCTGCATCAGGTTGAAATCCATTCCCTGCACGCCCGGCATGCCTTGCAGCTTGCCGCGGATCAGACTTTCCTCGGTCGGACAGTCCATCTTCGCGATGCGAAGTACCGTGGTGGCTGTCTGCATGTCCTGCCGCGCAGCCTGCATTCCAATGGAAGCAAGCGCCTTCTCGATCGGCGCTGAGGTCGCCAGCGTGTGCTGGACTCCCAGCACACGCTGCATCAGATTGAAGTCGAGCGCGGTCACACCCGGCAGCTTGCCCAGCCGGTCGCGGATCAGCGCTTCTTCCGTCGGGCAATCCATGTTCTCGATCCGGTACGTCACCCGCTCGCCGATCGGCGGCGCGGAAACGGCAGCGGTTGGTTGCTGCTGCAGGGCCGAGGATGGGATCACAGCCGCGGCTTCGATCGGCCCCGTGTGGCCGAAGGTCTGCTCCTTGGCGCGCATGCCGATCGAGGCCAGGACCTGCTCCATCTGCGCGCGTGCCTGAGCGAGGTGTTTCACCGACAGGGTGCGCTCAGCGAGGTCGAAGTCGAGGTCCTGAATTCCCTCGACTGCCCCGAGGTGCGAGCGGATGAGTTTCTCCTCGCTCGGGCAGTCCATGTTCTCGATGCGGTAGGTGGTCGACACGGCGGCGTCTCGGACAGCCTGAGCCTTCATGCCCACCGAATTCAGCGCTTGCTCCAAGGCATCGGCCGAGACTTCGCGGTGCGAAATGGTCAACAAACGCTGCGGAAGATCGAACAGGAGCCGCTCGACACCGGGCATGCCCTCCAGCGTTCGCCGCACCAGTGCTTCCTCATTGCGGCAATCCATGTTGCTCACGTGGAAAACGGTGGTTTCAGTGCTGGCCTGCTCACTGGCGCACGCCGTCTGTTGGCCATTGCCGCCGGAGCAGGCGCATGGGCTGGAAGGTTCTTTGTTCATAGATCGCTCTTCATTGACAAGGTTTTCCCCGGATGCCATCATTAGAAAACCTCTAGTAGATATAGAGTCAAGTTTTTTATAGGAAGCAACCATGATGCGGATCGGTGAACTGGGCAAGAAGGCAGATTGCTTGGTGCAGACCGTGCGCTTTTACGAGTCAGAAGGCTTGCTGCCCGAGCCTGCACGTAGCGAGGGCAACTTCAGGCTCTATGACGAAGTCCATTTGCAGCGCTTGCTGTTCATCCGCCGCTGCCGGGCGAAGGACATGACGCTGGATGAGATCCGTCAACTGCTGAACTTACGGGATCGGCCAGAGTTGGGCTGCGGCGAGGTGAACGCGCTGGTCGACGCTCATATCGCGCAAGTGCGGACCAAGATGAAGGAATTGCGCGCCTTGGAGCGCGAGTTAATGGATCTGCGACGCTCCTGCGATAGCGCCCGAACCTCGCGCGAGTGCGGCATTCTCAACAGCTTGGCCGAGCCCGCCTGAAGCTCGAGCGTGTCATCGGTGCTGGAAGTGATCGGGTCCAGTTCTGAGAGCCACGTGCCGCGCTCCATCATGCGAAAGCGCGCGATTCTGACGTTTTGAGACGGCGTGCGACCGAGGGCGTGGCCCACAGGAGCCAGCGCGAGCCGGACGACCTGCGCGCCGCAATCTCCGCCACCTTACGGGTTCTCCAGGCCAGACCGAGCATCGCGGCGTGGCTGCGCAGGTGCAGGTGCAGGCCAAGGTAGCAGTGCGCCACGACGCGGCCCGACTCATGGGCACGCCACGCAACTCGCGATCGCTTCGCAAGAAGCCGCAAGGCCCGACTCGCGCAAGAATGCGACGTGGGCAAGATCGTATAGCCAGCAGCGCAAGCGTTTGCCGCTGCTGGCCGGCTCCGGAAGGGATAGACAAGCTGCGGGCCGTAGTCCATTGGAAAGTCCATCTTTCTTGAGTGTCACTCTTTGGCGCCCAGCGTGTGCTTTTGCGACCGGAAAGCGCTGAACAAGTGGCCCCCGGGCATCCAGAAATCGCCGTAGTTGACTTGGGCGTCTTCGTGCTCACGCTTGTGATGCCAGCGATGGGCTTCAGCCACCCCGATCAACAATCCCAACGGCCCGACCCGGTATCCCAGATTGGAGTGCTGGAAGGCCAGATGCACGACCAAGAAGCCGAGCCATGCGCCGACGGCCAACCACAGCTTGGAACGCCGCTACTGGCTCAACGGGGAGTGGAAAGGCCGCCCGCCCTCTAGCAAGGCGGCACAAGCGAGCGCGACGATCACTGTGAGTAGCTCCGTCGGAAAAGACGGCCGGCCGGTCGCGAGCTCGCCGAAGAGCACAACCGCAGTGGCGCCACGGATCAGTGGATAGCAGCCATACCGGATGACAGTCGCAATGAAGGGGGCGCATTGGTGCTCATCTGTTCTGTCCTAAAGCTCTGACTGGATTGGAAAACCTTCTAGCTACGGTAGAGTCAAGGGCGTCCGGGAAGACCCTGTGGCAAGTTCGTTGCATCTGCGCCTTGACTCTCCAGCCGCTACAGGCTTCAGCATCCATCGATTTGGAAGGAACAATGCATGGCTGAAAACCACAGAAATCACGAAAACGACGAGTTGGGCCGCCTAGATGCGAGCGATGCGAAGGACCGAAAGATTCTTCTGACTGTGTTGCTGATCAACCTGACGCAGTCCGCCGCCGGCATTGCCCTTGGCATCTGGGCTGGCTCTACGGCGCTGATGGGCGCCGGGTTGGACAACCTCGCCGATGCGTCGGTCTATGCGGTTAGCCTGTATGCCGTCGGTCGTGCGGCAACGGTCAAGGTGGGCGCGGCCCGCTTGTCGGGTTTCTTGCTAATCGGCCTGGCCGCGCTGCTGCTGTTGGAAGTCCTACGCCGCTTCGCTGGAGGGGAAGAGCCTGTCGGCCCAGCCATGATGGCCATGGCCGCGCTGAACGCGGCTTTGAACCTAGTGTGCCTCAGACTACTGCGCCGCCATCGCGGGGAAGATGTGAACTTCAAGGCGTCAGCGATCTTTACCAGCAACGACTCCATCGTCAATGGTGCGATTGTGCTGTCCGGGGTGCTGGTGATGGGGTTCGGGTCGAACATCCCGGATCTGGTGCTGGGCGTCATCGTGGCCGCAATCGCAGCGAATGGGGGGCGGGAAATCCTGCGCGAAGCATCGGAAACAGCTCGCCGTAAGGCGGGCACATAAGGCATGTTTTCGCCCAGTTCATCCCGAGGTTTACCTCTGCAAAAGAGGTAGTCCAGCCTTTGGGCTACGGCCTCGGCTGCAGCCGAGCGTACCATTGGCGATGGCCGCGCGATAGGCGGGCATGCCGTTCTCGACCTCCGTCTGCCGTACAGCAGCGGTGCGCAAGGTTGAGGGTGCATGTCGTCTCTCCTGTTCGTGTGGCCCAGGCCAATGGCCGGGCCGGGACGTTGATGGGCAGGAGAATGGCGCCGAAGGCCCAACGGCCTTCGGCTCGGGAGAAAAGAGGAACCACCCGTGGGCTGATTGGCAGGCCCGGTCGTCGCTAGAACCGTCTGCTCATCAAGCAATCACACCCGGCCCATGTCGTGGCTGGGGCCGGCATCGTCTGGCGCACATCCGCGCACAAAGGGAGCCCGTTTTTGCACCGGCGGGCACCGGCACCGATTACCGCTGACCACGAAGGGTCTCCCGGTGGCTCGTGCAGCCTGGCAAGCCACCGGGAGACCCTTCGCAGAGGGCGGAAGAAACGCAGATCAACAGAACGCGCGTGGTGCGGCTCGCAGAGAAGCTACCTTCAGGTCCCGCGGCCGGGGACGGCTGGGCGGGACGCGCACACGGATCAAGAAGGCGTTGCGCGCTGGGCGTCCCGCAGGGCATGCGGCGGAGTGCGGGACAGGGGCCACGCCGCCGAAGGCGGGCACGGCTCACGGGGAACGGGGGCGGTCAGGAGCCTTTGCGGCCGCTACGGCGCGGGCGCGAGGCGCCGCGCTTGGAGCTGCCGGATTCGACTGGCAGCGTGCCTTTGCAGTCCGGGTAGCGGCTGCACGACCAGAACGGGCCGCTCTTGCCGCTGCGCTGGCGCGTGGGTGCGCCGCACTGCGGGCATGCCGGCCCTTGGGGAACCTTGATGGACAGGGAGGCGCTGCCGTACTGCGCAATCAACTGCGAAATCCACGCGGCCTGCTTGCCGATGAACACGTCCAGGGTGAGCTGTCCGGCCTCGATCATGTCGAGCGCCTGTTCCCAGACGGCGGTGGTGCCAGGGTCGGCAATCGCCGCAGGCACGGCATCGATCAAAGTGAAAGCCGCATCCGAGGCGCGGATGGCGCGCCCCTTCTTCACGAGGTAGCCGCGAGCGATCAGGCCGCCGATGATGTTGGCCCGCGTCGCTTCGGTGCCGATGCCAACCGTATCCTTGAGCTTCTGCTTCAGGCGGGGATCGGACACCAGCTTGGCGACGCCTTTCATGGACTTGACCAACTCGCCTTGCGTGTACGGTTTGGGCGGCAGCGTCTTGAGTGCCTTGAGATCGACGTCGGCCACCTGGCATGCCAGGCCCTCATACAGTTTCGGCAGCGCGGGCAGCACCTGGGCGCGGACCGCAGTATCGCCCTCGCCATCACCGTCTTCGGCCTGCGGCTCGGCGAGCACCTGGCGCCAACCCGGGATGACAACCTGCTTGCCCGTGGCCGCCAGGTTCTGCCCCCCGCACGAAAACTTGGCCACAGTGCGGTCGAACTCGTGGTGAGGGAGGAACTGCGCCAGGTAATGCGACCGGATGAGCCTGTACACGGCCAGTTCCTTCTCGCTCATGGCGGAGAGCTTCGCCGGTTCGAGCGTCGGGATGATGCCGTGGTGCGCCGTGACCTTGCCATCGTTCCAGGCGCGCGAGCGCTGCGAGCGGTCGAGCTGGCCCATGATCGAGCGCAGCGAGGGATCGGTCTTGAGCAGGCTGTCGAGAACGGTGGGCACTTCGGCAAACATGCTCTCGGGCAGGTAGCCGGAGTCCGAGCGGGGGTACGTCGTGGCCTTGTGCGTCTCGTACAGGGCTTGGGCAATCTCCAAGGTTTCCTGCACGTCCAGCCCAAGCTGCTTGGAACACACTTCCTGCAAGGTGCCCAGGTCGAACGGCAGCGGCGGGCCTTCGCGGACACGCTCAGTCTCCACCGACACGACGTGGGCACTGCCCGCAGCGCGGATCTGCTGCATGGTCTGCTGTGCGACCGGCTGCCGCAGGCAGCGGCCTGCGTCGTCGGTGCACGCATCGGGTGGAACCCATTGCGCGGCGAAAGTCGAACCGCCTGCGAACAGGGACACGGCGATGGCCCAGTATGGTACGGACACGAAGCGCGCGATCTCGCGGTCGCGGTCCACAACGAGCTTGAGCGTCGGGGTCTGTACGCGGCCGACCGACAGCACGCCGTCGTAACCCGCCTGTCGCCCCAGCACCGTGAACAGCCGGCTCAGGTTCATGCCCACGAGCCAATCCGCACGGGAGCGCGCCAGCGCCGAGTGGTACATCGAAAGCGTCTCGGCCGAAGGCCGCAGCTTGCCCAGTGCCGCCCGAATGGACGCATCGTTGAGCGCCGACAGCCACAGGCGTTCGATGGGGCCGCGGTAGCCGCAAAGCTCCACGATCTCGCGGGCGATCAATTCGCCCTCGCGGTCGGCATCGGTGGCGATAACCAGGTGAGTCGCCTTCGCCAAGAGCGCCTTGACGACCTTGAATTGCGTGGCGGTCTTCGGTTTGACCTCGACCCGCCAGTGCTGGGGAATGATGGGCAACTGCTCAACGGACCATCGTTTGAGCTGCTCGTCGTAGGCCTCGGGCGGCGCCGCCTCCACGAGATGGCCGATGCACCAGGTGACCGTGACGCCGGAACCGTTGAGGCAGCCTTCACCGCGCTGCGTGGCGCCGAGAATCCGGCCAATGTCTTTGCCCTGGGAGGGCTTCTCGCACAAGAACAGCCGCATATCCGTCCATCCCGATTCCTGTTGTTCATGGAGTTGCTGGGATCGAGGATGCCGAGCGCAGCCCCTGGCAGCAGCAAACAAGCCGCATGCGGCAGCGACCGCTTTCACGCCGATGAAATGGCGAGTGCGGGGAAGGTGCGTGGCCGGAAGTGTGCGGGCCGAGAGCCGCGATTTCCGGGAGCGCGCGTGGAACTCGGTGGACGTTGGTGGAGCTATCCCCTGGGGATAATTCGCAGCGCATGGAGGGCGGCGAAGCACTGCGGCAGCCGCCCTCCATGCCCGATCACTTCCTGCGCTTGGTCTCTTTCGGCGCCGTCGATTCCTGGGTGGCCTGGGGCTTCGGCTCTGCCTCCTGTGGCTTCGGGCTGAGGGCCACAGACTCGATGCGGTACGGCAGGATGCCGACACTGCGCGCGTTGACCTGCCAAGTCTCACGCGGCTGATCTTCGTTGTCCGTCCAGGGGTCGCGCTCCATGCGGCCGACGACCAGCACCCGCATGCCCTTCTGGTAGAGCTGCTGCCAGCGGTCGGCGTCGTGGTGCCAGAGTTCCACCGGCGCCCAGAAGCCGCCGCGGTCCTCGAACTCGCCGCCCTTGGTGGGGACGGGGTTGTCGAAGTACACGTTCAGCCGGAGCAACCGGCGAGGATCGTCGTTGCCATTGGGGAATTCGCGGTACTCGGGAGGCGATCCGATGTTGCCCTCGCCGATGAATTGTGTGCTCATGTTGGAATCTCCGTGGTGGTTGAAATACCCGTGCCTCGTTGGGCTCGGGCGCGTGCTCGGATGGCAGGCGCAATCACCGATCGCGCACTGCGGCAGGAACGGACGCGAGCCGGCGCAGGTAGGTGTTGTCCGCCTGCGCGGCCTTGCTGGCGCATTCCTGTGCTTGCCTGCCCAGGGTGTGCAGCAGGCTGATCTGCATGTTCAGCATGACGCGCTGCAGTTCGATCTCGTGCAGGTCGTGCAGCAGGTTGACCGGCGTGCTGGGGCTCGCCATCAGCTCCTGCCACAACGCCACGCCCATGGCCGATCGATCGTGCTTGCGCCAGCGAAGAAAGGTCGTGCCTGCGCCAGTGGTCTGCTGGGCCAGCTCGACGGGAAGCAGGTGGAAGGGATGCCCGCACGCCTGTGGCAGCACCTGTCGCTGCGCCAGGGCAATCAACTCGTCGCGCATGGCGAAGCACTGGCTGGCCCAGGCCTCGAAGTCCCCTTTACCTTTAAAAGGCTTTAAAAGGCCTTTTAGAGAGGCCGCGTGTTCCAGCCGCATGAAGGCTGGCTGTTCCAGACGACGGAAGTAGCGCGGTTCGCGGTTCGGGTCGCTCATGCCGGTTCGTCCTCGCCGGCGGCTGTGGACTTGGCCTCGGCCGAATCGGCGGCAGCGCCTTCGTCGGTGGGAGATGCGGCTGCGGCAGCGCTATCACCACGCTGTTGCAGACCACGGCGCACGACGGGCGGCGCAAACTTCGAGCGGCGCATGCCTTCGAGCACGTCCTGCGGCAGTTCGCCGAACTTCTCCAATGCTGCCCGAGCTGCGGCGTTCTTGGCCGCGAAGTCGTCGCGGGTGCAGCCCGAGTAGCGGTATTGCTGGGCCAGGCTGAACAGGCTGCGCAGCGCGTGGGCACCTTCGTTGAGCCAGCGCTCCAACGTCGAGCGATCGATCAGCGCGGTGTGGTGGGCGAGGATCAGCTTGCGGGCGATGTCGTCGTAGTCGGCCAGCAGATAGACGGCGGCAAAGCCGAGCTGCGCGTTCACGAACAAGGGGAGCTTCACCGGCTGCACGTTGAGGTTCTCACCCAGGCTCAACGCCGCAGGCACGCCGGCCAGTGCCTGGTCAACCTGCTCGCGCAGCGATTGCAACGTGGTCCTGGTCTGGTCGAGCTTTTCCTCGATGCGCAACATCCACCAGTCGCTGTACGGGTCGTCCTGCTCCGAGCCGCGCTTCATCTTGTTCATCACGGCGATGTAGCCGTTCAGGCCGACGATGCCGGGTCGCCCCTCGGCGGCGGCGCGGCCATGCCAGATGCGCGAGGCGTGGTGGGTGTGCAGCGTCAGCGACATCGCGCTGCGCAGGGAGCCGAGGTTGAGTTGCAATGGTTCGTTGCTGGTTGCCATGGTGATCGCTCGCTGGTGGACAGGGAGCCGCCAGCATCCGCATGCAGCGGAAGGCAGTCAGTCAACAAACCGAAATGAGCCGACCCCCGGTTCTGTGCGCGCTGGCGGCGCAGCGCGCAACGGTCCCCTGGGGACCGCTCCGCAGATGGGCACTCACATCGGCGTTCCCGTCCTCGGTTGTTGACGGTATGCGTGCTGCACCGCACGTCGCGCTGCCGTTCGACACGATCCTTCGCCGCGCAGCCGTCCCCAGGGGACCGTTCCGTTGAGCGCCATGGAGGTCTGCTTCATGGTCTTGCATGCGCTCTACTCAGGTTTTGCGCAGCATGTCGCGCCGTCGCCCGGCGCTTCACCGCACAGCCGTCCCCAGGGGACCGTTTCTGCCGACCGCCATGGAGATCTACTTCACGGCTTTGACAAGCCCTGTGCTCAGGATTTGCGCAGCAGATCGCGCAGGCGCTCGATGTGCTGCCGGGCCACCTCGGGCGGCACGACGTTGCGCGGCGGCTCGGTTGGTGGCGCTCGCGCCGCCGATGGTGTTGGCGGTGCCGGGCCGGTCTGCTTGGCCCAGGCATTGAACTCGCCGCGCATGGCGCGCTGGATGATGCCGAACAGATAACCGGCGGGGTTGCGGATGCCATGCTTGCCGCACCGTGCGGCCCATTCGTCCAGCACGGCCTGCCGCAGGGCAGCGTCCACCTGCTGCAACGCCATCTTGGCTCCGGCCTGCTGTTCCGCCTTCAGTTCCGCGAAGCGCTTGGGCCATTGCAGGTCGCCCAGCGCACGCGCCTGCGCGGTAGTACGTACTTCATCAATACGACTACTACGTACTGTACGGTCCTGCTTCGAATTCCGAAGAGCGCCGTCTGGCGCGGGTTTCGGCCCTGCTTCGGATTCCGAAGATGGGCGATCGCCATTCCGAAGAAGGCTCGCGGGCCCTTCTTCGGAATCGTGGACCGCATCCTCCTGTGGATAACTTTCGGAGGCGGTGATGCCCTGGTCGGCCAGGCGCTCGGCGAGCACTTGCAGCCGCGACGGCAAGGTGCGTCCGGACAGCATCGGGTCGTCCGCGATCTCCTGGAGGGTGTTGAGTCCCACCACCTGGACGGCCTTGGCCGAATGCCCCAGCGACTGGCTGACCAGGGCCAGGTAGTCGGCGTCGAGTTGCATCGCCTCGAACGGCGTCAGCGGTTCGTCGTGCAGGACGTAGAGGTTGCCGAGGATGCGACCGGTCTTGGGGTCGCGCCGTCGTCGCACGAGGCTCAGCCAGCGCGTCAGGCGCAGCAGCGTCAGCGCCCGCGCCACGGTCTCATGGGAGGCCTGGCCTGCGCAGGGCATCGACGCCAGCCAGGGGCGCAACTGCTCATAGGTGGGAAATGCCGTGACGCCATCGTCGTTGAGCATCAATCGGAACACCTGCCAGGCGTTGCGCTCCAGCGGTGTCAGGCGGCGGTCGAGGAACAGCCGCCGCGGCACGCTCTCGTGCCGATTGCCACTGAACAGGAAGGCGTCGCCGGACGTAGGAGGCGTGGGCGTTGGAGCAGGCAGGGACGCGGGAGCGCCAGAGCTGGACTTGGGCGCGAGGTCCTTCAGCGCAGCGTCGAACAGGTCGGCGAGTGCGATGGGGCCAGGGCGCTGGGCTCGTGGGGCGGTGTCGTCCACGGCCATGGCCTAGCCCAATCCCTGATCGACCCAGTTCCTGATCGCGGCCCAGACCACCGAGAGCGGCAGCGACATGCCCTCGGCCAGGTCCATGGCCGCATCGAGAATCGAGGTCTCGTCCTCCAGATCGACGTTCCTGCTGCTGGTCACGGCTTTCCATTGCCGCCACAGTTCGGTGTCCTGGGTCTCGTCCAGGACGGGGTGGCGCCCCTTGCGCTTGGGCAGGCCGAGGATCTCCCGCCGCAGGGCGACTTCCTGATGGGTCAGGCCATAGAAGCGGCTGACCATCTCCGTGCTGGCCCCCAGCCGCAGCATGCGATCGACCGTGGCGATTTCCTTCTCCACGTCCTGTGCCTGGTTGAGCAGGCGCTGCAGCACTTCGCGGTTGACCGTGACCGAGCACCACGAGACGCTGGCGTTGGCCAGCACGCTGATCAGCGCGGGGTGCTTGAGCGCATCCAGCTCGGCCTCGCCGAAGCCCATGGCCTTGCAGCGGCGCAGTTGGCCGTTGCGAAGGTCATACAGCGCCTGGGCAATCACGGCCTGGTTGAGCGGATGCGATGTGGACATGCGGCCTCCCTCGCTCACGTCCCGGGCGCCGTGGTGCCGGCTTCCAGGTCCAGCAGACGCCGGGCGAGGCGCAGCAGCCGAAAGAGCTTGACCAACGCCGTGTCGCTCAAGCGCCTTGCGCCGCTGCCATGGCCTTGGCTCTGGCCGTGCAACAGGGTCGGCAGGTCGGCGGCGAGCTGCGCGCCGTCCAGGCCCGCTTCGGCGACGGGCTGACCCGTCAGGGAAGTGAGCAGCGTCAGCACCGCGCGGCCGAGCGGCGACGGGGCTTGGCCGCGGGCGCGGCACGCAAACCCGATGCCATCGGCGCGATCCTCGATGCACTCGTCCAGGCCTGCCTCCCCGGCGATCTCGCGCGCGAACTGCGCGATGTGGATGCGCAGCCGATCGGGCGTGTCCAGGCCGGCGTCGATGTACCAGACGTCGGAGATCGGATAGAGTCCGCCGGCTTGCACCGGGATGGACTGCAGCACGCTCGCCGAGAAGTCGGGCGGCAGCGCATCGCCCAACTGGTCGGCGACCATGCGCTGGATCGATTGGAGCCGTTCTGTCGTCGGTGCTGGCGAGACGATGTGCTCGCGAAGCAGATCGCCCGGTGCGGCCGGCTGGCTTCCCGTGGCCGCTTCGCCAACCGCCGTGTCGTCGTGGCGCAAGGTGGGCTCGGACGCCGGAGGGCTGGCGGGTGGAGGACCGGCCGCCGCTGCAGGCGTGGCGATGGACGATGCTGCGCCCGGCGGAGTCGGCGTGCCGGCGGTGGGCGAAGGCAACGCCGGCTGCGCCGCAGGTGGCGTCGGGTCACTGACCAGCGCCCGGTGGCGGCTTTCCGATTCGGTCAGGTCCAGCGCCAGCACGTCGTAGCCGATGCCCAGCAGCTCGGACATCTGGCCGATCAGCTCGTCTTGCACGCGCTGCGGCGCGAACTCGTCGCCCTGCGTGTCGAACTGCGCCAGCACCTCCTGAAAGAAACTGTCGAAGTCCAGCGGCAGCGAACGGTCCTTGGCGTAGTGCTCCCAGGTGCGTTTGCAGGCCGTGCGCATGACCGACAGCCGCTCGACCTGGTGGCGCCCCAGGCCGCCATAGAGCACAGTGGGAATGGCGGGCAGCAGGTAGCGCACCGCGTCGGCCATGCGGGTGATGTGCGACCGCTGGACGGGGAAGCCATCGGCCGCCAGGCGGCGGGCCAGTTCCGACTGGCTCAGGGCGGCGCCGCTCTCCTGCTCGTAGAACTCCCGTGCTTTCTCGACGCCGAGCGCGCGCTCGATGAACGTGAGGCCGCCGCGCAGTTCGTTCTCGGCAAGATGCCCGGTCAGCGCGACGATTTCACCGCGCTCCGGCCATGGTCGGAACAGGCACGATATGCGGAAGAAGCGTTCTTCCTTGGTCTCCGACCAGAGTTCGCGCAGGATCGCCAGTCGCGTGTTGCCGCCGTTGCGGATGATGTAGTGGTCCTCGCCGGGCCTGCGCGTGATGGCCGGCGCCGCGTCCAGGCCGCGCTCGCGGATGGATGCCTTGATTTCCTCGTAAGCCGGGTTGCGCTTCATGCGCGGGTCATGGTCGTAGGGCCGCAACTGGTCCAGCGTCACGACCATGGGCGTGTCCGCGATCGGGTCGCTCAAGGCCGTAGCCGCTGGGCCGCTGCGCTCGAAGCCGGCCGCGAGCAGCTTGCCTGCCATGTCCTGCGAGGTCATGTCAGCCATGGCCGCACCCCTCGCAGTCCCCACGACCGCCGGCCGGCGCCATGCGGGCCTCTCGCTCGGCGCGGCGGATCTGCGCACGGGCGTTCAATTCGGCCCGGTGGTCACTCGCTGTCGAACTCGTGTAGATCGCCGCGCAGCCGGCCTTGGTGAACTTGAGGTGCCCGCCCGGCGTGCGCTTGACGTGCCAGCCCTCACCGACCGCGAACTCGATCAGGGCGCGCAGCCGCTTGTGGCCGCGGGCCAGCTCATGTGCGTTCGCCATGGGGCCTCCCAGGATCAAGAGGTCGCTGCGGGCGGCCGGATACTTGAGCCAGTCGGTCCTGCCATTGCGGGAACAACTCGCTGGCGAGCGCGCGCATCGTGTCGAGCGCGGCAGGGGCGACTCTGCCGGGCGGCTGGCGGTGCTCGACCCGATGCACCGGCAGGCCGCGCGTTGCGGCACGTGGATACGCTTCTATGGCCGGCACGTCGGTGGCGAGCACGCGGATGCCGGCGCTGTCCTGGAACAGGTCGCGCAAGGCCTGCTGGATCAGCCGTGCGTTGGCGGACACCGGGTGGACGCGGTTGATGAGCAAGTGCAGCGGCGGCGGTTCGATGCCCAGGTGCCGGTACGGCGCAATGTCTTCGAGCAACTGCATGGTGCCGCGCCGCAGCTCGCGTGCCGCGAGGATCTCCGGCGTGACGGGCGACAGCGCGAGATCGGAGGCGAGCACCGCCATCTCCAGCAGCACGGAACGCGCGCCCTGGGTGTCGATCAGCACCAGGTCGTAGAGGGGAGCAAGTGCTGGCAGCAGATGCCGCAACCGCAGGCGGCCATCCGGCGCATGCAGCAACAACGTGTTCAGCTCGCCCCGGTGGTCGTCGGACAGCACCAGGTCCAGGCCCGCGATGATCGTGCGGGACACGAGCTGGCCAAGGTCGCGCTCGTTGAAGGCCAACAGCTCATAGATGCCGCCCGGCGCGCGCTGGGTCAGTTCGTAGTAGGAGGACAAGGTGGGCTGCACGTCGAGATCGAGCAGCAGCACGCGCAGGCCCGCGTCCGCGGCGAGCCCGCCCAGGTTGGCGGCCGTCGTGGTCTTGCCGACGCCGCCCTTCGTTGAAATGATGGACACGACCTGCATGGCGCTCTCCGGCTGGGAATGGGAAGTCCGCGGGAGAGCGGGTCAGGTCCGGTGGTTGAGGCGCTCGGCGATCCACTGGTCGATTTCGATCGAATCCCAGCCGACAGCGCGCACGCCCAGGCGCAGCGCCTGAGGGAACTGGCGCTTCTTCATCAGGTTGTAGATGTGGGCGCGTTTGAAGCCGGACTTCGCTTCGACTTCATCGAGCCGCAGGATGCGGCGCTCGTTCGGCGGGAGTACAGGGGTCTGCGACATGGCGGTCACTCCTGAACGCTCGGTGGCGTTTGTTGGCGTGACCTCTATTCAATAGACCTGGCTGCGGAAAGACATTGCAAATGCAATCTCCGCGATTGCACATACAAGCTGGATAACCTCATGCGCTTGCGCTACGAACGTACCTCTTAGCGTTGGCGAACTTTCCGTTTAAGGTGCGCTCAGTGATGCCCATGGTGCCGCCGTAGTGGGCGACCAATGCAGAGACAAGGGCCTCCTGCGTTTTGAAGCTGGAATAGGGCACGCCTGAAGGCGACTGGCTCAGCATCAGCGTCAACATCCCTCCAATGATGTTGAGATAGGTCGTTTCCGCCCGTTCGCTGATCTCGCATTGCTTGGATGCCAACAGCACCGAGGATTGCTTGAGTAGCGTGTCGTGCTGCTCCTGCAGTTCTCGCATCTCACGTCGGGCTTGTTCAAGCGCGGCCTGAAGGGCCAGCCGCTCCACGAGGATCGCCTGTCCTGTTTCCATGGTGATGAAAGGATGCGCCATGCGTTCGCCACGGCTGAACAGAAATCCTGGCCGGTGCTCGGGATAGTGGGTGCGCATCCAGCGTTTTAGATCGACATGGCGAACAGTCAGATCCAGAGAATTGAGCAGGTTCGGATCATTGAGCGTGATCCCGTTCTTGCCGTAGGGCAGCTCTCCGTTGAGGATGCCGTCATAGATACGTTCCGAGTGCAGCCGGCACTCATTCCATCGAGGGCAGTTCAGCGACCGAGGCAGGACACGCGGTGACGCGATCGTGGCCAGGATCATCGGGAGATACCGCAGCAACCCAGCCCATCGGATGGCCGCCTCGATGGGACGATAGAACACCTTTGATGTTGAAATGTCCTTGTGCATGTCTTCGTCTCCTTTCGGGTGCGCTACATCACCGGCTCCTTTCTTGCCCAAGGGCTGTTGTGTCGTTATGGCCTGCGACGGACGCTTGAGGCGATGCCCTAAGCGAAGGCGGAGGAGGCCATTGGCGTCCGCCGCAGGTGGCCTTGTCTTGCTTGATATGCAAGAATCGATCAGTTGCCGGCCCATCGAGCGATGAGGACGCAAGCTCGATATTGGCGCTCACGGTACCAGCGTCATAGGTGGCGCAAAGCCCATCAAGACCGATTTGGTATGGTCTGATATCCAGACGGTTCAAGACCAGCGAGTTGAAGCGTTCGACGCCCCTACGTCCAGTTGGGGACTGGAAATCAGCGGTTAGTGATGCATCGCTCCACATGCTGATATATCGACAAAGTATCTGCCGCAGTACCAGTGACCCTGCCAGGTTGCCCCAGCACATAGGAGACGGAGATGGCTGAACATTCCCATGAACATCAACATCACACATCCGGTCAGATGGGTAAGCACGGCCGACCATACGCCAAGTTCTGGGTGAACATGGTGTTGGGCCTCGTCGTCATGTACTTCGTAATGTTCAGCATGATCGACGGCGCCAGGGACTTCAGAAACAATCTCAACATGCTCTACATGGCGGTCACTATGTGGGCGCCAATGGGCATCTTCATGCTAGCGACAATGCCCGGCATGTTTCCAAACCGGCGGCTCAATCTCGTGCTGTACGGCTTGTTTGCCGTTCTCACACTCGGTTCTTTTGCCGCTACCCGTGCTCAAACCGGAATCGGCGATCGACAGTTCATCGCGTCTATGGTCCCGCACCATTCGGGAGCGATCCTCATGTGCCGCGAGGCGCAGCTCTCAGATCCGGAACTCGTCAACCTATGCCAAGCGATTTCCGATGGCCAGCGCGCGGAGATCGAGCAGATGAACCGGATTGCTGCACGCCTTCGTTGAGGCTGGCTGCCACTACACTGGCGCCGCGTTGCGCTCCGGCGAAGTTAGCCGCAGCGATGTAAAGATGAGTACTTGCGGTGTTCCGATGCCGGCGGTTGTGTCCTACAGCCGTCCAGGTGCCAGGTAGTCCACGCGACACCACCCCGCGCTGCCTGCGGAGCGAGCGCAAGTCATGATCGTCGCAAGTTGGAGTTCGATAGCGAACCCGCTCAGCAGCTGGACGCATCAGGCGTAACGACGGGTGGATGGATCATCCTTGGACGCTGGTGGAAGTGGTTGGATGAACTTTGTTGCCGAGGGCGAAAAACAAGGCTATAATTGAGTTCTTCGCTGATCACCACAGTGGAGAAAGTGATTGGGAAACAGAGACTTAGCGCTCTAGTGCATGACTCGTTTCCCGCTCCAAGATTTGAAAAAGGGGAAGTTCTTCTTCCCCTTTTTATTTGCAGCCCCTGACCGGGCTGCACCACCGGCGAGGTGGCAGAGTGGTCATGCAGCGGCCTGCAAAGCCGTGGACGCCGGTTCGATTCCGACCCTCGCCTCCAGGACAATTCGGTTGGCGCGCAAGTGCCGATACGCGGGAATAGCTCAGTTGGTAGAGCGCAACCTTGCCAAGGTTGAGGTCGCGAGTTCGAGCCTCGTTTCCCGCTCCAACACCCAGAACGGGGACGCCTTTCGAGGCGTCCCCGTTCTGCTTTCTGCGCCCTCAATCCCCATCCTGTCCGTCGCTCGCGGCGATCGTGCGCCGGCGTGTCGTAATGGCGATGCGCCCGGGCCGACAGCGCGATATGCTGGGCCGCTATGCATAGGCCTGAGGTGCAGCATCCGTGCGTCCGCTCCAGTTCCGCTCACTCCTGCGCCTGCTGTGCGGGGTCGCGCTGTCGCTCGGCGCATCCGCGGCCACGGCGGCGGGCACGGTTCGCCTGGTCGCTGCCGAACTGTCGCCGTATATCGGTCCGACGCACGCACGCGAGGGCTATGTGGCGGAACTGGTGCGTACCGCTTTCGAGCGTGTCGGCTACACGGTGGACATCCGCTTCTATCCGCCGGCACGCGCCCGCAGTGTTGCGGCTTCGGGGCAGGTCGACGGACTGTTGCCGGCGCCTGACTCCGGTTCGCTGGAGAGCGAGTTCGTGCTGTCCGCGCCGTTTCCCGGCGCCAACGGCGGTCTGCTGAAGAAGCGCTCGCTCGCCATTCCCTATCCGGCCGACGCGGCGACGCGACCGCTGGACACGCTGCGCCAGCTGTCGCATCTGCGTTTTGGCGCCGTGCGCGGCGCATCGGTGTCGGCCGCGTTCGACGGCGCGGATTTCCTCAAGCGCGAGTACGTCGATCGCGATCTGCAGAACCTGGACAAGCTGGCGCTGGGCCGCATCGATCTGATGGTGGTCGACAAATTCCGCGCCAGTGATCTGATGATCCTGCACCGCCCGCATCTGATCGGGCAGCTCGAATTCCTGCGGCCACCCCTGTTCCGCAGCGATTTTCACGTCGCCTTCTCGCGGCGCGCGCCGCGGCACGAGCGGCTGCGCGCCGATTTCAATCGCGGACTGTTGGCGCTGGTGCGCGAGGGGCGCGTCGAGGACATCCTGATGCGGCACGGGCTGAGCGTGCGCAAGCCACAGGGCTCGGGGCGCGACGTGATCACGGTGGCTACGGTCAACAATCCGGACATGCTGCTGCTGAAGTCGCTGTCCGCCGAATTCACGCGCCAGAACCCGGGCGTACAGATCGAATGGCGGGTGCTGGACGAGAATTCGCTGCGCACGCGTCTGATGACCGATCTGGCGATTGCCGACGGCCAGTTCGACGTGATGACCATCGGCTCCTATGAGGCGCCGCTGTGGGCCGCGCGCGGCTGGCTGGCGCCGTTCCGCGATCTGCCGACCGCTTACCGCGCCGACGACCTGCTGGCGCCGGTCCGCGACAGCCTGTCCTATCGCGGCGAGCTGTATGCCTTGCCCTTCTACGCCGAGAGCTCGATGACCTTCTACCGGTACGATCTGTTCCGCGCCGCCGACGTCGTCATGCCGGCGCAGCCGACCTATACCGACATCCGGCGACTGGCGGCGCGGCTGCACGACCCGGCCAAGGGCATCTACGGCATCTGCCTGCGCGGGCGACCCGGTTGGGGCGAGAACGTGCCGGTGCTCACGACCATGGTGAATACCTTCGGCGGCCGCTGGTTCGACCCGCAATGGCGACCGGAGATCGACAGCGCACCGTGGCGCGAGGCGGCGTCGCTCTACCTCGATCTGCTGCGTCGCTACGGCCCGCCCGACGCGCATCTCAACGGCTTTCCGGAAACGCTCGACCTGTTTGCCCGCGGCCGTTGCGCGATGTGGATCGATGCAACCGTGGCGGCCGGCATGCTGTTCGATCCACGGACCTCGTCGGTCGCTGCCAGCCTCGGCTTCGCACCGGCGCCGGTCGAGCGCGTCCGGGACGGCGCGAACTGGCTGTGGGTGTGGTCGCTGGCGGTGCCCGACTCGTCGCCGAACAAGGCGCTGGCGCGCCGCTTCGTCGAGTGGGCGACGTCGGCCGATTACGTCCGTCTGGTGGCGGCGCGCCGGGGCTGGGTCGCGGTGCCGCCGGGCACCCGACAGTCGACCTACGATGCACCCGGCTATCGCGACGCCGCGCCGTTCTCGCGCTTCGTGAACGAAGCCATCGCCGGTTCGCACACGCAACTGCCGGGGCGCCACTACAGCGGTGTACAGTGGGTCGGCATCGCGGAATTTCCCGCCATCGGTCATGCCGTCGGCTCCGAGCTGGCGCGTGCCCTGCAAGGCGAGCAGGACGTGGATACCGCGCTGCGCAGATCGCAGGCCGAGGTGACGCGGCTGATGCGTGATTCGGGCTATCTGAAGCGCTAGGGGAGGCCCTAGATGAGGTCCTCGACGCCGCTCGCGTCCGCTGCGCCAGCGGCGATCGCGGCGCGCAGCTGCGCCAGCTGCAGCAGGGCAGCGTCGAAGTCGTAGCGCTCCATCGCGCGCGACATCTGCCGCAGCACGGGCAGGATGTTGGCGGGCTGAGGGCGCGTCAGCAGGCGGGCGATCGCCTCCTGCGCGTCGCTGTCGTTGCTGCTCAGCAGGGCGTGCAGCGTGTCCAGTTCGGTGGTCGAGGGTGGGGCGAGCGAGCCGGCGTCCGCCTGCACCCTCATTGCCTCGACGGTGGCGGCGAACACCGGTGTGCTGTCCGTCATCGCAGCGTCGATCAATGCCGGATCGCCGGCACGGCAGGCCATCTCCACGGCGCTCAGCGCCGTGCTCAGGGCACGCGCGCCGAGCGCGGCCGCGCTGCCCTTGTGCCGGTGAGCCAGCTGCCCGAGGGTGTCGAAGTCGCGATCTGCCCAAGCCTGCTTCAGCTGCGTCTGCGCGGTGTCCGCGCTGTCGAGGAACATGCCGAGCACGCGTCGATAGGTTGAGCTGGCGCCATTCATGCTGCGCAGCGCGGCGGCGGTGTCGAGCAGCGGCGCGGCTCCGGCAGTCGGCGCGGAATTGCCCGCGGCCTGCTCCGTCGGCGCTATGCTGCCCAGCCAGCGCGTCAACGTGCGCAGCAATTCGTCGACATCGACTGGCTTGGTCACATGGTCGTCCATGCCGGCGGCGCGCGTCTGCTCCCGTTCCCAGGGCATGGCACCGGCGGTCATCGCGATCACCGGCAGTGTGTTCAGTCGCTCGCGACGGCGTATTTCGCGGGTCGCTTCGAGGCCGTCCATCACCGGCATCTGCACGTCCATCAGCACGCAGTCAAATTCCTCCGCGTCGAGCCGTCGCAACGCCTCGGCACCGTTCTCGGCGACGGTGACCCGGACACCGGCGCCGGTCAGGATTTCGACGCCCAGCTCCTGGTTGATCGGATTGTCCTCGACCAGCAGCACGCGGCGTCCGCGCAGCGCGTCGCTGCGGAAGCTGCCGGGTGCGTCGCCGCTGCTGCCTTCGGCAGTGACCTGATGACCGAGCGCCGAAACGATGGCGTCGTAGAGCGACGAGGTGCTGGCCGGCTTGGTGAGTACGCCGGCGATGGCCAGACCGGCGCCGGCCTGCTGCAGGTCGTCCGCGCCATAGGCGCTCACCATAACGACCGCGGGAGGATGCGCGAGATCGTCGCAGGACTGCACGCGACGGATCAGTTCGATGCCGTCCATGCCCGGCATCTTCCAGTCGCACACCAGCAGCGCGAACGGTGGCCGGCTGCGCAGCAGTTCGAGCGCCTGCGGCCCTGACTGCGCGCGCTCGGTGCTCAGACCCAGATGTTCGAGGTCGCGGCAGAGGATCTGCAGCGCTTCCGGGTTGTCGTCGACCACCAGCACGCGACGCTTGTGCAGTGCCGACGGCAGCGTACGCCGGGCACTGTCCGGCAGCTCGCCGGTTTCGAAGCGTGCGGTGAAGGTGAAGGTACTGCCCTGGCCTTCCACGCTGTGCGCGCTCAGCGTGCCGCCCATCAGCTCGGCCAGGCGCCGGCTGATCGCGAGGCCGAGACCGGTGCCGCCGAAGCGCCGTGAAATCGAGGTGTCGCCCTGCATGAAGGGGCGGAACAGGCCGCCCAGCTGATCGGCATTCATGCCGATGCCGGTATCGCGCACGCCGAAAGCCAGCGTCGCATGCCGGTTGTCGCACGCAATGACGCGGCAGGACACCAGCACCTCGCCGCGCTCGGTGAACTTGATCGCGTTGCCGGCCAGATTGGTCAGTATCTGGCCCACGCGCAGCGGGTCGCCGACCAGCACCGGCGGTACGTCGGGCGCGACGTCGAACAGCAGGTCCAGGCTCTTTTCCTCGGCGCGCAGCGACACGACGGACAGCAGCGACTCGAATACGCGGTCCAGCCGGAAAGGCACCGATTCGATGGTGATCTGGCCCGCCTCGACCTTCGAGAAATCGAGGATGTCGTTCAGGATGCCCAGCAGCGCCACTGCCGACGCGTTGGCCTTCGATACGAAATTGCGCTGTCTGGCGGTCAGTTCGGTCTGCAGCGCCAGCCGCGTCATGCCGATGACGGCATTCATCGGCGTGCGGATTTCGTGGCTCATGTTGGCCAGAAATTCGCTGCGCGCCTGCGCCGCACTTTCGGCGGCGAGGCGCGCCGCGATCAGGGCCTGTTCCGCTTCCCGCCGTGGGGTGATGTCGATCGAGAAGGCGATGTAGTGCGCCGCACCGCCGCCGGCCGGCGGATCGAAATAGATGCCGATCTCGACCGGCACGACGCGGCCGTCGCCACGTCGCGCATCGGCCTCTATCCGTGCCTGGCCCTGCGCGCGCAGCGCCGGTTCGAGTGCGCTCAGGCGTGCGCCTGTGAAGTCGTCGATCACGCTGTGTGCCGGCATGCCGAGCAGACGTTCGCGCGGATAGCCGTAGAGCGTGCAGGCGTGATCGTTCACGTAGCTGAAACAGCCGCTGGCGGCGTCGATCCACTGGATCGCGACGCCCGCATGATCGAGCGCGAACTGGGTTTCTTCCAGCCGGCGATTGGCCGCTTCGAGCTCAGCCGTGCGGCTGGACACCAGTTCTTCGAGGTGGTCGCGGTGGCGCGCCAGTTCCTCTTCGGCCCGGGTGCGGTCGGTGATGTCGTTGAGTACCGTGATGTTGGGGTCGTCGGCCAGCATGCCGCCGATCTCGACGATCTTGCGGCTGCCGTCCTTGCAGGTCACCACATAGGGCCGGGCGCGCACCAGGCCGGACGCACCCTGCGCGCTCGCCAGCTCTTGCCCCCAGGTCTGCAGGACTTCGGCGCGATAGGCCGTGTCGGGGTAGGCCAGTCCGAACCAGGTGTGCGCGTCCGGAATGTCTTCGAGCGTATAGCCGAAGGTGTCCACGAAGCAGTCGTTCACGTACAGGATGCGGCCGTCGCGATCGAACAGGCTGATCGGCAGAGGCAGCAGGCGGATCACCCGCCGGAAGCGTTCGTTCGAACGTTCGAGTTCGGCGTTGCGCGCTTCAAGTTGCGTCACCATGGCGTCGACCGACTGCGTCAGCCGCTGCAGTTCGCCGAGGAAGCTCAGATCGCCCAGCGCGGTGGTGGACCGCCCGTGCCGTGCCACCTCGTCGGCGTGGCGTTCGACCAGGCGCAGTGGCTGCAGCACCATGCGCTGCAGCGCGACATAGAGCGCCAGCGTGAGTACCACATCGAGCAGAACGGTGAACAGCACCATGGTGGCCAGTGCGCTGCGCAGGTCCTGTTCGACGAAACGCGGACTGCCGATGACGCGCACCTGGCCGATGCGCTGTTCGCCGAAGGTCACCGGCTGCTCGGTGACGAACAGGCCCGTGCTGTCGATGTCGCCATCGACCGACTGCAGTTCCCAGTCCTCGTTGCGCTGCAGTGCAAAACGTGCGGTGTCCAGCTGCACGACGACGCCATAGATCGAGCGGTCGCGCATGCGGCTCTCCATCAGCTTGCGCACCTGCTCATACTCGAGATTCCAGGCCGCCGGCGCCAGCCCGACCGCGAGCTGATCGGCGGCCAGTTCGATCGAGCGTTCGAATTCTCCCTGCTCGGCGACGCTGTATGCGCGATACGCCAGCGCGCCGACCGCCGTCAGCAGCACCGACACGGTGGTGACGATGAGCACGATCAGCAGCCCTGCAATCGATGTCGGCCGGCGAAGCGTCATCGTTCACATGCACCTGTGCGGCGTACGGTCGGCAATGGCGTCGATCGGCTCATCTGTCCAGTATGCCTGCGGATTGCTTGCACGATGCTGACGGCGCGCGGATGCGGCGCGGAGGGCCGGTATCTAGCTCCTGGGCCGCCGCCAGTGGCGCACGCTGATCACGATCAGCGTCACCGCCGTCAACGGCAGCGCGATGGTCTGCATCACGAATGCGTAATCGGCGAGATTGTCATGGTCCTTGGCTGCCAGGATCAGATAGAGCGTGTAGGCACAGTAGTAGGCGAAGAAGAGGCCACCCTCCCAACGCGCGATCAGGTTGCCGGTGGCGAAGATGGGCAGGCAGGCGATGCAGACGGCCACCATGACCGGGATGTCGAAGGACAGCATGGCCGAGCCGAGGACGAGGTCGTCGGGTGCGACCACGGCGGAAAGGCCGAGCGCACCGAGCAGATTGAAGGTATTGCTGCCGACCACGTTGCCGACCGCGATGTCGCGCTGGCCGCGCAGTGCCGCGGTGATCGACGCGGCGACCTCCGGCAGCGAGGTGCCGGCGGCGACCACGGTGAGGCCGATCACCGTATCGCTGATGCCCAGATGACGGGCGAACACGATGGCGGCGTCGACCATCAGGTTGGAGCCGAGCACGAGCAGGCCGAGACCGCCTGCGATCAGGGCCAGCTGCACCGGCAGCTTGGCGTCCCAGGCCTCGGGATGGGCGGCGATCTCCTCGCTGTGCAGGCTTTCCGCGTACTCCTCGCCCAGGCCGGCGTTCTGACGACGGCTCTGCACGATCAGGAAGGCGGTGTAGGCAATCAGCAGACCGAACAGCAGACCGCCCTCAGCGCGCGACAGGCCGCCGTCCAGCGTCAGGCCGGCGAACAGCAGCGAGGCGCCGATCATGATCGGCACCTCCTGCCGTATCAGCTGCTTGTCGACCAGCAGCGGCGTGATCAGCGCCGACAGTCCGAGGATGAACAGCACGTTGAAGATGTTGCTGCCGACCACGTTGGCGACCGCCATATCGGTCTTGCCCGCCCAGGCCGATTGCACCGACACCGCCATTTCCGGCGAACTGGTGCCGAAGGCGACGATGGTGAGCCCGACCACCAGCGGCGAGATGCCGAAGGACAGGGCCAGTTTCGAGGCGCCGCGCACCAGAAGTTCGGCGCCAGCGATCAGTGCGCCCAAGCCGAGCGCGAACAGGAGCAGGGTGGTCATGTTTGAACGGTGTCGGTTGAAAGCGGCGCTTCGACCGCGGACGCGCACAGGGGTTGCAGCGCCGCACGCCAGTGCGCGAGCTTTTCCTGAGCACCCATGCCGGCGTGCGCCGGGCTGGTCGAGGGCAGGCGCAGCAAATCCAGCGCCCGCACAGGGGTCCGCAGATGCGGCATCACGTCGCGGCGGAAGTGCTTTTCCGCCGTGCCGCCATTGAACGCGATGCGCACGATGCCCGGGTGCGCATCGAAAAAGGCGGCAAAGTCGTTGGCCTGCGCGCTGCGGACGTCGATCGCGGCGTCCAGGCTACCCGCGCGCTCGCAGCTTTCGAGCACGTCCCACAGCGCAATGCCCGCGCGGGTCAGTGCGCGCAGCCGCTCGGCGTAGGGCAGGTCGGGACCGGCGCCGAACAGCGCGCCCATGATGGGCCAGAACTGGTTGCGCGGATGGGCGTAGTAGCGCTGCGCGGTCAGTGAGGCCACGCCGGGCATGGAGCCCAGGATCAGCAGGCGCGCGGTGGCCGGGTCGGCCACCGGCGGAAAGCAGCGTACCCGTTCCGCCATCGTGGTCAGCGATTGAGGACGGCGGCCAGTTCGCGTCGGTAGCGACGCACCCGTTCGTCGTCCGAGCCGAGCAGCGCGAACAGGTCGAGCAGGGCGCGACGGCCGGCGTCGTCCTCGAAGCTGCGGTCGCGGCGGACCACTTCCAGCGCCTGTTCCATCGCTTCCTCCCATTGTTCGCGCGCGGCGAGCTCTGCAACGAAGGCGAGGCGGGCGCTCAGGTCGCCCGGATTGCGCGCGATGCGGGCGGCGTAGTTCTCGTCGCCGTCGCCCGGCTGGCGGCGTGCGATGGCGATGCGCGCATACAGCGTGCCGATGCGAGCACGGTCTTCCTGCTCATAGGGCAGCGCGTCGAGCGCGGACTGGGCGTCGTCGAGCCGGCCGAGCGCAATCAGTGCCTCGACCCGGCCGAGCACCGCCGGTTCGAATCCCGGATCGATGGCCAGTGCGCCCTGGAACAGGCCGAGCGAGGCGGTGGCATCGCCGCGGGCGAGCGCGGCCTGCGCCTCTTCGAAGGCGGACAGGGCGGGTGACGGCAGCAGCGCGTCCATGAAATCGCGCAGTTCGCGGTCCGGCAGAACGCCGGTGAATTCATCGACCACCACGCCGCCAACAAAGGCCTTCACGTTGGGGATGCCGCGCACGCCGAAGCGGCGCGCCAGTTCCGGGTTGTCGTCCGAATTGATCTTGGCCAGACGCACCCGGCCGGCGTAGTCGGCGGCCAGCGCCTCCAGTCTGGGGGTCAGGACACGACAGGGCTGACACCAAGGCGCCCAGAAGTCGACCAGTACCGGCATGCGCTGCGATACGTCGATCACGTCGCGCTGGAAATTGGTCAGGTTCGCGTCGATCACGTCGGGGAGGGGGACAACGGCGGACATCGTGCTTCGGCTCCTTTTCGCGCGGCGCTCGCGTGCCGGCAAGCCGGTCGGCGTGCGGGTGCAGTGCCCGGGCGAGCATGCCGCAGATGCAGATGCTATTGCGAAGCGGGCGTCTTCCGCCAGTTCAGCGCGTCCGACAGCCTCGGGTGGTGTTCTCCTACATGGCGTGCCCCGACGTCTTACGCGCCATCAGTGCCGCGGCGGCTAGGCTGAAGTCATCGGGGCGCGGCCCTGGTTGTGCTGCCTCTGAAACATCCGACGGCCTCGTTTGACGGGGCCTTCATCAAACGAATCAAGGAGTGTCCAATGAAGACTCAAGCCCGATTGCTGACCGTGCTGTGCTCGATGGCCCTGACTGCTTTCTCGATGCCTGCCGCATCCGCCGACGTCGAAGACCGTATCGAGGCGCAGACCGAGGCTCAGTACGACGCGGCGAAGAAGCGCGCCGACATGGATTACGAAGCGGCGAAAACCCGCTGCGACGCGCTCGATTCGAGCGCCAAGAAGACCTGCGTCAAGGAAGCCAAGGCGGCGCGTGAGTCGGCCATGGCCGACGCCAAGGTGAGACGCAAGGCCGGCGAAGAGCGGGCCGATACCGCCGAGGACCGCCTCGAAGCCCAGTATGCGGCCGCCAAGGCCCGCTGCAATGAAATGAGCGGCAACGCCAAGGATGCGTGCGTCGAGCAGGCCAAGGCCCGCTTCCAGCAGTAAGCGCGCAGGGGCAGCGGGCGGGGCGAACCCGTATAATCGGGTTTTATCCGCGCACACAGGTGCGCGGCCCACTTCCCCGCTGTCCTTTCATGGCCCATCTCCTCAAGCTCCGCGGCTCGCCCGCATACTCCGCCGCGCGTCTGGCGCGCCTGTCCGACGAATGCCGCACTGCGCTTCCCAAGCTGCGCGAGCTCACCGCCACCCAGTATTTCTTCGTTGAATGCACGGCGCAGCCGTCGGCCGACGAGCTGAACAAGCTGTGCGCGCTGCTCAATGCGCAGCCGGCAGCCGCCGTCGAGGGCGATGCCCTGCTGGTCACGCCGCGTCTGGGCACGATTTCGCCGTGGTCGTCTAAGGCGACTGATATCGCGCGCAACTGCGGCCTGGACAGCGTGCAGCGCGTCGAACGCGGCGTGCTGTACGAGCTGGAACTGGCTCGCGGTCTGCTGGGTGGTGGTCCCGACGATGCCGAACGCGCAGCGCTGGCCGCCTTGCTGCACGACCGCATGACGGAATCGGTGCTGACCTCGCTCGACGACGCCGACGCGCTGTTCAGCCACGTCGCGCCGCGCCCGCTGGTCAGCGTATCGCTGGCCGACGGCCGCCGCTCGCTGGAGCGCGCCAACGCCGAACTGGGTCTGGCGCTGTCCGACGACGAAATCGATTACCTGCTCGACGCCTACACCAAGCTGGGCCGCGACCCGACCGACGTCGAGCTGATGATGTTCGCGCAGGCCAATTCCGAGCACTGCCGGCACAAGATATTCAACGCCAGCTGGAACATCGATTACGCGACGCAGGACATGAGCTTGTTCGGCATGATCCGCGAAACCCATCGCGCGACGCCACAGCACACCGTGGTTGCCTATTCGGACAACGCGGCGGTGATCGAGGGCGCCACCACGGCGCCGGTCGACCGCTTCTACCCGGATCGCAATGGCCGCTGGGGCTGGCATTCCGAACCGATGCACTTCCTGGCCAAGGTCGAGACGCACAATCACCCGACCGCGATTTCGCCCTTCCCTGGTGCCGCCACCGGCGCTGGCGGAGAAATCCGCGACGAAGGCGCAACCGGCCGTGGCGCGAAGCCTAAGGCCGGTCTGGCCGGCTTTTCGGTGTCCAACCTGAACATCCCCGGCTTCGAACAGCCTTGGGAGCGTGTCGACGGCGAGCTCTACGGCAAGCCGGAGCGCATCGCCTCTGCACTGCAGATCATGATCGACGGCCCGCTGGGCGCTGCCGCCTTCAACAACGAGTTCGGCCGCCCGAATCTGGCGGGCTATTTCCGCACCTTCGAACTGCCCTTCATGGGCGAGATGCGGGGTTATCACAAGCCCATCATGATCGCCGGCGGTATCGGCAACATCGCCGCGCGTGACGCGCTGAAGATCGAGTTCCCGGCTGGCACCAAGCTGATCGTGCTGGGCGGCCCGGCCATGCTGATCGGCCTGGGTGGGGGGGCTGCATCGAGCATGACCACCGGCACCAATACCGCCGACCTCGACTTCGCGTCGGTACAGCGCGGCAACCCGGAAATCGAGCGCCGCGCGCAGGAAGTGATCGACCGCTGCTGGCAGATGCAGGAGGAAAACCCCATCCTCGCCGTGCACGACGTCGGTGCCGGCGGCTTGTCGAACGCACTGCCCGAACTGGCGCACGGCGCCGGCCACGGTGCCTGGTTCGACCTGCGCGCCATCCACAGCGAAGAGTCGGGCATGAGTCCGGCCGAGCTGTGGTGCAACGAATCGCAGGAGCGCTACGTACTGGCGATCGCGCCTGAGCGTATCGATGAATTCCGCGCGCTGTGCGAACGCGAGCGCTGCCCCTTCGCCGTGCTCGGCCAGGCGACGTCCGACGGCCAGCTCACGGTGGCCGATCCGCTGTTCAACACGAAGCCGGTCGACATGTCGATGGACGTGCTGCTCGGCAAGCCGCCGAAGATGCACCGCACGGTGCAGCGCCGCCCGGCCTACGCGCCGCCGATGGACGTCGCCGGCTACGACCTGAAGGACGCCGCCTACCGCGTGCTGCGCATGCCGGCGGTGGCGAGCAAATCCTTCCTGATCACCATCAGTGACCGCTCGGTCGGCGGCCTCACGGCGCGCGACCAGTTCGTCGGCCCGTGGCAGGTGCCGGTGGCCGACGTCGCCGTCACCACCGAAAGCTTCACCGGCTATCGCGGCGAAGCGTTCGCGATGGGCGAACGCACGCCGGTGGCGCTGCTCAGCGGACCGGCGTCCGGCCGCATGGCGATCGGCGAGGCCATCACCAATCTGGTCGCCGCCGACGTGCGCAGCTTCGAGCGCATCAAGCTGTCGGCCAACTGGATGGCAGCGGCCGGTCACAAGGGCGAGGACGCCGCGCTGTTCGATACGGTGAAAGCGGTGGCCATCGATTTCTGTCCGGCGCTGGGTCTGGCCATTCCGGTCGGCAAAGACAGCCTGTCGATGAAGACGCGCTGGACCGAGGGCGAGGCGCAGAAGGAAGTGGTGTCGCCGCTGTCGCTGGTCATCACCGCCTTCGCCGGCGTCGAGGACGTGCGCAAGACGCTGACGCCGCAGCTGCTGATCGACCCCGAAGTCGATACCGAACTGCTGCTGCTCGACCTCGGCCAGATGAAGAACCGCCTCGGCGGTTCGGCGCTGGCGCAGGCCTACGGCGTGGTCGGCGAACACGCGCCCGATGCCGACGCCGTGCTGCTCGGCCGCTTCCTGCCGGCGATCAACCGGCTGCGCGACGCCGGCCTGGTGCTGGCCTACCACGACCGCTCGGACGGCGGCCTGTTCGCCACGCTGTGCGAAATGGCTTTCGCCTCTAAGGTGGGCCTGTCGATCAATCTCGACACGCTGGCCTACGACCCGCTGCTGGTCGACGTCGATTCGCTGGCCAAGAAGCCGGACGCGGTGCGCGGCCGCTTCAACGACCGCACCTTCACCGCGCTGTTTGCCGAAGAACTGGGCGCGGTGATCCAGATCCGCGTGGACCAGCGCTCGCAGGTGATGGACATCCTGCGCGAAGCGGGTCTTTCCGGCGTCACGCACGGCATCGGCAGCCCGAATGACCGCGACGAGATCCGCCTCTGGCACAACGCCAAGGTCATCTTCAGTGAGCCGCGCGCCGAACTGCAGAAGGCGTGGACCGAAACCAGCCACCGCATCGCACTGCTGCGCGACGACGCCGACTGCGCGCGCGAAGAGTTCGCGCTGCTCGACGACGCTGCCGACAACGGCCTGTTCGCGGCGCTGACCTTCGAGCCGCAGGAGGATGTTGCTGCGCCGTACATCGGAAGCGCCGGGCCGTCCCAAGCTTCCGATACCCCCTCGGGGGGTGGCGGGCGCTTGAGCCCGCCTGGGGGCCCACACATCAGCAAGGGCGTGCGGCCGCGCATCGCCATCCTGCGCGAGCAGGGCGTGAACGGTCAGGTCGAGATGGCTGCGGCCTTCGATCGCGCCGGCTTCGACGCGCAGGACGTGCACATGTCCGACCTGATGGCCGGCCGCGTCAAGCTCTCTGACTTCAAGGGTCTGGCGGCCTGCGGCGGCTTCTCCTACGGTGATGTGCTCGGCGCCGGTTCCGGCTGGGCGAAGTCCATCCTGTTCCACCCGGAACTGCGTGACGCCTTCGCCGCCTATTTCGAACGCGAGGACACTTTCGCGCTGGGCGTCTGCAACGGCTGCCAGATGATGAGCCAGCTGCGCGACATCATCCCCGGCGCCACGCACTGGCCGCGCTTCGAGCGCAACCGCTCGGAGCAGTTCGAAGCGCGCTTCACCATGGTCGAAGTGGCGGATTCGCCGTCCATCCTGTTCCGCGGCATGTCCGGCTCCAAGCTGCCCATCGTCGTGTCGCACGGCGAAGGCCGCGCGGTGTTCGACGACGAACAGGCGCAGTCGCTGGCGCAGGTCGCGATGCGCTACATCGACCACGACGGCGCCATCGCCACGCGCTACCCGCGCAACCCGAACGGCTCGCCGGCCGGCATCACCTCGGTCACCACCGACGACGGCCGCGTCACCATCCTGATGCCGCACCCGGAACGCGTGTTCCGCAGCGTGCAGATGAGCTGGCATCCGGCGCACTGGGGCGAGGACAGCCCGTGGATGCGCATGTTCAGGAACGCGCGGGTGTGGGTGGGTTGATCCACGCGTTGATGCAGTGAAGAAGCCGGCCGCGAGCCGGCTTCTTCATTTCGGGCCTGTGATACTCACTCGACGGCCGCGTCCGTGGCCGTGTGTGAGTCAGCGATCAGCGCTTCGAAGGCGAGGGCGGCGGGGCTGATCGGGCGCTCGGGCAGGCGGATGCGGTAGAGCGTGCGCTGGATCGCGGCACCGCCCGGATGCAGCCGGCGGATGCGGCCGAGCGCCAGCTGGTCGCGCGCGCAGATGCGCGGCACCATGCCCAGACCGCGGCCGGCGGCCACCGTCTGCACGATGGCTTCGTTGCTGCCCACCTCGATGGTGCGCGCCGGCGTCAGGCCCATCTCGTCGAGTACGCGGTCGGTGGCGGCACGACTGCCGGAGCCGCGTTCGCGCACGATCCAGCTGTGGTCGACCAGATCGGCCGGCCGCAGCACGCCGCCGGTCGGCAGATCGGCGTCGCGCGGCGCGATGATGACCATTTCGTCGCGTCGCCAGATGCGGCGATTCAGTCGCGCGTCGTCGACCTCGCCCTCGACCAGCGCCACATCGACCCGGCAATCGAGCAGCAGATCGGCGATCTGCCGCGTGTTGCCGCTGATCACCTGCAGCTCGACGTGCGGATGGCGGGCGTGGAAATCGACCAGGAAGGGCGGCAGCCAGTAGGTCGCAATGGTGGTGCTCGCACCCACGGTCAGACGCCCGCGTTCGAGCGAACTGTAGGCGCGGATGGTTTCGGTCGCCTCGCGTTCGAGCGCCAGGATGCTGCGCCCGTACTCATAGAGCGCCCGACCGGATTCGCTCGGCCGGAAGGTCTTGCCGCGACGGTCCAGCAGCACCGTTTCGAGCTGGGATTCGAGTTCGCGCACCGCTTTCGAGACGGCAGGCTGAGTGATGTCCAGCGCCTCCGCGGCACGCGAAAAGCTCTGGACTTCGACGACCTTCACGTAGATGCGCAGAAGATGCAGGTTCATGCATTACCCAGGGTAATCGATCAGTGATTTGCATGATATAGAAGAATGAATGGCGCGCCGCTTACGCTGCACTCACTTTCCTGCAGCCGCGACGCATCCATGAATTCGACCACCGCCCTCACTGCTTCCAGCCTGCCGACCGGTCTTGTCGCGTCGGTGGCCGTTGCGGCTGCCGCGGCGGCGCTGTCGGCCGTGCCGGGCGTGTCGGCGCACGGTTTTGGCTGGCTGCCGCTGGCGGTGGCGCTGGGCATCGTGGTCGGCAATCTGTGGCCGGCGCTGCCGACGCGCGGCGCGGATGGATTCCGGCTGGCGCGCGGCACGCTGATGCGCGCCGGCATCGCGCTGTACGGTCTGCGCATCGGCATCGACGAACTGGGCAGCGTGGGCTGGAGCGGGCTGGCGATGGCGCTGGTCATCGTGCTCAGCACGCTGGCGCTGGCGCTGGCGCTGGGCCGCCGGCTCGGTCTCGACACCCAGGCGGCGGTGCTGATCGGCTGCGGCAGCGCGATCTGCGGTGCGGCGGCGGTGGCCGCGGCCGACAGCGTGATCGGCGCCCGCGCACGCCATGTGTCGGCGGCGGTGCTGGCGGTGGTCGTGTTCGGCACGCTGGGCATGTATCTGCTGCCGCTGCTGCGACCGCTCAGCGGTTTGGACGACGCGTCATTCGGCCTCTGGGTCGGCCTCTCGGTACACGAACTGGGCCATGTCGTCGCCGGCGCTGCCGCGGCCGGACCTGAGGCGGCGGCCAGCGCGCTGGTCGAGAAGATGATGCGCGTGATGCTGCTGGCGCCGGTGGTGATGCTGATCGCCGCCGGGCTGCGCGCGCCGGGCGCCACGTCGCTGCGCAGCCCGGGCGTGCCGCTCTTCCTGTATGGCTTTGTCGTGATGATGGCGCTCAACGCGTCGGGGCTGTTGCCGCTGTGGCTGCAGGCCGCCGGAGCGGAAGCCGCGCAGGCGCTGCTCGCGGTCGGTCTGGCGGCGCTCGGTGCCAACACGCGGCTGGCCGACATGGCGCATGCCGGCTGGCGCGTGTGGGCACTGGCCGCGCTGCTGTGGCTGTGGCTGCTGCTTGCCGGCTTCGGCCTGGTCAGCCTCGGAGCACTGGCATGAACGCACGCAAGCAGGGCGTCGCCGAGGCCGGCGCACCGTGCCGGGCTGTCGTGGTGCTGCACATGAACCGCCACGCACTGACCGAAGCCGCGACGGCAAAGGGTTTGACGACCGGCGCGTGGCGTGTGCGCGAACTGGTCCGGCTTTTGCTCGACATGACCTGTTATGACAGGTTGGACGCGGACGCTGCCGAATTCGCAGGTGGTCCGTCCCGCCGGGGAGAACCGATTGGATGCTTCGCTGCTGAACACGCTGTGGCCGGACCGCTCGCTCGCGAGCTGGTCGGTGATTGCCGGCGCGGTGATCGCCGGCGGCGTGCTGCGCGGCATGACCGGCTTCGGCGCCGCGCTGCTGATGGCGCCGCTGCTCTCTACGGTGGCGTCGGCGCGCGACACGCTGTGCATCGTGACGCTGCTGAACGCACTGCCGCTGACGCACGCACTGGCGCCTTCGGTGCGCCGGCTGGTCGATCACCGGGTGCTGCTGCCGATGCTGGGCGCCGCCTGCGCCGGCATTCCATTCGGGCTGTGGCTGGTGAGCGTGCTGCCGGCACGACTGTTCGGCCAGGTGATCGGCGTCGCGGTGATCGCCAGTGCGGCGGTGCTGCTGACCGGCGCCCGTCTGGTGCGTGGTCGCAGTCAGGCGGGCTCGATCTCTGCGGGTCTGTTCAGCGGCGTGCTGACCGGCTTCGGCGGTGTCGGCGGACCGCCGGCCATCCTCTATCTGTTGGGCGTCGAAACCGACAGTCACCGGGCGCGCGCGAGCTTCCTCGTCTATTTCGGATGTCTTTACCCGCTGGCGCTGATCGCCATCGTGCTGTCGGGCATGTTCGGCCTGTCGCTGCTGCTGCAGGGGCTTTTGCTGGCGCCGCTTTTTCACGGCGGCGGGCTGCTCGGCGAGCGGCTCTACCGGTGGCTGGACCCGCGTCATTTCCGTCGCGTCGTGCTGTGCCTGCTGATGGCGACCGGCGCGCTCGCAACTTGGCCCGTGCATGCGGTCGCACTGGTGCAGGGCACTGTCGCGGTGCAGCAATGCGGTGCGTCCGACAGCCGGTGCTGAAGCGGTTGGTCGTCGTAAACCGCAGTCAAATCAACGATTTCTGAACATGTTGTGCGGAGCGAAAAAATTGGCACTGACTTTGCATGACATGACCCGTCATAACAGGTTCTTGAACAGGAGCTCGAACATGGCACCCCACCGCAAGCAGATCGCGCCCCCGGGCGCGGCGGAGGTCGAGGACGCGCTGTCGCCGGTATCGCAGATGCCGCTGTACACGCAGATCCGCGAAATCCTGCGCCGGCGCATTCTCGACGGCAGTTACCCGCCGCATTCGCAGATGCCGTCGGAAAGCCAGATGATGTCGGCATTCGATGTCAGCCGCATCACGATACGGCAGGCACTGGGCGACCTGCAGAAGGAGGGGCTCATCTTCAAGGTGATGGGCAAGGGCAGCTTCGTTGCCAAGCCCAAGGCCTTCCAGAGCCTGTCGCGGCTGCAGGGTTTCGGCGAGGCGATGTCCACCTCCGGCTACGAAACCTACTCGCTGCTGCTCAGCGCGAAGCCGGTCGCCGCCAGTGCCGTGGTGGCGCAGCGGCTGCAGCTGAAGCCCGAGGCGCCGGTGTTCGAGATACAGCGCCTGCGTTACCTGAACCGCGAACCCATCTCGGTCGACGTGAGCTACTTCCCGCCGGACATCGGCGAGCGGCTGACGCAGGAAGACCTGGCCACGCGCGACATCTTCGTCATTCTCGAAAACGACCTCGGCCGCAACCTCACGCACGCCGACGTGCAGATCGAGGCGATCTCGGCCGACGAGTCGCTGGCCCGTCATCTCGACATCGCCGAGGCCTCGCCGCTGCTGCGCATCGAGCGCCTGACCTGGGCTGACGACCGGCCCATCGATTTCGAATTCCTCTACTACCGCGGCGATGCCTTCCAGTACCGCCTGCGCATAGACCGAAGTTGATCCACCGCTGGAAAGTACGCAGGAATTCTTCGTTCGCAACGGCGCGCCCTGGCGCGACAGTGCAGCCCCAAATCAAGGAGAGAACATGAAACGCATCGACATGGAATTCGACCTCGTCGTCATCGGCGGTGGTACCGGCGGCCCGATGGCCGCCGTCAAGGCCAAGGAGAAGAACCCCAAGCTGCGCGTGCTGCTGATCGACAAGGCCAACGTGAAGCGCTCGGGCGCCATCTCGATGGGCATGGACGGGCTCAACAACGCCGTCATCCCCGGGCACGCGACGCCGGAGCAGTACGTCAAGGAAATCACCATCGCCAACGACGGCATCGTCGACCAGGAAGCGGTGATGGCCTACGCCGCCAACAGCTTCGACATGATCAACGAGCTGGACCGCTGGGGCGTCAAGTTCGAGAAGGACGAAACCGGCGACTACGCGGTGCGCAAGGTGCATCACCTGGGCAGTTACGTGCTGCCGATGCCCGAAGGTCACCACATGAAGAAGATCCTCTACCGCCAGTTGAAGAAGGCACGCGTCGAGGTGACCAACCGTGTGGTCGTCACCCGCGTGCTGACCGGCGAAAGCGGCGAAGTGGTCGCGGTGATGGGTTTCGACTGCCGTACCGCCGACGTCTATGTCATCCGCACCAAGGCGGCGGTGCTCAGCACCGGCGCGGCCGGCCGCATCGGTCTGCCGGCCTCCGGCTACCTGATGGGCACCTACGAGAACCCGACCAACTGCGGTGACGGCCACGCGATGGCCTATCACGCCGGGGCCGACCTGGCCAATCTCGAGTGCTTCCAGATCAATCCGCTGATCAAGGACTACAACGGCCCGGCCTGTGCCTACGTGACCGGCCCGTTCGGCGGCTTCACCGCCAACTCCAAGGGCGAACGCTTCATCGAGTGCGACTACTGGAGCGGCCAGATGATGATGGAGTTCTACTTCGAACTCGAAGGCGGCAACGGCCCGGTGTTCCTCAAGCTCGACCACCTCGCCGAAGAAACCATCAGCGAAATCGAGCACATCCTGCACACCAACGAACGTCCGAGCCGCGGCCGCTTCCACGAAAAGCGCGGCAACGACTACCGCAAGCAGATGGTCGAGATGCACATCTCGGAAATCGGCTTCTGCAGCGGCCACAGCGCGTCCGGCATCCACACCGACGCGCGTGGCGCGACTTCGGTGCCCGGGCTTTACGCCGCCGGCGACTGCGCCAGCGTGCCGCACAACTACATGCTGGGCGCCTTCGTCTATGGCCGGCTGTGTGGCGAGAACGCTGCCGCCTACTGCGCCGAGCACGGCCTGGGCGCGGTCAGCGCTGGCGACGTCGCGGCGGAGGAGGCGCGCATCCTGGCGCCGCTCGGTCGCACCGACGGCCTCACACCCTTCCAGATCGAATACAAGACGCGCCGCCTGGTGAACGACTACCTGCAGCCGCCCAAGATCACCCGCAAGTACGAGATCGCGCTGCGCCGCTTCGACGAAATCCGCGAGGACACCTCGGCCATGTTCGCCGCCAACCCGCACGAACTGATGCGTGCGATGGAAGCGCACTCCATCCTCGACTGCGCCGAGATGGCCGCGCGCGCCTCGCTGTTCCGCACCGAGAGCCGCTGGGGTCTCTACCACTACTTCGTCGATCACCCGGAGCGCGACGACGAGAACTGGTTCTGCCACACGCTGCTGAGCAAGGGCGAGGACGGCCGCATGCAGATGCGCAAGAAGGCGATCGAGCCCTACATCGTGCCGATCGATGACGAAGAGCGCAGTGCCTACCAGCGCCTGCGCGTCGCCCGCAACGCCGAAGCCGCCTGATTCCACCGACACATCCATCAAGGAGTTCGCCATGACCATAGCTGCTACGCCGACCCAGGTGCCGGTGAGTGTCGATAACGACAAATGCATCGCCGAGAAGGGCTGCACCGTATGCGTCGATGTGTGCCCGCTCGACGTGCTGGCCATCGACATGCTGACCAAGAAGGCTTTCATGAAGTTCGACGAGTGCTGGTACTGCCTGCCCTGCGAAACCGATTGCCCGACCGGCGCGGTCAGCGTGTCGATTCCCTACCTGCTGCGCTGAGGAGCCGACGATGGATACCCTGACCTGTTCCATTGTCGAGCGGCTCACCAGCCCCGACGCCGAAGTGCGCCGGCTGGCGGTGATCGACCTGCCCTACGGCGACGAGGACGACATCGTGCCGCTGCTGCTGCCGCGGCTGAAGGACGCCGACGCCACCGTGCGGACCGAGGCGGTGCGCGCGCTCGAAGGCTACGAGGACGCCGAGGTGGTCGAGGCGCTGGCGCCGATGCTGCTCGACGCCGACGCGGCGGTGCGGGCAGCCGCCGGCGAAGTGCTGTCGGAACTGAAGGAAAGCGCCTCCGCCGCGCCGCTGATTCCCTTCCTCAGCGGCCACACGGCCGAAGTGCGCATGCTGGCGTTGCGCGCGGTACGCGCGCTGCGCGTCGATGCCGCTTTCGCGCCGGCAATGGAGGCGCTGAAGGACGGCGACGCCGCCGTGCGGCGCGAGGCGGTGGGCGTGCTCGGCTATCTGCGCAAGGCGGAAGCGGTCGGCGCGCTGGCCGAGATCGCCGCCCGCGACCCGGACCCGGAAGTGCGGCGCATCGCCATCGGCGCCATTGGCTATTCGAGCGAGGTGAGCGTGCTGCCGTCACTGACCCGCGCGCTGACCGACGTCGCCTGGATGGTGCGCGACGAGGCGGCGCAGACGCTGGGCAAGCTGCGGCTCGCGCTGGCGGTGCCCGACCTGATACGCGCGATGCAGGACGAGTACTGGCAGGTGCGCGTCAAGGCGGCGCGCAGCCTGGGTCTGCTGAAGGCGGCTGCAGCCCTGCCGGCGCTGGTCGAAGCGCTGGCCCACCCGATCGGCAATCTGCGCAAGGAAGCGGCCATCGCGCTGGGCGAACTGGCCGACCCGCGCGCCATCCCGGCGCTGGAGAAGGCGCTCGACGACGCCGACCCGGACGTGCGCAAGCTGTCCCGTCTCGCGCTGACCGCCATTTCGCTGGCCCAGAAATAGGGAGAACACCATGACCTTCGTCGTCACCGAAGCCTGCGTGCGCTGCAAGTACACCGACTGCGTGTCGGTCTGTCCGGTCGAGTGCTTCCACGAGGGGCCGGAGTTTCTGGTCATCGATCCGGCGGCCTGCATCGACTGCGGCGTCTGCGTACCGGAGTGCCCGGCCGAGGCCATCTTCGCCGAGGAGGACCTGCCGGCCGACCAGGTCGAGTTCATCGCCATCAATGCCCGACTCGCCACCGAATGGCCGCTGATCACCGCAGCCCGCGATCCGCTGCCCGATGCGGACGAGTGGGCCAACGTGAAGGACAAGAGGCACTACCTGTTCGAGAGCGCCTGAGCGCCGGCCACCCATACAGCAAGCACGCAGCAAATCTTCGATTCATTCATTGAACTGACAGGAAGAGGTGAAGCCATGAACGTTATGAAGAAGACCCTGGGTCGCGTAACCGGCACGACCCGCGCACTGCTGCTCGGCGCAGCCCTGGGTTGCTGTGCCACCGGCGCACTGGCCGAGGTCGTCACCGTCGGCATCGGCACGCAGAACACCACCACCAACACGGTGACCGGCGGCATCGTCATCAAGGAACTGGGCCTGCTCGAAAAGCACCTGCCGAAGACCGGCAAGTACAAGGACATCCAGTTCAAGTTCGAATGGCAGAACTTCACCTCCGGCCCGCCGGTGACCAACGGCATGGTGGCCAACACGCTGCAGATCGGCATGATGGGCGACTACCCGCTGCTGGTGAATGGCGCCACCTTCCAGGCCAGCCCGGAAACGAAAAGCCGGCTGATCGCACTGATTGCCTACAACGCCGACGGCGCCGGCAACGGCATCGTGGTGCACAAGGATTCGCCCTATTACCAGCTGTCCGACCTGAAGGGCAAGAAGGTGTCGGTGCCCTTCGGCTCGGCCGCGCACGGCATGCTGCTGAAGGCGATGGAGGACAAGGGCTGGAAGAGCGATGTCTGGGAACTGTCGAGCCAGAGCCCGGAAGTCGGCACTTCCAGCCTGCAGGAGAAGCGCATCGACGGTCACGCCGATTTCGTGCCCTTCGCCGAGCTGCTGCCCTACCGCGGTTTCGCACGCAAGATTTTCGACGGCGTCGAAACCAAGGTGCCCACCTTCCACGGCGTCGTCGTGCGCGAGGACTTCGCGAAGAAATATCCGGAGTTCGTCGTCGCTTACATCAAGGCGCTGATGGAGGCGAACGAGTGGGTGCGCAAGAACCCGGTCGAGGCGGCCACCAAGATCGAGGAATGGACGCGGGTCGAGAAGGAAGTGGCCTACATGTTCCTCGGCCCGGGCGGCGTGCATACGCTGGACCCGACCATCAAGCCGAAGTGGGTCGAGACGGTGAAGTACGACCACGGCGTGCTGCAGCGCATGGGCCGGGTGAAGGAATTCGACGCCGACGCCTGGGTGGACGAGTCCTACCTGATGCAGGCCTACAAGGAACTGGGGCTGGACTACGCCAAGCAGAAGGCGAGCTTCGTGAGTTACGAAATCTCGGGCACCGACCCGCTGTGCGGCGGCAGCATCGACAAGCGGCGCGAGGCCGGCGAGGTGTGGATCGAAGGCGGCGCGCTGACTGCTTACAAGTCGGCCGAATGCACGCTGGCGGCGGTCAATGCGGCGACCAAGGCGGGCAAGAAGGTGGGCGTGGCCTTCGTGTTCGACCAGAGCTTCAAGATCAAGCTGTTCGCCGACAAGGCCTTCTATTCGCTGGGCGGCAAGGGCGGTGCGGCCATCACGCCCTTCCTGCTGAAGAAGGACGCCGAGGCGCACGCCGCCGCCCATGGCGGAAAGCTCGGCAGCTATGCCGACGCACTCGCCGTCGCCACCGTGAGGAAATGAGCCATGTCGACCGTCATGAGGATGCACTCGATCGATGACGCCGCCCCGCCGGATGCCGCGCCGGCCGACGCACCCGCGCCGGTGCGCGCGGTGGCGCCGGTCGCGGTGCCCGGCGGGGCGCCCGCCGCCCCGGCCACCGCCGCACCGCTCCGGCTGACGCCGGCGCAGCGGCTGGGGCGCACGCTGCGCCGCGAACTGCCTACCTGGGCGCTGAGTGCCCTGTCCATCGTGCTGCTGATCGGTTTCTGGCACCTGGCCACCACCTATCGCTGGGTGTTCTACATCCGCTTCACCAACGTGCCCGGTCCGGTCGAGGTGTTCGGCGATGCGATGAACCTGTTCGGCAACAAGGGCTTCGCGACGCACGTGATGTTGAGCTTGCGCCGCATCATGCTGGGCTTCGCCATCGCCACCGTGCTCGGTGTGACGCTGGGGCTGCTGATCGGGCGTTACCGCCGGGTGCGCAGCCTGCTGTTCCCGGCGATGGAAATCGTGCGCCCGATCCCGGCCATCGCCTGGGTGCCGATCTCCATCATGCTGTGGCCGACCACCGAAACGAGCATCGTGTTCATCACCTTCATCGGTGCCTTCTTCCCCATCCTGCTCAACACCATGCACGGCGTGGCGTCGATGGATGCAGTGCTGGTGCGGGCGGCGCGCTGTCTCGGTGCCACCGAGTTCGCACTGATGACCCAGGTGGTGCTGCGCGGCGCGATGCCGCACATCTTCACCGGCCTGGCGGTGGGCATGGGCGTGGCCTGGGTGTCGCTGATTGCCGCGGAAATGATTTCCGGTCAGTACGGCGTCGGCTACTTCACCTGGGAGGCGTACTCGCTGATCGAGTACTCGAACATCGTCATCGGCATGCTGGTGATCGGCGTGCTCGGCCTCGTATGCAGCGGTGGCATCCGCCTGCTCGGCCGGCTGCTGATGCCGTGGCAGGCGAGCAGTGGAAAGGAGAACTCGCGATGAATGCATCGACCGTACAGACCCGATCGGCCACCGGCCACATCGACATCCGCGACGTGAACATCCGCTTCACGCAGAACGGCGTGCCCTTCGACGCGGTGAAGAACGTGTCACTGGACGTGAAGCCGGGCGAATTCGTGTCCATCGTCGGACCGTCCGGCTGCGGCAAGTCCACGCTGCTGAACATCGTGGCCGGCTTCCTGCGCGCCGACGAAGGCACGGTCACGGTCGATGGCCGTGCCGTGACCGCGCCGGGTGCCGACCGCGGCGTTGTGTTCCAGCAGTACTCGCTGTTCCCCTGGCTCAGCGTGCGGCAGAACGTCGAGTTCGGCCTGAAGATGCAGGGCGTGAGCCGCAGCACGCGCGAAGTGAAGGCGCGCACGCTGCTCGGCCTGGCCGGCCTGCTGTCCTTCGAGAACCACTATCCGGACCAGCTCTCCGGCGGCATGAAGCAGCGCGTCGGCATCGTCCGCGCGCTGGCCACCAGCCCGCAGGTGATGCTGATGGATGAGCCCTTCGGTGCGCTCGATTCGCAGACGCGCGTGGTGATGCAGGAAATCCTGACCAATATGTGGCAGCAGCTGCAGCTGTCGGTGCTGTTCATCACGCACGACATCGAGGAAGCCATCTTCCTGTCCGACAAGATTTACGTGATGACCGCGCGCCCCGGCCGCATCAAGGCGGAAATCCCGGTGCCGCTGCCGCGCCCGCGCACGCCCGACATGACCTCGTCGCCCACTTTCCTCGCGCTGCACCGCCAGCTGAAGGCGCTCATCCGCGAAGAGAGCCTCGCCGCCATGGGTGGAGAACTGAAGGAGGGCGGACTGGCCGGGCACGACTGGCACGTCGGCGCCGAAGGCGTGGGAGCGATGCTGTGAATGCGCTGCCGCGGTCGGTCACCGTGCACAGCGCCTCGCGTCTGCTGCGCATCGAATGGGACGACGGCAGCGAGAGCGCATTGCCGCACGCGCTGCTGCGCGCCCGCTGCCGCTGCGCCTTCTGCACGAAGGCGGCGCGCGCCGGCGTCGCGGCGCCGGATTGCAGCGGCGTCGTGCTGACCGAGGCGCACGCGATGGCGGACGCCGGCCTGAACCTCGTGTTCTCCGACGGCCACCGGCGCGGCATCTATCCGTGGGCCTATCTGCGCGAGCTGGAGGAGGGCGTGTCATGAAGGTGCTGGTGGCGGTGAAGCGGGTGGTCGATCACAACGTGAAGGTGCGTGTGCTGGCCGACGGCAGCGATGTCGACATCGGCAGCGCCAAGCGGGCGATGAACCCGTTCGACGAGATCGCGGTGGAAGAGGCGGTGCGGCTGAAGGAGGCCGGCGTCGCCAGCGAGGTGGTGGTCGTGTCCTGCGGCGTCGCCGCTTGTCAGGACACGCTGCGCAGCGCGCTCGCGATGGGGGCGGACCGCGCCGTGCTGGTCGATACCGCGGCCGAACTTCAACCGCTGGCCGTGGCCCGCCTGCTGCACGCGCTGTGCCAGCGCGAGCAGCCGCAACTGGTGATCTGCGGCAAGCAGGCGATCGACGACGACGCAGGGCAGACCGGCCAGATGCTGGCCGCGCTGCTCGACTGGCCGCAGGCGACCAACGCGTCGAAGCTGCGGCCCGGTGACGGCCACATCGAAGTGACGCGCGAGATCGACGGTGGCAGCGAAGTGCTGGCGCTGACGCTGCCTGCGGTACTCACCACCGACCTGCGCCTGAACGAGCCGCGCTTCGTGTCGCTGCCCAATCTGATGAAGGCGAAGAAGAAGCCGGTCGACAGCGTGACGCCCGAATCGCTGGGCGTCGATGTCGCGCCACGCCTGCGCACGCTGCACATGGCGCCGCCGCCGGCGCGCACACCGGGCGTGCGCGTCGACAGCGTGGCCCAGCTGATGGAACGCCTGCGCGCCGAGGCGCAGGTGATCTGAGGAGAGATGCGATGAAAACCCTGGTGATTGCCGAGCACGACAACGCCGTGCTGCACCCGGTCACGCTGCACGCCGTGACGGCGGCGCTGCAGTTCGGTGGCGAGATCGATCTGCTGGTGGCCGGTCATGACTGCGCCGTCGTGGCCGGACAGGCGCGCCGGATCGCCGGTGTCGCCCGCGTGCTGCACGCCGACGCCGCGCACTACGCCGATCAGCTGGCCGAGCCGCTGACCGAACTGCTGCGCTCGGTGCTGGCCGGTACGGCGGATCACTACACGCACGTGGTTGCGGCGGCCGGCGGCTTTGCCCGCAACCTGCTGCCGCGGGTGGCGGCGCGGCTGGGCGTGGCGCCGGTCACCGACGTCGTGCGCATCGAATCGCCCGAGACCTTCGTGCGCCCGATCTACGCCGGCAATGTGCTGGCCACCGTACAGTCGCTCGATGCGCTGAAGATGCTCACCGTGCGCGCGACCGCGTTTGCCGCGGCGCCAACCGGCGGCGACTGCCCGGTGCTGCCGCTGGCCGCCGCCGCCGATCCGGCCTGCTCGCGCCTGGTGGCGCGCCAGCGCGTGCAGGGCGGGCGCCCGGATCTGGGCAGCGCGCGCGTCGTGGTGTCGGGCGGTCGTGCTTTGGGCAGCGCCGACAACTTCCGCCGCCTGCTCGAACCGCTGGCCGATACCTTGAACGCCGCCCTCGGCGCCAGCCGCGCCGCGGTCGATGCCGGCTTCGTCGGCAACGACAGCCAGGTCGGCCAGACCGGCCGCGTCGTCGCGCCCGAGCTGTACATCGCGGTGGGCATTTCCGGCGCCATCCAGCACGTGGCCGGCATGAAGGATTCACGCGTCATCGTCGCCATCAACCGGGATGCCGACGCGCCCATCTTCGGCATCGCCGACTATGGGCTGGTGGCGGACATCTTCGAGGCCGTACCGGCGCTGACACAGGCGCTGGCCGGGTGCGGCGAGGGTAATTTTTCCTCCTAAAGCGCCGGGCGGCGTAGCCGAAATAGTGTTCACAACGAGAAAAAGAAATCGGCTTCTCCGGGGAACACATGAAGATATTGCTGGTTGAGGACAGTCGCGCCATGGCGGCTGTCATGTCGGTGCGGCTCGCGTCGTTCGGCTACGACGTGACGGTGGCCGAGCACGGCGAGGCCGCGGTGGCGCAGTTCGCGCAGCTCGCACCCGACCTCATCCTGATGGATATCGAGATGCCGGTGATGAACGGCTTCGAGGCGACTGCGCGCATCCGTGCGATCGAGGCGACGCAGGACTGGGCATGGACGCCCATCCTCTTCCTCACCGCCTCCGACACGCAGGAAAACCTGATCACCGCGATCGAGGCCGGCGGCGACGACTTCATCGTCAAGTCGGTGCCGGAAGCGGTGCTGCAGGCGAAGATGAAGGCGATGACCCGCATCGCCGCGCTGCGCAAGCGGCTGTCGGTCGCCAACCGGCTGCTGAAGGAACAGGCCAGTCGCGACGGACTTACCGGCCTGAGCAACCGCCGGCACATGGACCTCACCCTGGATCTGGCGTGGAGCGAGGCGCGCGAGAGCGGCCGGCCGTTTGCGCTGCTGATGCTCGACATCGACCATTTCAAGAAATACAACGACCACTACGGCCATCTGGCCGGTGACGACTGCCTGCGCGCGGTCGCTCAGGCCCTGTCGGGTGTGGTCGAGCGCTTCAACGCCGAACGCCTGACCGAAGGCGCTTTCGCCGCCCGCTACGGCGGCGAGGAATTCGCCGTGCTGATGCCGGTGGCCAGCAAGCCGGTCTATGAGCGCATCGCCGAAACGGTGATCGCCGAAGTGCGCGGACTGGCCATTCCGCACGAGCGCAACGCCGACTGGGGCGTGGTGACGACGTCGGTCGGCGGCGCCTTCATCGATGCCGCCGCCGACGAACTGATGCACGTGTTCCGCACCGCTGACGAGCGTCTCTATGCGGCCAAGGAGGCCGGACGCAATCGCGCCGTACTGGTCTGAACCTCAGGTCCGAGCCCGAGGTTCTTACCTGAGGTTCAGGCGGCGCGGGCGCGCAGCGCCTCCAGCAGTCGCCGGCACTCGGCTGCTGCATACAGGCCGCCTACCCATGCCGACGGCAGCGCTGCCATGCCGTTCGCGGCACCGAGCAGCGTGCCGAGCACGACCCCGCGATGGCAGTTGTCGCCACCCATCCGCACGTTGGCGAGCAGTCCGTCGCGCGGCATGTCGGCGTACTTCACCGCGAGGTACAGCGTTGCGGGCAGCGCATCCTTCAGATAGCAGGCCGGGCTGAACTGCCGCCCGATCACGTCGTCGTCCGCGCGCGTCGCTGCCCAGTCGCGGTAGGGATGCGTCAGCGCCGGGTGGCCGGCGGGCTCGGCGCGCGACAGCGCGTCGTCGATCGTCGCGCCATGCAGCAGATGGAAGGCGAAGTCGGCGTACAGCGCCGCCGCAGCCGCCATCTCCTCGCCCTTGTGCGTCAGATCGACATGCTGGATCACCGCTGCGCGCAGCGCGTCGCGGTCATCGGCGTGAAACAGGATGAGCGGCGCCAGCGTGGCCAGCCCGCCGATGTGGATGTCCACGCCGCCGCAGTCGTCGATTTCCAGCCCCTTGCCGTAGTTGCGGAAGAAGGCGCGGTGGCATTCCTCGACATAGGTGTCGCCGTGCATGCCCGGTGTCAGCATGAAATCGGTGTAGCGGTGCGCGTAGTCGTCGCGGTCATAGTGCCCGCAGGCCAGCAGCGACTCGGCCAGCAACATGGCGAGGCGCACGTTCAGCGTGTTCTCGCCGGCGTGCAGGAACTGGTGGTAGTGGATGTCGCGCGGGCCGCTCCACCAGCGAGCCTGCTCGTGCAGGATGTCGTCGGTGCTGCCGGTGCAGGTGTACTCGCTGCGCCACAGGAAGCTGTCCGGATGCGGGTTGTGCGGTGGCAGATAGGTGGTGATGTCGCCGTAGTCCTCGGCGATGCGATTGCGCGTGTAGTACCAGTGCACCGGCATCGCCAGCGCGTCGCCGATGAAACCGCCCCACCAGGCGGCGTCGAAGCGGGAAGTGTCGATCATGCGGGGTCTCCGGGGCAGCAGGGCGGGTGCATCTTTTCACGGCACGCGTCGGCGCAGCAACTCGGACAGCGTGATGCACAGCGTCAGCCAGGCCGCGCCGGACGCCATGCCGGCCAGCACGTCGCTGGCGAAATGCACCTGCAGCACGACTCGGCTCACCGCCGTGGTGAGGGCGATGGCCACCGCCGCGAGGACCACCGGCAGGTGCCAACGCGACGGCAGCAACCGCAGCAGCACGTAGGCGGCGATGCCCCAGGCGGCCACCGTGCCGGACGCATGGCCGCTCGGGAAGCTCCAGCTGGTTTCGATCGTGAAGCCGTGGTCGTGCACCGGCCGCACACGCTCGAACAGCGCTTTCAGCGACACGTTGAGCAGCGCGTTGCCGGCGATGGCCGCTGCCCAGGTGGCCGCCAGCACGAGGTGTCGCCGCCAGGCCAGCAGCAGCGCGCCGCCGATGCCGAGCGCAGTGAGCGTTTCAGTGTCGCCGAAATGGGTCAGGCGCGCGAACACGCGCAGCGTGTCGGCCGGCTGTGTGGCGCTCAGCGCGGCGACCAGTGCATCGTCGAACTCGGTCAGCGCGTGACCGGCACTGACGGCGGCAGCGATCAGCGCGAAGCTGCCGCTGGCGATGGCGACGCCCAGCGCGCCAGCGCCAGCGATGCGCGCCGCCGATGCCGCGGCGCCCGGGCGCAGCCGGCGCCACGACAGCAGCGTCGACGCGGCGACTGCCAATGCGCCGGTGAGCAGCGCGAAATAGAGCGGCAGCAGGTTGGCGGCGACCGTTTCGGCCAGCAGTGCAGGCGTGCTCAGAGAGGCGTGCATGGGCGTGCGGACGTCAGTTGCCGAGCGGCAGCGCACTGAGCGCCGCCATTTCGAATTCGTCGGCCGCGCTGCGGTAGTCCCAGCGCTCGACCGTGCAGATCGGGTGCCCCGCGTGCGTGCGGTGGCGGATCAGATTGACCGAATTGCCGGCGTCGCGCCGCGTGCGGCTCGATACCGCGGTGCCTGCCTGCACCGCCCAGCCGGCGCGTCCGCTGCCGTCGAGCGGACGCACGAAGGGCAGGTGGATGTGTCCGCCCAGCACCAGATCCACCCCGGCCTCCAGCCAGCGCCGCAGCGCTTCGGCATGACCGTGCACACGGTTGTGCCGTTCGCTGGCGCGGGTAACCGCCACCGGGTGGTGCAGCGCGACCACGCGCAGCGCGCCCGCCGGTGCCTGTTCCAGCCAGCCGGCTGCGCGCTCGATCTGCGCCGCCGACAGCTGGCCGTCGACATGGCGCAGCCGTCGGGTGCTGTCGAGGCCGATCAGGCGCAGGCCGTCGGCGTCGAGCACGGCGTCGTGCGCCCGCCCGAAGGCACGGTGGTAGTCGCGATAAGGGGCGAACAGGCGCGCCGGCAGGTTGAACAGCGGAATGTCGTGGTTGCCTGGCAACACCATCCGCTGCGCGATCTGCAGGCTGTCGGCGAATGCACGCGCGGCGACGAACTGCGCGCGACGTGCGCGCTGCGTGATGTCGCCACTGAGCAGCAGCACCTGTGGGCGCTGCGCATGGGCGAGCCGGCGCAGCGCCTCGCACACCTGCGGACGCTCGGTGCCGAAATGGGTGTCCGATATCTGCAGCAGCAGTGCGCTCATCCGTCCGCACCGTCGGCCGGGACGATCAGCGGCAGCGCATCGGGAATGACGCGGAACTCGAGCGGTGTGCGCATCCAGCCGACCTCGCCGTCGGTGGCCACCTTGATGCGGCCGCCGCGACGACCGCGCCGCAGCACGCTGAGGCGCAGCGTTTCGAAGCTGAAGCTCTGCACCTCGTCGGCGTCGCCCAGCCGGCCAAAGGCGCCGCGTGCCAGCAGCCACAGCATGGACAGCCGGCCGGTTGGGCGCAGCGCCAGCGCGGCCAGCCGGCCTTCGTCCAGCGCCGTCGCTTCGTCGACGCCTATCCGTTCGAGCTGCAGCCGGTTGTTGCCGACGAACAGCGTCGAGGTGTGCAGCGTGCGCAGCCGGCCGGCGTGTTCCATTTCCAGCGTCATCCGGCGATGTCCGCGCAGCAGCGTGGCCAGGCCCGCCCACAGCGCGACGATGCGGCTGCGGCCGAACTGCTGCTTCCATTCCTCGCGGTTCTCCAGCAGCGCCGGATAGAGGCCGAGGCTGGCGTTGACCAGGAAGATGCGCTCGTTCACCCAGCCGACCTGCACGCGCCGTATGCGACCGCTCAGCAGCATGCGCGTCGCCTCCGCGGTATCCGCCGGAATGCCGTATTCGCGCGAGAAGTAGTTGAAGGTGCCCTGCGGCAGCACGCCGAACGCAACGCCGCTGCCGACCACCACCTGCGCCACCGCGTTGATCGTGCCGTCGCCGCCGGCGGCGACCACGATGCCCTTCTGGATGCGCGCCTCCTGCACCGCCTGCCAGGCGACCGTATGCAGCCGGCGCGCGTCCTCGACGTAGAGGATGCGGTGCGCGCGACCGACGCCGGACAGCACCGATTCGATGGTTTCGCGCGTGCGCTCGGCGTCGCTGCTGCCGGAACCGGCGTTGAGCACGATGAACAGCGGTGCACCGGCGGAAGGAGAGGACTGGGGCATCGGAGAGGGAGAGAGGATGACGGACCGGCTGCATCTTAGGCAGACCGCGCCCGGCGATCAGCCGGACGATTCCGACAGCCGCGCCCGCGCCGCCTCGTAAGCCTGCAGGTGCGAGCAGGCCAGATCGAGCCTGGGCACCGACACCGACTGTGCGTCGGCACGCCGGCACAGGTCGCCGAGAATGTGATCGGCTTCGGTGCGCGCGCCGCGCAGCACGTCGCGCAGCATGGAAGCGGTGAGGGTCGAGCCGGCTTCGGTCAGCTGAGCGCGGTAGCCAGCCATGCGCTGCGCGGCCGGAGCGCGGTCGCAGGCGGTGGCCACCGCCGCGCCTTCCTCCAGCATGCCTTCGATCAGCGCGCGGCCGGCCCGCGTGTCGAGGATGTCGCCGATCGAGGCGCGCATCAGGCAGGTGGCGCCGGCCAGCGTGGCGATGAACACCAGCTTGTCCCACATGTCCTGTTCGATGTCGGCCGACACCGTGTAGTCGGGTGAAATGCCGGTGAGCAGGCCGCCCAGCGCGTCGATGCCGGCCGACTGAGACCGGTGGCGGGCGCCGATAATGAGGCGCTGGCTGGCGTTCAGGTGGCGGATGCCGCCGCTCTCGTCGAGCGTTAGCGCGAGATGGGCGACGCCGCCGGCCACGCGCTCGCGGCCGAAGCGCGCGTCCAGCAGATCGAGGTGGGCGATGCCGTTGAGCAAGGGCAGCACGACAGTCTGCGGCCCGACTGCCGGCGCGATGGCGTCGAGTGCGGACGCCAGATCGTAGGCCTTGCACGACAGCAGCACGAGGTCGAAATGGGTGTCGACAGCGGTCAGCAGCGCCGGCGTCAGCTGCAGATCGCCGAAGGGGCTCCACACGCGCAGCCGGTGTTCGCGCAGATGTTCGGCGCGCGCCGGCCGCACGAGGAAGGTGATGTCGGCACAGGCCTGCTGCAGTCGGGCGCCGAAGTAGCCGCCGATGCCACCGGCACCCAGTATCAGTATGCGCATCGTTGTCACTCCAGAACGGGGCGCTACAGCATAAGCCGCGCCGGCGCAGCCCGGAGAGGCCGCGGCCGGGCTGTGCCGGTCGCCGCACCGGTACATTACGTTGCGCCGGATGCGGCGATCAGCCGCTCAGCTTCTTCATCAGTTCGCGCACGGCGCCAACCCGGCTGTCGAGGTCCGGGCTGGATCGCTTCCACGACAGTCTGTCCTGTCCGGCCAGCTTGAAGTTCCGGTCCTTCTGCACGAGCTGGATGATGCGTATCGGCTCGATCGGCGGGTTGGGACAGAAGGTGACCAGGATCAGCGTCTCGTGCGCGTCGATCTTGGTGATGCCCAGCGGCCGGGCGGCAATGCGCAGACGGTGCGTTTCCAGCAGTGCGCGCGTCTGGTCGGGCATCGGACCGAAGCGGTCCACCAGCTCTTCGCGCAGGCCACCCAGTTCGTCGTCGGTTTCACAGTTGGCCAGTCGCTTGTACAGCGTGAGCCGCTCGTGCACATCCGGGCAGTACTTGGTCGGCAGCAGGGCCGGCGTGTGCAGATTGATTTCCGACACGATGTCCAGCGGCTGCGTGAGGTCGGCGTCCTCGCCCTTCTGCAGCGCCTTCACTGCGCTCTTCAGCATTTCGGTGTAGAGGTTGAAACCCACTTCCTGCATTTCGCCCGACTGCGAATCGCCCAGCACTTCGCCGGCGCCGCGGATTTCCAGGTCATGCATGGCAAGGAAGAAGCCGGAGCCCAGCTCTTCCATCATCTGGATCGCTTCGAGGCGACGGCGGCCCTGTTCGGTCGGCTTGGCGTGCGCGTCGGTCAGCAGGTAGGCATAGGCCTGGTGATGGCTGCGGCCGACACGTCCGCGCAGCTGGTGCAGCTGGGCCAGACCGAAGCGGTCGGCGCGGTTGATGATGATGGTGTTGGCGTTCGGGTTGTCGATGCCGGTTTCGATGATGGTGGTACACAGCAGCACATTGTGCTTCCGCTGCGTGAACTCGCGCATTACGCGCTCCAGTTCGCGCTCCGGCAGCTGGCCGTGGCCGACCACGATGCGCGCTTCCGGCAGCAGGTCGGCCAGCCGCGTCTTCATTTCCTCGATGGTGTCGACCTCGTTGTGCAGGAAGTACACCTGGCCGCCACGCTTGAACTCGCGCAGCACTGCCTCGCGGATCAGTCCGCGCGACCACGGGCTGACGAAAGTCTTGATCGCCAGCCGCTTCTGCGGCGCGGTGGCGATGACCGAGAAGTCGCGGATGCCTTCGAGCGACATGGCCAGCGTGCGCGGAATCGGCGTCGCGGTCAGCGTGAGCACGTCGACTTCGGCGCGCAGCGCCTTCAGCGCCTCCTTCTGACGCACGCCGAAGCGGTGTTCCTCGTCGATGATGACCAGGCCGAGACGGGCGAACTTCACGTCCTTCTGCAGCAGGCGGTGGGTGCCGATCAGCACGTCGATCTTGCCTTCGGCCGCCTCCTTCAGCGCCTGCGTCTGTTCCTTCGCGCTCTTGAAGCGCGAAATCTCGGCGATGCGCGCCGGCCACTCGTGCGCCACCTGGGCGAAGCGGTCGGAGAAGGTCTGGTAGTGCTGTTCGGCCAGCAGCGTGGTCGGCGCCAGCACGGCGACCTGCTTGCCGTCGGCCACCGCGACGAAGGCGGCGCGCAGCGCGACCTCCGTCTTGCCGAAGCCGACGTCGCCGCATACGAGTCGGTCCATCGGCCGGCCGGAGGTCATGTCGCCGACCACCGCGCTGATCGCGTTGAGCTGGTCCGGCGTTTCCTCGAAACCGAAACCTTCGGCAAAGGCGTCCATGTCGTGCTGCCTGAAGCCGAAGGTGTGGCCCTTGCGCGCCGAGCGCTGCGCGTACAGCGCGAGCAGTTCGGCGGCGGTGTCGCGCACCTGGGCGGCGGCCTTCTTCTTCGCCTTTTCCCACTGGCCGGAGCCGAGCTTGTGCAGCGTGATCTGGTCGCCGGGCGCACCGCTGTAGCGGCTGATCTGGTGCAGCTGCGACACCGGCACGTAGAGCTTGTCGCCGTCGGCGTACTCAAGATGCAGGAACTCGGTTTCGCCTTCGCCGAGGTCCATGTGCATCAGGCCGATATAGCGGCCGATGCCGTGCTGCAGGTGCACCACCGGGTCGCCTACCTTCAGTTCGGTCAGGTCGCGCAGGAAGTTCTCGGCGGTCACCTTGCGGCCGTCGCGCTTGCTGCGCGCGCGGGCCTGCGTCGGGTAGAGCTCGCTTTCTGTGACCAGCGCAACCGGCGGCGAGGTCAGCGCGAAGCCCTCGGCCAGCGGGCCGGTGGCGATCAGCAGGCGTGCCTCGCTCGCCAGCGCCGCGTCGAAGCTGTCGCAGGCGGCATTTGCCAGGCCGTATTCGGTGAAGTAGTCGGTCAGCGTCTCGCGCCGGCCAGCCGATTCGGCCACCACCAGCACGCGCTGCGCGGCGACCAGCGCGCGCAGACGGAACAGCGGGTCGTCCGACTTGCGCTCGACAGCAAGGTCGGGCAGCGGCGTGACCGCGGCCACTTCGTCGCCGCGGCCCAGGCGCACGATGGGGCGGTTGGCCAGCGACACGTGGAACTGTTCTTCCGACAGGAACAGATCGGGCGGCGGCAGTATCGGCCGCGCGCGCTCGCCCTTCATCAGGTCGAAGCGGCTCTTCGTGTCGCGCCAGAAGTCGGCGATGGCGTCATTGACTTCGTAGTCGAGCGCCACCACCGCGTTGGCCGGCAGGTAATCGAACAGCGTGTCGGTGCGCTCGAAGAACAGCGGGATGTAGTACTCGATGCCGGCGCTGGGCACACCGTTGGACACGTCCTTGTAGATGACCGACTTCGACGGATCGCCCTCGAAGGTTTCGCGGAAACGCGACCTGAAAGCAGCGCGCGCCTTGTCGTCCATCGGGAACTCGCGCGCCGGCAGCAGCCGAATTTCCTGCGTCGGGAAAACGGTGCGCTGGGTGTCGACGTCGAAGGTGCGGATGCTTTCGACCTCGTCGTCGAACAGGTCGATGCGGTAGGGCAGGGCGGAGCCGGTCGGGTAGAGGTCGACCAGGCCGCCGCGCACGCTGTATTCGCCCGGTGCGACGACCTGGGTGACCGCGCTGTAGCCGGCCACGGTGAGCTGCAGGCGCAGGCCCTCGACGTCCAGCTTCGCCCCCTGCTTGACGAAGAAGGTGTGGGCCGCCAGGTATTCGCGCGGCGCGAGACGGTAGAGCGCGGTCGAGGCAGGTACCACCAGCACGTCCAGTTCGCCGCGCATCAGTGCGTACAGCGTTTCCAGCCGCTCCGACACCAGGTCTGCGTGCGGCGAGAACTGGTCGTAGGGCAGGGTTTCCCAGTCCGGCAACTGGAATGAACGCAGGGCTGGGGCGAACCAGCGCAGTTCGTCGAGCAGGCGCTGGGCGTCCATCGGACGCGCGGCAACGACCACCAGCGGGGCGCCCAGCTCGCGTGCAAGCTCGGACAGCGCGAGCGCCTGGGCGCCGCCCGGCAGCTTCGGCCAGTCGGTGCGGCCACCGGGGCGTGGGCGGGGAAGACGGGACAGCAGGGAGGGCGATGAAGTCATGTGCGGGTAGAGCAGTGGGGCGCTCGAACGTTCGGGCGCCGCCGGTGACGGCAGAGGCGCGATTATCCCGGAAACCGGTTGCGCCGCCTCGCCCGCTTCATTCGCGATCGGGGTACTCGTCGTACTTGCGCGCGTCGCCGCGCACCCGGTCGGCCGGGTACTTCTGGCGATTCAGCGCCATCTTGTCGGCCACCGCAGCCGGCAGGTCGATGTCCAGCACGTCGGCCAGACGCACCAGATAGACCAGCACGTCGGCCAGTTCGTGGCCGACCGCGGTGCGCTTGTCGTCGGCCAGTTCGCGGCCGGTGGGCAGCCACTGGAAGTGCTCCATCACCTCGGCGGCTTCGATGCTCATCGCCATCGCCAGATTCTTCGGCGTATGGAACTGCGCCCAGTCGCGTTCATCGACGAACTGGCGGATCAGGTCGCGCAGGGCGGACAGGTCGGTGGTGTCGGTGTGCGACGGCATGGTGTGATCGAAGTAACGGAGGTGTGTGATTGTTGCAAAACTCCATCCTTGCGTCGCCGTCAAGACTTGATCTTGCAAATGGTGCGGCGCAGTATCGGCAGCGTCTTCCCACCGATTCCCCTGATGACCCAGGCAACTCAAGAGCCGAAAGCCCTTGCGCCGCTGATGCTTGCCGCACTCGGCGTCGTGTTCGGCGACATCGGTACCAGCCCGCTCTACGCCTTCAAGGAAGCCTTCGCCGGATCGCACGGACTGCCGCTGTCGGAGGCCAATGTGCTGGCCACGCTGTCGGCGCTGTTCTGGGCGGTCACGCTGATCATTTCGTTCAAGTACGTGTTCATCGTGCTGCGCTTCGACAACGAGGGCGAGGGTGGCGCGCTGGCGCTGGCTTCGCTGGCGCAGCGTTCGGCGCGCACCGGCGTACGTCGCCGCGTTGCGGCGGTCACCGCAGCCGGCGTGTTCGCCGCCGCGATGTTCTACGGTGACGCGGTGATCACGCCGGCGATTTCGGTGCTGTCGGCGGTCGAAGGCATTGCCGTGGTGACGCCCACTCTGGAGCACTGGGTCGAACCGATCACCATCGTCATCCTGGTCCTGCTGTTCTGCGTGCAGCGCACCGGTACGGCTGTCGTGGGGCGTTTCTTCGGGCCGATCACCATCGTCTGGTTCGCCGTGCTGGCGCTGCTGGGTGCATCGAGCATCGCGCAGACGCCCGAGGTGTTGCGCGCGCTGAACCCGGCCTACGCCGTCTCGTTCGCGATCGACACGCCGGGGCAGGCCTTCCTGCTGCTCGGTGCGGTCTTCCTCGCGCTGACCGGCGGCGAGGCGCTGTATGCCGACATGGGTCACTTCGGCCGGCGTCCGGTGCGGCTGGCCTGGTATTTCATCGTGTCGCCGGCGCTGCTGATCAACTACTTCGGTCAGGGCGCGCTGGTGCTGCGAGCGTCCGAGGCGGTGAGCAACCCCTTCTTCATGCTGGCTCCCGAGGACTGGCGGCTGCCGCTGGTCGCGCTGGCGACGATGGCCACCGTGATCGCGTCGCAGGCGACAATTTCCGGCGCCTTCTCGATCACCGCCCAGGCGACGCGCCTGGGTTACCTGCCGCGCCTGCGTCAGCTGCACACCTCGGACACCGAACGCGGACAGGTCTACATACCCGCGGTGAACTGGATGATGCTGGTCGCCGTGGTCGTGCTGGTGCTCGAGTTCGACACGTCGAGCGAACTGGCGGCGGCCTACGGCATCGCGGTGTCGGGCGACATGATCATCACGACGCTGCTGATGCTGTTCATCACGACCATGTCGCAGCGTCGCCTGAAGACGCTGCTGCTCGCCGTGCTCGGCGTCTTCCTGGTGGTCGAGATGCTGTTCTTCGCGTCCAACCTGACCAAGTTCATGGCCGGTGGCTGGCTGCCCATGCTGCTCGGCGGTGCGCTGTTCACGATGCTTACGACGTGGAAGCAGGGGACTGCGCTGATCACCCGCGAACGCCGGCGCATCAACATCCCGATGGCCGACTTCATCGGCGGACCGCCGCTGGACGTTCCGCGTGTGCCGGGCACGGCGATCTACCTGACGTCCGATACGGAAACGGTGCCCAGTGCGCTTTTCCACAATCTGAAGCACTTCAAGGTGCTGCATGAGCGCGTGTTCTTCCTGCACGTGATGATCGAGGATGTGCCGCGCGTGCCCGACATCGACCGCATCGAAGTGCACAAGCTCGGTGGCGAGCACTACACGGTGGAGGCGCGCTACGGCTTCCGCGAGGAACCGGACATTCCGAAGGCGCTCGCGGCGCTGGCCGATCTGGGCCTCGAACTGGAGCCGATGAGCACCACCTATTTCGTCGCCCGGGCGACCGTGGTCGAAGGCCAGGGTGACGATCTGCAGTCGTGGCGGCGTGCGCTGTTCGGCTGGATGATGCGGCAGTCGGAAGGGCCGGCGAACTATTTCCACCTGCCACCCAATCAGGTGGTCGAGCTGGGGACGCAGATCAGTCTCTGAACGGCTGCGGCGGCTGCGGGCAATTTTCCCGGCCGCACCGGCCGGGGCTTCCGCCGGAACTGCGACGCACTGACAATGCCGAACCTCGCGGAGGCCGATGCGCCTCCAGCCTGCTTCACCCCTCGCACAGGAAAACAACGATGCGCTATACCCGCACCGCGATGTCGCTGCACTGGCTGATCGCGCTGATGCTGTTCGGCATGTTCGGCTTCGGCCTCTACATGGTCGAACTGCCGCTGTCACCGCAGAAGCTGAAGTTCTACTCGTATCACAAGTGGGCCGGCGTCACCGTGTTCCTGCTGGTGCTCGCGCGCCTTGCCTGGCGCATTACGCACCGGCCGCCCGCACTGCCCGCGGACATTCCGGCCTGGCAGGTGACGGCGGCGAAGGCCGGCCATCATCTGCTCTATCTGCTGATGGTGATCGTGCCGCTGTCCGGCTGGCTGATGAGTTCGGCCAAGGGCTTCCAGACCGTCTGGTTCGGCGTGCTGCCGCTGCCCGATCTGCTGTCCAAGGACGAGGCGCTGGGCGAGGCGCTGCTGCTGACGCACCGGCTGCTGAACTGGTTCTTCATGCTGGTGGTGGCGGGCCACGTGTTGGCCGCGCTGAAGCATCACTTCATCGATCGCGACGGGCTGCTGTCGCGCATGCTGCCCGGGCGCTGATCAGCGGGCGCCGGCCGGCAGCCAGACCTGTGCCGGGTCGAGCGCATAGCTCCACGGCAGGCCCGCATTCTTCCAGCCATTGACGGTGCGCTTGCCGCGCTCGGCGCCGCTGTCCGCGGTGTCGCCCTCGAAACCGTCGATCACCGTCCATACCCGGGTGAAACCGGCCGCGGCCAGCGCATTGACGGCACGCGCCGTGCGGTCGCCGGAGCGGCAGATGAGCACGATGTCGGCGTTGCGGTCCAGTCCCTTGGCCTGCAGGCGCTGTTCGACCGAGCGGATGAATTCAGGGTTCTTGTGCAGCGTGAAGCGGCGCGACTTGGCGTCGAAGTGGTCGAAGTCGACCAGCATGAAGGGCACGTTGGCGTCCATGCCGGCCGGCACGCCGACATAGCTCACCTCGGCCTGCGTACGCACGTCGAGGAAGAGCGTGCCGCCGGGGTTTTCGCTCAGCATGCGGTGCGCCTCGGCCGAGGTCAGATAGCGGGCCAGCACCGTGCGCTTGTCCGGCGGCACGGCGGCGGGATCGATGGCGTAGGCGCTGCTGCATGCGTACAGCGCGAGTGCAAGGAAGATTGATCGCATCGAGGACTCCTTCGCGGGGATCGCCGCGCAGGGAGGCGGCGATCAGGCCACGCTGAGGCGCGGCTTGCCACGCAGTCGACTGCGCAGCGGGCGGTCGAGTTCTGCCAGACGCGCGGTCAGCGTATCCATCAGCTTGTCGCGCGACACCGATTTGGCGACGAAGCAGCTGGCGCCGGCGTCCATCGCTGCGCGTTGCCAGGCCGGGTCCTCGATGCCCGACAGCATCACGATGACCAGCTTGTCGGCGCTGTAGTGTTCGCGCAGCGCCTTGCAGGTGGCGACGCCGTCCATGCCCTGCATCAGTCCGTCGAGCAGCAGCACGTGCGGGCATTGCTGGCCCACCATCAGCAGCGCCTGCTCGCCGCTCTCCGCCTCGCGGATGTGCGTGCAGCCGGCGCCTTCGAGCGAGCGGCGCATCAGGAAGCGTTCCGCCTCGTCGTCGTCGACGATCAGGATGTCCAGCGCGTCGGGCAGTGCGCCCTGCGCGCCTTCGCTGTCCAGGCTGCATTCGAGTACGCGACGCGCCGACTCGAGCTGCATGCGGCTGGCGATCGGCACCAGCGTGGTGGCGAGCGCCCAGTCCTTTTCCAGCGCGGCGGCTTCGAGCCGACGCATCGTGTCGTGCAGGTCGAAGGCCTGCGCATGCACGGCCAGCGACTTCAGCGTGTGGGCGGCGCGGCGCAGCGTGTTCTCGTCGCGCTCGCGCAGCGCTTCCTGCATGGCCAGCACGTTGCGCTGCGATTCCTTCTCGTACAGCGCAGCGAAGCGGGCACGGTCCTGCTGGTTGATCGCGTCGATCGAGATCGACTGCGTGCCGGACACCGCGTTGTCCGGCAGCCACTTGCGCACGATGGCGTACAGGTCGTCTTCGCGGAAGGGCTTGGCCAGGTAGTCGTCCATGCCGGCGGCGATGCAGTTCTCGCGGTCACCGTCGTTGGCGCCGGCGGTCAGCGCGATCAGCGGTGTGGCCGGCAGGCCGACCAGGCGTTCGCGATCGCGGATGCGTTCGCAGGCTTCGAAGCCATCCATGCCGGGCATCTGGCAGTCCATCAGCACGAGGTCGAAGCGGGCGTGCTCAAGCTCCTGCAGCGCCTGTCGACCGTCGCGCGCCAGCGTGCAGCGCAGGCCGAAGGCCTCCAGCATGTGGGAGGCGACTTCGGCATTGACCGGGCTGTCCTCGACCAGCAGCACGCTGCCGGACAGTCGCGGCAAGGTGGGCAGCGACAGGCTGTTCTGCGCTTCCTCGATGCCGGTCGATACCACCTTGCACGGCAGCGACAGTGTGAAGGTGGAGCCTATGCCCTGGGCGCTGCGCAGCGTCACCGAGCCGCCGAGCATTTCGGCCAGCTGACGCGAAATCGCCAGCCCGAGGCCGGTGCCGCCGAAGCGGCGCGAGGCAGTGTTGTCGGCCTGGGCGAAGGCGTCGAAGATGCGTGCCTGGTCGTCGTGCGCGATGCCGATGCCGGTATCGCGGACCGACATGACCATGCGCACAGAACCGCTGGTCGGGCGGTCGTGCAGCATCAGGTCGTCGTCCATCGAGTGCGCGCGCAGCGTGACGAACACGCCGCCGTGGTCGGTGAACTTGATGGCGTTGCCGATCAGGTTGACAGCGATCTGGCGCAGGCGACCGGGGTCGCCCTCGATGCGGCCAGGCACCGCGTCGTCGACGTCGAGTGCCAGTGTCAGGTTCTTTTCACGTGCCTGGGCGCCGAGCAGCTCGGTCACTTCGCGCAGCGTGCGCCGCGGGTCGAACTCGCTGCGCACGAGGTCGAAGCGGCCGGCTTCGATCTTCGACAGATCGAGAATGTCGTTCAGCAGATCGAGCAGGTTTTCGCCCGAGCGGTACAGCGTTTCCAGGTAGCGCCGCTGCTCGCCGTTCAGTTCGCTGCGCAGCAGCAGCTGCGCCATGCCCAGCACGCCATTCATCGGCGTGCGGATTTCGTGGCTCATGTTCGCCAGGAACTGGCTCTTCGCCTGATTGGCCTGTTCGGCGTTCTCCTTCGCTTCCTCGTTTTCCTGCGCCACCTTGGCGTGGTGCAGGCGCAGCCGGATGAACTCGGCGGTGTTGCGCTGGAAGCGACGGGCGTTGACGACGGCGATCATCAGGAACAGCAGGATGAAGCCGCCCAGCACCTCGCGCTCGGGCTCGGGCGAGCGCAGATAGAAATAGGCGGTGGGGAGCAGTGTGGGCAGCGCCATGCACAGATAGGCCTTCCACATGCCGGTCAGCGAGAACAGCCCGACAGCGGACACGGCCACCAGACAAAGCGGCACGACCATTTCGTAGGGATGTCCCGGCGGCGGCATCAGGAACACGCCGAGCGACCCCCAGGCGGAGCCGGCGGCGAGCACGCCGAGCATGAACAGCCACTTCCAGATCAGCGTCTCGTTGATGCCCGGCGACACGTGGCGCCAGGCCAGGATGAGACCGTAACGACCGACGTTCACGACCACCATCGCCACCAGCCAGACGCTGAGCGCGCGCGGATCGACGATGTTGTGCAGAACGCCCCATATCAGGCTGGCCAGCACGATGGCCATCAGCAGCGTGAAGGGCGTCAGTCGATAGGCGAGCGCCACCAGTTCCGCCTCGACCTGGCGTTCCGTGCCTTCATTGCGCGGTGTGGTGCCGTGTGACAGAAGAGTGGTGGGCATGACCGGCTCAGCTCGTAGGGCAGTCGGCCGCGAGGCCCGATGAGAAGGAGTAGTTCCGGTTCACGACTGTGGGCACGGTTTCTTTAACCGGCAGGCCGTGATGCGGCGCCGCATTCACTGTCCGTAGCTCCCGAACTTGACCAGCACGCGCGCCATTTCGGCGTCGTCGATCAGCTGCGGCGTGCCGATCTGCAGTGCCCGCCAGTACTGTTCGCACAGGGTTTCGAATTCGACCGCCAGCGCGACCGCCTGAGCCAGATCGCGGCCGAACACCAGCATGCCGTGGTTGGCCATCAGGCAGGCACAGCGCCCGTCGAGTGCGTCGATCACCGCGTCGGACAGCGCCTGTTCGCCGAAGGTGGCGTAGCGCGCGCAGCGCACCGTGGCGCCACCGAAGCGCGCAATCATGTAGTGGAACGGGGGAATGTCTGCACCGACGCAGGCGAGCGCGGTGGCGAAGGGGGCGTGCGTGTGAACGACCGCACCGGCTTCGGGCCGGGCCCGATAAATGTCGCGATGGATGCGCCATTCCGAGGACGGCTTGAGCCGGCCTGCGAAACCGCCGTCCTGGTCGACCAGAACCATGTCGTCCGGCGTGCACGCATCCGGTTCGAGTCCGCTCGGTGTGATCAGGAATGCGGTGCCGCGGCGCGCGCTGACATTGCCAGCCGCACCGCGGTTCAGTCCGCACGCTTCCAACCGGCGAGCCGCAGAGTGCACGTCGGCGCCGCTGACCTCAGTCATCAGGGTGTGCCCCTGTATTGTGGAGTGCCGCCGATTATCCCCAACACGCCGCGGATTACAAGCGTGTCCGTGTTAAAGGTTGACGAAACGTCAGTGGTTTCCCCACATCGTCAGCTGGAAACCGTTGTCACATAAGGGTTTCAATTTTCTCGAAACAACATTAACTTCTGTGGATGAAGTCAGGCCGCGAACTGTTTCGGCGTCTGCCCGGCCGCGCAGTCGATCGAGCCGCGCTCGGTCACGATGGCGCTCAGCAGTGCGACCGGCGTCACGTCGAAGGCCGGATTGGCGACAGCGCGGCCGGCGTCGAGCACCGTGACGCCGCCCTCGGCGCCCCGCACGACGCGCACCTCGTCGCCACTGCGTTCCTCGATAGGTATCGCATCGCCGTCGGCACAGCTCAGGTCTATGGTCGACCACGGCGCAGCGACCCAGAAGGGCAGTGCATGCGCGTGTGCCGCCAGCGCCTTCAGATAGCTGCCCACCTTGTTCGCGGTGTCGCCATTCGCCGCGATGCGGTCGGCGCCGATCACCACCGCGTCGACGCGGCCTTCGCGCATCAGCTGACCGGCGGCGTTGTCGGCGATCACGGTGTGCGGCACGCCGGCGCGCGCCAGTTCCCAGGCGGTCAGCAGGCCCTGGTTGCGCGGCCGCGTTTCCGACACCCAGATGTGGATGTCCAGCCCGGCCTGCTGCGCCAGATAGATACCGGACAGTGCAGTGCCCCAGCCGGTCGTGGCCAGCCAGCCGGCGTTGCAGTGGGTCATCAGATCGATGCGGCCGGATGCCGGCAGCGCGCGGATCAGCGCCAGCGTGTGTTCGCCGATGGCGCGGTTGGCAGCGCGGTCCTCGTCGCAGATCGCCAGCGCCTCGTGCCACGCGGCGTCAGCCCGCACCGAAGGTGCGAGTGGACGCACCGCGCGTGCGACCCGGTCCAGCGCCCAGGCCAGATTGACCGCGGTCGGTCGGGTGGCGGCCAGCGCGACTCGGGCGGCGTCGAGCGCGTCGTCGTCGGCCGCCTCACGCAGCGCCAGCGCCAGACCGAAGGCGCCGATGGCGCCGATCAGCGGCGCGCCGCGCACCTGCATCGAGGCGATCGCGTGGGCCGCCTGCGCAGCGGTGTCGATGCGCAGTTCTTTTTCGGCGAAGGGCAGGCGGGTCTGGTCGAGGATGTGGAGCACATCGTTGTCGATGCGCAGCGGGCTGGGGGTGTCGGTCATGGAGCGGGGCGGGCATGCCGTATTGCGTCGGGGCCTGAAGCATAATCCGCCCTCCAAGCCAGAGCGATGTCTGCCATGCAGGATTACAGCGGCCGCGTGCCGTCCAAGCTGCCCGACGTGGGCACCACGATATTCACCGTCATTTCGCGCGAAGCGGCCGAACTGGGCGCGCTGAACCTGTCGCAGGGCTTTCCCGACTTCACTGCCGGGCCGGAACTGTTCGATGCGGTGGCGCGGCACATGCACGCCGGCCACAACCAGTATTCGCCGATGGCCGGCCAGCCGGCGCTGCGCGCCGCGGTGTCCGCCAAGATGGCCGCGGTGTATGGCGCACAGTACGACCCGGAAACCGAAATCACCATCACCGCCGGCGCCACCCAGGCCGTCTACACCGCGATCACCGCGCTGGCCGGGCCGGGCGACGAGGTGATCATTTTCGAGCCGGCCTTCGACAGCTATCTGCCGGGTATCCGGCTGGCGGGCGCGACGCCGGTATTCATCCGGCTGGAGGCGCCGCACTTCCTGCCGGACTGGGACGCGGTGGCGCGCGCGATCACGCCGCGCACGCGCCTCATCGTCACCAATACGCCACACAACCCGACCGGCGCTGCCTGGTCGCTGGACGACCAGCGCCGGCTGGCCGCGCTGTGCGACGGCCGCGACATTCTGGTCATTTCGGACGAGGTGTACGAACACATCATGTTCGACGGCCGGGAGCACGCGAGCGCCTGCCGCGTGCCGGAACTGGCGGCGCGCACGCTGCTGGTGTCCAGCTTCGGCAAGACCTTCCACGTGACCGGCTGGAAGGTGGGCTTCGTCTGCGCGCCGCCGTCGCTGACCGCCGAATTCCGCCGCGTGCATCAGTTCAACGTGTTCGCAGTGAACACGCCCTGCCAGCTCGGGCTGGCCGACTACATGGCCGACGCCTCGCGCTACCTCGACCTCGGCGCCTTCTACCAGAAGAAGCGCGACGACTTCCGCGCTCGCATGGCCGCTTCACGCTTCGAACTGCTGGACTGCGCCGGCACCTATTTCCAGCTCGCCCGCTATCACGCGATCGCCGACGAGCCGGACGCCGTGTTCGTACGCCGGCTGATGCGCGAAGCGGGCGTGGCCACCATACCGGTGTCCGCTTTCCACCACGATGGCTTCGACGCGAAGCTCATCCGTTTCTGCTTCGCCAAGAGCGAAGCGCTCATTGCACAGGCCTGCGAGCGCCTGTGCGCCTATTGAAAGCTGCAATGGAAAACGTCGATTTCGAATTGCGGGGCGAATACGTCGCCCTGTGTGACCTGCTGAAGATCGCCGGTGTCGTCACCAGTGGCGGCGAGGGCAAGGCCCGCGTCGACGCCGGTGGCGTAATGGTGGACGGCAAGCCGGAATCACGCCGCACCGCCAAGATCCGGGCCGGTCAGGTGGTGGAGTGCGACGGCGTACGCGTCAAGGTGCGCGGCACAGCCGAGTAATCGCGGGGCGGCAGCTGCCGCCGATGGCGCGTCTGCATGCCGCGTGAGAGGGCCGTGTCACACGACACCGGTTCTCTGCGGCAGCGAGCGCCGATCGCGATGCGGCGGAAGAACTCATCAGCGGATTTTTCCGCGCACCGTCACGAGCAGCGCCCGCGCCGACGACGGAACCCGCGCATGGGGCGGATACGCGCCTGCGCGCGGTGTTTTCCGGCGTGACCGGACAGTCGGCGACCAGGGCGTCACCGGCGATCGCCGATCGCGCGTCCGGGCCTCGCATCGACCCGCCACGTCTCTCCTCTACGCGGCGATACCCCTTCGAACTCGAGCACCGGCGATGACCGCAGCGGCATCGTGCCGGTGTCGACTGCGGGCATCGGCACCCGGTGCCCATGGCGGACCACGGGCAGCAAGAGGGTTACGGACGACGCACTGGATGCGAAAGCGCGGCGTCGGGCGCCGATGACATTGCGCTGGGCCGGCGCATCCACCTCCGGTCGACGGTGAGGTCCGTCCGGTCAGGGACGGATCGAGCGAGGCTGCGATCACGCCGATGACAGTTATGTGCGCCAGCCAACGGACCCCGTGTCACAGGGGCACTACCGTGCAGCAACGTGCACATGCCATGAGGCATGACGCCCGCCACTCCGCACTTCACCAGAAGGACTGTCATGGCAATCTCGACCGCTGCACCGCTCGATCCGCCCGCACGCGGATACGGCCTGTCCGACACTCAACTCGATCGCCCACGCCCGGTGAACAGCGCCGTGTCATGGGGGGCCATCGCGGCTGGCGCTGCCGCCGGCGCCGCTCTGTCGCTGATCCTGCTGATCCTCGGCGTGGGGCTCGGCCTGTCTTCGGTATCGCCATGGGCGCTCGAAGGCGTCAGCGCAGCGACCTTCGGCGTGTCCACCATCGTGTGGCTGACGCTCACGCAGTTGCTCTCCTCTGCAATGGGGGGCTATCTGGCTGGCAGGCTGCGCACACGATGGATGGACACGCCCGCTGACGAGATCTACTTCCGTGATACCGCGCATGGTTTTCTGGCGTGGGCCGTCGCTTCGCTGACCACGGCCGCGCTGCTGACCTCGGTGATCGGGTCCATCCTCAGCGGCGGCATCCAGGCCGGGGCCTCGGCAGTCGGCGGCGCAGCGATCACGGCCTCTGCGGCTGCGGGCGGCCTCGCCGCATCGGGGAGAGCGGCGTCGGATGACGGTGGGCCGATGGCCTACTTCGTCGACGCCCTGTTTCGCGCGGACGGGCCTGCCTCGACGGCCGGTTCGTCGGAGGCCGAGACGCCGGTCACCGCTTCGGAGCGCGCGTTGTCCGTCGATGTCGCGGAAGTCAGCCGGATATTCATGAACGTCAGCCGTTCCGCACCCCTGCCGCCGGATGACCTGCGTTATGTCGGTCGGCTGGTCGCCCAGCGCACCGGCATGTCGCAGCAGGACGCGGAGAAACGCGTGACCGACCTTTATGCGCGTGCCCAGGCCAGGCTGAACGAGGCCGAAATCGCCGCGAAGGAGGCCGCCGACGCGGCACGAAAGGCGTCCGCCTACGCTGCACTGTGGGTCTTCGTATCCCTGCTCATCGGCGCGTTCGTCGCCAGCCTGGCAGCGACCTGCGGTGGCCGGCAGCGTGACGCCTGACGGGGCGGTTCGAACACTCCACATCACGAGGCCACCATGCGTTCACTGTTGCTCCTGCTTCTCGGCATTCCCATCCCGATCATCATCCTGATCGCGCTGTTCGTGCATTGATTGCACCTCTCTCATCCGCAACAAAGCCAAGGAACCGCCATGACTACGAACACCCGGAACACTGCCGCATCGAAGACACCCGCCGTCGCAAAGGACGCCATTGCCCTGCTCAGAGCCGACCATGGAACAGTCAGCGGCCTGTTTGCCGAGTACGAAAAGACGGACTCGAGCAAGAAGAAGAAAGCACTCGTCGCCGAGATATGTGCCGAACTGAGCGTGCATGCGCAGATCGAGGAAGAGATCTTCTACCCGGCGGTCAAGGCGGCACTGAAGGACAAGCTGCTGGTACCGGAGGCCGTGGTCGAACACGCCAGCCTGATGGACCTGATCGCACAGATCGAAGGCATCGACCCGGACGGCGAAAGCTATGAAGCCAAGGTGAAGGTGCTGTCCGAGTACGTCAAACATCACGTCAAGGAGGAGCAGGACGAGATGTTCCCCAAGGCGAAGGCGTCCTCACTCGACCTTGTCGAACTGGGTGACCGGATGGCGGCGCGCAAGGCTGATTTGCTCGCCGCCCGCGGCTGACGCAGGCGCACCGTCCCGTCCAGTGCGCAGAACGAACCCCTTGATGAGCATGTGGCTGAGCGGCGCCCACCGGATGGCCGGGAGGATGCGCGGCCAGGCGACCGCAGCGGCCAGGCGTCAGATCGACGCCGCCGTGATCGAGCTTTTCCACGACACGCTGACGGCCCTGTCCGGCAGGTCAGTGCCGGCCGCGCCCAGGACCAGGCTACGACGGCGCCGCTGATTCATCCGCCGTCCGGACGGCCTCCTGCGGCCGACCCTGAAGGCGGAAGGCAGGTCTCCCCTGCTGCCGGATTGCGTCGGTGCTGCCACGCAGGTCCGATGACCGAAGCACTCTCCACACGCCTCTTGATGGCCGATCGGGCCCGAGGCGTTCCACGCCTCACCTTCGTTGCACTCACCGCGGGACAATCATGAAGAGAGATTACGCATTCGCGGCTCCCAATCCGTCGCTGACCTTGCTGGAACCGTTTCGTGCGGCAATGGAGTTCGCCTTCCAGCAATGCTCCGCACCGCGCGAAGCGGTGCCCGGCGACGGGCATCCGGTGGTCATCTTCCCGGGTCTGGGGACCGACGGCACGTCGGTGTCCATTCTGCGCGCCCACTGCCGGCAACTTGGCTACGAGGCCTTCGACTGGGGGCAGGGCGTCAATGTCGGGCCTCAAGGTGAGCTCGGCGCCTGGCTCGCGGGCCTCGCGGACCGGATATCCGTCCAGCTGGAGAAACACGCACAACCCGCGACGCTCATCGGCTGGAGCCTGGGTGGCCTGTATGCACGCGAACTGGGCAAGTTGATCGCCCCCAGGCTGCGGCAGGTGATCACCATCGCCGCACCGTTCAACGGCGGCGCCGCCGACAGCAACGCGAGCTGGCTATCAAGTGTGCTGGGCGGTCGTGCAGCCAGCATCGATCCGTCATGGATCGAGCGCCTTCGCGTACCACCGCCCCTCCGTACCACCTCCATCTACAGCCGGTCGGATGGTGTGGTGGCGTGGGAAACCTGCCGTCATGGCACGCGCTCCCGGCTCACCCAGGACATCGAGGTCGACGGCAGCCACATGGGCATGGGCTGGAACCGGGAGGTACTGGACATCGTCGCCGATCGACTGGGCCAGCATGCGGGCCCCTGGCGCCGCTACGTCGGCACGGCCTGAGGGACATCGGCGTGTCGTGATTCTCATCCGCACCGTTCGCAGCGTTCACACCGCCGCTGCGGTATCAACCTTTCAGGACGCTCCCATGAAAAAGACAGCCCCCAGCCACCCTGCCGCCGACACGCGGCCCACCCCGGCAAACGACCCCGGTGCCGCTCACAGGCTCGCGCAACAAGCGGCCGACGTCGAGGCGCTCGCCGGGTCAATGCCGCACAATGCCAGCAAGAGCAGCGAGTACGGACGGAATACTGCGATCGCGCCACCGGCGGGACAGGTGCTGGATCGGGCGAACGCGCTGACGTCGGCCAGCACGCTCAGCGAATGCAATCACTCGGCCAAGACCGGCGATGGCGCCACTTCGCTGGACCGGGCCCGGACCGACTCCAGCGGACAGACGCTGACGACCAATCAGGGCGTCGCAGTCGCCGACAACCAGAGTTCGCTGAAGGCCGGCCTGCGCGGACCGACCCTGCTTGAAGATTTCATCCTGCGCGAGAAGATCACGCACTTCGACCATGAACGCATTCCGGAGCGCGTGGTGCATGCCCGGGGGTCGGCCGCGCACGGCTATTTCGAGGCCTACCAGCCGCTGACCGGGCTCACGCGCGCGGCGCCCTTCCAGGAGGCCGGCAAGATCACGCCGGTATTCGTGCGCTTCTCCACCGTCGCAGGTGAGCGGGGTTCAGTCGACACGGCACGCGATGTCCGCGGTTTCGCCGTCAAGTTCTACACCGACGAGGGCAATTGGGACCTGGTGGGCAACAACATCCCGGTCTTCTTCATCCAGGACGCAATGAAGTTCCCGGACCTGGTGCACGCCGTCAAGCCCGAACCGCACAACGGGATGCCGCAGGCGGCGTCAGCCCATGACACCTTCTGGGACTTTGCGTCGCTGATGCCGGAGACCACGCACACGCTGATGTGGGTGATGTCCGACCGCGGCATACCGCGCAGCCTGCGGATGATGCAGGGCTTCGGCGTACATACCTTCCGGCTGGTCAATGCGGCGGGCGAGTCGCACTTCGTCAAGTTCCACTGGACGCCCCGACTCGGCACCCACTCGCTGGTCTGGGATGAAGCGGTCAAGATCGCCGGCGCCGACGCCGACTTCCATCGCCGCGACCTGTGGGACGCGATCGAAGCCGGCGAGTACCCGGAATGGGAACTTGGCCTGCAGATATTCACCGAAGCCCAGGCCGAAAGCTTCAGCTTCGATGTGCTCGATGCAACCAAGCTGATCCCGGAAGAACTGGTGCCGGTGACGCCGGTCGGCCGCATGGTACTCAACCGCAATCCGGACAATTTCTTTGCCGAAACCGAGCAGGTCGCCTTCTGTACCGCGCATGTGGTGCCCGGCATCGACTTCAGCAACGACCCGCTGCTGGCCGGGCGCATACATTCGTACATCGATACCCAGATCACCCGGCTGGGCGGCGCGAATTTCCACGAGCTGCCGATCAACGCACCACTGGCGCCGGTCCACAACAACCAGCGCGACGGTCTGCATCGCCAGGCCATTGCCCGCGGCAAGGTTGCATACGAGCCGAACTCGCTGGCTGGCGGCTGCCCGTTCCAGGCTGGTGCGGCAGGCTTCGTGTCGTTTCCGCAACCGATCGACGACGACAAGCTGCGTGGCAAGCCGGAGAAGTTTGCCGATCACTACACGCAAGCCACGCTGTTCTATGACAGCCAGACCGAGGTGGAGAAGGCGCACATCGTCGGTGGCTTCCGCTTCGAACTGAGCAAGGTAACCGTGCCGGCCATCCGCGAACGCATGCTCGCTTCGCTGGTGAACGTGTCCGCCGACATGGCCGCGAAGATCGCCGACGGACTGGGCATGAAGTTGCCCGACGCGATGCCGCGAGCGTCGGCGAAACCGGCGGAGCCCGAGGTGATCATATCGCCGGCGCTGTCCCTCAGCGCGCGGCCCGGCGACGGCGGGATCCGCACCCGCAAGGTGGCCATCCTGGTTGCCGACGGCGTGCTCGGCGCGTCGGTCGGGGCCGTTCAGGCTGCGCTGAGCGCGGCCGGTGCCGCAGCATGCGTCGTCGCGCCTCGTCTCGGTCCGGTCAGGACCGCCGACGGCACGTCGGTGGACGGGACCGGCACGCTGGAGAACTCGCCGCCGGTGCTGTTCGATGCGCTCGTCCTGCCGGATGGGGGGGACGGCGTCGCGCTGTTGGCCCGCTACGGCCAGACGCTGGAGTTCGTGACCAACCAGTATCGCCACGGCAAGACCATGCTGGTCATCGGCGCGTCGAAGGCCTTGCTCGGCAAGGCCGGCATCGCAAGCGAGTTGAGCTCAGGTCTGCCCGATCCGGGCATCGTGCTGGCGAGCGACGATGCGCTGGTCGAAGGTGTGGCGGCGTTCATCGCCGCCCTCGGCAAGCATCGTCATCCGGCACGTGAAACGGACCCGCCGGGTGTCTGAAGGCAGCCCTGTTGTCGACGGGCGGTGATGATCTGAGAAATGGTGGGCGCGGCCCGGCGCGCAGTCGTCGGGTGCGCGCCTGCTGACTGACGCGCTAGCGCGCGTCTGCGACACGGCGGGCCGCGGCGAGTCCGCTGCGCACGGCGGCTTCCAGTGTGGCCGGATAGTCGGCGACGAGGTAGTCGCCGGCAATCGCGATGCGGGTGTCGCGCGGCTGTTCGATCGCGGCACGTCCCGGCGTGCAGCGGAAGGTGGCGCGGCGTTCGCTGATCGTGCGTACCCACAGCGGATCGGACAGCGCGGGGAACTGGCTGCGCAGCGCGGCCAGTACGGTGCGTTCCGTCTCTTCCCGCGTGCCGCCCGCGGCGGATACGACACCGGCCAGCAGGCCGGGCGGACCGCCGAGCTGGCCGCGGTCGAATACCCAGTGCGGTTCGCCGGCGACGAAGCCGGTCATCGCCGCGGGCAGACGCGTGCGGGCGTCGAATGCGGCATAGACGGTGGTGATGGCTTCGTACGCCAGCGCCGCGACCTGTCGCGCGATGGTCTCCAAGCCCGGCAGGTCGCCGAGCAGCGCCGGCAACTGATGCGGGCTGCAGGCGAACACGACGCGGTCGAAGCGCTGCACGCCGTCGGCGCAGTCGATGGCGAAGCCGTCGGCCTGCTCGCGCACCGTGCGCACGCGCGTTCCGGTGTTCACTGCTGCGCCGTGCGCACGCAGCCAGAACAGCGCCGGTTCTGGCAACAAGCTTCCGAGGTCGGCGCGCGGCAGCAGCAGGTCGGCCGCGCCCGGTGGCCCCATCAGGCTGTCGGTCAGCACGCGCGCGAACACGCGGGCGCTGGACTGTTCGATCGAGGTGTTCAGCGCGGCCACACACAGCGGCGCCCACAGGTGCGTGATTGCGCCTGGCGTCTGCGCGCTGCGTGAGAGCAGGGCGGCGACGCTCTCGTCGGCGGCCGGGACACGGCGTATCGCGCGCATCAGCCGCAGTGCGGCCAGACGGTCGCGCCAGCTCATGCCTCGGGCGCGCAGGAAGGCGAGGGCGATGCCGAGGCGCCCGCTGCTCTGCGCGCGCAGCGAGAAGCCATCGTCGAATTCGAGCGCCAGCGGCAGGCGCTGCAGCAGCGCGTCGGGGTCTGCGCCGACGGCACGCATCAGCGCCAGCGTTTCGCTGTAGGCGCCGATCAGGATGTGCTGGCCGTTGTCGAGCGGCAGACCGTCCATGTGTACGGTGCGCGCGCGACCGCCCACCTGGGGCGCGGCCTCGAACACCGTCGGCTGAAGCCCACGGCGTACGCAGTCGACCGCGCAGGCCAGGCCGGCCCAGCCGCCACCGACGATGGCGACCGTGGTACTCAACTTTTCAGCCAGGTTTTCCACGCCAGCCACAGTTTGCGCAGCGGCGTCAGCGCGATGCGCCGATCGAGTACGCGGCAGCCGTCGCGCTCGATCTCGTCGAGCAAGGTGCGGTAGATCGCCGCCATCACCAGACCCGGTCGCTGCGCCGCGCGGTCCTGTTTCGGCAGCGCTGCCATCGCCTGTTCGTAGTACTGGCGGGCGCGCGCGATCTGGAACTCCATCAGTTGCCGGAATTCGTCGCTGTAGCGCGCGTTCAGGATGTCGGCGGCGCGCACGTTGAAGCGCTGCAGTTCCTCGACCGGCAGGTAGATGCGACCGCGTCGCGCGTCCTCGCCCACGTCGCGAATGATGTTGGTGAGCTGGAAGGCGATGCCCAGATCGTGCGCATACTTCTGCGTGTCGCGGTGCGTCGAGCCGAAGATCTGCGAGGCGAGCAGACCGACCACCGACGCGACGCGGTAGCAGTAGAGCTGCAGCCCCTTGAAGTCGAGATAGCGCGACTGGTCGAGATCCATTTCCATGCCGTCGATGATTTCGAGCAGCTGTTCGCGCGGCAGGCCGTAGTCGCGGATGGCCGGCAGCAGCGCCAGGCAGACCGGATGCTCCGGCGTGCCGTCGAAGCAGGCGTCGATCTGCGTGCGCCACCAGGCGAGCTGGGTGCGCGCGATGCCGACGTCCTCGGTTTCGTCGACCACGTCGTCGACCTCGCGGCAGAAGGCGTACAGCGCGGTGATCGCGCGGCGGCGCGGCGGTGGCAGGAAAAGGAAGCTGTAATAGAAGGACGAGCCGCTCTTCGCGGCGCGGTCCTGACAGTATTCGTCGGGAGTCATCGGTAGGTGAGGGCCTTGAGGCCGATCAGCGGCCAGTCGGTTCGGCCCAGTTTCGGGCGGCGGCGGAACACATCGTAATCGACGTGTTCGATGCGCTGCAAAATGCGCAGCCCGCCCTGCACGATCAGGCGCAGTTCCCAGCCGATGCGACCGGGCAGGCGACGTGCCAGCGGCATGCCGGAGCGCATCAGTGCACGGGCGTCATCGACCAGGTGTTTCATCATGGCGCGGAAGGCTTCGTCGCAGCGGGCCTCACGCAGATGCGCCTCGGTCACGCCGAAGCGCGCCATCGTGTCGAGCGGAATGTAGATGCGGCCGGGCGGCAGGCCGTCGGCGTTCTTGCCGATGTCGATGGCGACGTCCTGCCAGTGGTTGATCAGCTGCAGCGCGCTGCAGATCGCGTCGGACTGCGCGAGGCTTTCCGCGTCATCGACCTTGTACAGGCAGAGCAGCAGCCGGCCGATCGGGTCGGCCGAGCGGCGGCAGTAGTCGCGCAGTTCGGTGTCGTTTGCGTAGCGGGTTTTCACCACGTCCTGCGCGAAGGCGTCGAGCAGGTCGTGGAACAGCGGCAGCGGCAGCGACCATGCGCGCACCGCGCGGGCCAGCCGGGCGTGTATCGGGTCGTCCGGCACGCCGCCGCGTTCGATGACGCGCAATTGTTCGCGGCACAGTTCGAGCGCGGTCAGGCGCGCCTCCGGGGCGGCCTCGCCCTCGTCGGCGATGTCGTCCGCATTGCGGGCGAACCAGTAGATGGCCGCGACCGGCTCGCGCAGCGCGGGCGGCATCAGGCGGGAGGCGACCGGGAAGTTTTCGTAGTGTTCGACCGACATGGGGCGCCGAGTATACCGGGGGCGGGTGTACAATCCGCGCCGCGTGCCCAGGTGGCGAAATTGGTAGACGCACTGGATTTAGGTTCCAGCGCCGCAAGGCGTGGAGGTTCGAGTCC
>NZ_JADMJL010000041.1 GCF_018780585.1 Methyloversatilis discipulorum | reverse complement strand
ACAACGGCATGTGAACGGGCGAGGGTGGGAAGGGGGTTTTTCTACAGCCTCAACGCTGGAGTTAAGCCGCGGCGCGTAGCGCCGTCGGCTTGAACGACTTGTTAGGACTCACAGCCGTAACTCACCAGCCAGTGACTTTGATAAAAGATCAAATACTGAATCAGCTACTTTCACAAATTCGTTATCAATTGGCATGTGAGCAAAGACTTGTTGACCTTTTTGATCCAAAACAAAGAAGATGCCATCAACGCCAGGAGCACCAATAACTAAGTGCGAGTCTTGATAAGCAGCTTGAGACCAATGCAATGCTTCGTCTAAATCAAACAAAATCATATTACGAACGAAGCGAAGAGAGCCTTCAGAGAACAATTCGCCCACACCATTGCTTTCATGTAGGAAGGCTATGTACTCGGTTAGTGAAAAACCATGAAATCGCTTTGTCAGTTCATGAATTTTATCCGACGAAGCTGGTGGGAAGAACTCCAGCTTTCCTTCAGACTCTTTACGAAGCATCGAGATAGTCATTGTTGTGAGTCCTAACTTTGTTTTCTGGCGCAGTTTTGCGCCATAACTACGGAGGCTGCCGGATAAACGGGCTGGGGTGAGCGTTCCGAAACGGTTTCAGGCTCACGGTTTTGGCGCGCCATGCTGTATATTCATCCAGTATTAAACAGCGATGAAAAACCTCACCCCTTCAATCTCTCATCTGCGGTCATCCGGAATGTACCCGAACAGGCTGTGTCCAACTATGCCATCAGCCTTTCGGCCAACCAGTCCATCAGCACCCGGACCCGGTGCGGAACATGCCGGTTGCCGGGCAGCACGGCATACACGCCCAGTTCCGGTGTCGCGCAGTCGGTGAGCACAGGCAGCAGCCGGCCGTCGGCCAGCCAGGGGTCGAGGATGAAATCGGGCTGGCAGGTGAGGCCCATGCCGCGGGCGGCGGCTTCGGTCAGCACGTCGCCGTTGCTGGCGGTGAGCGGGCTGCGCAGCGGCACGGTGACGGTGCGGCCGTCGGGCGTGGTGAAGGTCCAACTCGGCTGGGTGGCAACGGCGGTGTAGCCGAGGCAGGCGTGGTTCGCCAGATCTTCCGGCGTGGCCGGCGCACCGTGGCGGGCGAGGTAGTCGGGTGAGGCGACGGCGATCAGCCGGCTCGTGCCGATGCGGCGCGCGACGGTGGCTGGGTCGAGCTTCGCGGTGACGCGGATGGCGATGTCCATGCCCTCTTCAATCAGGTTCACGCGGCGGTCGTTGTAGTCGATGTCGAGCGTGACTTCCGGGTAGTGCTCGGCGAAATCGAGCAGCAGCGGCGACAGGCGTTTCAGGCCGTAGCTCAGCGGCGCGCCGACGCGGATCGGGCCGCGCGGCGTCTGCCGCTCTTCGGCGATGCCGGTTTCGGCGGCTTCGACCAGGTTCAGGATGACGCGGCATTTCTCCAGATAGGCGGTGCCGGCCGAGGTGAGCGACAGCCGGCGCGTGCTGCGCGCCAGCAACTTGGCGCCGAGGTGGGCTTCGAGCGCGGCGATCTGACGGGTGACCACCGAGCGGGCAACACCCATCTGCTGGGCGACGGCGGAAAAGCTGCCCAGTTCAGTCACGCGAACGAAGAGCTGCATGGCGTCGAGTCGATCCATTGTTGCTATTCCTGCAACGAGTATTTGCGGATTGTCGTCTATTTCGGACAAGCCGGAATGACTAAGCTGCAGTCATCGAATCACGGATGTCCGCCATGAGCACCGCCGCACTGCACACCTACCCGTCCAGCCTCTTCGTACCGCACGGCGCGCCGACCTTTGCGCTGCGCCCGGGTGCGGCCGGTGCGGCGCTGAAGGCGAAGGCCGACCTGCTGCCGCGGCCGCGCGCCATCGTCGCGGTCAGCGCGCACTGGGACCGCACCGTACCCACGGTCGGCACCGCCGACCGGCTGGACACCATTCACGATTTCTACGGCTTCCCGCCCGAGCTGTATGCGATCCGCTACCCGGCGACCGGCTGCCGCGAACTGGCGGGCATCGTTGCCTCGGCCATCGAGGACGCCGGCCTGCCGGTGCAGCTCGACGCCGAACGCGGCCTCGATCACGGCGCCTGGGTGCCGCTGCGCCTGATGTACCCCGACGCCGACGTGCCGGTGATTCCGCTGTCGCTGCAGAGCCGCGGCGGCGCCGAGGGCGCCTACCGGCTGGGCCGGGCGCTGGCGCCGCTGGCGGCGCAAGGCCTGCGCGTGCTCGGCTCCGGCAACCTCACACACAACCTGCGCGACTGGCAGATCGTCGCCCACGGCGACGGCCGCACGCCTGCCTATGTGCGCGCCTTTGCTGACTGGTTCGCCGGACGGCTGGCGGCGGGCGACACCGACGCACTGCTCGACTACCGCCGACGCGCGCCGGACGCCGTGCGCGCCCACCCGAGCGAGGAACACCTGCTGCCCTTCTTCGTCGCACTCGGCGCGGCGGGCGAAGGGGCAACCGCCGAGCGCTTCCACGCCGGCATCGACGACTATGTGCTGGCGATGGACGCCTGGGCCTTCACCCCCGCGCAAGGAGCGCTGCAATGAGCCTGAAGAACACCGCCGACAGCTACGGCCGCATCGCCAAGTGGTTCCACTGGACGACGGCGGCGCTCTTTCTCGCCGCCTACGTGTCGGTCTATTACCGCCAGTGGTTCACCGAAAAGCAGACGCCGGAGAACATGACCGCGCTGCAGATCCATCTGTCGGTCGGCGTCAGCATCGCCGTCATCGTGGCGCTGCGTGTGATCTGGCGCCTGATGAACCGCGCGCCCGCTGACGAGCCGGGTACGCCGCTGGCGCACCTCGCCGCCCATATGGGCCATCTGGCGCTTTACGCAGTGATGATCGTCGCGCCGATCACCGGCTACCTCGGCACCGGCGTGAACACGGATTTCTTCTTCCTGTTCGAGATTCCGAAGTTCGAGAGCACCGCGCTGTTCCAGAGCGTGGTGGCCGAAGGCATGGGTCTGGACTTCAAGACCTTCGAAAAGCCGATCGACTTCATCCACAAGGATGTGCTTGGCGCCTGGCTGATCTGGCTGCTCGTGCTGGGCCACGCCGGGGCCGCGCTGTACCACCACTTCGTCCTGCGTGACCGCACGCTGGTGAAGATGACTTCCGGCGGCTGAGCCGCCCTCACCCTCGCTGCATATATATATAGATGTACCCAAACCGGAGAACCGCCATGACCTCGCTGAAAACCCTCATCGCCTCGCTCGCTCTCGCCGCTGTCGCCGCCCCCGCGCTGGCCGCGCCGGAAACCTTCAAGCTCGACCCGAACCACAGCTTTCCGCGCTTCTCGTACAGCCACTTCGGCTACTCGACCCAGCTGAGCCGTTTCGACAAGACTTCCGGCACGATCACGCTGGACCGCGCGGCGAAGACCGGCGCGGTGGATATCACCATCGACACGAAGTCGGTCAGCACCGGTTCGTCGCTGTTCAACGAGCACATCCAGGCCGAGGATTTCCTCGACACCGCCCGCTACCCGACCGCCACCTTCAAGTCGACCAAGGTGGTGTTCGACGGGGACAAGCCGGTCGCGGTCGACGGCACGCTGACGCTGAAGGGCGTGAGCAAGCCGGTGACGCTGAAGGTGACCAGCTTCCATTCGATGCCGCATCCGATGACCAAGAAGGACGCCATCGGCGCCAACGCCACGGTCACCGTCAAGCGCACCGACTTCAACATGGGCAAGTACGCCCCGAACGTCGGCGACGAGGTGACGATCGACATCGCGGTCGAGGCGAGCAAGGATTAAGCAGCCGGAAATGCGCCCGACCTGCCGCCGGGCCAGGGTTCTGCAGGAGGGGTCTTCCGACCCCGACAGCAGCGGTGCGTCATACGCACTGTCGCGGCCAAGGCCGCTCCCACAAGGGTTGCGCCAGATCCGCGACCCGAGCCTGGAGCATGGTTCTGTGGGAGGGGTCTCGACCCCGACAGCGGCGGGTCGTCATGCGCACTGTCGTGGCCAAGGCCGCTCCCCCGGGGGCACCGACGTACACAACCCTGCTTCTCTGACAAACGTCATACGGATAACGGAGATCATCATGAGCGCCGCCCCACCGCAAGCCCATGTCACCCGCATCGCCCGCCGCCGGGCACGGGTCGGGTTCGAGGTCGAATACGAAGCGCTGATCCGCGAAATGTTCGCAGCCATGCGTCATGCGCCCGGCTTTCTCGGCGGGCAGATGATCACGCCCGAGCAGCCGGGCGGCGACTACCAGGTGATCGCACATTTCCGCACCGAAGCCGACCTGAAGGCATGGGACGAAAGCCCGGCACGCGCGGCACTGCAGCCGCGCCTGTGCGCGGCCGGCGAAAACGAGCCCGAGTACCGGGTGGTCACCGGGCTGGAAGCGTGGTTCGGGCCGCAGGTGGTGGCGCCCTCCACCCACCCGCCGCGCGCCCGCATGGCGCTGGTGACCTGGATGGGCATTTTTCCGACGGTGTCGCTGTTCCTGTGGCTGGTGGCGCCCTGGCTCACGCCGCTGCCCTTCCTGCCGCGCGTCGCGCTGCTGACCGCGCTGATCGTGATCACGATGACCTGGGTGGTGATGCCGCGGCTGACGCGACTGATGCGCGGCTTCCTGAACCCGGCCGCAGGCGGATAGCGTCCGTCTCCGGGCAGCACCTGGACCGTGGTTCCGCAGGAGGCGCCTGCCGGTCCCGACAGCCGCCTTCATCGAAGCCGGCGGACCGCATCGGCCCTGTCGCGGTCAGAAGACCGCTCCTACAGGTGAAGCGCCCCCCGCAACCGGAGCCCTGATTCCGTAGGAGGGGCCCTCTGACCCCGACAGCGGCCGGACCAGAGCCGAGGTCTGGTGGGAGCGAGCTTGCTCGCGATTGCGGCGTGGATCGAAGCCGATGGCTTGCGACGCCGCGCTGCTTACGCCGGCAACTCGTCCAGCGCGCCGTCGAGGTGGGTCTGGTCGCCCCAGCGCTCGATGCGCCAGCCGTTCGCATCGTGCGCGATCCAGTTCAGCGCACAGTTGGGAATTTCGAAATCGCGTGGGCCGGTAAGACCCATATTGCGTACACGGCGGGCGACGATGTCGAGCACGCCGCCGTGCGTCACCAGCAGCAGCGTGTGGCCGGCGTGGCGTGCGCGCAGTGCCTCGACCAGCCCCCAGATGCGCGCATCGAACTGCAGCAGGCTTTCTCCGCTGCCACCCGGAAACTGCGCCGCCGGCTCCCGCGCCTCGAAACGGTGGAAGTCCTCAGGGTGGCGCTCGCGCGCTTCGGCATAGGTCAGCCCCTGGAAGGCGCCGTAATGGCGCTCGCGCAACTGCGGTTCCGGCATCACCGGCTGGCCGCGCGGTACCGCGATGCGGCCGGCCGTGACCCAGGCGCGCCCAAGATCGGATCCGTAGAGGTGATCGATGCGCTCACCCAGCAGCGCCTGCGCGGTCGCCTGCGCCTGCCGCAACCCATGCTCGTTCAGCGGAATGTCGATCTGGCCCTGTACGCGGCGGTCGACGTTCCAGGTGGTTTCGCCGTGGCGGACCAGGCAGATGCGGGTGGTGGCGGTCATGAGGCGATCCTTGTGCGATGCAATATTGTAGGACGTGCCGGCGCCGGGCGCGCAACCGGGCCGGACCGAAGCCCTGTTGGGTCAGAAGAACGCGCCCACAAGACCCGACCACCGCTCACGCGTTTCTGCAGGAGGGGCCTTCCGACCCCGACCGCTGGCGACCGAGCCACCGCCCTGTCGCGGTCAGAAGACCGCTCCTACACAACCCGGCTACTGGACACGCCCCGCAGGAGGGGTCTTCCGAGCCCGACCGCCGGCGCCCGACCCGCGGCAGCGGTTACCATCGCGACTTCATTTCCACACGCATGCCATGCGCACCCTGCTCCCGCTCGCCGACCTGATCGATCGATTGAATGACGCCTGCGGTCGCGTGCTGCCGTGGACCGTGCTGGCGGCGGTGCTGCTGGCGGTAGGCAATGCGCTGGCGCGCAAGTTCGACGCCGGCTCGAATGCGCTGCTGGAGGCGCAGTGGTATCTGGTGTCGGCCGCTTTCCTGCTCGGTGCCGGGCGCGTGCTGAAGCTGGACGAGCACGTACGCATCGACCTGCTCACGTCGCGCCTGTCGCCGCGCGGACGCATCAAGGCCGACATCGCCGCGCTGGCGCTGACGGTGCTGCCGGTGTGCCTGCTGATGCTGTGGCTGTCCTGGCCCTGGTTCGTCGGGGCCTGGGTCAGCCACGAGGTGTCGGCCAGCGCCGGCGGCCTGCCGCTGTGGCCGGCCCGTATTCTCGTGCCGGCAGGCTTCGCGCTGCTCACGCTGCAGACGCTGGCGCTCATCGTGCGCCGGGTGGCCGCGCTGGCGGAGACTGACGCGTGACCGCCTGGCTGGCCGCCAATCTGGCCCCGGTCATGTTCTGCGCGATGGTGCTGTTCCTGCTGTCGGGGGCGCCGGTCGCGTTCGCGCTCGCCACCTGCGGCATCGTGTTCGGCCTGATCGGCATCGAACTGGGCCTGCTCTCCGCGTCGCTGGTGCAGGCGATGCCGGACCGCGTGTTCGGCGTCATGAGCAACGACACGCTGCTGGCCATTCCCTTCTTCACCTTCATGGGCCTGCTGCTCGAACGATCGGGCATGGCCGAGGACCTGCTCGACACGGTCGGCCGGCTGTTCGGCACGCTGCGCGGCGGGCTGGCGGTGGCGGTGGTGCTGGTCGGCGCGATGCTGGCAGCCACCACCGGCGTGGTCGCCGCGTCGGTCATCTCGATGGGGTTGATCTCGCTGCCCATCATGCTGCGCGCCGGCTACGACGCGCGGCTGGCCAGCGGCGTGATCGCCGCATCGGGCACGCTGGCGCAGATCATTCCGCCCTCGCTCGTGCTCATCGTACTGGCCGACCAGCTGAACCGGCCGGTCGGCGACATGTACCGCGGAGCGCTGCTGCCCGGTCTGGTGCTGACCGGCTTCTATCTGATCTACGTGCTGGGGGTCGCCTGGTTCAGCCCGAAGCGCGCACCGGCGCTGCCGGAGGCCGACGACCACGACGCAGCCGAACGGCGCGGCGTGTGGGTGCTGTTCGCGGTCGCGCTGGCGGCCGGTGTCGGCGCCAGTCAGTTGCCGGCGCTGCAGGCGCACGCCGCCGACGCGCGCGCGCTGCTGTCGGTCACCGCCGGTGGCGCAGCGGCCTGGCTGCTGGCGCTGACCGACCGCCTGCTGCGCCTGAACCTGCTGCCCGATCTGGCGCGCCGCGTCGCCTTCGTGCTGATGCCGCCGCTGGCGCTGATCTTCCTCGTGCTCGGCACCATCTACCTCGGCCTGGCGACGCCGACCGAAGGCGGCGCGATGGGCGCGGCCGGCGCGCTGCTGATGGCGCTGGCGCGCCGCCGGCTCAGTGGCGAGCTGCTGAACCAGGCGCTCGACCGCACGGTGCGGCTGACCTGCTTCGTGCTGTTCATCCTGATCGGCGCGCGCCTGTTCTCGCTCACCTTCTACGGCATCGACGGTCACCTGTGGGTCGAACACCTGCTGCTGTCGCTGCCCGGCGGCCAGACCGGCTTCCTGATCGCGGTGATGCTGCTGGTGTTCGTGCTCGCCTTCTTCCTCGACTTCTTCGAACTGGCTTTCATCATCGTGCCGCTGCTGGCGCCGGTGGCCGAAAAGCTGGGCATCGATCTGGTGTGGTTCGGCGTGCTGCTGGCGGTGAACATGCAGACCTCCTTCATGCACCCGCCCTTCGGCTTCGCGCTGTTCTACCTGCGCTCGGTGGCGCCGAAGACGCTGCCCACGCGCGACATCTACTGGGGCGCCGTGCCCTTCGTCGGCATCCAGATCGTCATGGTGGCGCTGGTGCTGGCGGTGCCTCAGCTGGTGACCGCCAACCTCGGCGGGCCGGCGCGGGCGGCCGGCAGTGGCGGCTACATCGACGACGGCTACGCGCGTGCCGGCAGCGCGCCTCGTCTGCCGGCCGACCACCCCGAGGCGGCGCTCGAAGCGGCAATCGAGCGGGCGGAACGCCTGTCCGGCCAGAGCGAGGGCGACTGAGGGCAGCACAAGCGCCCTCCATCGGGAATCCGTCCTGCGCGGTCGCCGCGGCGTCAAGTAATGCCGCGTACGGCCGTGAACCCTTCGTCCATAGCGAATCGAAGGAACTCCCCCGTGAAAATATCCACACGACTGGCGCTGATCGTGTCGTGCTCCGCCATCGGACTGGTCCTGATCGGCGGCATCGCGCTGAGCGAAATCCGCTCGACCATGATGGCCGAACGCGAAGCCCGCATCGTCACGCTGCTCAAGCTGTCGACCGGCATCCTGCAGCGCTATCACGAGCAGGAAAAGGCCGGCACGCTGACGCGCGAACAGGCTCAGGCCCATGCGCGAGAGGCGCTGCTGGGTCTGCAGAGCGACGATCACTACATGTTCGCGCGCAGCGCCGACGATGTGCTGCTGGCCCATGTGCGCAAGGAAAAGCTCGGCCAGAAGGACAATGGTGGCGTTGCCCCGGACGGTCGCACCAACACCGACGTCTACCGCGAAGCGCTGGCCAAGGCCGACCCCGCCTTCGTCACGGTACCGGCGAAGAAGCCGGGGGCCAGCGAGGCGCTGCCGAAGATGAACGGCGTCACCCATTTCGCGCCCTGGGGCTGGACCCTGGGGACCGGCTTCTTCGTCGATGACATCGAACAGGCCTTCAAGTCCTACGCGCTGACGCTGCTGGTCATCGCGCTGGCGGTGATCGCGGCCACCGTGGCGCTGACCATCACCGCGTCGCGCCGCATCTTTGCGCAGATCGGCGGCGAACCGGAGGTCGCGATGCGGGCCGCCACCGAAATTGCCGCCGGACGACTCGACGTGGCGATGCCGTCGGCACGCAACGGCAGCCTGATGCATTCGCTGTCCATCATGCGCGACAGCCTGAAAACCATGATAGGCGGCATCCAGCAGGGTTCGAAGTCGCTGACCGCCGCGGCCTCCGACATCGCCGAGCGCATGCAGCAGATCCGCGAGGCCTCCGGCCAGTCGTCGTCCGCGACCTCCTCGACCGCCGCGGCAATCGAGGAAATGACGGTCAGCGTGAGCCAGATCGCCGACAGCGCGCGCGACTCGGAGAACCACTCCAGCCGCTCGGCCGAACTGGCCATCGTCGGCGAACAGCGTGTGCAGTCGGCCGCCGGCGCCATCGAGGATGTGTCACGGCAGGTCACCGACGCGTCGGAGCGCATCGGCGAACTGGCCGAACGCTCGCGTCAGATCAGCGGCATCGCCAAGACCATCAAGGAAATTGCCGAACAGACCAATCTGCTGGCGCTGAACGCGGCGATCGAAGCAGCACGTGCCGGTGAACAAGGCCGCGGCTTCGCCGTCGTCGCCGACGAGGTGCGCAAGCTGGCCGAGCGCACCACGCAGGCGACCGGCGAAATCGCGCAGACCATCGCGGCGATCCAGACCGACACCGACGCCGTCGTGCACAGCATGGAAGCGGTGCGCCCGCAGATACAGAAGGGCGTGGCACTCGCCGGCGAAGCCGCGGCAGCACTGCGCAGCATCAACGACGGCGCGACCGAGGCGCTGCACCAGATCCGCAGCGTCGCCCATGCGACCGCGGAACAGACGCAGGCCAGCAACAGCATCGCCAGCAACGTCGAACGCATCGCCCACATGGTCGAGGAATCCGACCACTCGGTGCTGGCTGCAGAACAGACCGTTCATCAGCTCGGCGCGCTGGCCACCGAGCTCGATTCGACCATCGCCCGCTTCCGCGTCTGATCGCGGTCAGCGTCCGCTGCAGGCAAGGTCGGTGATCGCCGTGCGCTCACCGGCCTCCGCCCCGCTCGATCATTTCGAGCACCGCCCGCGCGCACGCCTCCGGCGCCTCCATCGGCACCAGGTGGCCGGTCGGCAGTTCCATCCAGTTCGCACCCCAGAAGCGGCGGTTCTGTTCGCGACCGGCGAGGCGGGTTTCTTCGGAATGACTGCCGGTGATGAAGCCGACCGGCGTACCGCGGGCGCGCAGCCGGCGCACGGCGATCAGCGCGTCGCGGTGCGCGATCGTCGCGTACACGTCGCGCTCGGTTTCGCGCGGAATGGCCAGCGTGACGCCGCCGCCCGGGTGCTCATGCAGGCCGGCACGGATGAAGTCGTCGAGCACGCCGGGTGCCCAACGCTGCACGAAATCCTTGCTACCCAGATGCGCGCGCGCGTCCTCGCGCGACGCCCAGTGGTTGCGCCGACGCGCCGCCACCGGCGCCGGACCGAGCTTCCAGGTGAGTCCGGTCGCTTTGGCCGCCGACACGAGCGTCGCCCGCCAGCCGAGCACCATGGGCGAGTCGATCAGCACGACCTGCGCCACACGCTGTGGCAGTCGCGCGGCCGCCATCGCGGCCAGATAGCCGCCCATCGAATGCCCCACCAGCACCAGCGGCCCATCGGGCAGCGCCTGGATGCACTCCATCACCTGCGCCCGCATGCGCCGCCAGCCGTGACCGGGCCGGTGCCGCGCTTCGGTGCCTATGGTGTCGATCGCGTGGACCGTCCAGCGCGCCGACAGCAGGTCGAGAAAGGCGCGGTAAACGCCCGCCGGATAGCCGTTCGCGTGCAGGAAAAGGAGGCGGGAAGACGGTATGTTCATTGGATCGGAAGCATAACCCCGGCCGGCAGAATGCTCCCTGCGGCCGTTTGAGTCATGTCAATGTTGCGGCGCGGAATCCAGCGCAGACTGGTTATAAACAACCCACCAATCGGAAGGAAGACATCATGAAAAGAGAATGGGCAGTCATCGCGCTCTCCCTCTGTATGAGCGGCCCGGTATGGGCCGACGCGTCGGGCAAGCACGCCGGCGCCGACCACCCGGCCGAGGCCGTCAAGGGCAAGAAGCCGGCCAATGTCGCCGCCAAGCCTGCGCTGCCTCCGGGCGTCAGCACGAAGTCGAAGAAGGTGCATGCCGGCTACGAGCATCCGGCCGTTGAAGGCCATGACCAGCATGTGCCGACCGCGGTGGAGAACAAGCCGGCCTTGCCGCCGGGCGCCACCACGGCAACGCACAAGGTGCACGCAGGCCAGGAGCATCCGGCCGTCGAAGGTCATGACCAGCATGTGCCAACCGCGGTCGAGAACAAGCCGGCCTTGCCGCCGGGCGCCACCACGGCCACCCACAAGGTGCACGCCGGTTACGAACACCCGGCGATCGAAGGCCATGACCACCCGCTGCCGTCGGCCACCGAAAGCCGGCCGGCCTTGCCGCCGGGCGTCAAGCCCTGAACCGGCGACCGGTGGCGCTCAGGCGCTGCCGGCTGCCCGCTCCGCATTGATCAGCCGTGCGCCCGTGTCGGCATCGACGCCGACGCGGTCGAGCACATGCACCCCCATCTGCAGCGCCGCTTCGAGCGCTTCGGGAATCACTTCGCTGGCCCCCGCCGCCATCAGTTCGCGCGCATGTGCGGCATCGCGCGCACGCGCGATCAGCGGCAGCGCCGGAAACTCCGCGCGCAGACTGCGCACGACGTGACGGGCCGCTGCCGTGTCGTCCATCGTGACGACGATGGCGCGCGCGCGGCCGGCGCCGAGGTGATGCAGCAGGGACGGGCGGCCGGCATCGCCGACGATGACCGGTCGCCCCTGCGCGTGATGTTCGGCCGCCGCCGCCACGTGGCGCTCGATCGCCACCCAGCGCACGTCGGCGCGGTCGAGCAGGCGCGCCACCAGCTGGCCGACGCGGCCGAAGCCCGCGATGATGACCAGGTCCTCGTCGGCTTCGTCGTCCGGCAATGACACGGGTGCCTCGGCCTCGCGCGTGTCGAGCTTCTGCCGCAGCATGCGGCCGGCCCGCGCCGCCAGCGGCGTCAGGAACATGCTCAAGGTCACCACCAGCAGCATGAAGTTGCCAACCGCGCCGGCCAGCACACCGCCGGCGATGGCCACACCAATGACGATGAAGCCGAATTCGCCCGCCTGGCCGAGCAGCAGCGCCGCCTCGGCCGCCTCGCCGCGGCTCAGGCCGCTGCGCCGGAACAGGCCGTACATGGTCGCGCTCTTGATCGCGTACAGGCCGAGCACCGAGGCGACCAGCCAGCCGGCGTCGCCGGCCACCTGCAGCAGATCGAGGCTCATGCCGACCGACACGAAGAACAGGCCCATCAGCAGACCCTTGAACGGCTCGATGGCGAGCAGCGCGGCGTGACGGTATTCGGTTTCGGCCAGCATCAGGCCGGCGAGGAAGGCGCCGAGCGCCATCGACAGGCCGGCGGCGCCGGTCAGCGCCGCCACGCCAAGCGTGGCGAACAGCGTCAGCGCCATGAAGCTGTCAGCCTGGGTGGTGACCGACACGCGGCGGAACAGCGGGGTCAGCACGAGGCGTCCGAACAACAGGATGAGCGCCACGGCCGCCGCCGCCTTCAGCAGCGCGGTCAGCATCAGCATCAGGAAATGCCCGCCACCGCCCTCTCCACTCTGGCCGGCCATCAGACCGAGCAGGATGAGCAGCGGCACGACGGCGATGTCCTGCAGCAGCAGCACGGCGAAACTCATGCGGCCGACGGTGGAGCGGGTCTGGCCGGATTCGGCCAGCAACTGCATCACCACCGCCGTTGACGACATGGCCAGACCGAGGCCGAGCACCACCGCCGTTTCTTCGCTGTGGCCGAAGCCCAGCGCGACCGCGCCGATCAGCGCACCGCAGCCCAGCCATTGCGCGGTGCCGACACCCAGCACCCAGCGGCGCAGCGACCACAGCTGACGCGCCGGCAGTTCGAGGCCGATCACGAACAGCATGAACACCACACCCAGTTCCGCGAGTACGCGCACACCCTCGCCGTCGGCGATGGTGAGCCAGCGCAGCCAGCCCTGATCGGCGGCAACGCGACCCAGGCCGTTCGGGCCGACCAGCGCGCCGATCACCAGAAAGGCCACCACCTGGCTCACCCGCGCGCGGGCGAGCAGCGGCATCACCAGACCGGCGATGGCGAGGAAGAGCAGGATGGGCTGCAGATGAGGCAGGCCGGCGTGGGCGTCCATTGTTTCAGGATGCCTCGGCGCACGGCCGGCCGTATTGACGCAGGTCGGTCGGCGCGCGGCGGTTCATGCCGCGGCGGCCTTACTCGGTCGGGGCGTACACGTTGGTCAGCGTGCCGACGCCGCTGACGGTGACCTCGACCGTGGTGCCCGGCTTCATCGGCAGCACGCCGACCGAAGTGCCGCAGCAGATCACGTCGCCCGGCATCAGCGTCATGTCGCGCGAAATGCGCGACACCAGCTGCGCCGGCGAGAAGATCATGTCGGTCACCGGGTAGCGCTGGCGCTCGCGGCCGCCGACCGTGGTGACGATTTCGGCATCGGCCGGCAGCGGATCGGTCGAGATGACCGGGCCGAAGCAGCCGAAGCCGTCGAAGCTCTTGGCGCGCGTCCATTGGCCGAAGGACGGGTTCTTGTCCACCAGCTCGAGCGCGCTGACGTCGTTGATGCAGGTGTAGCCGAAGATGGCGTCGGCGGCCTGCGCCTCGTCCAGATTGCGCGCGACCTTGCCGACGACGACGCCCAGTTCGCCTTCGTAGAACACGCGACCGTCGAAGCCGGCCGGCTTCGGGATGGGCTGCTGGTGCCAGTTCAGCGCCTGCGGCGAGCGCACCAGGTAGAGCGGATCTTCCGGAATCGGGTGGCCGGCCTTTTCCACTGCGGCGCGGATGTTGTGCACGATGATGACCATCTTCGGCGGCAGGCAGGGCATCAGCCACTCGATGCCATCCAGCGGCACGGTCTCACCGGTCGGTACCGGGTTGGCGAACAGATCGCCGTCCAGCAGTTCGACCGCATCGCCATTGATGCGGCCCAGGCGTTCGGCGCCGTTATGGCGCAGGCGCAGGTATTTCATGTCTCTTCCAGGCTCGTGTTTGTTGTAATGAAAAACTTCAGTCGCGCAGGCGAGTTCCGTCAATCGCGCAGGCGCGAGGCGACATCGACCAGGCGCGCGACCGTGCGGCGCAGCATCTGCTGCATCCGTTCGTCGGCCAGGCCGCCTTCCGGCGTGAAGGCAGAAGCGGCGTTGCCGACCGCGATCTGCTCCGACAGCACCAGCGCGCCGACCGACTGCAGCACCGCGCGCAGATGCACCAGACCGCGCAGACCGCCGAGCGCGCCAGGCGAGGCAGCGCCCAGTGCGACCGTCTTGTTGGCGTAGGGCACGGTGCCCGCTTCGTCGCCGGCCGGGCGCGACACCCAGTCCAGCGTGTTCTTGAGCACGGCGCTCATCGAACCGTTGTATTCGGGCGATGCGATGAACAGGCCATCGTGCGACTTGAACAGTTCCTTCAGCGGACGCACACCCAGCGGCAGCCCGGCCGACGCTTCGAGATCGCCGTCGTACAGCGGCAGCGGATGATCACGCAGATCCATCAGCGTCGCCTCGCCGCCGGCCTCCTCGATCGCGCGCGCGGCGGCGATCGCCAGCTTGCGGTTGAACGAGGCCTCGCGCGTGCTGCCGGCGAACACCAGGATGCGGGCCTTGGCGCCATCCAGCTCGGAACTGTCGCGGACGACGGCCAGGCTCTTGCTGTTGCGTGTCGAGTTGTTCATGGGGAATCCAGCCAATCGATGATGGGTTGCCACTGTTCGCGGTCGGTCTGCGCGCGCGAGCGCGACAGGTCGAAAATGCTCATGCCGTGCGCCGCTGTCTGCACGTACAGCTGCGAGTTGCGCAGATAGGCCAGCACCGGCAGTTCGAGGCCGGCGCAGAAACGCTCCAGCTCGTGCGCGGCGCGGGTGCGGGTGTCCACGCGCATGCCGACGATGCCGATCTTCACCTTGTTCGCGGCGACCCGCTTGTGCTCGGCCAGTTCGGTCAGGAAGTCGCCGGTGGCGAGAATGTCGAAGATGGAGGGCTGGACCGGAATCAGCACGCGGTCGACCATCTTCAGCATCGCCTCCAGCCGCTTGCCACGCAGGCCGGCCGGCGTGTCGAGCACGACATGGGTGGTGCCGCGCGGCGGACGGGCCGGCTGTTCCGGCTCGAGTTCCCAGGTGGAAATCGGCGCCAGCAATGGCGAGCGCATGCCCAGCCAGTGGCGGGCCGACTGCTGGCGGTCGATGTCGCCCAGCATGACGCGCGCGCCCTGGGTGGCCCAGTGACCGGCAACATTGGTGGCCAGCGTGCTCTTGCCGGCGCCACCCTTGGGGTTGGCGATCAGCACGCTGCGCAGTGCCCGCTCCGTCATGACAATACGATCTCGCGCGCAAACTGGCCCGGCGGCTGCGCGTGCAGCGTCCAGAACGCGTCGGCCACGCGGGCGGCATCGAGCAGGCTGCCTTCGCGCAGCACGCCGGCAATGGTGACGATGGCGGCATGCACGCCGGCCGGCGACAGTTCCTGGTGCAGGCTGAAAACGAGGTTGCGCAGAGCCGCCTTCTGCACCGACAGCGAGGCGGCCGCGGCGACCGGCTCCATCGCCAGACCACCGCCGGTGTACAGGATGCTGCCCTGACCGGTCGCCCGCATCGCCGGCAGCACGGCGCGTGCCGCGGTCAGCGCCCCGAGCACGCCGATGCGCAGGTCGGACGCCAGCGCTTCCGGGTCGAGCACCGACGGTGCGCATTCACGCGGCACCGAGGCGTTGAAGATGAGCACCTCTGGCGGCGGCATCGCCTGCCGCATGTTCTCGATGGCCGATACGATGGATTCGTCGCTGCCGGCATCGACCACGAAACCCTGCGCGGTCACGCCGCGCGCGGCCAGTTCGTGCTCGTAGCGCTCGAGTTTGCCGGCGTCGCGCGAAATCATCGCCACGCAATAGCCCTCGGCGGCGAAGCGCCGCGCCACTGCGGCACCGACGCCCGAGCCCATGCCGACGATGGCACACACTTTCGAACCCATAGTTCTCTCCCGACCTGCTGCGCTTCTGCGTGTTTACTTGTTCTTTGCTGCCGCACGTGCCGCGGCCAGTGCGCTGCGACGTTCCTCGTCCGCCTGCGCGATGGCCTGCTTCTGTTCGTCGCTCAGTGGCTCGCCCAGCTGCTTCTCGATGCCGGCAGCCACCCGCGCCGACGGTTCGGTGATGCGCCCTTCCGCCGGCATGGCGGCGCGCACCTGTGCCGCCGGCAACTTCGTGATGTCGACGACGCGACGCACGAACTGCTCGTCGATGCGGCGGGTTTCGGCCTTCAGAAAGGCCGTCTGCGCCGGCGTCTGCGCCGCGGCGGGAGACAGGATGCAGCAGCAGGCGAGCAGCGACAACAGAAACTTCATCGAAAAGCGCTCCGAAAGAGGGTGTCGCCAGTGCAGCGGATGCTTCACTGCGGCAACAGGATGGTCGAGCCGGTCGTGCGGCGCGCGGCCAGTGCTTCATGCGCGCGGGCACAGTCGGCTAACGCATGACGCTGCTGAATGTTGATCTGCAGCGTGCCGTCGAGCACGCGGGCGAACAGTTCGCCGGCCGCGGCGACCAGGTCGGCACGGGCGGCGATGTAGTGGAACAGCGTCGGCCGGGTCAGGAAGAGCGAGCCCTTCTGCGCCAGCATGCCGGGCTCGAATGGTGCGACCGGACCGGACGCGTTGCCATAGCTCACCATCATGCCCATGGGCTGCAGGCAGTCGAGCGACGCCATGAATGTGTCGCGGCCGATGCCGTCATAGACCACGCGCACGCCGCGGCCACCGGTCAGCGCGCGCACCTGCGCCGGCAGATCGGCGGGTACGACGCCGGTCAGCACGTGTTCGCAGCCGTTGGCCTGCGCCAGCGCCGCCTTGTCCGGCGTGCTGACGGTGCCGATGACGGTGGCGCCGAGCGCGCGTGCCCACTGGCAGGCGATCAGGCCGACACCGCCGGCGGCGGCATGAATGAGCACCGCATCGCCAGCTTCAACGCGGCAGGTGCGGCGCAGCAGGTAGTGCGCGGTCAGTCCCTTGAGCATCAGCGCGGCAGCGGTGTCGACGGAAATGCCGTCCGGCAGCCTCACCAGCCGGTCGGCCGCGATGTTGCGCGCCGTCGCGTAGGCGCCGAGCGGACCGCCTGCGTAGGCGACACGGTCACCGACCGCGACCTCGCTGACGCCGGCGCCCACCGCCTCGACCACGCCGGCCGCTTCCTGCCCCAGTCCGCTCGGCAGCGGCACCGGGTAGAGACCGCTGCGGTGATAGATGTCGATGAAATTGACGCCGACCGCGTGCTGGCGCACACGCGCCTCGCCTGGCCCCGGCGCGCCCGGCTCGACCGCCTCGTACTGCAGCACTTCAGGACCGCCGGTGCGGTGCATGCGTACAGCGAAATCCGTCATGGTCATCCTGCCCTCATGGTGATTGGCGCGGAATTCTACCGGTCATGATCAGGGTCTGTTGCCCTTCGCGTCGCGGCGTGCACGCGCGGCGACCGCCATCGGCACGCTTATTGTGCACTGCACCCAATGATTTGGCAGAATGCCTCTTTCGGTCAGGGAGTCCGTCATGCGTCGCGTCGTGTTCAACCAGAAAGGTGGCGTCGGCAAGTCCACCATCACCTGCAATCTCGCCGCCATCAGCGCGGCAAGCGGCAAACGTACGCTGGTGATCGACCTCGATACGCAGGGCAATTCGAGCAACTACCTGCTGGGCAAGGCGGCGGATAGCGTCGAACTGGGCGCCGCCGACTTCTTCGACCAGATCCTGAACTTCAAGCTGACGCCGAAGGACACCACCGAATTCATCACCGACACCGCCCACCCGGGCCTGGCCGTGATGACCGCCAGCGCCAAGCTGGCCGAGCTCGAGAACAAGCTGGAATCGCGCTACAAGATCTACAAGTTGCGCGAGGCGCTGGAAGCGCTGGACCAGTTCGACCACATCTACATCGATACGCCGCCGGCGCTGAACTTCTACTCGCGTTGCGCGCTGATTGCGGCGGAATCGGTGCTGATCCCGTTCGATTGCGACGAGTTCTCGCGCAAGGCGCTGTACCAGCTGATCGACAACATCGAAGAGATCCGCGCCGACCACAACGAGGCGCTGAAGCTAGAAGGCATCGTCGTGAACCAGTACCAGGCGCGCTCCAGCCTGCCGGCCCGCGTGGTGCAGGAACTGCGCGACGAGGGCCTGCCGGTGCTCGACGCGACGCTGTCGCCGTCGGTCAAGGTGAAGGAGTCGCATGAGGCGGCACTGCCGCTGATCCACTTCGCGCCGTCGCACAAGCTGGCGCAGGAATTCGTCGCGCTGCACACGCTGCTGAACGGCGCGTGAGCGGTTTCGTCGTCGCGCTGATCGCTGTCGCGGCGCTGGTGTGGCTGCTGACCGGCGGTCTGCGCCGCCTGCGCGAGCGCCAGCACGGCTCGCAAGCGGACGGCAGCGGCATCGCCGGCAGCAGCAACGATTCGGGCTGCACCCATATTGGCGACGGCGGCAGCGATTGCGGTGGAGGTGGTGGCGATGGCGGCGGTGGTGGTGACTGAGGCCGAGCGGGCCGCGGGCGAGCACTGCGAACTCCGGACGCCCGGCGGCGTCTGAGCCGGCATGAAACACGGCGCCCTGCTCCTCTCCTTGCTGGCATGTCTGGCCGCCGCGCCGCTGGCGGCCGCGGACAGCGTCGCTGGCAGCTACCGCGCAGTGGTCGAGCTGGACAACGGCTGGCCGCGCGGCTGCGGCACCGCGGTGACGGTCTCCGGCTGGGACATCCGCATCGTGCGCCAGCGCGACGGCGACGAGGTGAATGCCCGCGTCGAGGTGCAGCCGCCGCCGGGCAATCCGGGACTGCCGGTGCTGGCGCGGCTGGAAGTCGAGCAGTTCCGCCCCGCCATACTGCTGGTCGCTCAGGACGGCCAGCTCACGCTGCCCGGCTTCGAAGCCGACAAGCAGCTCGACTGGGCGACGCTGATGCGCAACTTCCTGTTCTTCGGCGGTCGCCTGGTGCTGGGCCAGATCGGCGGCGACGTCGACCTGCCGTTCAACGGCCCGGCGCCGCGCGACGTGACGGGTCAGTACCTGAACTGCGCCGGCGACCTCGCCGCGCCGTTCCGCAACGGCAGCTAAGCGGCAACGCCAGGGTCTGTTGCCGCGTGGGGCCTCCTGGCCTGACGATCAGTCAGCGGGCGCCGGCCCGCCTTGATCCGGACGCATCGGGATTCGCGCGCGGCCCGCGATTCAATGCGAACAGACCCTAGCGCCGGATCGCCGTCAGCACCCAGCCTTCGCCGAACGACGTTTCCTCGACCCGCAGGATGCGCCCGTCCATCATGTCGACATCGAACGAGCGCCACGGCCGGCTGCGCCGCTTGCTGTCCGCAGCGGAAAGCCAGGCTTCGATGTCGTCGGTTTCGATGCGCGGTCCGATGCGGTGCGTGTAGCAATGACGCATCAGGTCGGCAAAGCGGAGATCGCCGGCCGGCACGCAGTACATTTCGATGAAGGCGGCGTTGGCCAGCACCAGCCGGTCGACCGGATCGAACAGCGCGAAGGCGGTTTCGCTCATGTCGATGCCGGTCAGCAACTGGCGCAGCACGTCCGGCCGCGCTGCAGCCACCGCCAGATGCGGCGGCATGCCCTCTTCGCCGGTGATCGGCCCGCCGTCGACCTCGCCGCCGCCCGGGCCCGGCAGCACGATGCGATCACGGCCGGCGTGCTTGGCGCGGTACAGCATCTGGTCGGCCACCCGCATCCACGCCTCGCAGGTATCGAGCATCGGCGTCAGTTCGGCCACGCCGAAGCTGGCGGTGACCACGTGCCCGTCGATCAGCGGTTCGGCATGCAGGCACTGACGCAGGCGCGCCATCATTTCGCGTGCGCCCTCGCCGGTGGTGTCCGGCAGCAGGATGCCGAATTCCTCGCCGCCGTAGCGGCCCGCCGTGTCGTTCATCCGCAGTTCGCGGGCGAGCAGCGCGGCGAAGCGACGGATCGCCTCGTCGCCAGCGGCGTGGCCGTAGCGGTCGTTGATGTACTTGAAGTGATCGAGATCGGCCATCACCAGCGTGGCCGTATGCCCGTAGCGACGGTAGCGCGCGAATTCCTTGCGCACCAGCACCTCCCAGTGACCGCGGTTGGCGAGGCCGGACAGCGCGTCGATCCGGCTCAGCGTCTCCAGCGCCTCGCGCTGTCGCTGCAGCTTGCGCAGCGCCTGATTGGTGACGAAGCCGATGGCGATCGGATGCAGCAGCATCGGCACACTGGCCGCGACGACGACCAGAGTGGACAGTGGCTGCCAGTCGAAACCGTAGAGCAGCACGCCGGCGAACACCCCCACCGCGTGCACCAGCAGTCCGCGCAGCATCAGGCGCGGACCACAGCCGGCGACACTGTCCATGCTCATCAGCGCGAGGATGAGCAGCGAGGGCACGGCGTTGAAGGCCATCAGTGCGGTCCACGCGCCACCGAAGAAATGATCGGCCAGCAGGTTGTCGCCTTCGGCACGGAAGGGATCGCGCGACTGCCGGGCGCGCCACCAGGCGAGATGCGGCCACAGCAGTGCGTGCAGCAAGGGGCCCAGCCAGAGCAGCCAGGACGACCACGACAGGTCGCCGCGCTCGTACAGCACAGCGAGCACCATGGGCAAGCCGAACAGCAGCCCGGCCTGCCGCGCGCGATAGCTGCGCTGCGCGAAACCGAGCTGCGGCGTGTGCTCGCCACCGCCTGCGGCAGGGGCGGTCATGCCGTCACCCTGTTCGGGCGCGGGCATCTCGAAGCATCGGGGGACATTGCGGACTGCACGGGCAACTCGCTGAAATCGGACCGGGCCCGGAAGGCGGACCCGCGACCAATCATTCTAGCGACGGCGCCCGATACCGCTTGAAAGGATTGGTGTCGTGTGTTCATTGCGCGCGGGCCGCCGGGCGCAGGAAGCGACGTTCGAACTCGGCAGCCGTCAGCGGTTCGGCGTACAGATAGCCCTGGCAGGCGTCGCAGCCGTGCGCGCGCAGCAGATCGCGCTGGCCCTCGGTTTCGACGCCCTCGGCCAGCACCGACATGCCCAGCTTGTGACCGAGCGTGATGATGGTGTCGACCAGTTCGACCGCGCTGGCGTCCCCCGGCAGATCGCAGATGAAACTGCGATCTATCTTGAGCTTGTTGACCGGCAGTCGCTTCAGATAGGCGAGCGACGAATAGCCGGTGCCGAAGTCGTCGATCGCCATGCGCAAGCCGAGCCGCTTGATCGCATCGAGGAAATGACGCGCTTCGTCGCCCTGTTCCATCAGGCTGGATTCGGTCACTTCGAGTTCGAGCAGCGCAGCCGGAAAGCCTGTATCGCCGAGCAGCCGCTCGATGCGCCGTTCCAGCCCGCCGCGGCGGATCTCGGCGACCGACATGTTGACCGCCAGCGTGCCGATCCGGTAACCGGCGTCGAGCCATGCACGCCCCTGCCGGCAGGCCAGCTCGCGCACGCGCTCACCGAGCTGCACGATCAGTCCGTTGGCTTCCATGATCGGGATGAACTGCGACGGGCCGGCGTGCACGCTGGCCGCGGCGGACAGCCGCACCAGCACCTCGGCGCCGATCAGGGCACCGTCGGACAGGTCGACCAGCGGCTGGAAGCGCAGCTCGAATTCGTCGTTCTCCAGCGCGCGCCGCAGACCGGTCTCCAGCGACAGCCGCCGCGTCGCCTCGTCGGTGTAGGCGTCGGTGTAGAAGCGCAGCGTGTTGCGGCCGCTGCGCTTGGCCTGGTACATCGCCGCGTCGGCGTCGCGGATCAGGTCCTCGGCGCTGTTGCCGTTGTCCGGGTAGAGGCTGATGCCTATGCTCGCCTGCAGGTAGATGTCCTGACCGGAGGCCAGACGTACCGGTGCGCTCAGGTTGTCGAACACGCCCTGGGCGACCAGCGCCGCCTCGCCCGGCTGGTCGAGGTTTTCGAGCAGCAGCACGAATTCGTCGCTGCCCTGCCGGCCCAGCGTGTCCTGTCGGCGCAGCCGCGCGCGCAGGCGCTGCGCGACGGCAGCGAGCACCTCGTCGCCGGCGGCGTGGCCGAGGCCATCGTTGATGGTCTTGAAGTTGTCCAGATCGAGGAACAGCACGGCCACGCGCGTGCCGCGCCGCGCGGCCAGATCGATCGCGTGCATCAGGCGCGACTGGATGAGTACGCGATTGGGCAGGTCGGTCAGCGGATCGTACTGCGACAGGTGATGCAGCATTTCCTCGGTGCGCCGCGCCTGCGTGATGTCGGTGAGCACGCTGACGCGGTGGGTCGCCCGGCCGTCGTCGTCGTGCACGGTGGCGCAGGACAGCCAGCCCGACCACGCTTCGCCGTTGCGCCGCCGCGCCGCCACCTCGCCCTGCCAGAAACCGCCGCCGCGCAGCGCGCGGTCGATGTCGGCATACAGCCCCTCGGCGCCCTCGACATCGAGCAGCGACACCAGCGTGCATCCTTCGGTGGCGGCCGGATCGAGGCCGTTCAGTTCGCAGAAGGCCTCGTTCACGGTGACCACGACGCCGTCGAGATCGGTCACCACGACGCCGTCGCGCGTACTGCGCAGCGCCGCCGCCAGCAGGCGCGCCGACTGTTCGGCGCGCGCGCGGTCGCGGTCGTCGCGCAGGCGACGCACCGCGAACGACAGATCCATCATCACCTCGTCGAGCAGACGCGCTTCGTCCTCGTCCTCGGGGGCGACTTCGCGCGCGATCAGGCCAAGCACCGCGACCACCTTGTCGTCGAGCCGGATCGGCAGGCCGACGTAGCCCATGCAACCGGCGGCCCGCGCTGCCGGCATCCACGCGTCGTCGCCGTCGAGCGCCGACAGGCGACACAGCTTGCCGCTGCGCATGACCGCGGCGGTGACGCTGTCGGCGTCGGTGGACGATGCACTGACCAGCTGCGCGCGATCGGCGACCGCGCTGCCGGCACTGGCGCGCAGCGCGAGCGTGCCGCTGTCGTCGGCGCGCATGATCCAGGCGAAGCGATAGGCGCCGAACTCGATGGCGACGCGACAGATGCGTTCGAACAGCTCGTCCTCATCGGCCGACCAGACGATGGTCTGGTTCACCTGACTGAGGAAGTTGTACAGCCGGCCCAGCGCCTGCACGTGCGCCTCGGCGCGGCGGCGCGCGGTCACGTCCCACGACACCCAGACGACGCGGTCGCTGCCGGGCACCGGCGACACGCGGGCATCGAACACCACCTGCCGGCCCGCCAGTTCCAGCGTGTATTCGTAGGACTGCGTGCGCTGCCGCGCCAGCGCCTGGCGGATCACCGCGAGGAAGCGGCTGCTCACGTCGGCCGGGAACACCTCCTCGACGGTGCGACCGACCAGGGTTTCCGCTGGCGATGCGAGCAAGGCGCCGCCATTGCCGAAGGACTCGATATAGCGACCGTGACGGTCGAGCATGAAGGCGATCTCGGGCAGGCTGTCGACGAAGGCGCGCAGGCGCGACTCGCTGCCGAGCAGCGCATCGACTGCGGCATCGCGACGCCGGTGCGCAACGTACAGATAGAACAGCACGAGCAGACCGAGTACCGCCACCAGCGCCAGCGTCGCCGTGTCGTGCTGGCGCAGCAGCCGGCGCTGTGCCGCGAGATGGCGCAGCAATGCGTCCTCCAGCGCGACGGCGCGGCCATCGACCGCGCGCTGCGCCAGCAGCAGCGCGCTGCCGCCCGCCTCGAATCCGTCGAGCTGGCGTTCCATGATGGCGCGCGCATCGGCCAGCGCCGCCATGTAGGCATCGGCGGCCGCGGCCACGTCGCCGGCCACCGGCGCCCGCGCCGAGAAGCCGGCGATGGCACCACCGCCGCTGCGCAGATCGCGCGCGGTCGTGAGGGCACGGTCCAGATGGGCAATCACACGGGTGCGCGGTATCGTCGTCGCGCCGGTCAGCAGGCGCTCGGTGTCGAGCTGCGCAAGCAGCGCGTAACGGCGCGACTGCGCCAGATTGTCGCGCGCGGTCAGCGCGGCAGCGAGGCTGTCGTCCCAGCGCACGTGCGCATAGCTCATCAGGCCCATGCAGGCGCACAGCAGCAGCGCCAGACCGAATACCGGCGGGCCGCCCGCCATTGCGCTGCGCCCGTTCATCGCTGTGCAGGCGCCGGCAGGTTGTGCGGACCGAAGCCGAAGGCCGCGACCAGCGCGCGATGCTCGGGCGAACCGAGGTAGCCGGCCATCGCCTCGTCGATGCGGCGCGCCATCGCCTCGTCCTGCGGACGCAGCGCGAAGGCGGGCCAGCCTGCTTCGCCCCGCCCTTCGCGCTGCGGCGGCCGGTAGGGCTGCGCCAGTTCGACACCGGTCAGACCGGATACCGCCAGCATGTGGCGCAAGGACACGTCGGACAGCGCAAGCGCGTCGGCCCGGCCCTCGATCACCGCCACCGCTGCGCTGGTCGCGTCGCTGTGCCGCTGAATGCGGGCGGCCGGCACGCCGGCTCGCTTGGCCACCGTCAGTTCGACCGCGCCGTCGATGACGGCCAGCACCGCATCCGGGTGCGCGGCGATGTCGTCGAGGCCGTGCAGGTCGAGCGGATTGCCCGCACCCACCAGCAGCGCCGACGATACCTGCGCGGTCGGCCGGGTGAAGCGAGCGCGCTGCGCGCGCTCGGGTGTCACGAACAGACCGCTGGCGACAATGTCAGCGCGACCAGCCTGCAGATCGTGCAGCAACTGGCCGAACTCGGTGTGGATGAACTCGACCTCGCCGAGACCCGCCCGCTTGGCCAGCACGCGCAGCATTTCCGGTGCCTCGCCGGTGACACGGCCGCGCGCGTCGATGTAGGCGAACGGTGGCTCGATCGAATACAGCGCACGCAACGTCGGCGCAGCGCCCGATCGCGCTGGATCGTCGTAGATGATCCGGCCGAGCACCAGCGCGACGAGGGCAACGATGAATCCGGCAAGCAGGTAGGGGGTGCGCATGACGGGTTGCTGACGAGGTCAGCCTTGCATTCTAGCGTCGCGTCATGACCCGTCCATGCAGGGCAGCACGAACGGCATCGATCACTGCCTTTTCGTAGCGACCGCCGCGCAGCCGGTCGCTCAGTTCGATCTGCACGCCGCGGCCTAGCCGCCCCCGGTTGCACAGATTGCGCGGGTCGAGGCCGGCGTAGCGATGGCCGCTGGTCTGCGCGAGCACGCCGCGTGCGTACAGGCGATCGGCCAAGGCACAGGCGAGCGCACGATCGCGGCCGCCGAGCAGCGCGCGCTCGCCGGTATCGGCCACGCCATGCACCGCCAGCACGGCGTCGCAATCGGCGATCAGCGCCAGCGCGCGCGGCTCGTCGAAGCGGGTGCTGGTGATGTGCAGCGTTTCGAAGTTCATTGTCGGCAACGCGCCTTCGAACAGGTAAAGATCGAAGTCGTTGCCGGCGATCGCACGCGCCACCTCCGACGTGCCGCGCTCGATGCGCCCACCATGCGGCGCGACGATGGCGACCCCGCTGCCGCGTCGCTCGACGGTGACGTGGTAGTCGATGCCCTCGCGATGCGCGGACGACAGCTCGGCGTAGCTGCGATGGCGGTCGCGGTGCACGTCGTTCAGGGCTTGCCGGACAGGAACAGCTTCTCGATGCGCGCCATGCCCGGGTGATCGCGTCCGGAACGGCGCAGTTCGGCAAAGTCCTCGCGCAGGATGCGGCGGAATTCGTCGGCGCCGCGCAAGGTCATATTGGCGGCGTACACCTCGCGCGCATTGCCGATCTGTCCGTTCAGCAACAGTGCGTGCGCGTGGTTGATCTGCGCCGCCTTGAATTCCGGCGCGTCGTTCGGCACCTTGGTCGCCGCCTGCAGCACCTCGTCGTAACGGCCAAGGTTGAGGCAGGCCCATGACCAGGCGACCCAGACCGAATTGTCCTTGTAGCCGGCCTGCATCGCCTTCTCCAGCCAGCGTGCCGATTCGGCGTAGTCGGTCTGGGCACCACCACCGCTGTAGATCGCCGCCAGATGGACATAGGCCGGCGCGTAGTTCCTGTCGGCCGCGCGCCGGACCCAGGCCAGCGCCAGTTCCGGCGCCAGCGGGTCGGCGGTGTCAGCTTCGATCATCTTGGCCAGCAACAGCATGCCTTCCGGGTCACCGCCTTCGGCCGCCAGCGTGTACCAGCGGCGTGCCTCTGCCGCATTGCGCTCGACGCCGATGCCGCTGGCACGGATCTGCCCGGCCACGGCCTGCGCCCGCGCCAGTCCGGCCTCCGCCGACAGCAGCGCCCAGCGTGCCGATTCGGTGTCGTTCTTGTCCAGGCAGGTGCCGAAGAAATGCCAGTCGGACATCTGCAGCATCGCTTCCGGCTCGCCCTTCTCGGCGGCGCCACGCGCCTCGGCCAGCGCCGTGTCGCACTCGCCACGCAGGTGGGCGGTGCGCCACTGTTCCGACGCGGCAGCCGTGCCCGCTGCGGACAGCAGCGCTGCGAAACAGAAGAGGCGGAGGCGCGCGCTCATGAGCGATCAGGCCGGCGACAGCTTGGCCACGGCGAGCGCCAGCCACTTGACGCCCGACGCACCGAAATTGACCTGGACCCGGGCGTCGGAGCCCGAGCCTTCGGCGTTGACGATGACGCCAGCGCCGAACTTGGCGTGGCTCACCTGTTGGCCGACGCGGAAGCCGCTGTCATTGACCGCCGTCGTCCGGCGACCGCTGCCGAAGCTGCGCGGATTGCTGCTCGCCGGTGCCGACGGCGCGGCACTGCTGCTGCCGAAGCCGCCGTAGCCGCGTGCGCTGGCCGGCGGCGTGAGCCACTTCAGCAGTTCGGCCGGAATCTCGTCGAAGAAGCGGCTGCGCAGGTTGTAGCGGGTCTGACCATGCAGCATGCGCGACTGCGCGAACGACAGGTAGAGGCGCTTGCGGGCGCGGGTGATGGCGACGTACATGAGCCGGCGCTCCTCTTCCAGACCGTCTCGCTCCAGCACCGAGTTCTCGTGCGGAAACAGGCCTTCTTCGAGACCACCGATGAACACCACGTCGAATTCCAGTCCCTTGGCTGAGTGCACGGTCATCAGCTGCACCGCAGCCTGGCCGGCGTCGGCCTGGTGTTCCCCCGCCTCGAGCGACGCGTGCGACAGGAAGGCGGACAGCGGATCGGGCGGCGCGGCTTCGTCCTCGGCCGCGACCTGGGCGTAGCCTTCCTCGGAAATGAAGTTGGCGGCCGCGTTGATGATTTCGTCCAGGTTGGCAACGCGCTCCTGACCTTCCTTTTCAGTCAGGTAGTGCGCGCGCAGGCCGGACAGTTCGAGTACCTGCTCGACCATTTCCGGCAGCTTCAGCCCCTCGCAGGCGAAGCGCAGCTGGTCGACCAGCTTGATGAAGGCGCCGACCGACTGCGCCGCCTTGCCGGTCAGGAAGTTCAGCGCGCCGTACAGGCTGCTGCCGTGCGCCTGCGCGGCGTCCTGCAGCTGTTCCAGCGAACGCGCGCCGATGCCGCGGGTCGGGAAGTTCACCACGCGGGTGAATGCGGTGTCGTCGTGCGGATTGGCGATGAGCCGCATGTAGGCCAGTGCGTGCTTCACCTCCTGCCGCTCGAAGAAGCGCAAACCGCCATAGACGCGATAGGGAATGCCGGCCGAGAACAGCGCGTGTTCGAGCACGCGCGACTGCGCATTGCTGCGGTAGAGCAGCGCGATGTCGTCGCGCGCCGTGCCGTCGTGGATCAGCGCCCGGATTTCCTCGACCACCCAGCGCGCTTCCTCGATGTCGTTGAAGGCCTCATAGACGCGCAGCGGCTCGCCGTGGCCGGCTTCGGTCCACAGGTTCTTTCCGAGGCGGCCGCTGTTGTGCTTGATCACCGCGTTGGCGGCGTCGAGGATGTTGCCGTGCGAGCGGTAGTTCTGTTCCAGCCGGATGACGTTGTCGACGTGGAACTCGCGCTCGAAGTCGCGCATGTTGCCGACCTCGGCGCCGCGGAAACGGTAGATGCTCTGGTCGTCGTCGCCGACCGCCATCACCGCCGCCTGACCTTCGGTGCCGAGGCCGGCCAGCAGCTTGAGCCAGCGGTACTGCAGCACGTTGGTGTCCTGGAACTCGTCGACCAGGATGTGGCGGAAACGGCGCTGGTAGTGCGCGCGTATCGGCTCGTTGCGTTGCAGGAGCTCGTGACAGCGCAGCAGCAGCTCGGCGAAATCGACCACGCCCTCGCGCTGGCACTGCACCTCGTAAGCCTGGTACAGCTCGACCCGCTTGCGCGCGAAGTCGTCGAAGGCCTCGACCTCGTGCGGGCGCAGCCCCTGCTCCTTGGCCGAATTGATGAAATACATCAGGTCGCGCGCCGGGAATTTCTCGTCGTCGATGTTGAGCGCCTTCAGCATGCGCTTGATGGCCGACAGCTGGTCTCCCGAATCGAGTATCTGGAACAGCTGCGGCAGCCCGGCCTCTTTCCAGTGCGCGCGCAGCATGCGGTTGCACAGACCGTGGAAAGTGCCTATCCACAGGCCGCGTGCATTCATCGGCAGCATCGCGGTCAGCCGCGCCAGCATTTCCTTGGCCGCCTTGTTGGTGAAGGTGACCGCGAGGATGCCGTGCGGCGACACCTGGCCGGTCGAAATGAGCCAGGCCAGACGCGTGGTCAGCACGCGCGTCTTGCCCGACCCGGCGCCCGCGAGGATGAGCGCCGACTGCGACGGCAGCGTGACGGCCTGGAACTGCTGTTCGTTCAGACCGGAAAGAAGCGGGTTGGATGTCATGCGGCGGATTCTACCGGGCTGCCTGCCGACGGTCGCGCCCCGCGGACGTGTAGTCCTCCTCCTACAGCGAGGAACCGGCCCCGGGCAGGGCGGTCGCGTCTAACCCGGACAACGCAAACAGGGAGAGACCACGACAATGAACGACTGGACACAGACTGCCGCCTGGCTGTACGCATGGGCGGGCGACCGCCTGCCTCAGGTGCTTGACCTCGCGGTGAAGCTGTTCCTGATCCTGCTGCTCGCCTGGATGCTGCAGCACCTCGCCCGGCGCTCGATACGGCTGATCCACGAAACACTGCGCCGGCGCACCGACTGTGCGGAAGACATCAAGCGCATCGACACCCTGGTTCGGGTCGCGCGCTACGCGGCATCGGTGGTCATCCTCGTGCTGGCCGGCGGCATCGCGCTGAGTGCGCTGGGCATTTCGGTCGCCCCGCTGCTGGCCACTGCTGGCGTGGCCGGCATCGCCATCGGCTTCGGTGCCCAGTCGCTGGTGAAGGATCTGTTCTCGGGGCTGTTCGTGCTGCTGGAAAACCAGATCCGCGTCGGCGACATCGTGGACATCGCCGGCCACGGCGGCGTGGTCGAGGAAGTGACGCTGCGCTATGTGCGGCTGCGCGACTACGAGGGCAATGTGCACTTCGTCCCGAACGGCGAGATCACGACGGTCACCAGCCGCTCGCGTGAATTCGCCCATGCGGTGATCGATGTGCGGATGGCGCCGACTGACCGGGTGGCCGACATCTACGCCATCATGTTCGACGTCGCCAAGGCGATGCGCGAGGACGAGTACTTCGGCGCCCGCATCCTCGGCGACCTCGAGATGGCGGGCGTGGACCAGTGGCAGGAATCTGCGCTCATCGTGCGGGCACGCATCCGTGTCGCGGCGATGGCGCAATGGGAGGTGCGGCGCGAATTCCTGCGGCGGGTGAAGGAAGCGTACGACGAGCGCGGCCAGACCTTGCCGCTGCCGCATCTCACGCTGCGCTTCGCCGACGACGCCGAAACCATGCTGCGCGAAGTGTCGCGCAGCAGCCCGGCAACACGCCGGACGGCTCCGGCCTGAGCCTGCCCGGTAACGGCGCCGTGTTTTCCGGCGGGCGGCGGGCCGCCGGGCCTATAATTGCGGGTTAGCGTTCATTTCCGCCGCATCCCGCCTCATGTCAGAAAAACAGACCCCCGCCTACACCCCGTCCGAGGTCGAAGCCGCCGCGCGCCGCTACTGGGACGACAGCCAGACCTTCAAGGCCATCGAGGACGCCTCGAAGCCCAAGTACTACTGCCTGTCGATGTTCCCCTACCCTTCGGGCAAGCTGCACATGGGCCATGTGCGCAACTACACCATCGGCGACGTGCTGACCCGCTTCCACCGGATGCGCGGCTACAACGTGCTGCAGCCCATGGGCTGGGACGCCTTCGGCCTGCCGGCCGAGAACGCGGCGATCAAGAACGCGGTGCCGCCGGCGAAATGGACCTACGACAACATCGACTACATGCGCCAGCAGCTCAAGGCGCTGGGCTTTGCCATCGACTGGAGCCGCGAACTGGCGACCTGCCAGCCGTCGTACTACAGGTGGAACCAGTGGCTGTTCCTGCGCATGCTGGAAAAGGGCATCGCCTACAAGAAGACGCAGGTCGTGAACTGGGACCCGGTCGACCAGACCGTGCTCGCCAACGAACAGGTGATCGACGGTCGCGGCTGGCGCACCGGCGCGCTGGTCGAGAAACGCGAGATTCCCGGCTACTACCTCGGCATCACGCAGTACGCCGACGAACTGCTGGACGACCTGGACACGCTGGACGGCTGGCCCGAGCGAGTAAAGACCATGCAGGCCAACTGGATAGGCAAGAGCACCGGCGTGCGCTTCGCCTTCAGCCACGACGTCCGCGATGACACCGGCGCGCTGATCGACGACGGCCGGCTGTGGGTGTTCACCACCCGCGCCGACACCATCATGGGTGTCACCTTCTGCGCGGTCGCCGCCGAACATCCGCTGGCCACCCACGCCGCCCGCAACAACCCGGAACTGGCCGCCTTCATCGAGAAATGCAAGCACGGCTCGGTGATGGAAGCCGACATGGCGACCATGGCAAAGGAAGGTCTGCCGACCGGCCTCTCCGTCGTGCACCCGCTGACCGGCGAATCGGTGCCGCTGTGGGTCGGCAACTACGTGCTGATGAGCTACGGCGACGGCGCGGTGATGGCGGTGCCGGCGCACGACGAGCGCGACTTCGGCTTCGCGAAGAAATACGAACTGCCGATCCGGCAGGTAATCGCGGTCGGCAACAACGCGTTCTCGACTGACGCGTGGGCCGAGTGGTACGGATCGAAGGACGGGGTCTGCGTAAACAGCGGCCGCTACGACGGCCTGGGTTATGCCGCGGCGGTCGATGCAGTGGCGGCAGACCTCGCCGGCAAGGGTGGCGAGAAGAAGGTGCAGTGGCGCCTGCGCGACTGGGGCGTGTCGCGCCAGCGCTACTGGGGCTGCCCGATTCCCATCATCCACTGCGATCACTGCGGCGACGTGCCGGTGCCGGACGACCAGCTGCCGGTGGTGCTGCCGGAGGACTGCATTCCGGATGGCTCGGGCAACCCGCTGCTCAAGCGCGACGACTTCATCAACGTCGCCTGCCCGAAGTGCGGCGCCGCCGCCAAGCGCGAAACCGACACGATGGACACTTTTGTCGATTCGAGCTGGTACTACGCCCGCTACTGCTCGGTCGGCAACGACGCGGCCATGGTCGATGAGCGCGCCAACTACTGGATGCAGGTGGACCAGTACATCGGCGGCATCGAGCACGCCATCCTGCACCTCTTGTACTCGCGCTTCTGGTCCAAGGTGATGCGCGACATGGGCCTGATGTCGGTGAAGGAACCGTTCGCCCGTCTGCTCACCCAGGGCATGGTGCTGAACCACGCCTGGCTGCACAAACCTGAAGGCGGCGGCAAGAACTACTACTGGGAAAGCGAGGTCGAGGTCCAGCGCGACGCCAAGGGGCAGATCACCGGCGGCCGGCTGAAGGCCGACGGCACCGTGCTCGAGCACGAACTGACCACGATGTCGAAGTCGAAGAACAACGGCGTGGACCCGCAGGCGCTGATCGACCAGTACGGCGCCGACACCGCGCGCTTCTTCATGATGTTCGCCAGCCCGCCGGAACAGACGCTGGAATGGAACGACGCTGGCGTCGAAGGCGCGCACCGCTTCCTGAAGCGCGTATGGAATTTCGCCCAGGACTACACCGCCGAACTGCGCGCGCGTGTACCGGCCGCGTCGACGCTGGGCAAGGCCAAGCTGCCGGCCGCGCTGGCCGACCTGCGGCGCGAACTGCATCTGGTGCTGAAGCAGGCGAGCTACGACCTGGGCAAGCAGCAGTTCAACACGGTCGCCTCCGGCTGCATGAAGATGCTCAACGCGCTGGAAAAGGCACCGCGCGACGGCGTCGAAGCGGCCGAGGTGATCGGCGAAGGCCTATCCATGCTGCTGCGCGTGCTGTCGCCGATCTGCCCGCACATCACGCACGTGCTGTGGCGCGACTGCGGCTTCGGCGACGACATCCTGAGCGCCGAATGGCCGGAGCCGGCCGACTCGGCGCTGGTGCAGGACGAGGTGGAACTGATGCTGCAGGTCAATGGCAAGCTGAGGGGCAGCCTGCGCGTCGCCGCCGATGCGGCCAAGGACGCCATCGAGGCGGCGGCGCTGGCCAACGAGTCGGCGCAGAAATTCATGGAAGGCAAGCCGGCGAAGAAGGTGGTCGTCGTGCCCGGCCGTCTGGTCAATATCGTGTGCTGAAGCAGGAGATGCCCGTGAGCGCCCCCGCCAACCCGTCCCGCCGCAGCCTGCTGCTGGCCGCCGCCGCCGCGCTTCCGCTGGCGGCCTGCGGTTTCCACCTGCGCGGTGTACGTGATCTGCCTTTCCAGACGCTGTACATCAACTCCAACCGTTACTCGGAGCTGACAGCCCAACTCAGGCGCGCCATCGAAGCGCAGACCACGTCCAAGGTCGCGGATGACATCAAGGCGGCCGATGCCGTGCTCGACATCACCGAGAACAGGACCGAAAAGGTCATTCTCAGCTTGAACTCGGCAGGCCGCGTCCGTGAGTATCAGCTGCGCCAGCGTTTCTCGTTTCGCGTACGCACGCCGACCAATGAAGAGATCGCGCCGGTGGCGACCATCGAGATGCGTCGCGACCTCACGTTCAATGACAGCGACACGCTGGCCAAGCAGGAAGAGGAACAGCTCCTGCTGGCCGAAATGCAGTCGGACGTGATCCAGCAGTTGCTGCGCCGCCTGCAGGCGATCAAGCGCAAACCTGCCTGAGCGCGATGCAGCTGCGCGCCGAACAGCTCGACGCCCACCTGAAGGGCACGCTCGCGCCGCTCTATGTGCTGCACGGCGACGAGCCGCTGCTCGTGATCGAAGCGGCGGACGCCATCCGCGCCGCCGCGCGTACGCGGGGTTTCAGCGAGCGCGAAGTGCTGGTGGTGACGCAGTACTTCAAATGGTCGGCGCTGGCCGAGGCGGCCGGCAATATGTCGCTGTTCGGCGGCGACAAGCTGATCGACCTGCGCATTCCGACCGGCAAGCCGGGTCGCGAAGGCAGTGATGCACTGGCCCGCTACGCCGCGAATCCGCCGGCAGGCACGATCACGCTGGTGACGCTGCCACTGATGGACTGGAAGGCGAAGAAGAGCAGCTGGTTCGCCGCGCTGATCGAATCCGGCATGGAACTGGAACTGAACGCGCCCGGTCTTGCGCGCCTGCCCGCCTGGCTGGCCGGCCGGCTCGCCCGCCAGCAGCAGAGCGCGACACCGGAAGCGCTGGAATTCATGGCCGGCCATGTCGAAGGCAATCTGCTGGCGGCAAACCAGGAAGTGATGAAGCTCGCGCTGCTGCATCCGCCCGGTGAACTTTCTGTCGAACAGGTGCGCAACGCGGTGATGGACGTCGCCCGCTACGACGTCGACGACCTGCGTCAGGCGCTGCTCGCTGGCGATGCCGCGCGCGCCAGCCGCCTGCTCGACGGCCTGCGCGCCGAGGGCGTGGCCGCTCCGCTGGTGCTGTGGATCATCGTCGCTGAACTGCGCGTGCTGGCGACCGCGCGAGCCGAAATGGCTGCCGGGCGCAGCGCCGACGACGCACTGGCTGCCGCCCGCATCTTCGGCGCCCGCCAGTCACCGTACAAGCGTGCGCTGCAGCGGCTGTCCTCGGCCGCCACCCGCACTGCACTGATGCAGGCCGCGCGACTGGACCGCATGATCAAGGGCGTGGCGCGTGGCGACGTGTGGGACGAGTTCCTGCAGATCGCGCTGCGACTGTGCGCACGCTGAGCGTGGCCGACTGGCAAGTCGCCGCGCTTTCTGCTTTCATCCGTGTTTGGCCGCCGTTTTCATAAGGTGCGCGGTCTGAGCATTTCGGGAATCAAGATGGACATCCAGGACTACATGAACACGCTGGGCCGCCAGGCCCGCGCCGCCTCGCGCATCGTGTCGCAGGCATCCACCGCCGCCAAGAACGACGCGCTGATCCGCATCGCCGCCCTGCTACGCGAGCGTGCACCGCAGCTGCTCGAAGCCAACGCGGCCGACGTCGACGCGGCACGCGCCAATGGCCTGGACGCGGCGATGATCGACCGGCTCACGCTGACCGCCAAGGGCGTCGAGGCGATGGCGCAAGGCCTGGAACAGGTCGCCGCGCTGCCCGACCCGGTCGGCGAAATGACCGACTTCAAGCGCCGCCCCACCGGCATCACGGTGGGCAAGATGCGGGTACCGCTGGGCGTGATCGGCATCATCTACGAAGCGCGGCCGAACGTGACGGCCGACGCAGCGGCCCTGTGCCTGAAGAGCGGCAACGCCGCCATCCTGCGCGGCGGCTCCGAAGCCGCGCGCTGCAATCAGGCAGTCGCCGCCTGCGTGCGCGAAGGGCTGGTTGCCGCGGGTCTGCCGGACACTGCGGTACAGGTGGTGGACACCACCGACCGCGCCGCGGTCGGCGCGCTGATCACGATGCCGCAGTTCGTCGACGTGATCGTGCCGCGCGGCGGCAAGGGCCTGATCGAACGCATTTCGCGTGAAGCCAAGGTGCCGGTGATCAAGCACCTGGACGGCAACTGTCACGTCTATATCGACGAATTCGCCGACGACGACAAGGCGGTGCGCATCGCCGACAACGCAAAGACCCATCGCTACGGCACCTGCAACACGATGGAAACGCTGCTGGTGCATGTCGCTGCGGCACCGCGCGTGCTTGGCCGACTGGCCGACATCTACCTCGGCAAGGGCGTCGAACTGCGCGGCTGCGAGCGCGCGCGCGCGCTGGTGCCGGCGATGAAGGCGGCGACCGACGAGGACTGGGCGACCGAATACCTCGCCCCCATCCTCGCGGTGCGCATCGTCGATTCGCTGGACGACGCGATCGACCACATCAACCGCTGGAGTTCGCAGCACACGGACGCCATCGTGACCGAGAACCACACGCGGGCGATGCGCTTCATCCGCGAGGTCGATTCGGCGTCGGTCATGATCAATGCCTCGACCCGCTTCGCCGACGGCTTCGAGTACGGGCTGGGTGCGGAGATCGGCATCTCGACGGACAAGATCCACGCCCGCGGCCCGGTCGGTCTGGATGGGCTGACCAGTCAGAAGTGGGTGGTGCTCGGCGACGGCCACGTGCGTAGCTGAACACGCTGACGGGACGGCACGCCGTCCCGTCACCCCTAGCCCCTAGCCCCTAGCCCCTAGCCCCTAAGCATTGTCCGACAGCTTCCTCTCCGCCAGCATCCTGCTCCTGCTGCTGTTCGATCCGTTCGGCAACGCACCGGTCATGACCGTGCTGCTGAAGGACGTACCGAAGGCGCGGCGTCAGCGTGTCGTGCTGAGGGAGTGCTTCTTCGCCTGGCTGGCGCTGCTAGCCTTCATGTGGGCCGGCGAATCGGTGATGAGGATCCTGCAGCTGTCGCAGACCTCGCTCGGCATTGCCGGCGGCGTACTGCTGTTCCTGATCGCACTGCGCATGATCTTTCCGCAGCCGGCCGGCGTGTTCGGCGAGTGGGCCGGCGGCGAGCCCTTCGTCGTGCCACTGGCGATTCCGCTGATCGCCGGGCCGTCTGCGATGGCCATGGTGATGCTGCTGGTGTCGCGCGAGCCGGACCGCTTCTGGACCTGGACCGGCGCGATGAGCGCTGCCATGGCGGTCACCGCCTGCGTACTGCTGGCGGCAGGGCCGCTGATCCGCCGGCTGGGTGAGCGCGGAACCTCCGCGCTTGAGCGACTGATGGGTCTGCTGCTGTGCGCGGTCGCCGTCGAAATGCTGCTGACCGGTATCCGCAGCTTCGCCGGATCACTCTGAGCGGCGCGCGTCCGGACGCCGGAGCGGCCGGATGACGCGCCCGTCAGTTGCCCAGACCGAGCGAAGTCTGCGTGAACACCGCCGCGCCGCTGACCTTGTTGATGCCGCCAATGCCGCTGTCGAAGGTGTAGACCATGCCCGCGCGCTCGGCCCCTGCGCCGGCGAAGAAGCCATGGAAACTGCCGCTCGGCGGGCTGAACGAACATCCGCTGCAGTTCGAGAACGAACCCGAGAACGCCGCGGTGCCGCTGTTGATGCTGCCGGACCCGGTCAGCCCGAAGGTGGTGGCGCTGACGGTCACGTTCATGCCGACGCTGAGCGTGTAGGCCGAGAAATCGGCGGTCATGGACCCGCTCACCGAGCCGCCACTCGCACCGCCGGACGTGGTCGGCGTGGTGTAGCCGCTCAGCGCATAGGTGCCGCTGGCACCGCCCAGCGCGGCCAGATCCGGCGTCGGCTTGCCAGCGATGTAATGCACGTCGAGCAGCGTGTCGCCAGCGCAGTCGAATTCGCCAGAACACGAGCCGCTGGTCCAGCGCCCCCAGCCGATGATGCCGTCCTGATGTGCTTCGGCAACCGAAGACGCCTGGATGTCACCGTTCGAATTCGACGCCGAGACCAACGTGCTGCCCTCGAAGGACGCGGTCGCCGAATCCAGCATCACCAAGCCGCCATAGCCGCCGTACTGATCGACGTACTGGCCATAAACGTAATAACCGTCACCGGACTGCAGACTGCCGCCCGCATAGCCGTCCAGCACATCCAACCCACCGCCCTCACTGCGATTCTCCGACACCAGGAAGGTGTCGTCGCCCTGCGGCGGCGTCAGGTTGCCGCTGTTCGACGGCGGCGGGGGCGGCAGATCAGTCTTCACTTCGGTGATGACCGGCGGCGTGCTCTGGTCGGCGACATAGGCGCTCTGCCCGTCGGACACCGTAAGGCAGCCGCCTCCATTGCAGACATCGACCGCGCCATCGCCGGTCGTCACGTTGATGCTGTTGCCGTAGACGACGGAAAACTCGGTGCCGCGGATGCCGATGGTTGCAACTGAAGTGGTGAGCTTGTAATTGCTGCGGTTGCCCTTGCCGACCAGACCGGTGATGGTGCGCAGGCCGCCCTTGATCAGGCTGAAGAAGCCACGGTCCTCGGTCGGCTTGCCAGCGAACGCGTACTGGTCGATGCGGAACTGGGTCTGCGGCTGAAGCGACACCAGCGAGCCATCGGTGAAGCGCATCTGGGCGCGTCCGCTGCCGGTGTCGACGGTGTCGCCGCTGCCCACCTGAGCGCCGCGCGCCAGCACGCGGCTGCTGCCGTCAGCCGCCAGTGCGCGCACGTCACCCGACGTGAATTCGACACGCGCCGCGTTATCGGCCAGCGCATGCAGCGGAAACGCCAGTGCGATTGCGAGCGTCAGGCGTGCGGGAGTGAAGGGTTTCGCCATGGCGCTCTCCTAGAACGTACGACGCACGGCGAACTGGGCGACGCCGCGACGGTATTCGTTGAGATTGATGCTGGAGTCATTGCGCACCAGTGACACCGACGGCGTGAGCAGCCACTGCTTGGCGAAGGCATAGCTCGCGCCCAGCGACAGCGAAGTCAGATTGTCGTCGCGCACGCGGGCGAAGATCGGGTCGACATTCTTGTACTCGCGCGCCTCGTGCGCCAGCGCGCCGAACAGCATCCAGCGCTCGTCCAGCGTGTGCTGGGCGCCGACGCGGAAGCCGATCACGTCGTTGGCAGCGATGTTCACGCCCGAGGGCAGATCGTTGCGGCCGGTTTCGGCGCCGAGGTAGAAACTGCCGAACAGCATGGTGCGGTCGTTCGGCAGCACCAGCGCGTGGCCGACGCCATAGATGTTGCGATTGACGTCGCGCACGTCGTTCGTGCCTTCGTAACGCAGCCGGCTCTGCTGGGCGAACACGGTGGTCTGGTTGCGCGCGTCGTGCGTGTGCTGCCATTGCAGCGAGCCACCGGTGTAGTCGCGCAACTTGTCGTCATCGACCTCGAACATGCCCAGCTGCAGCGCTGCGGTGATCCGGTTCGCGCCGCGCGACCACGACACGCCGGCATTGCCGTCCAGTGCGGTCGTGTCGAAGCGCGACTCGCCGCCATTGAAGCGCGCCGCGCCGGTGGCGCCGGCGAGGAAGGCCCATTCGCGGTTCAGCGGCACGCGCGCAGTGATACCGCCGGACAGCGCACTGAACCATGCGTCGCGACTCTGGCTGGCGGGGTCGAGCAGGAAGGCGCCGAGGCCGGGTACCGCGACCGCGTTCTGCGAGGTGGCGCTGTTCACGTTGGTGTCACGTCCGACCGCCGCTTCGACGAAACCGGCGAAAGACGGCTTGCCTGCGTCCGGCGCGCGGTCGATGGCCGACAGCAGTCGATCGATGGCACGGGCCACCTCCGGCGGTACGTTCTGATTGCGCACCGTCTCCAGCTCACGCCGGGCGCCGACCGATTCGCCGAGCGCCAGATAGGCACGGCCGATTTCGGCGCGGGCACGCGCATTGTCCGGCTGCACGGCGAGCACGCGTTCGAGCGCGAACACGGCCAGCGTATGCCGCCCGGTTTCCAGCGCCGAAATGCCCAGCAATAGATCGAACTGCGGATCCCCGGCCCGCTCCGACTCCTGCGGCGACAGTAGCTGGTAGGCCGCAGCATGGCGACCGGCTTCGATGTGCGCGGCCGCCTGTTCGGTCAACGATTGAGCATGCGTGGCGACCGATGTGCCCAGCAGCAGTGCAAACAGCAGCGGATGTGTTCTTTTTTGTGCGCGCATGCGCCCTCCTCGTTGTCGCGTGACCGACAACTGACTGACCTCAATGGCCGGATGATTGCATTTCATTGATTGAAAAACAATAGCTTGCACAACCTTATTAAGGTTGATTCCTGAAGCAGGCCGTCATTTCTCACATCTTGCGAGCACGATCAGTGCCCGTCCGCCGGATAATTCGAGACCCGAACCCGACGGAGTCCCCATGAATCTGCGCGCATTGTGTTTCGTGTCGATGTTGATGCTGTCTTCGGTCGTCACGGCCATCGAAGTCGAAGGCACGCGTTTCGATCCGACGACACGCCTGTCCGATTCGACGCTTCAGCTGAACGGCGCTGGCGTGCGCACGCGCTTCATCATCAAGGCCTACACCGTCGCCCTCTACCTCGGCGCGCCGGCCGACAGCCTGGACGCGGCAATGGCCGCGGCAGGCCCGAAGCGTATCGAGATCGTGCCGCTGATGAGCTTTTCCGCAACGCAGTTCACCGAACCGCTGGTCAAAGGCATGAAGAAGAACTTGCCGCCGGCGGAATTCGAGGCGATGCAGCCGCGCATCCGCGCTTTCGTCGACGATCTGATGGCGGTGCAGGAGGTGAAGAAGGGCAGCCGAATCGGCCTCGAATGGCTGCCCGGTCGCGGCACCCGCGCCGTGATCGACGGCAAGGAGGTGAGCAAGACGGTCGAGGGCGACGATTTCTACCGCGCACTGCTCGCCATCTGGATCGGCCCAAAGCCGACCCAGGACGACCTGAAGCAGCAGTTGCTCGGGGGCAGGCAAGCGCAATGATGAAGGACTCCGGCGCGCCCGACTGGGACGCTGTGATCGTGGCGCCCGGCTTCGCACTGGGCATCCGCACCGCGGACGATGCGCTCACGCTGATCGAGTTCCTGCCGCCGCGGTCGCCGCAAGCGGCGCGCACGCTACTGGCGGCCGAAGCCACACGCCAGATCGACGCCTACCTGCGCGATGCCCGGCACCGCTTCGATCTGCCGCTGGCTCCCGGCGGCAGCGCACACCAGAACGCGGTGTGGGCGGTGATGCAGCAGATAGCGGTCGGCGACACGCTGACCTATGGCGAAGTAGCGCGTCGCATCGGCTCCGCGCCGCGTGCCGTCGGCGCGGCCTGCGGCGCCAACCCACTACCGGTGGTGATTCCCTGCCATCGCATCGTCGGGGCGGGTGGCGCACTGGGCGGCTTCGCGCACGCAACGCAGGGCTTTCTGCCCGGCATCAAGCGCTGGCTGCTGGCGCACGAGGCCGCGACGCGCGAATTCAGGCTGTCGGCGAACGCCCCCTCTCTATCGTCACGCCGACCTGACGCACGTCCTTCATGATGCCGGTCTTGGCGATCGAAATCCGGACCCATGACGCGCGGAAGTCGTTCAGCATCATGTTGATGACGAACTCGCCCAGCGTTTCGAGCAGATTGAAATGGCGCTGCGCCAGTTCGGCGCGGATGCGATTGACCACTTCGGCGTAGTCGATCGTGTCGTTGATGTCGTCGTTCTGAGCCGCGGCGTCGGGCACGCCGAAGGTCATGCTTATCTCCAGCTGCTGCGTGTGCGCACGCTCGCGCGCGTAGATGCCGACCGATGCGGTCACCTTCATGCCTTCGATGAAAATACAGTCCATGTCTGCCCAGTTGCCCGTGTCGAACTAGAATTGCCGGATTCTACGTCCGACCCGTCGCCCATCGTGAATTCAGCTTTCAGCATCGCCATCGCGATCGCCCTCGGTTACGCACTCGGCTGCATCCCCTTCGCCGTCGTCAGCAGCAGGCTGTTCGGCCTCGCCGATCCGCGCACCTACGGTTCAGGCAACCCGGGCGCAACCAACGTGCTGCGCTCCGGCAACAAGAAGGCCGCGCTGCTGACGCTGATCGGCGACGCGCTGAAGGGCTGCGTCGCGGTATGGCTGGTGCGCGCTCTGGGCATGGGCGACAACGCCGCGCTGCTGGCAGGCGTCGCGGCCTTCGTCGGCCATGTCTTCCCGGTCACGCTGGGTTTTCGCGGCGGCAAGGGCGTGGCGACCGCAGCCGGCGTGATGCTGGCCGCCGAACCGACGGTGGGACTGATCGCGCTGGGCATCTGGCTGGCGGTCGCGCTGCTCACTCGTTATTCGTCACTGGCCGCGCTGGTTGCCGCGTGCAGTGCGCCGATCAGCGGCCTGCTGTATACGCAATCTGCAGTCGTGTGCGGCGCGCTTGCCGCGATGTCCGGGCTGCTGATCTGGCGCCACGCGGACAACATCCGCCGGCTGATGAATGGCACCGAAAGCCGCATCGGCGGCAAGAAGGCCCAGAACGCGGGCTGACTCCGCTCAGAGCGTATCGAGCGGCCAGCGCGGCCGTACCGCGATGGCGTGTTGCGACGACGACGCTGCCACGCCCGCTGCCAGCCGCTGCGCGCCGGCGAAGGCGATCATCGCGCCGTTGTCGGTGCACAGTGCCAGTTCCGGATAGAACACGCGCCCCTTGCGCTGCGCCAGTTCGACGTCGAGCCGCGCGCGCAGACGCCGGTTGGCACCGACTCCGCCTGCCACCACCAGCTGATTCAGCCGGGTCTGCCGCAGCGCAGCCAGCGACTTGGCGACCAGCACATCGACCACCGCTTCCTGGAACTCGGCCGCCAGATCGGCGCGTGCGGCCTCGTCGAGGCCCTTGTTCACCGCGTTCAGTACGGCCGTCTTCAGCCCGGAGAAGCTGAAATCGAGATCGCCGCTGCCGAGCATGGGCCGCGGCAGCTTCAGACGCCCCGGCGTACCCTGCTGCGCCAGCGCCGCCAGGTGCGGTCCGCCCGGATAGGGCAGGCCGAGCAGCTTGGCCGTCTTGTCGAAGGCTTCGCCGGCCGCGTCGTCCAGCGTCTCGCCGAGCATTTCGTAATCGCCGACCGCCGACACCCGCATCAGCTGCGTGTGGCCGCCGGACACCAGCAAGGCGACGAAGGGATAGGTCGGTGGGTCGGCCGACAGCAGCGGCGACAGCAGATGCCCTTCCAGGTGATGAATGGGGATGGCCGGCCTGCCGAGCGAGAATGCAAGCGATTCGGCGAACGCCGCACCGACCAGCAGCGCGCCGGCCAACCCCGGCCCCGCCGTGTAGGCGATGGCGTCGATATCGCCGGCGGCAATGCCGGCTTCGGCCAGCACCTGGCGATACAGCGGAACGATGCGCCGCACGTGATCGCGCGACGCCAGCTCCGGCACCACGCCGCCATACGCTTGATGCAGATCGATCTGCGAGTGCACGGCGTGCGCGACCAGACCCCGCTGGTCGTGGTACAACGCCAGCCCTGTTTCGTCACACGACGATTCGATGCCAAGTATCCACATGCGACGCATTGTACTTGCGCGCCCCGCAAATCGGACTTGGCACATCGCCGGCACCGAGATATACTCGCCGGCTTTCCGTTATGCGTCCGCTCACATCGAGCAGCGGACGCGCCATTGAGGGCTGTTTGTATGCCGGGTATTCGCGTCAAGGAAAACGAGCCGTTTGAAGTTGCGATCCGCCGCTTCAAGCGCACCATCGAAAAGGCTGGCACGCTGACCGAACTGCGTTCGCGCGAGTTCTACGAAAAGCCGACGGCCGAGCGCAAGCGCAAGCTGGCTGCCGCCGTGAAGCGTCACCACAAGCGGCTGCGCAGCCAGACCCTGCCGCCGAAGCTGTACTGATTCGCCGGGCCCTGCAAGGCTGCAGGGCTTGAACCCAAAAAGCCGGATGCGCAGTGACGCATTCGGCTTTTTGTGTTTGTTGCTTCCCTTCAACCGCCGCCGCGAGTGACACCATGAGCCTGAAGGAACAGATCAGCGAAGACATGAAGACCGCGATGCGCGCCAAGGACAGCGCGCGTCTGGGCACCATCCGCCTGCTGCTGGCTGCGATCAAGCAGAAGGAAGTGGACGAGCGCATCACGCTAGACGACGCCCAGGTCACCGCCGTGATCGACAAGATGATGAAGCAGCGCCGCGATTCGATCAGTCAGTACGAAAGCGCCGGCCGTCAGGATCTGGCAGACGCCGAGAAGTTCGAACTCGAGGTGCTGACCGCCTACATGCCGCAGCAGATGAGCGCGGACGAAGTACGTGCCGTCATCGCCGAGGTGATCGCGGCGGTGGGCGCCGCCGGTCCGGCCGACATGGGCAAGGTGATGGCCCCGCTGAAGGCGAAGCTGGCCGGTCGCACCGACATGGCGCAGGCGTCCGCGCTGGTGAAGGCCGCGCTGAGCGGCAACGCCGGCTGAGCGACGGCGGGATGATCCCGCAGTCCTTCATCCAGGAACTGCTCAACCGCGTCGACATCGTCGACGTGGTCGAGCGCTACGTCCCGCTGAAGAAGGCCGGCGCCAACTATCAGGCCTGCTGCCCCTTCCACAGCGAGAAGACCCCCTCCTTCACGGTCAGCCCTGCCAAGCAGTTCTATCACTGCTTCGGCTGCGGCGCGCACGGCAGCGCCATCGGCTTCCTGATGGAATATTCCGGGCTGAGCTATCCCGACGCCATCGAGGAACTGGCGCGCAACGCCGGCATGACCGTGCCGCGCGAAGACTTCACGCCGGAAATGGCACAGCGCCGCCAGCAGGCGGCGTCACTGACCGAGGTGATGGCGCGCGCCGCACAGCATTACAAGCAGCAGTTAAAAAAGAGCCCGCGCGCGATCGAATACCTGAAGGGCCGCGGGCTGTCGGGCGAGATCGCCGCCCGCTTCGGCATCGGCTACGCACCGGACGACTGGCAGGGCCTGCGCGAAGCCTTCGACGATTACGAAGCTGCAGCGCTGGCCGAATGCGGTCTGGTGATCGACGCCGAGCCCTCGGAAGGCCAGAGCAAGGGCCGACGCTACGACCGCTTCCGCGACCGCGTGATGTTTCCCATCCTCGACGCGCGGAACAATGTGATCGGTTTCGGCGGCCGCGTGCTCGACCGCGGCGAGCCGAAGTACCTGAATTCCCCGGAAACACCATTGTTCTCGAAGGGCCGCGAACTGTACGGCCTGACGCAGGCGCGCGCGGCGATCCGCGACGACGGCTTCGTGCTGGTGGTCGAGGGCTATATGGACGTGGTGGCGCTGGCCCAGTTCGGCGTCGGCAACGCGGTCGCCACACTGGGGACGGCGACCACCCCTGACCACATCCACAAGCTGTTCCGTCAGACCGACCGCATCGTATTCTGCTTCGACGGCGACCGCGCCGGTCGCAAGGCCGCGTGGCGCGGCCTCGAATCGGCGCTGTCGGAACTGAGCGACGGGCGAAGCGCATCCTTCCTCTTCCTGCCGACCGAGCACGACCCGGACAGCTTCGTCCGCGAACAGGGTGCAGACCGCTTCCGTCAGCTCGCGCTGTCGGCGCAACCGCTCAGCGAATACCTGCTGCACGAACTTCAGGCGCGCTGCGACACGCGCAGCGCCGAAGGTCGCGCCCAGTTCATCAACGAGGCGAAGCCGCTGGTGACGCAGATCCCGGCCGGCGCGCTGCGCACGCAGTTGCTGCACCTGCTGGCACCGGCGGTCGGGCTGTCGGCGCAGGAGCTGGCCGAAGCCTGCGGCCTGCGCATGCCGCGCCGCACTGGCCGCTACAACGCGCCACCGGCGCCAGCGGCACCGCGTGTCGCGCCGACGACGCCGGCACGCAAGCTGCTGTGCATGCTGATGCAGCGCCCCGCGCTCGGCAGCAAGGTCGGACATCTGGAAGACATCGACGACGACCCCTGGCTGCGGGCCGTGCAGGCGATCGCCGACTGCATCGAACATGGCGACATCGATGCCGGCAACACGGCCGCGCTGGTCGAGTACTTCAGGGATGGTCCGCACGGACCGTTGATCGAGGACGCGGTCGCCGCGGCGATCGACGACCCGGCTGACGAGGGCGCGCTGCCGCACATGTTCGACGACACGCTGCAGCATCTGAGGAAGACGGGAATTTCCCGCGCAATCAATCATCTGACGATGCTCGGTCGTCAGGCGCCACTGACTGCAGAGCAACAGGCCGAACTCGGCCGTCTGCTCAGAGAGAAGGCGCGGACTTGAAAGACGAGAAGCCAACCCCTAAAACGGGTATAATGACGGGTTTTCCCTGTCGACCGCTTACATAGGTCGGGCTCATTGCCGGCCCGGTACGACGGGGTCCTGTGCGCAGGCGGACGGCAATCCGGTGAGGGTTTTGCCTTGCCGGGTTCGCCGCTGGTTACACGCAGATCTGAGGATATACATGGTCGCCAAGGACAAGTCGAAGGATACACGCAAGCAGGCTGAAGTCGCAGAAAAGCCTGTTGCAGCCGCAAAGCCCGTCACCGCCCGCGGTGCAAAGGCCGCCAAAGACGCCAAAGCCAAGGATCTGAAAGCGAAGGCGGGTTCCGCCGAAGCGAACGCCCTGCCGATGGACGCCGATCAGCGTCGCCTGCGTCTGAAGACGCTGATTGCGCTGGGCAAGGAACGCGGTTACCTCACCTACGCCGAAATCAACGATCACCTGCCGGACGACATCGTCGACGCCGAGCAGATCGAATCCATCATTTCGACCTTTAACGACATGGGCATCCGTGTCTTCGACGAAGCGCCCGCTTCGGAAGACCTGCTCATGGGCGAGAACGCGCCGGCCGTGGTCGACGCGTCGGAAGTCGAAGAGGAAGCCGAACAGGCGCTGTCGACGGTCGAATCGGAATTCGGTCGCACGACCGATCCGGTGCGCATGTACATGCGTGAAATGGGTACGGTCGAACTGCTGACGCGCGAGGGCGAGATCGAGATCGCCAAGCGCATCGAGGACGGCCTGCGCCACATGATCCAGGCGATTTCCGCCTGCCCGACGACCATTGCCGAAATCCTCGACATGGCCGATCGCGTCGCGCGCGAAGAGATGCGCATCGACGAACTGATCGACGGCCTGATCGACCCGAACGCGGTCGAGGAAGAGGAAGAAGCGGCCGCCAGCGCCGAAGCGTCCGACGAAGAGGACGAGGACAGCGACGAAGAGGACGAGGACGGCGAAGGCGGCGCGATGAGCGCATCGCTGATCCAGCTCAAGGCCGATGCGCTGGAGCGCTTCGAAAGCATCCGCGCGCTGTACACGAAGATGCAGTCCACGCTGGACAAGAAGGGCTCGCAGGACAAGACCTATCTGAAGCTGCAGAAGCAGCTGTCGGACGAGCTGATGAACATCCGCTTCACCGCGCGCATGATCGAGAAGCTGTGCGACTCGGTGCGCAACATGGTCGAATCGGCGCGCAAGCACGAGCGCAAGATACTTGAACTGTGCGTGGACAAGGGCAATATGCCGCGCGCCCACTTCATCAAGGTGTTCCCGGGCAACGAGGTCAATATCGACTGGCTGAAGGGCGAAATCACCGCCGCCAAGTCGAATGGCGCGCAGCTGCTGCGTGCCGCCCCGGCCATCATCGAGGAACAGGGCAAGCTGATCGACATCCAGGACCGCATCGGCCTGCCGCTGAAGGAACTGAAGGACATCAACAAGCAGATGTCCACCGGCGAAGCCAAGATGCGCCGTGCCAAGCGCGAGATGACCGAAGCCAACCTGCGTCTGGTGATCTCGATCGCGAAGAAGTACACCAACCGCGGCCTGCAGTTCCTCGACCTGATCCAGGAAGGCAATATCGGTCTGATGAAGGCGGTGGACAAGTTCGAATACCGTCGCGGCTACAAATTCTCGACCTACGCGACCTGGTGGATCCGTCAGGCCATCACGCGTTCGATCGCCGATCAGGCGCGCACCATCCGTATCCCGGTGCACATGATCGAAACGATCAACAAGATGAACCGCATCTCGCGCCAGATCCTGCAGGAAACCGGTGCCGAGCCGGATCCGGCGACGCTGGCCATCCGCATGGAAATGCCGGAAGAGAAGATCCGCAAGATCCTGAAGATCAGCAAGGAGCCGATCTCGATGGAAACGCCGATCGGCGACGACGACGATTCTCATCTGGGCGACTTCATCGAGGACACCGCGACGCTGGCGCCGACCGACGCCGCACTGTTCGCCAGCCTGCGCGACATCACGAAGGAAGTGCTGGACAGCCTGACGCCGAGGGAAGCCAAGGTGCTGCGCATGCGCTTCGGCATCGAAATGAACACCGACCACACGCTGGAAGAGGTCGGCAAGCAGTTCGACGTGACCCGCGAGCGCATCCGCCAGATCGAAGCGAAGGCGCTGCGCAAGCTGCGTCACCCGTCGCGCAGCGAAAAACTGCGCAGCTTCCTCGACACGGAAACCTGATTTTCGTGTGAAACTTGAGCGACCCCATCGTCACGGAAAACAACAGGGAGGCCTACCGTGAAGACCATCGCTCAGGTGATTGAAGGCAAGCAGGGTCCGATCGCGACCGTCGAAGCGGACAACACGGTCATCAGCGCGCTGCGCGTGATGGCCAACCGCGGCATCGGTGCCGTGCTGGTGACCGACAACGGCGCACTGGCCGGCATCTTTTCCGAGCGCGACTATGCGCGCAAGGTGGTGCTGCAGGGCAAGGATTCCGCCACCACGCCGGTGCGCGACATCATGACCAGCAAGCTCATCCACGTGACGCCGGACATGACGGTCGATCAGGCGATGCAACTGATGAGCGACAAGCGCATCCGTCACCTGCCGGTGCTGGACACCGCAGGTTCGCTGGTCGGCGTCATTTCCATCGGTGACATGGTCAAGGAAACGATCGAGTACCAGCAGTTCCTGATCAAGCAGCTCGAAAGCTATATCGCGAGCTGATCTTCACGGCGGGAGCGCGAACGCGCTCCCGTACGTCTTTCAGAGCACCTTCCCCACCAGCGGCACCGTCATTTCCGCTTCGCTTGTGCCTCCATGCACGCCGATCAGCCGGTGCAGACGTTCCCCCGGTACGGTGTCGCGCAAGGTCCAGTCCGCTCTCATTTCCAGCGTGTAGTCACCGATGCGCTCAAGCAGGCGTGGATGAGGTACGCCCGGCCCGAAACGCCCGGCCGCAAAGAGATCGCTCGATCGCCACGGGATGCAGGCGCTGTCCAGAGCCTGCAGCGCGCGTTCGAAATCGCGCGCCCGCCCGGGTTTGAGGTGACAGAACACGGCGCGCCGCTCGCCCGACAGCGGGCCGGCGAGACAGTCGGCCAGCGACGGCAGCTGCTCGAGTTCGATCAGATGCTCCGTGGGCGCATCGATGAAGCCGTGATCCGCGGTCACCAGCAACTGCACGTCGCACCCTGCCATGCCTGCTGCCCAGTCGGCCAGCGCAGCGTCGGCCACGCGCAGCAGCTCGCGCGCACTGTCGGAAGCGCAGCCACGCACATGGGCACAATGGTCGAAGTCCGGCCAGTAAGCGTAGATGTAGCCAGGCGGCGACGGTGCGCGCAGCGCGCCCGTCAATGCGGCGAGCATGCCCTCGAGTCCAGCATAGGCGAGAACCTCGGCGCCAGCACTGTGCAGCGTATTGAACGGTGAATGCGCAATGTCGGCGGGCGAAATCACCTGCGACGCACCCGGCAGCGACGCGAACACGGACGGCGCCCGGCACACGCGCGCCAGCACCTCCTCCTGCGAACAGGGCAGATCGCCGTCGCCACGTGGTGTGACCGGCAGGATGGCGAGCACTCGGCCATCCAGGCCCGGTTCGGTACAGCGCAGGTGCCAGCCGGTCAGCCCATGCACCGCTGGCGACCGGGCTGTCATGAAAGTGGTGATGGCCGCCGCGGTGGTCGACGGGAACACGGAAGTCAGCGTCGCCATGCAGTGCCGGCGCAGGAAGCTGTCCTCGGGCAGCAGTTCGAGCTGCTTCATGCCGACGCCGTCGAGCACCAGCAACACGACGCTGCGCGCGGCACGCCAGGCTGACGCGTCCACATCGCGCAACCCCGCGCCGGTACGCTCACCGCGGCATGCGCGCACCACATCCTGCATCAGGTCGGCGATCGACCCACCTTCGAAATCCGGCCACATCGTCCGGCACCCTCCTCCGAAACCCGCTCCGCAGGCCCCGATACGGCGCCCCTTTGCTATAGTACCGCTCCCTTCCGGGCCTCTAGCTCATGCTTGGTTAGAGCAGCGGACTCATAATCCGTTGGTGCTGGGTTCGACTCCCAGGGGGCCCACCAGATCGCCCGCCCCAGCCCGCACACGGCTGGGGCCGCTCGCTCCGGGCGCCCGCCCATTGATCGTCATCAAGCCCCCCGCTGCCGGCGCCTAAAACCCCGCCGATTTGCGGCACACTGTCGCCTTGGTAATCAGTCGGCATTTCGGCAAGGGGTGATGGGCAATGGCAGTCGAACTGTTCAACAACGGCAAGCACGTCTGCCTGGCCTTCTACGATCTGGTCGACGAAGGCGCCGACCATGCGGTGCAGTGCAACCAGTTCCTGGTGGTGGACGGCGAACACGGCGCGCTGATCGACCCCGGCGGCAACATGACCTACACCGGGCTGATGATGGCGATGCAGCGCTATTTCCCGTCCAAGGATCTCGATCTCATCCTCGCCTCGCACGCCGACCCCGACATCATTGCGTCGATGAACAAATGGATGGTCAGCACCTCGTGCAAGGTGATGATTTCGAAGCTGTGGGCGCGCTTTCTGCCCCATTTCACGACAGGTCGCGACTACACGGCACGCATCATTCCGATCCCGGATGAAGGCATGCGGATTCCGCTCGGCGCCATGGAAATGCTGGCACTGCCGGCGCACTTCATGCACTCGGAAGGCAATTTCCAGTTCTACGACCCGGTGTCGAAAATCCTCTTCTCCGGCGACATGGGCGCCTCGATGATCGGCCACAGCGAAGCGCTGCCACCGGTCGGCGATTTCGACGCGCACGTTCCGCACATGTTCGGCTTCCACCGCCGCTACATGGTGTCGAACAAGATCTGCCGCTACTGGGCCAGCATGGTGCGCGGACTCGACATCGACATGATCGTGCCGCAGCACGGCGCCCGCTTCGAGGGCAAGGCGATGGTGAAGCGCTTCGTCGACTGGATAGAGAACCTGCCCTGCGGCGTCGACCTGATGACGCAGGCGCACTACAAGGCGCCCTGAACCGGCGCGTCGGAGCGCACTCAGCGTCCGGCCACTTCCAGCGCGTTGTCGACAGCGCGCACGCCGGGTACCGCCATCGCCGTCTGCAGCGCGCGCGCCAGTTGCGACGCGTCGCGCACGACCCCGCTCAAGGTCACGCGCCCGTCACGGGCGCTCACCGCGACATAGCAGCCGCGCAAGGCCTCGTCGCCGCCGAGTGCGCCCTTGATCGCCTCCTGCAGGCCGCGGTCGCGATCGTCGGTGACCGGATCGCGCAGCGTCGCCTGCGTGGCGGCGACCAGACTGGCCACCTGCGCGGGCGAGCAGATCGAGTAGGCGATTGCGGTCGTGGTGAGTAGGGTCGCAATGGACTGGCGGGTGATCATGGTCTGCCTCCGTATCTGTTTTAGCGGCGTACTCCGGCCGATGGGAGTGCCCGCATCAGCACACGCCATGCCACACCTCGCCTGCTTTTGAATTCAGATACTTGGACGGGGCCGCACACACTTCGCGTCGGGCTGCGGCGACGCGCGCCCGACACTGGACCGCAACCCCTTGCGCCGCGCCGGTCAGGCCTGTCGCATCTCGGCGACATCGCCGCGGAACAGGCCGGGGTTCAGGTCGTAGCGCTGCAGCAGGCGGTAGAACTCGGTGCGGTTGCGGCCGGCGATGCGCGCCGCGTCGGTCACGTTGCCGGCGGTGAGCTTGAGCAGCTGCACCAGGTAATTGCGCTCGAAGCGCTGTTTCGCCTCGGCGTAGCCCAACGCCTCCATCGGCTTCACACGCAGCGCACGATCCACCAGCGCGCGCGGCACCAGCGGCGTAGTGGCCAGCGCGCACGCCTGCTCGACCACGTTCTGCAGCTGCCGCACGTTGCCGGCCCAGTGCGCGGTCGCCAGCGCTTCCAGCGCGTCGGGCGCGAAGCCGCGCAAGCGCTTGCCGTACTTCTTTGCCAGCGTGCGCAGGAAGTGCTCGGCCAGCAGCGGAATGTCCTCACGCCGCTCGGACAGCGGAGGCAGCGTCAGCGTGACCACGTTGATGCGGTAATACAGGTCTTCGCGGAACTGCCCTTGCGCGAGCAGCGCGTCGAGATCGCAATGGGTGGCCGACACGATGCGCACATCGACCGGCTCGGCCTGCGTCGCGCCGACCGGTCGTACCGCCCGCTCCTGCAGCACGCGCAGCAGCTTCACCTGCAGCGCTGGCGGCATGTCGCCGATCTCGTCGAGAAACAGCGTTCCGCCGTGCGCTGCACGGAACAGCCCGGTGTGGCGCGCGACCGCGCCGCTGAAGGCGCCGCGTTCGTGGCCGAACAGTTCGGATTCGAGCAGCGCGTCCGGTATCGCGCTGCAGTTGATGGCGACGAAAGGCGCCTGCGCGCGCGGGCTGGCGCGGTGCAGGGCGCGTGCCAGCAGTTCCTTGCCAGTGCCGCTGTCGCCGCGTATCAGCACGCTGGCATCGGAGGCCGCCACCAGCCGCGCCTCGTCGAGCAGTGACTCCATCCGCGCACTGCGGCTGATGAAGCCGTCACGCCAGCCAGCGTCGATCGCCGTCACCGCACCGGCCGGAGCGGCGTGCGACAGCGCCTGAGCGATGCGATCGAGCAGTGAGGCGCTGTCGAAAGGTTTGGTCAGATAGCCGGCGACGCCGCGCGAGGTCGCCTCCACCGCATCGGGAATGCTGCCGTGCGCGGTCAGCAGGATGACCGGCAGCGCCGGGTGCTGCGCACGGATATCGTCGAACAGCGCGAGCCCGTCGCGGTCCGGCAGACGCACGTCGCTCAGCACCAGGCTGAAGCGCTCTACTGCCAGTCGCGTCAGCGCCGCCTCGGCCGTTTCGGCGGTGCTGACGCGATAGCCGCTGGCCTTGAGCCGCAGCGACAGCAGGCGCAGCAGATCGGTATCGTCGTCGACCAGCAGCAGACGGTGCTGCCCGTCCGCCCTCACCGCGGTACGCCGCGCGACGGAATGCGCGCGGGCGGCAGGCTGCGCTCGATGTCGGCCAGCGCGTCGAGCTTGCGCTGCAGTTCGTCCGTCCGCGCCTGGCTGTCCTTCAGTTGCTGGCTGCTGCGTTCGAGCTGCTGCGTCAGCTTCACGTTGGCAGCGTCCAGGCGCTGGCGCTCAATCACCTGTTCGAGCAGCGATTTCGCATACGGCTGCACGGCCCGCGCCTCGTCGCTGCTGGAGGCGACCAGCGCCTCCAGCAGGGTGCGCGCGCGCGTCAGATTGCCGCCGCGCGGCTGCGCCGCCTGCATCGCCTGCTGCAACTGGCGTTCCGCCGCATTCGTATCTGTTTCAAGCGCTGCCGGCTGTGGCGCCTCGTTCGTCGCCGGCGCGGATGGAGCGGGCTTCACTCCGGCGCAGGCAGCGAGCGAGAGCGCAAGCGCGATCGGGATCAGACGGGTCAGACGGACGTCAGCTGGCATGGGGCAATTCGATCCTGAAGTGGGCGCCGCGCTCGGCCGGCAGCACCAGTGCGCGACCGCCGTGCGCGGCGATAAATTCGCGCACGATGGCCAGGCCGAGGCCATTGCCCTTGTCCGGGCGCGGTGCGCGGCGGCTGCCGCGGAAGAAGGGTTCGAAGATGCGTTCGGTCTCGTCCGGCGCGACACCCGGACCTTCGTCGATGCAGTCGATGCGCGTGGTGCCACCATCGCTGCTCAGTTCGAGGCGCACCGTGCCACCGTGCGGGCTGAAGGCGATGCCGTTGGCCAACAGGTTCGTGAGCGCGATGCGCAGCTTGGCGGCGTCGCCGCGCACCGGCGGCGCATAGCCGCTGACATCGAGACGGATGTCCTTGGCCTGCGCCTGCAGCTTGAGGTCGGCCGCCACTTCGCGCGCCAGCGCACGCAGCGCGGTCGGCTTCAGTTCGAGGTGGCGGGCGTCGAACTGCGTCGCGTTGTAGCCGATCAGCTGTTCGATGCGTTCCTGCAGCGCGCGCGCATTCGCGTCGAGTATGCCGCTGACTTCGATCTGCTCGTCGCTGAGCCGTCCTGTCACACCGTCCTGCAGCAGCGCAATGCCCTCGCGCAGCGATGCGAGCGGCGTCTTCAGTTCGTGCGACACATGGCGCAGCACGCGATTGCGATGCGCTTCGAGATCGGCCAGCCGCAATCGCAGCCATTCGAGCTTCTCGCCGAGCCGGCGCAGATCGGCCGGGCCGCCGACCTGTACCGGCGTCGAGAACTGTCCTTCGCCGAGGCGCGCAATCGCCTGCTCCACGCGCTTCAGCGGCCGCAGTATCCACCAGCCGGTTGCCACCGCGAGCAGGAGCGCGAGGGCGATGGCCGCCAGCACCTGCGTCGCCAGGGTGTCGCGGCTCGACTCCAGCGTATCGAGCAGCGCCGCATTGCGGCCATCGATGGCCTCGCGCACGCCGGCGGCAAGGCGATCGTTGATCGGTGCGAGATCGGGCAACGCGTCGCCGACGGCGGCCTCGGCTGGCTGGTCGAACACGGCGCGCAACTGAGCTTCGGTGCGTCGCCACGTGTCCGCGTGCGGCGCGATCTGCGGCAAGCTCGCGGTCATCGTCGCCAGCGAGGCCAGCGCTTGCGTCTGAGCCTCATCGTAGCGGCGACGCAAACCGTCGTCCCGCAGCACGGCGTATTGACGCGCGCTGCGCGCCATGTCGAGCGAGCGCTCGTCGATCTGCTGCATCGCCGACGTCAGATTCAGTGCGCCACTGCCGGCCTCACGACTGGCGCGGGCGAAATCCTGCAACATGATCCAGCCATTTGCTGCTGCGGCACCGAGCGCGCCGGCAATCAGCAGCACGGTCAGCAGCAGGGTGGTACGGAAGGATGCATGAGGCATGGGTCGAAGGATTTCCGGTGAACGTCCGAGTCTAGGCAGCCCGGACGCGGGCCGCGGTAAGGTCCGGTAATGGAATGCAACAGAACGTTAAATCCGCCACGTCCCGGCGGTGTGTCGCCACGCGGCGACAGGGCGCAGCGCACATCTGGATGGGCGCTGCGCCCCTTCCCCGCAGCCGACTGTCGCGCTGCGGCGACAGAATCGCGTGCATGCGCTGCAGAAGCGCCGGAAAAGGTCGAATAGAAGCGCATAAATCATTGATTCAATAATAGATTCACCACCAGGCACACGACTTGCGAACGGTCGGTGCGCGCCGTGCCGCACGGTGCGAGCCACTTTCAAGGAGACGATATGTTCAACAAGCCCGGCCTGTTCCCGAAATCCACCGAATCCACGCTGCCGCGCACGATACGACCGGGCGGCGGCGGCACGTCCGGCAGCGGTATGACGGTGAGCACGACACCGTCGCCGGCCGCACTGTCGCCGCAGCGCGACACTCCGGCGCCGCAGCCGTCGAAGCCGGAAGCGATCGAACCCTCGCCCACGCACGGCAGCCGTCTCATCGTCGGCCCCGACGTGAAGCTGCGTGGCGCGGAAATTCTCGATTGCGACACGCTGGTGGTCGAAGGTCGGGTCGAAGCGACGATGGACAGCCGCGTCATCCGCATCGCCGAGAACGGTGCCTACTCCGGCACCGTCAGCATCGACGTGGCGGAAATCCACGGCAATTTCGACGGCGAACTGACCGCGCGCGAACAGCTCATCGTCCATGCCACCGGCCGCGTCAGCGGCAAGATCCGCTACGGCAAGATCCATATCGAGGAAGGCGGCGAAATTTCGGGCGACATTAAATCGCTGGCCAGCGCCGGCAAGGAAAAGCCGGTCGAGCGCAAAGCCGACGAGCCGCGGTCGCTGACCGCGCTCGCCGGTTGAAGCGGATCAGCGTGAGGACGACGCTGCGGCGTCGTCCGGCGCGGCCACAGCCTCCTCACCCCGTCCGCCGCCGAGCGCGGCGTACAGGTTCACCACTTCGGCCAGTTGCCCCTGGCGTGCGCGCACCAGTGCCAGCGATGCCTCGTTGGCGGTGCGCTGCGCATCCAGCACTTCGAGATAGCGCGAGTAGCCTGCGTCGTAGCGCTTCTGCGCCAGTTGCAGGCTGCGCGCCGCGGCGTCGGACTGCGCCAGCAGTGCGCTCACACTCTGCGCGTACTGTTCGGCAGCGACCAGTGCGTCACGCACGTCGGTGAAGGCGTTACGGATGGCCGACACGTAGCCGGCCAGCGCCTGCTTCTGCTGCGCCGTGGCCTGATCGACGCGGGCGCTGCGGCGACCGGCGTCGAACAGGGGCAGATCGAGTGCGACGCCGAGCGACCAGATATTGGCCGGGCCACTGAACAGGTCCGACAATTCGCGGCTCTGCGAGCCGTAGTTGCCGGTCAGCGAAATCGACGGATAGAGCGCCGCCTTGGCGACACCGATCTGTGCGTTGGCCGACGCCAGCTCCGCCTCCGCCTGTCGCACATCGGGACGGGCGTCGAGCAGTGACGACGGCAAGCCGGCTGGCGGCAACGGCGGCAGCGGCAGGCTGCGCAGGTCGCCGGCCTCGATGCGCATGCCCAGATTGCCGGTCAGCAGCGCGATCTGGTTTTCGGCGATGCCGCGGCTGCGCGCCAGATCGGCGATCTGCGCCTCGATCGCCGCGACCGCGCCGAACGCCTGCTGCAGTTCCAGTTCGTTGGTGAGACCACGCTCGACACGGCTGCGCAGGATGTCCACGTTCTCACGCCGCGTGGCCAGCGTGTCGCGCGACAGCACGAGCTGTGCGTCGAGCGCGCGCAGGTTCAGGTAGCCACCGACCACCTGGCTCACCAGCGTCAGTTCCACCGTGTCCTTCGCGTGCCGCGTACCGAGCGCCTGCGCGCGCGCCGCCTCGCTGGCGCGGCGCAAGCGGCCCCAGAAATCGAGTTCGAACGAGGTCGAGATCGCCGTCTGGAAGCTGTTGCGGTAGAGCGGCGCGCCGGCCGGTATGGGCGCACCGACGCCACTGATGCGCGAACGGCTGGCCGAGGCGCCAAGACCGACATCGGGGAACAAAGCCGCGCCGGCTTCGCGCAGCAGCGCGTCGGCCTGTTCGATCCGCGCCGCGGCGCGCTGTACGTCGGCGTTGTCGGCAAGCGCCCGCTCGACCAGCGTGTTCAGCGTGTCGTCGTTGAAATGCTTCCACCAGCCACGCGCGACCGCAACGGGCGCCGCGTCCTGCGCGGGTGCGTACTGTGCCGGCAGATCGACCGTCGGGCGCACATAGTCCGGCCCGACCATGCAGCCGGACAGCAGCGCTGCGCAGGCCAGCGCGATTGGCGTCTTCAGGGCGGCGGGCATCATGCGGTCACCTCGTCGGCCGGGCCGTCGTCACGGCGCGCCGCCTTGCGGCCGGCCATCCAGCTGTAGAACATCGGAATGAATATCGTGGCGATGAAGGTGGCGGCCAGCATGCCGCCGAACACGCCGGTCCCCATCGAGCGGCGCGCCGCGGCGCCGGCACCGGTGGCGGTGACCAGCGGCACCACGCCGAGGATGAAGGCCAGCGCCGTCATGCAGATCGGGCGGAAGCGCAGTCGTGCCGCCTCCAGCGACGCGGTGATGGCGTCCATGCCTTCCTGCTGCTTCTGCAGGGCGAACTCGACGATCAGAATGGCGTTCTTCGCCGCCAGCCCGACCAGCACCACCAGACCGATCTGGAAGTAGATGTCATTCGGCATGCCGCGCACCCATACGGCCAGCAGCGCGCCGAGGATGGCGAACGGGATGGCCATGATGACCGCCAGCGGCAGCGACCAGCGCTCGTACTGTGCAGCCAGGATCAGGAACACCATGATGATGCCGAACCCGAGCGCCAGCACCGAGGTGATGCCCGTGCGCTTCTCCTGGTAAGCCTGCCCCACCCACTCCAGCGTGTAACCGGCTGGCAGCACCTGACGCGCCACCTCCTCGACCGCCGCGATGCCATCACCGGAGCTGCGACCGGGGGCCGCATTGCCCAGTATCTTGGCGGCGACGAAGCCGTTGAAGCGCTCGACCATTTCCGGCCCGACCACGGTACGCACGCTGATCACCGCCGACAGCGGAATCATCGCGCCGGAGCTCGACCGGACGTAGGGCTTGCCGAGGTCCTCCGGCTTCATCCGGTAGGGCGCGTCGGCGCCGAGCTGCACCTTGTAGGTCTTGCCCGAGCGGTTGAAGTCGTTCACGTACAGCGTGCCCATCGTCGCCTGCAGCGTCGAATACAGCGCGTCGAGCGGAATGCCCAACGACAGCGCCTTCGGCTCATCGACATCGACCGCGAGCTGCGGCGACGACACACGGAAGAAGGTCTTCACGTCCACCAGTTCCGGTCGCTTGTTCAGCTCAGCGATCAGCTGCCCCGTAATGGCCGCCAGCTTGCGCGCATCGGAATCCTCGCGCGCCTGCACATAGGCTTCGAAACCACCGGCCGCGCCCAGCCCCTGGATCGGCGGCGGATTGAAGATGAAGCCCATGCCGTCGGTCAGCTTCATGCCTTCGGCGGCGATCACCTTCTGCAGGTCGTCGGCCGTGGTCGCGCGGTCCTTCCACGGTTTCAGCACGACGAAGGTCATCGCCACGCTGGGCCGGTTGTTGCCGGTGATGAAGTCCATGCCGCGCACCATGAACACGTTCTCCACCGCCGGGTGGTCGTTGATCACGCGGCGGATCTTCTCGAACGACACCTCGGTCCGCTCGGCCGAAGCGCCGTCGGGCAGCGTGACGAAGCCGAACAGATAGCCCTGGTCCTCGGACGGAACGAAGGCGCCGGGCACAACGCGGAACATGAAACCGGCGCCGGCGAACAGCAGCAGCACCAGCAGCGTCGCCACGACGCGGTGACGCAGCGTGGCGCCCACGGTGCCGGTATACAGCCGGGTGAGCCATTCGAAGCCACGGTTGAACGGGCGGAAGAATTTCACCTCGCCCTCGTGCTCCTTCAGCATCAGCGCGCACAGCGCCGGCGTCAGCGTCAGCGCGACGACACCGGAGATCGACACCGAAATCGCCACCGTGGCGGCGAACTGCTGGTAGAGCTGACCGGCGATGCCGCCGAGGAAAGCCACCGGTACGAACACCGCGCACAGCACCAGCACCATCGCCACCAGCGCGCCCGACACCTCGCGCATCGCCGCCATCGACGCCTGCTTGGGTGGCAGCGCGTGTTCGCGCATCTGCCGCTCGACGTTCTCCAGCACGACGATGGCATCGTCAACCACGATGCCGATCGACAACACCATTGCGAACAGCGTCAGCGTGTTGATCGAGAAACCGAGCGCCCACAGACCGGCGAAGGTGCCGACCAGCGACACCGGCACCGCGATCAGCGGAATCAGCGTGGCGCGCCAGTTCTGCAGGAACACCCACACCACCAGCACCACCAGCACGGTGGCCTCGGCCAGCGTGTGCACCACCTCCTTGATCGACTCGCTGATGAAGCGCGTGGTGTCGTTCGGGATGATGAATTCGGTGCCTTCGGGCAGTCGCTGCGACAGTTCGTCGAGCTTGGCGCGCACCGCCTTGGCGGTGTCGAGCGCGTTGGCACCCGACTGCAGATAGACACCCATGCCGGACACCGGCGTGCCATTCACCTTGGTCGTACGGTCGTAGTTCTCGGCACCCAGTTCGATCCGTGCGACATCCTTCAGCCGCACCACGCCGCCCGGGCCGTCGGCGCGCAGGATGATGTTCTCGAACTGCGGAATGTCGAGCAGTCGGCCCTTGGCGGTCACCGTGTAGGTGAGCTGCTGGCCGTTGGTGACCGGCTCCTGACCGATACGGCCGACCGCGTTCTGCGCGTTCTGCACGCGGATGGCGGCCGCCACCTCGGTGGTCGTGATGCCCAAGCGCGCCATCACGTCCGGCTTCAGCCAGACGCGCATCGCGTACGGCGCGTCGAAGGCGATCGCGTCACCGACGCCGGGCAGGCGGCGCAGTTCCTCCAGCACGTTCACCTGCACGTAATTGGTCAGGAACAGCGTGTCGCGCTGGCCGTCGGTCGACTTCAGCGCAGCGATCATCAGCAGGTTGTTCGAGCGCTTGCGCACCACCAGGCCGGAGCGGCGCACGTCTTCCGGCAGCCGCGACTCGGCCACCGAAATGCGGTTGTTCACCGCGATCAGCGCGGTATCCGGATTGGTGCCCACCTCGAAGGTGAGCGTGATGGTGACCGTGCCGTTCGACGTCGAAGTCGAGTTGAAGTACAGCAGGCCCTCGATGCCCGACAGCTGTTCCTCGATCGGGGCCGCCACCGTGCGCGCCAGCGTTTCCGAGTTGGCACCCGGATAGGAGGCGGTGACGATCACCGTGGGCGGCGAAATCTCCGGGTACTGCGCGATCGGCAGCGACAGCGAGGCCACCAGGCCCGCAATCATGATGACGATGGATATGACGCCCGAAAAGATCGGGCGGTTGATGAAGAAGCGGGCCATGTGCGGGCGCTCCTTCAGGACTTCGCCGGCGGCGCGGCTTCACCCGCCGCGCGCGGCGCCACCGGCGCGCCCGGACGCAGCTTGATCAGGTTATCGACGATGACGCGGTCACCGGCCTGCAGGCCGCCGGTCACCACCCAGTCCTTGCCCTGCCACTGGCCGAGCTTGACCGGACGCGGCTCCACCTTGCCTTCGGCATTGGCCAGCATCACCACCGGACCGCTCTCGGTCTGCGTCACCGCAGCCTGCGGCACCAGGAACACGTTGTCGCGCTCCCCGGCGATCACCCGGGCGCGGACGAACTGGCCGGGCAGCACGACGGCGTCGGCATTGGCGAATTCGGCGCGCATTTCCAGCGTGCCCAGCGCCGGATCAATGCGGCTGGCGGAGAAATTGATGCGGCCGCGCTGCGGCAGGATGCTGCCGTCGGGCAGCTGCAGCTCGACCTCGCGGAAACTGCGCACCGCCGCCCGACCACCCGGCACACCGGCCAGATCGTTGTCCGAAAGGCTGAAACGCACCCAGATCGGGTTGATCTGCGCAATCGTGGTGAGCAGGCTGTCGGTCCCGGTATTCACCAGAGAACCTTCGGAACGCTGGGCGCGTCCGGTCACGCCGGCCACCGGCGCAGTCACCTGCGTATAGCTCAGATTCAGTTCCGCTTCGCGCACCGCCGCTTCGGCCGATTTCACCGCCGCCCTGGCCACTGCGCTGGCCGAGCGCGCGTCATCAAATTCCTTCTGGCTGATCGCCTTGTCGGCCACCAGCCCGGTCAGACGCTGCGCTTCACGCGCCGTCTGTTCCTCGACCGCCTGCGCTTCGGCCAGACGCGCCTTGGCCTGCGCCAGCGCAATCTCGAACGGGGCACGCTCGATGCGGAACAGCATCTGCCCGGCCTTGACCGGCTCGCCCTCGCGGAACAGCCATTTCTCGAGGATGCCGCTGACCCGCGCCCGCACCTCGACCTCGCGCGCACCTTCGGCCTGCGCCACCGCCTCCACCACCAGCGGCGCCTGCGTCGGCGCCACTTCGATCACGGTGACCGGCAGGGCCTGCGGCGCCGCGGCGGCCGGCTGCGCTGACTTGTCGCCGCTGCAGGCGGAGAGCAGCAGCGCCGCAGCGATCAGTACGACGAAACCGAAAGAGGCGTGGCGCGGAGAAAGTCGGCGCCCCGGGCGCACGGCCAGGCGGGAAATCGGGCGCGAGGCGGGCACGGCGGCCGCGGAGCGGACAGGCATCGGGGAACTCTCCTGAATTCGGCCTGCAATTATATACAAGCACGAATGTTTGTAAATTTGCCCCATGCGGGGTATCGGCGCACGGCGGGCGAACTGTCACTGAGTCATGACGGCGCCGATTCGGTTCCTGCGGACGGCGGATTCTCCGGTGCCGTGCCCTCCGGTATGCCCTGCAGTCGGCGTCGGACCATGTGAATGTGGGCACGCAGCTGGTAGTGATAATCGGAATGCGCCAGCGGCACCGTGATGCGCGCGACCGCCGCCTCTATGCGGTCGATGTCGTCCAGCCACTCGGCCCGGCTGCGCGTCGTGTCCGGCAGCATGGCCTGACGTTCGACGTCCTTCAGTTCGCCATACCAGCGGTACAGCTTGCTGCGCACGCGCCAGACATACAGTTGCGGCAGGATCTTGAACAGCGGCAGTGCCAGGGCCAGCAGCGGCACCAGCAGCACCAGCATGCGATCGAGAAGGTTGGCGATCGAGAACGGCAGATAGCGCTGCAGGAAGGGCGGGCCGACCTCGTAGAAGCGCTTGGCGCGCGGATGCAGTTCGAAGTCGCCGCCGTCCGCCTTCGGAAACTCGCCCGGCCGCTGGAACACGCTGGCCTCGGCATGCGCCGGCTTCATCGCGCCGAGCATCAGGTCGATCAGCGCCGGGTGCGTGTCCTCGCGCGCCACCATATAGGCCTGTGTCGCCACCAGCGACACGTCCTTCGACGGAATGTCGCGTACGAAATCGATTGCGCCACGCGGCAGCGTCAGCATGGTCAGATGCGGAAAGCGGCGCGAGTAGGCGGGCGCCTGCGTCATGCTCATCAGCGAAACGCCGTCCGAATACAGCAAGGCCCATACGCTTGCCGAATGCACGGCGCCGACCACGACCAGCGCGTCGATGCGGCGGTTGCGCAGCGCGGTGACGCCGGCGATTCCACTCAGCGGCAGCAGACGCCGCTTGTCGTCCGCCATGCCGTGCGCCGCCAGCATCTGCAGCGCAAGGTGGCGGGTGCCACTGCCTTCCGGCCCGACGCCGATGCGCAGGCCCTTCAACTGATCCAGCCGCTCCAGTCCGGGCCGGCCGCGGTAGAACACCCACACCGGTTCGTAATAGGCGGCCCCGAGAGACAGCAGCCCGGGCGGGTGATCTTCCGCACTGCCGCCCTGGACGAAGGCGAAATCGACGCTCTGTTCCGGGTCGTTCAGACGCTTCAGATTCTCTATCGAACCGGCGCTTTCGAGCAATTTCACGCCAACGCCGAAGGGCTCGATCAGCGGCTTGTAGCGGGCGCAGAAGGATTCATAGGCAGAACCCTGGGCACCGCAGGAAATCGTCGCCTGGTCGGGCGGTGCCGGCTTGATGTAGCGGGCGGCGAACCAGAAACCGGCGGCGATGATGAGCAGGGCCGGCAGGCCGAGCGCGAACATGTCGCGGAAGGACAACTGGCGCAACCAGTTGCGCAGCGCGGAAGCGCGGAGCGTATAGGGCGTCGGAGCATTCATCGGGCAGTAGGGTAGCGCGCCGACCGGGCTCGCGCACGGCCTGATGCCCTCGCGCACATCTGTTTCATTCTGTCAGCCGCGATTCGGGCCGTCTAAAGTCGCCCGCGCGCGGCGCCGTTATTCCTTCGTGCGGAAAGGATGGATCGGACGGGCCGATCGGGCACCGCCGCACATCGAACAAGATACGCACATGGGGTGCCCTGGATGAATGTAGTGGTCGTGGATGACGCGCAGGTGAATCTGGTTCTGATGTCTGCGCTGCTGGGCAAGCTGCCGGACGTCGAATCGGCCTGTTTCCTGTCGCCGTCGGAGGCGCTGGAACACTGCATGCGCGAAGACCCCGATCTGGTCATCGTCGATTACATGATGCCGGACATGGACGGCATCGAGTTCATCCGGCGCTTCCGCTCCAATCTTTCGCGCACGCAGACGCCGCTGCTGATGGTCACCGCCGACCACGAGCGCGAGGTGCGCTACCGCGCGCTGGAATCCGGCGCCAACGATTTCCTGACCAAGCCGGTAGACCGCGTCGAGTTCACGTCGCGCGTCAAGAACATGCTGTCGCTGCGTCGCAGTCAGGTCGTGCTGGCCAACCACGCGCGGGTGCTGGCCGACGAAGTGCGTCGCGCCACCGCCGAAATCTTCGAGCGCGAGCGCGAGACATTGAACAAGCTGGCGCGTGCCGCCGAATTCCGCGACCCCGAGACCGGTGCCCACATTCTGCGCATGGCGCACTTCTCCGCCATGATCGCGCGCGAAATGGGGCTCGACGCCGACATGCAGGAGGCGCTGCTGATCGCCGCACCGATGCACGACGTCGGCAAGCTGGGCACACCGGATCACATCCTGCTCAAACCGGGCCGTCTTGACGCGGACGAGTTCGAGATCATGAAGCAGCACGCCTCCATCGGATACGAAATCCTGAAGGACTCGGCGTCGCCCTACATGCAGATGGCGGCGACGATCGCACTCAGCCATCACGAGAAGTTCGACGGCAGCGGCTACCCCAATGGCCTTGCCGGCGAGGCCATCCCGCTGGTCGGGCGCATCGTCGCAGTGGCCGACGTGTTCGACGCACTGACCTCGTCGCGCCCCTACAAGAAGGCGTGGGAAGTCGCACGCGCACGCGACTTTCTCGCCGCTGGACGCAACCTGCACTTCGACCCGAGCTGCGTGGACGCCATGCTGGGTCGCTGGGAGGAAGTGCAGGAGATCCGGGCACGCTTCCGGGACGACTGAGTCATGAAGCTGCCAGCCTTCGGGCCGCACCGCCTGCTGCTGCGCATCACCGCGCTGTTCGCCCTCGCCTTCGGCATCGGCGCCGCAGGCAACGCGCTGTATACCGCCCACGAGCAGGCAGGCGAAACACTGCGCCTGCTTGAGCGCAGCGCACTGGCCGAGACACGCACCATCGCGGCAGGTCTGGCTGCCGACATCGAATACGACCGTGACGCGCTGGTCGCGCTGCGACCGCGACTACCCGACACGGCGGCGCTGATGGCAGCGGCGCTGCTCACGCCGAGCGGCGAAGTCCTGTCGGCACTCCGACGCGCCGGCGATGGGGCTTGGCGCACTGCCGACACCCGCCCGACCGACGCGCCGCCACCAGGCCTGATCGCGCGTGCGCGCGCCGCGGTAGAGGACGACACGGAGCGGCAGATCGTCGTCAGCTGGGTACCGCTGGTGGCCGGCGGTCAAACCCTATGGCTGCGCACGGAGACCGATACCCCGGAGGCGCGCGAAGTCCATGCGCACATCCTGCGCGACAGTCTGCTGTACGGGCTGTTCGCCCTGCTGCTCGGCTCCGCGGCGCTCTATCTGCTGCTGCGCCGGCCGCTGGCCACGCTGAACCAGTGCACCGACTTCGCCGAACGGCTGGATCAGGCAATGGGCGAAACCCTGCCGGCGGCGACCGGCTCGCACGAAACCGACCGCCTGGCGCAGGCACTGAACTGGGCATCGCTGAGCCTCTACGACCAGCGCAGCGCGCTCGCCGAGAGTGAAGCGCGGACGGGAGCCATCCTCGGTGCGGCGCTCGACGCGGTGATCACCTTCGACGGCTTCGGCAACGTGATCGAATACAACCCGGCTGCCGAACGCATGCTGGGCTGGACGGCTGCCGAGGCGATGCAGCATCCGGTAATCGAACTGCTGGTGGCCCCCGCCGAACGCGAGCCGGGTCAGCACGACCTGCTGCAGTGGCTGAGCCGCCACTTCGAGTCCGTCATCGGCCACCACATGGAGCTGGACATCCGCCACCGTAGCGGTCGCCGCTTCCCTGCACAGCTCGCCATCACCTCGACGCACATGAAGGGACGCGCACTGTTCACTGCCTTCATCTCCGACATCAGCGAGCGGCGCGCGGTGCACGAGCAGATGATGCGGGCGCGTGACGCCGCCGAGGCAGCAAGCCGCGCCAAGAGCGACTTCCTGGCCAATATGAGCCACGAGATCCGTACGCCGATGAACGCCATCATGGGCATGACTGAACTTGCGCTCGACACCGACCTGACCAACGAACAGCGTGAGTACCTGACACTGGTGAAGCAATCGTCGGACACGCTGCTGACGCTGATCGACGACATCCTCGATTTCTCGAAGATCGAGGCCGGCCACCTCGACTTCGAGAACATTCCGTTCAGCCTGCGCGAAGTGATCGGCAGCATCGTGCGCACGCTGGCGCCCAAGCCAGGCCGTCCTGTCCAGCTCGGCTGCCGTATCGATCCATCGGTGACCGACGGTGTCTGCGGCGACCCGGTACGCCTGCGTCAGGTGCTGACCAATCTGATCGGCAACGCATTGAAGTTCACCGAACGCGGCAGCGTCGACCTCTCGGTCACGCTCGCGCACCAGGACGAAGGCGTGCAGGGCCTGCGCTTCGCAGTGCGCGACACGGGCATCGGCATTCCTGCTGACAAGCAGGCGCTCATCTTCGACGCCTTCTCGCAGGCGGACAGTTCGACCACCCGCCGCTTCGGCGGCACCGGTCTCGGCCTGGCGATCTGCACGCGACTGGTCAAACGCATGGGCGGCCGGCTGGAAGTGATCAGCGCACCGGGCGAAGGATCGACCTTTCATTTCACCGTCCCGTTGACCAGCGCGCGCGCCGGCGAACTTGCAACCCAGGAATCCGGCTCGCTGGAGCGTATGCCACTGCTGGTGATCGAGCCCGACGAGGCCTCGCGTACTCATCTCGCTGCCCAGCTGACGCAATGGCAGATGGCGGCACGGCTGTGCGCCGATCTCGACGAAGGCATCGGTGCCATCGTGTCGGCAGAAAGCGAGGCACAGTGCTTCCGCGCCCTGCTGGTGGCCGAGGACCTCGCCGCGCGCGACGGCTGGGCCCTGGTGCATGCGCTGAAGGGACAGTGCGCGGCCGAACTGCCCATCATCCTGCTGCACGATGGCGAAGCGCCCGTGGCCGGCAGACTGCCGGCCGGTATCAGCGGCGTTGTCGCGCGGCCTGCGCAGACCGCCGCGCTGCTCGACGCATTGATGGCCGCCACCGGCACCGGGTCGGCTGGCGGGCGGCGAAGCATTCCGGTCACGCAGGGCGGAGAGGGGCGGCGACTGAATATCCTGCTGGCCGAAGACAATCCGGTGAACCAGACGCTCGCAGTGCGTCTGCTGGAGCGCCTGGGCCACCACGTCGATGTCGCCGCGAACGGTCTCGACGCCGTCGAGAAGGCCGCCTGCATCCGCTACGACGTCATCCTGATGGACCTGCAGATGCCGCAGATGGGCGGCTTCGACGCCACGCGTCACATTCGTGCGCAGGATGGCGAGCGGCACACGCCCATCGTCGCGATGACCGCGCATGCCATGGCTGGCGACCGCGAGAAGTGCTTTGCTGCTGGCATGGACGGCTACGTATCGAAGCCGATACAGGTCCCGGCACTGATCCGCGCGCTCGAGGAAGCGCTGCAGAAACCGGGCTCGACCCGAATCGGGCGCGCTTCCGAGCACTCGGCCAGCGAGACTGACGGCGCGGATGACGCCCACGTCGCGCAGTTCGACCGCACGTTCACGCTCGGCAATCTGGGCGGCGACGAAGTGCTGATGCACGACATCATCGTGCTCTTCCTGCGCGACTACCGGACCATGCTGGGTGCGTTGCGCGAGGCACGGTCGGTGTCGCGCGATGCGCTGGCGGTCGAGGCGCACACGCTCAAGGGCACGGTGCGCAACTTCGGCGGCACCCGGGCGGCCGGCATCGCCGGGCGGCTCGAACGCAGTGGCGCCACGGCGCCGGACGACGCCGGCACCGACCTGCTGATCGACCAGCTGGAAACCGAGGTGGAGGCCCTGGCCGCCGAACTGCGGGCGGAACTGCAGGCCGCCCGCGTCGCGGCCTGATCAGCCGAGACGTCGCCGCGCCACACCGGCAACCAGCGCCACGCCGGACAGCATCAGCGCCCACGATGCTGGCTCGGGCACGGCGGTAATGGCGACGTTGTCGAGCGCCGTCGTCTCCACCACCCCCGAAATGTACTCGCCGCGGATACGCAGGCGCTGCAGGTCGCCGAGCACCGACTGCATTTGTGCAGCGGTGGCGAAACTGCCGCCAAGACCGCCGACGCGCCAGCTCCCCTCCGCCAGCGACACCGTGAAGTCGGTCCAGTCGATGCCCGGCTGGTTGTCGTGCTGGAACACCAGCACCAGGCCCGCACCGTTCACCAGCACCACGTCCGGATCGTCGCGCCATTGCGGTGTCTGCACCGACAAGGTCTGGCTGTAGCGCAGCGTACCGCCGTAGTAGCCCGACAGATCGCCGAGGAAGGACTCCGGTGCTTCGAAGAAGAAGCTCATCGCCGACGGATCGGTGTAGCGGATGAACTGGCCTTCCTCGTCGTAGTCCGGTGTGAAGGAGCCGCCGAAGGAATCGAAGGGCGGATTGGTGTCGGACACCGTCCAGCCGTCGGTGCCGGAATCGAAGGTGCTCGACGGTGCGGCAAATGCCGCCTGGGACGCGCCGAGCGACAGCAGCAGCACGATGATGTGGGAACGCATGTCCGACCTCCGATTCCGATGTTGGAAGCCGGCAACCTAAACCTGCAGGGCACGCACGCCACGTGAATATCTCACGGACGTGCGTTGCCAGTCGCCGCTCAGCCTGCTGACTGCGAACCGCGCTGGATGAACTCGATCTTGTAGCCGTCCGGGTCCTCGACGAAGGCGATCACGGTCGAACCGTGCTTCATCGGGCCGGCCTCACGCACCACCTTGCCGCCGCGCGCCTTCACCTGATCACAGGCGGCGTAGGCGTCGTCGACCTCGAGCGCGATGTGCCCGTAGGCGTTGCCGAGGTCGTACTTGTCGGTATCCCAGTTGTGGGTCAGTTCGAGCACCGCGCCGTCGGCTTCGTCCTGGTAGCCGACGAAGGCCAGCGTGAACTTGCCGTCCGGATAGTCCTTGCGGCGCAGCACGCGCATGCCGAGGACACTGGTGTAGAAATCGATGGAGCGGTCGAGATTGCCGACGCGCAGCATGGTGTGAAGGATGCGCATGTGAAAGTCCTCGTATCAGGGGGCGACGATGCGCCCCGGGTGGTGCGCGCGCAGTTCGCGTCGCGCCGCCTCGAAGCCGGGCAGGATGGCGGCCACGGTGTCCCAGAACGCGCGCGAGTGATTCAGTTCCTTCAGGTGCGCCAGTTCGTGCGCGATCACGTAATCGATCAGCGCCGGCGAGAAATGGATCAGTCGCCAGTTCAGCCGTATCACGCCCTGCGCGGTGCACGAACCCCACAAGGTGTTCGCGGAACTGAGCACCACACGTTCGGGCGCCACGCCGATACGCGCGCCGAGCTCGGTCGCGCGGCGGGTGAACAGCGCCAGCGCCTCCTGCTGCAGGAAGCCGCACACCGCGTCGCGCACGCGGTCGTGGTCGGCGTCGGCCGGCAGCGGCAGGCGCAGCACCTCGTCGTCGATCAGCGGGCGCGCGCAGGTATCACCGAGCCGCAGCATGACGTGAGTGCCCAGCCAGGGCAGTCGGGCGCCATCGCGCCAGTCGGTTCGCACCGGTGCGCGACGGGCACGCACTTCGCCCAGCTTGGTGAATATCCAGCGCTGTTTCTCGCGCAACGCCTCCTCGATCTGCGGCAGCGTCACCCAGTGCGGCGCGGTCACGCGCAGACCGGATTCACCGATGGAAAAGCCGATCGAGTTGCGGCGGCTGCGGCGCAGTGCGTACTCGATGATCTGCTGACCGAGCACGATGTGGCGACCGCGCGGCTGCGGCGGCGCGTTGTCCGGCGTATCGAGCGCCAATTCAAGCTGCTGCGGGCTGTGGGTTTGAGCCATAGTGATGCGGGAACAGTCTGCGCATTTCACTTTCGATCCAGGCTTGAGCCTGCCCGTTGATCTGTTCCGCCGTCAAGCCCTGCGTGTCGATCGCCGGTCCGATGCTCACCGTGATCTCGCCCGGCAGCTTGAGGAAGGCATTGCGCTTCCAGAAGTCGCCGGCGTTGTGCGCGATCGGCACCACCGGCGCACCGGTCACCTCGGCCAGCCGCGCGCCGCCTATCTTGTAGCGCTTCGTCTGCCCGGGCGGCATGCGCGTGCCCTCGGGAAAAACGGTCACCCAGAAACCGAGGTCGAGCAGGCGGGCGCCCTGTTCCTCGACCTGTTTCAGCGCGTCCTTGCCGGCGCCGCGGTCGATCGCGATCATCGGCATGCAGCCTAGGCCCCAGCCGAAGAACGGAATGCGCAGCAGTTCGCGCTTGAACACGAAGGCGACCGGCGGCAGGAACACCTGCAGCGCCATCGTTTCCCATGCCGACTGGTGCTTGCACAGCACCACCGCCTTGCCCTTGGGCAGGTTCTCGCTGCCGATGACGCGGTGGCGCAGACCGACGATGATGCGCAGCGCGAACATGGTCAGATGCGTCCACAACCCGATCAGGCGATAGCGCACGTGCGGCGGCAGCGGCCGCGCGACGATGGCGATCAGCGAAAACGGCGGCGTGATGACGAAGAGGAAGACGAAGAACAGCAGCGAGCGGACGAAGGGCATCAGTCGGTATTCACCGTGAGTGCGCGCACATAGGCGGCGAGGTTGTCATGAACCGGCGTGCCGGGCGGCAGCTCGGGATCGGCTTCGGTCTTCCCGCCCTTGCCGGTGCGTACAAGCACCGGCTGCGCACCGGCGGCGACGGCCGACTGCAGGTCGCGCAGGCTGTCGCCGACCACCGGCACGTCGTTCAGGTCGACGTTGAAGCGTTCGGCGATCTCCAGCAGCATGCCCGGCTTCGGCTTGCGGCAGGCGCACTTGGAATCGGCTGCGTGCGGACAGAAGAAGATGGCGTCGATGCGGCCGCCGGCCTGCGCCACCGTACGGTGCATCTTGTCGTGGATGGCGGCCAGCGTGTCCATGTCGAACAGGCCACGACCCACGCCCGACTGGTTGGTCGCCACCACCACGCGCCAGCCCCACTGGTTCAGCAGCGCGATCGCCTCCATCGACCCTTCGATCGGTCGCCATTCCTGCGGCGACTTGATGAACTGGTCGGAGTCGTAGTTGATGACACCGTCACGGTCGAGAATGATGAGCTTCACCCGCTCAGTCCTTCAGCTCAAGGCGCGAAATGTCGGCCACCGCATTCATCGCTGCCGCTAGCTCGCCCAGCAGCGCGAGGCGGTTGGCGCGCACCTTGAGGTCGTCGGCATTGACCATCACGTCGTCGAAGAAGCGGTCGACCGGCGCGCGCAGCTGCGCCAGGGCGGTCAGCGCTTCGGTGTAGCGACCCGCGTCGAGATCGGCACGCAGCGCCGGCTGCACCCCCGTCAGCGCGGCGTGCAGGTCGCGCTCGGCAGCCTCGGCAAACAAGGCCGCGTCGACACCGACCGCCACGCCATCCGCCTTCTTCAGGATGTTGACGATGCGCTTGTTGGCCGCGGCCAGCGACTGCGCCTCCGGCAGCGCCGAGAAGGCGACCACGGCTGCGAGCTTGGCCGGCACGAGGTCGATGCGCGTCGGTCGCAGTGCCAGCACGGCGTCGATCGCGCGCGCATCGTGGCCGGCTTCGCGCAGCAGGTTGCGCAGACGCTCGAACATGAAGTCCTGCAGTTGCGCCTCGAAGTTCGCAGCGTCGCCCTCGCCCACCTGGCCGGCGCGGAAACCGCCGCGCGCGGCGGCGATCAGTTCGGCCAGATCGAGCGGCAGCGGCGTTTCCATCAGGATGCGCAACACACCGAGCGCGGCGCGGCGCAGCGCGAACGGGTCCTTGTCGCCGGTCGGGATCTGGCCAATGCCGAAGAAGCCGGCCAGCGCGTCGATCTTGTCGGCCAGCGACACGGCGCAGGCCACCGCGCCCTCCGGCAGCGCGTCGCCGGCGAAGCGCGGGCGGTAGTGCTGCTCGACCGCCTGCGCGACGACCTCGGCTTCGCCGTCGTGCTGCGCGTAGTAACGCCCCATCACGCCCTGCAACTCGGGGAACTCGCCCACCATGTCGGTCATCAGGTCGGCCTTGGCCAGCAGACCGGCGCGCGCCGCCTGCATCACGTCGGCGCCGAGGCGGCCGCCAATGTCGGTGGCCAGACGCTGGATGCGCATGACGCGGTCGAACTGGCTGCCCAGGCGGTTGTGATAGACCACCGCCTCCATCTTCGGAATGCGTGCGGCCAGCGGCGTCTTCTTGTCCTGCTCGAAGAAGAAGCGGGCGTCCGACAGCCGGGCGCGGACCACGCGCTCGTTGCCGGACACGATGTTGTGCGGGTCGGCCACCTGCATGTTCGACACCACCAGGAAGCGGTTCAGCAACTTGCCATTGGCATCGAGCAGCGGAAAATACTTCTGGTTGGCCTTCATCGTCAGGATGAGACACTCCTGCGGCACGGCGAGGAAGTCCGGTTCGAACTGCGCGACATAGACATTCGGGTTCTCGACCAGCGCCGTCACTTCGTCGATCAGCGCTGCGTCATCGACGTGGTGTACGCCGTTGCCGATGTCGCCACAGACGTGTGCCAGTCGCTGCACGATGAGCGCGCGACGGGCGTCGAAGGACGCCATCACCGCACCGCGCTCGTACAGCGCACGCGCGTATTCGTCGGCGTTCGCCAGTGTCACTTCGCCCTCGCCCATGAAGCGGTGGCCGCGCGTGCTGCGACCGGACGCGTGGCCGAAGGCCTGGCCCGGCACGACGCGGTCGCCGTGCAGCAGCACCAGACCGTGCACCGGGCGCACGAACTGGTAGTCGCAGTCGGCCCAGCGCATCAGCTTCGGAATCGGCAGCTTCTTCAGCGCGTCGAGCACGATGCCAGCCAGCACGTCGTCGAGCGCAGCGCCCGGCACCGTCATCGCGTAGAACAGCGTTTCGCTCTTGCCGTCCAGGCGACGGGTGAACTGCGGCAACGCCTCGACCGCAATGTTCTTCGCCTGCAGCTTTTTCAGCAGCGCCGGTGTCGGCTTGCCATCGGCATCGAGCGCGACGGCGACCGGCATCAGCTTTTCATCGACCACCGCGTCGGGCGCGCGGTCGGTCACGCCCTGCACGGTCAGCGCGAGACGGCGCGGGCTGGCATAGCGGTCCATGCGCGCGTCGGCAGCGACCAGCTTGCGCTCGACCAGCGCCTTGAACACCGCGTCGGCAAACACTTCGCCCAGGCGCGACAGGGCCTTGGGCGGCAATTCTTCGGTCAGCAGTTCGACCAGCAATGTGGCTTGCATAGCTCTTCCAGAGGGCCGCCGCAGCGGCCTCAAAACAGTTCTGTCGGATCGGAACGGGGCAACTCAGGCGGCACGCAGCGCTTCGATGCGCTGGCACTCTTCCTCGCCGAGCAATGCGCGCAGGCGCGGGCTGCTCAGATCGGCCATCGGGAAACCGCGCTGTTCGCGCGAGGCGTAGTAGGCCTGCGCCACCAGCCGCGCCAATGCGCGCACGCGACCGATGTAGGCGGCGCGCTCGGTCACCGAAATGGCGCCGCGCGCATCGAGCAGGTTGAAGCTGTGCGAGGCCTTCATGACCATTTCGTAGCCGGGCAGCGGCAGACCGGCCTCGATCAGGCGCTTGGCTTCCGACTCGTAGTCGCCGAACTGCCTGAACAGCCATTCGACGTTCGAATGTTCGAAGTTGTAGGTCGACTGTTCGACCTCGTTCTGATGATAGACGTCGCCGTAGCGGATACCCGGCGCCCACACGAGGTCGTACACGTTCTCGACGCCCTGCAGGTACATCGCCAGGCGCTCGGCGCCGTAGGTGATTTCGCCGAGCACCGGCTTGCACGGAATCGAACCCACTTCCTGGAAGTAGGTGAACTGCGTGACCTCCATACCATCCAGCCACACTTCCCAGCCGAGGCCCCAGGCACCCAGCGTCGGCGATTCCCAGTCGTCCTCGACGAAGCGGATGTCATGCTGCGACGGATCGAGACCGAGTGCGCGCAGGCTGTCGATGTACAGCTCCTGGATATTCGGCGGCGACGGCTTCAGCGCGACCTGGAACTGGTAGTAGTGCTGCAGGCGGTTCGGGTTCTCACCGTAGCGGCCATCCTTCGGCCGGCGCGACGGCTGCACGTAGGCGGCGCGCCAGGGCTCGGGGCCGATGGCGCGCAGGAAGGTGGCGGTGTGGAAGGTGCCCGCACCGACCTCGATGTCATAGGGTTGAAGCAGCGCGCAGTTCTGATCGCCCCAGAAACGGGACAGACGCAGCAGCACTTCCTGGAATGTGGGTGCAGCAGACATGGAGCCAGACCGTGAGGGAAAGGCGGGATTTTACCGGCTCAGCCTCTTTTGCGCTGCACCGCGGCAACGATGATGACGGCAAGCGCCAGCAGCAGCACCGGCCCATTGCCCCAGCGCATGAAAGGGGTGAGGCCCTGATAGCCCTGCAGCTCGACGCGCAGGGCCGCGCGGGTGAAGGCCGGCAGTGCCGCAACGACGCGACCGTCCGGCTGTATCGCGGCGGTCATGCCGGTATTGGTTGCGCGCAGCATCGGGCGCCCGAGTTCGAGCGCACGGATCTGCGCAATCTGCAGATGCTGAGGCTGCGCCCATGAATCGCCGAACCAGGCGGTGTTCGACACATTGACCAGCAGCGTCGCGTCGCGCGCGGCATCGATCAGCTCCTCGCCGAACACGTCCTCGTAGCAGATGTTCACCGCCACCTTCTCGCCGGCCAGCGCCAGCGGCGGCTGTACTTTCGCGCCACGGCCGAAGTCGGACATCGGAATGGACAGCAGTTGCAGCGTCCATGCGAACAGCGGCGGCGTGAACTCGCCGAAGGGCACCAGGTGCGACTTGCTGTAACGGGCGTCTTCGTGGCCGAGCGCCACCGCACTGTTGAAATAGCGCGCGCGCCCATCGACCTCGCCCAGCGTGACCGCCCCCATCAGCACGTCGCGCCCGGTGGCGCGCACGGCCGCCAGCCAGGCCGGATCGATTTCGGCGTAAGGCAAGGGAATGGCCGTTTCCGGCAGCACCACCAGATCGGCCGGCCAGGCGCGCGCGAGGTCGAGGTAGGTCTGCATCGAATCGGGCAGGCGCTCGGGCACCCACTTCATGCTCTGTTCGATATTCCCCTGCAGCAGGCTGACCGTCAGCGGGCGTCCGGTCGGTTCGGTCCAGCGCACGCTGCCGAGCAGGGCGCCGAACGCCAGCAGCGCAGCCAGCGACAGCAGCACCGGACGCAGCGCGATGCGCCGCAGCACGAACAGCGCGAGCACACCGGCCATCAGCGCGGCGACGAAACCGGCGCCGTGCACGCCGAACAGCGGCACGTAGCCGGCGAGCGGGCTCGGCGTCGCGTGCGCATAGCCGCTGGCCAGCCACGGGAAGCCGGTGAACAGCGTGCCACGCAACCACTCCGAGGACACCCACAGCGCGGCGAACAGCCACGGCGTCAGCGCCACCGACGGTCGCAGCGTGCGCATGGCGGCACAGACGGCAGCGGGGAACAGCGAGAGATAGGCGCAGAACAGCACGGTGGCCAGCAGCGAAAGCGGCAAGGGCATGCCGCCAAACTGGCTCAGACTGACATTGACCCAGGACACGCCGGCGAGGAACCAGCCCATGCCGAAGGCAAAACCGGTCATCGCGGCGCTGCGCGGCGACACCGTATCGACCAGCCACAGCAGCGTGGCCAACGCGACGACCGGCAGCGCGAACACGCCGAAGGGCGCGAAGCCGCCGACCGCCAGCGCACCGGCCGCAGCAGCAGCGGCCAGTCGGACGACCGGCTTCATTCGACGGCGGACGGTACGGCCGGAGGCGCGATGCGATCGACCATCAGCGTGTGCACGCGGCGACTGTCGGCGCGCAGCACGGTGAAGCGCAGCGCGTCGATCTGCACCACCTCGCCCCGCTTGGGCAGACGACCGATCTGGTGGATGACCAGCCCGCCCACGGTGTCGTAGGCGTCGTCGTCGAAGGTGGTGCCGAACACCTCGTTGAAGTCCTCGATCTCGGTGCCGGCCTTGACCCGGTAACGACCGGTCTGGTCGACCCGGATGTTGTCGGCCGACTCATCGAAGTCGTACTCGTCCTCGATGTCGCCGACGATCTGCTCCAGCACGTCCTCGATGGTGACGAGGCCGGCGACGCCGCCGTATTCGTCGACCACGATGGCCATGTGGTTGCGGCTGGCACGGAACTCGCGCAGCAGCACGTTCAGACGCTTCGATTCGGGGATGAATACCGCCGGGCGCAGCATGTCGCGCAGGCTGTCGTCGTCACCCGACATGAGGCGCAGCAGATCCTTGGCGAGCAGGATGCCGATCACATCGTCGCGGTTCTCGCCGATCACCGGGAAACGCGAATGCGCGGTGCGCAGCGCGGTCTGCACGATCTTGTCGAGCGGATCGTCGATGTCGATCACGTCCATCTGCGCGCGCGGAATCATCACTTCGCGCACCGGCATGTCCGACACCTGGAGCGCGCCCTCGATGATCGAGAGGGCGTCGGCGTCCAGCAGATTGCGTTCGAAGGCGGAGTGCAGCAGCACCAGCAGTTGTTCTCTGTCTTCCGGCTCGCGCATCAGCAGATGCGACAGCCGCTCGAGAAAACCGGGGCGCTGCGAAGGTGAGGAACTACTGTCCATGCGGGACGCGGGAAACGAACACGCCGGCAGTGTAACCCGGCCAGCGTGTCGGTTTCGAGTCAGGCATCCGGAATCTCCCGGATGTCACGGCCTTACTGGACGCGCAGCTCGACCCGCCGCGCCTCTTCCGGCGGGCCGTCGGCAGCGGTGACTTCCGGCTTGCGCAGCTTGATGCCGGCTTCGGCGACGCCTGCCGCGACCAGCGCGTCACGCACTGCCAGGGCCCGCGCCTTGGCCAGTTCGGCGTTCTGGGCGGCATCCCCCGACGGGTCGTGGAAGCCGGACAGCAGCACGATGGCGTCCGGCGTCGCGCTCAGCGCAGCCTGCGCCCGCGCCACGGCATCGGCCAGATCGGCGCCGGGTTCGGCACTGCCGACAGCGAAATAGATGCGCGCCAGCGCCTCGCCCACTGGCTCGGGCACCTCGATCACCTCCACCACCTCGACCACTGCGGCATCCGTAGTCGGCTTGCCGGCCAGCGATACGGCAAAGCCCACCACCGCCGCGACGACCGCGATCACGATGATGGCCACCACCCTCAAACCGACATTGCTGTCGTCGTCCTGATCCGACATTTCAAACCTCCGTTGATTGAATCGAGTAGTCGTCCGAATACGGATCGGCCACGCCAAGTCCTTGCAGGATGACGCGCTCCTCCGCTTCCATCGCGTCGGCATCGTCGTCCGACGTTTCGTGATCCCAGCCCTGCAGGTGCAGCGTGCCGTGCACGATCAGGTGGGCGGCGTGGTCGGCAAAGGCCTTGCCCTGCTCCACCGCCTCACGCGCCAGCACCGGCTGGCACACCACCAGGTCGCCGGCAAGATGCGCACCCTGTTCGTACGGAAACGACAGCACATTGGTCGCGTAGTCGCGGCCACGGTATTCGAGATTGAGCGCCTGCCCCTCTTCCGCATCGACGAAGCGCACCGTTAGGTCGGCGCGCACTACCACGTCCGGGTCCAGCGCAGCGCGCACCCAGCGCTTCACGTCGTCACGCGGCGGGCACGCATCGCGCGCGCACGCGTACTGCACCGACAGATTGAGCCGCATCAGCCGCGCGGCCCCTTGCGCATCGCGTCCTCTGCTTCGCGCTGCGCCTCGAAACGTTCGTAGGCCGACACGATGCGCGCCACCAGCGGGTGGCGCACCACGTCTTCGGCGAGGAAATCGGTCATCGCGATGCCGCGCACGTCGGCAAGTATCTTCCGCGCCTCGGCCAGACCGCTCTTGTGGCCTCGTGGCAGATCGACCTGGGTCAGGTCGCCGGTGATGACGGCCTTCGAGCCTATGCCCATGCGGGTCAGGAACATCTTCATCTGTTCCGGCGTCGTGTTCTGCGCCTCGTCGAGGATGATGAAGGCGTTGTTCAGCGTGCGTCCGCGCATGTAGGCGAGCGGCGCGATCTCGATCACCTGCCGCTCGAAGGCGCGGGCGACGCGCTCGAAACCCATCAGGTCGTACAGCGCGTCGTACAGCGGCCGCAGGTAGGGATCGACCTTCTGCGCCAGGTCGCCCGGCAGGAAGCCGAGGCGCTCGCCCGCTTCGACCGCCGGTCGGGTCAGCACGATGCGCGCTACCGTCTCGCGCTCCAGCGCGTCGACGGCGCTGGCCACCGCCAGATAGGTCTTGCCGGTGCCGGCCGGGCCGATGCCGAAGGTGATGTCGTGTTCCTGGATCTGCCGCAGATACTGCGTCTGGCGCGGCGTGCGGCCGTGCAGATTGCTCTTGCGCGTCATCAGCACCGGCGCCGCAGGTTCGGCGGCGATGCGGTTCGACAGCTCGATCAGGCCAAGCTGTATCGCGTCTATGCTCAGGTGCTCGGTGGCCGCTGCATAGAAATGGCGCAGTGCCGCGGCCGCACGCTGTGACTGCCCGGGCTCGCCGCTGACCCGGAAACGCTCGCCCCGGCGGGCGATCTCGACGTCGTAAGCCGTTTCGAGCTGGCGCAGGTTTTCGTCGAGTACACCGCACAGGTTGGCGAGCCGCGCGTTGTCGAGCGGCTCCAGCACCAGTTCGAGCGGCCGCGGCTTCAAGCGCTGACCGCCTCGCGGATGACCACTTCGCCGCGCAGGCTGTGCGGCAGCGCGCTGGTGATGCGCACGTCGATGAACTGGTTGATCAGCCGCGCCGGGCCGGGGAAATTGACGACGCGGTTGTTGTCGGTGCGTCCGGCCAGTTCGGCGGCGTCCTTGCGCGCGTGGCCTTCGACCAGGATGCGCTGCACGCTGCCGACCATGCTCTGACTGACCGCCTGCGCTTGCTCGTCGATGCGCTTCTGCAGCCGCGCCAGCCGTGCCAGCTTGACGTCCTGCGGGGTGTCGTCGGCCAGATCGGCCGCCGGTGTGCCCGGGCGGGCGCTGTAGATGAAGCTGAAGCTGCCGTCGAAGCCGACGTCGTCGATCAGCTTCATCGTCTTTTCGAAATCCTCCTCGGTCTCGCCGGGGAAGCCGACGATGAAATCCGAGGTCAGCGACAGGTCGGGCCGCGCCGCGCGCAGCTTGCGCACGACCGCCTTGTATTCGAGCGCGGTGTAGCCGCGCTTCATCGCGGCCAGCACGCGGTCGGAACCCGACTGCACCGGCAGGTGCAGCTGCGATACCAGCTTGGGCAGTTTCGCGTAGGCGTCGAACAGGCGCTGCGTCATTTCGCGCGGGTGTGACGTGGTGTAGCGGATGCGCTCGATGCCCGGCACTTCATGCACGCATTCGAGCAGGAAGGCGAAGTCGCCAATGTCGTCCGAGCCGCGGCTGATCGGCGCACGCCAGGCATTGACGTTCTGACCGAGCAGCGTCACCTCCTTGATGCCCTGGCCGACCAGCGTCGCGATCTCGGTCAGGATGTCGTCCAGCGGGCGCGACACTTCCTCGCCGCGCGTATAGGGCACGACGCAGAAGGTGCAGTACTTGGAGCAGCCTTCCATGATGGACACGAAGGCGGTCGCGCCCTCGACCCGGGCGGGCGGCATGTGATCGAACTTCTCGATTTCCGGAAAGCTGATGTCGACCTGCGGCCGGCCGCTGGCGCGGCGCTTCGAAATGAGGTCGGGCAGGCGGTGTAGCGTCTGCGGGCCGAAGACGAGATCGACGTAGGGCGCGCGCTCGACGATGGCCGCGCCCTCCTGGCTGGCGACGCAACCGCCGACGCCGATGATCAGATTGGGATTGTCGCGCTTCAGGTGCTTCACCCGGCCGAGGTCGTGGAACACCTTCTCCTGCGCCTTCTCGCGCACCGAGCAGGTGTTGAACAGGATCACGTCGGCGTCTTCCGGACGGTCGGTCTTTTCCAGACCTTCGGCGTCGCCGAGCACATCGGCCATCTTGTCCGAGTCGTACTCGTTCATCTGGCAGCCGAAGGTCTTGATGTAAATCTTGCGGGTCATCGAAGGGGACGGGGAAATTACTGTTTGGGTGCCGGCAGGTCGATCTCTTCGGGCGACAACACCCAGACGCGATACAGGTCGCCGTTGTTGTCGAGCTTGTAACGGACCACCTGCTCGCTGCCTATCATCACCGGCAGCATGATGCGGTTGTCGGTCGAACGGATCTGGGCGCCGGGCGCCAACCTGAAGGAGTACTTGCCGACTTCGACCATGCCATCGACCGGCGGCTTCATCTTCGCCTTGATCGCATCCGGCGGAATCGCGCGCAGCTGCGCCGCAGCGAGCAGCGGCAGACAGAGCAGGACGGCACACAGGGCGGAAGGCAGGCGCATCGGAGCCGGGGCGAGGAAGCGGTCGGGAATTGACGGATTGTAGCGTGCGCTCGCCGCGAACCCAAACCAGCGCGAACGCACTGCAGGCGGGGCGCTCCGCTCGGCTTACATGTTGCAACGCAATGAACGGTCGCAGTTGTTAGCACTCAAACGCGGGGAGTGCTAATCTTGCTTCCCAAGGGAGGAATGAATCATGACCCATGCTCTGATGGTTCCGAATCTGTCGATGCCCGGTGCGCTGGGCAATATCGACAGCTATATCCAGGCAGCCAACCGCGTGCCCCTGCTCAGCGAAGAGCAGGAACAGTCACTTGCCCGCCGTTTCCGCGACGACGAAGACCTCGAAGCCGCCCGCGCGCTGGTCATGTCGCACCTGCGTCTGGTGGTGGCGATCGCCCGCGGCTATCTCGGCTACGGCCTGCCGCACGCCGATCTGATCCAGGAAGGCAATATCGGCCTGATGAAGGCGGTGAAGCGCTTCGACCCGGACCGCGGTGTGCGTCTGGTGTCGTTCGCGATCCACTGGATCAAGGCGGAAATCCACGAATACATCCTGCGCAACTGGCGCCTGGTCAAGGTCGCCACGACCAAGGCGCAGCGCAAGCTCTTCTTCAACCTGCGCAGCCTCAAGAGCAGCAGCAACACGCTGAACCCTGCCGAAGTGCGGGAAGTGGCGAAGACGCTGGGCGTGAAGCCGGAAGAAGTGGTCGAGATGGAAACCCGTCTGACCGGGCAGGACGTCGCGCTCGAAGGCAGCAGTGAGGACGACGATCGCGACAGCGCCCGTCTGGCGCCCATCCACTGGCTGGCCGACTCGGCCGCCGAGCCGCTGGAAGTGCTGGAGGCCGCGCAGAACGTGCGCCTGCAGGAAGACGGTCTGCATTCGGCCCTGGCCTCGCTCGACGACCGCAGCCGCACCATCGTGCAGCGGCGCTGGCTGGCGCAGGACGGCGAAGCCGCCACCCTGCACGAACTGGCCGCCGAGTACGGCGTGTCGGCCGAACGCATCCGCCAGATCGAAGCCAAGGCGATGCAGAAGATGAAGGCGTCGATGCAGAAGATGCTGGGCATGGCCGCCTGATCTTCGTTTGCCCCAACAAAAAAGCGACCCTCGGGTCGCTTTTTTGTTGGCGTCAGCGCCCAGGATCAACCCTGAGCCAGCAGTGCCTTCAGGTCGTCGGCGATCTTCTGCGGCGTTTCGCCGTGGCGGATGAACAGCCGCAGGCGCCCCTGCGTGTCATGCACATAGGTGCCGGCCGAGTGATCCAGCGTGTAGCTGTCCGGCGTGCTGCCCGGCACCTTCTGGTAGAAAATCTTGTATTCCTTCGCGACCGCAGCGGTGGCCGCCGCGTCGCCGCGCAGGCCGACGAAGGACGCATCGAACTTAGGCACGTAGGCGGCCAGCAGTTCGGTGGAATCGCGCTCCGGGTCCAGCGTGACGAAAAGCACCTGCACCCTGGCAGCGTCCGGCCCGAGCAGCGCCAGCGCCTGTTTCATCGTCGCCAGACTGGTCGGGCAGACGTCCGGGCAGTGCGTGAAGCCGAAGAACAGCGTGACCGCCTTGCCCTTGTAGTCGGCCAGCGTGCGTGCCGCACCGGTGTGGTCGGTCAGCGCAAAGCCCTTGCCGTAGTCGGCGCCGGTGATATCCACGCTGTGGAAGGTCGGCCCGGATGGCGCACAGCCCGCCAGCCCTGCCGACAGCAGGGCGGCGAGGAAAAGACGGCGCTTCATAGCGGAATGTAGTGGTCGACCAGCAGGGCCGCGAACAGCAGCGACAGGTGCCACAGCGAGAAACGGAAAGTCTTCTTCGCCAGTTCGTCCGAGTAATTGCGCATCAGGCGCCAGGCGTAGACGATGAACATGCCGGACAGCGCCACCGCAGACACGAGGTAGATCCAGCCGCTCATGCGCGAGGCGAACGGCAGCATGGTCACCGCGAACAGGATGAGGGTGTACAGGAACACCTGCAGCCGCGTGTATTCGGCACCGTGCGTCACTGGCAACATCGGCAGACCCGCCTTGGCGTACTCCTGCGTGCGGTACAGCGCCAGCGCCCAGAAATGCGGCGGCGTCCAGGCGAAGATGATCAGGAACAGCAGCAGTGCGTCGGCCGACACCTCGCCGGTCACCGCGGCCCAGCCCAGCACCGGCGGCATCGCACCGGAGGCGCCGCCGATCACGATGTTCTGCGGCGTGGCCGGCTTCAGGAACACCGTGTAGATGATGGCGTACCCGATGAAGGTGCCCAGCGTCAGCCACATGGTGAGCGGATTCACCCAGTGGTAGAGCATGGACAGGCCGGCGCCGCCGACCACGCCGGAGAAAGCCAGCGTTTCCAGCGAATTCACCTCGCCACGCGGCAGCGGGCGGGCGCGAGTACGCGCCATCACCGCGTCGATCTTCTGCTCGACCAGGCAGTTCACCGCAGCCGCTGCACCGGCGACCAGGGCGATACCGACGGTCGCCGCCGCAACGATGCCGAAATCCGGCAGACCGACCGGCACCGCCAGGAACATGCCGATGACCGCACAGAACACGATCAGCGACACGACGCGCGGCTTGGTCAGCTGCAGGTAATTCGCGAGCCTCAGCGAGAAGGGCTGGATATCAAGCCGCAGGGCTTTCATTTAGGACTCCGGAAACGCGTTGCTGCGCCGTGGCGCGGACGCGGTAGTTTATCAGCACCATGAGGATCACCAATGCTGCAGCGCCACCGTTGTGCGCAGCGGCCAGCGGCAGCGGCAGGCTGAACCACACGTTGGCCAGGCCCAGCATGATCTGCAGCGCGAGCACACCCAGCAGCGCCGTGCCGAGCGGACGGTGGCCGGCAGCGCGCAGCGCGAAGCCCAGCGCACCGATCACCAGTGCAGCAACGATGGCACCGACGCGATGCATCCAGTGAATGGCGGTCAGCGCATCCATCGTCAGCGTTTCGCCGTCGGCGCTCTGCCCCAGCTCGCGCACGATGTGGAAACCGTTGCGGATATCCATCTGCGGCACCCACTCGCCGTGGCAGGTCGGCAGGTCGGTACAGGCGAGCGCCGCGTAATTGGTGCTGACCCAGCCGCCCAGCGATATCTGCATCGCCAGCACGACGAAGGCGGCGACCGCCAGCGCACGCGTCGCCGGCGACACGGTCGGTACCGCCGGCCCACGCGTGCGGGCGTACAGCCATACCAGCAGGGTGAGCACGGTCAGCCCGCCGATCAGGTGGCCGGTCACGATGGCCGGCTTGAGCAGCATGGTCACCGTCCACTTGCCGAACATCGCCTGCAGGAACAGCACGCCGACCAGCACCGTTGCCAGCACCGGCGAGGCACCGGCTTCACGCCGATGACGCCAGGCAAGTGCAGCGATCGCCAGGATGAACAGACCGACGATGCCCGCAAAGTAGCGGTGAATCATCTCCTTCCACGCCTTGGCGAAGGTGACCGGACCTTCGGGGTTCGCTTCCTGTGCCGCGGTGATGTGCTCGGACGCATGAATCACCGTGACGTGGCCGTAACAGCCCGGCCAGTCCGGACAGCCGAGGCCGGCGTCGGACAGTCTTACGTAGGCGCCGAGGACGATCAGCGCAAAAGTCATTGCAATCGTGGCAAGCAACAGCGTGCGGTAGGTTTTCATCAGCCCAGCCTCGAGTACTTCATCAAACGTTGGAAATCCTTGATCATCTTCTTCGGATCCGGGTCATCCGGATAACGCATCATCACCTGCCCCAACGGGTCGACCAGATGAATGGCGCGCGGATGCGTCGCATCGCCGGCGAACGCGCCCAACGTGGCGCTGCCGGCCGCCTTGACCACGTGCATGCCTTCGATCGCGGTCAGCAGTTCCGCCTTGGGCTGCGTACCGTCGGTCACCAGCCAGACGCGCTCGATGCGCTCCTGGTGCTCGCCCTGCGCCTTGCGCACCTGGCGGATGTAATAGAGCAGTTCCTCGCACTTCGCATCGCATGCGCCGCCGTCGGCCAGCACCAGGGTCCAGCGCCCCTTGATGGACGCAAAGTCGAAAGGTTTGCCATCGACCGTGGTCAGCGCCTCGGCCGGCAGCGCGCGCGGCGACAGCAATTGACCGTAGTTCACCGTGCTGTCGGGGCGCCACAGGAAATACATCGCGTAGGACGCGAGCAGCGGCAACACACATATCGCCGCGAGCACGATCAGGACCTTCTTGCCTTTCAAGACTTCTCTCCCTCTTTCTGCATGGCTGCGTAGAGCCCGAATACCAGCGTGACCAGCGCGAACGCGTACCACTGCGCGGCGTACATCCAGTGCTTCTCGACGCCGAACTCCGGCTTCACGTCGTCGCGCCTCAGGCCGTCCGCGGCATCACCGGTCTGCACGAGAATGAAGGGCGCGAGCTGCAGACCGGTCGTCTTTGCCACGCGGTCGACCGTGACGTTCTGCCAGACGGCACCCTGCACCGAATCGCCCGACAGCTCGACGAAGCGCGGCTGCGCACGCGTGACGACACCCTCGATGCGTTGCAGCCCGGCCGGCGATACAACCGCCGGCAACACGTCTCGACGCCCGCCGTGCCGGACCCAGCCGCGCGCAACAAGCACACAGCGCTGCGCGGTCTGACACAGCGGCATGTGCACGAGGAAGCCGGCCTGTCCGTCGCGGACCTGATTGTCAGCGTAGATCAGCACTTCGCTGTGCCAGCGACCGGACACCGTCGCGCGCGCGAACTCGGGCGGCGCCTGATCACTCCACTGGTCCAGGTCGAGCGCCGGCTGCCGCTGCTGCGTCGCGTAAGCGTCTGCCAGCGACTGCTTGTAGTGTGCGCGGGCGGTCTGCCAGCGCGCCGCCGACAGCGTGACGCCGATCACCAGCAGGCAGGCCAGCGCAGGCCACAGGCGGATGCGAAAACGACGGCGGGCGAAATGGAACTGGAACATTGCTGTCGGACGCCCGGCAGGTACACTGACCACCCGGACTAAGGATTCTTCCTGATGCGTTATCTCGTGATATTCATGCTGCTGACCGTGATTGCCAGCCTCGGTTCAGCGCTGTTCTTCCTGTTTCGCGACAGCGGCAACTCGAGCCGCATGCTGCGCTCGCTGGCCATCCGCGTCGGCCTGTCGATGGCGCTGTTCATCTTCCTGATGCTCGGCTACCGCTTCGGATTCATCACCGGCAAGCTCTGACCACCGGCGGCGCCTCGCCGCCGAAAGCCACCCGCCCCAACGCTCCCTACCCACGAAAAAAAGCGCCGCACGATGTGCGGCGCCGAGCGTTTATTTTATAAGGGCTCTTTTTGCTTACCGGCCCACTCTCCTCCTCGCAGATCCCGTCTTTACATCAAATCCAGTACACGACGACGAACAGCAGCAGCCAGACGACGTCGACAAAGTGCCAGTACCACGCGACCGCCTCGAAGCCGAAGTGGTTTTCCGGGCTGAAATGCCCAGCGAAGACGCGGCACAGTATCACGATAAGCATCGTTGCACCAACCGTCACGTGGAAGCCGTGGAAGCCGGTCAGCATGTAGAACACCGAACCGAACACGCCGGTGGTCATCTTGACGTTCAGGTCCGAGTAGGCGTGCATGTATTCGTAGGCCTGGAAGCCGAGGAACACGACGCCGAGCGCGATGGTCAGGAACAGGCCCAGCTTGAGCTGGCCGCGGTTGTTGTGCAGCAGGCCGTGGTGCGCCCAGGTCAGCGTGACGCCCGAGGTCAGCAGCAGCAGCGTGTTGATCGCCGGGATGCCCCAGGCGCCCATCGGCGTGAACGGACCGCCGTCGTAGCCCGGACCCGCGTTCGGCCACATTGCGGTGGCATCCGGCCACAGCAGCGCCTGATGTTCGAGGCTGGCCAGATCGGGCACGGCGAGCACGCGAGCGTAGAACAGCGCGCCGAAGAAGGCGGCGAAGAACATCACTTCAGAGAAGATGAACCAGCCCATCGCCCAGCGGAAGGAAACACCCACGCGCTTGCTGTACAGGCCGCCTTCGGATTCGTGCGCAACTTTGCCGAACCAGGAATACATCATGTAGAACAGGACCAGCACCCCCGCGCCGAGCACGAAGCCGCCGCCGGTGATCTTGTTCATCGTCAGCACAGAACCCAGTGCAAACAGGAACAGCGCGATCGAACCCGTGATCGGGTAGGTCGATGGCGCAGGTACGTAGTAGTAAGGGGCCTGTTGTGGCGTATGCGAGCTCATTTATGTTTTTCCTTCCCGGTTTCTCTCAAGCGATGCTTATCAGAATTCTTACACCCAAGATCACTGCAATCACGAACAGCGCTGCAGCCACAACGCCCGTGATGATAACTTGCAACGGCGTCAGCGATGACACCGCTGCGTCGTGATCGCCCTTGCGGCGTATGCCGACGAAGGCCGAAAGCACTGTCACCACACCCTTCACGAACCCGGCCATTTCAGCCTCCCGTGCGACCGTCCTGCGTCGTCGCTGCAGTCGCCCCCGGCACCTCGAAGAAGGTGTAGGAGAGCGTGATCGTGTTGATGTCCTTCGGCAGATCCGGCGACACGAGGAAGGCGATCGGCATGCGTCGCGTTTCCCCGGCTGCCAGCGTCTGCTGCTTGAAACAGAAACAGTCGAGCTTCTGGAAGTACTGCATCGCCGCCGACGGCGTGTAACTCGGAATCGCCTGTCCCGTCACCGCGTTCTCGCGCGTGTTCGAAACTTCGTACTCCACCGTCACCACCTCACCCGGATGAACCACGAGTGAGCCGGTCACCGGCTTGAAATTCCACGGCAGCTTGTGCAGGTTCGCATCGAACTCGACCGTCACGTTACGCGAACGATCGACCTGGGTATTGAGCGGCAGCGTGTTGTCCTGCTTGTTCAGGTTGTTGACGTCGAGCACCTGGCACAGCTTTTCGTAGAACGGCACCAGCGCATAGCCGAAGCCGAACATCAGGAAAGCCGACACCACCAGGCGTATCAGCGTCGAACGGTTGCGGCGCTCGGAACCGGCCGCAACACGGGTTTGCTCGGTCATTGACCCGACATCCCGTAACGCACGACAAACAGCACGAACACCGCCACCGCGGTGGCCGCCAGCCACAACGCCGTGCGGACGTTGCGGCGGCGGAGTGCCTCATCCATCTCGGTCACGCCAATACTCACTTGAAGACCGGCGGGGTTTCGAAGGTGTGGTGCGGCGCCGGCGACGGCACCGTCCATTCGAGACCTTCAGCACCGTCCCAGGGCTTGGCCGAAGCCTTCTCGCCACCCTTCATGCACTTCAGCACGACAACCAGGAACACGAGCTGCGACAGACCGAAACCGAAGGCACCGATCGACGAGATCATGTTGAACTCGGCGAACTGCAGCGAGTAGTCCGGGATACGACGCGGCATGCCGGCCAGACCCAGGAAGTGCTGCACGAAGAAGGTCATGTTGAAGAAGATCAGCGACAGCCAGAAGTGCAGCTTGCCCAGCTTCTCGTCATACATGTGACCGGTCCACTTCGGCAGCCAGTAGTAGGCGCCGGCGTAGGCCGAGAACAGCGCACCCGCCACCATCACGTAGTGGAAGTGGGCGACGACGTAGTAGCTGTCGTGCAGTTGCACGTCCACCGCCGTCATCGACAGCACCAGGCCGGAGAAACCGCCCAGCGTGAAGAGGAACAGGAAGCCGATCGAGAACAGCATCGGGGTTTCGAAGGTCAGCGAGCCGCGCCACATCGTGGCCACCCAGTTGAACACCTTCACGCCGGTCGGGATCGCGATCAGCATGGTGGCGAACATGAAGTACAGCTGGCCGGCCACCGGCATGCCCACCGTATACATGTGGTGCGCCCACACGATGAAGGACAGGATGGCGATCGACGAGGTCGCGTACACCATCGAGGCGTAGCCGAACAGCGGCTTGCGCGAGAAGGCCGGAATCACCTGCGACACGACACCGAAGGCCGGGATCGCGATGATGTACACCTCGGGGTGACCGAAGAACCAGAAGATGTGCTGGTACAGGACCGGGTCACCACCACCGGCAGCATTGAAGAAGCTGGTGCCGAAATGACGGTCGGTCAGGATCATGGTGACCGCACCGGCCAGAACCGGCATCACGGCGATGACCAGGTAGGCGGTGATCAGCCAGGTCCAGCAGAACAGCGGCATCTTCATCAGCGTCATGCC
>NZ_JADMJL010000015.1 GCF_018780585.1 Methyloversatilis discipulorum | reverse complement strand
AGCATCTTCTTGGCGTCGCCGAACAGCATGCGGTTGTTGTCCTTGTAGAACAGCGGGTTGTCCACGCCCGCGTAGCCGCTGGCCATGGAGCGCTTCATGACGATGCTGGTGCGGGCCTTCCAGACTTCGAGCACCGGCATGCCGGCGATCGGGCTGGTCGGGTCGTCCTGCGCGGCCGGGTTGACGATGTCGTTGGCGCCAATGACCATGGCCACGTCGGTGTCCGGGAAGTCCTCGTTGAGTTCGTCCATTTCGAAGACGATGTCGTAGGGCACCTTGGCTTCGGCCAGCAGCACGTTCATGTGGCCTGGCATGCGGCCGGCCACGGGGTGGATGCCGAAGCGCACGTTCACGCCCTTCTCGCGCAGGGTGCGGGTGATCTCGAACACCGTGTGCTGGGCCTGAGCGACGGCCATGCCGTAGCCGGGAACGATGATCACGTTCTTGGCCTCGCGCAGCATCTCGGCGGTCTCGGTGGCGCTGACGGGCGTCACCTCGCCCTGGGGCTCGGCGGCAGCGCCGTCGGCCTTGGCGGCCGGCTTGCCTGCGCCACTGCCGAAGCCACCGGCGATCACGCTGATGAAGTTGCGGTTCATCGCGTTGCACATGATGTAGGACAGGATGGCGCCCGATGAGCCGACCAGCGCACCGGTGACGATCAGCAGGTCGTTGCTGAGCATGAAGCCGGTGGCCGCCGCCGCCCAGCCCGAATAGCTGTTGAGCATGGACACCACCACCGGCATGTCGGCGCCGCCGATGGCCATGACCATGTGCACGCCGAACAGCAACGCGATCACCGTCATCACGATCAGCGGCGTCATGCCGCTCTGCACGTCGTGCGCGTTCAGGAAAACCTGGCCGAACCCGATCACCACCAATAGCGCGATCAGGTTGAGCCAGTGGCGCGCAGGCAGCAGCAGGGGCTTGCCGCCAATCTTTCCGTTGAGCTTTCCGAAGGCAATCAGCGAACCTGAGAAGGTGACCGCACCGATGAGGATGCCCACGTAGATTTCGACTTCGTGGATGGTCTTCTCGACACCTTCGAGTTGAAGCGACGTGTCGACATAGCTGGCGAAGCCGACCAGGCAAGCGGCCAGACCGACCAGGCTGTGCATCAGCGCGACCAGCTCGGGCATCTGGGTCATCTTGACCGTTTTCGCGGCGTACAGGCCGATGCTGCCGCCCACCACCAGCGCGCCGACGATCCAGGGAATGCCGGCGGGTGAAACGCGCGGCCCGAAGACCGTGGCGAGCACGGCCAGCGCCATGCCGACCATGCCGTACAGATTGCCGCGGCGCGACGATTCGGGGTTGGACAGGCCGCCCAGACTGAGGATGAACAGGATGGCAGCTCCGAGGTAGGCCACCGTGGCAAGGCTTTGGGACATGGGTGTCTCGTCTCTTTCTTGTCTTGATCGGTCGGGGACGGAGCCGAAGGTCCGCCCCCGGGGTCCTTACTTCTGGAACATCGCCAGCATGCGGCGCGTCACGGCAAAGCCGCCGAACATGTTGATCGCGGTCAGCACGATGCCGGCGAAGGCGAGCCAGAGGATGAGCTGGTCCGGTCGACCGTTCGCACCGGCATCGGGGGGCGCGATCTGGATCAGCGCACCGATGACGATGATGCTGGAGATGGCGTTGGTCACGCTCATCAGCGGCGTGTGCAGCGCGGGCGTGACGTTCCAGACCACCATGTAGCCGATGAAGCAGGCCAGCACAAACACCGTGAAGTGGCCCAGGAACGCAGCCGGCGCGAACGAACCGATGGCGCCGAACGCCAGAGCCCCCACGGCGAAAATGATGGCCAGCGTCTTGGCGGGCATCGGGCCGCCGGGGCCGTGCCCATGACCGCTTTTCTTTTCAACCGCTGCGGCGGCCGGCTTGGGCGCGGGCTTCGGAGCGGCGGCGATGGGCGGTGCCGGCCAGGTGATCTCGCCGTCCTTGATCACGGTCAGGCCACGGATGGCATCGTCGTCCATGTTGACGTTGATGACACCGTCCTTGGCCTTGCACAGCTCTTCGGTCAGGCGGAACAGGTTGGTTCCATAAAGCGTGGACGACTGGCGTGCCATGCGTGAGGCCAGGTCGGTGAAGCCGACAATGGTCACGCCATGCTTGACCACGGCCTTGCCCGGTTCGGTGAGTTCGCAGTTGCCGCCCTGCTCGGCGGCCATGTCCACGATCACGCTGCCGGGCTTCATGCTTTGTACCATCTCGGCGGTGATCAGCCGGGGTGCGGGCTTGCCGGGAATCAGCGCAGTGGTGATGATGATGTCGCACTCCTTGGCCTGCTGCGCGTACATGGCGCGCTGCGCGGCCTGGAAGCCTTCGCTCATGACCTTGGCGTAGCCGCCGCCGCCCGAGCCCTCTTCCTCGTAATCGACCTTGACGAACTCGCCCCCCAGCGAGACGACCTGGTCGGCCACCTCGGCGCGGGTGTCGTTGGCGCGCACGATGGCGCCCAAGCTGGCCGCCGCACCAATGGCGGCCAGGCCGGCCACGCCAGCACCGGCAATGAATACCTTGGCCGGCGGCACCTTGCCTGCGGCGGTGATCTGGCCATTGAAGAAGCGCCCGAAGGCGTTGGCCGCCTCGACCACCGCGCGGTAGCCGCTGACGCCGGCCATGGAGGTCAGCGCGTCCATCTTCTGCGCGCGGCTGAGCGTGCGCGGCAGCGCGTCGATGGCCAGCACGGTGACCTTTTTCGCCGCCAACTGCTGCATCAACTCGGGGTTCTGCGCCGGCCAGACGAAGCCGATCAGGGTCTGCCCTTCGTGCATCAGCGCCACCTCGTCGGCGGTCGGCGGACGCACCTTGAACACGATGTCGGCGCTGCTCCACAGGTCGGTCGCAGAGCCGGCGATGCTGGCGCCCGCTTCGCGGTAGGCGTCATCGGACAGGTCGGCCAGATCACCCGCGCCGGTCTCCACGACCACGCCAAAACCCAGCTTGGCCAGTTTGGTCACCACGTCTGGCACGGTGGCTACGCGCTTTTCGCCCGGGAAGATCTCTCGGGGGACGCCGATGCGCTGCGGCGTGGGGGCTGCCGCGCTGGCCGCGGCGTTGTCGTTCGATGCGCCAGAAGTCATGGGTAGGTCCTCGGTCGATTTGTTGGAATTCGGTCAGTTGCTGCGCAATGGCGCATCAGGGAGCGGAAGCAGTGGCGGAACCGTCAGCCTGCACCGAACACTGAAGACGCAGTCAATAGCGGCCTTGTGCAGTTGGCGCCCCCAGTGCACGCTGGCGTGCGGACACGCCCTTCGACTGCGGTTCTGTCGATGGCCCAGAGGTATCGCGGATCACGGGCAAGGCTTCGGGCACCACCATGGCCATCAAATCCACGAAGGCGCCGCTGTAAGGATCGTACCCCCTGTTCGAAAACGGCCCCTGGCCGCACATGACCGATCCGGCGACAGGCGCATGAAAGCCCGCTCGGAGCACCTGCCGGTGCGTCTTCTCCTGCCTTCCGGAGCGCGCAGTCTAGCGTGCCAGGCTTCACGGCGCAGCACTTTGCGCCAAAAAAGATGCACGTTGCGCCGCATCATGCCAGAACCACGGAAGGTTATTGACAAAAGAAAAGCCCCGTGTTGCGTTGCAACACGGGGCTTGCATTCAAGTGCGGGAGGTGCCGCCGCGGTCAGCGTGGCAGGACGCTCACGGTCAGGCCGGCAGTTTTCCCAGCTTGCGCCGTGCGGCGTCCAGACGGTCCTGCTCGGCCTTCTGCCGGGCCTCGACGTCCACCAGCTTGATGATGATGAGCGACACGTTGTCGCCGGTCGGGCGACCGCGTTCGCGTGCGCGCTTGATGAACACTTCGGCTGCCTCGCGCGCCGAGTACACGGAGAGCACGCCGCCCATTTCCTCATCGGAAAAATAGGCCCACAGACCGTCGGAGCAGATGACGAAAGTGTCCCCGTCGGACAGCGTGTCGGTGCCGCCGAAGTCGATCACCGGTTCCTTCTGCGCGCCGAGGCAATGCAGCAGCAGGTTGCGCTGCGGGTGCGTCTTGGCGCCCTCTTCGTCGAGGCGCCCCTGACGCATCAGTTCGCCGACCAGCGAATGGTCCTTGCTGCAGCTGACAAGCCTGTCGTCACGGAAATGGTAGATGCGCGAATCGCCGCAATGCGCCCAGTCGGCACGGCCACCGTTCATCAGCAGCACGCAGGCGGTGGAATGCGGATCCTGCTCGGACGTGAAGCGGGTGAGCTTGATGACGACGTGCGATTCTTCGACCACGCTGCGCAGCAGATCATGCGGCGATTCGATCGCCGGGGCGAAGCTCTCGAAGTTCTCGCGCGCCTTGTGCACGACCTGCTCGGCCGCCATCGCGCCGCCGCTGTGGCCGCCCATGCCGTCGGCGAGCACGGCCATCAGCATGCCCTTGTGACGGGAATGCGGAAACACCGCTGCGCGATCCTGCTGTTCCTTGCGATCGCCGATGTGCTGCGCGACGCAGCTGTCTAGTTTGAGCGCCATGAAGCTTTCCGGATACCTGTAGCCGATTCTAGCTTCTCAACAGCACACGCTCGTGTAAGCAGCTGTTCATGTCTGCAAGCACAGGTGCAATTTCACGATTCTTCACAACGAGAAGCTCACGTACTGGTCGTTGATCTCGTCGATGTACTCGTCGAGCGCGCTCGCGTGTATGCCAAGCTCCTCCAGCACCTCGCCCGAACGCATGCTCCAGATCGGGTCCGGCAAGCCCTTGTTGAGCAGATAGACGTGCGTCGCCAGCGCGACGATGCCTATCGTGCTGCGCAGGCCGTAGGTGTCGTCTTCCGGCATTTCGTGGTGGTAGCGGATGGCCTGAACGATCAACTCCGGCAAGCCCCAGTTGCGGGCGACCCAGTAACCCACGGTCGCATGATCGAGCCGGTAGCGGACGTTCTCCAGACCGGTATCGACCCAGTAGGACTCCTCGTCCAGATTCAGCGTCGTCCAGTAGTCGGCGAAGCGCTGCGTCAGCAGGGGAACGCCGCAGTCGTGAAACATGGCGGCCAGATAGGCCTGATCGGGAAACACGTTGCAGACCGCGACGCGTTCGCCGGCGATCTGCGAGGCCAGGCTGGCGATCGTTTCGCAGCGTTGCCAGAAGCGCTCCATCTGCGGTCCCGGACCGCCTGCCGCCTGACGGATCGAAATGCCGCGCACCAGATTGATGGTCTGGTTGAGACCGATGCGCATCAGCACTTGTTCGGCGTTGGCGGGCGCACGGCCGCGTCCGTAGGCGGGCGAGCGGCACACCTTGAACAGCGCAGCCAGCACGCCAGGGTCGCGCGAAATGCTCTCGGCGAGGAGGCCGACCTCGAAATCCGGATTGCGCATCAGGTTTTCGATTTCGAGCAGCAGTCGGGGCTTCGATGGAAGGAGGACAGCGGACGATTCGAGTACGGCGTCGATGACTTCGGGTGCGTGTACGGCTGTTTGCTGCATGGCGGGCTCACTCGGAACTGTATTGCGGGCTGCGAGCATTAACGGCAGCCGCCGACAGGACTTGAGCGGCGGAACGCACCTGGATCCGCGGGCCACGGATCCGGGTCGGGCGCGAGCCCCGATGCGCCCAGCCCCGCGTTGGGCCTCCTGGCCTGACGGCCGGTCAGCCGGCGTCGGCCCGCCTTGATCCGGACGCATCCGGATTCGCGTGCGGCCCGCGATTCAATGACAACAGACCCTAGGTGAGCGCCTGATCGAGCCACTCTATCCAGTGGCGCACTGGCGTTGCGGTCCCGGTCTGCAGGTGGGCGATGCAGCCGACGTTGGCACTGGCAATGCCGGCCGGCTGTTCGGCCTGCAGCGAGCGCAGCTTGTTGTCGCGCAGCGTCGTCGCGAGCGCCGGCTGCAGCAGCGAATAGCTGCCGGCCGATCCACAGCACAGGTGGCTGTCGGCGACCGGTTTCAGGTCGTAGCCGGCGGCGCGCAGCAGCGCTTCGGCGTGTCCGCGCACCTGCTGACCGTGCTGAAGCGAACAGGGCGGATGGTAGGCAAGCGGGCGACGCCCGGTGCCACCGGCGGCGAACAGCCCTTCGATCTGCACGCGCTCCGCAGCCAGGATTTCGGACAGGTCGCGGGTCATCGCCGCCACCTTCGCCGCGCGCTCGGCGTAAAGCGGGTCATCGGCCAGCAGGTGGCCGTACTCGCGGACCGTGCTGCCACAGCCAGAGGCCGTCATCACGATGGCCTCGACGTCGCCACGCTCGATCGCCGGCCACCAGGCGTCAATCAGCGCACGCATGTCCTGGCGACCGCCGTCCTGATCGTTCAGGTGGAAGCGAAGCGCGCCGCAGCAGCCGGCGCGCGCAATCTCGATCAGCGAGATGCCGAGCAGGTCGAGCACGCGCGCCGCCGCGGCATTCACGTCCGGCATCAGCGCCGGCTGAACGCAGCCCGCCAGCACCAGCATGCGGCGCTGATGGCGTACCGGCGGCCAGGCGCCAGCGCTGCGCGCGTCGGCCACCTTGGCGGCCAGCGCGGCCGGCAGCAGCGGCTTGGCGAGCCGGCCGAGCGCCAGCGCGGTGTTGAACACCGCCGGACGCGACAGCCCTTCGCGCAGCAGCCAGCGCTTCGCGCGCTGCGCCAGCGGGCGCTTCGCACGCCGCTCGGCCACCGCGCGTCCGATGTCGACCAGTTCGCTGTAGCGCACACCGGACGGACAGGTCGATTCGCAATTGCGGCAGGTGAGGCAGCGGTCGAGGTGAGGCAGCACGGTGTCGGCCGGCACTTCGCCTTCGAGCATCTGCTTCATCAGATAGATGCGGCCACGCGGACCGTCGAGCTCGTCGCCCAGCAGCTGATAGGTGGGACAGGTGGCGTTGCAGAAACCGCAGTGCACGCACTTGCGCAGCAGGGTGTCGGCGGCGTCGCCTTCGGGGGTGTTGCGGATGAAATCGGCCAGTCCGGTCTGCATCAGTCGGCGCTCACAGTTCAGCGTACAGGCGTCCGGGGCTGAACACGCCGGACGGGTCGAAAGCCTGCTTCAGGCGGCGATGCACCGCCATCACTTCAGGGGCCAGCGGCTCGAACACACCGAGCGCGCGATCGACGGTACTGCCTCCGCGGAACAGCGTCGCGTAACCGCCGACAGCTTTCACTGCGTGACGCAGCGCGTCGGCGTCGACATCGCTGCGCAGCCAGCGCTGCATGCCGTTCCACTCGACCAGGCGGGGGCCGTCGAGCGGCAGCACCGGCGTCATCGGCGGCAACGACAGGCGCCACAGCGGCGTGTCGCCGGCAAAGAAACCGTGCGTCTGCTCGCGCATCGACTGCCACAGCGCAGCCGCCTCGGTCGCATTGAGTGGGTCGCCGCCGATGTTGCGCACGGCTGCATCGAGCGCGGTCTGCGCGCCCGATAGTCGAACCGCCAGCCGACCGTCCAGCCAGGCCGTGGCCGACACGGGCAGCGGCTGGGCGCCCCACTCGCGCATGCGGGTCAGCGCCTGCGCCTCATCGAGCACCAGCACGCGCGTCTGTTCCGCCTGCGGTCGCGGCAGCACCTTCAGCGTCACCTCGAGTACCAGACCCAGCGTGCCGAAGCTGCCGGCGATCAGGCGCGACACGTCGAAGCCGGCGACGTTCTTCATGACCTGACCGCCGAAGCGCAGCACGCGGCCCTGTCCGTCCATCAGTGTCACGCCGAGCACGAAGTCGCGCAGGCTGCCGGCACTGATGCGGCGCGGCCCGGACAGCCCGCTGGCCAGGGCGCCGCCCAGCGTCGCGTACGGGCCGAAGTGCGGCGCTTCGAACGCCAGCATCTGGCCGTGCTCGGCCAGCAGGCGCTCGATCGCCGACAGACGGGTGCCGGCATGCGCGGTGATGTAGAGCTCGGACGGTTCGTAGGCGATGACGCCCTGCGCACCGCGCATGTCCAGCGGCACGCCGCCAAGCGACTGGGCGAGGAAGTCCTTGGAGCCGCTGCCATGCGGACGCAGCGCGCGACCGTGCGCAGCGGCCTCCAGCACCTGCTCGCGCAGCACTGCATGAAGAGAGTGGGTCATGGTCAGAAACGCGGCAGTTCGGGATGGGGCAGTTCGCCGTGATGCACGTGCATGCGGCCCATTTCGGCGCAGCGGTGCAGCGTCGGCACTGCCTTGCCCGGATTCATCAGGCCGGCCGGGTCGAAGGCCGCTTTCACGCGGTGGAACATGTCGAGCTCGTCGGAGGCGAACTGGCTGCACATCTGGTTGATCTTCTCCAGACCCACGCCGTGCTCGCCGGTGATGGTGCCACCCAGCGCCACCGACAGTTCGAGGATTTCGACGCCGAAGGCTTCTGCGCGATGCACCGAATCCGGGTCGTTCGAATCGAACAGGATGAGCGGATGCAGGTTGCCGTCGCCGGCATGGAACACGTTGAGCAGGCCCAGGCCGTACTTCTTCGCCATGACCTCCATCGCCTCCAGCATTTCGGCCAGCCGCTTGCGCGGAATGGTGCCGTCCATGCAGTAGTAGTCGGGCGAGATGCGTCCCGCCGCCGGGAAGGCCGCCTTGCGGCCGGCCCAGAAGCGCAGCCGCTCGGCCTCGTCGCTGGAAATGCGGATTTCGGTTGCCCCCGCGGTGTCGAGCAGTACACGTACACGGGCGATCTCGTCCTGCACCTCCTCTTCGGTGCCGTCGGACTCGCACAGCAGGATGGCCGCCGCGTCCAGCGGGTAACCGGCATGCACGAACTGCTCGACCGCGGCCGCAGTGGCCTGGTCCATCATTTCCAGCCCGGCCGGGATGATGCCGGCGGCGATGATGTCGGCCACCGCCTGGCCGGCACGGCGGATGTCGTCGAAGGCGGCCAGCACGCAACGCGCCACGCGCGGCTTGGGCACCAGCTTCACCGTCACTTCGGTCACCACGCCGAGCAGGCCCTCCGAACCGATGGTCACGGCCAGCAGGTCGTAACCGGGGCTGTCTGGCGCGGCGCTGCCGATTTCCATCACTTCGCCCGCCATCGTCACCATGCGCACGCGCAGCACGTTGTGCACGGTCAGGCCGTACTTCAGGCAGTGCACGCCGCCCGAGTTCTCGGCCACATTGCCGCCGATGCTGCAGGCAATCTGCGACGACGGGTCCGGCGCGTAGTAGAGACCGTAAGGCGCCGCCGCCTCGGATACGGCGAGGTTGCGCACGCCCGGCTGAACGACGGCCTGCTGGGCGAGGCGGTCGACCGACACGATGCGGTTCAGCCGCGCCGTCGACAGCACCACGCCCTGCTTGTGCGGCGTCGCACCGCCCGACAGTCCGGTGCCGGCGCCGCGCGGCACCACCGGAACGCCGAGGCGGTGACAGGTGCGCAGCACCGCCATCACCTGCGCTTCGGTGGTCGGCAGCGCAACCGCCAGCGGCATCTCGCGCATCAGCATCAGGCCGTCGCATTCGTAGGCGCGCAGACGGCCAAGGTCGGTGATCAGACAGTCCTCCGGCAGGACACGCGCCAGTTCGGCGATCAGGGCCGGGCGGACGGTACTTCCGAGTGGCGGAACAGCGGCGGCTTCGTGGGCCTGTGGCAGAGCGCTCATGGCGGCTTCCGGTGGGGCAGAGACAGGCGGCAGATGATACCCGCAGTGCCCGGGCGGCGCCTCCTGCAGCGCGGGATCGCTGTCCGTGGAAGTCACCTCTGCTCGTAATGCCGCGTCGGAAACCGCGCCGGCTCCCGACGCAGGCCGCTGTCGGGGTCAGAAGACCCCTCCCACAACACCTCGGCTCGCGACTGCGCTTCCGGAGGCGGCAAAAGAAACGGCGCCCGCAGGCGCCGTTTCCGGGGAGAGCCGAGGTCGTTCAGACCTTCTTTTCGACGTAGATGGCGCGGAAATCGTTGACGTTGGTCAGCGTCGGGCCGGTCACGATGAGGTCGTCGATGCCGAGGAAGAAACCGTAGGCGTCGTGCTGGTCCAGCATCGTGCGGGCGTCGATGCCGGCGGCGCGGGCACGGGCCAGCGTGTCGTCGGTGACGATGGCGCCGGCGTTGTCCTCGCTGCCGTCGATGCCGTCGGTGTCGCCCGACACCGCGTGGATGCCTTTCATGCCGTCCAGCGCGATCGCCAGCGACAGCAGGAATTCCGAGTTGCGGCCGCCGCGCGGCTTCTGACCCGGCTTGATCTGGCCCAGCGTGACCGTGGTTTCACCGCCCGACAGCAGCACGCAGGGCGGCTGCACCGGCGTGCCGTTGATCGCACACGCCTTGGCAATGCCGGCCAGCACCTTGCCGGCGTCACTCGATTCGCCTTCGATCATGTCACCCAGCACCAGCGGCGTGACGCCATGCGCACGTGCCACTTCGGCGGCCGCCAGCAGCGACGCCTGGGCAGTGGAAATGACCCGGGTTTCGCAGCGCGCCAGACGCGGGTCGTCGGCCTTCGGCGTTTCCGATTCAGGCTTCGCCAGCCAGGCCATGACGGCCGCCGGCACTTCGATGTTGTAGCGACGGATGATGGCCAGCGCGTCCTCGCGCGTGGTGGTGTCCGGCACCGTCGGGCCGGAGGCGACCACCGCCGGGTCGTCGCCCGGCACGTCGGAAATGACCAGCGTAAACACGCGGGCCGGGTAGGCGGCCTGCGCCAGCCGACCGCCCTTCATCGACGACAGGTGCTTGCGCACGCAATTCATTTCCTGGATGGCAGCACCGCTGGCCAGCAGTGCGCGGTTAACGGCCTGCTTGTCTTCCAGCGTCAGGCCTTCGGCCGGTGCAGACAGCAGCGCCGAGCCACCGCCGGAGATCAGGGCGATCACCAGGTCGTCCTCGCTCAGGCCCTGCACCTTGTCGAGAATGCGCTTCGCCGCCTGCTGACCGGCCGCATCAGGCACCGGGTGCGACGCCTCGACCACCTCGATGCGCTGGCACGGTGCGCCGTGACCGTAGCGGGTCACGACCAGCCCTGACAGGTCGCCCGACCAGTTCTTCTCGACCGCCAGCGCCATCGACGCCGCGGCCTTGCCGGCGCCGACGACGATGGTGCGGCCCTTGGGCGGCGGCGGCAGATTGGCCGGCACGCACAGGTCGGGATTGGCAGCGTCAAACGCCGCCTGGAACAGCTTGTTCAGGAAATCTTTCGGTTCGGGGGTACTCACGGCAACTCCGTCTGGTCTGTTCGTTTGCGGGGGATGTGTGGTCTGCGTGTATGTGCATGAACCGCGCAGCGCTGCCGGGTGATGGCCGCCCGCATATCCGGCTGTCGCGGGGTGGGCGCCAGCATGGGATGATGTGCAATTCTAGCGTGCGCCGGCCTTATATTTGCGCGCACTTATAATCAATACCTCTTATCCAAGTCATCACACGCCATGGGTCATCGACTATCCAAGATTGCCACCCGCACCGGCGACGGCGGCGAAACCGGCCTCGGCGACGGCACCCGGGTTTCCAAATCCAGTGCGCGGATACACGCGCTGGGCGACGTCGACGAACTGAACAGCGCGATCGGCGTGCTGCTGTGCGAAGACATGCCGACCGATCTGTCGGCGCTGCTGACCGAAATCCAGCACGACCTGTTCGACCTCGGCGGCGAACTGGCCATCCCCGGCTATCACCTGATCAAGACCGAACAGGTGGCGCGCCTCGATGCCGAACTGGAACGCCTGAACGCCGAGCTGACGCCGTTGAAGGAGTTCATCCTGCCCGGCGGCACCCGCGCGGCGGCGCACGCCCACCTCGCCCGCACCATCTGCCGTCGCGCCGAACGCGCGGTGATCGCCGCGGCCGCCGAAGGCAAGGTGTCGGAGGCGAGCAGGCAGTATCTGAACCGTCTGTCCGACCTGCTGTTCGTGCTTGGCCGCACCTACAACCGGCTGGCCGGCTGCGGTGACGTGCTGTGGCAGCGCGGTCGCGCCCACGACGGCGGGACGGACTGAAAGGAAGGCCGGGCACGCCCGCAGCCGAACACTGTCCGTGACGCACAGCTTGTCTCCCGACGCGCCGATCGGCGTATTCGACTCCGGCCTTGGCGGCCTGTCGGTGCTGCGCCACGCGCGCGCAGCGCTGCCGGCCGAGGATTTCCTGTACGTCGCCGATTCCGGCTTCGCCCCCTATGGCGAGCGCAGCACCGAGTGGATACGCGCGCGCAGCGCGGTGCTGGGCGAGTTCCTGCTCGACCATGGCGCCAAGGCGCTGCTGATCGCCTGCAACACGGCCACCGCGGCGGCCGCGCAGGCGCTGCGCGAGCGCTGGCCGGCACTGCCCATCATCGGCATGGAACCGGCGGTCAAACCGGCGGTGGCGGCGACGAAGACCGGCACGGTCGGCGTGCTGGCCACAACCGGCACACTGGCCAGCAGTCGTTTCGCAGCACTGCTCGACACCTTCGGCCGCGACATCCACGTGGTGACCCGGCCCGGCAGCGGTCTGGTCGAGGCAGTCGAGCGCGGCGACTTCGACACGCCGGCCACGCGTGCGCTGGTGGCCTCGCACGTCGAACCGCTGATCGCCGAGGGCGCCGACGTGATCGTGCTCGGCTGCACCCATTACCCCTTTCTGCGCCCACTGATCGAACAGGCGGCCGGACCCTCGGTGCGCGTGATCGACACCGGAGATGCGGTCGCCCGCCAGCTCGCACGCGCGCTCGGCCGGGCCGGCCTGTTGCGCAGCGGCCATCACGGCGGAGAACGTTTCTGGAGCAGCGCGCCGCCGACGCAACGCAGCGCCGCGCTGCAGCGCCTGTGGCGGCAGGACGCGACGGTCGAGCCGCTGACCGGCTGATCAGCGCAGGATGAGGACGGTGACGACCACCCAGCCTGCCATCGCGACGATCAGGTGGGCATCGCGAAACAGGTCGTGCGACGGATCGCCGCCGCCGCCCTGCCGATGCAGCAGATAGAGGTAGCGGAACAGGCCGTACAGCACGAAAGGCAGGGTGTAGATCAGGTCGCCGGTGCCGTGGGTGCGCACGGTGTCCTCGTCCACCGTGTAGAGCGCGTAGGCCACTACGGCGCAGGCGCCACTGATGGTGATGAACTGGTCGAGCAGCGCGGCCGAGTACTGGTCCAGCACCTTGCGGTGGGCGCCACCGCCCTCCTCCATCAGCATCATTTCGGCGCGCCGCTTGGCGAAGCCCAGGAAAAGCGTCAGCAGCAGACCGCACATCAGCAGCCAGTTCGACGGCGGAATGCCGAGGCCGGTGGTGCCGGCCAGCAGGCGCAGCATGAAGCCGGCGCTGATCAGGAACACGTCGAGCACGACGACGCGTTTCAGGCCGTAGCTGTAGCCGAGGTTGAGCAGCCCGTAGATGCACAGCAGCCACACCAGCATGTCGCCGACCTGCCAGGCCACCACGAGCGAACTGGCGGACAGCGCCCCCATCAGCAGCACCGCCACCGACGGCGACAGCGCGCCTGACGCCAGCGGACGCCGCCGCTTGACCGGGTGCAGCCGGTCCTGCGCAACGTCGCGGAAGTCGTTCAGCGCGTAGACGGCACTGGACATCAGGCAGAAGGCGACGAAGGCCAGCAGCGCGGCCTGCACCATGGCGGCCTGATGCCAGGCGTGTCCGAACAGCAGGCCGAAGAACACGAAGCCGTTCTTCACCCACTGCTTCGGACGCATCAGCTGCAGGGCGGCGACGATCATCGCGGTCTCAGTTGAAGTAGCGTTCCTCGAAATAGCAGCCGCAGTCCGGCAGCCACTTCGGTATTGCGTACCAGAGGCGGCGCGCCGGCTCCAGCACGCCTGCATGGTAGGCCGCGTAGTCGAAACCGTGGCCGCGGATGCGCCAGAAGGTGGCGCCGCGCACCTGCAGCGTGTCCTCGCTCACTTCGCGGAAATAGGGCGTGTAGTCGGCGAGGTCCGGCTTCTCCTTGCTCAGGATCAGGATGTCGCGGCCGGCCAGCGCGCGGAAGTCGGTCAGCACGTCATCGTGCCGCGCATGGCTGGACGCCGGGCCGAACACCGGCCAGTAGCGGCCGTGGTTGTAGCCCAGCGTGACCGAGGGCGAATAGCCGTCGGTCATCAGCACGTAGCGCTCGACGTCGCTGCCCAGCGCGGCGATCACCTCGTCCGCCTTCACCGTCTGCACGACGCCGGCGTACTTGCGCGGCCCCAGCCGCTGCGCCCAGCTATCGACCGGCTGCGTCGCCACCGCGACCACACCGGCCACATGCAGCAGCGCCAGTACCGCGGTGATGTTGCGGGTACGACGCAGCACGCCGTCGGGCACCGCACGCGCATACATCAGGAAGGCCAGCGGCACGAAGGAGAACACCCAGTGCAGGCCGATGGTCTTGACCAGCGACAGCAGACCGAACACCGCCAGCGGCACGACCACCAGCGCCGGCAGCGCGGCCTGGCGCATCCAGGCGCCGGGCGCACGCAGCAGGCGCCACGCCACCATGGGCGTCAGCAGCCACAGCATCATGCCGGCGTACAGCAGCGGCGTCTTCCACGACAGCCCGGCACCGCCGTGTCGATTGAACACGTTGAACATGACGTTGGCCCAGCAGTGCTGGCTGTTCCACCACGCGTTGTACAGCCCCGCCGGCAGCGCGCACAGCACGAGCAGCGCCAGCCCCTTCCACTTCCACGCCGCGGGGCGCCACAGCGCCCACACAATGTAGGCCAGTCCGAGCAGCACGGCGAAGTACTTGGACAGGAAGGCGCCGCCGAGCAGCAGACCGGCCAGTGCGAAAGCCGGCATCGACCGTGTGCGCTGCGCGTGCAGGAACACCAGCGCCGAGGCAACGCTGAAATACACCAGCGGGATGTCGGTCGTGATCAGCACGTCGAGCACGCTGGCCGGCGCCAGCAGCATCAGCGTCGCCGCGCCCCAGCGTGTGGCGGCGGCATCGTCGCGCAGGAAGGCGAGCAGCATGAAGGACAGCAGCGCCGGCTGCAGGATGGCCGGCAGACGCAGCCACCACTCGGCTTCCGACACCGATATCAGCGCCGCCAGCCACCAGCCCACCATGGGCGGATGGTCGTAGAAGCCGCCAGCCGGAATCTTGCCCCACCAGTAGAAGTAGGCTTCGTCGCCGGTGAAGGGCAGCACCGCGCCGAGCCAGCCGCGGAAAACCAGCGTCAGCAGCAGGCTGATGAAATAGAAACGGCGCCAGCTGGAAGCCGGCGCCGTAGCGAACAGCGTATTCACCGATCAGTCGCGGTCGGCCAGCGCACGGCGACGCGCGCGCACGGCTTCGGCCAGGATGTCGAGCAGTTCAACGCTCTTTTCCCAGCCCAGGCAGGCGTCGGTGATGCTCATGCCGTATTCCGGCTCCTTGCCGGCGACCAGATCCTGACGGCCTTCCTTCAGATGCGATTCGACCATGACGCCGAAGATGCGGTCCTCGCCGCAGGCCATCTGCGCCGCGACGTCGCGCGCGACGTCCATCTGCAGCGCGCACTGCTTGCGGCTGTTGGCGTGCGAGAAGTCGATCATCACCTTCGCCGGCACGCCGGCGGCGGCCAGTTCGCGGCACACCTTCTCGACCGCCTCGGCGTCGTAGTTGGGCTCCTTGCCGCCGCGCAGGATGACGTGGCAGTCCTCGTTGCCGGCGGTCGACACGATGGCCGAGTGGCCGGCCTTCGTCACCGACAGGAACACGTGCGGCGACTGTGCCGACTTGATCGCGTCGGAGGCGATGCGCACATTGCCGTCGGTGCCGTTCTTGAAGCCGACCGGGCAGGACAGGCCGGACGCCAGTTCGCGGTGCACCTGGCTCTCCGTCGTGCGCGCGCCGATGGCGCCCCAGGCCACGAGGTCGGCCGTGTACTGCGGCGTGATGGTGTCGAGGAATTCGGTGCCGGCCGGCAGGCCCTGCTCGTTCACTTCCAGCAGGATGCGGCGCGCCAGGCGCAGGCCGTCGTTGATCTTGAAGCTGTTGTCCAGATAGGGGTCGTTGATCAGCCCCTTCCAGCCCACCGTGGTCCGCGGCTTCTCGAAATAGACGCGCATGACGATTTCGAGGTCGGCCGAAAGACGCTCGCGCTGCGCTTTCAGCAGCTTCGCGTATTCCATGCCGGCCTTGTAGTCGTGGATCGAGCAGGGGCCGATCACCACCAGCAGGCGGTCGTCGGCGCCGCGCAGGATGCGATGGATGGCCTGGCGCGCGGCAAACGTCGTTTCGGACGCCACATCGCTGGCCGGCAGTTCGCGCAGCACGTGCGCGGGCGGCAGAAGTTCGCGGATTTCCTTGATGCGGACGTCGTCGGTGATCTTGTGCATGGGAGCGTTCATGGCTACGTTGTTCGGTACCGCGCCGGCAGGTGTGCCGTTGCAAAGCGGTGGATTCTAACCCGGCGCGGGGTTTCCTTCGTTCAGGCGGATGCTGACCGGCTCAGTTGCGGCGCTCGCGCCACAGCAGGTGGACCGCAAAATAGCCGATCACCGAGGCGCTGCAGGCCATGATGAACAGCCCGGTCACCAGTGGCAGGCCGGCCGCGCTGAGCCAGATCCAGAAACCTTCGAGCCAGCCGGTCGCCAGCTCGCCGATCTTTTCCGCACTCTGTTCGATCTGCGACGACTCGCTGACCGATGCCGGCTTGGCCAGCACGAAGCTGCCCAGTTCGTAGGCCGCCCAGTAGATCGGCGGGAAGGTGAACGGATTGGTGATCAGCGTGCAGCCGGCGCTGATCGCGACGTGCGCACGCAGGAAGAGCGCAGTGGCGATGGCGAACAGGAACTGGGCGAACGGAATCATCAGCCCGAAGAACAGGCCGATCGACACCGCCTTCGCGACGCTGTGGCGGTTGGCGTGCCACAGACTGTCGTCGCGCAGGTGATGGGCGAACGGCGCGACGACGCGCGAGGAGAGGATCTGCTCGCGCGTCGGGAACCAGCGTCTCAACCAGGTAAGCATGCTGCTGCGACTGACCGTCAGGCCGTGCCTCCAACGGTCAGTCCGTCGATGCGCAGCGTCGGCTGACCGACGCCGACCGGCACGCTCTGCCCTTCCTTGCCGCAGGTGCCGACGCCGCTGTCCAGCGCCATGTCGTTGCCGATCATCGACACGCGGGTCAGCGCGTCCGGGCCGTTACCGATCAGCGTCGCACCCTTGACCGGGTAGGTCACGCGCCCGTTCTCGATCATGTACACCTCGGCGCCCGAGAACACGAACTTGCCGCTGGTGATGTCGACCTGGCCGCCGCCGAAATTGACCGCATACAGGCCCTTCTTGACCGAGCGGATGATCTCTTCCGGCTCGCGGTCGCCGTTCAGCATGTAGGTGTTGGTCATGCGCGGCATCGGCAGATGGGCGAAGCTTTCGCGGCGGCCGTTGCCGGTCGGCGCCACGCCCATCAGGCGGGCGTTCAGGCTGTCCTGCATGTAGCCGACCAGGATGCCGTCCTCGATCAGCGTGGTGCAGCGGGTCGGGTTGCCTTCGTCGTCCACGGTCAGCGAGCCGCGGCGGTTCGGCAGCGTGCCATCGTCGACCACGGTGACGCCGCGCGACGCGACCTGCTGGCCGATGCGGCCGGCGAAAGCGGAACTGCCCTTGCGGTTGAAATCGCCTTCCAGACCGTGGCCGATCGCCTCGTGCAGCAGGATGCCGGGCCAGCCCGGGCCGAGCACCACGCTCATCGTGCCGGCCGGCGCCGGGCGGGCGTCGAGATTGACGCGTGCCTGATGCACCGCCTTCGCCGCGTAGTCGCGCAGCACCGCATCAGTGAAATAGCCGTAGTCGAAACGGCCACCGCCGCCACTGGAGCCCTGCTCGCGGCGATCGCCGTCCTGCATGATGACGGTGACCGACACCCGCACCAGCGGACGCACGTCGGCGGCCATGTGGCCGTCGCTGCGCATCACCATCACCACCTCGTGCGTGCCGGCGATGTGTGCCATCACCTGGGTGACGCGACTGTCCTCGGCGCGGGCGTAGCTTTCGAGCCGTTCGAGCAGCTTCACCTTGTCGGTGTCACTGAGCGAGGCGTGCGGATTGCGCGACGAATACAGCGGCACCGGCGAGGCCGAGGTCACCGTGCGTGCGCTCAGGCTCTGCCCCTGCGAGGCGATCGCGCGTGTCGCGCGGGCCGCCGCTTCGAGCGCCGGCAGGCTGATCTCGTCGGAATAGGCGAAGGCCGTCTTCTCGCCCTGGATTGCGCGTACGCCGACGCCCTGTTCGATGTTGAAGCTGCCGGACTTGACGATGCCCTCTTCCAGGCTCCAGGCCTCGCTGCACTGGTGCTGGAAGTAGAGATCGGCGTAGTCGATGCGATGGCCGCCAAGCAGCCCGAACACGCGGTCGAGTTCGCCGCGGTCGAGATCGAAGGGGGCGAGCAGCGTGGCACGCGCGGTGCCCATCAGGTCGGCGCCGGTGAGCGCCATCGGTTCGCGGGTCTTGACGGTGGAGCCGGTGGTCATGAATGCATCAGTCCTGGTTCAGTTGCGCGCCGGACGCCCCAGGCGTTCGGCGATGGCGTCCTCTTCCTGGCGCGGGAAGAAGTACTTGTACATCGATTTCTCTTCCTTCAGATCACGCCAGCGGCCACCCAGTTCATCGACGCGGCTGCGATACAGCTCGCGCGTCAGCCGCAGCAGGATGGCCGGCGCGCCGACGCGCTTGCACATGCGCTCCTCGGCGGCCGGAACGAAGTCGAGATATTTCTCGTAGAAGGCGCGGTGGCGCGGGTTCACCTCGATCAGCACATCGTCGCAGTCCTGGATGCGGAAGGCGTAGATGCACATCAGGTGGAACAGCGTGCCCATCAGCCGCTTCGAGCGCACCGACTGCTCGACCGCGAACTTGCCGAACTCGCACACCTTGCGACCTTCGTCGCGCAGGGCGTGCATCACGTCCGGATAGGTCTCGTCGGCCGACAGGCCGGTGTCGGAGTCGAGATTGACCGTGATGGTGCCGTAGATGTGGCCGTCGAACTCGGCTACAAGGGTGATGCGGTTGGGCGCCTCGTCGATCTGCTTCTTCGTGTGATAGCCGCGCCACGAGTACATCTTCTCGATCAGCAGGCTGGTGCCTTCGCGCTTCTCGTTGTCGCTGCTCAGCAGGCGCACGCGGAACTTGTCCTTCTGCTGCGCCATTTCGCGCGTACCGGGAATGTCCTCCTGCTCGATGCACATCGAGCGCAGCCGTTCGACGTCCATGACCGTCACTTCCGCAAGCGTGTGCGGAAATTTCGACGGATTGCGAGTGGTTTGGTCATTCATTCGAGGAGACCTCAGCAAGCGATGCGCCGGTGGCCCAAGGCTGGAAGATTCTGCCTTATTTCAACAAGATAGTCCGAATCCAGATCACCTACGACCACGCCCGGGCCGCGCGCCAGGCGATTGATCACATTGCCCCACGGGTCGATCAGCATCGAGTCACCCCAGGTGCGCCGGCCGGACGGGTGCATGCCGCCCTGCGCCGCCGCCAGTACGTAGCACTGGTTCTCCACCGCGCGGGCGCGCAGCAGCAGTTCCCAGTGCGCCCGACCGGTGGTTTCGGTGAAGGCGGCACCGAGCACCAGCAGCTTCATGTCGCCCAGCGCGCGGAAATACTCCGGAAAGCGCAGGTCGTAGCAGATCGACAGCCCGACCCGGCCGAAAGGGGTCTCGATCGATACCGGCTGATGGCCGGCTTCGATCGTCCGCGCCTCGTCGTAGTTCTCGGCGCCACGGGTGAAGGCGAACAGATGGACCTTGTCGTAACGGGCCACCTGGCTCCCGTCCGGACCGTAGGCCAGGCAGGTATTGCGGACCTTGTTCGCGGCATCCGCCACCAGCGGCACCGAGCCGCCGATCAGCCAGATGCCGTGCCGGCGCGCGCAGTCGGACAGGAAACGCTGGATCGGGCCTTCGCCCTCTGATTCGCGTATGCCTATCTTGTCCGCCTCGTCGCCGGAAATCAGCGGAAAGTACTCCGGCAGCGCCACCAGCTGCGCGCCCTGACGGGCCGCCTCGGCAATCCAGTGCCCCGCTTCCCGCAGGTTGTCCGCCACCACCGGGCCGGACACCATCTGCACGGCAGCAACGCGGGTCTTGGTCGTAGTGTTCATGACGCACCTTTCAATCGGATGACAGGCTCATTCGGCCGCCGGCGCCGTCGACAGCTTGGCCACCAGCGGATCCTCCCATGAACCGGTGACCGCGTAGCGGAAGGAGAAGATCTGCCCGAGCGGGTCCTTCAGTACCTTCTGCGCCAGATAGGTCGCCACACCGACCGCCGGATTGGCGATCAGCGCGCCGACCGACACGCTGTCGCTCAGCGCCGGCTGGACGTTCACCGTCAGGTTCTGGGTTTCGGCGGCGATGTTGGCACTGCCACTGATCTGCACGCGCGCGGCCGGCCCGGCCAGTTCGAGATTGTCGGTGTTCATGATGCCACGCTCGACCGCCACCGTTCCTTCGATGCGATCGAAGGCGAAACCCTCGCTGAACACGTCGCGGAAGTCCAGCGTGATGCGCCGCGGCAGCGACTGCAGGCTGAGAATGCCGAGCAGGCGACCGGCGCCCGGATTGATCTTGCTGAACTGGCCGTTGCTCGCCTTCAGCTCGAACGATCCGGACAGCGACGGGTAATCGATCGACAGCGGACTGCCCTGCCAGCGCAGCATGCCCTTCATGCCGGCAGTACCGCGGCGCAGCGCGCCGGCATGACCGAGGCGATCGAGCAGCTTGCCGGCGTCCTCGCTGTCGATGACGAAATCGAGCCGGGTCTCGCGCGTTGCGCGCAAGCCGGCCAGCGCGCGCCCCCATGCACCGCTGGCGACGAAACTGCCCTCGGGCATGGTCAGCGCCAGCCGGTTGATCAGCCAGGCGCGGCGCTCGTTGCTGGCCTGCAGCTCGAGCCGGCCCAGGTTGCGCCCGTCGAGTACGAAGCGCTCGGCCTCGATGTCCAGCGCCGGCAATTCGTCCAGTTCCTCGTCCGGCTCGACGCTGCTGACCTGGGCGCCCGCCTCATTCTCCGTGTCGATGCGTAGCTGCTCGAAACGCGCCTTCACCTGACCCTTGCCCTGTTCGCTCCAACTCACGCGGCCGCGTGCCTGGGTGCTGGCAAGGTCGATATCCCACACCTCGCCGCGCCGCGTCGCGTCGATCTTCACCGCCTCCAGCCAGTGCCCGGACAGACGCAGATTCTTCGCGTCGAGCTTCACCCTCGACACCGGCAGAGCGTCGGCCGCCGGCGCACCTGGCTGCGCGGGCGCGGCAAAGGCACGGCGCAGCGCATCGAGATCGACCGTTTCGGTGGTCAGGGCCAGCGCCAGCCCCTGATCGGGCAAGGCGGGCATCTGTGGCAGACCGACCGCACCTCGATCCAGCACCCAGCCACCCGGCGTCGAGCGGCGGACGATATCGGCGCTGCCCATCCGGCCCGCGTCGATCCGCAGCAGTTCGCGCTCGGCACCCAGTGCAGGCAGGCCTCGACGTGCCGCTTCGCGCGCGTCGAGACTGCCGATGCGCTCGACCTTCAGCGCCAGCGCTTCGCCCGCGGCCTTGCCGAACGGGGCCGGAAGGGTCGAGGCGATCTGTGACAGATCGGCCTCCAGCGTCATGTCGCTGCCGTTGCGACGCACACCCAGCCGCGCCTGCCAGCCGGCGACGCCGGACAGCGCCGCCATCCACGGCTGGCCGAACTGGGCGCGCAGCGCCTCCATCGAGGCGCGGCCGCGCACGTCTACATTGACCGTGCCACCGCCGCCGGTGCCGACATCCAGTGTCATCGGAAAGCCGAGCACGCTGGCCTGGGCGCTGCGGATAGACAGGGTGCTGTCGGTGAAGGCCACCTTGCCTGACGCGTCGGTCAGCGGCGGCAGCGTGCTGTCCAGTACGAGCTTGTTGGCGGTGAAGCTGTACTCGCCCTCGACCTTGGTGTCCTTCGAATGGCGCAGCGGGATGGTGAGTGCGATTGCCAGCTTGCCGTTGCCCTCGGCGCGCATGGTCGAGGTGAAGCCGTCGATGCGTTCGGCCACCGGGCTGGCGTCGATGTAGCGCAGGAAATCGGCGGTCGCACCGCTGGTCGAGCCCTTCACCAGCAGCAGCTCCTCGGCCGCGTCGAGATCGGGAATCTCGGCCGTGGTCGGGCCCAGCTTCGTGTTCATGATGCGGCCGTCGCGCGAAGTGATGAGCATGCGCGGCCCCTCGAACAGCACATCGGCGCGCAGGCCGGTCAGCGGCGGCCAACTCGGGCCGAAGTCGACGGTCACGTCCTCGGCCTTCACCTTCACCTGGAAGATGCCCGGCTGGCCACGGTCGAACGGGAAATCGTCGAGCCGGCCGCGCAGCTTCAGCGTCGCCTCCGGCGCGCGCCCCGCGGTCAGCGCAGTGCGCAGCCAGTCGCGCGTATCGGGACCGATGTCCAGCGGCAGATAGCGCCACACCGCCCGCGCATCGCCGTCGAGCAGTTTGGCTTCGATGTCGATCTCGCCGGCCGTGTTGCCCGCCGTGCGGTAGCGCCCACGCGCCTGACCCTGCACGTCGTCGTTGCGGAAGGCGAGCGATTCGATCACCACCTCGGTTTCGCCGTCGCTGCGCGCCCAGCCGGCGCGTGCCTTGAACTGCGAGAACGGAATTTCCGGCTGCGGGAACACCGCCGGCAGGTCGAGCACCAGCTCCGGCGCGTCGATCTGCACGCTGCCGCGCACGTCGCTGCCCTCGATGCGACCGCTCAGCCCGCTGACCCCGGGCAGTGCGCCGTCGGCGCGCAGACCGACGCGCTCCAGTCGCGCGCTGACGCGGAAGGCGGTCGGCGCCGACAGCGGGCCAGTCCAGCCGCCGTCGAGTTCATGCACGACGCCCTGTGCCGCGTGGCGCTGCAGCCGGTCGCGCACCGGGTCGGGCAGCGGAAGGTAGGCCGACAGCCGGGTCAGCGCGTCGAGATCGAGCGCACTGGCCGACAGCTCGCCACGCTCCACTTCGCTGCCGGCCGCCGCCTGCCAGCGCAGATCGATGCTGGTCGGCTGCACACGCAGCCCGCCTCGGGTCGCCAGCTGCAGCTGACGGGCCGAGGCGACGACGCGCTCTTGGCTCAGTTGTTCGGCGCTGACGCGGCCGGACAGGCTGACCAGGTCGAGCAGCGGCAGTTCGGGCGCCAGGCGTAAGCGGACGTCGGCCAGCGCCAGTTCGCCCGTCACCTCGGCCAGCCGGGCGCCGTCGAAACGCGTCCAGGCGCGCGCCGCACCGCGCCCCTGCGACAGTTCGAGCGGGTAATCGACCCAGGTCTGCCAGACGGCCATGTCGGCGCCTTCGAGCGACACGAACAGTTCGCCCGACGCGCTGCGCCAGTCCTCGCGGTCGGGCAGCGTCACGTCGCCGCGGATGTCCAGTCGCTGTGCCAGCTCGCTCGGCGGCCGCGCCGACAGGCCGAAGCGGTGGTCGCGCCCGGAATTGTCGAGGCGGAAATCGACCTGGGTGAGCTGCAGCGGCGGCGCGGTTTCGCGCAGCGCGTCGTCCCATTCCAGCCGCGCGCCGCGGATATTGATCTGGCCCTGCGACAGCAGCCAGCGCATGAAGCCACCCCGCTCGCCGTCCTGCCTTATTTCCAGACCGGCGACGAAGAAGCGGCCGTCGGCCTCGCGTCGTATCCAGAGGTCGGGGCCGTTGATGTCGAGCCGGTGCAGATGCAGTTCGCCGCGCACCAGCGACGAAAAACCGAGCGCCGCTTCGACCTGTTCCAGCCGCAGCGCCGGCTGGCCGGCTTCGTCGAGCAGGGTCAGGCCGCGCAGCGATAGCTGCGGGTGCAGGCCGCTCCAGTCGGCACTCAGGCTGTCGATGCGCACCTGGCGCTGCAGTGCGTCGCCGAGCGCCTGTTCGATGCGCGCGCGGTGCTGGTCCACCTCGGGCAGCACCCAGTGGCGAGCGACCAGCACGATGCAGGCGACGACGACGTAGGCGACCAGCGCCGCGTCGAACAGCCGCCCGGCGATACGGCGCCACATGGGGCGGGCCGCTGCCGCGCGGACGGTGGCGACCGCGGCGGCGAGTTCAGCGTGGGCGGAGTCGGACAAGATTTGCGGGCAGTCAAACCGGCGATGACTGCATTTATGGAACGATGCGGGAGTTTACCCGCAACGCAGGCGCTGTCGCGCTTTGTAAGGCCATGCTTACATGCCGGCCCGCACCGCGGTTTTTTGCATAATCGCCATCTTCATACGAGAAAGCCTGACATGGACGCCCCCGCCGCCATCGCCCACGCCCGCCGCCACAGCCGCTACCTCGCCCGCCTGTTGGACGCGCGGCCGGCGCTGGAAGAGGCGCTGGGCAGCACGCTGCAGGCCCAGATCAGCGCGGCCCTGCTCGGCGAATGGCTGACGCAGACGCCGTTCGGACACGGTGACGAGGCGGCGCTGAAATCGGCGCTGCGCCGGCTGCGCGCCCGCACCATGGCCCACCTGATCGTGCGCGATCTGGCGGGTCTGGCCGATCTGGACGAGGTGACCGAGGGCATGACACTGCTGGCCGAACAGACGGTGCGGGTGGCGGTCGATCAGGCGCGCGCCGCGCTGGTCGAGCGCTTCGGCGAACCGCGCGGCGAGTCGGACCACGCCGTGCAGCCCTTCATCTGCATCGGCATGGGCAAGCTGGGCGGGCGCGAGCTGAACGTCAGTTCCGACGTCGATTTCATCTTCGTCTATCCGGAATCGGGCGAAACCGACGGCGAAACGCCGACCGGGCCGGGCAAGCGCATCGACAACTTCGACTTTTTCACCCGGCTCGGCCGCAAGGTGATCGAACTGCTGGCCGACGTGACCGCCGACGGCTTCGTGTTCCGCGTGGACATGCGGCTGCGCCCGAACGGCGACTCCGGCCCGCTGGCCTGCAGCTTCGACATGCTGGAGAACTACTTCGTCACGCAAGGCCGCGAATGGGAGCGCTACGCCTGGATCAAGGCGCGCGCGCTGACCGGCGGCGTCAATGACGAACTGGAATCGTTGCGCAAGCCCTTCGTGTTCCGCAAATACCTCGATTTCGGCGCGATCAACGCGATGCGCGACCTGCACGCGCAGATCCGCCGCGAGGTGGCGCGCCGCGACATGGCGGACAACATCAAGCTCGGTCCGGGTGGCATCCGCGAGATCGAATTCATCGCCCAGGTGTTCCAGCTCATCCGCGGCGGCCGCGAGAGCGCGCTGCAGATCCGGCCGACGCAGAAGGTGCTTGACCGGCTGGCGATGCGCGGCGTGCTGGGCGAGGACGCGGTCGAACAGCTGCAGTCCGCCTACGTCTTCCTGCGCCGGCTCGAACACCGCCTGCAGTACGTCGAGGACGCGCAGACACACAAGCTGCCGGCCAGCGCCGAGGACCAGGCGCTGGTCGCCTCGGCCATGGGCTTCGGCGATTACGCCGCGCTGCTGGACGAACTGGACCACCACCGCGGCCACGTGAGCCGCCATTTCGACGCCGTATTCGGCGCGCAGGAGAGCTCGACGCCGACGCCGCGTGCCGTCTGGCAGGACATCGGTCAGGACAGCGCGCCGTGCGATGACTGCCACAGCGCGCTCGACGGCATGGGCTTCGACGACACCGAACAACTGGCGCGCCGCCTGTCCGCCTTCAAGTCGGGCAGCCGCTACCGCCAGTTGCCCGACAGCTCGCGCACCCGCGTCGACGCGCTGGTACCCAAGCTGCTCGAAGCCTGCCGCGACACGCCGCAGCCCACGGCCACCGCGCTGCGCGGCCTCGACCTGCTGGAAACCATCAGCCGGCGGGCTGCCTATCTGGCGCTGCTGGCCGAGTTTCCACAGGCGCTGAGCCAGGTGGCGCGGCTGATCGGCGCGTCGAGCTGGGCGGCGAACTATCTGGTGCGCCATCCCATCCTGCTCGACGAACTGCTGGACGCCCGCCTGCTCACCGCCGAACCCGACTGGCCGGCCTTCGAGCAGGCGCTGCGCCAGCAACTGGACGAGCTGGGCGACGACACCGAGCGGCAGATGGACACCATGCGCGACGCCCACCACGCCCAGGTGTTCCGGCTGCTGGCGCGCGACCTGGCGGGCGAGCTGTCGGTCGAGCGCCTGTCCGACCACCTCTCGGCGCTGGCCGACGTCATGCTGCGCATCACGCTGGACATGTGTTGGCGCAAGCTCACCCGTCGCCACTGCGACACGCCGCGCTTCGCGGTCATCGCCTACGGCAAGCTGGGCGGCAAGGAGCTGGGCTACGCCTCCGACCTCGACGTCATCTTCCTGTTCGACGACCCGCACGAGTCGGCGCCTGAAACCTATGCGCGACTGGCGCAGCGCATGCTCACCTGGCTGTCCAGCCATACCAGCGCCGGCATCCTGTTCGAAACCGACACCCGGCTGCGGCCGAATGGCGAGTCCGGCCTGCTGGTCAGTTCGATCGAGGCCTTCCGCGACTATCAGCAGAAGTCGGCCTGGGTGTGGGAGCACCAGGCGCTGACGCGCGCCCGCTTCTGCGCCGGCGACGCCGCGGTCGGCGAGCAGTTCGAGGCGATCCGCCGCGACCTGCTGACGCAGCCGCGCGACGTCGCCGCGCTGCGCCGCGAAGTGCTGGACATGCGGCAGAAGATGATGGACGGCCACGCCAACAAGTCCGAACTGTTCGACATCAAGCACGACGCCGGCGGTCTGATCGACCTCGAGTTCGCCGTGCAGTACATGGTGCTGGCCCATTCGGGTGCGCATCCTGAGCTGACCGGCAACCTCGGCAATATCGCGCTGCTGCGCATCGCCTCGGAGGTCGGCCTGCTGCCCGCGCTCGACGCGGTCGCCGCCGGCAACGCCTACCGCCGCCTGCGCCACCTGCAGCACGGCCTGCGGCTGAACGATGCGCCGAAAGCCCGGGTGCCGAAGGACGAGGTGGTGGCCGAGCGCACGGCCATCCGTGCCATTTGGTCGCGCCTGTTCGACGACGCGTCGAACTCCGACGCAGTCGAACGACTCTGACACACAGACCCGATATGGAGAGTCGCATGTACACGCTGACCCTGCGCCGCAGCCTGCTGCTCGCCGGCCTCGCCCTGACGCTCGGCGGCTGCGTCACTGCGCCGCCGCTTCCGCCGGCGCCGACCACCGACGAAATCGTGCAGATGTCGAAGGACGGCATCCCGCCGGCGGAAATCATCCAGCGCCTGGAGGAGAGCCGCGCGCTCTACCCGCTCAAGGCCTCTCAGCTGGCGAAGCTGCGCGAGGACGGCGTGTCGGACGAGGTGATCGACTACATGCAGCAGACGCTGATCGAGACCGAGCGCATGCGCGAGGCGATGCGCGAACGCGACCGCATGTGGATGTACGGCTACCCCTACTACCCCGCCTACCCCTGGGGCTACTGGCGGCGGCCTTACCGCTAGCCGATCGCGCGCCCGCACCGCCCAACAAAAGAAAATTGAGTGATATCTATAGAACTAAATATCACTTTTTTGAATAAGCATTGCTGACTAGACTGCGCGCTCCCTGAGATATCGAGCGACGCGCAGTGAAGATCCGCCACATCGACACCCGGCCCACCGAGGTCGGACAAGCCCACGAAGCACTCGGCCTGCCGCCGGTCGAGCAGGTGATCGACCGCGCGCAGGCGCACCCGCTGGCCACCGTCGCCAGCTGGTTCATGGGCTTCACGCTGTTCGGCCTGGCCGCCATCCTGCTCGCGCGCGGCCTGCCTCTGGGCGACCCGTCGGCGGCACTGGACATCGTCATCGGCGTCGTCACCTCGGACGAATTCCTGAAGGCGGCCGCCGTCGGCTTCATCGCGCAGAGCATCGACGGCGCGCTCGGCATGGCTTACGGCATTTCCGCCACCACCTTCCTGCTCGGCACCGGCGCCTCGCCCGCGGTGGCCAGTGCCAGTGTTCACATCGCCGAAATCTTCACCACCGGCCTGTCCGGCCTGTCGCATCTGCGGCTGGGCAATGTGGACCGCAAGCTGATGCTCAAACTGCTGATACCGGGCGTGATCGGCGGCGTGCTCGGTGCGCTGGTGGTGACGAAATTCGACGGCGCTGCGCTCAAGCCGTGGATTTCCGGCTATCTGCTGGTGATGGGCATCTACGTGCTGGCCAAGGCGTGGCGCCATCGGCGCAAGCCGGCACAGGAGCCGAAGCACGTCGCCAAGCTGGCGCTTTTCGGCGGTTTCGTCGATGCCGCCGGCGGCGGCGGCTGGGGACCGGTGGTCACGACCAGCCTGGTCGGCGCCGGTCAGGACCCGCGCCGCACCATCGGTTCGGTGAATTTCGCCGAGTTCTTCATCGCCATCGCCAGCGCCGGCGCCTTCGTCATCTTCATCGACGCCGCCCCGTGGGCCACCGTGGCCGGCCTGGTCGCCGGCGGCATGTTCGCCGCACCGCTGGCCGCCTTCCTGTGCCGTGCGCTGCCGGCGCGTGCGCTGCTGGTGCTGGTCGGTACGCTGATCAGCGGTCTCAGTGCCTACAACCTGATGAAGGCGCTGGGCTGAGCGCAGCCGGGGACGAACGAAGCGACAGGTATACTTGAGCGCTGATCTCCGGACACCGCGCATGACCCGTTACGCCAACACCGCCGCCTACCGCTTCGTCCGCCTCGACGACCGCGAAGCGCTGCGCACACGCATCCACGACGCGGCGCAGTCACGCCAGCTGCTCGGCACCGTGCTGCTGGCCAGCGAAGGCATCAACATCTTCCTCGCCGGCCGCGAAGCCGATCTGCGCGACTTCTTCGCCAACCTCGGGCAGGACCCTCGCTTCGCCGCGCTCGACGTGAAGTGGAGCAGTTCGGACACGCTGCCCTTCAAGCGGCTGCGCGTGCGGCTGAAGAAGGAAATCGTCACCGTCGGTGCGCCGGACTTCGACCCGACCGAGACGCCAGCGCCCTATCTGCCGCCGGCCGAACTGAAGCGCTGGTACGACGAAGGGCGGCCCTTCGTCATCATCGACACACGCAACCGCTGGGAAGTCGAGCAGGGCAGCTTCGACAATGCGCTTGATCCGGGCGTCGACAGCTTCGGTCAGTTCCCGGCCGCGCTCGAACAGTACGCCGACCTGAAGGACACACCCATCGTCACCTTCTGTACCGGCGGCATCCGCTGCGAAAAGGCCGCGCCCCTGATGAAGAAGGCCGGTTTCAACAAGGTGTGGCAGCTCGAAGGCGGCATCCTGCGCTATTTCGAGGAAGTGGGCGGCGCCCACTGGCACGGCAACTGCGTCGTGTTCGACGACCGCGGCGCACTGAAGCCCGATCTGAGCCCGGCCGGCTGAGTCCGCGCCGGGTCAGGCGGCCGCGCCGCCGCGCAGCTTCTTCACACCCAGCACCACGGCCAGCGTGATCGCGCCGGCGACGACGCCGGTCAGTGCGTCGGCGACGAAGGGCAGCAGCACGCCCCACACCGAACCCACTGCCTCCGACAGATGATGTATCCGGTCGTGCAGCGCCGGAATGCCGTGTGTCAGGATGCCACCGCCAACCAGGAACATGGCGGCGGTGCCGGCCACCGACAAAGCCTTCATCAACCACGGCGCCAGCGCGAGGATGCCGCGACCGAGCGCACGCGTCGCGCCGGAGGCGGTGCGGCTCAGGTAGAGACCGGCGTCGTCCAGCTTGACGATGCCCGCCACCAGTCCGTACACGCCGACCGTCATGATGGCGGCAATGCCCGCCAGCACGGCGACCTGGGTGCCGAAAGGCGCATCGGCCACGGTGCCCAGCGTGATGGCAATGATTTCGGCCGACAGGATGAAATCGGTGCGGATGGCGCCCTTCACCTTTTCCTTCTCCAGCGCGACCAGATCGATCTGTTCGTCGGCCAGTGCCTTCAGGTGCTCGGCGCGGTGCGCGGCGTCTTCGTCGGCGCCGTGCAGGAATCTGTGCGCCAGCTTCTCGACGCCTTCGTAACAGAGGAAGAGCCCGCCCATCATCAGCAGCGGCGTCACCGCCGCCGGCACGAAGGCGCTGATGGCCAGCGCCGCTGGCACGAGGATGAGCTTGTTGCGCACCGAACCCATGGCCACCGCCCACACCACCGGCAGTTCGCGGTCGGCCTTGACGCCGGCCACCTGCTGCGCGTTCAGCGCGAGGTCGTCGCCGAGCACGCCGGCCGTCTTCTTGGCGGCGACCTTGGTCAGGACGGACACGTCGTCCAGTACGCTGGCGATGTCGTCGATCAGTGCGAGAAGGCTGGCTCCGGCCATGGCGAAATCCTGTGAGTGTTGTCGGGGTCGATCCGCACGGCATGGATCGCGCGGCGGATGCTACCGGAAGTCGGTGATGAGACTGCAGTCGATCAGGGCGCCCGCGGTCGGCGCAGGTACAGATCGCAGCCGTGCGCCACGCCGGACGCCGCCAGCCAGAACAGCACCTGGGTCGCGCCGCCGCCGGTGAGGGCTGCGCGCAGGGCCAGCATCAGGCACAGGCCGGCGGCCAGCGTCGGCAGCCAGCGGCCCGGCGCGAAGCCCAGGCCGCGCCGGCGATGCAGCAGCGCCAGTGCCGCCGCTTCGAACAAAACCCCTATCATGATCAGGTCGATCAACACACCATTCGCCAACAGGTCGGACATGCGAGCGCTCCACGCAGAGATCGGCAGCACGCTGCCGCATCCGCACACCGTACACGACTGACAGGCCGACGCACCCTTCCCCATGCACGCCACCGAACAGCCCCCGCTGTCGCAGCGCCTCAGACAGGTAACCGCAGCACATCACACGCAGGTCGAGCGCAGCGGCCCGATGCCGGCGCTGCTGCGCGGCGAACTCGGGCTGACCGCCTACTGCATCCTGCTGCGCAACCTGCACCCGATCTACCGCGATCTGGAAGCCGCGCTGGCGCGGCATGCGGCGCACCCCGGCCTGGCCGGACTCGACATCGAAGGATTGCCGCGCTGCGCGGCGCTGGAAGCCGACCTGGCCACACTGCATGGCGACGGCTGGGCGGACGCGCTGCCGCTGGTCGACGCGGCAGCGGACTACGCCGCGCGCCTGAGCGAACTGTCGGCGCGCCGGCCGGAACTGCTGCTCGCGCACGTGTATGTGCGCTACCTCGGCGATCTGCAGGGCGGACAGATCCTGCAGCGCATCGTCGCACGGTGCTTCGCGCTGGACGGCGAAACCGGCACCCGCTTCTACCGCTTCGGTGCCCATGCGCCGGCCGAACTCAGCGCACGACTGCGCGCCGCACTCGACGGTCCGTCGCGCGACGACGCCACGCGGGCGGACATCGCACGTGAAGCCGAAGCCGCCTTCCTGCGTCACGTGGACATTTTCGAGGCGCTGCCGGCCGGCGACGCCGCCAGGCTCAGAGTGGGCGGTTGAATTCGCGCAGGCGGGCATAGACCGCCGCGGCGCGCGTCGCCGATGCCTCCAGTTCCTCGATCAGCGTAGCGACCGGGATCGACGCCGTGGTGTCGGTCAGCTCCATTGCCGCCACGCTCGCATTGGCCAGGATGGCGCCCATTACTTCGTCGGGCAGGCCGCGCGCCTCGCGCGTGGTCAGCTGCGCATCGGCCTGACCGGTCATCGTCAGCGACTGTTCGAGATGGCGACGCGCCGCCTCGGTGCGCTTCGCATCGGTGAGGTCGGTGAACATCAGGATGCAGCCGAGCACGGCGTCGCGCGGGCCTGGCACGACGTCGGCGCGCACGCCCAGCGCAATGCCACCGCTCATCCGCCACTCGCCACGCCACGACACACGTCCTTCGCGCAGCGACCTCAACACATCGCGCACCGAGGCCTGATCTTCGAACAGCGCCGCCAGTTCGTCGAAATTCACCGGCTGCCGGCAGCCGCCCGGCAGGATGCCGGCGAGCGCCGGACTGGGAAACAGGATGCGGCCGTCGCCGTCGGCAACCAGCAGCGGCTCCGGCGACTCGTCGACGGCGGTGCGAAATTTTTCAAGCTGGTGCTGGGCGATGAGCAGGCGCACCGCCTGCGTCTGCATGATCACGTCGCGCAGCGAGGCGCCGATCGCGCGCGCCAGCGCCAGATCGGCGCGCGACCACGGTGCCGCGGTGCCGCGCACGATTTCCGACCACGCCTCGAAGGAGCGTCGTGGCGACAAGGTCAGCGGATCGTTGTCGACCATGGGCTTCGCCGGGTCGCCGGCCCAGGTCAGCTTGGCACGCTGCTCGCGCCGGAACCACATCAGCAGATTGCGGCCCCGCGTCGACAGATCGATCGCCAGCACGCCGCACACCCCCGGCGTCAGGTAGGCCAGCGCCGGGTTGGCGCGCTCGACCGAGGCGCAGCTGAACAGCATCTGCTTCATTTCGCCGGAGACCCAGCCGGCCAGCGCGCGCACCGACTCGGTGGACGGCACCTCGCCAGCGGTCAGCAGTTCGCCGTCGTGCAGCAGCGCGACACCGCTAGCGTCCATCGGCTGCAGCAGGGTGCGCGCGTTGCGCATCAGCGCCGCACGCCAGTCGCCCTCGGTCGACGTCGCCTCGATCAGCCGCAGTTCCATGCGCCGCACCAGCACGTCGACCTGGGTGCGCACATAGTTCTCGATCGCCGCGATGCGCGTCGACATCACCTCCGCCAGCACGTCGACGGCGGCGCGCTGTGCGTAATGGATGCGCCGCGGCGAATAGTGATGACAGGCGATCAGCCCCCACAGCCGCCCCTCGCGCACCAGCGACACCACCAGCGTGGCGGTCACGCCCATGTTACGCAGGTACTGGATGTGCAGCGGCGACATGCTGCGCAGGTGGCACATCGACATGTCCAGCTCTTCGCCGCCGTGCGGCAGCCGGCGCGGTTCGACGGCGACCGGCAGGTAGCGCGCATCGACCAGCACGCGCACCCGGTTGCGCAGGTAGAGATCGCGGGCGCGCTGCGGAATGTCGGTTGCCGGATAGCGGTGACCGAGCAGGGTGTCGAGCCGGTCGTCGCGCGCCTCGGCGACGATCTCGCCATGGCCGTCGGCGTCGAAGCGATACACCATCACGCGGTCGTAACGGGTCAGTTCGCGTATCGACTGCACCGCAGTGTCGGCCAGTGCATCGACGCTCATCGCCTCGCTGAAGCGTCGCACCGCCGTCGCCAGCAGGGCCTGGGCTGCGACGTCCTCGGCCGGCGGCCCGGCGGTCTCGAGTTCGACGATCAGCGTGCCGGATTGCCCGCGATGCGCCATGCCCTCGAAATGCCGCAACAGCCCGCCGTGGCCGGTGCTGCAGTGGAAAGGCGTCAGTTCGAGTTCGGTCAGCGTCCGGCCCAGTTCGCGCACACGCGCCGCCAGGTCGCCACCGAGCGCCGGCAGCGGCGCCTCGACCACCGCCGCGTGCTGCACGCCCAGCCACTGTTCGGTATTCAGGCTGGCCTGCAGCACCTGCAGGTCTGATTCACGCACGACCAGCAGCACGCCGTGCGGCTGTATCGAGCCGGCAAGGTGGATGAGTTCGCGCTCGCAGTTGGTCAGGTCGGCCTGACCGAAGGGCGGACTGTAGAGAGGATCGTTCACTTTGCGCGACACGCTCAGTGCATGCGACCCCTGACCCCCACGCCGGGACCGCGCGGCTGCACTGCGCGGATGATGAGACCGATGGTGTTCGAGTCTCCGTTATGGATCAGCACAGCCGACAGTTCAACATCGACGTCGTGCCCGCGCTCGTTGCGCAGACGCGTCGCCAGACGCAGCGTGCCGCTCTGCCGTACCGCTGCGATCAGGGCACCCAGTCCGTCGCTCTCGCCGGACAGCCATTCCGCCATCGAGCGGCCACGCAGCGACGCCATGTCGACGCCCTGCACCAGCTCGACGAAAGCCGGATTGGCGCTCAGCAACACCCCCTGTTCGTCGGTGAAGGCGACCGCATCGGGTGTCAGACGCACCAGTTCCGGCAGCATCGCATCGTCGACCGCTGGCGGCATCTGCCCGCCTTCGGGCCAGGCGCGCATCAACAGCAGCGTGCTGCCTTCGTCGCGGAACAAGGATACCCACGCGTGGATGCGCCCGCCCGACGCCAGGTCGAGCATCGCGTCGCCCGGGCGCTCGGACACCCGCACCGTGCCCAGCAGCTCTTCCAGTACGGGCAGCGAGGACGGCGCCAGCGCGTAGCCGGCCTGGCGGCCGGGCATGTCCTGCACCGTACCGCCGAACAGACGGCCGGCGGCACGGTTCGCGTCGACGATGCGCAGCGTGTCGGCGTCCACCACCAGTACCGCATCGGTGGCGATCTGGAACAGCAGGCGGTAGCGGGTTTCCGCCTGCCGCATGCGCCAGTAGTCGCGTTCCATCGATTGCTGGGCGTCGACCAGCCGCTGCTGCATCGCCGAGACGGCGCGCAGGTCGCGTCCGACCACCAGCAGCGGGCCGCCATGGCCGAGGCGCACCGCGGTGTAGGCCACCGGCAGATCGCTGCCGGCGAGCGACGGGTGATTGATGTGGCGGGTGCGCGAAACGCCCGACTCGGCCGCCTCGTTCAGCAGGTCCTCGACCTTGCGGCGGGTGTCCGGCGTCACCGTGTCTATCCACTGGCGGCCCAGCCATTCGCCGGCTGCGGCGCTGACCGGCTCGGTGCCGCCCAGCGCGACGCTGCGGATGACGCCCTTTTCATCGATCACCAGCGCGATGTCGCTGGCGACCGACACGAGCATGTCGGCCAACTCCGGGGCCACATCGGAGAAGGCGCTCAGGTCTCCTGGATCGTTCGGTAGCTTGTTCACGGCATGGGCCTGGTAAGCAGGACGGAGAGGTACGAGGCCGCCCTGCTGCAAATTTCGGGCCCGGCCTGGACCGGGACATGCGCTGCCGCGTGGTTCGGGAAGCCCGGTGAGCGCAATTCAACGGGCGCACACCCGCTGATCACCGGACTGCCGACGGCGCGATCGCGACAACGCCTTCAATTGCTTGAGTTTAACGCCTGCATGCTACGGCAAGTCGCTTGCCGGCACACGTGACCGGCGTCAAAAAGTGCGGCGCGTCAGCCAAAGGGGGCGTTCAGGCGGACGATGGACAGATTCAGCGCTGCCGCAAACGCGACCCACACCGCATACGGCAGCAACAGCGCGGCCGCACGTGCGGACCATGGTCGCAGGCGGACCATCAGGAACACCACCGACAGCCAAAGCAGCACGACTTCGGCCAGCGCCCAGTCGGGACGGCGCAGATGGAAGAACAGCGCACTCCACAGCACGTTCAGGCCGCCGTTTGCGGCGAACATCGCCAGCATCTGCCGACGCCCTCGCGCGTCCGGCGCATGGCGCCAGCCGAGCACGCCGGCGGCGGCGGCAAGACCGAAGATGAGGGTCCAGGCCGGCCCGAAAGCCCAGTCCGGCGGCTGCCAGGCGGGTTTGGCGAGCGCACGGTACCAGTCGCTCAGATCGGTCATGGCACCGCCCAGGCCGGCCACCGCAAGCGCGGCAAGTGCAGCGACGGCCACCGGCTTCCAGCGCGTGGCCGTCCGGGCATTCATGGCGACACGATGCCGCAGAGGTGCGCAAGGTCCTTGAAGAAGATGCGCATGTGCGCCAGCGGCCGCGCACGGACCAGCCGCTTGTGCATGTAGGCCTGCCAGGTGAGCTGCTGCACGTCGGGATCGCGGCAGATGCTGACGAAGCGTTCGCGCCGCTTGTCGCTCGCGTACCAGAAGCGCTGCATGATGCCGAGCACCATGAACACCCGGCCGTGCGCCTTCATGAAACGCTTGCGCGCCAGCCTCAGCGCGCGCGCATCGCCGGTGACCAGATAGGCGTCGACCGCCTCGGCCGCCAGCCGGCCGCCACTGAGCGCGTAGTAGATGCCTTCGCCGGACGCCGGCGCGACGACGCCAGCCGCGTCGCCGGCCAGCACCACGTCGCGGCCATTGTCCCAGCGCCGCAGCGGGCGCATCGGAATCGGCGCGCCTTCCCTGCGAACGGTGCCGGCTGTGCCGAGGCCGGCACTGTCGCGCAAGGCGCTGACGCCGCCGCGTATCGAGAAGCCCTTGCGCGCCGAGCCGACGCCGACGCTGACCGTGTCGCCGTGCGGGAACACCCAGCCGTAGAAATCGGGCGACAGCCGGCCCTGGTAATAGACATCGCAGCGGCTGCCGTCGAAACCGGTCTGCGGCGCGCGCACGATCTCGTGGTAGGCGAACACGCAGGGCACCTGGTCGGCGCCCGGCACACACTGCCGGCCGACCGCCGACAGCGCACCGTCGGCGCCGATGATGGCGCGGGCGCGCACGCAGCGCTCGCCCTGCTCGCCGACGCGGTAATGCACGACGGCCGAGCCGGCACCGTCGCGGCTCACCCGCTGAAAGCTCCCGCTGCGCCGATGCGCGCCGGCGAGTCCGGCCCGTTCGCGCAGGTATTCGTCGAACTGCTCGCGATCGACCATGCCGACGAAACCGCCGTCGATCGGCATGTCGACCGCGCGCCCGCTGGGCGCCACCATGCGTGCCGAGCGGGCACGGGCGACCAGCAGTTCATCCGGAATGCGGAACTCCTCGATCGCCTTCGGCGGTATCGCGCCGCCGCAGGGCTTGATTCGCCCGCCGCGATCGAGCAGCAGCACCGCGTAGCCGCGTCGCGCCAGATCGGTCGCCGCGGTGGCCCCGGCAGGCCCGCCGCCGACCACCACCACATCGTAGCTTTCCATGATCAGGCCTCTCCTTCCGCGCGCGGCATCAGCGGTAACGGCGCGGCCGGCGCACGCGCCGCCACGGTCGCCGGCTGCAGGCCGGAAATCCGCATCGCCATGGAGGCCGATACGATGAACAGCAGCGCCTCGCCAGCGAACACCAGCGCATAGGCGACGCCCGGTTCGGCGATCAGGGCACGTGTCAGATCGACCGCGACGGTGCCGGCGAATCCGCCCAGCGCGAAAGCGATCGCCTGCGCCGCGCCCCACAGACCCATGCGCACGCCCTCGCGGCCAGCGCCGCCCTGGCCGGCCAGGCGCATCATCGACGCGATTGCGGCCACCGCGAACGCGCCATTGGAAACGCCGAGCAGGAACACGGTTTCGCGCAAGGGCCAGCCCTGGCCGCTGAAGCCAGCGGCGGTCAGGCCCGACAGCGCGCAGGCCGAGGCGATGCAGCCGCCGATGATCCACAGCCGCAGCGAGCCGATCTGCCGGCCGCCGAACACGGTACCGGTCAGCGCCACCAGCAGCATGCCGGCGAACACGCCGCCGTGCTGCAGGCCCGACAGCTGGGTCGACTGCCCGGGCGAATAGCCGAACACGGTGCCGGCAAAGGGTTCGAGTATCAGGTCCTGCGCGCTGTAGGCGAGCATGGACACGAACACGAACAGTGTAAAAAGCCGCGCATGCGACTCGCCCCAGACCTGGGCAAGCGCAGCGCGGAATGGGGTGCGCTGAAGAGGAGAGTGCGGCAGCCCCGTCGACACCGTGTTCGCAGCGGGGCCGGCGCCCTCGACGCCGCGCACGGCGACGAGCGCCAGCATGAAGGCGCAGACCGAGGTGCCCGCAACGACCTGCAACAACCGCTCGCCGGAGAAAGGATCGAGCAGCTTGCCGGTGATGCCGGCCGTGACGGCGAAGCCGAGGATCATCATCATCCAGACGATGGTGGCGGCGGCCGCACGGCGGCCGTCGTCCACGCGCTTGGCGAGCAGCACCAGCAGCGAGGTGCCGGCGGCGCCGACACCGACGCCTATCAGTGCGAAGGCAAGCACCGCCAAGGCGACACCGGCGACGAAGTGATCGGCCATCAGCACGGTGGCGACTGCGGCCAGCGTGCCGCCGGCGGCCAGTACCGCCATGCCGCCGATGATCCACGGCGTGCGCCGCCCGCCCAGATCCGATCCGTGCCCGAGGCGTGGCCGCAGCATCTGCACCGCGTAATGCAGCGCCACCAGAACGCCCGGCAGCATGGCCGGCAAGGCCAGTTCGACCACCATGACGCGGTTCAGCGTCGACGTGGTCAGCACGACGATGGCGCCGAGCGCGGTCTGCACCAGACCGAGGCGGAAGATACCGATCCAGCCGAGGGCGTTGTTCATGTCAGTCGCCTCCGAGCGCGCGCAGTGCGAAGGCGCTCACCAGCATGCCGAGCACGTAGAGCGTGATGCCGGTGCCGTTGTACCAAGGCGCGCGCGCGCGCGGGTCGTCCAGCAGGCGGGACATCAGCATCAGCTGGGCACCGAGCAGCATGCCCACCAGCGCAGCGTGTGCCGGCGCGCCCCAGTGCGCGAGCAGCGCGACGACGACGACTTGCGGCACCGCCATCACCCAGCAGGCGACCCGACCGGCGCGCGCAACCCCCAGTTGCACCGGCAGCGAGGCGATGCCCATGCGACGGTCGCCATCGACCGACTTGAAGTCGTTCAGCGTCATGATGCCGTGCGCGCCGGCGCTGTACAGGCCGGCCAGCAGCAGGCTGCGCAGGTCGGGCATCGCACCGCCGGCCATCACCGCCGCACCGGTCACCCAGGCCAGACCTTCGTAACAGAGCGCGCAGGCGGTGTTGCCCCACCAGCCGTTGGCCTTCAGCCGCAGCGGCGGCGCGCTGTAGGCCCAAGCCAGCAGCAGGCCGACAGCGGCGGCGGCAAAGCCCCAGGGACCGAGCGCGGTCGCCACCAGCAGCGACAGCAGCGTCCAGGCGACTGCGATGTAGAGACCCCAGTGACCCGGCATGCGACCGGATGGGATCGGACGCTGCGGTTCGTTGATCGCATCGACATGACGGTCGAACCAGTCATTCACCGCCTGGCTGGTCGCGCAGACCAGCGGCCCTGCCAACAGCACGCCGAGCAGCACGACCTGCCAGCGCTCCCCGGCCGGCAGGCCGGAGGCGACGACGCCACAACCGAAAGCCCACATCGGCGGAAACCAGGTGATGGGCTTGAGCAGTTCGGCAACGGCAGAGAGGGCTGGACGTGTCATGAGCTAACAGTAGGCTTGACACGCAAGAGCGTCAAGACAAACTTACACTCATTCAGTCCATTTTGATTGACACCCGGCGCAAGGTCGCCGACCGTGCTTCACGACAGCGCCGTGCGGACGCGGTCGGCGGGGTGCCACCCGGCCGACCGACCCGCTCCGGATCACTCCTCGCCCGGCTCCTGCCCGCCGTCGTCGCCCTGATCGGCGTTGAGATCGCCGATGCCATAACGGCGCAGTTTCACGTACAGGCTCTGCCGGCTCAGGCCAAGCATTTCAGCCGCCGACGCGCGGTTGTCGTGCGTCATGTCGAGTGCCGCCTCGATGCACAGCTTCTCGATCAGATCGGTCGATTCGCGCACCAGATCCTTCAGCGACACGCGACCGACCAGGCCGGTCAGCTGCTCGACCGAACGCGGCATCTCGCGGCTGACCCGCGGTTCCGGCTCGATGCGGCGGCTGACGCCGCGCACGGTGAAACCGATGCACGGACGCTCACCGCGGTCCACCGCGACCGCCGACACCTCGACGTCGACGTCCGAGCCGTGCTCGCCGCGCAGCACGGTCGAGAACAGGCGGATCGAACCGTGCTGGCGCACGTTCACCATCAGCACCTTGAAATCAACGCCCGGACGGCCAAGCCAGCGTTCGAGCGACTGCGTGCGCGCCTGTTCGATGCTTGCCAGCTGCGCGAGATCGACGAAGGCCTGGTTGGCGGTCAGGATGACGCCGTCCTCGCCGGTCAGCACGAAGGCGTCCGGCACCATTTCGACCGCATCGACCACCGACATCCGCTCGCCCGATTCGGTGCCGGTGGCACCGATCTGCGACAGCCGCACCAGATAAAGCGATGCGGCGTCCTGTCTGACCAGCGAGGCGGCCACCAGCCAGTCGCCACCCCCCGGCCCGCGCACGCGGACGTCATCGGAACGACCGTTGGCACGCACCGCGGCGAACAGTCCCTGCACCGCCTGATTGCCGGCGTCGTCCAGCCCTTCCGGGAAATTGCGGCCGACCACGCTGCGCGCGTCCTCGCCCAGCATCCGGTTGGCGGCGGCATTCGCCTCGACGATGCGCTGGCTGACGGTATCGACCACCAGCACCGCTTCCGACGTCATCTGGAACAGCAGGCGGTAGCGCGCCTCGAGCTGGCGCAGGCGGGCATAGTCGCGTTCGATCGACTGCTGCGCATCGACCAGCCGCTGCTGCAGCATGGACAGCGCCGTCAGGTCGCGGCCGAGTGCGACGACCGTGCCGTCGTGTCCGATGCGCACGGTCGAGTACAGCAGCGGCAGATCGCTGCCGCCCTGCACCGGATGATTGACGTGCCGCGCACGGCGGCTTTCGCCGCTGGCTGCGTCCTGCAGCAGCGCCTCGACCTTGGGGCGGCTTTCAACCGTCACCACCTCGGTCCACCGGCGCCCAAGCCAGCGCGCGCCGGCCTCGGGCAGCAGCGCGCCGTCGTTGAATGCAAGGTCGCGGATGACGCCCTTGTCGTCGAGCAACAGCGCAACGTCGGAGGCGGCGGCAATGAGTCGTGCAGCCGACTCGGCATCGACGCCATGTAGCAAACCCATCGGCGAATCAAAAGGCTTCACCGTCAACCTTCCCGCATCGGCGTCCATTTTCGCGATCTGATCGCGCCCCTGCTCCGAACCCAATCGATACCCTCCAGAAACTGATCACCCATGCGCAAATCGCACAGGCAGCAATGCTTCGGCCACATCGACCGCGGCGCTCGCATCGCGCGCGGTCGCGTCGGCGCCGACCAGCGGCACCCATTCCGGCCGGCTGGCGAAGATCGGGCCGCCGACCATCACCACGATGTCGCGTTGCAGCGACACGCGGCGAGCGGTGGTGATCCATTCCGCCAGTTCATCGAAGCGCGTTTCGCTGCCGAGCGACACGCCCACCAGATCGAAGCGCTCGGCGCGCAGCAGGCGCAGCGCTTCGCCGCGCGGACCCGGTGTGTCGAGGCGCACGTCCCAGCGGCGCTGGCGGAAGAAGTCGGCCACCATGGACATACCGAAGGTGTGCTGCTCTCCCGGCAAGGTGGCGAGCAGCACGCGGCGGCCTGTCTCGCCCGAATGCAGATCGCTGCGGAAACTCGGGCTGACGTCGTGCAGCACCTGCTGGATCCGCCACAGGCCGAGCGTGACCTGCGTGAAATCGCACAGATCGGCTTCCCACAGCTCGCCGAGCCGGCGCGCCGCCGGCGCCAGCAAGTCGAGACAGATGACCCGTGGCTCGACGCCGCGGGCGCGGATCGCCTGCACGCAGTTGCGTACGACGCCAGCATCCTGTGCCAGCACGAGGTTGGCAAATTCGTGGATTTCGCGCGCCGAGATGGTCGTTGCGCCCGCCCCGGCCGGCGGCAGATCGACCAGATCGCCGTGCGCCAGCATCAGCCGTGGAATGATTTCCGCTTCTATCGTCTGCGCCAGATCCCCCAGCCAGTCGGGGGCGGCAAATACGGGCGGTCCGATCGGCGGCCCACCGAAGTGGCTCACGCCGCCCTGCTCCTGCACGGACAAGCTCTCTACCGACACCTGCGCCCTGCGGGCGCCTCGCTGCGTCATCCCGGCCATCTTCCTGCCTCCTTGGGTCTTCTTGTCGTGCCCCGGCCGTGTCGGATGCGCCCCCGGTGGACGCCCCATGGATGCGGACGGGCTGTACGGCTGCTGCGGGTGGTGAACCCAGTGTCCGTGGTGGCACTGACGACGAGGGCGAGCAAGTCTCTGGGCAGGAAGGCGTGGGTTCGACGATGTCTGCAGAACTGGACGCCAACAATGTAGGAATAGAGCGCGCCACCCTGCACTGTCAAGTTAACTTGTCAATTTCGATGACGCGCTGGCCCGAATGGCCAGCTGGACCGCGCGCATTGTCATTCCGCCGATGTAATTTCGTCGTGACGTCAATTTACATTGACACTTTGTCCCCGGCCGTCTAGATTCGATTACGAGGACAGAGGAGACGCGACGATGCGCAACAGAGAGGCCTCACCGGCGACGCGGCACACACCGCTCTATACGCCGGAGGAACGCCGCCGGCGGGATGAGTCACCCTGGACCCTGGTTCAGGGGGTGCTGGCGCCGGTGCAGTTCATCGCCTTCGCGATCAGCCTCATGCTCGTGCTGCGCTATCTGTGGTCCGGTGAGGGCCTGCAGGCGGCGGTCTGGTCGGTGGTGATCAAGACGCTGCTGCTGTACGCCATCATGGTCACCGGCTCGATCTGGGAAAAGGCGGTGTTCGGCGTCTGGCTGTTCGCCCGCCCCTTCTTCTGGGAAGACGTATTCAGCTTCGCGGTGCTGGCGCTGCACACCGCCTATCTGGTCGCACTGGCGACCGGCATGCTGGACGCGACCGGCCTGATGTGGCTGGCGCTGGCCGCCTACTTCACCTACGTCATCAACGCTGGACAGTTCCTGCTCAAGTTGCGCGCCGCGCGGCTCGACACGGCGACTCCGGCGGCCGGCAACCACGGCGCGGTGGTGCAGGCATGAGCAATCTGCACGACATTCCGATCGCCACCCGCAGCGGCTGCGACGAGCGCCCGGTGCTGCGCGAACGCGGCCAGCGCGAGGTGTTCTGCGGCCTGACCGGCATCGTGTGGCTGCACCGCAAGCTGCAGGACGCCTTCTTCCTGGTGGTCGGCTCGCGTACCTGCGCCCACCTGATCCAGTCCGCCGCCGGCGTCATGATCTTCGCCGAACCGCGCTTCGGTACCGCCATCCTGACCGACCGCGACCTGGCCGGCATGGCCGACGCCAACGACGAACTCGACCGCCTGTGCGTCACGCTACTCGAACGCCGGCCGGAAATCCGCACGCTGTTCCTGGTCGGCTCCTGCCCGTCGGAAGTGATCAAGCTCGACCTCGCTCGTGCCGCCGAGCGGCTCAACGCCCGGCTGCTGCCGCAGGTGCGCGTGCTGAACTATTCCGGGTCCGGCATCGAAACCACGTTCACCCAGGGCGAGGACGCCGCGCTGCGCACCTTCGTGCCGCTGATGCCGCACACCGACGCGCGCCAGCTGATGGTGGTGGGCTGCCTGCCGGACATCGTCGAGGACCAGTTCCGCCGCCAGTTCGAACAGCTGGGCATCGCCGACGTCGTGTTCCTGCCGGGCCGCCGCGCGGCCGACGTGCCGGCGATCGGTCCGAACACCGACCTGTTGCCGGCCCAGCCCTTCAATGGCGACACCGTGCGCGCCCTGATCGCCCGCGGCGCCCGCCTGCTGCGCGCGCCCTACCCCTTCGGTGCCGAAGGCTCGACCGCCTGGCTGCAGGCGGCCGCCCGCGCCTGGGGCGTAACCCCGGCCACATTCGACGCGGTGACCGGCCCGGCGCGTGCGCGCGCCGAAACCGCCCTGGCACGACAGCGCCCGCTGCTGGCCGGGCGCAGCCTGTTCATGCTGCCCGACTCGCAGCTCGAACCTTCGCTCGCCCGCTTCCTGCAGCGCGAACTGGGCATGCGGCTGATCGAGGTCGGCACGCCCTTCCTCGACCGCCAGATGGTCAGTGAGGAACTGGCGCTGCTGCCGGACGACATCGTGCTCAGCGAAGGCCAGCACCTGAATCGCCAGCTCGACCGCGTGCGCGCGGCCCGCCCCGACCTCACGGTGTGCGGCCTCGGCCTCGCCAACCCGCTGGAAGCCGAAGGGCTGGCCACCAAGTGGTCGATCGAACTGGTGTTCTCGCCGATACACGGCTACGACCAGGCGGGCGACCTGGCCGAACTGTTCGCCCGCCCGTTCGCGCGCCGCGCACGGCTGGCCGTCTGAAGGGGCACGCGATGCAGCTCACGCTCTGGACCTACGAAGGACCGCCGCACATCGGTGCCATGCGCGTCGCCAGCTCGATGCGCGACCTGCATTACGTGCTGCACGCACCGCAGGGCGATACCTATGCCGATCTGCTGTTCACGATGATCGAACGGCAGGACCGCCGGCCGCCGGTCACCTACACCACCTTCCAGGCGCGCGACCTCGGCGGCAGCACCGCCGAGTTGGTGAAGGCCGCCGTGGCCGAGGCCTTTGAGCGTTTCCATCCGGCCGCGCTGCTGGTCGGCGACTCCTGCACCGCCGAACTGATCCAGGATCAGTCCGGCGCGCTGGCCGCCGGCATGCAGCTGCCGATACCGGTGGTGGCGCTGGAGCTGCCCGCCTACTCGAAGAAGGAGAACTGGGGCGCCGCCGAAACCTTCTATCACCTGGCGCGCACCCTGCTCGCCGACCGCGTGCCCGCGCCCGGCGCCGCACGTCCGCCGCGCGACCCGGCACGGCGCCCGCGCGCCAACCTGCTCGGCCCGACCGTGCTCGGCTTCCGCTGCCGCGACGACGTGACCGAAATCCGCCGCCTGCTCGACGCGCTCGGCATCGACGTCAACGTGGTGGCGCCGCTCGGCGCCTCGGTCGACGACCTGCGCCGCCTGCCCGATGCCGACTTCAATATCGATCTCTACCCGGAAGTGTCGCGCACGCTGACCGGCTGGCTGAGCCGCAGCTTCGGCATGCCGGCGACACGGACCATTCCGATGGGCGTCGGCGCCACGCGCGACTTTATCGCCGAAGTCGCCGCGCTGGCGGGCGTGGATCCGTCGCCGCTGCTGGGCGCCGAAACGCCGGGCGCCGCCGGCCGCGGCGCTTCGGCCTCGCGTCAGCCCTGGTATGCGCGCTCGGTCGATTCGACCTATCTGACCGGCAAGCGGGTGTTCATCTTCGCCGACGCGACACACGCCATCGCCGCGGCACGCATCGCGGCGGAGGAGATGGGCTTCACCGTGGTCGGCCTCGGCTGCTACGCACGCGACTTCGCCCGCGACGTGCGCGAGGCGGCGGCGCGCTACGGCGTCGAGGCGCTGATCAGCGACGACTACCTCGAAGTCGAGAAAGCCATCGCCGCCGCCGCACCGGAGCTGGTGCTCGGTACGCAGATGGAGCGCCACATCGCCAAGCGGCTGGGCATCGCCTGCGCCGTCATATCGAGCCCGATCCACGTACAGGACGTGCCGGCCCGCTACAGCCCGGTGTATGGCTTCGAAGGCGCTAACGTGCTGTTCGACAGCTGGGTGCACCCGCTGGTGATGGGGCTGGAAGAACACCTGCTGCAGATGTTCCGCGACGACTTCGAATTCAACGACGCCGCGCCCGCCTCGCATCTGCCAGCCGTCGCCGTACAGACGATGGCGGTGGCCGAACTGGGCATGAGCGACGCGGACGACGCCCCGGCCTGGACCGCAGACGGCGAACGCGAACTGAAGAAGATTCCGTTCTTCGTCCGCGGCAAGGCGCGCCGCAATACCGAAAGCTACGCCCGCAGCCGCGGACTGAGCACCATCACGGTGGAGACGCTCTACGATGCCAAAGCTCACTTCGCACGCTGAGCCCTCGACCGCCGATGCCACGCCCATACGCGTGGTCATCGTCACGATGGACACCCACCTGGCCAGTGCCACCGAGCGCGCACGCAGCGCGCTGCGGCGCGAACTGCCCGGTCTGGAACTCGAGGTGCACGCCGCATCCGAATGGAGCGACCGGCCGGAGGCGCTGGCGCGCTGCGAAGCCGCCATCGCCGCCGCCGACATCGTCATCGCCACCATGCTGTTCATGGAGGACCACTTCCGCCCGGTGCTGCCGGCGCTGATCGCGCGCCGCGAACAGTGCGATGCCATGGTGTGCGCCATGTCGGCCGGCGAGGTCGCGCGGCTCACCCGCATCGGCCGCTTCGACATGAGCGCGCCGCCGAGCGGCCCGATGGCGCTGCTGAAACGACTGCGCGGCAACGCCGGCAAGGGCGGCAGCAGTTCCGGCGAACGGCAGATGCGCATGCTGCGCCGCCTGCCCAAGCTGCTGCGCTTCATACCCGGCACCGCACAGGACGTGCGCGCCTACTTCCTGACGCTGCAGTACTGGCTGGCGGGCTCGCAGGACAACGTCGCCAACATGGTGCGCTTCCTGATCGACCGCTACGCCGACGGCCCGCGCGCCCACCTGCGCGGACGCATGAAACCGGGCGCACCGTTCGAATATCCGGAAGTCGGCGTCTATCACCCGCGCATCGCCCAGCGCATCGCCGAACAGGTCGCCGCGCTGCCGACCGCGCCGGAGGCACGCGGTACGGTCGGCGTGCTGCTGATGCGTTCCTACCTGCTGGCCGGCAACGCCGCCCACTACGACGGCGTGATCGCCGCACTCGAAGCGCGCGGCCTGTCGGTCATTCCCGCCTTCGCCACCGGCCTGGACGCGCGGCCGGCGGTCGAGCGCTTCTTCATCCGCGACGGCCGCGCCGTGGTCGATGCGGTGGTGTCGCTGACCGGCTTCTCGCTGGTCGGCGGCCCGGCCTACAACGACGCGAAGGCGGCCGAAGACCTGCTGGCGAAGCTGGACGTGCCCTACCTCGCTGCCCATCCGGTCGAGTTCCAGACGCTGGAACAGTGGGGCGCCTCCGAGCGCGGCCTGCTGCCGGTCGAGAACACCATCATGGTGGCCATTCCTGAACTCGATGGCGCCACCAGTCCGATGGTGTTCGGCGGCCGCTCCGCCGGTGCCGGCGGCACCTGCGAAGGCTGTGCGCGCCGCTGCAGCTTCCCGCCCAGCGAAGGCGGACGCGACATGCACGTGTGCGCCGAACGCGCCGACATGCTGTCCGACAAGGTGGCGCGGCTGATCGCGCTGCGCCGCGCCGAACGGGCACAGCGCCGGGTCGCCGTCGTGCTGTTCAACTTCCCGCCGAATGGCGGCGCAGTCGGTACCGCGGCCCACCTGTCCGTGTTCGCCTCGCTGTATCGCACGCTCGGCGCGCTGAAGCGCGAGGGCTACCAGATCGACATGCCGGCCAGCGAGGCGGCACTGCGCGACGCGCTGCTGACCGGCAATGCGGAGCGCTTCGGTGCGCCGGCCAATGTGCATCACCGGATACCGGCGGACGAGCACGTGCGACGCGAAACCTGGCTGAGCGAGATCGAGGCGCACTGGGGCCCGGCGCCCGGCCGCGATCTGAGCGACGGCCGCCACCTGTTCGTGCTCGGCGCCCGCTTCGGCAACGTGTTCGTCGGTGTGCAGCCGTCTTTCGGCTACGAAGGCGATCCGATGCGTCTGCTGTTCGAACAGGGCTTCACGCCGACGCACGCCTTCTCCGCCTTCTACCGCTGGCTGCGCGAGGACTTCGCCGCGCATGCCGTGCTGCACTTCGGCACCCACGGCGCGCTCGAATTCATGCCGGGCAAACAGGCCGGCCTGTCCGGCGCCTGCTGGCCGGACCGCCTGATCGGCGCACTGCCCAACCTCTATCTGTACGCATCGAACAATCCGTCCGAGGGCGCGCTGGCCAAGCGCCGATCCGGCGCCACGCTGATCAGCTACATGACGCCTCCGGTCACCCAGGCCGGCCTGTACGCCGGACTGGCCGAAATGAAGGTGTCGGTCGAGCGCTGGCGCGCACGCGAACCGGGCAGCGAGCGCGAGGCGCCGGCACTGGCTGCACTGATCCAGGCGCAGGCGGCCGCACTCGAACTGAGTGCGGCGACACCGCCGTGGGCAGACAGCGAAACCGCCATCGCGACGCTCGGCCTGCAGATGCATGAACTGGAGCGCACGCTCATCCCCTGCGGTCTGCACGTGGTGGGCGAGGCGCCGACAGAAACCGAACGCGCCGACCTGCTGCACGCGGTTGCCCAGGCCGGACACGGCATCGAACTGCCGCGCGCCATGATTGCCGCCGTCATGCGCGGCGACAGCCCGGAGCGCATCCGCAGCGCAGGCAACCTGGCCGACGACGACGGCACGCGCGCACTGATTGCCGAACTGACGAAAACGAACGGCCTGCTGGCCAAGGACCACGAAGTCGATGCGCTGGTGCACGCGCTGGACGGACGCTTCGTGCGCCCGGCCCCCGGCGGCGATCTGCTGCGCACGCCGGCGGTGCTGCCGACCGGCCGCAACCTGCACGGCTTCGACCCCTTCCGCATCCCGAGCGCCTTCGCCGTCATCGATGGCGCGAAACAGGCGGCGCGCCTGCTCGCCCGCCACACCGACGACGGTCACCCGTTCCCGGAATCGATCGCCATGGTGCTGTGGGGCACCGACAACCTGAAGAGCGAAGGCGGGCCGATCGCGCAGGCGCTGGCGCTGATGGGTGCGAAACCGCGCTTCGACAGCTACGGCCGCCTGGTTGGCGCGCAGCTGGTGCCGCTGGAAGAACTCGGCCGGCCGCGGGTCGACGTCGTGATCACGCTGTCCGGCATCTTCCGCGACCTGATGCCGCTGCAGATCCGCATGCTGGCCGAAGCCGCCTTCCTCGCCGCCAGCGCCGACGAGCCGCTGGCGCACAACTTCATCCGTAAGCACGCGCTGGCCTTCCAGGCCGCCAACGGCTGTGACCTCGAAACCGCTGCGCTGCGCGTGTTCGGTAATGCCGAAGGCGCCTACGGCTCGAACGTGAATCATCTGATCGAGAACAGCCGCTGGGACGACGAGGACGAACTGGCCGAAACCTATACCCGCCGCAAGGGCCACGCCTACGGTCGCAGCGGCCGGCCGGTCGCCCGCAGCGCGCTGCTCGCCAGCGTGCTGGCCGACGTCGAACTGGCCTACCAGAACCTCGAATCGGTCGAACTGGGGGTGACCACGGTCGACACCTATTTCGACACGCTGGGCGGCATCTCCCGCGCGGTGCGCCGCGCCCGCGGCGCCGACGCCGCGGTGGCACCGGTCTATATCGGCGACCAGACCCTGGGCGAAGGATCGGTGCGCACGCTGGACGAACAGGTGGCGCTGGAAACGCGCACCCGCATGCTGAACCCGAAGTGGTACGAAGGCATGCTGGCGCACGGCTACGAAGGCGTGCGCCAGATCGAAGCGCACATCACCAACACCATGGGCTGGTCGGCCACCACCGGCCAGGTATCGCCCTGGGTGTACCAGCAGCTGACGCAGACCTTCGTGCTCGACGAAAAGATGCGCAGCCGGCTGGCCGAACTGAACCCCACCGCCGCCGCCAAGCTCGCCAACCGGCTGATCGAGGCGCACGACCGACGTTACTGGCAGCCGGACGACAGCGTGCTCGCGCGCCTGCGCGAAGCCGGCGACGAACTGGAAGACCGCCTCGAAGGCGTGTTCCAGCGGGCCAGCGCATGACGCACCTCACCCACCTTTCCAGGGCCGCACCGTGAATACAGTCACCACCACCCATGTCCCGCTGTCGTCGCTGACGACGCGCCGCGGCCCTTCGCATCCGGACGGCGAAGGCAGCGTGCAGGTGCACCAGGACCCGACGCTGCGCATCGGCACCGCCAAGGTGTTCGCCGTCTATGGCAAGGGCGGCATCGGCAAGAGCACGACGTCGTCCAATCTGTCGGTCGCCTTTTCCAAGCTCGGCAAGCGCGTGCTGCAGATCGGCTGCGACCCCAAGCACGACTCGACCTTCACGCTGACCAAGTCGCTGGTGCCGACGGTGATCGACATTCTCGAAACCGTCGATTTCCACTCGGAAGAACTGCGGCCCGAGGACTTCGTGTTCCCCGGCTACAACGGCGTCATGTGCGTCGAAGCGGGCGGCCCGCCGGCCGGTACCGGCTGCGGCGGCTACGTGGTCGGGCAGACGGTGAAGCTGCTGAAGGAACACCACCTGCTCGACGAAACCGACGTGGTCATCTTCGACGTGCTCGGCGACGTCGTGTGCGGCGGCTTCGCCGCGCCGCTGCAGCACGCCGACCGCGCGCTGGTGGTGACCGCCAACGACTTCGATTCCATCTTCGCGATGAACCGCATCGTCGCCGCCATCCAGGCCAAGTCGAAGAACTACAAGGTGCGGCTGGGCGGCGTCATCGCCAATCGGAGCAACGCCACCGACCAGATCGACCGTTTCAACGAGCGGGTCGGCCTGAAGACCATGGCGCAGTTTCCCGACCTCGACGTGATCCGCCGCAGCCGGCTCAAGAAGGCCACGCTGTTCGAGATGGATCCGACGGTCGAGGTCGAGGCGGTGCAGCACGAATACCTGCGCCTGGCCGCCTCGCTGTGGGCCGGCACCGATCCGCTGGAATGCGCGCCGATGAAGGACCGCGACATTTTCGACCTGCTGGGATTCGACTGATCATGGACAGCTCCTACCTCGAACGCCGTGGCGAGATCGCCACCTATTTCGACCGCACCGCGGTGGACGCCTGGAAGCGGCTCACCTCCGATGCACCGGTCGGCCGCATCCGTGCCACCGTGCGCGCCGGCCGCGACCGCATGCGCGCCACGCTGCTCGACTGGCTGCCCGACGATCTGAGCGGCTGCCGCCTGCTCGACGCCGGCTGCGGCACCGGCGCGCTGGCGGTCGAGGCGGCGCGCCGGGGCGCCCACGTGGTGGCGATCGACCTGTCGCCGACCCTGGTCGGGCTGGCGCGCGAACGCATGCCGCATGGCCTGGCGGGCCGCATCGACTTCCGCGCCGGCGACATGCTGGACCCCGCGCTCGGCCACTTCGACCACGTGGTGGCGATGGATTCGCTGATCCACTACCGTCCGCGCGACGCCGTGCGCGTGCTGTCGGGGCTGGCCGCGCGCACCGCGGCCTCCATCCTGTTCACCTTCCCGCCCAGCACGCGCGCCCTCGATGCGATGCATTTCGTCGGCCGCTTCTTCCCGCGCGGCAACCGCGCGCCGGCGATCGAACCGGTCCGCGCGGCGGTGCTCGGACGGCTGATCGCCGACGAGGACGGACTGCGCGCGATGGCGCCGCTGCGCAGCGAACGCGTGGCCAGCGGCTTCTACACCTCGCAGGCGATGGAACTGGTGCGCACATGAACGCGCCGCGCAGAGGGCTCGGCCTGCCCGCACTGAACGCCCGCGCCGCACGGCTGTGGACCGGTGTCGGCACGCGTTTCCTGCCCTTTGCCGACGCCGCCAGCGAGGCGCTGCCGCTGGGGCGACTGCTGCGCCTGTCGCTGTTCCAGGTGTCGGTCGGCATGGCCACCGTGCTGCTGATCGGCACGCTGAACCGCGTCATGATCGTCGAGATGGGCATGGCCGCCTGGCTGGTCGCCGCGATGGTGGCGCTGCCGCTGCTGTTCTCGCCCTTCCGCGCGCTGCTCGGCTACCGCTCGGACACCCACCGCTCGGCGCTCGGCTGGCGCCGCGTGCCCTATCTGTGGATGGGCACGCTGGTGCAGTTCGGCGGACTGGCCATCATGCCTTTCTCGCTCATCCTGCTGTCCGGCGATACGCGTGGCCCCGAATGGGTCGGTCAGGCCGGCGCCGCGCTGGCCTTCCTGATGGTCGGCGCCGGCATGCAGACGGTGCAGACCGCCGGCCTCGCGCTCGCCACCGACCTCGCGCCGCCCGCTGCGCGGCCGCGCGTGGTGGCGCTGATGTACCTGATGCTGCTGGCGGGCATGGTGGGCAGCGGCGTCCTGTTCGGTCTGCTGCTGGCGGACTTCTCGCAGCTGCGACTGATCCAGGTGATCCAGGGATCGGCCATGCTGACCATGGCGCTGAACATCGCCGCGCTGTGGAAACAGGAGGCGCGCAGCGCGCGCAGCACCGAGACGCCGCGCCAGCCCTTCCGCACGATATGGCAGCAGTTCTCGACGCATGCGCGCGCCACCCGCTACCTGCTGGCGCTCGGCCTCGGCAGCGCCGCGTTCAGCATGCAGGACATCATTCTCGAACCGTATGGCGCCGAGGTGCTGGGCATGGGCGTCGGCGCCACCACCGCACTGACCGCGCTGATGGCCTGCGGCGCGCTGGCCGCCTTCGCCTTCGCGGCACGCACGCTGGCGCGCGGCGTCGATGCCTGCCGCGTCGCCGCCTTCGGCGCGCTGATCGGCATCGTCGCCTTCTCGACCGTCGTGTTCGCCGAGCCGCTGCAGTCGACCGCGCTGTTCCACGGCGGCGTCGGCCTGATCGGCTTCGGCGGCGGACTGTTTTCGGTCGGCATGCTGACCGCCGCAATGGGCCTCGACAGCGGCGGCATGAACGGGCTGGCGCTCGGCGCCTGGGGTGCGGTGCACGCCTGCAGCACCGGCCTGGCGATCGCCTTCGGCGGTGCGCTGCGCGACGTCGTGTCGACACTGGCGACCACCGGCGCGCTCGGCCCGGCACTCGCCTCGCCGGCCACCGGCTACAGCTTCGTCTATCACTGCGAAATCTATCTGCTGTTCGCCAGCCTGGTCGCACTCGGACCACTGGTGCGCAGCGCCCCGCGCGCGCCGGTCCCGGCCAGCGCGAAGTTCGGACTGGCCGATTTCCCCGGCTGAACATCCATCACACAGGAGAATGACCATGGAAACCGGCGCCATCACCCAGTACTTCGACGTCGCACAGATCGTGCTGTACGTCTTCTGGATCTTCTTCGCGGGGTTGATCTACCACCTGCATCAGGAGAGCAAGCGCGAGGGCTACCCGCTGGAATCGGACCGTTCCGACAGCATTCGCGTGCAGGGCTTTCCGCCGATCCCCGATCCCAAGACCTTCCGCCTGCAGGACGGTCGCACGGTCACCGTGCCCAATGACTTCCGGTCGCCGCAGACGCTGAAAGCCACGCCCAGCGGCAACTGGCCGGGCGCACCGCTGGACCCGACCGGCAACCCGATGCTCGACGGTGTCGGCCCCGGCGCCTGGGCCGACCGCGCCGACCTGCCCGACCTCACCTTCGACGGCGCGCTGCGCATCGTGCCGCTGCGCGACGCACCCGACTACGACGTCGCGCATCAGGACACCGACCCGCGCGGCCTGCCGGTGATCGGTGCCGACGGCGCACAGGGCGGCGTGGTGCGTGATCTGTGGGTGGACCGCTCGGAAGCGATGTTCCGCTACCTCGAACTGGATGTGCCGGCCGGCGGTGGTACGCGTCGCGTGCTGCTGCCGATGAACTTCTGCCGCGTCGGCGAACGTGCGGTCAAGGTGGCGTCCATCCTCGGCCACCAGTTCGCCAGCGTGCCGCAACCCAAGGCGACCGACCGCATCACGCTGCTGGAAGAGGAGAAGGTGATGGCCTACTACGGCGGCGGCACGCTGTACGCCGAAGCGTCGCGCAAGGAACCTCTGCTGTGAGCGGCCTGCGCGCGGTCCGCCACGACGGTCACGAGCACGAGTTCGAAGCCGCGCCCGGCCTGCCGGAGCGACTGCCGGCGGACGAAAGACTGCTCTGGCAGGGTGGCCCGGACTGGCGGCAACTGGCGCGCGAGCGCTTCCACGTGCGTGCGCTGGCGCTCTACTTCGCGGTCATCCTGGCGCTGCGCGCCGGCTTCGTCGTCGCCGACGGCGGCCGCTTCGGCGACGCCGCCAGTGCCGTGCTGATGCTGCTGCCTCTGGTGCTGGCCGCGCTCGGCATGATGACGCTGCTGGCCTGGCTGAGCGCGCGCACCACGGTCTATACGATCACCGACCGGCGCGTCGTCATGCGCGTCGGCATCGTGCTCAGCCTCACCTTCAACCTGCCGCTGAACCGCATCGACGCGGCCGGGCTGAAGCTCACGCGCAAGGGTCACGGCAACATTCCGCTGCTGCTGGCTGCGCCCGATCGCATCGCGCTGCTGCACCTGTGGCCGCACGCCCGTCCGTGGCGGGCCGCCCGGCCGGAGCCGATGCTGTGCTGCATCGCCGACGCCACCCGTGTCGCCGCCCTGCTGACCGAAGCGTGGCAGGCCGCGCGCAGCGACGCACCGCAAACGGCGCCCGCAGCGGCCGCGCAGAAGGCCGATGCGCCCGCGCCGCGTGCCCGCCGCACCGGTCGCGCACCGCAACTCGCCGCTCACTGAGGAACGCAGCATGAGCGCACACACCGCACCTGCACTGCCGCGCTGGCCGCTGCTCGCCATCGGCCTGATGCTGGCCGGCGTGCTGGCCGCGGTGGCTTTGGTCCGCCTGTCCGGCACGCCGATCGCGACGCCGGACGCCGCTGCGGTCGCGGTCCGCGAGCTGCGTTTCGAAGACAGGCCGGACGGCAGCATCGCGGTAATCGATGCGCGAACCGATACGCAGATCGAATCCTTCGTCGGCGAACAGGGCTTCGTGCGCGGCACCCTGCGCGGCCTGGTGCGCGAACGCCGCCGTCAGCAGATCGGGCCGGAACAGCCGTTCTCGCTGATCGCCCGCGCCGACGGCCGGCTCACGCTGGTCGATCGGAGCACGGCGCGCCGCGTCGACCTCGAATCCTTCGGGCCGGTGAACGCCGGCGCCTTCGGTCGGCTGCTCGACGCCGGCCGCCCCACCCTGCATGCATCGGGAGCACAGCCATGAGCACTGCCACACAGCCTGCGCCGCAGGTCGCCGTTTCCGCCGAAGCCACCGACAAGGCGCGCGTCAGCACCATGCTGAGCCCGCGCTTCTACACCACCGATTTCGCCGCGATGAACCGCCTCGACGTGAGCCCGGTGCGCGCCGAGTGGGACGCGATGATGCTGGAGTACGAAGGCGACAACAATCACGATCACTTCCAGCGCAGCGCCGATTTCGGCGAACAGATCCGCGACCTGCCGCCGGCCCTGCACCAGGAGTTCATGGACTTCCTGATCAGCTCGATCACCTCCGAATTCTCCGGCTGCGTGCTGTACAACGAAATCAAGAAGAACGTCGACAACCCGGACATCAAGGCACTGATGGCCTACATGGCACGCGACGAGGCGCGCCACGCCAACTTCCTGAACATGTCGCTGAAGGACTACGGCCTCGGCGTCGATCTGGGCAGCCTGAAGCGCACCAAGCGCTATACCTTCTTCAAACCGAAGTACATCTTCTACGCCACCTATCTGTCGGAGAAGATCGGCTACGCGCGCTACATCACCATCTACCGTCAGCTGGAGCGCCATCCCGAACTGCGCTTCCACCCGATCTTTCGCTGGTTCGAGCGCTGGTGCAACGACGAATTCCGGCACGGCGAATCGTTCGCCCTCATCCTGCGCGCCCAGCCTCACCTGCTGCGCGGCGCCAATCTGCTGTGGGTGCGCTTCTTCCTGCTCGCGGTGTACGCCACGATGTACGTGCGCGACCACATGCGGCCGCAGCTGCACCAGGCCATGGGGCTGGAGGCCGACAGCTACGACTACGCGGTCTTCCGCATCACCTCGGACATTTCCAGGCAGGTGTTCCCGCTGACGCTGGACACCGACAACCCGTCCTTCCGCGCCGGCCTCGAGCGGCTGTTCGCGCTGGCCCGGGCAAACGAGGCGGCGAAGCAGCAGGGCGGCATCACCGGTCTGCTCAAGCGCGGCGCCTGCGCAGTGGCCGCCTTCGGCACCTTCGCCCGCCTCTACCTGCATCCGGTCAAACCGAACGCGGTGCCGGACGACGTGCGCATGTCGCCGGCCTGGTGAGCGCGATGGACGGCGCCCTGCCCGGCTGGGCGCTGCCCCTGCTCTACGCGCTGGCGCTGTGGTGGGCGGCGACCGGTGTCATCCTCTATCTGGACGGCCTGCCGCGACGCACCTTCCGCATCAGCATGACGGTGGCCAGCGTGCTGGCGATCGCCGCGCTGGTCGGCCTGCAGCACAGCGCACGGCTCGACAGCGCCCTCGGCAGCTACTGCGGCTTCACCAGCGCGCTGGTGGTGTGGGGCTGGATGGAAATGAGCTTCCTGATGGGCTGGGTGACCGGCCCGCGCAAGCACGCCTGCGCCGCGGGTTGCGACGGCCTCGCGCATTTCCGTCACGCGACCGAGGCCATCATCCATCACGAGCTGGCCATCGCCGGCGGCGCGCTGCTGATCTACCTGCTCACCCTGGACGCCGCCAACGCCACCGCGCTGCACAGCTATCTGCTGCTCTGGGGCATGCGGCTGTCGGCCAAGCTGAACCTGCATTTCGGCGTGCGCAACTTCAGCGAGGAATTCCTGCCGCCGCACCTGCTCTACCTGAAAAGTTTCTTCCGCCGGCGTCGCATGAATGCGCTGTGGCCGCTGTCCATCGTCGCCGGCAGCGCGCTCACCGGCGAACTGATCGGCCACGCTGCCGCGGCAGCGCCCGGCAGCGCCGACGCCGTGGCCCTCACCCTGCTCGCCACGATGGCCGGCCTGGCGGTGGTCGAGCACCTCTTCATGGTGCTGCCGCTGCCGTTCAACGCGATCTGGAACTGGGGGCTGAAATCACGCGGTCGGGAAGAGGTGAAGCCGCTCTGACTCGACGGCGGTCGGGCGCTTCCCCCTTGTCGGAGCAGCCTTGGCTGCGACGGGGCTTTCGCTGTCCGCTGCGTCCGATCAAGGCCTTTATCGCGAGCAAGCTCGCTCCCACAGCAACCGTGCTCGTGCCACCGACACAGCGTGCTTTTTGTGGGAGCGGCCTTGGCCGCGACAGGGCTTTCGCTGTCCGCGGGCTTCGATCCAGGCCGATGTCGGGGTCGGAAGACCCCTCCCACAACAACCCGGTCCCGGCGCCGACCGCACCAGCCGATCGACCGGCGCTGGGACGGTCCGCCTAGCCGCCGATGCGTGCGAAGAACAGCCCGCGGTTGATGTCGCCGATGCTCACCATGCCGACCAGCTTACCGTCGCGCGCGACCGGCATGCGGCGGAAATTCTTGACGCCCATCCACGATGCGGCCTCGAGCACCGGCGTTTCGGGCGACAGCACCAGCGGGTTGCGTGTCATCACCTGATCGACCCGCATCGTCAGCACGCGGTCGTAGCCCTCCTCCATTGCAAGGAAGTCGCGCGTACCCACGTTATCGTGGATGTACTCGCCCAGCTTGGGGTACATCGGCAGCATGATGTCGCGCACTGAAACGATGCCGACGATGCGGGCATCCGGCTCGATCACCGGGATGGCGCCGCAGTGACGGCTGAGCATGTGGATCACGACGGATCTGACGCTGTCGCCGGGTGCTGCGCTGAGCACGCCCGACGACATGACTTGACTGACCTGCATGACGGTCTCCTCTGCGCGGAGTGCGGGAGGGGCCAGCCGACCCGGGCGCTGCGCGATCCGGGAGCGCGTCGCGCTCCCTGTCTGCGTGGTGTCCGGATCCGCTCCCGCAGAGGCGCTGTCTGGCCCAGCGCGGAGGAGAACTGCAGGAGCGGCCGAACGGGGTCAGGTCGGCGCACCTGAGCGCGCCGACCGAGGATCAGGGCTTCGCCGCCTCCGCCTCGGCGGCCGGTGCCGGGGCCTCGGCTGCTGCTGCGGCAGCGGGCGGCAGTGCGGCCTGTGCGCCCGGGGCACTGAGCGCCAGGTAGTCCTTCAGCATCGGCGTGCCGTAGAGCGGCTTGTAAGCACCCTGGTGGCAGGTCGCGCAGTTCAGCTTGGCGACGTCGCCGGTCGGCCCGAGCCGATGCGCCGGAAAGGTCGCGGTCAGCGGCACCATGTAGTCGTTGTTCAGGTCGCGTGCCATCCGTATGCCGTGCCAGGCGGTCTGCCGCTGCGGCGTGCTTTCGGTCCATGGCGCGAACGCGCGGCTGTTGTGGCAGTAGGTGCAGTTGACGCCCAACGCATCGGACATGTGCATCATCAGACCGTAAGTACCCTCCGTGTCGGCCAGCGAGCCAGGCGCCGCAGTCGGCAGCGCGGTCACCGCATTGACGCGGATTTCCTGCCCCTTCTGCAGATAGCGGGTGAAGGCGTCGTAGGGCAGCGAGGCGTAGGCGACGGCGGCGTCCGGCGTGTTCTGCTGCATCTTAGAGCCGGCCATACGCGTCGCGTGCTTCTGCGGCGGCGGCTGGAACCACACCTCGGCCGGTACCGGCATGCCGCGGTGACAGGTGTAGCAGGTGACGCCGGTGTCGGCGACGTGCGGCTTCCAGTCGGCGTTGATGTGCTGCGTCATCTGGATCATCCGCCGCGCCACCACCTTCGTGTACATCGAGTCGTCGGCCATGTTCTCCAGCTTGTGGCAGTAGGCGCAGCCCTGTTCCGGCGACACCCAGGCGGTCATCGCCACCATCAGCCGGGTGAACTCGGCAACGCTGACGTCACCCAGCACCTTCACGTTCTGGAACACCTCGGACGCCTTCTGCCCCTCGCGCGGCGCCGCCGGTATCGGCTCCGGCACCACGTTCTTCTGCTGTTCGCCCTCGACGATGCGCGGGTTGTAGACCTGGACCATGCCGGTGCCGCGCACGCCGCGCTGCACCGTGTCGATCGGCGGTTTCTCGCAGGCGGCGATCAGCAGCCCCGCCCCCAGCATGGCGACGACACGCAGTGTTGCCTTCAGGGTGTTCATGGCTGCACTCCTTGCACGGTGGCGGGATCGACGACGGTGCCGAACACCGCCGGATACATCGGTGCAACGTGATGCTTGACGGCCCACAGATACCAGTTGTCGACCACGGTGCCGGTGAGCAGGATGCCGATGCCGCCGGTCAGCGGGCACAGCACGGCAAACCACCAGGCCCAGCGGTGGATGGATTCCATCGACGCGTTGAAGCCCATGGTCCAGCGCCAGAACAGCGCGGCGCGTTCCGACGCGGTACCGCGATCGACGATCTGTTCGATCTCGCGCTCACCGCCGAAGCGGCTGACCGCCAGGATGGTGGCGCCGTGCATCGCGAACAGCAGGGTCGAGCCGTAGAGGAAGGCGATCGACAGCATGTGGAAGGGGTTGTAGAACAGGTTGCCGTAGCGGATCGAGAACGCGGCGGTCCAGTCCAGGTGCGGGAAGATGCCGAAGGGCACCGCCTCCGACCACGAACCCATCAGCACCGGCCGGATGAAGCCGAGCACGAGGTAGAGCCAGATCGCGGCAGCGAAGGCCCAGGCCACGTGGGTGCCCATGCCGAGTGCGCGCGCCCTGCGGTACATGCGCACCCACCAGAGCAGGATGGACGTGGTGAGGAAGAAGCCGGCCATCAGCCACCAGCCGCCTTCGTTCAGAGGCGGTATCGACAGCCCGTAGTGCGGCGCCGGCGGCTCCAGCGCGAGCCAGAACAGCTGGCGCACGAACTCGATCGGATCCCAGTTCACCGAAGCCATCATGTTGAGGCCGATGATCTCGAAGGCGATGAAGCCGCAGATCAGCGATGCCAGCCCGAACCAGCCGAGGTAGATGGGCCCGATCTGCGCGTCGCCGAGGCGACCGAACAGATGCACGTGGGTCGGCGTGCCAGTGCGTTCGCGGTCGTCACGACCGACCGAAACACCGGGGAAGGACGGTGCGTGCACCTGCACCTGCGTGAATAGATTCTGGTACTCGGCCATGATGGCACCCTCGCTTTCGTCTGTTATCGCCACACGGGAAGGTTGAGCCACCAGCTCCACCATTCCGGCCACCCGCGTGTCCAGAACGGACCGCTGATGACGATGCACACCGCGCTCCAGAAGCCGGCCGACAGCGCGAGGAAAAGACCCAGTCGATGCACGCCCAGCGTGCCGATCGAGTAGCCGATGGCATCGCGGAAGAAGGTGTTCTCGTGGTCCGGCGTCTTGACCACGCCGTCACCCGGCGGATTGGTCGCCGACAGGATGAGCGCACCGTGCAGCGACAGCGCCAGCGTGGTGGCGAAGAAGCAGCTCACCGCCAGCATGTGCGCCGGGTTGTAGTGGAAGTGCAGGTACTGGTAGCCGGTGTTCGACACCCAGTCGAGGTGGCTCATGATGCCGTACGGGAATCCGTGGCCCCAGGCGCCGAGCAGCAGCGGCCGGAACACCACCAGCGTGACGTAGGCGAAGATGGCGACCGAGAAGGCCACCGGCACGTGATACCCCATGCCGAGCTTGCGGCAGATCTCGACCTCGCGCAGCGCCCACGACACGAAGGCGCCGATGGCGCACACCGTGATCAGCTGCCACAGCCCGCCTTCCATCAGCGGCGCCATGCCCAGGCCGTACTTCAGGTCGGGCGGGGCGATGTTGATCTGCCAGAGATTCCAGGTGGTGCCCTGCGAGGCGCCCCAGATGATGAGCAGTGTGCCCAGCAGCGCGAAGAAGATGCTGGTGACACCGAAGAAACCGACGTAGAAGGGGCCGACCCAGAAGTCGAACAGGTCTCCGCCGAGCAGCGTCCCGCCACGGATGCGGTATTTTTTTTCGAAACTGAGCATGGACATGCCAACCCCCTTATCCGGAAGCGCGATGCCTCCGCGGTAGAGACGCGCTGCAGCGCTCATGCGAGGCCGGGCAGGCCCGGTCCCCGCACTCCTGCCGTCAGTGCATTTACTGCGTTGTCCGCATCGCGACCGGAGCCGGCATTGCGCTCTGGGCCGTTGCTGCGGGTTTCTTGCTCGGGCCTTCGATCCAGTTGAAGCGATCGGTGCTGAGCAGGATGAAATGGATCAGGAGCGCCAGCACCATGAGGAAGGTGAAGAGCGCGACCAGTGATCTGCGCGGATCGAAAAGCAACCAAATACGCCACATATCTGCGCTCCTATGCCTGGTAGATGTAAGGAATGACCGAGTAGGTCGCCGCCCTGACGCCTTCGATCAGCGACGCATAACCCTCGGAACCCGGCAGCCACGGGCGCCAGTTCCAGACGAGGATGTGCGCGATGATCGCGACGACCAGAAAGACGATGAAACTGGTCATGAAAATGGCGTGGAATTCCCGCGCCTCGGAATCTGTCAGTCCTGACAGGGATCCGCTTCTAGTGCCATCAGCCATACCGATTACCTCCTGACGGGCCTTTCGGCCATTGCCGCGCAACGCCCGCGCGGCGGGGACTTCCGGGGCTGACTGCGCCCCGCAAGAGGGTGGACGGGCGTGTGCTGCGCCCGCTCCGGACGGTGGCCAGACCGGTCCTCATGTCGTTTCCAGCGCGCGCTGCACGCGCGCTGCGGTGATGCGTTGTTCGTCGGCGCTGCGCGCCGCCTCCTCCGCCTTGTCGCGCAGCCGCTTGGCGGCCGAGATGCGCACCAGGAAGGGCTGCTTGTCGAGGTACTGATCGAGCAGGCGCTGGGCGTCGTCGTCCCACGGTCGTGCGTCGGCACGGGCGAGCCGCGACGGGGTGGCATCGACGCGATCCATGTCGCTGCCCAGCGGCAGGATGTGGAACAGCGCGTCGAACAGCGCGTTGCACACCTCCTGCACCAGATAGGTGGCGCCGGCGTAGCCCATGAAAGGCGTGCCGGTGTGGCGGCGGATGATGGCGCCGGGGAAGGAGGCGGGGATGTAGCTGCCGCGTGCACCGCACTCGGCCATGTACATGCGCTCGTTGTAGCTGCCGAACATGACCAGCGGCGTCTTGTCGCGCACCAGCGCGCGCACCGCGTCGTTGTCGGTCTTGGCACCGGCGCGCCGCGACACCGCGAAGGCGCAGGGCAGACCCATGTCCTCTTCTAGGAAGTGGCGGATGCCGCGTGCGTAGGTGTCGTTGGCGACCACGGCGAAACTGGCGGTGCCGAAGAAGTCCTGCGTCACCGAACGCCACAGATCCCACAGCGGCTTGATCGTCGTGTGCTTCTCGCGCTCGATGAAGGGCTCCGGATCGAGTCCGGTCAGTTCGCCCAGCGCGCGCAGGAAGCGGGTGGTCGAGTGCAGGCCGATCGGCGCCTGCAGATAGGGCCGCTCCAGCGTTTCGCACAGCAGCCGGCCGTACTCGCGGTACATGCAGATATTGACGTCGGCATCGACCAGCTTGGGCACGTCGGCCAGATGACTGCCGAGCGGGAAGCTGAGGTTCACCTCGCAGCCGATGCCTTCGACCAGACGACGGATTTCCGCCAGATCGCTCGGCGTGTTGAAGCAGCCGTAGATCGGCCCGATGATGTTCACCCGCGGCTTCACGTCGGGGGCGCGCGGCTTGCGTTCAGGGATGCGCTTGGCGCCGTACTGCGTCCACAGCCAGTTGATGGCGCGGTTGGCGCACTGCCACTGGTCCTCGTCTATCGTGCGCGGCAGGAAGCGCTGGATGTTGGTGCCTTCGGGCGTCACGCCGCCGCCGATCATTTCGGCGATCGAGCCGGTCACCACCACCGCCGGCTGGTCCGGATCGAGCACCTGGTGCGCACGGCGCATGCTGCCTTCGGTGCCCTCGCGGCCCAGCTGTTCTTCGGCCAGGCCGGTGACGACGATGGGCAGTTCGTGCGGCGGCAGGCCGTCGGTGTAGTGCAGCACCGAGGTGACCGGCAGGTTCTCGCAACCGACCGGACCGTCGATCACCACCTGCAGACCCTTGATCGCGGTGAAGGTGTAGACCGCGCCCCAGTAGCCGCCTGCGCGGTCGTGGTCAAGGATCAGCATGTCGCCACCTCACCGGTGCGGGTTCGCTGCGTAGTCATATCGCCTCCTCGACGCTGCGCGCGCGGGCGAGCTTGGCCATCTTCGCGCGGTAGGCGGCGCGATACTCCGGCCTGTCCTTCGGCACGTCCTGCCACACGCCGCCGGTGTGACCGCTGCCGACGCCGTCGAAGAATTCGCTCATCGTGTCGAAACGCGACTTGTTGCCGATCGCGCCATTGATCACCTGCGCCAGCGAGCCGGCACCGGCCGGCCCCATCAGCGGCCGCGCGGAAATCAGGTTGGTGAAGTAGAGCGCCGGGATGCGCGCCTCCTTCGCCGCCTGCACCACCGGCGTGGTGCCGATCGCCAGGTCCGGGCGGAATTCGCGCATCGCGGCGAGATCCTGTTCGAGCGAGGCGCGGTACTGCACATGCACGCCGTGCGCGCTCAGCCATTCGCGGTCGGCCGCGCTGTGCGGCGTCTGTGGGCAGGCGGTGCCGACGTAGCGCAGGTCGGCGCCGCTCTCGACCAGCAAGCGCGCCACCAGCAGTTCCGAGCCCTCGTAGCCGGACAGCGTGATGCGACCCCTGATCGGGTTGGCCGCGAGCGCGCCGCGTATCGCCGGCAGGAAGCGGTTCTTCGCCGCGTCGATCTGTGCCTGACCGACGTTGGCCGCCTGACCGATGGCCTGCAGCCAGGCTTCGCTGCCGTCGTGACCGATCGGCGCCGAGCCGACGATGGGCCGGCCGGCCGCCTCGAATTCGCGGAAGCTCGCGGTGTAGAACGGATGGATGGCGCCCACCACCGCGCAGTCGAGCGCGGCATAAAGCTCGCGCCACTCGCGCGTCGGCACCACCGGGCCGGCTGCCAGCCCCATCGGTTCGAGCAGCGAACCGATGATGACCGGATCGACCGGGAACATTTCGCCCACCAGCGCCACCGTCGGCCGGTCGGCGACGCCGCTGCGCGGCGCCTGCACCGGCCCCTGCTCCGCCTCCTGGCGGGCATAGCGCAGCATGGCGCCGGCCAGCACGTCCTTCGCTTCGGCGTGCGTCGGCACGCCGAAGCCCGGCACGTCGATGCCGATGATGCGCACGCCGTCGATCTCTTTCGGCAGCAGCTGCAGCGGCACACCGCTGGCCGTCGGCACGCACAGATTGATGATGACGATGGCGTCGTACTGGGCCGGATCGGCCAGCTTGTAGACCGCCTCGCGGATGTCCTCGAACAGCTTGCCGGTCACCAGCGTTTCGCTGTTGAACGGCACGTAACCGACGCTGCGGCGGGCGCCGTAGAAGTGCGAGGTGAAGGTGAGGCCATAGACGCAGCAGGCGGAACCGGACAGCACGGTCGCGGTGCGGCGCATGCGCAGGCCGACGCGCAGGGAACCGAAAGCCGGGCACATGCTCTGCGGCTGGTCATGCGGGCCCTTCGGATAGTCGGCGGCGTAGCGGTCCAGCGTTTCGCTCTTGCCGGCGGCGCGCGCCGCGCCGTCCAGCTGTTCGCGCCCGGCGTGACAGCCGATACCGTCACCGTCGGCCAGCCGGCGCTGCGCCGACAGCGCGTCGGTGTTGATGACCTGTGTATGCGTTGTGTCGGTCATGGTGGCCACCTCAGACGGTGTCGTACACCACTTCGAGCGACGGCCGGACCACGTCTTCGCGACCCAGCATGTCGGCCACCGTGGCCGGCGTCATCACGTAGTCGCGACCGGTCACGTCGGCGGCGAACAGGCCGAGCAGGCCGTCCTGGGTCATCGGCTTCGGCCGCACCGGTGGCGCTTCCGCCACGTTGGTGGCCAGTTCCTCGAACAGCGGCGCCCATTGCGAACCGGGACGGCCGATGATTTCGTAGCTGGCGCTCTTGCGCCGGATGTCGTCGTTGGCCGGGATGGTGGCCAGCACCGGAATGCCGGCCGCATCGGCGAACCTCGCCGCCTCGCCGGTGCCGTCGTCGCGGTTGATCACCACGCCCGCCACGCCGACATTGCCGCCCAGCTTGCGGAAATACTCGACCGCACTGCACACGTTGTTGGCGACGTAGAGGCTCTGCAGGTCGTTGCTGGCGACCACGATCACCTTCTGGCACATGTCGCGGGCGATCGGCAGGCCGAAGCCGCCGCACACCACGTCGCCGAGGAAATCGAGCAGCACGTAGTCAAAGCCCCAGTCGTGGAAGCCGAGCTTCTCCAGCGTTTCGAAGCCGTGGATGATGCCGCGCCCGCCGCAACCACGGCCGACCTCGGGGCCGCCCAGCTCCATCGCGAACACGCCGTCGCGGATGAAGCACACGTCGCCAATGCCCACCTCCTCGCCGGCCAGCTTCTTCTTCGAACTGGTTTCGATGATGGTCGGGCAGGCCTTGCCGCCGAACAGCAGCGAGGTGGTGTCGCTCTTCGGGTCGCAGCCGATCAGCAGCACCTTCTTGCCCTGCTGCGCCATCATGTAGCTCAGGTTGGCCAGCGTGAAGCTCTTGCCGATGCCGCCCTTGCCGTAGATGGCGATGATCTGCGTCTGCTTGGTCACTTCGCCGTCGGCGACGGGATCGGGATCGATCGCCGCCTCGGCGCGCAGCACCTTGGTCAGGTCGAACTTGATGGGGCTGACGGCGCCGCCGCCACAGGCTTCGGTCATGACAGCTGTCTCCAGTCGAGGATCATCTTCAGGCAGCCGGGGTCACCGAATGCCGTGCGGTAGGCGAGGTCGGCGCGACTGGCCACCTCGCGATGCGTGATCAGGCCATCGAGCGACAGCCGGCCGTCGGCGGCCATGTCGCGCACGGTGGCCAGATCGGCGTCCTGCCATTGGGCGGCGACGCGCAGTCGCGCCTCGCGCATGAAGGCCGGTGCGAAATGGAAGGACAGTGCGTCCTCGTAGAAGCCGGCCAGCACGATTTCGCCCTGCGGGGCCAGCCGTGCGATCAGCGTATCGAGCAGCGTCGCGTCGCCGCTGACGTCACAGATGCAGCGGTAGTCGCGGCGGTTGTCCAGCGCAGCCGGGATGACCGGGTAACCGGTGCTGCCGGCGGCGCGCATCGGATTCGTTTCCCACACCACCGGGTCGCCACCGGCGGCGACCGTGAGCCGGGCGACCAGCCTGCCGAGCACGCCGTGACCGATGATGAGATCGGGCAGCGCAGCGCCGCCCATGACCGCGTGCTGTGCGGTGGCGGCCAGCGCCAGCAGGATGCCGCGTTCGGCCAGGGCTTCGTCTATCGGCAGCGCCCGCGCCGCCGGTACCACCAGCCGTGAAGCGGCTCCGCCGAACAGGCCGCGCACCTCGCCGAAACAGCGCGCCCCCGGTACGAACACCCGCTCGCCGACGCGCAGACCGGCAGTACGACCGGCAGCGCTGACGCGGCCCACCGATTCGTAACCCGGCACCAGCGGATAACCCATGCCCGGAAAGGGCGGCATGCGACCGGACCACAGCAGGCGTTCGGTGCCGGTGCTGATGCCGCTCCACTCGACATCGACGACGACGTCGGCGTCTCCTGCAGGCGCCAGATCCAGTCGTGTCACGACCAGCTGTTCCGGTTGCTGCAGCACTACGGCCATGCTGTCCATCGCGCCTCCTCGTTGAGGACGGTCGGCTGACGGTGTCAGCGCGGCCTGTCGCATAAGTGTCATTCTATGTTTACTATGATCTGTGTCAACGTTTAATTACACTCTGTCGCGTCATCGGCTGTCAGCGGTCGCGGACGCGCGACCAGAACGCAGGTCTGCAGCGGAATCCGCGTCGGTAGACGGCCGATCTGGCAGAAGCCGGCGGCCCGCAGCATGTCGGTGAGGCGCGCCTCGCTGCGCGGGCGGCCGCGCCCCATCGCCATCAGGTAGAAGCCGAAATAGGCGTCGCCCACCGGTTCGGCACCAGCGACGCCGGACATCGGTTCGGCGATCAGCAGCGTGCCGTCGGGTGGCAGCAGCGCGCGGATGGCCCGCAGCAGCTGCATCACGTCGTCGTCGTCGTGGTCGTGCAGCACGCGCACCACCGACACCAGGTCGGCGCCGCGCGGCAAAGGGTCGGCCTGGAAGGCGCCGCCGAACACCTCGGCGCGGGCCATCAGGCCCGCCTCGGCAAAGCGCCGGCGCGCCTGATTCGCCACCGCCGGCAGGTCGAAAAGCTGCAGCCGCAGGTCCGGCGCACGGCGCGCGGCGGCACGCAGGAAGCTGCCGTCGCCGCCGCCGACGTCGAGCAGGCAGCGGTGCATGGCCACCGGATAGGCATCGAGCACCTCGTCGGCCACCAGGGGCTGCGAAGCCGCCATCAGCGCCGTGTAGTCGGCGATGCGGCCGTCGTCGAGCGCCGCCGCATCGGCATTGCCGGCATAGGGCCAGTAGCCGGACAGCGCGGTCGTACCGGACAGGCCGCGCAGCAGCGCCACCGGGTCCTCGAAATCGCGATAGACGCGCCCGTGGTGCTCGACCATGTCGGCAATGCCCGGATTGGCCAGCACGGCCGCCCCCAGCATGCCCAGTCCGTAGCGGCCGCCGCTGCGGCGCGACGCCAGGCGCAGCGCCACCGCCGCGTCGAGCAGTCGCTCGGCGGCGTCGCGGCTGAGCCCGGTGCGCAAGGCCACCTGCTGCGCGCTCTGCGCGCCGTCGGCCAGCACGTCGAACAGTTTCAGCCGCACGCAGGCGAGCAGCACCTGCGAATAGACGAAGCCGGCGCACAGGTCGAACAGCGCACGCGCCTCGCGGCGCGCCTTGTGGCGCGTCAGCGGAAAGGCGGCCGCCCAGCGATGGAAACGCGGGCTGCTGAGCAGGCGCTCCGCCGCCTGGCGGATGCGCTCGACCAGGCCTTCGTTCCCCGTCATCGACGACGGCCGGAAAGTGTCGGGCAGATCCATGACGCGCGCTTCAGGCGGCGCAGTCGGCGATCTCTGCCGGCAGGAAGCGGCGCGCTTCCATCGCAATCACCGCGCGCAATCCGTCGGCACCGGAGCAGGCGGGCACTGCGTCCATCGCATCGCTCACCAGTTGCTGCAGCCGTTTCACTGCGCCCGGTATGCCCAGTTCGCGTGCCGCGCTCGGCCGGCCCAGTGCGGCGTCGCGACCGATCGGCTTGCCGATGCGCTCCTGCGTGGAGGCCACGTCGAGGATGTCGTCGGCGACCTGGAACGCTTCGCCCATGCAGTCGCCAAGCGCGCGCCACGGGCCGGGATCGGCCCCCGCCGCCGCCGCGCCAGCCATGGTCGCCGCGGCAAACAGCGCGCCGGTCTTGGCCTGCTGGTACTGGCGCAGGTTCACGTCGGTTTCGCATTCGAGCGCCTGACCGGCGACGATGCCCGACGGCACGCCGACACCGCGGCCGATGATGGACAGCAGCGGCAGCAGACGGTACGGCGCCTGGGCGCCGCCGCGCGCCATCGTCTGGAAGGCGAGCACGATCAGCGCGTCACCGGTCAGCACGGCGATGCGCTCGCCGAAGGCGCTGTGCACCGAAGGCTTGCCCCGGCGCAGCGGCGCGTCGTCGAAGCAGGGCAGATCGTCGTGCACCAGCGAGGCGCAGTGCAGCAGTTCGATCGCCGCCGCCGCGTGATCGGCGATCGACGTGTCGTCCTCACCGCAGGCGCAGGCCGCAGCCAGACAAAGCCGCGGCCGGATGCGGGCGCCGCCCGGGAACACCGCGTGACGTATGGCCGCTGCCAGCAGCGGCGGGCAGCCGGGACCGTCGGCATGCGACAGCGCGGCCACCAGCGATTGTTCGACCGCCATCCCCAGGGCCTGCTCGATGCGCTTCATTCCATCCATGGCCTGTTCCCCCGCATGTGCCGGAGCGCTGCGCTGTCCGACGAGTTATCGCGCCAACTGTCAATCTTGATTGTCAGGCGCTGGTGTAATGTAATGTAGACATGACAGGTCGTAACGTCAATGAAGGTTTACAGGAGCCGGCATGAGCAGACAGGACGTGGTGGTGATCGGTGCCGGCGTGGCGGGCCTCGTGGCCGCGCTCGAACTGGCCCGCCGCGGCCTGGCGGTGACGCTGACCGAACGCGCCGGCACGCCCGGCGGCAAGCTGCGCGAGGTGCACGTGGCCGGTCTGCGACTCGACGCCGGCCCGACGGTGTTCACGCTGCGCGAGGTGTTCGAGGACATCTTCGACGCCGCCGGCAGCGACTTCGTCACGCACGTCGGCACGCGCCAGGTCGAAGTGCTGGCGCGCCACGCCTGGTCGGCCGGGCAGCACCTGGATCTGCATGCCGATGTCGACCGCAGTGCCGAGGCCATCGGCGACTTCGCCGGCGCCGCCGAGGCGCGCCGCTTCGTCCGTTTCACGCGCGAGGCGCAGACCATCTACCGCACGCTCGACAGCAGCTTCATGCGCGCCCAGCGCCCGGGACCGCTCGAACTGGCGCGCCGCGCCGGCGTCGACATCCTGCGCATCCGCCCGTTTGCGACGATGTGGCAGGCGCTCGGCAGCCACTTCCGCGATCCGCGGCTGCGCCAGCTGTTCGGCCGCTACGCCACCTATTGCGGCTCGTCGCCCTTCGATGCGCCCGCCACCCTGATGCTGGTCGCCCACGTCGAACAGCGCGGCGTATGGCTGATCGAGGGCGGCATGTACCGGCTGGCCGAGGCGCTGGCGGCGCTGTGCGTGCGCCACGGCGTGCAGTTCCGCTACGGCGAGCACGTCAGCGAGATCACGCTGAAGGGCGATCACGTATCGGGTGTCCGACTGGCCTCGGGCGAGTGGCTGGCGGCACACACCGTGGTGGCCAACGCCGACGTCGCCGCGCTGCCGGCCGGTCACTTCGGTGACGACGTGCGCCGCGCGACGGCCGCGGTCGAGCCGGCCGCGCGCTCGCTGTCGGCGGTGACCTGGAATCTGGTCGCGGCGACCGAGGGCTTTCCGCTGGTGCGCCACAACGTGTTCTTCTCCGCCGACTACCGCGCAGAATTCGACGACCTGCAGCGCCATCGCCGGCTGCCGCGCGCCCCCACCGTGTATGTCTGCGCGCAGGATCGCGGCGACGCGCCGCCGTCGTCGCCGCTGCCGGCGGAACGCCTGCTCTGTCTGGTCAATGCGCCGGCCGATGGCGACCGCCGGCTGGCGCGCCCCGGCGAGATCGAGCGCTGCGCTCACCTCGCCTTCCGCCAGATGGAACAGTGCGGCCTGCACATCGACCGCCGCGCCAGCGCCTGCGTCACCACCACGCCGGAGGACTTCAACCGGATGTTTCCCGCGACCGGCGGCGCGCTGTACGGCGAGGCCTCGCACGGCTGGCGCGCCGCCTTCCGTCGTCCTGGCGCGCGCAGCCGCGTGCCCGGACTCTATCTGGCCGGCGGCAGCGCGCACCCCGGCCCCGGTCTGCCGATGGCCGCGCTGTCCGGCCGGCTGGCCGCCGACTGCATCCTGCGCGACCGGACGGAGGCCCGCTCATGAATGCACGCAACTTCGACGCTGCCGTCGCGCCGGGTGGCTACCGCTGGTGGTATGTCGACGCCACCAGCGATGACGGTCGCTACGGACTGACGGTGATCGCCTTCATCGGCAGCGTGTTCTCGCCGTATTACGCACTGGCCCGCCGCCGTCACCCGGGCGTGGCCGACCCGCACGCGCACTGCGCGGTGAATGTCGCGCTGTATGGCGAAAAGCGCCGCTGGACCATGACCGAGCGCGGCGCCTCGGCACTGCAGCGCGACGCGCACAGCCTGCGCATCGGCCCCAGCCGGCTGCACTGGGACGGCGCCGCACTCACCATCGACCTCGACGAGATCGGCGCCCCGCTGCCGATGCGCGTACGCGGCAGCGTGCGCCTGCACGCGCCGACGCTGGTGCAGGACGCCTTCGCGCTCGATGCCGACGGACACCACCTGTGGCTGCCGATCGCCCCCTGTGCGCGGGTCGAAGTGAGACTGAGCGAGCCCGCGCTGCACTGGCATGGCGATGCCTATGCCGACAGCAATGCCGGCAGTCGCGCACTGGAGGAGGACTTCACCCGCTGGCACTGGTCGCGCAGCAGCCTGCGCGGCGGCGACACCGCGGTGCTGTACGACGTGCAGCGTCGCGACGGAACGCCGCATTCGCTGGCGCTGCATTTCGACGCCGACGGCGGCTGCCGCAGCTTCGCCGCACCGGCGGCGCACGACCTGCCGGGCACGCGCTGGGGCATCGCCCGCGCGACGCGCAGCGAAGCGGGCACGACACCGCGGGCGCGCACGCTGGAAGACACGCCTTTCTATGCGCGCTCGCTGCTCGACAGCCGGCTGCTCGGCGAGCCGGTACATGGCGTGCACGAAAGCCTGGACCTCGAACGCTTCCGCAGCGGCTGGGTGCAGATGCTGCTGCCCTTCCGCATGCCGCGGCGCAGCGCATGGGCCGCCTGAGGGTGCCTGATCAGCACCCGGCTCAGCGCTCCGGCGCTTCGTCCTTGCGGTCGCCCTCGCGCTTCTGCAAACGGCGCAACGACACCAGCTGGTACACGGCGAACACCAGCACGCCGCCGAATATCAGCACCGCCTCGACAATGACCAGCGTGGTCGGACTCATTGCACGCCCTCCTGTATGGTTGCATCGACTGCACTGAACCTGCCCCCGAAACTTCACAACGCCATGGCCGCAACCGAAAGCCTCGACTGGCCGCGCGACGGCGCCGACTGGCCCCATCGCGATGCGAGCCGTTTCGTCGATGCGGGCGGCGTGCGCTGGCACGTGCAGATCGACGGCAGCGGCCCGCCTCTGCTCCTGCTGCACGGCAGTGGCGCCTCGACCCATTCCTGGCGCGACCTGCTGCCGCTGCTGGCACGCGAACACACCGTCATCGCGCCCGACCTGCCGGGCCACGCCTTCAGTTCGACCCCGCCGGCCGGCACGCTTTCGCTGCCCGGCATGGCGCGCGCCGTCGGCGCGCTGATGCAGACCTTGCAGATCGCACCGGCGGCGGTGGCCGGGCACTCGGCGGGCGCGGCGATCGCACTGCGCATGCGGCTCGACGGCCTGCTGCCCGGCCGCCAGCTGGTCAGCCTCAATGGCGCGTTGCTGCCGCTGCCCGGCCTGGCCGGCCTGCTGTTCCCGCCGGCCGCCCGTGTGCTGTCACTGACCCCCTTTGCCGCCGCCCTGTTCGCGCGCAGCGCGTCGCGCAGCGGTGCGGTCGAGCGGCTGATCGCCAGCACCGGTTCGCACATCGACGCGCGCGGCATCGCGCTGTACGCGCGACTGGTGCGCTGTCGCGCCCACGTGGCCGGGGTGCTCGGCATGATGGCGAACTGGGACATCGCACCGCTGGCGCGCGACCTGCCGCGGCTCGACGCCGCGCTGACGCTGATCGCGGCGCGCGGCGACCGCACGGTGCCGGCCGACTGTTCGCGCCGGGTACAGCGCATCGTCACCGGCGCGCGCCTGATCGAGCTCGACGGACTGGGGCATCTGGCGCACGAGGAAGCGCCACAGCGACTGGCCGCGCTGATCGCCGAAGCGGTGCGGTAGGCCACCGGCGTCAGCCGCCCTGCGCGCGCGCCCGGTCCTGCCGCTCCAGCCGCTCGAACAGGTCGATCAGCCACTCCAGCCGCTGTCGCGGCGTGCGCGACGGCAGGCGGTCGAGCCGTCCCTGCACGGCCAGCGGCAGCGGCGCCGCGGTGACCGCGTCGACCAGCATCGACACCTCCTCCAGCTCGGCGTAGCGCGCATCCGCCTGCCGCGCGGCGGCGGTGAGCGAGCCGGCCAGCAGCACCGTCTTGCGCCAGGACGACACGACCGAGCGCTGCGACACCGAATCGTGTCCGTTGGCCACCACGCCGCGACCGATATCGCGATAGATGGCGCGTGCCGCCCGTATGCCCGGCCGGCAGGCCGGCGGCAGCTGTTCGATGCCGGCAGCGGCGCGCTCGTACAGCAGGTCGGCACAGCCGAGCAGGCGATCGAGCACCGGCACCAGCCGCGCGTCGAACACCGGCTGCGCCAGCCAGTCGTCCGGGTCGATGCCGGCCACGCGCAGCCAGCCGCGCGGCAGGTAGAGCCGGCCGCGCCGGGCGTCCTCGCCGATGTCGCGGGCGATGTTGGTGAGCTGCATCGCCAGCCCGAGATCGCAGGCGCGCGCCGCCTGTTCGCGGTCGCGCACGCCCATCAGCATCGCCATCATGGCGCCGACGGTGGCTGCGACGCGGGCGCAGTAGTCGTACAGCTCGGACAGCGTTTCGTATTGCCGGCCACGCGCATCCCAAGCGAAGCCCTCGATCAGCGCGTGCAGCAGCGCCGGCGGTATGGCGAACTGCACCACCACCCGCGACAGCATGCGATCGACCGGATCGTTGCGCGGCCGGCCGGCGCAGGCGGCATCGACCCGGCGCCGCAGCGCCTCGACGGTCGCCTCGTCGGCCGCGCTGTCATCGACCAGATCGTCGGCGATGCGGCAGAAGGCATACAGCGCGCACGCCGGTTCGCGCACCGCACGCGGCAGCAGCAGCGAGGCGGCGAAGAAGGAACGCGAGCCGTCGCGCAGCAGACGGCGGCAGGCCGCCATGTCGCGGGCTGCGTCGTGATCAGACATGGGACGGGTCCGGCACCAGACGGTCGAGCACGCGCGCCGACGACAGCACGCCGGGCAGACCCGCGCCGGGGTGCGTGCCGGCGCCGACCAGATAGAGCCGCTCCAGTTCTTCGCTGCGGTTGTGCGGACGGAACCAGGCGCTCTGCGTCAGCACCGGCTCCAGCCCGAAAGCCGCGCCCTTCAGCGACAGCAGGCGGTCGCGGAAATCGATCGGCGTGGTGACACGCGAGGTGACGATGCGCTCGCCCAGCCCCGGCAGCAGCGTCGCCGAAAGGCGGTCCTCGATCGCCTGCCGGTAGCGCTCCGCCTCGATCGACCAGTCGGTGCCGCTGTCCAGGTGGGGCACCGGCGACAGCACGTAGAAGGCGTCGCAGCCTGGCGGCGCCAGCGACGGATCGGTCGCGGTCGGTCGGTGCAGATAGAGGCTGAAATCGTCGGCCAGCACCTGCCGCTCGAAAATGTCGTGCAGCAGCGCCCGGTAGCGCGGACCCAGCAGTATCGTGTGGTGCGGCACCGCGTCGTAGCAGCCGCGCGTGCCGAAGTACCAGACGAACAGGCTCATCGAGTAGCGGGCGTCGTCGAGGCGGCGGTCGGTCCAGCGCTTGCGCCGGGTGGATGGCAGCAGGTGCTTGTAGGTGTAGGCGGCGTCGGCATTCGACACCACGACGTCGGCTGCAATCGTGTCGCCGTTGCGCAGCCGCACGCCGGTGGCGCGGCCGTTGTGCGCGGTGATCTCGACCACCTCGGCGTCGCAGCGCACGCGGTTGCCCTGCCCCTCGATCAGCGTCACCAGGCCGCTGACCAGAGAGCCGGTGCCGCCCATCGCGAAGTGCACGCCCCACTGCCGCTCCAGGTGGGCGATCAGGCCGTAGATCGACGTGACAGTGAACGGATTGCCACCGACGAACAGCGGATGAAAGCTCAGCACGAAGCGCAGCCGCTCGTCGCGCACGTGGCTGGACACCAGGCTGTACAGACTGCGATAGCTTTGCAGCTTCAGCATCGCCGGCAGCACTTTCGCCATGTCGATCCAGCTGTCGAAGGGCACGTGACCCAGCTGTTCGAAACCGACGCGGAAGGTCGCTTCGCTGGCCTGCATGAAGCGCTCGTAACCGGCCACGTCGTCCGGCGCCAGCCGCGCCACCTCGCGCCGCATCGCATCGGGATCACCGGAGCAGTCGAAGCTTTCGCCGTCGTCGAAACGGATGCGGTAGAACGGCGACAGCGGCCGCAGATCGACGTCGTCGGCCATCCGTCGTCCGCACAGCTGCCACAGTTCCTCGAACAGGAAGGGCGCAGTGACGATGGTCGGGCCGGCGTCGAAGGTGAAACCGTCCTGCCGGTGTACGTAGGCGCGTCCGCCCGGCGCATCCAGTCGTTCCAGCACGGTGACGCGGTAGCCGCGCGCACCGAGCCTGACCGCCGCGGCCAGCCCGCCGAAGCCGCTGCCGATCACCACCGCATGCGGTGCGCTGCGGCGCACGCCGGTCACAGCCGGCGGCAAATCGCTCATCGAAGTCATCGCCGAATACCGGTCATGTTCATCCGTTCTGGCCCGCGGACTGTGCGCCCGCCTGCTTCACCAGCCGTGATATGCCCTGCGCATCGGCCGCGGACAGCGGTGCGTACAGCGCGCCCATGCCGGCCGCCAGCGACTGCGCTGACGGATGTGGCCGCGGCGAGGTGTCGATGAACAGCGTGCGCAGTGCCGACGCGCGCACCCGCCGCGCCGCCGCCTGCGCGTCCTGCTCGGCGCGGGCACGGCCGCCCAGACCGTCGCGCGCGACATTGCCGCGGCCGTCGGTGAGCAGCACCAGGGTCGGCGTGTCGCCCTGCCGGCGCAACGCGTCGGCCAGGCTCCAGCCGGCTTCGATGCCGGCGGCCAGCGGTGTGCCACCGCCACCGGGCAGGCCGGCCAGACTGCGTTTGGCGCGCACCAGTGAACGGGTCGGCGGCAACAGCAGTTCGGCACGCGTGCCGCGGAAGGCGATGACGGCCACGCGATCGCGCCGCACGTAGCAGTCGGCCAGCAGCAGTTCGACCGCGCCCTTGGCTTCGCCCAGCCGGTGCAGCGCCGACGAGCCGGAGGCGTCGACGACGAAGATGGTGGTGGTCTGCGTGCGCTGCCGGTAACGGACGATGCGGAAGTCCTCCGGTCGCACCGCCACCCGCGTCGCCGGCATGCCCTGGCGTCGGCGCAGCACCTGCCACGGCGCCGCCGCACGCAGCGTGTCGATGACACTGAGCCGCAGCCCGCCGCCCGGTCGCCCCTTGCGCACGCCGACCGGCCGTCCGCGCTGGCCGTTTCCGCGCAGCGCGCCGGAGCGCCCGGCGCTGCGCGCCCGCGGCAGACGACCGCCGGCCAGCCGGATGTGCGCCAGCAGGTCAGGGCTCAGCGCGGCGCGTACCGCGTCGAGCACGCGGTCTTCGAGCGGCTGTTGCAGATCGGCGGGCCTGTCGTCCTTCTGCTCGTCCCTCTGCTCGCCGCCCGCATCGCCCGGCGGCGGCGCAGCCTCGGCGGGCGTGCTGTCGGGGGGCTGATCGGGCGCGGCGGCCTCGGGTGACGCATCGGCGGGTGCCTCGGCGGCACTCGCCGGACATTGCGTCGCGCGCGGCGCCAGCACGAGCTGGGCGGCCAGCGTCACGTCCGGCTCGCCGACCTGGTCGCGCCCGTCCAGCGCGGCCGCGGCGCGGGCGGCGCGTACCGCGAGCATGAAGGCGCGCAGCGAATCGACCCCGAAGGCCTGTGCCGCTGCACCGAGCGACTGGATCACCACCGGCGACACGCTGACCGTCGGCAGGCGCGCACGCGCGGCGGCGATGTGTCCGGCATCGAAGGGCAGTTGCGGGCAGTCGCCGGCACGCAGGCCTTCGAGGTCGACGATGCAGGCCAGCCGATCGCACAGCGCGGCCGGCAGGTTCTCGTCGTCGCCCTGTGCCTCGTCCAGCGCGATCACCCCGAACTCGGCCGCCTCGCGCGCTTCCATGCCGTCGCGCAGCATCACCACGACGCCCTCGTCCATCACCGCGGTCAGCCTCGCCGCGGCGGCCGAACTGATGCGCTCGGCCATCGCCAGCAGCACGACACCGCCGTGCGCCTCGACCAGCAGGCCGCGCTCGGCCACCGGTCGGCCGGCGCGCAGCGTGGCCGCGAGATCGAGCCCGCCGAGCAGGCGGGCATCGGGGGCATCGAGCGGAATGCGGCGCAGCGGCGTGCCGGGCGGCAGCAGCGCGCGCAGTTGCGCCAGCCAGGCGTCACGCGCCGGGCCCGCCTGGGCGCGCAGCCGCACGCCGCCACATCCGGCCGGATCGAGCGCGCACAGCGCGGCCGGCAGCAGTGCGCGCAGCCAGCGCGCCATCGTGTCGTCAGTCTGCATCGGTGCCCCGCTCATGCCGGCAGCAGCTCATCGACCGCGCGCGCCACGCGCACGCCGGAGCCGGATTCGTCCAGTGGATCGCGGCGCAGCCGGTGGCGCAGCGCCGACGGCGCGATCCGTCGCAAGTGCGCGTCGCCGACCTCGTCGTCGCCGTCGTAGGCGGCCAGTGCGCGCGCCGCGCGCACCAGCGTCAGTTCGCCGCGCAGGCCGTCGGTGCTGAGCTGCATGCACAGCCGGGCCGCCTGTTCGAGCGCCGCATCCGGCACCCGTACGGCGGGCAGGCGCTCGCGCGCACCGACGATGCGACGACGCAGCTTGGCGTCGCGTCCGGACCACTGCGCACAGAAGCCGGCGCGGTCGCGCTCGAAGGCGTCGCGCCGCTTCACGACATCGACGCGGGTCGGCAGGTCGGTCGGCGTGCTCACCTCGACCGACAGGCCGAAACGGTCCAGCAGCTGCGGCCGCAGCTCGCCCTCTTCCGGGTTGCCGCTGCCGACGAGCACGAAGCGCGCGGGGTGACGCACGCTGAGGCCTTCGCGCTCGACCACGTTCTCGCCGGAAGCGGCCACGTCGATCAGCAGATCGACCAGGTGGTCTTCCAGCAGATTGACCTCGTCGACATAGAGGAAGCCGCGATGGGCGCGCGCCAGCAGTCCGGGTTCGAAAGCCTTCTCGCCGCGGGTCAGCGCGCGTTCGAGATCGAGAGCGCCGACCACGCGGTCCTCGGTGGCGCCGAGCGGCAGATCGACCACCGGCACCGGCACCAGCCGCGCGCGTCGCGATGCGGCGGCGGCGGAACAGACCGGGCAGACCGAAGCCACCTCGTCCGGGTCGCACTGGTAGGCGCAGCCCTCGACCGCGCGCATCTTCGGCAGCAGTGCCGCCAGTGCGCGCACGGCCGTCGACTTGCCGGTGCCGCGGTCGCCGAACACGAGCACACCGCCGATGGACGGATCGACCGCCGACAGCAGGATGGCCTGCTTCATTTCGTCCTGGCCGACGATGGCCGAAAACGGGAAGGCTTGCGACATGGCGCACCTCGCGCGGAAGTCGGGCGCCATGGAAGATCGATGGCACATCCGATAGCGTCACTTTATGCTGACACTATCGGATGTGTCTACAGATTGACGCTACACGGTGTGCTCAGCTTTCGTCGCGCGGCCAGCGCGGTACCGACCAGCCGGTCATCACCGCCAGCAGCCGCAGGCCGGCGATCAGCGCGACCGAGACGGCCAGCGACAGCAGCGGTGTCACCGCCAGCGCGTCCATGCCGAGGTAGAGCCAGGCACCGACGAAGGCGCACAGGGCATAGGGCCGGTGGTCGTGGAACACGTTCGGCACCTCGTTGCAGATGACGTCGCGCATGACGCCGCCGAGCACGCCGGTGACGACACCCATCATGACCGACACGAAGAGCGGCATGCCCATCTGGTGCGCCAGGCTGACGCCGGTGACCGAAAACAGACCGAGGCCCAGCGCGTCGGGAATCAGCATCGCGCGCTCGGTGACGATTTCGCGGTGCTTGTGCAGCCAGGGCGCCGCCACCAGGGTGAGCACGAAGATGAGCCACACATAGCCCTGGTGCTCGACCCAGAAGAAGGGCCGGCGGTCGAGCAGCACGTCGCGCACCGTGCCACCGCCGAAAGCGGTGATGAAGGCCACGGCGAACACACCGACCACGTCCATGCGGCGGCGCGCCGCTTCGATCATGCCGGACACGGCAAAGGCGAGCGTGGCGGCGAACTCGATCGCCGAAATGAGCAGCTGGAATCTGGGCATGCGGCGATTGTAGGCGCCGCTGGCGGTTTCAGCCTCGCCGGGCCTCGAACACGTTGGCGCCGGCCGGCGTCACGAAGGATTCGAGAAAGCGGGTGCGCTGGAAGTCGGCGACGGTCGGCGGATGTGCGCGACAGGGCGCCTGCAGGAAGGGCGTGTACATATAGACGGACATTTCCGGCGATTCGAAATGGACCCGGACCGACGACGTGCGCGCCGCATCGAACTCCGGCGGCAGACCGATCTGCGCCACCAGCGTGTAGGCGATCAGCCTGTCCTTCCACGCCATCGCCACCAGCCTGTCGTGCAGTATTTCGTACTGCATGTAGTGCGGCAGCGCGTAGTTTGCGGGATCGGACTCCAGCGGATGGACAAAACCGGCCGGACAGACGTAGCTGCCGAAGGGCCACACCGTGCCGAAGCGCCGCAGGCGTTCGCGCGCCTGCCGGTTGCTGCGGTCCAGCAGTTCAAGCAGTTCGAACTCGGCGAGCGGGGAATCGGGCTTGAACAGGGGAAGCGCCATGGTGAAACGGGGGCCGAAGAAGATGACCGTTCCAGTCTATGCCGACGCCGCGCGCCGACATGCCCAACGCATCACGCTGATACAAATCGGCGCGAGCAGACGCCACATCGTTGTTTCGAACGGGGAAATTGCCTGATCGGGCTCAGGTATTCGGCTGATTGCCGCAGCGCTGGCGCGCTGCGTATAAGTCGGCCCAGTCCCCTCGCGTTTGCCCTGCCCGGAGCCGCCATCGTGAATGCGCACAGCCGACAACGCCAGCTTCGCCGCCTGCTCACGCTGCGCGCCACCCTATGCATCGGGCTGCTGACCGCAGCGCTGGCCGGCAGCCTGCTGTCCGGGCTGATGCTGCTGCATGCGCTGGATGGCGCCTCGACCGGGGCGGCTGCCGTGGCGCTGGCCACGCTGCTGGCGGTCGCCGGGGTCGGCGTGCGACTTTCGTACTGGCTCTGGGTACCGACGCCGGACTGCACGGGCATCGTGCTGCCGGACGCGCTGGCGCCCGGCTTCCGCCGGCGCATCGACCGCCTGTGTGCGCGGCTCGGCGCACGCCGCATCGATCGCGTGCTGGCCACGCCGGAGGTGAACGCGGCCGTCGTGTGTCGCCCGGCTTTCGGTCTGTTCGGCCCGATGCGCACGACGCTGCTGCTGGGCATACCCCTGGCCCACTGCCTGACGCCGCAGCAACTGTCGGCGGTGCTGGCGCACGAACTGGCTCACCTGTCGGCGCAGCGCGGCCGCCGCGGCGCCTGGGCCGCCCATCTGCGCACCTGGTGGCTGCGCTGTTTCGACCGCATCGACGAGGACGACGGCGCGCTGGCGCGCGCCGCCCGCCGTGTGTTCGCGCGCACCGCACGGACTGATCTCGAACAGTCCGTGCAGTTGTCGCGACTGGACGAATTCGAGGCCGACGCACTCGCTGCCCGCGCGGTCGGCGCGCCGGCGCTGGCCGGCGCCCTGATCGATCTGGCGATGAAGGACCGCTTCCTGACCGAGAACTACTGGACCAAGGTGATGGAACAGGCGCGCAGCAAACGCCGGCCGCGCATCCGCCCTTTCCGCGAAATGGGCCTCGGCATGCAGGTGGGCTTCGTGCGCGACGACGCGCTGGCCGATCTGGACCATCTGCTCGGCGCACGCGCCGACACCGCCGCCTTCGACACCCACCCGGCGCTGGCCGAACGCCTGGCGGCGCTGGATATCGACCACGCGGACGGCCTGCCCGACGCGGCCGACGGCCCGAGCGCAGCCGAGCACTACTTCGCCGACCTGCTGCCGACGCTGTCACTGGCCTTCGACCGCATGTGGTGGCTGGCCTCGTCGCGCGACTGGCGGCAGCAGTACCGCAGCGCGCGCGCCGATCGCCGCTGAGTCAGCGGATCCCGACTCAGCAGATCCCGCGTCAACAGATTCTTTCCCACAGGCTGGTCTCGTCGCCCAGTCGTTCCAGTTCAGCGCCCTTGAAGTCGCCGCGCGACACGATGCCGACGATCACCCCGTTGTCGACCACCGGCAGATGGCGGAAGCCGCGATCGTTCATTTCGCGCAGCGCGTCGATTGAGGTCTGGTCCGGCGCAATCGTGTGCGGCTCCGGCGTCATCGCCTCGGCCAGCGTCATGGCCGGCGCGTGATGCCCCTCGGCCAGCATGCGTACCGCGTCGCGGCCGGTGAAGATGCCGACCAGCTTCTGCTTGTCGTCGACCACCAGTACCGCCCCCGTCCCCTTCTCGTGCATCAGCCGGCAGGCATGGCTGACCGTGTCCTTCCGCTGCAGCAACAGCGGTTCCCTGTTCTTGATGATGAAGGCGATGTAGCGCTTTTCCATGATGTCTCCTGAAATGCCCGGGGCGAGTCCCCTTTGAATCTAGCCGCCGGCCGGTCGGTCGTCTTGAGCAGGATCAGGCGGGCGCGCCTTGACTGTGCCGCTGCGCCGACCGGAACAGCCGGCAACACGACGGGGAGGCGGACGACGACACGCTCTACACTGAGGCCCCGTCGCATCGATTGACTTCGCAATGCCCCGCTTCGCCCCGCCCCCGCGCACCACCGGCTATCTCGCCGCTGCCGGTACCGTCGCCATCTGGACCGGCTTCATCCTGGTGTCCCGCTACGGCGGCAAGAGCCCGCTGACCGCGTGGGACACGCTGGCGCTGCGCCTGGGCACGGCCGCACTGTTGCTGCTGCCTTTCGCCGGCAGCCTGCCGCGCGGCGCCTGGCGCGACGCGCAATTGTGGACGCTGACCCTGCTCGGCGGCCTCATCTACGGCCTGTTCGTGTTCGCCGCCTTCAAGTACGCACCGGCCGCGCACGGCGCCATCCTGCTGCCGGGCATGCAGCCCTTCCTGGTCGCCGCGGCCGCCTGGTGGGTGCTCGGCTCGCGACCGGGTGCCGGGCGCATGGTCGGCCTGGCCGGCATTGCGCTGGGCATTGCCTGCGTGGCGGTGCACTACTCTGCCGGCGGCCACGCATGGACACACGACATGCTGCTGGGCGACCTGCTGCTGCTCGGCGGCTCGGCCGCGTGGGCGCTGTACAGCGTGCTGGCGAAGAAATGGAAGCGCGACGCCTGGACGCTGACCCGCTTCGTCGCGCTCGGCTCGACCGCGCTCTACCTCCCGGTCTATCTGCTGTGGCTGCCCAAGGCGCTCGACCAGGTGCCGACCGGCATGCTGGTGCTGCAGGGTCTCTACCAGGGCGCCGGCGTCACCATCGTGGCGATGATGCTGTTCCTGAAGGCGGTGCATGAGCTGGGCGCCGAACGCACCGGCGCGCTGGTGGCGCTGGTGCCGGTACTGGCCGGCGTCGCCGCGGCGCCGCTGCTCGACGAACCGCTGTCCGGCTGGCTGGTCGCCGGCCTGATCTGCGTGTCGGCGGGCGCCTTCGTCGCCGCGCGGCCCGGGCGGGCGACGGCGCGCTGAAAAAAAACGGCGCACCCGCAGGCGCGCCGTTTTTCTGTCCGGACTGACCGTTCGTGTCAGAACGGGATGTCGTCGTCCATGCCGCCGAAGCCACCGGACGAGGACGGCGGTGCCGACTGCGGCGCGGGAGCCGGCCGGCTGGGCGCCTGACGCGGCGCGGACTGGCGCGGTGCCTGATCGAAATCGTCGCCACCGCCGTAACCACCACCGCCACCGCCGCCGTAGCTTTCACCGCCACCGCCGCCACCCGAGCCCTGACGACTGCCCAGCATCTGCATCTGCTCGGCGCGGATTTCGGTGGTGTAGCGGTCCTGACCTTCCTTGTCCTGCCACTTGCGGGTGCGCAGGCTGCCCTCGACATAGACGGCCGAGCCCTTGCGCAGGTACTGGCCGGCGATCTCGGCCAGGCGGCCGTAGAAGGACACGCGATGCCACTCCGTCTGTTCCTTCTTCTCGCCGGTAGCCTTGTCCTTCCAGCTGTCGGTGGTCGCCACCGTGATGTTGCAGATCGCGTCGCCGTTTGGCGCGTAGCGGGTTTCCGGATCGCGGCCCAGGTTGCCGACGATGATGACCTTGTTTACTGAAGCCATGATTTTCCTCCCGCGAGATTCGTGTATTTCGTTTCTGACAGAGGCGCTACGCACCGGACGGGCGCTGCGCCATTATTCCATATGAATTTCAGGCAACGACCGGCGCATCGAGCAGCCGGCGTACGCCCTCTTCGTCCCACAGTTCCAGATTCACCTTCAGATACGCCATCCGGCGCTCCCGTTCTACGCTGGCTTCCCTGACACCCGGCAGTTCGAGCAGGCGCTCGCGCAGCCACTCGATGTCGACATGATCGCCGATCGCGTACTCGCGCAGTGCAACCACCGGCGGCGCTTGCATGCTGCGTGCCCACAGCCACCAGGCGATGGCCAGCGCAATGCAGAAGCCGAACACGCCAGCGGCGCCGAAACGCAGCGCGATCGCCCCGCCGATGGCGCTGCCGGTGGCGGCGCCGATGGACTGCGCTGTATTGAACACACCGAGCGCCGCACCCTTGGCCGCCGGCGGCGCGATGCGCGACACCAGCGAGGGCAGCAGCGCCTCCAGCAGGTTGAAGGCGATGAAGAACACGAACAGCCCTCCGACCAGCACCCACATCAGGTCGACCTGCGCCAGGAAGATGAACTGCGAAACGATCAGCGTGACGATGGACGCCAGGAACACCGACTTAACGCGCGCCCGCTTTTCGGCCCAGACGATGGCCGGCACCATGACGACGAAACTGGCCAGCACGATGGGCAGGTAGAGCGTCCAGTGTTCGGCCACCGGCACGCCCATCACTTCGACCAGCGCCAGCGGCACCATCAGGAACATGGCCATCTGCACCATGTGCACGGTGAACATGCCGAAGTTGAGGCGCATCAGCTGACGGTCGGCGATCACCCGCGCAAACGGCGTCGGCTGCACCACCGGCGCGTGGTCCGGGTCGGGCACCACCTTGAGCAGCACCGGAATCGCGGTCAGTGCCAGCACGGCGATGAACAGGAACATGCCATCCATGCCCACCCAGCCGTAAAGCGCCGGCGACAGCACCAGAGAACCGGCGAACACGAGGCCGATGGTCGAACCGATCATCGCCATCACCTTGGTGCGGTGCTGGTCGCGCACCAGATCGGCGGCAAGCGCGGTCACCGCGGCGGAAATGGCGCCGGTACCCTGCAGGATGCGCGCCGCGATCATCCAGTGGATGTCCGGCGCCCACATCGCCATCAGGCTGCCCGCCGCGTACAGCAGCAGACCGACGACGATGACCGGCTTGCGACCGAAGCGGTCGGAGGCAATGCCGAACGGAATCTGCATGAAGGCCTGGGCGAGACCGAACACGCCGAAGGCCAGCCCGGCCATGAAGATGTTGTCGCCGCCGGGCAGCGTCCGCGCGAACACCGAAAACACCGGCAGCACGAGGAACAGGCCGAGCATGCGCAAGGCGAGAATGAATGCGAGCGCCACGCCCGCACGCCATTCGGTGCGGGTCATGCGGTCTGAAATAGGGGAAGTCATGGCGGGACGGCGAAGGAACCGCCGAATTCTAGCAAAGCCGCGGCCACTGCCACGGCCTCTCCGTCACCGCCGCCCGGTTTCAGCGGCACCAGGACGGCCGGCGGGGCTCAGGTCGCTCGGTCTGGCACTGCCACTGGACCGCGCCGCTGACGTCATCCAGCGAGGGCACGAAGGCCAGCGCGTCGTCCTGGCCGCCGGGCCGGCCCAGCGGCGTCACGATCACCGTACCGCCCTCGCGCATGTCCACGCTTGCCACCGCCTGCAGCGCCTGTACCGCCGGCACGCGGTCGAGCGCGGACAACAGGGTGTTCGCCTGTTCCAGCGTGGCCGCCTCGGTCTGCAGGTGCTGCAGCAGCGTGCCGGCGGCCGCATCGACCTGCGCCAGGCGGGCACGCTTCACGTAGTCCTCGTACTGCGGAATGGCGATGGCGGCCATCACGCCGACGAGCGCGACCAGCATGATCAGGCCGCCGCCGCCGCCAATCCCGGGAAAGCGCGGCACGAACAGCGCCAGCAGCTTGGCGCGCAGGCTGCGTCGCGGCACCCGCAGTTCGCGGCCGGACGACAGCGCGCGCAGCGCCAGCATGCGCTTGGACAGCCAGGGGTAGTCCGAGGTCAGCTCGTTGAACGACATCCAGAAGCCACCGCTTTCGGCGCTCTGACCGATGAAGGTGTCGCTGTTCAGCGTCATCCACCGGCGCGATCCACCCACCACGACCGCCAGCGCGCGTTCGGCATCCTCCGGCTTCGGGCACAGCGCAAGACCATAACGGTCGCAGGTGTATTCCTGGGCGCGGCGGTAGGCGGCACCGATCAAAGGCAGGAAGGCCGACGGCCAGAGAAAGACCGAACGCAGCAGGCCGGTGTGCTTGCGGTGGATGTGCGCCAGTTCGTGTCCGATGTAGAAATCCAGTGAATCCGGACGCTCCTCCAGCGCATCGACGATGGGCGAGAACAGCACGACGTAGTGGCGGCCCAGGAATTTGGCCGCCAGCGCGTTCAGGATGCCGTCGGACTGGATCAGGTAGCACTCGGGCAGTTCGCGTATGCCCAGCCGGTCGCAGGCGCTGACGATGCGCGCGTGCAGGTCCGGAAACTGGTCCGGTCCGATGCGCGCTCCGTTGCCCTTCAGGTGGGTGATGAACCAGGAAAAGCCGAACAGGTAGAACAGCCCGCCGAACAGCAGGTAGACCAGCACCAGGCCGAAGGTGGCGACCAGGATGAGCACCCACAGCACTGCGGACAGCACGGCGTGAATTCGGAACAGCGTGTTCTCGCGCGGATAGGGCGCAACGGTCAGGATCTGCATGTCTGTTGTCATCGTTGTTGGAGGGAGACGGCGAGCGGCACGCTAATCAATACGCATGCGCGACGCAAGTGCGTGCAGCCCGACCTGTGCAGCCGCTCGCAATTCGACGGGAAATGGGGTCTCATACCCGGTTTGCCCTGCCCCCGGCCGGACCATGGACTGGATACGCATACGCGGTGCGCGCACCCACAATCTGAAGAACATCAACATCGACATTCCGCGCGACCGCCTGACGGTGATCACCGGGCTGTCCGGCTCGGGCAAGAGCTCGCTCGCCTTCGACACGCTGTACGCCGAGGGCCAGCGCCGATACGTCGAGTCGCTGTCGGCCTACGCGCGCCAGTTCCTGCAGCTGATGGAAAAGCCGGACGTGGACCTGATCGAGGGCCTGTCGCCGGCGATCTCGATCGAACAGAAGGCGACCAGCCACAACCCGCGCTCCACCGTCGGCACGGTGACCGAAATCCACGACTACCTGCGCCTGCTTTTTGCCCGCGTGGGCACGCCGCACTGCCCTGAGCATGGCGCACCGCTGGCCGCACAGAGCGTGTCGCAGATGGTCGACGCGGTGCTGGCGATGCCGGAAGAGAGCAAGGTGGCCATCCTTGCTCCGGTGGTGAGCGAGCGCAAGGGCGAACAGGTCGAGCTCATTTCCGACCTGCGCTCGCGCGGCTTCGTGCGCGTGCGGCTGGACGGCGCGCTGATGGACATCGACAAGCTGCCCAAGCTGGACAAGAACATCAAGCACTCGATCGACGTCGTCGTCGACCGCCTGAAGGTGCGCGCCGACGCCCGCCAGCGGCTGGCGGAATCGATCGAGACCGCGCTGCAGCAGGCGGAAGGCCGCGCCATCGCGCTGGACATGGACAGCGGCGCCGAACAGCTCTTCTCCGCCCGCTTCGCCTGCCCGGTGTGCGGCCACAGCGTGGCCGAGCTGGAGCCGCGGCTGTTTTCGTTCAATAACCCGGCCGGCGCCTGCACCAGTTGCGACGGCCTGGGCATGGTCACCTTCTTCGACCCGGCGCGCATCGTCGCCCACCCGCACCTGTCGCTCGCCTCCGGCGCGATCCGCGGCTGGGACCGGCGCAACCAGTTCTATTTCCAGCTGCTGTCCAGCCTCGCCACCTTCTACAAGTTCGACGTCGATACGCCGTGGGAGCAGCTCGACGCGAAGCTGCAGGACATCGTGCTCAGCGGTTCCGGGCGTGACCGCATCCCCTTCCGCTACCTGTCGGAATCCGGCCGCACCACGGTGCGCGAGCACACCTTCGAGGGCGTGGTGCCGAACCTGGAGCGGCGCTACCGCGAAACCGATTCGGTCGTCGTGCGCGAGGAACTGGGCAAGTACCGCAACACCAAGGTGTGCCCGGACTGCCAGGGCACGCGGCTGCGCTCGGACGCGCGCCACGTGAAGGTCGGCGACCACACGCTGCCGCAGCTCGCTTCACTGCCGCTGCGCGCCTGTCAGCAGGTGTTCGAAGGGCTGGAACTGGATGGCGCGCGTGCCGCGATCGCCGCCCGCATCATGCGCGAGATCGCCGCCCGCCTCGGCTTCCTGATCGACGTCGGTCTCGACTACCTGAGCCTGGACCGCTCGGCCGAAACGCTGTCCGGCGGCGAGGCGCAGCGCATCCGGCTGGCCAGCCAGATCGGCTCCGGCCTGACCGGCGTCATGTACGTGCTGGACGAGCCGTCGATCGGCCTGCACCAGCGCGACAACGCGCGCCTGCTCGGCACGCTGAACAAGCTGCGCGACCTCGGCAACACGGTGGTCGTGGTCGAGCACGATCAGGAAGCGATCGAAATGGCCGATCACGTGGTCGACATGGGCCCGGGCGCCGGCCAGCACGGCGGCGAGGTGATCGCGCAGGGCACGCCGGCCGACATCGAGGCCTCCGAGGCCAGCCTGACCGGTGCCTACCTTTCCGGCCGCAAGCAGATCGAGGTGCCGAAGAAGCGCACCAAGCCGTCGGACGCCTGGCTGCACGTGCGCGGTGCACGCGGCAACAATCTGCGCGGCGCGGATGCGTCGATCCCGCTCGGACTGATCACCTGCGTGACCGGCGTGTCCGGCTCCGGCAAGTCCACGCTGATCAACGACACGCTGTACACCGCCGCCGCCCATCACCTGTACGGCTCGGCCGCGCTGCCGGCGGCGCACGACGCCATCGAAGGACTGGAGCAGTTCGACAAGGTGATCAATGTCGACCAGTCGCCGATCGGCCGCACGCCGCGCTCCAACCCGGCAACCTACACCGGCCTGCTGACGCCGATCCGCGAACTGTTCGCCGGCACGCCGGAGGCGCGCTCGCGCGGCTACGGCCCCGGCCGCTTCTCGTTCAACGTGAAGGGCGGCCGCTGCGAGGCCTGCCAGGGCGACGGCCTGGTGCGCGTCGAAATGCACTTCCTGCCCGACGTGTTCGTGCCCTGCGACGTGTGCAACGGAAAGCGCTACAACCGCGAAACGCTGGACATCCGCTACAAGGGCAAGACCATCCACGACGTGCTCAGCATGACCGTGAACGAAGCACGCGGCTTCTTCGACGCCGTACCCACGGTCGCCCGCAAGCTGGAAACGCTGGTCGAGGTGGGCCTCGGCTACATCGGCCTGGGCCAAAGTGCGACCACGCTGTCCGGCGGCGAGGCGCAGCGGGTGAAGCTGGCGCTGGAGCTGAGCAAGCGCGACACCGGCCGCACGCTCTACATTCTCGACGAGCCGACCACCGGCCTGCACTTCCACGACGTGGACATGCTGCTCGGCGTGCTCTACCGGCTGCGCGACGCCGGCAACACCATCGTCGTGATCGAGCACAACCTCGACGTGATCAAGACCGCCGACTGGATCATCGACCTCGGCCCCGAAGGCGGCGCCGGCGGCGGAGAGATCATCGCCACCGGCACGCCGGAGCAGGTCGCTGCGGAAGAGCGTTCATACACCGGGCACTACCTCGCGCCACTGCTGAAGCCACGGAAGGCGGCGTCGCGCAGGAAGTAGCGGCTTTCGTGGGAGATTCTATGTTCCGGCGCAAGCGTTTTCGTGCTGTTTCGGGACATA
>NZ_JADMJL010000013.1 GCF_018780585.1 Methyloversatilis discipulorum | reverse complement strand
AGTTGCTGCCTCACGGACGAAAAATCCCGGAAGGGTGGCTTTGATCAGCGTTTCCTTAAATAGTGCTTCAAATAAGTGCTGCTAATTCGAGCTTCGTTCGCCTTTATCCAAAGGACACGAGCGTCTTTGAAGTAGAACGGATCATCCCTTTCCACCTCATAAATTCTGCCGTCCGGACAAATTGACGGCAGCAGTAAATCGCCCCTGGTCGGCACCCCTGCTTCGGCTTTAAGTCGCTCATAGTGGTCTGACGAAACAAAAAGCGTAGGTTTCACAGCCTCGTTTGCACCGAGCTGCCCAATCTCAGTGCCTCGGAAAAAGGGAACCCCTTGCTCGACAAGCTCGTCGGCGAAAACCCTCTTACTTGAAGTCACCTCGCATAGCGCGTCCATTCGGGCTGCCTCCCCTCCGCTCTGATTTTCGACCGGATCACCGAACATGTCGATGAAGATGGCCTGCGCGAGGTGGTCGAGTTGCGCCAGGGCTTCCCGACGCTTGGCCTTGAGGACGTCGGCCTGATCGAGGATGGCGGCGATGCGGCGTTGTTCGGCGAGACTTGGGAGCGGAATACGGATATTGGCCACCTGCGCCGGTCTGGCTCGCAACAGTGAGCCTCCCACCCCCGCAACCGTCTGCATGAACTGTGCGTGAAACGGGTCGCCGAGCAGCACATGTTTCAAGTACGCCGGGTCAACATGATCAGATCGGAAAACAATCCATTCGCCCGAAGCAATGATCCGCCGTCCGTTTGCAGGGCCAACAACCCACGCTCTTCGAATATGGGGGACGATTTTGGAGAGCAGTACATCCCCGGAACACACGAACTGCTTAGCCGAACCAATCGACGCGCCGGGCAAGATTTCCGGAGAGCCCGAGTCAAACGCGGGAATACTGTAGAGATCAAAGGTTTCCTCGGGAAACTTCTTCGGCTCAATTGTCCCGATTTTCTCAGCCATCAATTCACCGAGAGAGATGAGCGAATTACTCATCGCCCCAGCATCCCTTCCAGCGTCTCCATCCCCTCCAATATCTCATCCTCCAGCGCCCGCAACCTCGCCAGAATCACCTGCGGCGCTTCGTGTTCGACCGCTTCGTGCACCACTTCCCTGTAGCGGTTGATCGACAGGTCGTAGCCCTGGGCGGCGATGTCGGCGCGCGGGATGCAGAAGCTCTGCGCGGTGCGCGGGCGGCTGCGTTCGCCGCCGGTGCGGTCGGCCCAGCGGGCGAGCGCGTCCGGCAGGTTGTTCTTCGCATGCTCCGCTTCGTCGAGCGCGCGCGCCGGACGCACGCCCAGCAGTTCCGGTGCGAGCAGCGGCTGGCGCTTGTCGTCCAGGCTCCAGCCGTCGGCCCGCATGTCGTAGAACCACACGTGGTCGGTGCCGCCTGAATTCGTTTTCGTGAACAGCAGGACGGCGGTGGATACGCCGGCATAGGGCTTGAAAGTGCCGGAGGGCAGCGACAGCACGCCGTCGAGCTTGTGCTCCTCGACGATCATGCGGCGCAATTCTTTGTGCGCCTTGCTGGAGCCGAACAGCACGCCGTCCGGCACGATGACCGCGGCGCGACCACCCGGCTTCAAGAGGCGCAGGAAGAGGGCGAGGAAGAGCAGTTCGGTCTTTTTCGTCTTGACCAGCGCGAGCAGGTCCTTGGCGGTGTTTTCGTAATCGAGGCTGCCGGCGAAGGGCGGGTTGGCGAGGATGAGCGAATACTTTTCCTCGTCGCCGGCGTGGTCCTGCGCCAGCGAATCCTTGTAGCGGATGTCCGGGTTGTCGACGCCGTGCAGCGCCATATTCATGCTGCCGATGCGCAGCATGGTGTTGTCGAAGTCGTAGCCGTGGAACATGGCGTGGTGGAAGTGGGCGCGCGCCAGTTCGTCCTGGAACAGGTCGGGGTATTGCTCGCGCACGTGCTCGGCGGCGGCGACCAGGAAGCCGCAGGTGCCGCTGGCCGGGTCGCAGATGGTGTCCTTCGGCGATGGCGCGGTCATCGCCACCATGAGCTGGATGATGTGGCGCGGCGTGCGGAACTGGCCGTTCTGGCCGGCGCTGGCGATCTTGCCCAGCATGTATTCATAGACGTCGCCTTTGGTGTCGCGGTCGTCCATCGGCACGTCGTCGAGCAGGTCCACCACCTTGGCCAGCAGGCCGGGCGTCGGGATGGTGAAGCGGGCGTCCTTCATGTGCAGCGCGTAGGTCGAGCCGTCGCCCTGACGCAGGCCGGTGCGCAGGAAGGGAAATACGTGCTCGCCGACCACCACGTACATCTCTGCCGGCGCGAAATTGCGGAAGCGCGACCAGCGCAGGTCCTCGAAGGGCCGGCCGCGCTCGTCGCGACCTTCCGGGAAGATGCGCGCCGCCATCGGCTTCTTCAGCAGCAGCGCCTTGCTCTCTTCCAGCGTGTGGGCGTCGTCCAGCCGCTTGATGAACAGCAGATAGGTGAGCTGTTCGATCACCTCCAGCGGATTGGAAATGCCGCCAGTCCAGAAGGCGTTCCAGATGGCGTCGATCTGGCTGCGGAGTTCACCTGTCAACATGCGTTCTTACCGGGTTCTGTCGTTGTGTCGCCGCGGACCGCGGAGGACCGGCAATGCTACCGAATACGGGATGAGGCTTCACGAAGAAGGGTGCGTCTCCGTCCGCGCCCGGTGCCCGGCATGAAGGCAAGGCTGCGGGAACACTGGACGGCCCCGCGCCTCTCAGCTTCGTGGCCGCCTGCTGGCGGCGTCGTGCATATATATATGGCATTCCGTGAACTTTCCCGGGCGCTGACCCTGCTCACGCTCGTCGCACTGCTGTGCCTGCCGCTGCCCAGCCGCGCCGCCGACCCCGCCTGGCAGGGCGCTGCCTTCGAGGGTGACCGCGTGGCGCTGCAGAAGCTGGCCGATGCCGGCGCGCGCGTGGTGCGCGTCTATCGCGAGAGCGACGCCTGGGTGCTGGATGCGGCGCAGACGATGGGCATGAAGGTGGTGATGGGGCTGTGGCTCGGCCATCCGCGCCACGGCTTCAACTACCGCGACGCTCGGCTCGTCGCCGCCCAGGACGCACGGATCGCGGATTTCGTGCGGCGCTACCGTGAGCACCCGGCGCTGCTCGCCTGGGGGATCGGCAACGAGATCGAGACCGGCGTCGGCGATCCGCGACCGCTGTGGAACGAAGTGAACCGCGTCGCCGCGCTGGTGAAGGCGCTCGACGCGAAGCACCCGACCGTCATGGTGGTTGCCGACAACAGCGACGCCTGGCTCGCGCCGCTTGCCGGCTGCTGCCCCGATGTCGATATGCTGGGACTGAACCTGTATGGCGGTTCCATCTTCGAACTGCCGGCCCGGCTGCAGCGGCTGGGCATCGCGAAGCCGGTGCTGGTGACCGAGCTGGGTCCGCTCGGTCAGTGGCAGGCCGGGCGCAAATCCTGGGGCGCGCCGGTGGAGCTGACCAGCACGCAGAAGGCGGATTTCTTCCGCGACGCGCTGGCCTTCGTCGCCGGGCAGCCGCAGATCGTCGCCGCCTTTCCCTTCCTGTGGGGCGAGAAGCAGGAACAGACCGCGACCTGGCACAGCCTGCTCGACGTCGGCCGGCCGACCGCGATGACCGACGCGCTGGCGGTCGCCTGGGGACGCCCGCCGACGGCCGCGGCGCCGCGCATCCTCGGCATCGGTATCGCGGCCGATGAGTTCCGGGCGGGGGGCGAGGTGTCGGCGGGCGTCGATGCGCAGTCGTCCGATGGTTCGGTGCTGACGACCGAATGGACGGTGTGGGCCGAAGCGACCGATCTGCGCCTCGGCGGTGACGAAGAGGTCGTGCCGCCGCGCATCCCGGTGCGCGTGCTGCACGCCGACGCGCGCAGCGTGCGCTTCGTCGCCCCGAACGTGCCCGGCGCCTACCGGCTGTTCATTACGGTGACAGACCGGATCGGCAAGGTGGCGACCGCCAATCTGCCGTTTCTGGTGCGGTAAGGACGGGTTTGGCGGAGGACTGGCCGTGGAATTCGTTGGGAGGGGCCCTCTGATCCCGACATTGACCTGAGCTCCGGCCGGGGTTCTGTGGGAGGGGTCTTCTGACCCCGACGGCGGCATGAATCGAAGCTGGCGGACCGCAGTGGCTGCGTCGCGGCCAAGGCCGCTCCCACAGGAGGTGCGCCAGACCGGCGGCCGGAACCTGGGCCGGGGTTCTGTGGGAGGGGTCTTCTGACCCCGACGGCAGCCTGCAGCGAAGCCGGCGGACTGCAGTAGCCGTGTCGCGGCCAAGGCCGCTCCCACAAGGGGGCGCGACTCGCGGCCGCTGCGGCTCGGCGAGCTCAGGTTTTCGCGGCGCGGATTGCCGATTTAGGGCGGAAGGCCTTCACGACGTTTTCGTCGGTCTCGATGTAGGGCCCGCCTATCAGGTCGATGCAGTAGGGCACGGCGGCGAAGATGCCAGGCACGAGCTGGCTGCCGTCGGCGTCCTTGACGCCTTCCAGCGTTTCCTTGATCGACTTCGGCTGGCCCGGCAGGTTGAGGATGAGCGTCTTGCCACGGATTACGCCGGTCTGGCGCGACAGGATGGCGGTCGGCACGAAGCGCAGGCTGATCTGGCGCATCTGTTCGCCGAAGCCGGGCATCACCCGGTGTGCCACGGCGACGGTGGCGTCCGGCGTCACGTCGCGCGGGGCGGGGCCGGTGCCGCCGGTGGTCAGCACCAGATCGCAGCCGGCGCTGTCGCACAGTTCGATCAGCGTCGCCTCGATCTGCGGCTGTTCGTCCGGGATCAGCCGCGTTTCGAACAGCACCGGGTTCTTCAGCGCGGCCGACAGCCAGTCCTTCAGCGCCGGGATGCCCTGGTCCTGATAGACGCCGCTCGATGCGCGGTCGGAGACGGAAACCAGGCCGACCGTCAGCAGATCCTGTGTGTCACTCATCGTCGTTCTCGTCCTGTTCGGGTTCGATGTCGTCTTCGCCGCTCTGCGCGTTGTCGAGCTGGCGCAGCACGCGGAAGATTTCGCGGAACGCGCGCGGCGGCTTGTTCAGTTCGCGTTCGCGCAGCACGTTGCGACGCAGTGTGCGCAGATGGGTCAGGTCGGCGCCCGGCCACTGGGCGGCGATGTCGCCCAGCACGAGCTCGTCGGCGATCAGCCGCTCGCGCATGCGCTCCAGCATCTGTTCGCGCGCGACCGCGCGGGCGGACCGGCCGTGGATGGCGTCCAGCGCTTCGGTCAAAGGCGCCGTGTCGATGCCGCGCATTACCTTGCCGACGTACTGCATCTGCCGGCGCAGGCCTTCGTGGCTGCGCGTGCGCTGCGCTTCGGTGATGGCGATGCGCAGGTTTTCCGGCATGTCGATGCGCTTGAGCTGTTCAGCCGACAGCGCGACCAGCTGCGTACCGATGTCCTGCAGCACATGGGCGTCGCGCTTCCGCTGGCTCTTGCTGGGACGGTCCGGCAGATCCTGATCGTCGGGGTTTTCGGTGGTGGAAATCGATTTGGGGTGCATTGGGATACAGAGGACGGGGCAGAGCGTGGCAAGCGGCTATTATTGCAGCCTTTGCCCGACCACGAATCCGCCATGTCCCGACAGGGTTTCAGCTATACCGACGCCAGCATGCGCGACATCGCGCAACAGCTCATCGATCATGCCCGCGCCGGTGGCGCGACTGCCGCCGAAGTCGACGTGTCCGAAGGCTTCGGCCAGTCGGTCACCGTGCGCCGCGGCGAGGTCGAAACCATCGAGTACAACCGCGACAAGGGCATCGGCGTCACCGTCTATGTCGGCCAGCGCCGCGGCTACGCCAGTTCCAGCGACTTTTCGCTGGATGCGATGCGCGCCACCGTCGATGCCGCGCTGTCTATCGCCCGCTTCACCGCCGAAGACGACGCGGCCGGCCTGCCGGACAAGTCGCTGCTGGCCACCGAGTTCCGCGACCTCGACCTGTTCCACCCGTGGGAACTGCCGGTCGAACAGGCCATCGATCTGGCCCGCCGCTGCGAGGACGCCGCCTTCGGCGTGTCGCCCGACATCCGCAATTCGGAAGGCGCCTCGGTGTCGGCCCAGCAGTCACAGTTCGTTTCCGCCAACAGCCTGGGCTTCATGGCCGGCTACGCCAGCACGCGGCAGTACATCAGCTGCTCGGTCATCGCCGGCGAGGGCGACGGCATGCAGCGCGAAGACTGGTACGGCAGCCGCCGCAATGCACGCGACCTGCCGGCGCCGGAGGCGATCGGCGATTACGCCGCGCGCCGCGCGCTGTCGCGTCTGGGTGCCCGCCGCGTCAAGACGACGCGCGTGCCGGTGCTGTTCGAGGCGCCGCTGGCGATCGGCCTGCTCGGCCATTTCGTGCAGGCGACCAGCGGCGGCGCGCTGTACCGCAAGTCCTCCTTCCTGCTCGACAGCCTGGGCAAGCAGATCTTTCCGAAGCACATCAACATTTCCGAGCGGCCGCACCTGCCGGGCGCGATGGGCTCCGGCATGTTCGACGACGACGGCGTGGCGACGCGCGACCGCGAAGTGGTGCAGGGTGGCGTGCTGAACGGCTATTTCCTGAGCACCTATTCGGCGCGCAAGCTGGGCATGGAAACCACCGGCAACGCAGGCGGCTCGCACAACCTCATCCTGCAGTCGGGCAGGAAGAGCCTGGAAGAGCTGATCCGCGGCATCAAGCGCGGTCTGCTGGTGACGGAACTGCTGGGCCACGGCGTCAATTACGTGACCGGTGACTATTCGCGCGGCGCCGCCGGCTACTGGATCGAGAACGGCGAAATCGCCTACCCGGTGCAGGAAATCACCATCGCCGGCAATCTGCGCGACATGTTCATGGGCATACAGGAAGTCGGCGCCGACGCGCTGGTGCGCGGCTCGAAGCAGAGCGGCTCGGTGCTGATCGACCGCATGCGGATCGCCGGCGCCTGAGCATGACCAGTCGGCGTGGCTTCCTGAGCGCAGCGCCGCTGCTCGGTCTGGCCGGCGCGCCGGCGGTCGTCGGCGCCCTGCCAGCCATCCGCTGGCGGCTGGCGTCGAGCTTCCCGAAGGCGCTCGATGCGCTGTATGCCGCCGCCGAACAGGTGGCGCAGCAGGTCAGTGCCGCCACTGGCGGCCGCTTCCAGATACAGGTCTTCGCGGCCAACGAACTGGTGCCGCCCTTCGGCGTGCTCGACGCGGTGCGCGAAGGCACGGTCGAGTGCGGCCATTCGGCGTCCTACTACTACATCGGCAAGGACCCCACCTTCGCCTTCGACTGCGCCATGCCCTTCGGCCTGAACAGCAGGCAGCAGGCGGCATGGCTGGTCGATGGCGGCGGCATGGCGCTGATGCGCGAACTGTTCGCCGGCTACAACATCGTCAATTTCCCCTGCGGCAACACCGGTGCGCAGATGGGCGGCTGGTTCCGCCGCGAAATCCGCAGCGTGGCCGACCTCAAGGGCCTGAAGATGCGTATCGGTGGCTACGCGGGCCAGGTGGTGTCGCGGCTGGGCGTGGTGCCGCAGCAGATTCCGGGTGCGGACGTCTATCCGGCACTGGAAAAAGGGGCGATCGACGCCGCCGAGTGGGTGGGCCCGTACGACGACCTCAAGCTGGGCTTCTACAAGGTCGCGCCCTATTACTACTACCCGGGCTGGGCCGAAGCCGGTCCGCAGCTCACCATCTACGTCAATCGACAGGCGTACGACGCACTGCCGGCCGAGTACCGGCAGATCCTCGAATCCGCCTGCGCGGCGGCCCACATCGGCATGCAGGCACGCTACGACGCGCGCAATCCCGCGGCGATGAAGAAGCTGATAGAAGGCGGCGCCCAGCTGCGCATGTTCTCGCGCGACATCCTGCTCGCGCTGCAGAAGGAGGCGTTCGCGCTGTACCGCGAAACCGCCGCCGCCAACCCGCAGTTCCGCAAGGTGTTCGAACCGTGGAACCGCTTCCGCTCGGAACAGCACCTATGGACCCGCATCGCCGAGAACTCGGTGGATGCGTTCGTGGGGCGGCATCCGGTGGAGTGAGCGTGGCCGGTCATGCGGCTAAAAATGACAAAGGCCGCAATGCGGCCCTTGTCGTTGTGCGACGCGCTGACTGACCGGTTACAGGCCCGCGTCGGCCCTCAGTGCGGCTGCCTTGTCGATCGCTTCCCAGCTGAATTCCGGCTCGTCGCGGCCGAAGTGGCCGTAGGCGGCGGTCTTCTGGTAGATCGGACGCAGCAGGTCGAGCATCTGCACGATGCCCTTCGGGCGCAGGTCGAAGTGGCGCTTCACCAGTTCGGTCAGCTTTTCGTTCGAAATCTTGCCGGTACCGAAGGTTTCGACCATGACCGAGGTCGGCTGGGCGACGCCGATGGCGTAGCTCACCTGCACCTGGCACTTCGACGCGAGGCCGGCGGCGACGATGTTCTTCGCCACGTAGCGGCCGGCGTAGGCGGCCGAGCGGTCGACCTTGGACGGATCCTTGCCGGAGAAAGCGCCGCCGCCGTGCGGTGCGGCACCGCCGTAGGTGTCGACGATGATCTTGCGACCGGTCAGGCCGCAGTCGCCCTGCGGGCCGCCGATGACGAAGCGGCCGGTCGGGTTAACCAGATACTTGATTTCGCCCTTGACCAGTTCCGGCGGCAGCACCGGCTTGATGATGTCCTCGATCACCGCTTCGCGGATCGCTTCGAGCGACATGTCCGGCGCGTGCTGGGTGGACAGCACCACGGTGTCGATGCGCTCCGGCTTGCCGTCGACGTAGCGGATGGTGACCTGGCTCTTGGCGTCCGGGCGCAGCCACGGCAGGCGGCCGTCCTTGCGCAGGTGGGCCTGGCGCTCGACCAGACGGTGCGACAGGTGCAGCGCCAGCGGCATCAGCACCGGCGTTTCGTCGCAGGCGTAGCCGAACATCAGGCCCTGGTCGCCAGCGCCCTGGTTCAGGTAGTCGTCGCTGGCGCGGTCGACGCCCTGGGCGATGTCCGGGCTCTGCTTGTCGTAGGCCACCAGCACGGCGCAGCCCTTGTAGTCGATGCCGTATTCGGTGTTGTCGTAGCCGATGCGCTTGATCGTGTCGCGCGCGACGTGGATGTAATCGACGTTGGCAGTGGTCGTGATTTCACCGGCAAGCACGACGAGGCCGGTATTGCACAGCGTTTCGGCGGCGACACGGGCGGTCGGGTCCTGCGCCAGGATGGCGTCGAGGATGGCGTCGGAAATCTGGTCGGACACCTTGTCCGGGTGGCCTTCGGACACCGACTCCGAAGTGAAGAAATACTCTGACATGCACCTGCTCCTTGTAACTTCCCTGTTGCGGTTCGTCGAACCAGCCCCGGGAAGCGAGCAGGCGACGCTTTAGCAGTATTTTTAATCCGCCCTGCAAGTTGTCTCGTTTAACTCGGCGGAAACAGTAGTCTACCGCGTCCTGTCGTTTTCGCGAATCCAGCTTTTTTCCATGTCCGACTTCGCGAGCCGGGTGGCCACCGCCGCCTTCCGGCTGCTTTCCCACCTTCCGCTACGTACACTGCAGGCGATCGGCGCCATCGCCGGGCGTCTGATCCATGCACGCTCCACCAGGTTCCGACGCGAGTTCGACCGCAATCTGACGTCGGCGATACCTGGCGCCGACGCCGCGCTGATCCGCGAGGCGGCGGCCCATTCCGGCCGCGCCATGCTCGAACTGCCGTGGATCTGGATGCGGCCGCGCCCGGCCGTGGTGGCCGGCGTGGTCGAGGTCAGCGGCTGGGAACATGTCGAGCGGCTGCACGCCAGCGGCCGCGGTGTGGTGCTGCTGACGCCGCACATGGGTGCTTTCGAGATCGCCGCCCGGCTGATCGGTTCGCGCATCCCGATCACCGTGCTCTACCGCGCACCACGCCAGGACTGGCTGCGCCCGCTGATGGAACAGGGGCGCGACGGCGACGGCGTGTCGCTGGCGGCGGCCGACGGCACCGGTGTGCGCCGGCTGCTGCGCACCCTCAAGGGCGGCGGTCTGGTCGGCATACTGCCGGACCAGGTACCGGCCAACGGCGAAGGCATGTGGGCGGATTTCTTCGGTCGTCCGGCCTACACGATGACGCTGGCCGCGCGGCTCACGGCGATGGCAGCCGGCACGGTCATGGTGTTCGCCGAGCGGCTGCCGGCCGGGCGCGGCTTCCACCTGCATTTCATCGAACCCGAAGTGCCGGTCGACGGCGATACCGCGCAGCGGGTCGAGGCGATCAACCGCAATGTCGAAGCGCTGGTGCGCCGGTATCCGGCGCAGTACATCTGGGGCTACAAGCGCTATAAGTGCCCGCCGGGTGTGCAGCGGCCCGCCCCTGTAGAATGACGGCCATGTTTACGAATCCTGCGCCGCAGGCCATCGCAGACCTGTTGCGCCGCGTGCGCACGGTCGCCGTGATCGGCCTGTCGCCGAACGAATCCCGTCCCAGTCATCGCGTCGCCCGTGGCATGCAGCGCTTCGGCTGGCGCATCGTGCCGGTGCGCCCGGCGGTGACCGAGGTGCTGGGCGAGCAGGCCTATGCCTCGCTGGCCGACATTCCCGCAGACCTGCGCCGGCAGATCGATCTGGTCGACCTGTTCATCGCCGCCGACCGCGTCGGTACTTTCGTCGATCAGGCGATCGCGCTCGGCCTGCCCGCCGTGTGGCTGCAGGACGGCGTGATCGACGAGGCGGCGGCGCTGCGCGCGCAGGCGGCCGGTCTGACCGTCGTGATGGACCGTTGCGTGTGGCGAGACTACGTTTCCATGGTGAGCGAATGAAGCTGCGTTTTTCCAAGATGCACGGGCTGGGCAACGATTTCGTCGTGATCGACGCGATCCGTCAGCGCGTCGATCTGACGCCTGACCAGGTGCGCTTTCTGGCCGACCGCCATTTCGGCGTCGGCTGCGACCAGCTGCTGGTGGTCGAGCGCGCGCAGCAGCCGGGCGTCGATTTCCGCTATCGCATCTTCAATGCCGACGGCGGCGAGGTCGAGCAGTGCGGCAACGGCGCGCGCTGTTTCGTGCGCTTCGTGCGCGAGCAGGGCCTGACCGACAAGCGGGAGATCCGCGTCGAAACGAAGAGCGGCGTGATCACGCTGACCGCCGCCGACGACGTCAACGTGACGGTGAACATGGGCGTACCGGTGTTCGAGCCGGCGCGCATCCCCTTCCAGTCCGATTCCGACGCCTTCGTGCAGCCGCTGGACGTGGCCGGCAGCGCGGTGCCGATCACCGCGGTGTCGATGGGCAACCCGCACGCAGTGCAGGTGGTGGCCGACGTCGACCGCGCGCCGGTGGCGCAACAGGGCCCGCTGATCGAATCGCACCCGCGTTTTCCGGCGCGCGTGAACGCCGGCTTCATGCAGGTGGTCGATGCCCACCACATCCGGCTGCGCGTGTACGAGCGCGGCGCCGGCGAAACGCTGGCCTGCGGCACCGGCGCCTGCGCCGCCGTGGTGGCCGGCATCGTTCGCAATCTGCTGGAGAGCCCGGTGCGCGTGAGCACGCGCGGCGGCGAACTGAACATCGCCTGGGCCGGCGAGGGCCAGCCGGTCCTGATGACCGGCCCCGCCGTCACCGTATTCGAAGCCGACATCCATCTGGAGTAGTACCCCCATGAAAGCCGACGACGTCGCGCGTTACCTGCAGGACCACCCGCAGTTCTTCGAGGACTATCACGACCTGCTCGCCCATCTGTACGTGCCGCACCCGCACGGCGGTCGCGCGATCTCGATCACCGAGCGGCAGATCCTGACCCTGCGCGAGAAGGCCAAGCTGCTGGAGCTGAAACTGGCCGAACTGCTGCGTTTCGGCGAGGACAACGACGTCATTTCGACGCGTGTGCACGCGCTGTCGATGGCGCTGATGACGGCCGGCAGCTTCGACGCCGTGATGGTGGCGCTGCGCGAGCAGCTGTCCGAGGGCTTTTCGGTGCCGCACACCGCGCTGCGCCTGTGGAACAGCGTGCTCACCCGCGACGGCGACGTGTTCGAGCCAGTCGAGGAGCGCATCCGCGTGTTCGCCAACGAGGCGCGTCAGCCCTACTGCGGCCCGGTGAACGACCTCGGTGTCGTCGCCTGGTTCGGCGAGTCGGCCCCGGTCGTGCAGTCGATGGCGCTGGTGCCGCTGCGCCGCGAATCGCGCGTGGTCGGTCTGCTGGCGCTGGGTGCCAACGACGCGGCACGCTTCGTACCGGACATGGGCACGCTCTATCTGGAACGCATCGGCGAGCTGCTCGGTGCCGCGCTGATCCGCGAACTCGGTTGAGAGTGTTGGCCCCCACGCTCACCTTGTTCGCTCAGGAGGGCCGGCTTTGCACAGCCGGCCTGTTCAGCCTGCGCGGCGCTTGCGCCGCGAAACCCCGGCTTCACCCCCGCCAAGGGGGCTGCGCTCGTCCACGGTCGGCTTTGCACAGCCGACCGGTTGCGCGGGCGGCGAGCAGTGCTTGCCGAAACCCCCGCCACACCCTTCGGGGCGGCCCTTCGGACGGCGCGTTGGCTTCGATGCCCCGACTGTTCGTGCAGGTCGCCGCTGCACAGCCGGCCTGTTCGGCAGGCGCAGCGTAATGACTGACAGAGCATGAGTGCCACCCTGATTCTCGCACCGGGCCGCGAGCGCTCGGTCATGCGCCGTCACCCATGGATATTCGCCGGTTCGGTCGACCGTCTCGACGGTCGCGCCCGGCCGGGCGACACCGTGCTGGTGCAGGCGGCCAATGGGCGTGCGCTCGGCCGCGCCGCGTTTTCGCCGGCGTCGCAGATCCGCGCCCGCATGTGGACCTTCGGTGACGAATCGATCGACGACGCCTTCTTCCGCCGCACCGTCGCGCGCGCGGTCGAGCAGCGGCGCGATCTGCCGGAGCTGGCGGGCGAATTCGGTCCGCGCGGCGGTGTGCGCCTGTTGCACGGTGAATCCGACGGTCTGCCCGGCGTCATCGCCGACCGCTACGCCGATGTGATCGTGCTGCAGATCACCAGTGCCGGTGGCGAGAAGTGGCGCACCACCCTCGCCGACGCGCTGGTGCGCGCGACCGGCATCGAACGCGTCTATGAGCGCTCGGATTCGGACGTGCGCGCGCTCGAAGGTCTGGAGCCGCGCAGCGGCTGGCTGATCGGCGACGGAGAGGCGCCCTTCCCGGTGATTGCCGAACCCGGCGTGACCGGCGACGTGAACATCGAAATCGACGTGGCCAGCGGCCACAAGACCGGCTTCTATCTCGACCAGCGCGAAAATCGCCGGTTGTGCGGCGGTCTGGCCGCCGATCGCCGCGTGCTGAACTGCTTCTGCTATACCGGCGGCTTTTCGCTGCACGCGCTGGCCGGTGGCGCCGAATCGGTGCTGTCCATCGATTCCTCCGGCCCGGCGCTGGCGACCGCGCAGCGCAATGTCGGCCACAACCCGCAGATCGACGCCGCTCGCGCCGAATGGCTGGAGGCGGACGTGTTCCAGGCGCTGCGCACCTTCCGTGCCGAAGGCCGCAAGTTCGACCTGATCGTGCTCGACCCGCCGAAATTCGCGCCGTCGGCCGCGCACGCGAAGTCGGCGGCACGCGCCTACAAGGACATCAATCTGCTCGGTTTCCGGCTGCTGGCACCGGGTGGCCTGCTGATGACCTATTCCTGTTCGGGCGGTGTCGATGTCGACTTCTTCCAGAAGATCGTCGCCGACGCGGCAGCCGACGCCGGGGTGTCGGCGCGCGTGCTGAAGCGCCTGTCCGCCGGGGCGGATCACCCGGTGGGGCTGGCTTTTCCCGAGGGCGAGTACCTGAAGGGGCTGCTGCTCAGGATCGAGTGAAGCGTTACGCAGTTTTTTGCCAAAACATTGGTATCCTCTTCGCCTTTCCAATCCCCGGGAGTTCATGCGGATGGCCACCAAGAACGCCAGCAAGGCCGACAAGCCGCTGACCGAAGCCGACATCCTGAAGATGCCGGAAAAGGACTACATGAACGAGGCGCAGCTCGCCTTCTTCCGCGACCTGCTCGCCCGCATGCGCGACGACATCCTGCGCAAGGCCGATGAAACCGTGGAGCACATGCGCGAGGTCGACAATGTGTCCGACCCCGCCGACCGCGCCACGGTGGAAGAGGAACACACGCTGGAACTGCGCACGCGCGACCGCGAGCGCAAGCTGCTGAAGAAGATCGAACAGGCGATCGACCGCATCGATGCCGGCGAATACGGCTATTGCGACGAAACCGGCGAGCCGATCGGCATCGGCCGCCTGCTCGCCCGCCCGACCGCGACGCTGACCATCGAGGCGCAGGAGCGCCGCGAACGTCTGCAGAAGCTGTACGGCGACTGAGGCCGGGCCCGGACGCGCGATGTTCCGACGCCTGTCCGCGCTGCGGCTCGTCATGTTGCTGCTGTGCCTGCTCGGGGCACAGCAGGTCACGCTCGTCCACGCTTTCGAACACGTCCCGACGGCCGGCATCGCGCTGGCTGCCGAGGACGACGGCGGCCCCGCGCACGCGCCGGTCTGTCCGGACTGCCTGTCGGCCCATTCCCTGACCCAGCTGTCCGTCGGTGCCGCGCCCGACCCGGCTGTTCCCGATCTGTCCCACGTGCTGCGTGCCGCTTCGCTGCGCGTCGCGGTCCATGGTGCGGCGCCCGAGCCCTGCGCGCACGGGCCGCCCGCCGTCTCCCCGCTCTGATCCGTCGCCCCTCCGGGGCGTGCACTTCATACATTCAGACTGACCCGCGTGATCACGCGCGGGCGCGCGTCCATATCCGGGCGCGGGGAGAACTTCATGCAGATCCATCGTTTTGTCGGTGGCGCCCTCGCGGCGGCCGCCTCCGTGTCCTTTTCCGTTCCGGTGTTCGCCCAGGCGATCCAGAACCTCCCGGCCATCGTTGTCACCGGCAATCCGCTGGGCAGCGACCTGTCCGACCTGGTCAGCCCGGTGTCGGTGATGGACGACCACGACCTCACGCTGCGCGGTGCCAGCACGCTGGGCGAAACCGTCGGCAACCTGCCGGGCGTCAGTTCGACCTGGTTCGGCCCGAATTCCAGCCGGCCGGTCATCCGCGGCCTGGATGGCGACCGCGTGCGCATCCTCGGCAACGGTGGTGCCACCGTCGACGCGTCCTCGCTGTCCTTCGATCACGCGACCACGGTGGATCCGCTGGTGATCGAGCGGGTCGAGGTGGTGCGTGGCCCGGCGGCGCTGATGTATGGCGGGAACGCGGTCGGCGGCGTCGTGAACGCGCTGGACAACCGCATTCCGCAGTCGCCGATGAACGGCGCCAGCGGCCGGGTCGATGGCATCGTCGGCGGCGCCGATTCGACCCGCGCGCTGGCCGGCCGCGTCGAGTTCGGCAAGAACGGCCTCAACCTGCACGCCGACGGCTTCACCCGCTCGACCTCCGATCTGCGCATCCCCGATGGCCGGCTGCGCAATTCGGCCGCCGACACCGAGGGCGGCGGCTTCGGCGCCTCGTTCGCTGGCGAGCGCGGCTACCTCGGCGCCTCCTACGGCGTGTTCGATTCGACCTACGGCACCGTGGCCGAAGAGAACATCACGATAGACATGCGCAGCGAGCGCTGGGACCTCGCCGGCGAACTGCGCGAAATCGACGGCTTCATTACTGGCGTCAAGTTCCGCGCCGGCCATACCGACTACAAGCACGTCGAACTGGACGGCGGATCGCCCGAGACGCGCTTCTTCAGCAAGGGCACCGACCTGCGGGTCGAGGCGGCCCATGCGCAGCTGGGCCCCTTCCGTGGTGTGGTCGGCGTTCAGCTCGACAGCAGCGAGTTCTCGGCGCTGGGCGACGAAGCCTTCGTGCCCTCGACCAACACCGATACGCGCGCACTCTTCCTGTTCGAGGAAACCCGCATCGGCGACCTCAAGCTCACCTTCGGGGGTCGCGTCGAGCGGGTCGAGGTGGGCAGTGACGGCGGCGGCCCCGATGACCCCAACAATCCGGGGACGCCGCGCTTCGACCCGTCGCAGGAGCGGCGTTTCACCGCGCGCAGCGCTGCCTTCGGCGCCGTCTATCCGCTGAACGACACCTTCTCGGTCGCCACCCAGCTGGCGCATACCGAGCGCGCCCCGACCTTCTACGAGCTGTTCGCCAACGGCCCGCACGCCGCCACCGGCAACTACGAGGTCGGCAACGCCGCGCTGGACAAGGAACAGTCGAACTCGATCGACGCCCAGTTGCGCGTCAAGCGCGGCGATCACAGCGGCAGCATCGGCGTATTCCACAGCCGCTTCCGCAATTTCATCGCGCTCGCCGACAGTGGCCTCCGGCGCGAAGAGGACGGCCTGATCGATCCGGCCGGGGAACTGCCCGAGTTCGCCTACCAGGCGGTGCCGGCGAAGTTCTACGGCCTGGAGGCGCAGGCCCATCTGCTGCTGTGCCGCTGCGCCGGCGAACTGCACCTCGACCTGCAGGCCGACATGGTGCGCGCCGCCAATCGCGACACCGGCGAGCCGCTGCCGCGCATCGCGCCGATGCGTGGCATGGCGGCGCTGAACTGGCACCGCGAGGCGCTGAACCTGCGGCTTGAGGTGCAGGGTGCCCGCCGGCAGGACCGGGTCGACGACCTCGGCACGCCGACTGCCGGCTACGCGCTGGTCAATGCCTTCGCCAGCTACGGTTTCCAGGCGGCCGGCGTGAGCTGGGAAGCCTGGCTGCGCGGCAACAACCTGTTCGATACCGAGGCGCGCAACCACGTGTCCTTCCTCAAGGGCATCGCACCGATGCCGGGCCGCAGCATCATGGCCGGCCTGCGTGCCACCTTCTGACCATTGCCCGGTGCATCAAGGGCGCGGTGAATGCCGCGCCCGTCGCGCCTGAGCGCCGATTCGTGCCCTTGCAGCACCTTGTCACGTCTTCTTACGCCTTCGGGGGTGCCGCCCGCCGCGGTTGAAAGGTAAAGTTACCGATCGTTGCAGTTGTGAATCGATGCGCCGTTAATTACGGTTCGCGCCCCGATCCGGACCCATCCGTGGCTTTCTCCTTCTTCAAGAAAACACCTGCGCCGCAGGTCGAAACCCGCAAGCCGGTGCGACCGACCGCACCGGCCGCGGCGACGGCCACCGCGTCGCGCCCGCCCGACAGCATGCCGGCAAGCGATCCGCCGTCGTCTGCAGGCCTGATGTCGCTCGACTTCGTGTCGCGCGATCCGCTGGAGGGCGCCCGTCGCGCGGGCAAGGGCGAGTTGCAGGTGCAGGACGTGTCCAGCGGGCTGCATCCGGTGGTCGAGGAAGCGGCCATGCTGTTCGCCAATGGCGACGATGAGGCTGCCCTGTCCACGCTCGAGCGCGCCACCTTCGGCGACCTCGGCAGTTCGACCGAACAGGTGTGGGCCATGCTGTTCGACCTCTGTCACGCGCTCGGCCGTGTCGACGCCTTCGAGGCGCACGCGCTGGCCTACGCTGAGCGCTTCGAACGTTCGGCGCCGGCCTGGCCGGCGTCTCCGTCGCGCGGCGCGACCGCTGGCCCGCCCACGCTGACGCTGGCGGGCAAGCTGACCGCGGCCAGCCGCGCCTCCATCGACCAGATCGACCGCCTGTGTTCAAAGGCGCATGTGGTGCGGGTGGATGTCGCCCGTCTGCACGACGTGGACGAGGACGGCGCGCGCATGCTGCTCGACGTGCTGGTTGCGCTGCGCCGCTGCGGCCACGGCGTGGCCATGCTCAGCGCCACCGTGCTGCGCGACCTGCTGGCGCCGCGCATCGTGCCGGGCAAGGCCGAAGGGCCGGCGCAGTGGCTGCTCTACCTGGAAGCGCTGCAGCAGCTGGGCGACGAAGCCAACTTCGAGGAATTCGCGATCCAGTACGCGGTCACCTTCGAACTGTCACCGCCGTCATGGGACGCCCGCTGGGTGTCGTCGGTGCTCGCGCCGGTCGCGGCTGAACCGGCGCCGGTCGAGAAGAATGCGCGCATCGCGCTGCGCGGCGAGATCGTCGGCGCCCGTCAGGACGCCTTTGCCGTGCTGCAGGCGGCTGACCTGCCGCAGGGGGTCATGAAGGTCGATTGTTCCGAGCTCTGCCGGATGGACTTCATCAGCGCCGGCCTGCTGTTCAACGTGATCACCGCGGTGCAGGCGACCGGTCGCCAGCCCCGTCTGGTCGATGTGCGGCCGATGGTGGCGGCGCTGCTGCTGCTGATCGGTGTCGCCGCCGTGGCGGAAATCCAGCAACGCCGCTTCTAGCGCCACCGGCGCCCCGCTGCGCATGGTTTAAAGTGCGCAGCCTCCGCGGCATTTTTCGGGAATTGCGATGGAACAGTATCACGGCACCACCATACTTTCGGTGCGTCGCCCGGGTCAGGTCGCCCTCGGTGGCGATGGCCAGGTGACGCTCGGCAACATCGTCGTCAAGGCCACCGCGCGCAAGGTGCGGCGGCTTTATCAGGGCCGCATCCTGGCCGGCTTCGCCGGCGGCACGGCCGACGCCTTCACGCTGTTCGAGCGCTTCGAATCCAAGCTGGAAAAGCACCAGGGCAACCTGCTGCGCAGCGCGGTCGAACTGGCCAAGGACTGGCGTACCGACCGCATGCTGCGCCGGCTGGAGGCGATGCTGGCGGTGGCCGACCGCGAGTCTTCGCTGATCATCACCGGCAACGGCGACGTGCTCGAACCCGAGGGCGGCATCGTCGCCATCGGCTCCGGCGGCGCCTACGCCCAGTCGGCGGCCCGTGCGCTGGTCGAGAATACCGAACTGTCGGCGTGCGACGTGGTGTCGAAGTCGCTCGGCATCGCCGGTGACCTGTGCATCTACACCAACCAGAGTCACACCATAGAAAGCATCGAGTGGTGAGCGCCGTGACCCCTGCGGATCAAGTCATGACCCCTTCCGAAATCGTGTCCGAACTGGACAAGCACATCGTCGGCCAGACGCGCGCCAAGCGCTCGGTGGCCGTCGCGCTGCGCAACCGCTGGCGCCGCGCCCAGGTGGCCGAGCCGCTGCGCAGCGAAATCACGCCGAAGAACATCCTGATGATCGGCCCGACCGGTGTTGGCAAGACCGAGATCGCGCGCCGGCTGGCGCGCCTGGCGAACGCGCCCTTCATCAAGGTCGAAGCGACCAAGTTCACCGAAGTGGGCTATGTCGGCCGGGATGTCGACACCATCATCCGCGATCTGGTCGAGATCGCCATCAAGGACCTGCGCGAGCGCGCGATGAAGGCGGTGCGCACGCGCGCCGAGGACGCCGCCGAGGACCGCATTCTCGACGTGCTGCTGCCACCGGCGCGGCCGGTCGGCTTTGGCGTCGATGCACCGGCCGCCGACGAGAGCGGCACGCGGCAGAAATTCCGCAAGAAGCTGCGCGAGGGGGAGCTGGACGACAAGGAGATCGACATCGAGGTGGCGGTGGCGCCGGCCGCGATGGAAATCCTGACGCCGCCCGGCATGGAAGAACTGACCGGCCAGCTGCAGTCGATGTTCCAGAACATCGGCGCGCAACGCCGGCGCAGCCGCAAGATGCCGATCCGCGAGGCGCTGCGCGTACTGACCGACGAAGAGGCGGCGCGCCTGATCAACGAGGACGAAGTGAAGCAGCAGGCGCTGGTCGCGGTCGAGCAGAACGGCATCGTGTTCCTCGACGAGATCGACAAGGTGGCTTCGCGTTCGGACCACGGTGGCGCCGATGTTTCGCGCCAGGGCGTGCAACGCGACCTGCTGCCGCTGGTCGAAGGCACGACGATTACGACCAAGTACGGCATGGTGAAGACCGACCACATCCTGTTCATCGCCAGCGGCGCCTTCCACCTGTCGCGGCCGAGTGACCTGATTCCCGAGCTGCAGGGCCGTTTTCCGATCCGCGTCGAGCTGGAGTCGCTGTCGGTCGATGACTTCGAACGCATCCTGACCGCCACCGATGCCTGCCTCACGCGCCAGTACGCGGCGCTGCTGGAAACCGATGGCGTGACGCTGGATTTCGCGCCGGACGGCATCCGCCGGCTGGCCGAAGTGGCGTGGTCGGTGAACGAGCGCACCGAAAACATCGGCGCGCGGCGACTGCACACGGTGATGGAAAAGCTGCTGGAGGAGGTGTCCTTCGACGCCGGCCAGCACGCCCGCTCGCTCACCATAGACGCTGCCTACGTGGACGCCCGGCTGGGCGAACTGGCGCAGAGCGAGGACCTCGCGCGCTACGTGCTCTGACGCAGCGGCTGTCCCAACAACGAGAACGAGTCCCCGATGACCCCGATTGCCCGTACGCGCATCTACTTCCTGCTGTCCTACTTCTGTTTTGGTCTGCTCGCCTTCGCGCTGTGGCTGCAGCACGTCGAGCGTCTGGCGCCCTGCCCGCTGTGCATCCTGCAGCGCTACGCCTTCTTTGGTGCCGGCGTGTTCTTCCTGCTGAGCGGCCTGTTCGGCGGGGCGCTGGCGCGCAGCGGACTGTGGGTGTCGGCGTTGATCGCGGCCGCCGGCGCGGCGGTGGCCGGGCGTCACGTCTATGTGCTGTACAACCCGTCGGTCAGCTGCGGCCTCGATCCGGTCGAGGATTTCGTCAACAGCCTGCCGCCGGCGCAGTGGTTTCCGCAGGCCTTCTTCGCCGATGGCGCCTGCGGTGCCAAGCTGCCGCCGATACTCGGCCTCGACATTCCCGAGTGGTCGCTTCTGTGGCTGAGCGCGCTCGCCGTCGTTGCTGTGCTGCTTTCGTTGCGCCGCGGCTGAACACACTGGGCGGTCGACTGCTCCGCCGCCATGACACCCGGAGCCCCGCCCTGCACAAGCGGCGGGGGCTGTAGCAGAATGCGCCGTCCGCTCCCGTGCAGGGCGGGCTTCGCTCCGAGGAGATCATGAATAATTCCAAGAAACCCGTCATCGTGGTGGTCGGCGGCGGCGCCGGCGGCCTCGAACTGGTCACCCAGCTCGGCGACCGCTACGGCGCCAAAGGGCAGGCCGACATCGTGCTGGTCGATGCTTCGCCCATCCACATCTGGAAACCGCATCTGCACGAGGTCGCCGCCGGGCGCATGGACATGCACATGCACCGGCTGGAGTACGTCGCGCAGGCGCGCTGGCACAACTTCGAGTTCCAGATGGGCCGCATGACGGCCATCGATCGCACGCGCAAGACCATCCACATCGAGGCGGTGGCCGACTTCGACGGCGAACCGATGCTGCCCGAGCGCGAGCTGCATTACGACTATCTGGTGATCGCCATCGGCAGCACGGTGAACACCTTCGGCATTCCCGGTGCGGACGCGCACACGATGGCGCTCGACACCACGCACGACGCCGAGCGCTTCCGGCAGAAGCTGGTCGCCGCCTGCATGCGCGCGGACGCGCGTGCCGAACGCGGCGAACCGCACGAAGTGTCGATCGCCATCATCGGCGCTGGCGCCACCGGCGTCGAACTGTCGGCCGAACTGCGCCACACCAGCAAGGTGTTGCGCGCCTTCGGGGTGCACAGCATGGACCCGCGCCAGGACGTGCGGATTACGCTGATCGAGGCGGCCGACCGCGTGCTGCCGGCGCTGCCGGCGCGCATTTCGGCGTCGGCCGAAGAGTTGCTGCGTGGCATGGGCATCGACGTGCTGAAGTCTGAGCGCGTCAGCGAGGTGCGCCATGACGGTCTGGTCACCGCCAGCGGCCATTTCATCCGCGGCGACCTGATGGTGTGGGCGGCCGGCATCAAGGCACCGAACATGCTGTCCGGCTTCGGCGGGCTGGAGTCGAACCGTATCAACCAGCTGGTGGTGGATGACCATCTGGTCACCACGCACGATCCGGACATCTACGCCTTCGGCGACTGCGCGGCCTGTCAGTGGCTGGGCGGCGAAGGCACGATTCCGCCGCGCGCCCAGGCGGCGCACCAGCAGGCCAGCTATCTGGTGAAGATCTTCGCCATGCGGCTCGAAGGCAAGGGTGACCCCGGCCCCTTCCGCTACAAGGACTTCGGTTCGCTGGTGTCGCTCGGCAAGAGCGGCGCCACCGGCAACCTGATGGGGGGCGTGGTCGGCGGCAGCATGTTCATCGAAGGGCTGGTCGCGCGCATGATGTACCGCTCGCTGTACCAGATGCACCAGATCGCGCTGCATGGCTGGATCAAGAGCTCGCTCGACGCGGTGGCGCGCTTCATCAAGCAGAGCACCGAGCCGCACGTGAAGCTGCACTAGCCTTTTTAGGGGCTAGGGGCTAGGGGCTAGGGGCTAGGGGCTAGGGGCTCCGGCCCTCGCCGCATACGGCGCAGTCGGGGTCGCGCGGCAGCGTGATGCTGCGCCACTCCATACCGAGTGCGTCGAGCAGCAGCAGACGGCCGGCCAGCGTGCGGCCGGTCTGCGCCAGTATCTTCAGCGCCTCGGCCGCCTGCACGGTGCCGATGATGCCGGTCAGCGGCGCGAATACGCCCATCACCGCGCAGCGCACCTCCTCGACCTCGCCGCCCTCGGGAAACAGGCAGTGGTAGCACGGCGCGTCCGGCTCGCGGCTGTCGAATACCGACACCTGACCGTCGAAGCGGATTGCGGCACCCGACACCAGCGGTGTGCGGGTGGCCACGCAGGCGCGGTTGATCGCGTGCCGGGTGGCGAAGTTGTCGCTGCAATCGAGCACGACGTCGGCGGCGGCGATCTGTTCCAGCAGTTCGTCGCCGGCCAGCCGCTTCTTCAGCGCGATCACCTCGGTGCCCGGATTGACGTCGTGCAGTGTTTCGCGCGCCGATTCGACCTTGGCGCGGCCGACCGAATGTTCGCGGTGCAGGATCTGCCGCTGCAGATTGGTCAGGTCGACGTCGTCGTCGTCGGCGATCACCAGCGTGCCGACACCGGCCGCCGCAAGGTAGAGCGCCGAAGGGCAGCCGAGGCCACCGGCGCCGACGATGAGGGCGCGCGAGGCAAGCAGCCTGTCCTGTCCTTCGATGCCTATCGGGTCGAGCAGGATGTGGCGGCTGTAGCGCAGCAGTTGCTGGTCATTCATGGAGAGCAGGCCGCCAGCGGATGCGGCGGCGTATATCGGTGAGGAAGAAGGGGGGTCAGCGGTAGTCGCGCAGCTCGCTCGGCGTGTCGTCGTGATCGCCGTGCGGGTGGTGCTGCCAGGCCTTGACGTAGATTTCGTTCGACTTCTTGATCAGTCGCTCCGGCTGCTTCAGGTTGCGCAGCTGGGTGTCTTCGCAGAAATAGAGCATCGTGCGGATCAGTCGCATCTTCAGCGAACCGTCGAGCACGAAGCCGTGCGCGCGCAGTGCCCGCTCTATGCTGCGGAAGCTGTGGTCGGTCAGGCTGTACTCGATGGCGACCACGCGATCGCCCTGCGCGGTGACCGAAATGCCGCCGACCGCGGCGAGCAGCGCGAGCGCCTCATCGACGCGGCGCGGGCAGCGGCGACAGAAGCGCAGTTCGCGGTGCTTCATCAGGCCGGCCTGGGGGCCGTATCCGGGCTTGCGCGGCGCGCGGTGTTCGCGGCCGAAACGACGCTGGCTGGCATGTGCGACCATGGTTCAGCTCCTGCATCCGGCGGCGATCCGCAGATCGCCGCACGGCCCGCCAGGTACGGCGGGCCTCAGTTTTTCTGGATGATCTGCAATCCCTTCAGCAGATTCAAGGCCTGGGTGAACTGGTAATCCGACGCGGTGGCGAACTCGAACGGCGCGGCCGGCTTGGCCTCCTCGTCCTCCTCCTTCGCCGGCTTGCCCTTGGCGCCAGCGGCAGGTTTCGGTGCGGCTTCCTCGGGTTCCTTGTCGTTGCCGAGGTGACGGTCGAGGTCGGCTTCGCGCAGGCGGATGCCACCACCGCTGCCATTCGGCGTCTCTTCGACGATGATGTCCGGCACGATGCCCTTGGCCTGGATCGAGCGGCCGTTCGGCGTGTAGTAACGCGCCGTCGTCAGCTTGATCGCGGTGTTGTTGGCCAGCGGCATGATGGTCTGCACCGAGCCTTTCCCGAAGGTCTGGGTGCCCATGATGACCGCGCGCTTGTGGTCCTGCAGCGCGCCGGCGACGATTTCCGACGCCGAAGCCGAACCCGAGTTGACCAGCACGACCATGGGCACCGACTTGGCGCCGGCCGGCAGCGTGGCGAGATAGTCCTCGCGCGATCCGCGCAGGTAATCTTCCGGTGCGGCGATGAAGCGGCGCTTGGCGTCTTCGGTGCGGCCGTCGGTCGACACCACGGTCGCCTTCGGCGGCAGGAAGGCGGCAGATACGCCCACGGCGCCGTGCAGCAGGCCGCCCGGGTCGTTGCGCAGGTCGAGCACCAGACCTTTCAGCTCGCCGTCCTTGTAAAGCTTGCCGATGTGCTTGGCGAGATCCTCGGCGCTGGCTTCCTGGAACTGGGTCAGGCGCAGGTAACCGTAGCCGGGTTCGACCAGCTTCGATTTCACCGACTGCACCTTGATGATTTCGCGCGTCAGCGTGACCTCGATCGGCTTTGTTTCGCCCTTGCGCGCAATGGTCAGGCGGATGCTGGTGTCCGGCTTGCCGCGCATGCGCTTGACGGCGTCGCTCAGCGTGAGGCCCTTGGTCGAGGTGTCGTCCAGCTTGATGATCAGGTCGCCCGCCTTGACACCGGCGCGGAAGGCCGGCGTGTCCTCGATCGGCGACACCACCTTGACGAAGCCGTCTTCCATGCCGACCTCGATGCCGAGGCCGCCGAATTCGCCCTGGGTGCCAGCCTGCAGATCCTTGAACGCGTCCTGGTCGAGGTAGGCCGAGTGCGGGTCGAGACCCGACAGCATGCCGCTGATCGCGTGGGTGATCAGCTTCTTGTCATCGACCGGCTCGACATAGCCCGACTTCACCGCATTCAGCACGTCGGCGAACTGGCGCAGTTCCTCGACCGGCAGCGTGCTGCCGACCGGCTTGTTCGCGTTGGCGGAGAAATTGAGACTGAGCAGTACCCCGGCACACAGTCCGATCATGACCAGCCCGGTTTGCTGCAGCTTCTTTTGCATCGATTGCACTCCGCATATTTTTCGGCAGGTAACGGAAGCTGCACCCTCGGTGCAGCCTAGCGGGCAACCCATTTCAGCGGGTCCAGCGCCTGTCCCTGATGCCGCAATTCAAAGTATAAACCTGATTCCGAAGCCCCACCGCTGGCGCCGATCGAGGCGATCACCTCGCCGGCGCGTACCGCTGCGCCAACCGACTTCAGCACGGCTTCGTTGTTGCCATAGACACTCAGATAGTTGTCGCCGTGATCGACGATGACCAGGTTGCCGAAACCGCGCAGCCAGTCCGCGAACACCACGGTACCGGCAGCCACCGCCTTGACGTCGCCCGCCGTTGCGCGGATGAAGATGCCGCGCAGCGGTGTTCCGCCATCCGCGCCTTGGGCACCGAAGCGGCGCGCAAGTTCGCCACTGGCCGGCCAGGGCAGTCGACCGCGCAGTTTGGGGAAGGCAACGCCGCCGTGATCGACCGGCGCCGACTGCACGACCGGACCGCGGCTTTCGCGGCCGGCGGGCGCCGGCGCGTCGTCGGCAGGGCCTGCCGCGGGCGTCTTCGGCGGTGTGCTGCGGGCGCTGCGCCGCGACAGCGCTTCGATCAGCCGGCTCAGCCGCGCCTCGTCGCGCTTGAGCTGGGCCAGTTCCTTGCGTTCGGTGCGCAACTGGGTGGCGATGCGATCAAGCACCTTGCGCCGCACGTCGTGCTCGGCCTGCAGCTTGCCGCGTTCGCGTTCGCGCTCCGCTTCCAGTGTGCGGATCTCGTCCAGCTGGGCGTCCTGCTGCGCCAGCAGCTCGCGCTGGCGCGTCAGCGTCGCACGATGGTCGTCCATCAGCCTGAGCTGGCTTTTCGACAGGCTGCGCAGGTAGTGCAGGTCGCGTGCGCTCTGGTTGGGGTCGGTGCCGGACAGCAGGTGGCGCAACGCATCGGCCTCGCCGGCGCGCTGGTGGCCGCGCAGCAGTTGCGCCAGTTGCGATTGCTGGGTGCGCAGACGCTCCTCGCCGGCGGCCACGTCCTTGCGCGTCTGCGTCAGTGCGCTTTCGACCGCCTTGCGGCGGCCGGCGATGTCGCGCAGCGCACGGCTGGCGTCGGAAATGGCTTTTTCCGAGCTGCGCAGCTCGTCGCGGGCTTCGCGGTGGGCGCTTTCCGACTGGTTCAGTTCATCGCGCAGCGCTTCCATGCGCTGCTGAAGGGCGCGCAGCTGTTCCGGGCTGGACTGGACTGCGCGCTCGGCGAAGGCGGCTCCGGGCAATGCGCACAGCAGCGCCCGGATCAGCCAGCGCTTCACTCCATCCACGGTGCGCGCTGTTCGGCCGTCTGCGGCTCTTCGGTTTCGGGAATGGGCGGACGCTGGCGTTGCGGCACGGCGCGGCTCTGGTTGGCCACGGCGTCGATGGCGGCGCGGATGGCTTCCTGGTCGCCGAGGTAGTAATGGCGGATCGGCTTCAGGTTCTCGTCCAGCTCATACACCAGCGGCTGGGCGGTCGGGATGTTCAGGCCGAGGATGTCCTGTTCCGACACGTTGTCGAGGTACTTGATCAGCGCGCGCAGGCTATTGCCGTGCGCCACGATGAGCACGTTCTTGCCGGCCTTGATCTGCGGCGCGATCTCGGCGTCCCAGAACGGGATGACGCGGGCCACCGTGTCCTTCAGGCATTCGGTGCGCGGGAACTGCTCGTCCGGCACTTCGGCGTAGCGCGGGTTCTTGCGATCGAGGCGCGGATCGTCCTCTTCCAGCGCCGGCGGCGGCGTGTCGTAGGAACGGCGCCAGACCAGCACCTGTTCCTCGCCGAACTTCTGCGCCGTCTGCGCCTTGTTCAGGCCTTGCAGCGCGCCATAGTGACGCTCGTTCAGGCGCCAGGTCGGACGGATCGGAATCCACATCAGGTTCAGTTGTTCGAGCGCGACGTAGAGTGTCTTGTTGGCGCGCTTGAGCACCGAGGTGAAGGCCATGTCGAAGCGGTAGCCTTCGCGGTTGAGCAGGCGGCCGGCTTCGCGGGCCTCAATTTCGCCTTTGTCGGTCAGACCGACGTCGGTCCATCCGGTGAAACGGTTTTCCTTGTTCCAGACGGATTCGCCGTGGCGCAGCAGAACGAGCTTGTACATATCGGGTGGGCTATGTGTGAAGGGCGCGGCGCCCCGGTGAGACGTGCTGCACTGCGGACTCGTGGTCTGCAGGTGGACTGACCGCGCTTGGGCTAAAATGCGCATTTTCCCAGAAAACGCAGCGCGCGGCCCCGTAAAAATTCGACAGAAGATGACATGTCGAAACATCCGCGTTGCCGGATGACACGATCCCGGCGATGATGCGGACCCCGTTACAGCGGACCGCCTGCCGCGAGCCCCACAGCCTGCCAGCACCTCTCTCCCATGGAATTCCTGACTCAGAACAACAATTACCTCTGGGCCATTTCGGCCCTGATCAGCGGCGTCGCGCTGCTCGTCATGACGGTGCGCACGAAGACCTCCGGACCGCGGCTGACGCCGGCGCAGGCGACGCAGTTGATCAACCGCGAGGACGCCCAGGTGATCGACGTGCGCGAACAGCCGGAATGGGCCAAGGGCCGCATTGCCGGTTCGCGCCACATTCCGGTCGGCCAGCTCGACCAGCGCATCGGTGACCTGGAGAAGTTCAAGGAGCGCCCGCTCATCGTCGTCTGCGCCAGCGGCATGCGTTCCGCCAGCGCCTGCTCGACGCTGCGCAAGGCCGGTTTCGAAAAGGTGTTTGCACTCGACGGCGGTATCGGCGCCTGGGAACAGGCCGGTCTGCCACTGACCAAGAAGTGACGCGATGGCACACGTGCTGATGTACACCAGCGGCTACTGCCCCTACTGCGTACAGGCGGAGCGCCTGCTCGTGTCCAAGGGCGTGACCGACATCGAGAAAGTGCGGGTCGACACCGACCCGGCACGGCGTACTGAAATGATGGAGAAAACCGGCAGGCGTACCGTGCCGCAGATCTACATCGACGACTTCCATGTGGGCGGGTGCGACGATCTGCACGCACTCGACCGCGAAGGCAAGCTGGACCCGCTGCTGCAGGCCTGACCTGCGGCGTTCATCACCAACCGAGAAGCGAAAAATGGCCGACGAAGCAGTGCAACCCCAACAGCCCCAGGGCCCGGTGTTCTCCATCGAGAAGGTCTACGTGAAGGACCTGTCGCTCGAAGTCCCGAACGCCCCGGAAATCTTCCTGACCCGCGAGAACCCGAACGTGCAGATCCAGCTGCAGACGGAAGGCAAGGCGGTGCAGGACGGTGTGTTCGACGTGACGCTGACCGTCACCGTCACCGCCAAGATCGGCGAGAAGACGATGTTCCTGGTCGAAGTGCGTCAGGCCGGCATCTTCCAGATCCGCAACGTGCCGCAGGAAGACCTGCAGCCCATCCTCGGCATCGCCTGCCCGAACATCCTGTTCCCGTACGCCCGCGAAAGCGTGTCGGATGCGGTGAACCGCGCCGGCTTCCCGCCGGTCGTGCTGGCGCCGGTCAACTTCGAAGCGCTCTACCAGCAGCGCGCGCAGCAGGCCGCAGCCGGCCAGGACGGCGCGCCGACGGTCCAGTGATGAAGCGCATCGCGCTGGCGGCGCTGGCCGCCTTCGCCATCGCCCCGGCCGCCCAGGCGGCGGGGCTCGAATATCGCTCGCTTGCCGACGTCGCTGTGATGTACGACGCGCCGTCAAAGCAGGCGCGCCAGCAATACGTGATCGCGCGCCAGACGCCGGTCGAGGTGGTGCGCACGCAGGCCGGCTGGGTCAAGGTGCGCGAGCCGGGCGGCATGCTCGCATGGCTCGAATCGTCGGCGCTGTCGCCGCAGCGCACCGTCATCGTCAGCGTCGACAAGGCGCGTATCCTGGCCAAGCCGGAAGACAACGCGCCGCTGGTGTTCGAAGCCGAGCGCCGCGTGCTGCTCGAACCGGTGTCGGAACCGGCGCCGGCCGGCTGGGCGCGCGTGAAGCACCGCGACGGCCAGAGCGGCTTTGTCCGCATCGGCCAGGTGTGGGGCCTGTGAGCCCCGCCCGTTGCGCATGAAGATCGCCGTCCTCGGCGCCGGTGCCTGGGGCACGGCGCTGGCCGTCGCCTACGCGGCCGATCACGATGTCACGCTATGGACGCGCGATGCGGCGCATGCGCAGGCGCTGCGCGCGTCGCGTCGCAACGAGCGCTACCTGCCCGAGATCGCGCTGCCGGACGGCATCCGCATCGACGCCGACGTCGCGCACGCGCTGTCCGGCTGCGAGCTCGCGCTGATCGCCACGCCGATCGCCGGTCTGCGCGACGCTCTGCATGCCGTCGCCGCGTCCGGCGTGCCGGCCGTGCTGTGGGCGTGCAAGGGCTTCGAGTCGGGCACCGGCCTGCTGCCGCATGCGGTGGCGGACGAGGTGTTGCCCGCGGCGGTCAGCCGCGGCGCACTGAGCGGCCCCAGTTTCGCGGTCGAGGTGGCGCGCGGCCAGCCGACCGCGATCACCGTCGCCAGCAACGACCTCGCTTTTGCCAGCCGTATCGCCGCCGAGCTGCACAGCCCGCGGCTGCGCCTGTACGCGCAGGACGACCTGACCGGCGTCGAGGTCGGCGGTGCGGTCAAGAACGTGCTCGCCATCGCCACCGGCGTCTGCGACGGACTGGGTTTCGGACTCAACGCACGCGCTGCGCTGATCACCCGCGGTCTGGCCGAAATCGCCCGCCTCGGCGAAGCATTGGGCGGCCACGGCATCACCTTCATGGGTCTGGCCGGCATGGGCGACCTGATACTGACCTGCACCGGCGACCTGTCGCGCAACCGCCGCGTCGGCTTGATGCTGGCCGAAGGCCTGTCGCTCGACGCGGTGCTGCAGAAGCTGGGCCACGTCGCCGAAGGGGTGTCGACGGCGCGCGAAGCCGCTGCGCTGGCGCGCCGCATGGGCGTCGACATGCCGATCACGCGCGCCGTCGCCGACGTGCTCGACGGCCGCCTCAGCGCGGCGCAGGCGGCCGAACGACTGCTGGCGCGCGACCCCAAGGTGGAACAGGAAGCGGTGCTCGAACGCGCCGACGAGGCTGATCTCGGCGTTCTGCAAACGGGCGCTCAGTCGGGCTGAAGCGCGCCGTCGAAGCCGTGCTGTCGCCACGCTTCGTAGGCGACGATGGCGACCGAATTGCTGAGGTTCAGGCTGCGACAGTCCGGGCGCATCGGAATGCGCAGGCGCTGCGCCGCCGGCACGGTGTCGAGCAGGCTGCCGGGCAGGCCGGCGGTTTCCTGACCGAACAGGAAGATGTCGCCGGCACGGTAGTGCGGCGTCGTGTGCGCCACCCGCCCGCGCGTGCTCAGCGCGTACAGCCGGCTGTCCTCCGGCTGCAGTGCAAGGGCTGCCGACAGCGCAGACCAGTCCTCATGCACCGTCACGTTGATCAGGTCGCGGTAATCCATGCCGGCGCGCTTCAGCTGCTTGTCGCTGATGTCGAAGCCGAGCGGCTTCACTAGATGCAGGCGGAAGCCGCCGTTGGCGCACAGGCGCATCACGTTGCCGGTGTTGGGTGGAATCTCGGGCTGGTACAGGACGATGTGGAACATTGGGCGTGCGCGGTCGGGCGGAGGCGCGATTGTGCCAGCGGACGCGGTGGCGGGTCAGCCACGCCGCAGGCCGGACAGCAGCACGTCGATGATGTGCCGCGGATCGACGGCAACGCAGCGGCCGGCGTCGAAGGCGTGGCGCAGCGCTGACGGTGCGGCCGGGCCGACGTGCAAGCACTGCACCGTCACGCCGGCGCGGCGCGCTTCGCCGACCGCCTTCTTCACATCCTCAAGCAGATAGCGCGGGTCATGCACGTCGATGTCGTGCGGTTCGCCGTCGGTCAGCAGCACGATCAGCGGCCGCTCGCCCCGCGCATGGGCGGCGGCGTGACGCAGCGCGGCGCCGATGCGTGTCGAGCCGTGACTGCGCAGCCCGGCAGCGCGGGCGCAGACGCGCGCATCCAGCGCGCCGTCGTGCTCGTCCTTCAGGTGCTGCACGCGCACGCGATGTCGCGTATCCGACGCGAAAGCCCACACGCGGACAATGTGAGCTTCGCGTTCGAGTGCGTGTGCGGCCAGCAAGGCGGCGTCGCGCAGGTGTTCGAGCAGCGGTCGGCCATCCGCGCAGGGCTGCGCGGTGGAGGCGGACGCGTCGATCAGCAGCAGCAGATCGCGGCCGCTGTCCGTTGCATGGGCTGCGCGATACAGCCGTGACGGCGGCCGCGTGCGTGTGCGCAGCGCGATGCCCGCCTCGATCAGCGCGTCCGTGTGCAGCACTTCGCCGTCGCGCTCGCGGCCGCTGTTGGGGCGCCCCGCTGAGCGGCGTTGCGCAGCGGGTGGCCGGCGGACTTGCGCCCGCAGTCGCGCACGCAGTGCCGTGGCGTCGACTTCGAGCGGGCGGCTTTCGATCACCGTGCACCAGTCCGGCCGCAGTCGCGTGATCAGGCGATCCCACTCCGGGTACTTCAGCACGCGCAGCGGCGCTTCCGACCACAGTGCGGTGGCCGCACCTTCGCCCTGATCGGCGCTGCCGGTCGCCTGCGGCGGCGGACGTTCCGCCGTCACTGCGTTGTCGTCGTCGCCGCTGCCGTGGCTGTCGGCGTCCTCGCGTTCGAGTGGCGTAGCGGACGGCGGCAGCTTGTCATCGGCGATCCACAGGTGGTGGTTGTCGTCCCGGTAGGCCGGCTCGACCCGCCAGCCGGCGGCATTGAAATTCAGGCGCATCTGGCCGATGTCGTTGCCGAGAAGCGATGCCGCCTCGCGCAGCCGCTGCGGCGTGTCGAGCGCGAGCGTGCCATCGGCTGTAAAGAACAGCCGGCGCACCTTGGCGATCCAGGCGTGGCCGTCGGCATGCGCCGGGTCGAACAGCGCGTGCGCCAGCCGCACCAGCAGCGCGTCGAAGCCGTTGCCGTCGTCCGGGCCGGCGATATGGAAGGGCGCCCACAGCGAACGCAGGCCCGGCAGGTCCCGCATCGCCAGCCATTCGACCCGGGCGTCCTCCAGCGTTTCCAGCAGCACGCGCTGTATCTGCTTCAGTTTCGCGCGCGGCTGCGGCGCGTCGCCGTAAACAAGGTGGGCAGCCGCGTGGGCGGCGCGGGCGCGGGTGAGCAGCGCGTTGTCTGCTGGCAGGTGCAGCACCGGCCGCGTGCCGGCACGCGACAGGACGGCACGCGGGCGGTCGTCCTGCGTGGCGAGCGTCGTCAGTCGCGGCTGCACCGACCACAGCGCGTCCAGATAGATGCCCAGCGGACGTCCGCCGGGCAGTGCGGATTCAGGCGATGCAGGCATCGACCATGGCGACCAGCGCCTGAGCGACTTCCGGGTCGTCGGACAGCGGCACCGCGATGGCCTGCAGGCAGGCGGCGTGGGGTGCCAGGCCCTCGGCGATCAGCAGGCCAGCGTGGATGAGCATGCGGGTGGATGCGCCCTCGTCCAGGACATCGCCCGCCAGACGGCGCGTGCGCTCGGCCAGCGTCACCAGTTGCTTCGCGATGACCTCGACGACGCCAGATTCGTGCATCACGATGGCCGCTTCGCGTGCCGGATCCGGGTAGCCGAACTCGAGTGCGGTGAAACGCTGCCGGGTCGACGCCTTCAGCGTCTTGTGCACGCCGTGGTAACCCGGGTTGTAGGACACGACTAGCCGGAAATCCGGATGCGCGTGCAGCAGTTCGCCGGTGGCGGCCAGCGGCAGCTGGCGGCGCGCGTCGGTCAGCGGGTGGATCAGTACCGTGGTGTCGGCGCGCGCTTCCACCAGCTCGTCCAGATAGCAGATCGCGCCGAAGCGCACCGCTCGGGTAAGCGGACCGTCCTGCCAGCGCGTGCCGCCGGCGTCGAGCAGGAAGCGCCCGATCAGGTCGCCGGCCGACAGATCCTCGTGGCAGGCGACCGTGATCAGCGGCAGGCCCAGCCGCCAGGCCATGTGCTCGACGAAGCGCGTCTTGCCGCAACCGGTCGGGCCCTTGAGCATCAGCGGCAGGCCGCGCGCGTGCGCCGCCTCGAAGGCGGCGATCTCGCCGCCGACCGGCGCATACCAGGGTTCGTCCCGGATGCGCCAGTCGGCCAGCGCGTCGTCCGGCGCCACCGGGTCGTGCAACTTCATTTGTGACCGACGGTAGACGGGTTGGGCAGGCCTTCGATCGGGCATTCCTCGGTGCCGACGGTGTCGCGCGTGAAGGCTTCGACCGCCTTGCGCGTGCCTTCAGGATCGTTGATCCACTTCGAGTAGAAGTCGTAGGGGCAGGTGGCCACGCCCTTGTCGCCTTCGCGCGAATTGATCAGGCCGGTGTAGCCGCGGTGCAGCAGCTTGAACAGGTGGTTTTCCGACTGGCCGTTCTTGCGGAAATCGCGGATCAGGCTCTTGGACAGTGCCGCGTACTGCATGCCCATTTCCTCCTCGCCGCATTCGCCCAGCGTGCGGCCGTCGAAGCCGACGATGGCCGAGTGGCCGAAGTAGGTATAGACGCCGTCGAAGCCGGCCGCGTTGGCGACCGCGACGTAGACGTTGTTGGCGAAGGCCATGGCTTTCGCCATCGTCACCTGCTGGTCCTTGGCCGGGTACATGTAGCCCTGGCAGCGGACGATCAGTTCGGCACCCTTCATCGCGCAGTCGCGCCAGATTTCCGGGTAGTTTCCGTCGTCGCAGATGATGAGGCTCACCTTCAGGCCCTTGGGGCCGTCCGACACGTAAGTGCAGTCGCCCGGATACCAGCCCTCGATCGGCACCCAGGGCATGATCTTGCGGTACTTCTGGACGATTTCGCCCTGGTCGTTCATCAGGATGAGGGTGTTGTACGGCGCCTTGTTCGGGTGTTCCTCGTGCCGTTCGCCGGTCAGCGAGAACACGCCCCACACCTTGGCCTTCCTGCAGGCGGCCGCGAAAATGTCGGTTTCCTCACCAGGGATGGCGGAGGCTGTGTCGTACATCTCCTTCGAGTCGTACATGATCCCGTGCGTGCTGTACTCCGGGAAGATGACCAGATCGAGCCCGGGCAGGCCGGACTTCATGCCGACGATCATGTCGGCGATCTTGCGGGCGTTGTCCAGCACCTCGGCCTTCGTGTGCAGGCGCGGCATCTTGTAGTTGACGACGGCGACGCCGACCGTGTCCTTGCTGCTCGAAATGTCCCCGTGGTGCATGAGTGGCCTCCGCTGCGGAATGGGTGGAAAAGAAGGTGGAAGACCTCCCATTCTGCGAATGCGGCCGGCGCGGCCAATACGGTGAACGACGTATCGGCCGGCCGGAACTCTCAAGAGAACGCTGGGCCGTTCCCGAGTTTTCTTGACCCCCCTCGGGGGGCCTGACGCGAAGCGGCAGGTCTGGGGGCGCTCACAACAAAACGCTGGGCCGCTTCCGAGTTTTCTTGACCCCCTCGGGGGGCCTGACGCGAAGCGGCAGGTCTGGGGGCGCTCACGTGTAGCTGACGGCTGGCGTCGTCGGGTGCACCGCCTGCGCGCGCAGCAGGGCGTCGGTCAGGTTGCCGGCGATGTTGTCCTCGCCCAGCCGCGCAGCAAAGCCCGAGCGGCGGATCAGCGAGGCCGGCTGGTCGTTCAGGTCGCACAGGATGAGCGTGGCACCGCGCCGCGCGAGATTGCGCTGCAGTGTCTGCAGGATGTCCAGGCCGGTGGTGTCGATGCTGATCACCTTTTCCAGGTCGAGGATGACTGCGTCCGGATGGCCGTCCTGCATCAGCAGCAGGTTCTCCAGCTTGTTGGCGGCGCCGAAGAACAGCGAACCGGTCAGCCGGTAGGCGAGGATGCGCGGCGTGCCGTCGGCGCGCGCGAGTGCTTCGATGCCGTAGTGCTCTTCCAGCGGCAGGCGATCGATGCGCGTCAGGTCGGACATGCGGTAGATGAAGAACAGGCTGGCCAGCACCATGCCCAGTTCCACCGCCAGCGTCAGGTCGAACACCACGGTGACGAAGAAGGTGGCGAGCAGGATGGTGCGGTAGGGCGCCGAATAGCGGCGCAGTTCCGACGGCGCGAAAGCGTGCCATTCGCCCATGTTGATCGACACGACGACGACGATGGCCGACAGCGTGGCCAGCGGGATGTGCGCGGCCAGCGGTGCGGCCGCCAGCACGATGACGAGCAGCACCGTCGCGTGCAGCATGCCGGCCACCGGCGTGCGGCCGCCGGTGCGCACATTGGTGGCGGTGCGCGCGATGGCGCCGGTGGCCGCGAAGCCGCCGAACAGCGGTGCGGCGACATTGGCGATGCCCTGCGCCATCAGTTCCTGGTTCGGGTCGTGCCGGTCGTCGATCTGGCTGTCCGCCACGCGCGCAGACAGCAGCGACTCGATGGCGCCGAGCAGCGCGATCGCCAGCGCCGGTGCGATCAGTTTGCCGAGCAGGCCGAGCGACAGTGCCGGCAGGCCGACGTCCGGCAGTTCGCGCGGAATGCCGCCGAAGCGGCTGCCTATGGTGTCGACCGGAAGCTGCAGCAGCGCGTTGGCTGCGGTGGCGATCAGCAGTACCGCCAGCGGCCCGGGCAGCCGGCGCATCCAGGCGATGTCCTTCGCCACGCGATTCCAGCCCAGCAGCACGGCCAGCGACGCGAGCGACAGCGACAGCGTCGGCAGGTCCAGCGTCGGCAGCGCGTCGAACAGCGCGCGCATCTTGCCGAAGAACTCGCCCGGCAGCGCGTCGATCTTCAGCCCGAGGAAATCCTTGATCTGCGAAATGAAGATGACGACGGCAATGCCGTTGGTGAAGCCGATCACCACCGACAGCGGGATGAAGCGGATCATGCTGCCGAGCCGGAAGGCGCCCATGGCCAGCAGCATGACGCCGGACATCATCGTTGCGATCAGCAGGTTCTGCACGCCGTAGTCGGCGACGATGGCGTAGATGATGGGAATGAAGGCGCCGGTCGGGCCGCCGATCTGAACCCGTGATCCGCCGAGTGCGGAAATCAGGAAACCGGCGACGATGGCGGTCCAGATGCCGGCGGTCGGCGACATGCCGCTGGCGATGGCGAAGGCCATGGCCAGAGGCAGCGCCAGCACGCCGACCGTCAGGCCGGCCGACAGGTCGCCGGAAAACTGGCCGCGGTCATAACCGGGCAGCGTGTCGAGAAGCTTGGGTCGGAAGCTGAAGTTCATGGTGTCTCCGCAATGAGAAGGGGCGCGAAACGCGTCGCGTGAGGCGGTGCGGAGACGGGTGCCCGTGGCCGGTGTGGCGCAGCGCGACCCAGCGCTTGGTCGGGGTCAGCGGCATGGTGGTCGGCCACGGGTGTTCATGCGTGCATTGTGTTCGCGGCTGGCGCCGCGTGTCCAGCGCCTCAGCGACGGCGGCGCAGCCGGGCGCCGATCAGGCCAAGGCCGGCTGCCAGCGTCGCCCAGGCAGACGGTTCCGGCACCGCGGCCACGGCGGCGGTCTGGGCCGCCCAGTAGGACGGCAGCGTATCCCACGGGTTGCTGATGTCGTCGTCGGTGACATAGACATGGCCCACGTTCATCGCGCGCGCGCGGGCGATCACCGCCTGCATTGCGGCAGCGTCCGGCACCTCGTAGACCAGGTGAGCGAAGCGGCTGGCGTCCTGCGACTGTGTCCAGGCGTCCGCCTCGTAGCCGGCGTATTCGGCGGCCGGGCTTTCGAAGGTGACCAGCACGTCGGCGGTGGCGAGGTAGTCCGGGGCGGTCTGCGTGCCCGGATTGCCGACGATGAAGCCGCTGCCATCCAGCCCGCGGATGTAGTCGTGCAGCGACTGGTAGTAGCCGAGGTGGGCGGTGTCGTTCGACATTTCGTCGATGAAGATGCCGTCGACACCGTACAGCGCGTAGTAGCGGTCGATCTCGGTGCGCACGGTGGCGGCGCTGCGCGTACCGTAGGACGTGTGCACATAGCCGATCACGCGGCCGCCTGCAGCCTGCAGGCTGCCCACCACGGCGGTGTAGTGGGCGTCGAGCGTGCTGCCCGGCCCGCTGTCCGGATTCAGGATGGCGGTGATGCCGACCTCGGGCGCCGAGTCGGTCAGGGACTGCCAGTAGCTCGCGCCCTCATCGGCCGGATAGAAGTAGGCGGGAACCAGCAGTTCGAGGGCATGCGCGGTGGGCATGAACAGGGCGAGCAGGGCGGTGGCGACAGCGGATTTCACGGCGACTCCCGGATAAGGTCAAGGCGGATGCATCCTGCGCCGGTGCCGGCGACGAGGCAATCGCCTTTACGGCCGGCGCTGCCGCGACTGTAGGCGCCAGCTTTGATCGCGACGCGCCCACCTCGGTGGGCGAGCTTCGATACACGCCTCGGCCGGGGTCGAGACCTCCTGCAGACGTCAGCTGCTCAGTGCCCGGCGGCTGCTTTCGATGTGTTCCTGCATCGCGCGGCGGGCCGCTTCGGCATCGTGCGCCTGCAGCGCGGCGAGCAGCACGCGGTGCTCTTCCAAAGAGGCGACCAGCCGGCCTTCGAGGTAGAGCGAGTCGTGCCGCTGCAGCTTCAGCACGGCGCGCAGTTCGTCGATCATCTGCGCCATCCGCCTGTTGCCGGCGATGTGATGGATGAGCAGGTGGAAGCGCTGGTTGGCGTCGAAGAAGCGGTCGATGTCGCGCGCGGCCGCGCTGTCCTCCAGCATCTGGTGCAGCGTCGCCAGTTCGGCGAGGTCGGCGTCGGATGCGCGGCGGGCGGCGCCGGCGGCGCACTCACCTTCCAGCAGCGCCATGATGGGATAGATCTCTTCCAGGTCGCCGCCGCTGATCTGCGCGACGTAGCAGCCGCGGCGCGGCTTAAGCACCACCATGCCCTCGGTGGCGAGCACCTTCAGCGCCTCGCGCAGCGGCGTGCGCGAAATACCGTACTGGGTGGCGAGCGCCTGTTCGTCTATCCACTCGCCGGGTGCCATCGCGTGACTCTGGATCAGCCGGCGCAGACGGTCGGCGACCTCTATATACAGAGCGCGCGGAGCGATGGCTTCGGCGGAGGGATTCAGGGTTTCGCTGTTCATGTGTGTGTTTCGAGCTGAGCGCGGATGAGGGGCGAAAAGCCGGTTGCAGCCAGCCGGCCAAGATCGGGACCGACCCTGTTTTCTGCAACGCAACATCCGCTTGCATTCATAATTATGGATAAAGTATTCTCCGTTGCGCGCTGAGTCAAGCCGGTATCCGACCGATGCCGTGCCGGCAGCGCCGACCCGCAATCCGCAAGGACAGAACCATGGCCGACACGACGGGCAGCGCCCACCCTGAATACGCAGCGTGGCTCAAGGCTGCCGCCAAATCCGCGCCCGGCGGCGACGCCGCCAACCTGGACTGGAAGACGCCGGAAGGCCTGACGGTGAAAGCGCTGTACACCCGCGCCGACGTCGAGGGGCTGCCCAACGCCGATACGCTGCCCGGCTTCGCGCCCTTCGTGCGCGGCCCGCAGGCGACGATGTACGCGGCGCGGCCGTGGACCATCCGCCAGTACGCCGGCTTCTCGACCGCCGAAGAATCGAACAACTTCTACCGCAAGGCGCTGGCCGCCGGCGCCCAGGGCGTGTCGGTGGCCTTCGACCTGGCCACCCACCGCGGCTACGACTCGGACAACCCCCGCGTGGTCGGTGACGTCGGCAAGGCCGGCGTGGCGATCGACAGCGTGGAAGACATGAAGCGGTTGTTCGACGGCATTCCGCTCGACAAGATCAGCGTGTCGATGACGATGAATGGCGCCGTGCTGCCGGTGCTGGCCGGCTTCATCGTCGCCGGCGAGGAACAGGGCGTGCCGCAGGCGCAGCTGTCGGGCACGATCCAGAACGACATTCTCAAAGAGTTCATGGTGCGGAACACCTATATCTATCCGCCCCAGCCGTCGATGCGCATCGTCGCCGACATCATCGAATACACCGCGCGCAACATGCCGCGCTTCAACTCGATCTCGATCTCCGGCTATCACATGCAGGAAGCGGGTGCGACCCAGGGCCTGGAACTGGCGCTGACGCTGGCCGACGGCATGGAATACGTGCGCACCGCGATGGCGCGCGGCATGGACGTCGATGAATTCGCCGGGCGACTGAGCTTCTTCTTCGCCATCGGCATGAACTTCTATCTGGAAGTGGCCAAGCTCCGCGCGGCACGACTGCTGTGGAGCCGCATCATGGATGGCTTCGGTGCCAAAAGCCCGAAGTCCAAGATGCTGCGCACCCACTGCCAGACCTCGGGCTGGTCGCTCACCGAGCAGGACCCGTACAACAACGTGGTCCGCACCACGGTCGAGGCGATGGCCGCGGTGTTCGGCGGCACGCAGTCGTTGCACACCAACAGCTTCGACGAGGCGATCGCGCTGCCGACCGAATTTTCGGCCCGCATCGCGCGCAACACCCAGCTCATCCTGCAGGAAGAGACGCACATCACCAATGTGATCGACCCCTGGGCCGGCAGCTACATGATGGAAAAGCTGACCCAGGACATGGCCGACCACGCCTGGGCCATCATCGAGGAAGTCGAGCAGATGGGCGGCATGACCAAGGCGGTCGAGTCGGGCTGGGCCAAGCTGCAGGTCGAGAAGTGCGCGACCGAAAAACAGGCGCGCATCGACTCCGGCCGCGACGTTATCGTCGGCGTGAACAAGTACAGGCTGGACAAGGAAGACGCGCTCGACGTGTTGGTGATCGACAATGTCGCGGTGCGCGAATCGCAGGTGGCGCAGCTGGCACGCATCCGCGCCAGCCGCGACGCCGCGGCAGTGAATGCCGCGCTGGCGGCACTGACCACCGCGGCCGAATCCGGCCAGGGCAATCTGCTCGAACTGTCGGTCGCCGCGATGCGCGCGCGCGCCACGGTGGGCGAGGTGTCGGATGCACTGGAGAAGGTGTGGGGCCGTCACCGCGCGAGTACGCAGGCGGTGAGTGGCGTGTATCAGTCCGTGGTGGCCGATGACGAAGGATGGGGCGCGATGAAGGAGGAGGTCAGCCAGTTTGCCGAAGAGCAAGGTCGTCGCCCGCGCATCCTGATCGCCAAGCTGGGCCAGGATGGTCACGACCGCGGCGCCAAGGTGATCGCCACCGCCTTCGCCGACCTCGGCTTTGACGTGGACATCGCACCGCTGTTCCAGACGCCGGAAGAAGCGGCGCGCCAGGCGATCGAGAACGACGTGCATGCGGTCGGCGTATCGACGCTGGCGGCCGGCCACAAGACGCTGGTGCCGCAGCTGATCGCGGCGTTACGGGCAGAAGGCGCGGACGACATCGTGGTGGTGGTCGGCGGTGTCATTCCTGCGCAGGACTACGACGAGCTGTACGGTCACGGTGTGTCCTGCGTGTTCGGTCCCGGCACGCCGATCCCGAAAGCCGCGAAGGACACGCTGGACGCGATTCGGGCGAAGGTCGCGTGATCGAAGCGTCCGATCAGTCCCTGATTGATGGCGTTCTGGCCGGCCAGCGCCGCGCGCTGGCCAAGACCATCACGCTGATCGAATCGACGCGCGACGATCACCAGCTGCGCGCCGGCGAGGTGCTGCGCGCGCTGCTGCCACGCACCGGCCGCTCGATCCGCGTCGGCATTTCCGGCGTGCCCGGTGTCGGCAAATCGACTTTCATCGAGGCGCTCGGTCTGGCCTTGATCGCGAAGGGGCACAAGGTGGCGGTGCTGGCGATCGACCCGTCGTCCTCGATCACCGGCGGCTCCATCCTCGGCGACAAGACGCGCATGGAGCATCTGTCGCAGAGCCTGGACGCCTTCATCCGTCCGTCACCGTCGGCCGGCAGTCTGGGCGGCGTGGCGGCGCGCACGCGCGAAGCCATGCTGGTGTGCGAGGCGGCCGGCTTCGATGTGGTCATCGTCGAAACCGTCGGCGTCGGTCAGTCGGAAACCGCGGTGGCCGGCATGACCGACGTGTTCGTGCTGCTGCAGCTGCCCAATGCGGGCGACGACCTGCAGGCGATCAAGAAGGGCATCGTCGAACTGGCCGATGTGGTCGTGTTCAACAAGGCCGATCTCGATGAAACCGCGGCCGAGCGCGCGATGCAGCAGATGAAGGGCGCGCTTCACCTGTTGCGCGCGGCCTCGCCCGACTGGACGGTGCCGGTGCTCAAGGTGTCGGCGGTGAAGCATGCCGGGTTGGATGATTTCTGGTCGGCCATCCTGCGCTACCGCGATGCCATGCAGGCCAGCGGCGCCTGGGAGGCGCGGCGCAGCCGGCAGGCGCTGGACTGGATGTGGGCGCTGGTCGATCAGGGCCTGCGCCATCGTTTCGAACATCACGCGGCGGTGCGCGCTGCGCTGCCGGACATCCGCGCGGCGGTGGCCGCCGGCACCCTGCCTGCATCGGCGGCCGCACTGCGGCTGCTGCAGGCGATGGACTGAATTCACGGAGGACTGACGATGCACGACATCATCCGCAAGCTCGACGAAAAGCGCGAGAAGGCCCGCCTCGGTGGCGGCCAGCGCCGCATCGACGCGCAGCATGCGCGCGGCAAGCTGACCGCGCGCGAACGCCTCGAAGTGCTGCTCGACGAAGGCAGTTTCGAAGAGTGGGACATGTTCAAGGAACACCGCTGTACCGACTTCGGCATGGCCGACGACTCGGTGCCGGGCGACGGCGTGGTGACCGGCTACGGCACCATCAATGGCCGGCTGGTGTTTGTGTTCTCGCAGGACTTCACCGTGTTCGGCGGCTCGCTGTCCGAGTCGCACGCGGAAAAGATCTGCAAGGTGATGGACCAGGCAATGAAGGTGGGCGCGCCGGTGATCGGCCTCAACGATTCGGGCGGCGCCCGCATCCAGGAAGGCGTCGCCTCGCTCGGCGGCTATGCCGAAGTGTTCCAGCGCAATGTGATGGCCTCTGGCGTCATTCCGCAGATTTCGCTGGTGATGGGACCGTGCGCCGGCGGCGCGGTGTATTCGCCGTCGATGACAGACTTCATCTTCATGGTGCGCGATTCGAGCTATATGTTCGTGACCGGCCCGGAAGTCGTGAAGACGGTTACGCACGAAGAAGTGACCGCCGAGGACCTCGGTGGTGCGACCACCCACACGACGAAATCCGGCGTGGCCGACCTCGCCTTCGAGAATGACGTCGATGCGCTGATGTACACGCGCCGCCTGTTCAATTACCTGCCGCTGTCCAACCGCGAGAAGCCGCCGGTGCGCCCGAGCACCGACCCGACCGACCGCCTCGACCCCAGCCTCGACACGCTGGTGCCGGCCAACGCAAACCAGCCCTACGACATGAAGGAGCTGATACTCAAGATCGTCGATGACGGCGACTTCTTCGAGATCCAGCCCGACTACGCGAAGAACATCGTCGTCGGCTTCGCGCGCATGGAAGGCAGCACGGTCGGCATCGTCGCCAACCAGCCGCTGGTGCTGGCCGGCTGTCTGGACATCAAGAGCTCGATCAAGGCGGCGCGCTTCGTGCGCTTCTGCGACGCTTTCAACATTCCGGTCATCACGCTGGTCGACGTGCCGGGCTTCATGCCGGGCACCGCGCAGGAATACGGCGGCATCATCAAACACGGCGCCAAGCTGCTCTATGCCTACGCCGAATGCACGGTGCCCAAGGTGACGGTGATCACGCGCAAGGCCTACGGCGGCGCCTACGACGTGATGAGCTCCAAGCATCTGCGCGGCGATGTGAACTTCGCCTGGCCGAGTGCGGAGATTGCGGTGATGGGGCCGAAAGGCGCGGTGGAAATCATCTTCCGCGAAGAGAAGAACGACCCGGCCAAGATCACCGCGCGTGAAGCCGAGTACCGCGAGAAGTTCGCCAACCCTTTCATCGCCGGCAAGCGCGGCTTCATCGACGACGTGATCATGCCGAGCGAAACGCGCAAGCGCATCTGCCGCTCGCTGGCCATGCTGCGCGACAAGCAGATCGAGAACCCGTGGCGCAAGCACGGCAACATCCCGCTGTGATGGTGCGGAAGGAAGGTTGAACATGATGATGAGAATGTTGGTCGCACAAGTTGCAGCGGAGACCTGCCATGTTTGAAAAAATCCTGATCGCGAACCGCGGCGACTCGCAGCGCGGTCGCGCTGCGAACCTCACTCCCCGCTTCACACGCGCAGCGTGTGAGGGCGACCTCGCAGCGGAGACCCGCCATGTTTGAAAAGATCCTGATCGCAAACCGCGGCGAGATCGCCTGCCGCGTCATCCGCACCGCGCGCCGCATGGGCATCGCCACCGTCGCGGTGTACTCCGAAGCGGACGCCAACGCGCTGCACGTCGAACTGGCGGACGAAGCCGTCTGCATCGGCCCGGCGCCGGCGCGTGAGTCCTATCTGGTGGCTGACAAGATCATCGCTGCCTGCAAGGCGACCGGCGCCCAGGCGGTGCACCCGGGCTACGGCTTCCTGTCGGAGAACGAATCGTTCTGCGATGCGCTGGAGCGCGAAGGCATCGTGTTCATCGGCCCGAAGACGCACGCCATCGCCGCCATGGGCGACAAGATCGCGTCGAAGAAGCTGGCCAAGGAAGCGGGTGTTAACACCATTCCCGGCTGGAACGATCCGATCGAAAGCCCGGAGCGCGCGGTCGAGATCGCGCGCGGCATCGGCTACCCGGTGATGATCAAGGCCAGTGCCGGCGGCGGCGGCAAGGGCCTGCGCGTGGCCTTCAACGACGCCGAGGCGCACGAGGGCTTCGCGTCCTGCGTCAATGAGGCGCGCAATGCCTTTGGCGACGATCGCGTGTTCATCGAGAAATTCGTCGAGGAGCCGCGCCACATCGAAATCCAGGTACTGGGCGATGCGTTCGGCAAGGTGGTGTACCTGAACGAGCGCGAGTGCTCGATCCAGCGCCGCCACCAGAAGGTGATCGAGGAAGCGCCGTCGCCCTTCATCGACGCCGACACCCGGCGAGCGATGGGCGAACAGGCGGTGAAGCTGGCCAAGGCGGTGCAGTACCAGTCGGCCGGCACGGTCGAATTCGTGGTCGGCCGCGACAAGTCCTTCTACTTCCTCGAAATGAATACCCGGCTGCAGGTCGAGCACCCGGTGACCGAGCTGATCACCGGACTCGATCTGGTCGAACAGATGATCCGCGTCGCCGCCGGCGAGCCGCTCACTTTCGATCAGGCCGACGTGAAGCTGGATGGCTGGGCGATGGAAGCGCGCATCTGTGCCGAAGATCCGGCGCGCGGCTTCCTGCCCTCGGTCGGACGTCTGGTGAAGTACCGGCCACCGGTGCAGACCGATGCCGTGCGCGTCGACACCGGTGTCTATGAAGGTGGCGAAGTGTCGATGCACTACGACTCGATGATCGCCAAGCTCATCTGCCACGGACGTACGCGCGAGGAGGCCATCGCCCGCCTGCGCGACGCGCTCGACGCCTTCGTCATCCGCGGACCGAACCACAACATCGCCTTCGTGTCGTCGGTGCTGGGACACGAGCGTTTCGCCGCCGGCCGCTTCACGACGGCCTTCATCGCCGAGGAGTATCCGCAGGGCTTCGACCCGTCCGCCGCGGCCTTCGAGGACGAGCCGCTTCTTCTGGCGGTGGCGGCCAGCGTGCACCAGCGATACAACGAGCGCGCCTCGCGCATCGTCGGCCAGATGCCGGGCCACGAGTTCCGCATCAAGCCGGAAGCGGTGGTGCGCCTGCGCGGCGTCGCCCACTTCGTACAGCTGGATGTCGACGGCGACGACCACGTGGTCAGCATCGACGGCAAGCCGCATCGTCTGGTGGCCGACTGGAAGGTATCGGACCCGGTCTACCGCGGCGAACTGGACGGCAAGCCCTTCGCGGTGCAGGTCGAGCGCATCGGCCTGCGCTACCGGCTGCAGCATCGCGGCGTGCGCGTCGACGCCGAGGTGATGAGCCAGCGCGCGGCCGAACTGCTTGCTCGCATGCCGGTGAAGGCCGTACCCGACATGTCGCGCTTCCTGCTGTCACCGATGCCCGGTCTGCTGCGCGAAGTCGCGGTCAAGCCGGGACAGGCGGTCAAGGCTGGCGAGCGGCTGGCGGTGATCGAGGCGATGAAGATGGAGAACATCCTGCGTGCCGAGCGCGACGGCGTGGTCGAGAAGGTGTCGGCCGCAGCGGGCGAGAGCCTGGCCGTCGATCAGGTCATCCTGGTGTTCGCGGCGGGTTGAGCGCGAGGTGCGGGCCGGTCCCGCACACCACTCAAGCAAACTCGTGTTCACGTCGTTAAGCTGTCCGGATTCCTTTCCCGCGAGCTTGCGATGAACGCATCCCCTGTCTGCATTGCCACCCCTGCCAGCGCATTGGGGGCGCACTGACATGGGCGCCCGCATCGCGGTGATCGAGGATCAGCCCGAAATCCGTCAGCTCATCCGCATGACCCTGGAGTTCGGCGACTTCGAACTGAGCGAGGCCGAGAACGCCGATATCGGCTGGAGCAAGATCCAGCAGCACACGCCTGATCTGGTGCTGCTCGACGTGATGATGCCGGGCTCGATGGACGGGCTGGAAATGTGCCGGCGTCTGCGTGCGCAGCCGGCGACGGCGCAGGTGCCGGTCATCCTGCTGACCGCCCGCGGCCAGCAGCGGGACATCGAGGCAGGCCGTGAGGCGGGGGCTGACTCCTATCTCACCAAGCCTTTCAGCCCGATGGAACTGCTCGACCGGATCGCCGCCCTGCTCGGAGGCTCGTCGGCGCGATGATGGCTGACGGGCCGCAGGCCCGGAGCGCGACGATGGCATCGACCGACGCCAGCCTGCGCCACCGGCTGAACATTCCCGACTGGCTGGCCTGGCTGTCGCTGTCGCTCGGCCTGCTGGTGACTGCGGCGGTGAGTACGCTGCTTTGGGACCGCTTGAACGCCGCCACCGCGCAGCGCTTCGAAAGCGAAGTCGACAAAGTGGTTGCCCAGTTGCGCCGGCGCATGGTCGCGCATGAGGAAATCCTGCGCGGTGCGGCCGGTCTCGTCCGCGCAAGCCGCGAGGTCACGCGCGACGAGTGGCGCGACTATGTGAACGAGCTCAATCTGGAGCGCAACTTTCCGGGCATCCTCGGCGTCGGTCTGTCGGTGCGTTTGCCGGCGGCCGACAAGGCGGCACACGAGGCGGCGATCCGCCGGCAGATGCCCGATTACGCGATCAAGCCAGACACGCCGCGCGCCGAGTATCACAGCATCCTCTTCCTCGCCCCGTTGAACGAGCGCAACCGCAGGGCGATCGGCTTCGACATGAATTCGGAGCCGATACGGTCGGCGGCGATGAGCCGCGCGCGCGACAGCGGTGACGCCGCGCTCTCGGGGCGCGTCGTTCTGGTGCAGGAGGGCAAGGAAGGCGTACAGCCGGGCTTCCTGCTGTACTACCCGGTGTATGCGCGCGGCGCCGCAGTCGATACCGTCGAGGCGCGCCGGCGCGCGCTGATCGGCTACGCCTACAGCCCCTATCGCGCGCACGATCTGTTCGGCAGCGCGCTGCGCGGCTATGCCGACCATGTCGTGGTCGCCATTCACGATGGTCGGGGCGTGGACAAGGAGACGCTGCTCTACAGCAATGCCGGCGCCGGTCAGAAGCTGTCCGGCCTGGAGGATGTGCGCGAGATCGAGGTCGCCGGGCACGTCTGGACGGTGCGTACCTGCGCGCCCGCCGGATTCGGCTCCGACCATCTGGTGCTGTGGCTGGTGCCGCTGATGGGTATCGCGCTGAGCGCGGTACTTTTCCATCTGCTGCGACTGCTGGCCGAGACCGCCCGGGCGCACCGCAATGCGCGGGCAACGACGCGCGAACTGGCACTCAGCGAAACGCGGCTGTCGGCGGTGCTCGACACGGCTGCCGACGGCATCGTCACGACCGACGAGAGCGGCATGGTGCTGACCATGAACCGCTCGGCTGCCGACATGTTCGACCGCCGTCCGGACGAGGTGATCGGCCTGCCGCTGTCGCGTCTGCTGCCGCAGTTCGACGCCGCGTGGTTCGCCGCGCGGCTGCACGATGCGCAATCCGGCGCCCGCCTGGCGCGGCACGAGGACTGCACCGGCTTGCGCGGCGGCGTACGGCAGTTCCCGGTGACCGTCTCGGCCAGCGGGTTCATGCATGACGGGCGCGTGGTTCACACGCTGCTGCTGCGCGACGTGAGCGAGCAGGTTGCCGCGCAGACGCGCATGCGCCTGCACGACCGGGCACTCGAGTCGTCGAGCGAGGCGGTGCTCATTCGCGACGTGCAGCGCGCCGGCCTGCCCGTGGTCTATGTGAATGCAGCTTTCGAGCGACTGACCGGGCGCAGTGCGCAGGCGCTCATCGGGCGTCCTTTCTCGTATGCCGCCGACGGTGCGTCGGACGACCGCGTCGGCGACGAGATGCGTTGGGCCGTTGCCCATGGCAAGCCCTTCAGCACGACGGCAGAAGTGCGGCGGGCCGACGGGCGCACGATGTGGGTGGCGCTGTCTTCGTCACCGGTACGCGACAACGATGGACAGGTGACGCACTACGTCGATGTGTTCGACGACATCACCGAGCGGGTCGAATTCGAGCAGAAGCTGATCCGCCGGACCAATCGCCTGCACACGGTGTTCGCGCTGTCGCCCGACGGCTTCGTCACCTTCGATGCGGACGGCATCCTGACCAATGTGAACCCGGCTTTCGTGCGCATGACGCATCTGGCGCAGAGCGAATTGCTGGGGCTGGACGCGCAGACCTTCGACCGGCGCATGGCCGGGCTGTCGGACCCGGCGCAGCCCTGGCCGGAGTTCGCGCTCGACGGGTCGAGCGAGGCGGCGCAGCGGCTGTGGCTGCTGCGCCCGGAGCGCCGCGTGCTCGAGCGCAGTGCGCGCGTGGCACCGCAGGGGCGGTCGGAAACGGTGCTCTACTTCCGCGACATTACCCAGCAGTTCGAAGTCGACCGGATGAAGAGCGAGTTCCTCAGCACGGCGGCGCACGAACTGCGCACGCCGCTGTCGTCTATCTTCGGTTTCGCCGAACTGCTGCTGAACCGCGAGTACGACGAGACGGCGCGCCGGCGCATGCACGGCATCATCCACCGGCAGTCGCGCGTGCTGGTGAACCTGATCAACGACCTGCTTGACCTTGCCCGCATCGAAGCGCGTGCCGGACAGGATTTCCGCTACGAGGACCTGCCGGTCAAGATGCTCATCAACGCGACGCTGGAAGGTCTGACGATGCCCGGCGACACGCATCGCGTGTCGCTGGACATGCCGCAGTCGATGCCGCGCATCCGCGTCGACCACGAGAAGATGGTGCGCGCGCTGAGCAACATCATCACCAACGCCTTCAAGTACTCGCCGGACGGCGGCGAGGTCAGGTTGTCGGTGACCGAGGTGACGCGTAACTCGCGCCTGATGGCCGGCATTCACGTGAGCGACCAGGGTATCGGCATGACGCCCGAGCAGCAGGCGCGCATCTTCGAGCGCTTCTATCGCGCCGACCCCTCGGGCAACATTCCGGGTACCGGTCTGGGCATGTCGCTGGTCAAGGAGATCATGGATCTGCACGGCGGCGAGATCGAAATCGTCAGTGCGCCCGGCGCGGGCACCACGGTCACGCTGTGGCTACCGGTGATGGATACCGCCACCACCTGATCCGCCTATCATGTGCGTCTGCGAGGAGGGGGCGAGCATGCGACTGGACGACGGACGGGAAAGCGAGAACATCGAGGACAGGCGCGGCACCCGCGGCGGCCTGCCGGGTGGCGGGCGCAGCATAGGCATCGGCACCATCGTGCTGGCGCTGGTGGCGATGTATTTCGGCGTCGATCCGTCGGTGGTGCTCAATATGGGCAGTGGCCTGCCGGATGCACAGCAGCAGGCACCGGTACAGCCGGGTGTGCAGTCGACCGGTCAGGCCGAGCAGGACGGCCTGGCGCGCTTTACCTCGCGTGTGCTGGCCGACACCGAGGACACCTGGGGTGCGCTGTTCCGCGCCGGCGGCGGCGAGTACCGCGAGCCGCGGCTGGTGCTCTACACCGGCGGCACGCAGACCGGCTGCGGCATGGGGCAGGCGGCAATGGGGCCTTTCTATTGCCCGGCCGACGAACGCGTCTATCTCGACCTCGGTTTCTACGACGACCTGCAGCGCCGCTTCGGCGCCCCCGGCGATTTCGCCCAGGCCTATGTGATCGCGCACGAGGTCGGGCACCACGTGCAGCACCAGCTGGGCATTGCCGAAAAGGTGCAGCGTGCGAAACAGCGCGCAGGCGAGCGCGCGGCCAACCTGCTGCAGGTCCGGATGGAACTGCAGGCCGACTGCTTCGCCGGCATCTGGGCGCACCACGCCAACCGCTCGCGCAGCATCCTGGAGCAGGGCGACGTCGAGGAGGCCCTGCGTGCCGCCACCGCCATCGGCGACGACACGTTGCAGAAGCAGGCGCAGGGCTATGTGGTGCCGGAGAGCTTCACCCACGGCAGCGCCGAGCAGCGCATGCGCTGGTTCCGCCGCGGGCTGGAACAGGGCGAGATGGCGGCCTGCGATACCTTCTCGGCGAAGGCGCTGTGAGAGGGGCTGGGGAGACTGGACGCAGCTAGCCCCTAGCCCCTCTACCCTCAGCCAATACTCACCACCACCTTGCCGACGTGGGCCTGGCTCTGCTGGTGTGCGAGTGCTGCGCGTGCCTCGTCGAAGCCGAACACGCGATCGATGACCGGGTGGATCTTGTGCAGCGAAATCACCGCATTCATCGATTCGAACATTTCGCGCGAGCCGACGAACACGCCGCGCACGGTCGAGGTGGTGAACAGCAGCGGCAGCGGGTTGATTTCGCCGCCGGTCAGCACGCCGATCAGGTGCGCCTGGCCGTTCTGGCCCAGCGATGCGATCGAGCGCTGCAGCGTGCCCGGGCCACCGACCTCGACCACGTGATTCACGCCTGCGCCGCCGGTGGCGGTGCGCACTTCCTGATCCCACTCCGGGTGGCTGCGGTAATTGATCAGCGTGGTCGCGCCCAGCGACTTTGCCTTTTCCAGCTTGGCGTCGCTCGACGAGGTCGCGATCACCTCGGCGCCGGCCGCCTTCGCCAGTTGCAGCGCGAACATCGACACGCCGCCGGTGCCGAGCACCAGCACGCGTTCGCCGGCACGCAGCGGGGCCGGGCCTTCGAACAGCGCGTTCCACGCGGTCAGCGCGGCGCAGGGCAGGGTCGCCGCTTCCTCGAAGCTCAGGTGCGCCGGTTTGGCGACCAGCGATTCCTGCGGGAACAGGCGGTATTCGGCAAGCACGCCAGGTGCGGTGCCGCCCAGGGTTTTGCCGAAATACGCCGGCTGCAGCCGGCCAGCGATCCATGTTTCGAAGAAGGTGCCGATCACGTGGTCGCCAGCGGCAAAACGATCGACGCCAGCGCCGATCTCGACCACCTCGCCAGCGCCGTCGGACAGCGGGATCAGATCCTTCGAGTCGACGCCGGGATACAGGCCCTGCAGGATGAACAGATCGCGATAGTTCAGCGACGCTGCGCGCATCTTGACCAGTACCTGACCCGGACCGGGGCGCGGGACTTCAGCGTCGATCATCGTCAGGCTGTCCGCATTGCACTGCTCACGATAGGCTTGATAACGCATTCGAGTGAACCTCCGTTGGATAGTGTCGTGGGCGCAGGGCTGGATCTGCGCCCGGATGGTGCCATGCCCGCGCGCGGACAGGTGTCTCGCAGGCGCTTGCCTATATAGACTGTCGGCCTGATCGAAATGCGCTCCGGACGCCACATGCCGAAACTCACTGTCTTTCTTCGCTGCCTGCTGCTCGCCCTGCTGCTCGCCCTGCTGCTTCCGCTCGCCGAAGTCGCGCGAGCGCTGGGCCCGGGCGAGCTGGCGGTCATCGTCAATGTGTCCGATCCGGCCAGCGTCGATGCCGGCACCTATTACCGCATCCGACGCGGCATACCGGAGGCGAACCTGATCGAGGTGCGGCTGCCGCACGACCGCGCGGCACTGACACGCGCCGAGTTCGAGGCGCTGCAGGCGGAAGTCGAGCAGAAGCTGCCGTCCGGCATCCAGGCGTTCGCGCTGGCGTGGACCAAGCCGTGGCGCGCCGGTTGCATGAGCATCACCTCGGCCTTCGCCTTCGGCTACGACGAACGCTTCTGCTCCGACAGCTGCGGGCCGACGCAGACCAGTCGGATGTTCAATGGCGGTCGCGCCATGAGCGAGGACATGCCGATGCCACGGCCGGCCATGCTGCTGGCCGGCGAATCGGTCGAGCAGGTGCGTCAGCTGATCGACCGCGGCATCGCCTCGGACTACAGCTATCCGAAAGGCAGCGTCTATCTGGTGCGCACCGAGGATTCCGCGCGCAATGTGCGCGCCGGCATGTTCGACGAAATCGTGCAGCAGGTGCGCGGCCTGCATTTCGAGACACCGACTGCAGCCGAGGCGGGCGGGCGGCGCGACGTGATCGGCTATTTCACCGGTGCGGTCAGGGTGCCGGCGATCGACACGCTCACCTTCCTGCCCGGCGCGCCGGCCGATCATCTGACCTCCTTCGGCGGCCAGCTGACCGGTAACCGGACGCAGATGAGCGCCCTCGAATGGTTGCGGGCCGGCGCCACGGGCAGCTACGGCACGGTGGTCGAGCCGTGCAACCACCTCGGCAAGTTTCCGCACCCGGGCATCCTGATGACCTACTACGCCGAGGGCGAAACGCTGATCGAGGCCTACTGGAAAAGCGTGGCCTGGCCCGGCGAAGGCGTGTTCGTCGGCGAGCCGCTGGCGCGGCCCTTCGGCATGCGCACGACGCGCGACGACAAGGGCTGGTGGCTGGAAAGCCACTCGGCCGCCGGGCGCCGCGCCGTGGTCGAAGTGGCACCGAGCGTGGTCGGGCCGTATCGCCTGGCCGGCACCGTGCAGATTCCCGCCGGACATGGACGACAGCGACTGAAGGTGGAGGCGGGGGCGGTGAGGGTCAGGTAGCGTCGGGTAGCAGCGGCTCGATCAACGCCATCGTGCGCGCGGTGGCGCCGCGATGGGCTTGTGCGAAGGCCCGGCCCGCTTCGCCCATCGCCTTGAGCGTTGCCGGCTCCGCCAGCAGACGGCCTGCCTCGCGGGCCGCACTGTGTACGTCGTCGACCCGCACAGCGGCGCCAGCAGCGATCGCATCTTCGGTGGCTTGCGCGAAGTTGAAGGTGTGAGGGCCGATCAGCACCGGACAGCCGACGGCGCAGGCCTCAATCAGGTTCTGTCCGCCCAGGGGCAGCCAGCTGCCGCCGATCAGCGCCAGGTCGGCCAGCGCGTACCAGGCGAACATCTCACCCATTGCATCGCCAAGCCAGACACGCGTGTCGGCGGCCGGCAGTGCGCCAGAGCTGCGCCGGCAAAGGCTTAGTCCGCGTGCCGTAACGAGCGTTGCCACTTCGTCGAAGCGTTGAGGGTGACGGGGCACCAGCGCAATGAGCACGTCGGTGGGCAAGTGCGGCAGCAGTGCGTCGAGCAGCAATGCTTCCTCGCTGTCGCGGGTGCTTGCCAGCAGGAGAACGCGTCGCTTGTCCAATGCAGCGTGCCAGTGGCGCCCCTGGTCGACCTGTCCGGCTGGCGGGTTGATGTCAAACTTGAGATTACCCGCAACCGCCACGGATAGCGCACCAACAGACGCAAATCTAGCCGCGTCGGCGTCGGTTTGCGCGATGATGGCGGAGAAGTCAGCCAGCACTTCGCGAGTAAGCTCGCCAGCCCGAGTGTAGCGAGCTGCAGAGCGGGCCGACAGCCGCGCATTGACCAACACCACCGGCACTGTCAGCCGGCGGGCTTCGTGTAACAGATTCGGCCAGATTTCTGTCTCGATCACGATGCCCAGTGTCGGGCGCCATCGACGAAGAAACGCTCGCTGCGCCCAGGGCAGATCCCACGGTAGCCATGCGATGTCGGCGAAATCGCCATACAACTGATGGGCAGTGGCGCGTCCAGCGGCGGTCATCTGGGTGATCAGGATGCGATGATCAGGACAGTGGTGACGCAATGTTGCGATGAGCGGAGCCGCGGCACGTACTTCCCCAACGGACACTGCGTGGAGCCAGAGAGTCGGTAAAAAAAGCTGCTTCCGCCCTACACCAAAACGTCCTGGAATGTCCTCACGGTAACCTGGTTCATACAGGCCTCGCCAAAGAGTGCGAAGCAGAATGAAAGGAAGTGCGGTCAGTAAGACTAGCGAGTAAAGGGTGCGTCTCATGACAGGTAACGGCCGTCATCTGCGGCCCATATCATCCAGAACAAGCAAATTGCGGACGCCAGTGAACGCATGGCAGGCGGCAAACCAGGACATTCAGGGGCAGTACTCGAGTCGCTGGTGCGTCACCCCGCTGAGCTACTGCTTACTTTATCGCCCCTCGTTTTCTAGACGGCCTTGTTGCGTAAAAGTGCCGGCATTCGAACTTCGCCTATCACGGCCTGCTACCCCACTGTGCAGTGTTTGCCGTGTTAAGGCCTTGTGCCGATGGCCCACTACGGATCGGGGCGCCTTCCCTCTACGCGAGATCGATAATGTACAGTAGTGGCGGTTTTGAGCACCGAATCCGGAGTCTGCCTGTTGACATGCGCTTTTCCCGTTCTGCACTCGTATTTTTAAGTGACGCTTTGTTCTCCATGCTTGCGTGGTGGGGGGCCTTCTTGTTGCGATTTAACCTCTCGATCCCCTACGAGTATGTTTCCGGCATGCTATATGCGACGCCGTTCATTGTCGCGATGCAGGTCGTGGTGTTCCGGATGTTTGGGCTTTATCAAGGTATTTGGCGCTTTGCCAGCCTGCCCGATCTGCAACGACTTGTACGAGCGATTCTCGCCGTTGCTGTCCTCGGTCCGGTTGTCGTGTGGTTGTTGCAAGGCAAGGGTGTGGTACCTCGTTCTGTCTATGTGCTCGACCCCATGTTGCTTCTTTTGCTCATGGGCGGCGGACGCTTCGCCTACCGCGCCTGGCGCGAGCACCGCGAGTTCGGATCGCTGATGGCCAAGGGAAAGCCGGTGCTCATCCTCGGTGCCGGCGAGGCTGCCGCCAGCCTGCTGCGCGAGCTGGGGCGGTCCGGGCAGTGGCGTGTGGTCGGCCTGCTCGACGATAACGCGCGCAAACACGATCGCACCCTTTATGGCCTGCGGGTGCTTGGCGCAATTCGTGATCTCGAGCGCTTCGCACGCGAGTTGAAGGTGTCGCACGCCATCATCGCCATGCCCAACGCGTCGCACGAGGTGCGGCGCGAAGCGGCGAACGCCTGCGTGCGTGCCGGCGTAAAGCCGATGACGGTGCCGTCATTCGACGACCTGATCAGCGGCAAGGTGGCGGTTGCGGCAGTACGCGAGGTCGAGGTCGAGGATCTGCTCGGGCGGGATCCGGTCAAGATCGATGCGCCGCGGCTGCGTCAGCTGATCGAAGGGCAGATGGTGATGGTCACCGGCGCCGGCGGTTCGATCGGTTCCGAGCTGTGCCGCCAGATCGCACGTTTTTCGCCGTCAGCCATCGTCGCCTTCGAGCGCAGCGAGTTCTTCCTTTACACGCTGGTCGAGGAATTCGCCGAGCTGTTTCCGCACGTGCGCATCGAGCCTGTGATCGGCGATGTGCGCGAGGAGGACCGCCTGCTCGCGGCGATGCAGCGCTTCCGGCCGGTGGCGGTGTTCCACGCGGCGGCCTACAAGCACGTGCCGCTGATGGAGGACGTGAACGCGGCGGAAGCCGTGCGCAACAACGTCGGCGGCACGCTGGCCGCGGCACGGGCTGCGCAGGCCAGCGGCGTACCGCGTTTCGTGCTGGTGTCGACCGACAAGGCGGTGAATCCGGTCAACGTGATGGGCGCGACCAAGCGGCTGGCCGAGATGGGCTGCCAGGCGCTGGCGGCGCGCGGTGGCGATACCCTGTTCAGTACGGTGCGCTTCGGCAACGTACTGGGCAGTGCCGGCAGCGTCATCCCGAAGTTCCAGGAACAGATCGCCCGTGGCGGTCCGGTCACGGTCACTCACCCGGACATCATCCGTTACTTCATGTCCATCCCCGAGGCGGCACAACTGGTGCTGCAGGCGGCGCTGATGGGCGAGGGCGGGGAGATTTTCGTGCTCGACATGGGCGAACCGGTGCGCATTGCCGATCTGGCGCGCGACATGATTCGCCTGTCCGGTGCGTCGGAATCCGAGGTGAAGATCGAGTTCACTGGACTGCGCCCGGGCGAAAAGTTGTACGAGGAGCTGTTGGCCAGCGACGAGACGACGCGCCCCACCCATCACCCGAAGGTGCGCATCGCGCGTGCGCGGGCGATCGACGACGCACTGTGGCTGGGCCGGCTCGAGCGCTGGCTGACCGGCCCCTTGCCGGCCGAGCCGGCCGCCGTGCGCGCCGAACTGGCGCAATGGGTGCCGGAATACGTACCGCAGGGTGACGGCCCGGCACCGTCGCCGGCCCCGTCCGGCGAGGTTCGCAGCGGTACCGGCGCATGAGCACCTGGGCGATCGGCGATCTGCAGGGTTGTTTCGACCCGCTCGAAACGCTGCTCGAGCGCTGCGGCTTCGATCGCCGTCGTGACCGGCTGTGGTTTGTCGGCGATCTGGTCAATCGTGGTCCGAAGTCGCTGGAAACCCTGCGTTTCGTGCGCGATCTCGGCGACGCTGCGGTGACCGTGCTCGGCAACCACGACCTGTCGCTGCTGATGATCGCCGCCGGTCACGGCAAACAGCACCGGCTGGACACCTTCCACCACGTACTCGACGCGCCTGACCGCGACGAGCTGCTGGCCTGGTTGCGCGAGCGGCCGATGATGCACGTCGAGGGCGGATTCGCGATGGTGCATGCGGGCCTGCTGCCGCAGTGGGACGTGGTGCAGGCGATGCTGCTCGCGCGCGAGGTCGAGGACGCGCTGCGCGGGCCGCAGCACGCCGAGTTCATGCATCGCATGTGGGGCAGCGAACCGGCAGCCTGGAGCGACACGCTGACCGGCTGGGACCGCCTGCGCGTCATCGTCAATGCGCTCACACGGATGCGCTTCTGCACGCCGGCCGGTCACATGGAGTTCTTCAGCAAGGGGGCGCCGGACGAGCCGCCGCCCGGACACCTGCCGTGGTTCGACGTCGAGGCCGCGCGCTGGCGCACGCACACCGTCGTGTGCGGCCACTGGTCGGCGCTGGGCTATCGCCGCGCTTCCAATCTGATCGCGCTGGACTCGGGTTGCCTGTGGGGCGGCGAGCTCACCGCGGTGCGGCTGGAAGACCACGCCGTGGTGCAGGTGCCTTGCGAGCGCTGCGCCCGCTTCTGATCTGCGCAGTCCGCCGTGCCGGCATCCCGGTTCAAGCCGGTTGCAGCGCTTAGAATGCCGCCAAGGGAGAATTCAAAACATGATCGGCCTGTTTCTGATTACGCACAGCAGCTACGGCGAGTCGCTGATCCAGTGCGCCTGCCACGTGCTCAACACACGGCCGGCGCAGATCGCGCAGCTCGGCGTGTCCGGGCAGGACGATCCGCTGGACCTGCTGCCGCTGGCGCGGCGGATGATGTCGGTCGTCGACAGCGGTGAAGGCGTGCTGCTGCTGACCGACATCTTCGGCGCCACGCCGTCCAATCTGGCGCTCAAACTTTGCGTGCCGGACAAGGTCGAGGCGGTGTCCGGCGTCAATCTGCCCATGCTGCTGCGCACGCTGACCTATCGCGAGCGCGAAACGCTGCACGGGCTGGTCAACAAGGCGGTCAGCGGTGGCCGCGACGGAGTGATGGCGATGAAGGTGGGGCGCGATGCCAAGACGTGAGATCGAAATCACCAACAAGCTGGGCCTGCACGCCCGCGCCTCGGCCAAGCTGACCCAGATCGCCAGCCGCCACGGCTGCGAGGTGTGGCTGGAGCGCAATGGGCGACGCATCAATGCGAAGAGCATCATGGGTGTCATGATGCTGGCGGCCGCCAAGGGCTCGGTCATCGTCATCGAGACCGAAGGCGCCGACGCCGACGCTGCCATGGCTGCACTGGTCGCGCTGATCGAGGACAAGTTCGGCGAGGGCGAGTAAGTGACCTTCACGCTGCACGGTCTCGCCGTTTCCGGCGGCATCGCGATCGGCCACGCCTATCTGGTGTCGCACGCGACGCTCGAGGTGGCCCACTATTCGCTGCCGCCGCGCAAGGTCGATGACGAAGTGGTCCGGCTGGGCCGCGCCTTCGACGCCGTGCGCGCCGAACTGGCCGAGCTGCGCAGCGGCCTGCTGAACGACGGCACCGAGGCGCGCGGCGAACTGCTCGCTTTCGTCGACCTGCACAGCATGATTCTCGACGATCCGCTGCTGCTCGACGAGGCCGGTGAGTACATCCGCAGCCGCCGCTGCAACGCCGAGTGGGCGATCAAGCGGCAGATGGACCGGCTGGTCGAGCAGTTCGAACAGATCGACGACGCCTACCTGCGCAGCCGCAGCGCCGACGTGGTGCAGGTGGTCGAGCGCGTGATCAAGGCGCTGGCCGGCAAGCGCAATCGCGTCAGTACCCGCCGGCGCGACACCGACAGCATCGTCGTCGCACACGACCTGTCCCCGGCCGACACCATACAGTTCAAGGCGCAGCGCATCGCGGCCTTCGTGACCGACCTCGGCGGTGCCACCTCGCACACCGCCATCGTCGCCCGCAGCCTGGCGATTCCCGCGCTGGTCGGCATGCATCAGGCGCGCCGGCTGATCCAGGACGACGACATGCTCATCGTCGACGGCGTGCGCGGTGTGCTCATCATCAATCCGGACGAGCGCATCCTCGACGAATACCGGCTGCGTGCGCGCGAGATCGAGATCGAGCGCTCGAAGCTGAAGCGCCTGACCGGCGCCGTTGCCACCACGCTCGACGGCGAGGCGGTGCAACTGTTCGCCAACATCGAACTGCCGCAGGACGTCGAACAGGTGCGCGAGGTCGAGGCCGACGGCATCGGCCTGTTCCGCACCGAGTTCATGTTCCTGAACCGCGACGACCTGCCGGACGAAGACGAACAGTTCGAGGCCTACCGCAGCGTGGTGCAGGCGATGAAGGGCAAACCGGTCACCCTGCGCACGCTGGACATCGGTGCCGACAAGGCGCTGCGTGGCGCCGAGCGCAGCGAAGCGAACCCGGCGCTGGGCCTGCGCGCGATCCGCTACTGCCTGGCCGAACCGCGCATGTTCGTCACCCAGCTGCGCGCCATCCTGCGCGCCGCGCACTACGGCAAGGTGCGCATCATGCTGCCCATGGTGGCTTTCCAGCACGAGATCGAATCGGCGCTGGCGATGGTCGCGCTGGCCAAGCAGCAGCTGCGCGAAGCGAACCGCAAGTTCGACGACCGTGTCGAGATCGGTGCCATGGTCGAGATTCCGGCTGCGGCGCTGGCGCTTGGCACGCTGATGAACCACTTCAGCTTCCTGTCCATCGGCACCAATGACCTGATCCAGTACACGCTGGCGATCGACCGCGCCGACGAGGCGGTGGCGCACCTTTACGACCCGCTGCATCCGGCCGTGCTGCGGCTGGTGCAGCAGGTGATCGCGCAGGCCAAGCGGGCCGGCATGCCGGTGGCGGTGTGCGGCGAGATGGCCGGCGAGCCGCAGTTCGCGCGCCTGCTGCTGGGCATGGGCCTGCGCCAGTTCTCGATGCATCCGTCGCAGCTGCTGGAAGTGAAACGCGAGGTACTGCGCTGCGACTGCGGCGACATCGCGCCGCGCGTGATCAAGCTGCTGCGTTCCGACGACCCGATCCGCATCCGCGAGCAACTCGAACGCATCAACGTCGGCAGCGGCATGGTGCAGTGAGCGACATGCGCATCCTGGGCATCGATCCCGGCCTGCGCATCACCGGCTTCGGCGTGCTCGAAGCCGAGGGTGCGAAGCTGCGTTACGTCGCCAGCGGCCGCATCACCTCGAACGAACGCGAGCCCTTGCCGTCGCGCATCGCCACGCTGTTCGCCGGTATCCGCGAGGTGGTCGATACCTGGCAGCCGACGCACGCGGCGGTGGAAATCGTCTTCGTGAACGTGAACCCGCAATCTACGCTGCTGCTCGGTCAGGCGCGCGGCGCCGCGCTGTCGGCGCTGACCGCCACCGGCTTGCCGGTCGCCGAGTACACCGCGCTGCAGGTGAAGCAGGCGGTGGTCGGGCACGGCAAGGCGAACAAGGAACAGGTGCAGTACATGGTGGCCCGCCTGCTCGCGCTCGCCGCGGCGCCCGGCACCGACGCCGCTGACGCGCTGGCCTGCGCCATCTGCCACGCGCACGCCGCACGCGGCATGGGCGCCATCGGCGGCCCCGGTGCGCGCCGTCGCGGCGGGCGTATCATCGCGCGTCGTCCGGCCTGACCGCATTCGTCGCGGCAAGCGCCTACAGTCTCCCGGAGTTTTCATGATCGGTCGCCTCACCGGCTCACTGCTGGAAAAGAACCCGCCGCGCATCCTGCTCGATGTGCAGGGTGTGGGTTATGAAGTCGATGTGCCGATGAGCACCTTCTACAACCTGCCTGCCATCGGCGAGAGGGTGACGCTGCACACGCATTTCGTCGTCCGCGAGGACGGGCACTTCCTGTTCGGCTTCGGTGCGCCGGCCGAGCTGGCGGCCTTCCGCCAGCTGGTGAAGATCAGCGGCATCGGCCCGCGCATGGCGCTGGCCGTGTTGTCCGGCATGTCGGTCGATGAACTTGCGCGCGTGGTGGCGATGCAGGAGGCGGGGCGGCTGACGAAGATACCGGGCATCGGCAAGAAGACCGCCGAGCGCCTGCTGCTGGAACTTCGCGACAAGCTGATGCCCACCGCGTCGCTGGCCGCCGCGGTCGCGCCGGATGCCGGCGCCGACATCCTGAACGCGCTGATGGCGCTCGGCTACAGCGACCGCGAGGCGCAGGCGGCGCTGAAGACGCTGCCGGAAGGCGTCAGCGTGTCGGATGGCATCCGCCAGGCCCTGAAGGCGCTGTCAAAGGCCTGATACGGCCGGGACTCACACTGCGGGACCGGCCTCCGCTGCGCGGCCTTCAGAACCGGAACTCAGAACTCCAGCGTATCGGCGAACTTCAGCGCCGACAGCTGGGCGCGATTCACCGCATCGGCGCTCAGGCCGAGTGCGTGCGTCAATTCCGACAGCCCGTCCGCCGAGGCGTCCTCGCAGGCGCGGGCCAATTTCAGGAAGGGCGTGTAGGCGCCGTCCTGGCCGAGCAGCGCGTCGCTGATGCGGTCCGGCAGCGACATTTCTTCCAGCACCTTGTCCATCGGCGCACCCAGCAGGCGGTCAAGCAGCGAGAAGGCGCCGGTGATGAACAGGTTGTCGTGTTCCTCGCGCGGGAAGAACTCGGCGCCCAGCACTTCCATCAGCCGGCCACGGGCGATCGCCGCCTGCATCAGCGCCGGCGCCGACGGGTCCTTGCCGGCGGTCACCAGCAGCAGCGACAGCCACTTGTTCAGCTTTTCGTAGCCGAGGATGACCACGGCGTGGCGGAAGGACTGCACCTGGCACATCAGGCCGAAGCCGGCCGAGTTGATGTAGCGCAGCAGCTTGAAGGACAGCGCCACGTCCTGCTTCATCGCGTCCTCGATCTGCTTCGGGTCGGCGTTGCGGCGGACCAGATTCAGCACGCGCACGATCTGTGCGTGCGCCGGTGCGAGCTTCTTCGCCGTGGTCTGTCCGGCCTTGAAAAACCAGCCGGCGGCACCGCCGTAACCGGCCTTGATTGCGGCGTCGAAGGCGGCCGGCTCGTCGATGCCGGTGGCGATCAGGATGCCCGGCACGCGGATGGTGACCGGCTGCACGCGGGCGTCGGCCATCACGAAGCGGAAGGCGAGGCCGGCAGGAATTTCGGTACCGGCCTTGTAGTCGGACAGCACCAGCGGCAGACCTGACTGCGCCAGTTGCGACACCGCCTGCGCGGTCACCGGGTCGGCCAGCGAGGGCGCGGCGACCTCCAGCATGGCGCCTTCCGGCGCGATCCAGTCGGCCAGCGTGGCGTCCGGCCGGCAGCCGGCGAGGCCGACGAAGACCGGGCGCGCCAGCGGCCAGTCATCGCCGATCGATTCGAGCGCGGCCACCGCCGTCGCGCAGTCCGGTGCGTGCACGCGCAGCCGTGTGGCAGTGATCGCCCGCTGCTTGTTGACCACCGGTTCCCGGGTGAAGAAAACGTCCTGGTCCATTACGTCGATTACGTTGAATAGGTGAAGGAGTCAGCGTGAAAGTGTTCTATCGGCAGACGGCACTGGCGGGTGAAGTCCTCCTTCGCCGCATCGATCATCGCCGGGCCGCCACAGGCATAGACCTGATGACCCGACAGGTCGGGCAGATCGGCCATGACGACCTGATGGACGAAGCCTGTGCGGCCGTCCCACGCGTCACCGGCTGCCGGCTCCGACAGCACCGGCACATAGCGGAAGCCGGGCAGGGCGCCGACCCAGCTCTGGGCCAGTTCGTGCATGTACAGATCCTGCTTCGTGCGCGCACCCCAGTACAGCGTGATCGGCTGCGTGTAGCCGATCTTGATCGCGTGCTCGATCACCGCCTTGATCGGCGCGAAACCGGTGCCACCGGCCAGCATCACCACCGGCCGCTCGACGTCCTCGCGCAGGAAGAAACTGCCGTGCGGGCCTTCGAAACGCAGGATGTCGCGTTCCTTCATCGCACCGAACACGTGGCCGGTGAAATGGCCGCCCGGCACTTCGCGGATGTGCAGCGTGATGAATTCGTCGTCGTGCGGCGCATTGGCGATCGAGAAGCTGCGGCGCTTGCCTTCCTTCAGCAGGAAGTCGATGTACTGGCCGGCCAGGAACTGCAGGCGTTCGTTGGCCGGCAGCTTCAGCTTGAGCAGCATCACGTCGGGCGCGAGCTTCTGCATCTCCTGCACGCGCGTGGGCAGCGTGCGTACGGCGATGTCCTTCAGACCGCCCACTTCGCGGCATTCCAGCTGCAGGTCCGAACAGGCGGTGGCGACGCAGAACAGCGCATAGCCCTGGGCCTTCTCGGCCTCGGTCAGCTTGGCGGCCTGGTACTTGCCGTAATCGACGGTGCCCGACAGCACCTTGCCCTTGCACGAACCGCAGGCGCCGTTGCGGCAGCCGTAGGGCAGGTTGAAGCCGGCGGCCAGGGCGGCGTCGAGCAGGCGGGTTTCGGAATCGGTGGTGAACTGGTGCTGGCTGGGCTGGAGCGTGACCTGATAGGACATGGCTGCGTGAGACAATCCGTTAATGAAGATGAAGAGCAGACCGCGACGCGCCACCCCCGCAAACTGGTGTGGCGCCCGGTCAAGACTGCTGATTGTAGGCTGTGGCGACGTTGCGCGTCGCGCCCTGCCGTGGCTTGCCCGCCGGATCCGCGTGCTGGCGCTGGTGCGCAGCGACGCCGCGGCGGCCGATTTGCGCCCGCTGGGCGTGCGCTGCGTGCGCGCCGACCTCGACGAGCGGCGCAGCCTGCGCCGCGTCGCGTCGCTTGCCGGCTGGGTGTGGCATTTTGCGCCGCCGCCGAATTCCGGCGCGGCGACTGATCCGCGCAGCCGCGCGCTGGTCGACACGCTGGCGCGCGCCGGTCGCGTGCGCCGGCTCTGTTACATCAGCACCAGCGGCGTCTATGGCGACTGCGCCGGCGCGCTGGTGCCGGAAAGCCGGCCGCTGCGGCCGGCCAGCGCGCGCGGCCGGCGACGGGTCGATGCCGAGCGCGCCGTGCGCACGCTGGCACGGCGCGGCGTTGCCGTGTCCATCCTGCGGGCGCCCGGCATCTACGGGCCGGACCGCCTGCCGCTGGAGCGGCTGCAGCGTGGTGATCCGGTGCTGCAGGCCGACGACGACGTGCACACCAATCACATCGACGCCGAGGATCTCGCCCGCCTGGCCTGGGCCGCGCTGCATCGCGCCCGCGGCGGCCGCACCTTCAACGCCAGCGACGACACCCGGCTGAAGATGGCCGACTATTTCGACCGCGTCGCCGACGCCTTCGCGCTGCCGCGCCCGCCGCGCGTTACGCGCGCGGAAGCGGCGCAGAAGCTGTCGCCGATGACGCTTTCCTTCATGGGTGAGTCGCGCGTGCTCGACAACCGCCGCATGAAGCGCGAGCTGCGCGTCCGGCTGGCCCGGCCAGACGTCGACGCCGTGCTCGCCGCCGCACTGAAAACCCCTTCCACGACCTCCTGATCCTGTCGACCATGCAAAGCAGCTACCTGTGGGCCAAGGCCCTGCACATCGTTTTCGTCACCAGCTGGTTCGCCGGCCTGTTCTACCTGCCGCGCATCTTCGTCAATCTGGCCATGCTCGGGCCGGACGAAACCGCGGTGCGCGACCGCCTGCTGCTGATGTCGCGCAAGCTGCTGCGCTTCATGGGGCCGCTGGCCGGGCTGGCGGTCGGTTTCGGCCTCTGGCTGTGGCTGGGCGAAGGCATTTCCGGCGGCTGGATGCACGCCAAGCTCACGCTGGTGCTGCTGCTGGTCGGCTATCACCACTACTGCGCGCGCCTGCTGCGCGACTTCGAGGCCGGGCGCAACACGCGCAGCCACGTCTGGTTCCGCTGGTTCAACGAAGCGCCGGTGCTGGTGCTGTTCGTGGTCGTCATCCTCGTCGTGCTGAAGCCCTTTTGATCCATGAACACACCACCGAACGCATCGAATGCCCCCAAGCCCGGCGTGCGCGCCGTCCGTCGCGTGGTCCGCGAGGAGCCGGAACTGAAGTCCGGCCAGTATTTCTTCTCGCCCTGTCCGCGCGGCCTCGAACCCGTGCTGGCCGACGAGCTGACGCGGCTCGGTGCGGCCGACGTCAAGGTCGTGCCGGGCGGCGTCGGCTTCACCGGCGACTGGAAGCTGGCCTACACCGTCAACCTGGAAAGCCGCATCGCCACCCGCGTGCTGTGGCGCGTCGGCCAGGGGCCGTACCGCAAGGAAGACGACATCTTCAAGCTCGCCTACGGCCTGCCGTGGGAGCGCTGGTTCAGCCCCAAGCGCACGCTGCGCGTCTACACGACCGCGGTGCGCTCGCCGCTGAAGAGCGTTGATTTCGTGACGCTGCGCGTGAAGGACGCGATCTGCGACCGCATGCGCGAACAGACCCGGCAGCGGCCCAGCATCGACACCGCCAATCCGGACGTGCGCGCCCACGTCTTCCTGACCGACCGCGAAGCCACGCTCTACCTCGATACCTCGGGTGAGCCGCTGTACAAGCGCGGCTTCAAGGTGGCCGCGGTCGAGGCGCCGATCAAGGAAAACCTCGCCGCCGGCATCATCATGCTGTCCGGCTGGGACCGGGTGGAGCCCTTCTTCGACCCGATGTGCGGCAGCGGCACCTTCCTGATCGAAGCCGCGCAGATGGCGCTCGACATCGCGCCCGGCCTCGGTCGCAGCTTCGCCTTCGAAAAGCTCACGCCGTTCAGCGCCGCGGTATGGACGACGGTGCGTGACGCCGCCGCTGCGCGCGCGCAGACGCCGCGCGAACTGCCCATCTTCGGCTCCGACATTTCCGGCCGCGAACTGGCACGTACCAAGGAAAACCTGCAGGCGGCGAAGCTGCCCTGGGTGGTGCGGGTCGAGGGCGCGGATGTGCTTGACCGCGATCCGCCGGCCGACCACGGCGTCATGGTGACCAACCCGCCCTACGGCGTGCGGCTGGAAGACAAACCGGCGCTGGACGCGTTCTACCCGAAGCTGGGCGACCTGCTGAAGCAGCGCTACGCCGGCTGGCGCTGCCACTTCATCACGGCTGACCCGGACTTCCCTAAGCTGATCAAGCTGAAGGCCAGCCGGCGCACGCCGCTGTTCAATGGCGCGCTCGAGTGCCGGCTGTTCGAGTACCGCATGGTCGAGGGCAGCCTGCGCACGCGCCGCGCCGGCACCGACGACGAACCGGGCAGCGCCGGGCCGGTCTGACCGGCAAGCGGCGCGTTTGCGCCGATCCGGAGGAGAAGCCATGAAACGCATGCTGTGTGCGCTGTTCTGCGCACTCACGCTGTCTGCCGGCGCGACTGCCGGGCAGGCGCCGGCGAACACGCAGGACTGGATCGTCGCCGGCCGGCTCGGCCTGATGCAGTTCATCGTCGTGCCCGAAGCGTCCGCGCGCGACCGCGCCTACTACAACCGCGTGATCGAGCAGAGCTGCGACAAGGAAGAAACCTGCTTCCTGCGCTTCTTCACCAACAGCAGCGGTGCGGTCCCGGCCGTGCCGCTGCCGGACGCCATCCTGGCCGAGCCGACCGCGATGTTCCAGCGCTCGATCAAGCAGGCGCGCGAACAGTTCCAGTGGAGCTGCCGGCTCGGGCTGGCCGAGGCGAACTGCTTCTGACCAGGTCGGTCTTTCGCGTGCGAAGCGATAGTTTTTGCGCCGCAGCACGCCCTTGATGCACGTCAATCCCCTATCAAGCGTGTGGGATTAGCGTGGCGACATGAGATGCCGCAACGGTTTCACGAGAACCGTCACGGTACCGGACGCCTACATTCATCAGGGAGAAAGACCATGAACACCTTCCGTTACGCAGTTGCAGCAGGCGCCTTGTCGCTCGCGCTCGGCAGCAGCCCGGCGATGGCCGATCCGTCCAAGGATGCCGCCATGCTGAAGCTCGCCGCCAGCAGTGGCTGCACCGTCTGTCACAGCGTCGAGCCGTCAAACAAGGCGGACAAGCCGGTCGGCCCGCCGTGGCGCGACGTCGCCGCGCGCTACTACGGCATCAAGGACGCGCAGAAGCAGCTGGTGCAGACGGTGATGAAGGGCTCCAACCCCTACGACAGCCACTGGAAGGGCAAGGCCGCGGGTCTGGCGATGCCGCCCAATGCGGTGGCGATCAACGAAGCCGACGCCAGCAAGCTGGTCGGCTGGATACTGTCGATGGACGTCCGCTGAAACTTGACTTGAACCCCGCACCCCCTTAAGGTGCGGGTCCGCGCCGATTTGAGCCTCCAGCTTGCGGGCGCGTTATAAATGCCGCTAAAGCGAGCTGCCCACGACCCGTCAGCACGCTTTCCGCGTTCGGCGGGTTTTTCGCTTTTGTGTCCGCCATTCGATGATCACGGGTCGCCGCTCCACGGAGAGACCGATGATTCGTCCAGACTGCACCGAACAGCTCAAGGCCCTGATGGCCCGCCGCATCCTGATTCTGGATGGCGCGATGGGCACCATGGTGCAGAAGCACCGGCTGGTCGAGGCTGACTACCGCGGCACACGCTTCGCCGATCACCCGAAGGACCTCAAGGGCAACAACGATCTGCTGCTGCTGACGCGGCCGGACGTGATCCGCGGCATCCACGCGGCCTATCTGGAGGCCGGCGCGGACATCATCGAAACCAACACTTTCAACGCCACGGTGATTTCGCAGGCCGAATACGGCCTGGAAGCCATCGTGCACGAGCTGAACGTCGAAGGCGCGCGCATCGCGCGCGCGGCGTGCGACGAGTACACCGCGAAGAACCCGGACAAGCCGCGCTTCGTCGCCGGCGTGCTCGGCCCGACCTCGCGCACCTGTTCGCTGTCGCCGGACGTGAACGATCCGGGCTTCCGCAACGTGAGCTTCGACCAGCTGGTCGATGACTACGTCGCCGCCGCGCGTGGCCTGACCGAAGGCGGCGCCGACCTGCTGCTGATCGAGACCGTGTTCGATACGCTGAACGCGAAGGCCGCGGTGTTCGCGGTCGAGAAGTTCTTCGACGAGGTCGGTCGCCGCTGGCCGGTCATGATTTCCGGCACCATTACCGACGCCTCCGGCCGCACGCTGTCCGGCCAGACCGCCGAGGCGTTCTGGAACTCGCTGCGCCACGCGAATCCGATCTCCTTCGGCTTCAACTGCGCGCTCGGCCCGAAGGACATGCGCCAGCACGTCGAGGAACTGGCGCACCTGGCCGACACCCACGTGTCCGCCCACCCGAACGCCGGCCTGCCGAATGCCTTCGGCGAGTACGACGAAACGCCGGCCGACATGGTGAATCACCTGCGCGAGTGGGCGCAGTCGGGTTTCCTGAACATCGTCGGCGGCTGCTGCGGCACGACGCCCGACCACATCCGCGCCTTCGCCGAGGCGATGGACGGCATGCCGCCGCGCGCCGTACCCGAGATCGAACGCAAGCTGCGCCTGTCCGGGCTGGAAGCGTTCAATGTCGGCGCCGACTCGCTGTTCGTGAACGTCGGCGAGCGTACCAATGTGACCGGCTCGCGCGCCTTCGCGAAAATGATTCTGGAATCGCGCTTCGACGACGCGCTGGCGGTGGCCCGCCAGCAGGTCGAGAACGGCGCCCAGGTCATCGACATCAACATGGACGAGGCGATGCTGGATTCGGTCGCCGCGATGGAGCGCTTCCTCAAGCTCATCGCCTCCGAGCCGGACATTTCGCGCGTGCCCATCATGCTCGATTCGTCGAAGTGGAGCGTGATCGAAGCCGGCCTGAAGTGCATCCAGGGCAAGGGCGTCATCAACTCGATCTCGATGAAGGAAGGCGAGGCGGAGTTCCTGCGCCAGGCCAAGCTCGCACGCCGCTACGGCGCGGCGGTCATCGTGATGGCTTTCGACGAGAAGGGCCAGGCCGACACCTACCAGCGCAAGACCGAAATCTGCCAGCGCGCCTACACGCTGCTGACCGAACAGGTGGGCTTCCCTCCGGAAGACATCATCTTCGATCCGAACATCTTCGCGATCGCCACCGGCATCGCCGAGCACGACAACTACGCGGTCGATTACATCGAGGCGGTGGGCTGGATACACAAGAACCTGCCGTACGCGAAGACTTCGGGCGGCGTGTCCAACGTGAGCTTCTCCTTCCGCGGCAACGACCCGGTGCGCGAAGCCATCCACACCGTGTTCCTGTACCACGCGATCCGCAACGGCCTGTCGATGGGCATCGTGAACGCCGGCCAACTCGGCGTGTACGAAGACATTCCGCAGCCGCTGCGCGACAAGGTCGAGGACGTGGTGCTGAACCGCCACCCCGGTGCCGGCGACGCGCTGGTCGAGTTCGCGATCACGGTGAAGGGACAGGCCAAGGAATCGACGCAGGATCTGGCCTGGCGCGAATGGCCGGTCGAGAAGCGCCTCGAGCACGCGCTGGTCAAGGGCATCACCGAATTCGTCGTCGAGGACACCGAAGAGGTGCGCGCGCGGCTGGAAGCCGAAGGCAAGCCGCCGCTGGCGGTGATCGAAGGTCCGCTGATGGCCGGCATGAACCACGTCGGCGACCTGTTCGGCGCCGGCAAGATGTTCCTGCCGCAGGTGGTGAAGTCGGCCCGCGTGATGAAGCAGGCGGTGGCCCACCTGCAGCCCTACATCGAGGCGTCGAAGAAGGTCGGCGAAACCAAGGGCCGCGTCGTCATGGCGACGGTGAAGGGCGACGTGCACGACATCGGCAAGAACATCGTCGGCGTGGTGCTGGGCTGCAACGGCTACGACGTGGTCGATCTGGGCGTCATGGTGTCGTGCGACCGCATCCTGCAGACCGCACGCGAGCACAAGGCGGACATCATCGGCCTGTCGGGCCTGATCACGCCGTCGCTGGAAGAGATGAGCCACGTCGCGTCGGAAATGACGCGCGAGGGCTTCGACATTCCGCTGCTGATCGGCGGCGCCACCACATCGCGTGCACACACCGCGATCAAGATTGCGCCGCATTACGCATCTCCGGTCGTGTATGTGCCGGACGCCTCGCGCGCGGTCGGCGTCGCCACCAGCCTGCTGTCGAAGGATCAGCGCGCGGCCTATGCCGAAGAAGTGGCGGCCGACTACGCGAAGATCCGCGAACAGCATGCGGCCAAGAAGGGCCAGAAGCTGGTGTCGCTGAACGACGCGCGCGACAACGCCTACTGCTGCGGCTGGGGCAGCGAGGTGATCCCCGAGCGGCCGCAGAAGATCGGCCGCCAGGTGATCGAGGACCAGGATCTGTCGGCGCTGGTCGACTACATCGACTGGGGTCCGTTCTTCCAGACCTGGGAACTGTCGGGTCCGTATCCGGCCATTCTCGACGACGAAATCGTCGGCGAGGAGGCGCGCAAGCTGCTCGCCGACGCGCAGGCCATGCTGCAGCAGGTGATAGCCGGCAAGTGGCTCACCGCGCGCGCCGTATATGGCATCTGGCCAGCCAACAGCCGCGGCGACGACATCGAGTTCTACAGCGACGAGACGCGCCTGAATACCGCGATGACCTGGCACAACCTGCGCCAGCAGCACGAGCGCCCGGCCGGCAAGCCGCACTACTGCCTGGCCGACTTCGTGGCGCCGCGCGCCAGCGGCGTGGCCGACTGGGCCGGCGCCTTCGTCGTCACCGCCGGCATCGGCATCGAAACCAAGCTCGCCGAGTTCGAGAAGACGCACGACGACTACAGCAGCATCATGCTGAAGGCGCTGGCCGACCGTCTGGCCGAGGCCTTCGCCGAGTACCTGCACGCGAAGGTGCGGCGTGAGGACTGGGGCTATGCGCTTGACGAGCAGCTCGACAACGCCGCGCTGATCGCCGAGAAGTACCGCGGCATCCGCCCGGCGCCGGGCTATCCTGCCTGCCCGGACCACACCGAGAAGGGCGATCTGTTCCGCCTGCTCGACGCCGAGGCGGCGATCGGCGTGTCGCTGACCGAAAGCTACGCCATGCTGCCAACGGCCGCGGTAAGCGGCTTCTACCTCGCCCACCCGGACGCGCAGTACTTCGCGATCACCAAGGTCGGTGCCGATCAGGTGGCCGATCTGGCGGCGCGCAAGGGTATGCCCGAGCCCATCATGAAGCGCTGGCTGGCGCCGGTGATCTGACGCGGGCGGGGTCAGCCCCCGCCTTGCGGAACCCCTGCCGTGGGCGGCTGTCGGTCCTGCATGCCGACAGAGCCGGCGCGCCTTCGCGGCGCCGCCGCCATCGGCCATTCACAGGGAGACAACAATGACGAGCTACCTCGAGCTCATGGAGGCCTTCGACCATTACCCGCCGGAGCTGCGCGCGCTGATCGGCATCGCGCTGATCGCGCTGCTGGCCTGGGTGGCCAACTGGGTGGTCAAGAAGGTACTGCTGCGCCTCCTGTCGCGCGCGCTGCGCATGCTGCCGGTGGCCGAGGGGCAGACCGCGTTCGATGATACCGTCGTGCGGCGGCTGTCCAATGTCGTGCCGGCACTGATCGTGCATAACGGCATCGCACTGCTGCCCGATATGCCGGCGACCGCGGTCACCGTGGTGCAGAACGTCGCCGGCGCGTTCATGGTGCTCACCGTCGCGCTCGCGCTCGGTGCGCTGCTCAGCTGGCTGAACGCGCTGTACGAGCGGCGGCCCGGCGCCCACCTGAAGCCGATCAAGGGCTATATCCAGGTGGTGAAGATACTGCTGTACGCGGTCGCCGCCATCCTGATGGTGGCGGCGCTGATCGACCGTTCGCCGCTCATCCTGCTGTCCGGTCTCGGTGCGATGGCCGCGGTGCTGATGCTGGTGTTCCAGGACACGCTGCTGTCGCTGGTGGCCAGCGTGCAGATTTCGTCGAACGACATCGTGCGCGTCGGCGACTGGGTGGAAATGCCGCAGCTCAACGCCGACGGCGACGTGATCGACATCGCGCTGCACACGGTGAAGGTGCAGAACTGGGACAAGACCATCACCACCATTCCGACCAAACGCTTCATCACCGACCCGTTCAAGAACTGGCGCGGCATGCAGGAGTCGGGCGGTCGCCGCATCAAGCGCAGCCTGCTGCTCGACCAGCAGAGCGTGCGTTTCCTGTCCGACGAGGAGCGGCGCGGCCTGGCACGCTTTGCATTGCTCGAGGACTATCTGGGCGAGAAACAGCGCGAGATCGACGACTGGAACCGTCAGCTCGAAGCGCGCGGCAAGGCGCCGGTCAATCACCGCCGCATCACCAATATCGGTTGCTTCCGCGCCTACGTGGAGCGCTTCCTGCGCGCGCATCCGGGTATACACCGCGACATGACGCTGCTGGTGCGTCAGCTCGCACCGACGCCGGACGGCCTGCCGCTGGAGATCTACTGCTTCACCCATACGACCGTGTGGGCTGAGTACGAAGGCATACAGTCCGACATTTTCGACCATCTGCTGGCCATCCTGCCGGAGTTCGGTCTGCGCGTGAGTCAGCATCCGATCGGTGTGGATCTGCGCGAGATCGGTCGCCGTCTTGCTGCGGGACACCGGTCAGAGCTGCGCGCCGCGTCGTGAGACGGCGCGCAGGGGTCACAACGCCGCCAGGTGCCGACGCGCATTTCACTTTCTGAGGCTTTGCAGTACCGATGCATCCGCTCATCCGCCCGATGCGCGCCGACGATGTCGACGCCGTGCTTGCGCTGCAGGCAATCGCCTATGCCGATGCGGCCTTCGTACCCGAGGGCGCGGCCGTCTATCGGAATCGCATGAGGCTGGCGCCGGATCTTTGCCTGGTCGCGCAGTCAGCGGCCGGCGATCTGCTCGGCTATCTGGTTTCGCATCCGTGGCACGACGGCAAGCCGCCGGCGCTGGACACCGAACTTGCCGCGCTGCCGGTGCCGGCGACGCGCTGGTATCTGCATGACTGCGCGGTGGCCGCGTCGGCCCGCGGCAGCGGCGTGGCGGCCGCGCTGTACGAGGCGGCGCACGATGCGGCGGTATGCCGCGGACTTCGCTGTGCCGCCCTGGTGGCGGTCGGCGATGCCGCCGGCTACTGGGCGCAGCGCGGCTACCGACCGGCGCTTGGGACTGTGCCTGTGCAGGCGCTTGCAAGCTATGGCGAAGGTGCCTGCTACATGACCCGCGTGCTCGGCTGAGGCGCAGCACGGGCAAGCTTCGCGGGTCTCTGAGAGAGGGGGCGGGTCTTCTGATCCCGACTGCGACCTGTATCGAAGCCTGCGGACCGCAGCGGTCGCGTCGCGGCCAAGGCCGCTCCCACAGAGGCGGGCGCCAGACTCGCGGTCGGTGGCCGGAGCCGGGTTTCTGTGGGAGGGGTCTTCTGACCCCGACTGCGGCCTGTATCGAAGCCTGCGGACTGCAGTGGCCGTGTCGCGGCCACGGCCGTTCCCACAGGAGGGCGCCAGACTCGTGGCTTGAGCCTCGGGAGGCTGCAGGAGCGGTCTTCCGACCGCGACAAGACGCGCTCAGCGCCCAGGCAGCAGCGCCTGTCTTTCCTGCGGCGTCAGCGTGAGCGCGAGGTATACGCGTAGCGCGGCGTAGGCGTCGTTGGCGGCATAGAGCTTCTGCGCATCGCTCAGGCGGGGCAGCGACCAGTTGGTGGTGGTCACCGATTTCGACTTGCGGAAATTGCGGTCCAGCACCAGGCCGACGGCGGCGCGTGCGCCCAGCGAGTTGTTGTAACCACGACGGCGAAACAGGTGATCGAGGTCGAGCACCGACTGCAGCGTGGCGCCGAGCTTCGCGTGGATCTGGCTGCGGTCGGCGCTGAGGCCGAAGCCTATCTTCAGCACCGCCGGATCCTCCAGCAGCAGGGACGCCGCATCGCGACTGGCGCTGTCGTGCATCTGGAACAGGAAGGCGCGGTCGGGCAGCGCGAACTGCACGAGGTGCGGCCCGCTGCTCACTTCACCCGGCTTGAAGGTGGGTTTGGATTCGGTGTCGAAGCCGGCTTCACCGGCTTCGCGGATCTCAGCGACCGCGGCAGCGACGGCTTCCCTCGTGTCGGGAATGACGATGTCTTTCAGCGTCAGTCCTTCGAACGGCTGCATCAGATCGGTTTCGGCCTTGCCCGGCCCGGTCTTTCTCATCGCGCGGGCAGGATGTCGAGCACCCGTTCCGGCGGTCGGCACAGCCGGGTGCCGAGCGGCGTGGCGACGATGGGCCGGTTCAGCAGCACCGGGTGTTCGGCCATCGCAGCGATCAGCGTGTCGTCGTCCAGCGACGGGTCGTCGAGGCCCAGTTCGCCATACAGCGCTTCCTTGCTGCGCATCAGCTCGCGCACCGGCACGCCACAGGCGGCGACCAGCGCACGCAGCGCCGCGGTCGACAGCGGGGTTTTCAGGTATTCGACGACCTGGGGCTCGAAGCCGCGTTCGCATATCAGTTCGAGCGCGCCGCGCGAATTGCTGCATTTCGGGTTGTGATAGACGGTGATGACGCTCATGAGACTTGCCGTGATGTCGGAGCGTCGGGACGATAGCAGACTGCGTTCCGCGGCGCGCCGCGGAACGGCGGTCGCTCAGTTCGCCAGCAGCACCACCGGCACGCCCTGTTTCTTCACCATGAACACGGCGAAACGGGCGGGCGCCGTGCTGCTCAGGTTGCGCGCCTGCGTGTGGATGTCGTCCGGCTTTTCCTCGAACACGTCACCCGGCTTGAGCCGGCGCTCGGGTCCGCCCGCCACCTGCATCAGCACTTCGCCCTCCAGCATGTAGACGAAGACATGCGCCTGATGGCGATGCGCCGGGCTGGCTTCGCCGGGGGCCAGCGTGACGACCAGCAGCACGCCTTCGTCCAGACCCGGCTGCAACGGCTGGCTCAGGCGCTGCGCAACGCCGCCGCCGCCGTGACCGGCTTCGTGCGCGGGGGCAGGCGGCGCGATGAACGCCAGCGACAGCAGCGCGGTGAACAGCGACGCGCGGCGCATCATGACGCCCTCCGCTCGATCGGTTGCTGCATCGATACGGCGATGCGGTTCCAGGCGTTGATGGTGGCGACGGCGAAGGTCAGTTCGGCGATCTGCGCGTCGGCGAAGTGCTGTTTCAGCGCGTCGAACTGCGCGTCCTCCGGTGCGCCGTCACCGATGCGGGTCAGCGTTTCCGCCCAGTCCAGCGCGGCGCGCTCGGCGTCGCTGAAGAAGCTGCACTCGCGCCAGCCGGCGACGACGTCCATGCGCTGGGCATCCTCGCCCAGCCCGCGCAGCGCGGTGGCGTGCATGTCGAGGCAGAAGGCGCAACCATTCATCTGCGACACGCGCAGATAGACCAGCTCGACCAGCTTCTTGTCGAGCGCGCCACGGCCGATCTGGTCGGACAGGGCGTACAGGGTTTTGTAGGCTTCCGGCGCGAGGCGGAAGTAGGGCAGACGCAGGCCGTGCATGAGAGCTTCTCCATGTGAGGGCGCAGCGGAATCGATGCGCTCATGGACAAGACGACGACCGGCCGCCCGGTGTGACAGCCGCCTGTATCAGTCGATGCGGAAGCTGCCCAGCTTGTCCGGATTGAGTACGCCGTACAGGGCGAGCACGCGTTCGCCGTCGGTCACGATGGACAGCGTCGAGTGCAGCACGCCGTTGCGGAAGCGCAGGATGGCCGGCTCGCCGTTCACCAGGCCCTCGCGCCATTCCAGACTGATGTTCGGATTGCGCGCGACCGCGTAGTAAAGCCAGGCGATGCGCGAAGCGCCGTGCAGCGGCTTGAGGGTCGCCCAGGTCTTGCCGCCGCCGTCCGACACGGCGATCGCGTCGTCCGCCAGCAGGCTTTCGATGTCGTCGCGCTTGCCCGATTGCGCGGCGGCCATGAAACGGCGCAGCACGCGCAGATGGGCCTCGCGGTCGACGGTGAAGCGCGGCTGCTGTTCGCCCACCCGTGTCTTCGCGCGATGCACCAGCTGGCGGCAGGCCGCCTCGCTCTTGTCCAGCGCCTGTGCGACCTCGGGGTAGTCGTAGTCGAACACTTCGCGCAGCAGGAAGGCGGCGCGCTCGTCCGGGCTCAGGCGTTCGAGTACCGCGATGAAGGCGAACGACAGGTCGTCGGCTCGCTCCAGCCGCGATTCCGGCGTGATCAGGTCGTGCTCGGCCAGCGGTTCCGGCAGCCAGGGGCCGACGTAGTGCTGCGCTTCGGCCTTGCGTGCGCGCAGCCGGTCAATGCTGAGCCGGGTCACCGCGGTGACCAGCCAGGCTTCGGCGGAGCGCAGGTCGGCCGGGGCGGACTCGTGCCAGCGCAGCCAGGCGTCCTGCAGCACGTCGTCGGCGTCGGCGCGCGAGCCGAGCATGCGGTAGGCGATGCCGGTCAGTCGCCGGCGGTGCTGATCGAAGGTGTGGGTGGTCAAGGTCATGTGCGGGCGCCAGAGCGGGAGTGGATACGCGTCGAAGACGCGCCAGCGCCTGCACTTGTGACAGCGCGCTCAGCGAAATAGGGCAGATTGTCCGCCCGCCCTACCGTCGCCTTCAATCCCCGCCAGGCGCCGGCCAGCTTTCGGCGAGGAAGTCGATGAAGCAGGCGATGCGTGCGGCCAGCGTGGTGTTGCGGTAATACACGGCATGCACCGGCTGGAAGCTCGCCACGCGCAGCGGTGCGAGCAGCTCGACCAGCCGGCCGCTGCGCCGGTCGTCCTCGGTCATGAAGTCCGACAGGCAGGCGATGCCTTCGCCGGCGAGCGCGAGCTGGCGCACCGTTTCGCCGCTGGACGCGGACAGCGACGGGCGGATCGCGCAGCCTTCGCCGTCCGCCGTGCGCAGCGGCCAGGTGTTCAGATGGGCCGGCGCGGTGAAGCCGATCAGCCGGTGCGCGGCGAGTGCCGCCGCGTCAGCCGGTTCGCCGTGTACGGCCAGATAGGCCGGCGATGCCAGCATGCGCAGCATCGAGCGGCCGAGCAGGCGCGCGTGCAGCGTCGAATCCGGAAGCGTGCCGATGCGCAGCGCGACGTCGGTGCGCTGTTCGATCAGGTCGGTGATGCGGTCGTTGCTGTGCAGCTCCAGTTCGATGTCCGGGTAGCGCGCGCGAAACGCGCCGACGCGCGGCACCAGCACATGCAATACGAAGGGCGAGGCGGCGTCCACGCGCAGCCGCCCGGCCGGGCGCTGACGGCGGATGGCCATGCATTCCTCCGCCTCAGCCAGCGCGGCGACGATGCGCCGCGCATGGTCGGCGAACAGCCGGCCCTCTTCGGTCAGGTCGATGCGCCGCGTCGTGCGCACGAGCAGCGTGCTGTCCAGCCCGCGTTCCAGCCGTGCCAGCGCACGGCTGACGCCGGACACCGTCTGCCCGAGCTGTTCGGCGGCCGCGGTCAGCGAGCCGCCATCGACCACCGCCAGATAGGCCAGCAGGTCTTCGGTGCGCGTCGTCATGGGCGTGGTCCGGTTGATATTTGACGCACAGTCAACAATCAATTGTATTTTCGACGGTTAATGAAATGATAAGCCGGCGGCACACTTGCAGGCACATCAACTGCAAGGAGCTGCACATGGATCTCGAACTGAAGGGCAGGCGCGCCCTGGTCACCGCGTCGTCGAATGGCATCGGGCTGGAAATCGCCCGCGCGCTGGCGGCCGAAGGTGCGCAGGTGGTAATCAACGGGCGCAGCGCGGCCAGCGTGGAGGCCGGCGTCGCCAGCATCCGCGCCAGCCATCCGCAGGCCGACCTGCTGCCGCTGGTGGCCGACAACGGCACGGCGGACGGGTGTGCCGCCACGCTGGCCGCGCTGCCGGAGGTCGACATTCTGGTGAATAACCTCGGCATCTACGAGGCGGTCGGCTTCTTCGACGAGAGCGACGCCGACTGGCAGCGTCTGTTCGAGGTGAACATCCTGAGCGGTGTGCGGCTGGCCCGGCACTACCTCGCCGGCATGCTGGCCCGCGGCGACGGGCGCGTGGTGTTCATATCCAGCGAATCCGGCATCAGCCCGGCGCCGGAAATGGCGCACTACAGCGCGACCAAGACCATGCAGCTGGGCCTGTCGCGCTCGCTGGCGGAACTGACGCAGGGCACGCGGGTGACGGTGAACGCGGTGTTGCCTGGCCCCACGCGCACCGAAAGCGTCGAGAAATTCATCCAGGACCTGTTTCCCGATCTGGCACCGGCCGAGGCGCAGCGCCGCTTCATGGCCGAAAACCGGCCGTCGTCGCTGATCGCGCGGCTGATCGACCCGGCGGAAATCGGCGCCGTCGTCGCCTTCATCGCCAGCGCCCGCGCCGCGGTGATCAATGGCGCGGCGATCCGTGCCGAGGGCGGGCTGGTGCGCACGGCCTTCTGACCGGCGACGCGCCGATGACACGGTGATCCGTCGGCATGCGCAGGGCTGTCGCACAAGGCACCGCATAATGGACCGATGAAAAAACGCACACGCAAGTCGGTCTGGGCCCGAAGTCTCGAACGCAGCCTGGTTGCCATCACCCGCAGCGCAATGAAGACCGGCGCGCGCGCAGTGGGGCGGGCGATGAAGCCGGTGGTCAGCCGGCGCACACCACCGCCGGGCGACGGGGCGTGGGTGCTCGGCATTGCCACCGGTGTCGCCGGTGCGCGCCGCTTCAGGCTCTATCGACCGCCCGGTGTCGCGATCGGCGAGCGCCTGCCGCTGATGGTGATGCTGCACGGCTGTGGCCAGGATGCGAACGCCTTCGCCCGCAGCACGCGCATGAACCGGGTGGCGATGCGCGAGCGCTTCCTCGTGCTCTACCCGGAGCAGGACAGGTTGGCCAACGCGCAGGGGTGCTGGAACTGGTTCGACGCCACCGCCGGCCGCGCCAGTGGCGAAGCGGCGCTGATCATGAAGATGATCGACCAGGTGTGCCTGCTGCACCCGGCCGACTCCGGGCGGGTGGCCATCGCCGGACTGTCAGCCGGCGCCAGCATGGCGGCCCTGCTGGCGACCCGTCACCCCGCACGGTTCCGTGCCGTGGTGATGCACTCCGGCGTGCCGCCGGGCACCGCCCATTCAAGCCTGTCAGCGCTCGGCGCGATGCACGGCCATCGCGCCACGAAGCCACTGGAGGCGACGCCGCTGGAGAAGGAAAGCGGCTGGCCGCCGTTGCTGGTCATTCACGGCGACGCCGACAGGGTGGTGGCGCTGCAGAACGCCCACGCCGCCGCGCAGCAGTGGGCCGAGGGCCTGGGCGCCCGCGCCCGGCCGTCGCGCAGCGTGCAGCGCGGTCAGCGGTACGCGATGACGGTGACCGACTTCCGCCGTGGCAGCGTCCTCGTGTCCAGGCTGGTCCAGATCCACGGACTGGCGCACGCATGGAGCGGCGGTGCCGCACAACTGCCCAGCAGCGACCCGCGCGGGCCCGATGCCTCACGCATGGTCTGGGCATTCGCGGCGGCGCAGTTCCGGGCCTGAGCGGTGGCTGCGTGGGCTGCCGAACAGACCGCGTTGTCGCGGGCGCCTAGTCTGCTGCAGGAGGAAGCAGGTACGCGGCGGGTTCCGCTGCGACGACTGCACACCTTCGACAGGAGATGACCATGAACTATGAAGATCGCGACGCCTACGGCATATACAAGCCGGCAGGAAACAACGGAGCAGGACCGGATGCGCACACCGGCCCCGGGCCCCATCTGATGGGGGCTGACACCCTCATCGGCAACGAGGTCTACAACAAGCAGTCGGAAGAACTCGGAGACATCAAGGAAATCATGCTGGACATGCGCACCGGCCACGTGAGCTACGCGGTGATGTCCTTCGGCGGCTTTCTGGGCATGGGCGAGAAGCTGTTCGCTGTCCCGTGGGACGCGCTGAAGCTGGACACCGAGAACAAGCGTTTCGTGCTCGACGTGAACAAGGAGCGCCTCGAAAGCGCACCGGGCTTCGACAAGAACCACTGGCCCGATATGGCCGACGTCGCCTGGGAGAAGGGCATTCACGCCTACTACGGCACCCGGCCTTACGGTCAGGCGGACACGTCGTCCATCGTCTGATCGTGCGGACCCTGCCGGCACCTGCAGCGTGATTCACGCAAGTGCCGGCGGGACCTCCGTCCGGCGGTGCGTCTCGCGCACCGGTTCAGACCTTGGCCGGGACACCGCTGCGCTGGCGGCGGTGGCGAAAGGTAATCACTGCACCGACGCAGATCGCCAGTTCGAGCGCGAACGACCAGTGCAGCAGGAAGTTGAGCCACCAGGGCGTGTGCAGCGCAGGCACGGTGAACAGCGCGAACGGGCGGTCAATGAAGGGTGCGAACCACCAGATGTCGCCGACGACACTGTCCAGCACCATATGCAGCAACCCTCCCGCCGAGAAGATGCCGAGCACGGCGGCGCCCGCACTCAAGGGCCTCGTGTGCCGCCACAGCAGTGCAAGCAGAAGCAGCGACAGCCACAAGACAGGCCAGTGACTGATGTACTTGTGATGGTGGGTTTGCCGGGCGTCGACCAGGTAGAACCACAGCATGTCGAAGTCCGGCGCGAGAGCGCCGATCACCCCGGCCGCCACGGCGACGCTCGCGCGGACGGGCAGCGTTCGCGCACGATCGACGAACTGCGTGGCGAGAAGATAGCCCGATGGGGCATGGGCGATGAACATAGGCGGCGGGCATCGAGCGGTTCAGAGCGTGCCTATGATATCGCCGGACATGACGCTGGCAGGTCATCCGTCCGGATGACCCGCCCTCATGCCTCCGGGCTTCAGCCCTTCAGCGCGTTGTAGCTGGTGATCAGGTTGCGGTAGTCCGGGATGTGGTTGGACAGCAGCGTCGCCAGGCCTTCGACGTCGTTGCGCCAGTCGCGATGCAGTTCGCACGCCACGCCGAACCAGTTGATCAGCTGTGCACCGGCCTGCGACATGCGGTCCCAGGCCGAATGGCGGGCGATGTCGTTGAAGGTGCCGGAGGCGTCGGTCACGACGAACACGTCGAACCCTTCCTCGATCGCCGACAGGGCCGGGAAGGCGACGCACACTTCGGTCACCACGCCGGCGATGATGAGCTGCTTGCGGCCGGTGGCCTTGATTGCCTTGACGAAGTCCTCGTTGTCCCAGGCGTTGATCTGGCCGGGGCGGGCGACGTAGGGCGCGTCCGGGAACATCTCCTTCAGTTCCGGCATCAGCGGGCCGTTCGGGCCCTGTTCGAAGCTGGTGGTCAGGATGGTGGGCAGCTTGAAGTACTTGGCCAGATCGGCGGTGGCCAGCACGTTGTTGCGGAACTTGTCCGGATCGATGTCGCGCACCAGCGACAGCAGGCCCGCCTGGTGGTCCACCAGCAGCATCACGGCGTCGTCCTTGTTCAGCTTCTTGTAGGTCTTCGTGGTCATGGCAATTCTCCTTGCAGTTGAGGTTGGGTGCCGGGTGGGTGGCTTTGGCCTTTGTGGCTCCCGGCGGAGTGATCCCTGCGCGCCCCGGTGCGCGCAGGGGGTGAGGCGGTTCAGGCGGTCGCGGTCTCGAAACGCCCGCTGTTGAAATCGTCGATCGCCTCGCGGATCTCGTCCTTCGTGTTCATCACGAAGGGCCCGTAGCCGGCGATCGGTTCGTCTATCGGTTCGCCGGCCAGCAGCAGCACGGTGGCGTCGGTTTCGGCGGCGATCGAGAAACGGCTGCCCTCGCGGTGGTACAGCGCCATCTGCGCCTCGCGCACCGGCTGGCTGCCGTTGGCACGGATCAGGCCTCGCAGCACCACCAGCGCCAGCGTGTGACCTTCCGGCACCGTCAGTTCGAGGTCGGCGCCGGCTTTCAGCTTCAAGTCCCACACATTGATGGGCGTGAAGGTGCGGGCCGGGCCGCTGTGCCCAGCGTACTCACCGGCGATGACGCGCAGATGTCCGGCGCCGTTCGGCAGTTCGACCACCGGAATGTCCTTCTTCGCCAGGTGCTGGTAGCCGGGCGCGGCGCGCTTGTCGCGCGCCGGCAGGTTCACCCACAGCTGCACCATTTCCAGCGGGCCGCCGCGGCGGGTGAAGTCCGGCGAATGGAATTCCTCGTGGATGATGCCGGCACCGGCGGTCATCCACTGCACGTCGCCCGGGCCGATCACGCCGCCGGCGCCGGTCGAGTCCTGGTGGGCGACTTCGCCCTCATAGACGATGGTGACCGTCTCGAACCCGCGGTGCGGGTGGCGGCCGACACCGCGCGGCGTGTCCGACGGCTCGAAGTTCGCCGGGCCGGCATAGTCCAGCAGCAGGAAGGGGCTCACGTGGCGGCCCATCGAATCGTAGGAAAACAGCGAACGCACCGGAAAACCGTCGCCGACCCAGTGCTGGCGCGGTGCGCTGTACAGACCTGCAATCTTCTTCATGGTGTTTCTCCTGTTCGTTCGCACCGTTCCGTCTGAACCGTGCTGCGTTGAGGTGAATACTAGATTCGGGACAATCGACGCACTAGACGGCAAAATCGCTATTCAGTGTTCTATTGATGGAACGATGGAGGCGGTGTGGCAACTGAGATGCAGGACCTGAACGACCTCTACTACTTCGCCCGCGTGGTCGAGCACGGCGGCTTCGCGCCGGCGGCGCGCGCGCTCGACATGCACAAGTCCAAGCTCAGCCGGCGCATCGCGCTGCTGGAGGACAGTCTCGGGGTGCGCCTGATCCAGCGCTCGACGCGCCGCTTCGCGGTGACCGAGATCGGCCAGGCCTATTACGGTCATTGCGTCGCCATGCTGGTCGAGGCGGAGGCGGCGCAGGAGGCGGTCGAGCGCACGCGCGCCGAGCCGCAGGGCATCGTACGGCTGGCCTGTCCGACCGCGCTGCTCGAATACCAGGTGGCCGACATGCTGAGCCGCTACATGGCGGCCTGCCCGCGTGTGCAGATCCATCTGGAGAGCACCAACCGACGCGTGGATGTGATCCGCGAAGGTTTCGACCTGGCGATCCGGGTGCGCTTTCCGCCGCTGGAGGACACCGACCTCGTGATGAAGGTACTGGGCGACAGCCTGCAACGCCTGGTCGCTCACCCGGACCTGATCGCGCCGCTGGGCGAGGTGCGCGTGCCGGCCGATCTCGCAACGCTGCCCAGCGTGGCCTGGGGGCCGGCGCAGCGCGACCACGCGTGGATGCTGGAAGGCCCGGACGGGGCCAGCGCGCAGGTGCGCCACGCGCCGCGACTGGTGACCGACGATCTGGCCGCCCTGCGCAGCGCGGCGCTGCACGGCGTCGGTGTCGCCCAGCTGCCGACCATGATGGTGCGCGACGACCTCGCCAGCGGCCGTCTGATCGACGTGCTGCCGCACTGGGCGCCGCGCTGCGGCATCGCCCACGTCGTGTTCCCGTCGCGCCGCGGCCTGCTGCCGGCGGTGCGCGGGTTGGTCGATCATCTGGCGCGCGAGTTTGCGCAGCTTCCGGCGTGATCGTCCGTCGCCCGATGCGGCGCGGGCGGGAACACGCCGCACCGATGCACACTCTGCACAACACGGCCGGCGACCTGCGCCGGCCCGAACGAGGATGAATGGATGTTCCGTACCCTGAAAGAGCTGTTCGACAGCTTCGCCGCACCGGCGGTCGATCCGGTTGCCACCGAACACCAGCTGCAGCTGGCCACCGCCGTGCTGCTGGTCGAAGTGATGCGCGCCGACCCGGACATCGGCGACGACGAGCGTGCCGCCGCGATGCAGGCACTGCGCGACAAGTTCGCGCTCGCCGACGACGAGATCGAACGTCTGATCGAACTGGCCACCACCGCGGCGGCCGAGGCCTACGACTACCAGCGCTTCACCGGCCAGCTGAACCGCGCTTTCGACGCCGCACGCAAGTTGCGCGTGATCGAGCTGATGTGGCAGGTCGCCTATGCCGACGGTCACCTGCACGCGCACGAGGCGCACGTGATGCGCAAGGTGGCCGATCTGCTCTACATCCCTCACGCCGACTACATCACCGCCAAGCTGGCGGCGCGCGACGGCGTCGGTGTACGCTGACGCCGCACTGCAGGCGCTCCGGCGGCGACCTCGTTGCGTGGCGGGGCAGCGGCCCGCACAATCGTCGCTGATTCCACGGTAATGCCCATGTCCCACGCGCATCCCACGCTGCCCGCCCAGACCATCGCCTGCCACGAGTGCGATCTGCTGCAGACCGAGCCCGAACTCGCGCCCGGGCAGACTGCGCGCTGCGTGCGCTGCGGCGCCTTCCTCGCACGCAACCCGCCGGACAGCCTCGATCGCACGCTGGCGCTGACGCTGACTGCCGCCATCCTGTACGTGATCGCCAACGTCTATCCGCTGGTCGGCCTCGAACTGCAGGGCCGGCGCGTCGAGGTGACGCTGATCGGCGCGGTGCAGGTGCTGTGGCAGGACGGCATGACGCCGGTCGCCGCGCTGGTGTTCGGCACCGCGCTGCTGTTCCCGCTGCTCGAACTGCTGATGATCCTGATGGTGCTGCTGCCGCTGCGCCTCGGCCGCGTGTCACCGCGGCTGGCGCCCTTCTTCCGGCTGGTCCGTTCGGTGCAGCCCTGGGGCATGGTCGAGGTGTTCCTGCTTGGCATGCTGGTGTCGCTGGTGAAGCTGTCGCACATGGCGACCGTGCTGCTCGGCACCGCCTTCTGGGCGATGGCGACGCTGATCGTCGCGCTGACGCTGGCCGGGCGCGCCTTCGACACGCGGCTGCTGTGGCAGGTGCCGCCGGAGGGCGCGAACGGATGAGGCGCGACCTGACCGCACGCGAAGCCGGGCTGATGAGCTGCCACGTGTGCGGCCAGCTGGCGCACATTCCTGCTGACCACGCGGCGCTGCTGCGCTGCCCGCGCTGCCGGGCGCCGATGCACCCGCGCAAGCCGGCCAGCGTATCGACCACCTGGGCGCTCATCATCGCCGCGGCCGTGCTGTTCGTGCCGGCCAACCTGCTGCCGATGATGACCACTTCCTCACTGCTCGGTCGACAGCAGGACACGATCATGAGCGGCGTCGTGTTCCTGTGGCAGAGCGGTTCGTGGCCGCTGGCAGCGGTGGTGTTCTTCGCCAGCATCATGGTGCCGCTGCTGAAGATCATCGCGCTCGCCTGGCTCACCGTGACGGTGCAGCGCCGGTCGCGCCGCAGCGTCATGCAGCGCACGCGGCTCTATCGCGTCGTTGAATTCGTCGGCCGCTGGTCCATGCTCGACATCTACGTCATCACGATACTGGTGGCACTCGTCAATTTCCGTGGCCTCGCCACCATCGAGGCGGGGCCGGCGGCGATCGCCTTTGGTGCCGTCGTCGTGCTGACCATGTTTGCGGCGATGAGCTTCGACCCGCGACTGATCTGGGACCCCCTCACCGAACCCGGGAAACCTGCCACCCATGTCTGACCCGACTCCGCCCGCGCTGCCCACCGCCGTGGTCGACCCGCCGCGCCGCTTCCGCATCCCGCTGGTCTGGGTCATTCCCATCGTCGCCGCGCTGATCGGTCTTTTCCTCGCCGCCCGCACCTGGTACGAACAGGGGCCGGTGGTGACGCTGCAGTTCCGCACCGGCGCCGGCCTCGAGCCGGGCAAGACGCGCATCAAGTACAAGGACGTCGACGTGGGCCAGATCAGCACCGTGCGGCTGGCGGAGGACGGCAGCCACGTCGTCGCCATCGCGCAGATGGCGCGCGAGGCGGCACCGCTGCTGGTCGAGGACACGCGCTTCTGGGTGGTCAGCGCCAAGGTGTCGGGCAGCGCGGTGTCGGGTCTCGATACGCTGCTGTCGGGTACCTATGTCGGCATGGATGCCGGCAAGTCGGGCGAGGCGCGCCGCGATTTCGTCGGGCTGGAGGATGCGCCCGTGGTGTCGCTCGGCGTGCCCGGGCGCAGCTTTGCGCTGCACGCCGACTCGCTGGGCTCGATCGACGTCGGCACGCCGGTGTACTTCCGGCGCATCCAGGCCGGGCAGGTCACCGCCTTCAAGCTTGACGACGCCGGTCAGCATCTCGACATCCAGGTGTTCATCAAGTCGCCGTACGACCGCTTCGTCACGATAGACACGCGCTTCTGGAACGCCAGCGGCATCGATCTCAAGCTGGGCGCCGAGGGGCTGCAGCTGAACACCGAATCGGCCACCGCGATACTGGCCGGCGGGCTGGCCTTCGAAACACCGCCCGGAGGCGATACCGACGCAGCCCCGGCGGGCCAGGACTTCCGTCTGTTCTCGACCCGCGCCGAGGCGCTCAAGCAGCCCAGCTCGAACGCGCAGATCTGGCAGCTGCGTTTTACCGAAACCCTGCGCGGCCTGTCGGTCGGCGCGCCGGTGGACTTCCGCGGCATCCAGATCGGCGAGGTGATCGCGATCTCGCCCGACGTCGATGTCGATGCCGCCGACGTCGGCCTGCAGGTGGACATCGCGGTGTTCCCGGAGCGCATGCAGTCGCGCAAGGACACCACGCAGGACATGAGCGAGGCCGACTTCCGCGCCTTCGTCGACCGCCTGATCAAGCGCGGTCTGCGCGCCCAGCTGCGCAACGGCAACCTGGTCACCGGTCAGCTCTATGTCGCGATGGACTTCTTTCCCAATGCGGACACGGCGAAGGTCGACTGGGCCGGGCGGCCGCCGCAGCTGCCGACGCAGCGCGGCAGCCTGGACGAACTGCAGGCGACGCTGAGCCGCATCGCCGCCAAGATCGACCGCCTGCCGCTGGACGACATCGCCGCCGAAACGCGCCGCGCCATCGCCGGTCTGGCCAGCGCGGTCGAGCGCACCGAGGCGCTGATGCAGCGACTGGACGGACTGGCATCGAACGAAGTGCGCGCCGCCGTCGCCGAAACGCAGCAGACCATGGCCGAGGCGCGCGCCGCGGTCGCCGACGGCCGCCGCCTGCTGGCCAGCGACGCGCCGCTGCAGCAGGACCTGCGCGACAGCCTGCAGGAGCTGTCGCGCGCCGCGCAGTCGCTGCGCCATCTCGCCGACACGCTTGAACGCAACCCGGAAGCGCTGTTGCGCGGCAAGCCCGAGGAGAAACCGTGATCCTTCTTCGTCTGATTCCGGTCGCCATCGTCGCACTGCTGCTTGGCGGATGCGGCAGTTCGCCCACCGTACGCCACTACACGCTCACCACCGGCGAAGCGCCGGTCGCTGCCGGCGCAGCGTCACCGAGCGTCGTCGTCGGTCCGATCAGCCTGCCGGAAGCGGTGGACCGCCTGCAGATCGTGCAGCGCGTCGCCGGTGCGCGCGCAGAGCCGGCACAGGGTCACCGCTGGGCGGGGTCGCTGAAAGCCGAACTGGCTCGCCGGCTCGCCACCGCCATCGCACGTGAGCGTGGATTGGCGCGCGTGGTGGCTGCCCCGCAGAACAGCGTCGCCCGGCCCGATCTGACGGTGCCGGTGGACGTGCTGCGACTCGATGCCGACGGCTTCTCGTCAGTCACGCTGGAAGCCGTGTGGGCCGTCCGCGGCCATGGCAACGACATCGGCAGCGGACGCTTCAGCCGCAGCGAACCGGTACGCGCGCAGACCTACGAAGCGCTGGTCGAGGCGCACGGCCGGCTGGCCGATGCGCTGGCCGCGGACATCGCAGCCGCGATCCGCTGAGCGTCTGCGCACGGCTGTAGCGGTTGCGCGACCGGTACAGTGTGCGGGACGTGCAAGCCGTTGAGCTGTCGATGTTTTCGCCGCATGGATGATCCGAACGGCTCACCCGCGAGGCGGTAAGCCGTTCGAAGATGTAATCCGGGGTCGCTGTAATCCGGCGGTTTTCTTCCGGATGTACCGACCATGAACTTCCATGCCGCATTCCTGCGACGGCTGCGCATCGCCGTCGCCGCGCTGGTGTGCGCCTGCGCGTCGCTGAGCGCAGCCGCAGCCGACATCGTTCCCTACCTGCAGACGCCGACCGCGAACTCGATCTGGGTATCGTGGAAAACCGCCGAAGGCGACGAGTCCGTCGTCGAATACGGCGTGGATGGCGGACCGCTGAACCGCACCGCCTCCGGCTCGGCGCAGACGCTGGCCGCGAACTACCGCCTGCACGGCGTACAGCTCACCGGCCTGCAGCCGGAAACGCTGTACACCTACCGCGTGCGCACCGGCAGCCAGGTGTCGCCAGTGTTCCGCTTCCGCACCCAGCCCACGGCGGCGCGCAAGAGCGGTCACTTCCGCATCCTGCTCACCGGTGACCATCAGCTGCGCAACGACGATCGCCACACACCGCTGCTGCAGGCGGCCAAGGCCAAGATCCAGTCCCTGACCGGTCTGCCGCTGGAAGAGTCGGTGCAGCTCATGCTGAACAACGGCGACCAGGTCGACGTCGGCACGCTCGATCACTACGAATTCGTGCACATGAAGCCGTCGGCCGTGGTGTCCGGCAATCTGGCCATCATGACCGCGCTGGGCAATCACGAAACCTACTACGACCCGGGTCTGGCCAACTGGCGCGCGCACAACTTCTACGACCAGATCAGCTACAAGGGCATCGCCGCTGCGGCCGACGAAAGCTATTACGCGCATCAGGTTGGTCGCGTACTGCTGGTGTATCTGAACTCGGAATCGGGCTTTTCGGCACAGGCCGAATGGCTGCGCAAGGTGGTGACCGCGGCCGACGCCGATCCGGACGTCGACTGGGTGATCAGCGTCGTGCATCGTCCCTATCAGGCGGAACAGTACGTCGGCGACATTTCGCAGTGGTTCCGCGACACCGCGATGCCGATACTGGCCGGCACGCGCAAGCACGCGCTGAACATCGGCGCCCACCACCACCTGTACGCGCGTGGTCAGACCCGCGACTGGCCGATCTACCACATCATCAGCGGCGGTACCGCCTGGGACCAGTTCTGGGGCCAGTCGACCGAGCGCGACATGGATGACGTGCAGAAGACCATCGCCAACTGGACCTGGCAGCTGATCGACTTCGATCTCGACGCGCGCTCGATGAAGGTGTCGACCTATGCCGAAGGTCACCCGAAGCTGGGCTTCGCCTACAACAGCCGGCTGATCGACGAATTCGAACGTCACCTCGATGCGGCCGCACCGGAGAAGCCGGAGCTGAACGGCGCGCCGGATGGCGCGGCGGTCACGCTGCCGCAGTCGTTCAAGCTGTCGCCCTTCATGTCGATGTCGGGCATGGCGCTGAACAGCACGCAGTTCCAGATCGCCCGCGATGCCGCTTTCTCCAGCACCGTGGTCGACCTGATCCGCGACGTCGAGAACGTCTACGGCGACACCGGCGCACCGGATTACGAGCCGGTGGACATCCATGCCGGCGTCGATATCGAAACCTATACCGTGCAGCAGTACGGCCTGAACAACGGCAGTTACTACATCCGCGCCCGCCACCGCGACGCGAATGCCGAATGGTCGCCGTGGTCGGAGGCGCGCAGCTTCAAGGTCGAAGGCAGCGCCGACGGCGACCCGGCTCTGCGTCTGGCGAAGAAGGTGTGGTCACCGGACGAGCCTGTCACCGTCGAGTACCTGAACGGTCGCGGCAAGGCCAAGGACTGGGTGGCCATCTATCGCAAGGGTCAGACGCCGGGTTCTGCCACGCCGTCGATCAAGTGGGGCTATGTGTCGGGCGTGAGCGGGCAGATGGCGTTCTCGGGACTGGCGCCAGGCGTCGAATACTTCGCCGCCTTCTTCACCGACGACAGCTATGTCGAGATCGCGCCGCGCGTGGCCTTCTATGTCGGCAACATGCCGGAACTGACGATCAACAAGACCCAGTTCAATGTCGGTGAGCGGCCGGCCTTCAGCTGGAGCGGCGCGCCGGCCGGCGCCAAGGACTGGATCGGCGTGTACCGCGTCGGCCAGACGCCGGGCGGCATTGGTTCCACCACCTGGGCCTATACGCCGACCGAGTCCGGCAGCGTCACGCTGGGCTCGCTGAACAAGGGCTATTACTACGCGGCCTTCTTCATCAACGATGCCTACTTCGAAATTTCCGACCGCGTGCCGTTCGCGGTGGGCAGCGAGATCGCGAGCGTCAGCCTGGTCAAGACCGCACTGGCCAGTGGCGAGCGTCTGGACATCCGCTTCTCCGACGGTCCGGCCACGGCCAAGGACTATATCGGCGTGTTCCGCAAGGGCGCCGTGCCGGGCATCGACCTGCTGGTGAACTACTACTACGTCGATGGCCGCGCCAGCGGCAGCCTGTCGCCGCCGGAACCGCTGCCGGATGGCGAGTACTTCCTCGCGCTGTACATCAACGACTCCTACACCGAAGTATCCAACCGCGTGGAATTCACGGTCGGTGAGGGCAGCGAGCCGGAACCGGATCCGCGCGTGCTCGGCGTCACCCGCAACCTCATCCGCACCGGCGACACGCTGGAGGTGAACTGGTCGGGCATGCCCGGCAATGCGAAGGACTGGATAGGCATCTACCGCTCGACCCAGACGCCGGGCAGCAGCAGCCCGTCGGTGCTGTGGCGCTATGCCGGCGGGGCCGCAGGTACGGCGTCGTTCAGCGGTCTGGCTGCCGGCGAGTACTACGCGGTCTTCCTGCTGAACGACGGCTACGAGGAAGCCGCCGCCCGCGTGCCCTTCGCGGTGCGCAAGCGTGGCGACATCAACGGTGACGGCGTCATCAACGTGGCCGACCGTGATGCCCAGCGCGCCGCGCTCGGAAGCTGCGACGGCGATGCGCGTTACCAGCCGCTGGCTGATTTCGACAGCGACCGCTGCATCACCCAGGCCGACTACAAGCTCTGGTACGCACTGTTCACCAAGCAGTGAGCGCTCAGTGACCACAGGCGGCGGCGCCTGACGGCGCCGCCCCGCAAGGAGAATCCACATGATGATCAAGACCCTCGTCGCCGCGCTGATCGCCGCCGGCACCCTGTCGGCCCAAGCCGCCACCGTCTCGCTGTCCGGCACCGCGAGCGCGGCTGTCGGCCAGACCTTCACGCTCGATGTGTCGCTGCTGCAGCCCTTCGACGGCGAACGCGCCGGCGACGAACTGCTCGCCTTCGGTCTGGCGCTGTCCTTCGACAGCAGCCTGCTGAAGCTGCTGGGTGTGTCGCTTGCCGACGGCTGGAGCGACGATTCGGCCTTCACCGGCCTCGTGCTGTCCGGTTCCGCCTTCCCCGGTGTGGTCGACGCAGGTCAGACCTCGCTGACGCTGGCGACCCTGTCGTTCGAGGTGCTGGGCAGTGGCAATACCTCGGTCGGCGTGATCAGCGATTCGGCGAGCGACTTCAATCAGGGCCTGCTCTACGCGATGGCGCCGACGCTGGACGTGCAGGCGTCGCATGCGCTGGCGCTCGCCGTGCCCGAGCCCGGCAGCTACGCGATGCTGCTGGCAGGCCTCGGCCTGCTGTCGCTGGCAGTGCGTCGCCGCGGCTGAGAGACGCCGGCTGGTTGGCGTCGGCCGCATCGCGATCAAGCTCGCTTGTATGTTCTGCCCTGGCAAGCGTAGGAATAGCTTGT
>NZ_JADMJL010000034.1 GCF_018780585.1 Methyloversatilis discipulorum | reverse complement strand
GGCGCTCCAGCGCGGCGTCCTTCTCGATGTACTTGCGGTACTCGTCCAGCGTGGTGGCGCCAATGCAGTGCAGTTCGCCGCGCGCCAGCGCCGGCTTCAGCATGTTGCCAGCGTCGATCGCGCCCTCGGCCTTGCCGGCACCGACCATGGTGTGGATTTCGTCGATGAACAGGATGATGCGGCCTTCGTCCTTGGCCACCTCGTTCAGCACGCTCTTCAGCCGCTCCTCGAACTCGCCGCGGTACTTGGCACCGGCCAGCAGGCCGGCCATGTCGAGCACCAGGACGCGCTTGCCCTTCAGCGTCTCCGGCACCTCTTCATTGACGATGCGCTGCGCCAGCCCCTCGACGATGGCGGTCTTGCCCACGCCGGGCTCGCCGATCAGCACCGGATTGTTCTTGGTGCGCCGCTGCAGGATCTGGATGGCGCGGCGGATTTCGTCGTCGCGGCCGATCACCGGGTCGAGCTTGCCGGCGGCGGCGCGCTCGGTCAGGTCTATGCAGTACTTCTTCAGCGCCTCGCGCGAGCCTTCGGCTTCGGCCGAACCGACCGACGAGCCGCCGCGCACCTGTTCGACCGCCTTTTCCAGCGCGGCGCGCTCCAGCCCGGCCTGCTTCAGCAGGCGGCCCAGATCGCCCTTGTCGGCGGTGGCGGCGAGCAGGAACATTTCGGAAGCGATGAACTGGTCGCCGCGCTTCTGCGCCTCGCGGTCGGCGACATTGAGCAGATTGGTCAGATCGCGGCCGATCTGCACCTCGCCGCCGTGGCCCTCGACGGTGGCGATGCGCGACAGCGCGTCCTCGACCGCCTTCTTCAGCGGCGCGACATTGACGCCGGCGCGTTGCAACAGCGACGCAGTGGCGCCGTCGTCCTGGTTGAGCAGCGCCAGCATCAGGTGAGCGGGCTCGATGTACTGATGGTCGCGGCCGACCGCCAGACTCTGGGCATCGGCCAGCGCCTGCTGGAACTTGGTGGTGAGCTTGTCGAAACGCATGAACGCCTCCGTGAACTTTGTCTGGACGCTATCTGGGGCGAACGATCCGCTTTTCAACCGGCAAACGCTTGATGCGGGTCAAATACGGCGTCGACGTCCGGTAAAGTGACGTCATCGCACGCCACAAGCTTCCGATGCCCGAGTCGTCCCACATGCCGCACACCCGCAGCAAGATCATGAGCGCAGCCGAGGCCGTGGCGCGCATCCCGGACGGCGCCACGCTGGCCACCACCGGCTTCGTCGGCATCGGCTTCGCCGAACACCTCGCCATCGCCGTCGAACAGCGCTTCCTCGACAGCGGCGCGCCGCGCGACCTCACCCTGGTCTACGCCGCCGGCCAGGGCGACGGCAAGCATCGCGGTCTCAACCACTTCGGTCACGCCGGGCTGGTGAAGCGCGTGATCGGCGGCCACTGGGGTCTGGTGCCGCGGCTGCAGGCGCTGGCGGTGAGCAATCAGATCGAAGCCTGGAACCTGCCGCAGGGCGTCATTTCCCAGCTGTTCCGCGACATCGCCGCGCACCGGCCGGGCCAGCTTACGCGAGTCGGGCTGGACACCTTCGTCGATCCGCTGCACGGCGGCGGCAAGATCAATGCGGCCACCACCACCGATCTGGTGCGGCGCATGCAGATCGACGGCGAGGACTTCCTCTATTACAAGGCGTTCCCGATCGACGTCGCGCTCGTGCGCGGCACCACCGCCGACCCGGACGGCAACGTGACGATGGAACGCGAGGCGCTGACGCAGGAAGCGCTGGCCGTGGCGATGGCGGCGCACAACAGCGGCGGCCTGGTCATCGTGCAGGTCGAGCGCACCGTCGGGCGCGGCGAACTGAACCCGCGCCAGGTCAAGGTGCCGGGCGTGCTGGTCGACTGCGTCGTCGTGTCGCCGACTGAACACCACCACCAGACCTTCGCCACCGCCTACAACCCAGCCTATTCCGGCGAGGCGCGACTGGCGGCCGACGCGCTGCCGGCGATGGCGCTGGATGTGCGCAAGGTGATCGCCCGCCGCGCCGCCTTCGAGCTGCAGCCGGGCAATGTGGTCAATCTGGGCATCGGCATGCCGGAAGGCGTCGCCTCGGTGGTGGCCGAAGAAGGCCTGATCGACGCCGTCACGCTGACTGCCGAGCCGGGCGTCATCGGCGGCATACCGGCCGGCGGCCTCGACTTCGGCGCTGCGGTGAACACCCAGGCGGTGATCGACCAGCCCTACCAGTTCGACTTCTACGACGGCGGCGGGCTGGATGTCGCCTTCCTCGGCATGGCGCAGACCGACGCCGAAGGCAATGTGAACGTGTCGCGCTTCGGCCACCGGCTGGCCGGCGCCGGCGGCTTCATCAACATTTCGCAGAACGCGCGCCGGCTGGTGTTCGTCGGCAGCTTCACCGCGGGCGCCGCCGACATCGCGGTACGCGAGGGCGCCCTGGTCATCCATGCCGAAGGCAACAGCCGCAAGTTCGTGCAGACGGTCGAGCACCGCACCTTCAGCGGTCGCGAAGCGCGGCGCCGCGGGCAGCAGGTGCTCTACGTGACCGAGCGCGCCGTGTTCAGGCTGGCCGACGACGGCATCGAACTGATCGAGGTCGCGCCCGGCATCGACCCGGCGCGCGACGTGCTCGCCCACATGGACTTCACGCCCCGCCTGTCACCGGCGCTGCGCACCATGCACCCTGCCATCTTTGCCGACCGTGTCATGGCACTGTCCGGTCTGTGGCGGCACAATCCTGTTTCCCCCACCGAGGAGTCTCGCGATGAACAAAACTGAACAGATGTCGGAACTGCAGAAGAAGAACATCGAGGCGGCCATGCGTCTGGCACAGCTGTCGATGGACAACTCGCAGCGCATCATGCAACTGCAGGTGGATACCGCCCGCGCTCTGTTCGAGGAAAGCGTCAACAACGCCCGCGCCGTGACGGAAACGCGCGAGCCGGCGGCACAGGTCGAGCTGCGCGCCCGGCTTGCGCGCAACACCACCGAGAAAATGCTCGGCTGTGCGCGCCAGATTGCCGAGATCACCGCGGAAACCCAGGCCGAATTCGGCCGCCTGGTCGGGGAACAGCTGAACAGCGGCGGTTCCGACCTGATGGACAGCCTGCGCAAGATGCTGGCCGGCATGCCGATCAGCAGCCAGCAGTCGATGGGCACCATGCAGGACGCGATGGACACGGCACGTCAGGCCTTCGAACAGATCAGCACTGTCGCGCGCACCGCCTTCCAGCAGTTCGGCACGGCCGCCAGCCAGGCCGCCAAGGCACCGGCTGCGGCCGCAGCGGCGGCAGCCGCGGCGGCTCCGGCCGCCAAGCCGGCAAGCGCCCCGAAGGCGGCGGCACCGAAGGCCGCGGCGAAACCGGCGGCAAAACCCGCTGCAAAAACGGCCGCCAAACCCGCAGCAAAAAGCGCTGCCAAACCGGCGGCCTCGCGCAGCAAGAAGCCGTCGGCCTGATGCCGCCCCGGCTGATCCGCGCCTCAGGAGCGGATCAGCCGCAGCGTGCGTCCCTGCCCCTCGGGCGCACCGAGCAGCCCTTCGCCGACCACCAGGTCGGAGGGCACCGGCTGCGAGAACAGATAGCCCTGCACCAGGTCGCACTGCTGGGCGGCCAGCATGTTCAGCTGTTCGACGTTCTCGACGCCCTCGGCCACGACGCGCATGCCCAGCCCATGCGCCAGCGCGATCGTCGCGCGCACGATGGCCGCGTCGTCGGCATCGCCCACCAGATCGCGCACGAAGGAGCGGTCCACCTTCAGTTCGTCGATCGGGAAGCGCTTCAGGTAGGACAGCGACGAATAGCCGGTACCGAAGTCGTCCACCGACAGGTGCACGCCCAGCGCGCGGATGTCGGCCAGCAGCGTGGCGACGTGGTCGACGTCACCCATCGCGGTGCTTTCGGTCAGTTCAAGCCGCAGCAGCGACGGCGCGATGCGCGACTGGCGCAGCGCATTCTCGACCCGTCGGACCAGCGAGCGCCCGAGGCACTGGCGTGCCGACACATTGACCGCCACCGGCACCACCGCCAGCCCCTGCTTCGACCAGTCGGCGATCTGCTGCGTCACCTGCAGCAGTACCCACTCGCCGATGCCCTCGATCAGGCCCGACTCCTCGGCGACCGCGATGAAGTCGCCGGGCGACAGCAGCTGTCCGTCGCGGCGACGGAAGCGCAGCAGCGCCTCGAAGGCAGCCAGCTTGCCGGTCGCCAGCTCGTACTGCGGCTGGTAGTGCACTTCGAAGCGCCCCTCGTCGAGGCCATGGCGCAGGTCCGATTCCAGCTCGATCCAGTCGCGCGTGCCGGCGCTCATGTCGTGCGCGTAGAAGTGGATGGCCGCACCCGACTGCGACTTGCTGCGGTACATCGCGGTATCGGCCATCGCGAACAGCACGTCGGCGTCGTCACTGTCCTCGTGCGCGATGGCGATGCCGATGCTGCAAGAAAAGCGGAAGTCGACGTCGTCGAGCGTGATGGTCTGACCGACCGCCTGCATCACCTTGGCCGCCACCCGCGCCACCGCGTCGCGGTCGGCCAGCCCCTGCAGGATGATCATGAATTCGTCGCCGCCCCAGCGCGCAACCGTGTCGCCGACCCGGCAGACGGTGCGCAGGCGGCTGGCCAGCGTGGTGAGCACCTTGTCGCCCTGCTGGTGGCCGAGGCTGTCGTTGATGCGCTTGAAACGGTCGAGATCGACGAACAGCACGGCGACCATGCCGGCGTCGCGCTGCGCCAGCGCCTGCCGCAGGCGGTCGCGCAGCAGCACGCGGTTGGGCAGACCGGTCAGCGCGTCGTGCGTGGCCTGATGCGCCAGCTTGTCTGCCGCCGCCACGGTGTCGCTGACGTCGTTCAGCACCAGCACCACGCCATCGACCCGCCCCGTCATGCCGAACAGCGGGCTGGCGCTCGGGCGCAAGGCGCGCGCCGGACCAAACCGGCCAGCAGGCATCAGCACGTGGCCCGGCATCATCTGCGCTCGTGCCTCATCACGGCAGCGGCAGAGCAGATCCTGCAGCAGCTCGCGCAGCGCGCCCTCGATGGCAGGCAGCCCCTCTAGGCCCCGATCGCGCACCTCGGCCAGCCGACAGGCGCACAACTCCTCCGCCTTGCGATTCAGATAGCGCAGCCGCAACGCGCTGTCGAACTGCAGCACGGCATCGGAAATCGCGTACAGCGTGGCGTGCGCCCGCGCGTTGGCCTGCTTCAGGCGCTGCGCCAGATCGACGGTGCGGATCGACACCCACATCAGCGCGCCGGCCGACAGGCCGATCATCACCGCGGCTGGCGCCAGCCATAGCCGTGCAAGCGCGAGCAGCACGACGCTGATGAGCAATGGCACGGTCAGCGCGCCGGCCACCAGCAGCATGTCGCGCAGCCGTGCATGCGGGCGGCGCAGCCACAGCGCGGCGAGCACGCACAGCGCCGCAGGCAGGCTCCACACCGGTGCGAGTTGGGTGGAATAGCGGTCGTTGCGCAGCGCCGAGTAAGCGCGCGCATGAAAATCGACGGCCGGCATCGGCGCCGCCAAGGCCGAGGCCGGCGTGGCCAGCGCGTTGCCCGAGCCGGTGTAGGTGACGCCGACCAGCACGCTGCGCCCGCGCAGCAGATTGGGCGACACCGCGCCGGCCAGCACGTCGTTGGCCGACACGTGAGCGACCGGCCAGCCGCCGCCAGGCAGCACGATGACCTCGTGATCGCGCACCCACGACCCCGCCGCCGGTTCCGCCGCTCCGCGCCGACCGCCTATGCCGGACAGCGGACGCGACTTGCGCGACACGTCGATCAGCGCCCAGGCCAGCGCCGGCCATTGCGGACTGCCGGCACCCGCTTCCAGAAACACCCGGCGCGACAGCGCATCGGCATCGACCTCGACATCGACGTGCGCCAGCCGTGCCGCCGCATCGGCCAGCGCCGGCCAGGGCTGCAGCGTGCCGACACCGCCACCGGCCGACGCCACCGGCGCCACCGGCAACACGACATTGCCGGCACGCCTCACCGCGTCGATCAGCGCCGCATCGCCCCGATCGTCGGCAGACGGCTCGGCGAACATGACCGCGTAGCCGATGCCGGACACACCAGCGCTCGACAGCCGGTCCACCAGTTCGGCGTGGCGTTCGCGCGGCCAGGGCCAGGGACCGCGCGCCGCCAGACTGGCGTCGTCGATGGCGATCACCAGCGGCGCCTGGGTATCGACGCTGCCGCCGCTCGGCGGGCCGGCCAGCAATTCGACGCTCAACAGGTCGTGCAACAACAGGTCGAGCCGGGCCACCGACATCGGCGTCTTCGCGTACAGCGCAGCGATCACCAGCAGCGCAAACAGCCAGGGCAGCCGATAGCGGTCGCCCAGCGCGCTGAGAAGACGTTGTCCGGTGCTCATGCCCGGGCGTCCGTCAAAGGTGTCAAAACGACGAAGGGCCCGGTCATGGTCGGCACGCTCAGATCAGCAGCAGCAAAGGCAGCAGCCACCAGACACGGAAAGCCGGCTCGGGCTCCGGCACCGTGATCGCCTGTGTCGGTGCCCAGTCGCCCTCGAACCCGTCGGCCGCGAGGCTGCGCACGCGCAGGTACACGGTGCCGGGCTGCGCGTCGCGCAGCAGCCACGCAGGGCGATCGGTCTGCGCATCGACCTCGGGCGCGGCGAAGTCCTCGCTGCGGGCGATCTGGATCTGGTAGCGCATGCCCTCGCCTGCATCACGCCAGCGCAGGGCCAGGCCCTCGGGCCCGACCTGCGGCGCTTCCATCGCCGGGCCGGGCGGCGGGCGGCGGAAGGTCTGTGCGTCGCTGAACGGACCGACACCCTCGTCCGGATTGCGGCTGGCGATGCGCCAGTGATAGATGCCGGGTGGCAGCGCATCGTCCGGGCGGAAGACCGGTTCGCTCAGATCGCTGCGATCGACGCGTGGCGCGTCGAACCTTGGATTGTCGGCGATCTGCAGACGCCAGCTTTCATCCGGGCGGGCACGACTCCAGCGCAACTGCGGCCGTTCGTCGCTGACGCGCGCCTCCGGTGCCGGTTCGACCAGCACCGGTGGCTCCGGCCGTGCATCCACGGTGAGCGCCCATTCGCCATCGCGTCCCTCAAAGCCGTCGGCGTCGATGCCGCGCACGCGCAGGCGGTAGTCGCCATCCGGCAGATCGGCGACGACGACCGCCGGACGGTCGCCGGTACGGTCGGACATCACGGTGTCGAAACGGCCGTCGGCCGTCACCTGCACCCGGTAGGCGCCAGCGCCTTCGAGCGCCGGAAACGGCAGATTGATCGGCAGGCGGTCGGCGAACAGCGGCTGCGCCGCCGGCGCCGGCAGCAGGGCTCGCGGCGGCGTCACCGCCTGGCCGGCCTGCGCCGACGCGCCCTGCCCTGCGTCGAGCGCCTGACTGCCCGCCTCATTGCCGAACGAGACGCGGCCTTCGAGCACTTCGCTGCGCGCGCTGCGTTCGTCGGCATGGACGCGGAACTGCGTGCCGCGCACCGCCGCCACCGCCGCCGGCGTCTGGATCTCGAAGCGGCCGGCCGGCCCGCTGCGCGGCGCCACCAGGCTGTCGACCGAGCCGCGCAGCAGTTCAAGCCGGACCCAGGAACCCGCGCCGGCGGCGAAATCGGCCGACTGCTGCACGCCCAGTTCGCTGCGCGGACGCAGCTGGACGCGGCTGCCGTCGGCAAAGGCCAGCGCCACGCTGCCCGCCTCGCCGGTCACCAGCCGCGAACCCGGCTCCAGCTTGTCGCCGGCCTGGGCGAGGCGAGTGCGGCCGTCGGCAACGGCAATGGTCACGTCGCCGCGCACCGCATCGATGCGCACCTCGCGCGTCTGCAGGCGCAGCCACTGTTCGGGAATCAGCAGCCGGCTGCCCGGCACCATCCGGCGCGGTTCGCTGATCCGGTTGTACTGCTGGATGCGCGGCCAGTAGGAAATGTCCTTCAGGTAGCGCTGGGTCAGATTCCAGGGGTTGTCGCCGGGCCGCACCTCGTAGGCGAAATCGGCGGCCAGCGCCGGCGTGCCACAAAGCAGCACAGCGCCCGGAAGGAGCGCACGGCGCACTGAAAGGGCGAGAGGGTGACGCAGCAACGCATTCTCCCGAAAGGCAATTTCAGGATTCTATGCTCACAAGCTATGCAATTCATCTTCGACTGCATCACGACGCGACCATGTTGTGGCGAAAAGACCTGCGCCGCGACACGACCCGTTTCAGTCTGGCACGAGGAGAAGCGATGGGGCCGGACTGGGCGACGAACGGAAGCCCGCGGACATCCGCCTGGAACGCCATTCCCCTCCACGAGAACACATCAGGTCGGCCCCGTCGACTCATCACTTAACCTCGCCACTGAAGAGGTCGATGGGGATGCCCCTGGGACCGGCGCGAAATCTCTTTCACTCGGAACCCGGGGGCGAGGGTGGGTGAGCAGACCCCGGGGCCTCCAACCCGTCGAATAGCGGATTGGAAACCCGAATGATGCTCGACTTTGTCTTTTGATAAACTACACTTTAACTAATCAAATCACGCAGGCAGAATTTCCATCGTGAGGGTATCAAAAGAAGAGCTTGTTGCCGTTCTCGCCCAGTTCAATCCCTGGTGGCGAGGCGAACCGATCTCGGACCTGCCATCGTTCCGGCGCGCCGCCTTCCGCGAACTGCACGAATGGATGGCGACGCCACCCGCCCCGCGCGCCGTACTGCTCTCGGGCGCGCGGCAGATCGGCAAGACCACGCTGCTGCTGCAGGCGGCCGATGCTCTTCTGCGCGCGGGGGTGCCCGCGGCCAACGTCCTCTACGCCACCTTCGACCACCCCGTGCTGAAACTGGCCGGCATCGACGCCGTCATCGACGCCTGGCGCGAACGCGAACCGCGAGCCGAAGGGCCGGAATACCTGCTGCTCGACGAAGCCCAGTTCATCCGCGACTGGGGAACATGGGTCAAGCATCAGGTCGACTTCCGCAAGGACCGGCGCATCGCGTTCACCGGTTCTGCCATGCCTCTGGTCGAGGCCGATCAGGAGTCGGGCGTGGGTCGCTGGCACACCATCCGCCTGACCACGCTTTCGTTCTATGAGTATCTGCAGATCAAGCGCCTGCAGCTGCCCGAACTGCCGCGGCTGCGCAGCCTGCGTGACCTGTTCGACTGGGCACCGGCGGACTTCTACCGCACCACCGAGCGAGCGAGCGCCTACGTCGGCCACTTCCACGAGTACCTCGTACGCGGCGGCTTCCCGCAGACCGCGCAGGTCGACAGCATCACTCATGCACAGCGGCTGTTGCGCGAGGACATCATCGACAAAGTGCTCAAGCGCGACATGACGGCCTTGTTCGGTGTGCGTCGTGTGCTCGACCTCGAGCACACCTTTCTCTACCTGTGCCTGCACGACGGCGGGCTGCTCGACATGGTTGACCTGTGCGCCAACCTGGAGGTCAAGCGCCCCACTGCGCAGCACTTCATCGAACTGCTCGAAGCCACCCACCTCATCTACCGTCTGCCTCCGCACGGTTACGGCAAGGATGTGCTGCGCGCACGCTTCAAGATCTATCTCGCCGACGCCGCGATCGCTCCAGCCGTCATGCTGAGAGGGAAAGCCATACTCGAAGACGCGGCGGCACTGGGCGTAGCCACCGAAACGGCCGTATTCAAGCACCTGTTTGCCCGCTACTACCCGCAGAACGTGCGCTTCAGCTACTGGCGCGGCAAGCGCGATCACGAAGTTGACCTCGTCGCCGAGGTCGGCGGCGAGCTCATTCCCTTCGAAGTGAAGTACCGCGCCCAGCACACCGGCGCCCGCGAACTGAAAGGCCTGATCGAACTGTGCCGGTCCAAGCGCATCGCGCGCGGATACGTCGTCACCAAGTCGCTGGATGACTTCGGGCCGATGCGCGACCTGCCCGCCGCTCAGGACGCAGTCGCCACACAGATCATGCGCATCCCGGCGCCGCTGCTGTGCTACTGGATGGGGGCGACGGAGTCGTAGTCCGAAAACCGGCTATTCGAACACCGACGCATTGTTGCTCAAGACTCGCTCAGCAAGTGGTCCGAAGAACTGTCTTGTGACGGAAAAGAAGCGGCTGAGCTTCCTATTTGTGGGCAACAGATCTATTGCCGCGAGATCGGAAAGACTCCAGCCCTTCTCTCGATGGCCTTCAAAGAAATGGTCCAGTTCATCCCACCATTGCCGACGGCGCGTGACGAGAAACGAACTGTTGAGGTTGAGTAGCTCAATGGTGTATCGCGCCCGGTCCTCTTCGGCTGCATTGAGTGCCGCAGACGGAACGACACGCCCATCCGACAGGTAGGCAAAGAAACGACTGCAGTCGGAATAGTGCGGAGAGATGAAGCGCTCTACCTCGCAAGCACGTTGCTTCCCGGGCGCATGGCCACCAAACATCGCCTTTCCTTGCAAACGGGCATCCCTCAAGTCGTTGGCACTGTCGAGCGCACAGGCAGCCAGATTGTCGTAGTCGAAGGTCCGAGCCGGGTTCTGCCTCTTGTTCTCGATGTGCTCGATGTGGTAGCCCAACCCCTCTTCGTCGGCGCGCAACTCGCTGTAGCAGCAGAGCTGGAACTGTTCTTCGAGCAAACGTTGCTTGAGGGCCTCCTTGTGACCAAAAGACCGCCATCGACTCGTTGCTTGCTCAGGCGTTGCAGGTGGATTGTCATGTGCCTGCCCTAGATGAAACCCACCGCTTCCTCTCTTTCGGACCGGCCTCAAGACTTCAAGCCCTCCTGCCGCCGTATGCTGCGACGCAGGCGCTGCAGTTGAGGGTGCTGCTCGCCCAGAAGCGCACTAAGCCGATTCAATAGCTCGACTGCATCTGAGTCTCGATAACGCCCCTGATCCACCCACTCGGTGAGGCGCAGCAAGTCGTCCTTCTCGGCCACCGGGGGTTGAGGGTCAACCTGCATCACACTATGCATGACGTCTCCGCTGGGTTCGCCATAGGTCGCAGCGATAGGCATTGCTGCGACCGTATTGCCATCGGCGCTCGCGTCGATCACACGAATGTTCTCGCGCCTCACGGTACTCAGCACCTGCGGGCTATGGGTGGTGACGATGAACTGCATCAGCGGGAAAGCCCTCATCAGATTCTGCAGCACGACCTGCTGCCATTCCGGATGCAGGTGCATATCCACTTCGTCGATCAGGACGATGCCAGGCGTCTCGCTTGCCGCTGCACTCCCCAGATGGCCGTTGAGTTTTGTTGTCCGGAACGCGATGTCGGCCACCATGCCGATCATGTTCCTTATGCCGTCGCTGAGCAGTTCGACCGGTAGCTCCCCATGCAGGTCATGATGCGCGACAAGCGCATCGCGAGATATCGAGTACTCGATATCTTTCCAGCCAACGGGTTCGAGACAGGTGTTCACGGCCGCGGCGACCGATCGGATGTATCCGTCGAACTCGGTAGCGGTGGTCGTCCGGCCGGTTTCCTGGGCAATGATGCGGGCCTCTTTGGCGTTCAGGTTCCAGTATCTGAACCAGGCAACGAAGGCCTTGTAACTGGAGGCCGGATCGAGGCAATCGGCATATCCGACAGTGCGGGATGTCCGTTCGATCTTCTTGTTCTCGGTGAGCTTCTTCTGCTGCCACAAGCGACCCGTGCCGTAGTAGGCGACGAGCGGCAGCAGAGCATTGCCGCCCGGAGTGCGGACAGCCTCCTGAAGGCGCTTGCCATACTCGATCAGCTCCTTGGCATCCTTGATCGTGGTCTTGGATTTAGTGGGGCCGGAGAGACTGCGGCGCCAAGTGGCAGGGCGTCTGTCGGACTCAGACGCCTTGTTGAGCATCGTCTGAAACTTGTCTATCGCGCTACCCGGTATGCTCCCACTTGCTTCAAGACGCACGCCTCCAGCCGCATACTCCATCTCATGCGTCCGTGATTCCCGCACCCGATACTGGCGGATATCGCTGGCTTCGAAGTGCTTGCCGACCGCCTCGTCGAAAGCCCCGATGAAAGGCCCGAATGCGACGGCGACGGCATCCAGGATCGATGTCTTTCCAGCACCGTTTGCCGCCACCAGTACCGTCAACTGCGGATGGAAATCGATGTCTATCCGCTCGAAGCAACGGTAGTCCCGCAGCTTCAAGCTCTGTATGTTCAGGTTGGGCATCGTTGTCTCAGCGCATCGGGAAGACGGCCCGGGCTCGCTGCGTGATCGCAGCCAGCGAAGGTCCGTCGTTGCAATGGACGTGATTCTGCCTTTGCGGGGCAGCGTCCACAAGCCGCCTTCCGATATTGAGCCCTGAGGGCAAGACCCAGGAAGCCGTCAAGGGGACCTCTCCGCCACCTCCCACCCGCCACCCACCGCCTTGTTCAACAGCGCACTGGCCGAGAACTGGCGGCCGCGTAGCTGCATCAGGCTGCGTTCGTTGTCGAGCGCGGTCGTCTGGGCGGTGACCACTTCGGTGTAGCTGGCGGTGCCCGCGCGGTAGCGGTTCAGCGCCAGCGTCTCGGCTTCGCGCGCGGCGGCCAGGGCCTGTTCTCGCAGTGCGGCCTCGTCGGCGAGCAGGCGCAGCGCGCTCAGGTTGTCCTCGACCTCCTGCAGCGCGCCGAGCACGGTCTGCCGGTACTGGGCCACGGTCACGTCGTGCGCGCCGCGGGCGGATTCGATCTGCGCGTCGCGCCGGCCGCCGTCGTACACCGCCTGCGCCAGCGACAGGCCGAAGGACCACACCAGATTGGACGCGTTGAACCACTGCGCGAAGTTGTTACCGGCGTAGCCGGTCGAGGCGTTCAGCGTCAGCGACGGAAACCACGCCGCCTGCGCGACGCCGATGCGGGCGTTGGCCGCGGCGACGCGGCGCTCGGCGGCGGCGATGTCGGGGCGGCGTTCGAGCAGCGTCGACGGCAGGCCCACCGGGGTTGCCGGCGGCGCGCTCTGCCAGTCGGCTTCGGCCAGCGAAAAGCTGGACGCCGCCTCGCCGACCAGCAACGCGATCGCGTTGGCAAGCTGGGTGCGCGTCAGGTCGAGATCGACCGCTTGCGCCTGCGCTGCGCGAAGCTGGGCCAGTGCGCTCGCCTCGTCGCCGCGCGTGGCGACGCCGGCGGCGACGCGATTGCGCGCCACCTCCAGCGCCTTCTCGTAGGCGGCGACCGTACGTGCATACAGCGCGCGCTGGCTGTCGGCGGCGCGCAGCTGGAAGTAGTTCTGCACCAGTTCTGCCTGCAGCGACAGGCGCACCGACGCGAGGTCGGCGGCGCTGCCCTGCAGTTCGGCGCCGGCCGCTTCGACCTCGCGGCCGATGCGGCCCCACAGGTCGGCTTCCCAACTGGCGTCGAGGCCGAGCTGAGTGGTGTTCGACTGGTTGGCCGAGCGCCCCTGTATCGCCGCGCTGCGGCTGCGCTGCGCGGAGGCGCTGAGCCCGACCTCCGGCAGGAAGCCGGCCCGCGCCTGCTGCGCGGCGGCGCGTGCCTGGCGGTAATTGCCGAGCGCCACGCGCAGGTCCTGGTTGGCACGATCGGCGCGGGCAATCAGCTCGTCCAGCACCGGGTCGCCGTAGGCCCGCCACCAGTCGCCGCGCGGCAGATGGTCGGCCGGTTCGGCCGGCTTCCAGCCGTCAGCGGCGCGGTAGTCCTGCGGCAGGTCAAAGGCCGGCCGCTGGTGGTCCGGGCCTATCGTGGTGCAGCCGGCGAACAGCGCGGCCAGAAGAAGCGGCAGTATCTTGTTCATGGCGAGACCGGGCGCGGCGTACGCGCGATGAGGCGGCCGCAGAAGCGGCTGAAGCGTTCGAGATAGAGATAGGTGACCGGCGTCGTGTACAGCGTCAGCAGCTGGCTCACCACCAGACCGCCGACCACGGCGATGCCCAGCGGCTGGCGCAGCTCCGAGCCTTCGCCGAAGCCGATGGCCAGCGGCAGCGCGCCGACCATGGCGGCCAGCGTGGTCATCAGGATGGGGCGCAGGCGCAGCAGGCAGGCTTCGCGGATCGCCGCCCGCGGCTCCAGGCCGCGCGTGCGTTCGGCGTCGAGCGCGAAGTCGATCATCATGATGGCGTTCTTCTTGACGATGCCGATCAGCAGCAGCACGCCGATCACCGCGATCAGACCGAACTCGATGTTGAAGGCCATCAGCGCGAGGATGGCGCCGATGCCGGCCGACGGCAGCGTGGACAGGATGGTCAGCGGGTGGATCAGGCTTTCGTACAGGATGCCCAGCACCAGATAGACCGCGATGATGGCGCCCAGAATCAGCAGTGGCTGGTTGTCCAGCGACTGCTGGAAGGCGCGCGCCGAGCCCTGGAAGCCGGCGTTGATGCTGGCCGGCACGCCGATGTCGGCCATCGCCGCGCGCACCGCGTCCATCGCCTGCGCCAGCGTGACGCCTTCGGCGGTGCCGAAGGACACGGTGGTCGACACGCGACCGTCGAGGTGGGCGATCGACAGCGGCATGACGCCCTGCTCGACACGCGCGAAACTGTCCAGCGGCGCCAGGCCACCGTCGGCGGTGGCCACCCGCACCGAATCCAGCGCCGACAAGTCCTGCGCGCGCTCGGGCGCCACTTCGAGCACCACCTTGTACTGGTTCAGCGGTTCATACAGCGTGCTCACCTGGCGCTGGCCGAAGCCGTCGTACAGCTCCTGATTGACGATGCCCGGCGTCAGGCCGAGACGGGCCAGTGTGTCGCGGTCATAGACCAGCCGCGTCTGCGAAGCGCGGTCTTCCTGGTCGGTGCCGACATCGACCAGCTGTGGCAGGTCGCGCATCGCGTCGCGCACCTTGGGCACCCATTCGCGCAGCGCGCGCAGGCTGTCGGCGGTCAGCGTGAACTGGTACTGCGAGGACGAGCGCAGGCCGCCGACACGCAGATCCTGCGCCGCCACCAGGAAGAGCTGCACGCCTTCGATGCGCGCCAGCTTGCCACGCAGCCGGCCGATCACCTGCTCGGCCGACGCACCGCGCTCCTTCAGCGGTTTCAGATTGACGAAGAAGCTCGCGTTGTTGGCGCCACCGCCGCGCCCGCCGCCGGTGAAGGCGCTCACGTTGTCCACCGCCGGGTCGCTCCTGATCGCATCGACGGCCTGCGCCATCTTCTTCGTCATCGCCTGATAGGACGTGCTCTGGTCGGCGCGCAGACTGCCGAACAGCCGCCCGGTGTCCTGGTTCGGGAAGAAGCCCTTGGGCACGATGGAGAACAGCCAGAAATTCAGCGCGATGGCGCCGAGAAAGATGAGCATGACGATGCGCGTATGACGCAGCGCCCAGTCCAGGCTGTGCGCGTAGGCGATCTGCAGGTCGTCGAATACGCGGCCGAGGGCGCGCTGCCAGCGCGCTTCCTGCTCGACCGGGCTGTGCCGCAGCAGGCGCGCCGCCAGCATCGGCGCCGCGGTCAGCGACACCACCATGGACACCAGCACCGCCACCGACATCGTCAGCGCGAACTCGCGGAACAGGCGGCCGACCACACCACCCATCAGCAGGATGGGGATGAACACCGCGACCAGCGACAGGCTGATCGCCACCACCGTGAAGCCGACCTCGCGCACGCCGGCCACCGCTGCCTCGAAGGGCTTCAGCCCGCGCTCGATGTGACGGGCGATGTTCTCGATCACCACCACCGCGTCGTCGACGACGAAACCGGTGGCGATGGTCAGCGCCATCAGCGACAGATTGTTCAGGCTGAAGCCGAGCAGGTACATGACGGCGAAACTGCCGGCCAGCGATACCGGCACCACGACCGCCGGAATCAGCGTCGCCCGCGCGTTGCGCAGGAACAGGAACACTACCAGGATGACCAGCGCGATCGAAATGACCAGCGCGATCTCGACCTCGTGCAGCGCGCTGCGTATGGTGACCGAACTGTCCATCGCCACTTCCATGCGCGCCGCCGCCGGCAGGCTGGCGCCCAGTTCCGGCAGCAGTTCGCGCACCCGCTCGACCGTCTCGATCACGTTGCTGCCCGGTCGCTTGGTCAGCACCAGCAGCACCGTCGGCTTGCCGTTGGTCAGGCCGAGATTGCGCACGTCCTGCACCGAATCCTCGACCCGCGCCACGTCGCCCAGACGCAGCACTGCGCCCGAGGTATGACGCAGGATGAGCGGCACGTAGTCCTCGGCGCGGCGCGCCTGATCGTTCGCCTCGATCTGCCAGTAGCGCTCGCCGTCCTCGACGAAGCCCTTGGGCCGGTTCACGTTCGATTCGGTGATGCGGTTGCGCACGTCGGCCAGTGTCAGGCCGCTCTGGTGCAGCGCTTCCGGATTGACCTGCACGCGGATGGCCGGCAGCGCACCACCGCCGACGGCCACTTCACCGACCCCCGGAATCTGCGCCAGCTTCTGCGCCAGCACGGTCGAGGCCACGTCGTACAGCCGCGGAATGGGCACCGTGTCCGACGTGATCGCCAGAATCATGATGGGCGCGTCGGCCGGATTCACCTTGCGGTAGCTCGGGTTGGACGGCAGGCTGGTCGGCAGGCTGGCGCGCGCGGCGTTGATCGCCGCCTGCACGTCGCGCGCCGCGCCCTCGACGTCGCGGTCGAGGTCGAACTGCAGCGTCACCCGCGTATTGCCCTGCGAACTGCTGGACGTCATTTCGGTGACGCCGGCGATGCGGCCCAGCGTGCGTTCCAGTGGCGTCGCAACGGTCGCCGCCATCACCTCGGGGCTGGCGCCCGGCAAGGCAGCGCTGACCGATATGGTCGGGAAGTCGACCTGCGGCAGCGCCGACACCGGCAGCAGCCGGAAAGCCAGCGCGCCGGCGAGCGCGATCGCCGCCGTCAGCAGTGCGGTGCCGACCGGACGGCGGATGGGCAGTGCCCAGGCACTCATGCGCGCCCACCCTCCGTCGCATCGATGGCCGTGTGGCGCAACTTGAAGAGCCGTCCGAAAGCCAGGTAGATGACCGGCGTCGTGTACAGCGTCAGCACCTGGCTCACCAGCAGGCCGCCCACCATGGTGAGGCCCAGCGGGAAGCGCAGTTCCGAGCCCATGCCGCCACCGAACACCAGCGGCAGCGCACCGAGCAACGCCGCGGCGGTGGTCATCAGGATGGGGCGCAGACGCAGCAGGCAGGCCTGGAAGATCGCATCGCGCGGCGCCATGCCCTCGTTGCGTTCGGCTTCGAGGGCGAAGTCGATCATCATGATGGCGTTCTTCTTGACGATGCCGATCAGCAGGATGATGCCGATCACCGCAATCATGTCGAGCGCGTGACCGGCCAGCAGCAGCGCCAGCAGCGCGCCGATGGCGGCCGACGGCAGCGTGCTCAGGATGGTCAGCGGATGCACATAGCTTTCGTACAGCACGCCGAGCACGATGTACATCGTCACCACCGCGGCCAGAATGAGCCACAGCGTGTCGCTGAGCGAAGCACGGAAGGCCTCGGCCGCGCCCTCCCACTTCAGCGTCATCGTCGTCGGCATGCCGAGCTGCGCGCGTATCGACTCGACCGCATCCACCGCCTCGCCCAGCGATACGCCGTCCGGCAGGTTGAACGACAGCGTGGCGGCGGGGAACTGTCCCTGACGGCCCATCGCCAGCAGCGTCGGGCGTTCCTCGACGCGCACCAGCGTGCCCAGCGGCACCTGCAGGCCGTCGGCCGACATCACGTGCAGTTGCGCGATCGCCTCCGGGCCGATCTGGAACTGCGGCTGCACGTCGAGCACCACGCGGTACTGGCTGGACTGGGTGAAGATGGTCGAGATCAGTCGCTGGCCGAAGGCGTTGTACAGCGCCGCGTCGATGTCGGCGACGGTGACGCCGACGCGGGCGGCGGCGGCACGGTCGATGTCCACATAGGCCTGCAGGCCGCCGGTGGCCAGATCGGTCGTGACCTGGGTGAGCCGATCCGACTGCTGCAGCGCGGCCGCGAGTCTGGGCACCCATTCCAGCAGATCTTCGTGATTGGTGGCCTGCACGACGAAGGGGTACTGCGCGCGGCTGACGCGGTCCTCGATCGTCAGGTCCTGCACCGGCTGCAGATAGAGCGCGACGCCCGGCACCTCGCGCGCCGCCGCTTCGAGCCGTCGCGCGATCTCCGGCGCGCGGTCGCTGCGTTCGGACAGCGGCTTCAACCTGATCTGCATGCGGCCGGTGTTCAGCGTCGGGTTCTGGCCATCGACACCGATGAATGAACTGACGCTGTCGACGTCCGGGTCACGCAGGATGACCTCGGCCAGCGCCTGCTGGCGCGTGCTCATCGCGGCGAAGGAAATGGTCGGCTCGGCTTCGGACATGCCCTGGATCAGTCCGGTGTCCTGCACCGGAAAGAAGCCCTTGGGCACGGCCAGATAGAGCAGCGCGGTCACGACGAAGGTGGCGACTGCAGCGATCAGCGTCAGGCGCTGGTGGTCGAGCACCCAGCGCAAAGTGCGTGAATAGCCGGCCAGCAGGCGGGCGTACCAGCCCTCGTGCGCGTGTTCGCCCTCGGCCTTCAGCAGCCGCCCGGCCATCATCGGCGTCAGCGTCAGCGATACGACGGCCGACAGCAGGATGGCGATGGTGAGCGTCAGCGCGAATTCGCGGAACAGACGGCCCACCACGTCCTGCATGAACAGCAGCGGGATCAGCACCGCCACCAGCGACACGGTCAGCGAAATGATGGTGAAGCCGATCTCCTTCGCGCCGTCGAGCGCGGCCTGCATCGCGCCCTTGCCCATTTCGAGATGGCGCGCGATGTTCTCGGTCATCACGATGGCATCATCGACGACGAAACCGGCGGCGATCACCATCGCCATCAGCGTCAGGTTGTTCACCGAGAAGCCGGCCAGATACATGACGGCGAAGGTGCCGATCAGTGACAGCGGCACCGCAATCGCCGGAATGACGGTGGCGCGCGCATTGCGCAGGAACACGAAGATGACGGCGACGACCAGCAGCACCGCCATCACCAGTTCGATCTGCACGTCGCGCACCGAGGTGCGGATCGACTCGGTGCGGTCGGTCAGCACCTGCACGTCAACCGCGTCCGGCAGCGAGGCCTGCAGTTCGGGCAGCAGCGCATTGATGCGGGTGACGACGTCGATCACGTTGGCGCCAGGCTGGCGCTGGATGTTCAGGATGAGCGACGGCGTTTCGTTGGCCCAGGCTGCGAGCAGCCGGTTCTCCGGGCCGTCGACCACCTCGGCGACGTCCTGCAGCCGGATCGGTGCACCGTTCTTCCAGGCGATCACGCTGCGCCGGTACTCGTCGGCCGAGCGCAGCTGGTCGTTGGCGTCGAGCGTGGTGGCACGCGTCGGGCCGTCGAAACTGCCCTTGGCCTGGTTGGAACTGGTGGCCACCACTGCGGCGCGCAACTGTTCGAGGCTCAGTCCGTAGGCGGCGACCGCGGACGGATTCACACGCACCCGCACGGCGCGCCGCTGACCGCCGGAAATGCTGACCAGACCGACACCCGACTGCTGCGAAATCTTCTGCGCCAGCCGGTTGCTCACCGCCTCTTCGAGCAGGTGCAGCGGCACCGCTTTCGAACTGACTGCCAGCGTCATGACCGGCGCGTCGGCCCGATTCACCTTGCTGTAGATCGGCGGCGCCGGCAGTTCGTTGGGCAGCAGCGTGCTTGCGGCATTGATCGCCGCCTGCACTTCCTGCTGCGCGGTGTCGAGCGATATGTCGAGACCGAAGCGCAGCGTCACCACCGACGCGCCGGCCGAACTGAGCGAATTCATCTGCACCAGGCCGGGCATCTGGCCGAACTGGCGCTCCAGCGGCGCGGTGATCAGCGAGGTGGTCAGTTCCGGACTGGCGCCCGGATAGAAGGTGACCACCTGCATGGTCGGATAGTCGACCTGGGGCAGCGCCGATACCGGCAGCAGACGGTAGGCGAGAAAGCCGGCGACCAGCAATGCCACCATCAGCAGCGAGGTGGCCACCGGCCGCAGGATGAACAGGCGGGACGGATTCATCGGTGCCGCTTCACTGCGCCGGCGGCGGGCCACGACGACCCGGCGCGCTGCCATTGCCGGCACGCGGCGCGGATGGAGTGTCGTCGAGCTTCACCTTGTCACCTTCGCGCAGGCGGTCCACACCGTCGGTCACGACGCGCTCACCGGGCTGCAGGCCTTCTGTCACCTGCTGCAGTTCGCCTTCGAGCACGCCGGTCTTCACCGGCCGCATCACTGCGGTCAGGTCGTCGCCGACCACATAGACGAAAGGTCCGCTGGCGCCGCGCTGTATCGCCGACACCGGCACGACGATGGCGTCGGCGATCGTGTCGACGCGCAACTTCACGTTGACGAACTGGTTCGGAAACAGTGCGCCGTCTCGGTTATCGAACATCGCCTTGGCTTTCACGGTGCCGGTGGAGACGTCGATCTGGTTATCCAGGATGCGCAGCGTGCCGGTCGCCAGCACGGTGCGGTTGTCGCGGTCGCGCGCCTCGACCGGCAGGCCACCGCGCGCGATGGCACTGCGCACCGCGACCAGTTGCGGCTCGGGCAGCGCGAACACGACCGAGATCGGCGCATCCTGCGTGATGGTAAGCAGGCCGTCGGCGTCGGAGCTGCGCACGATGTTGCCGGGCGTGGCCAGACGCAGGCCGACGCGGCCGCTGATCGGCGCCGTGATGCGGGCGTACTGCAGCGACAGCCGGGCGCTGGCGATGGTGGCGTCGTCGGCCAGCACGGCCGCTTCGTACTGCCGCACCAGGGAGCGCTGGTTGGTCACCTGCTGGGCGGCGATCGAATCCTGTGTCAGCAGCGTTTCGTAGCGCGCCAGATCCTCCTTCGCATTGGCCAGCAGCGCCGCATTGCGCGCCTTCGCCGCTTCACCCTGCGCCAGTTCGACCTGGAATGCACGCGGATCGATCTGCGCCAGCAGATCGCCCTTCTTCACCCGCTGCCCTTCGGTGAAGTGCAGCGACTGCAGCTCGCCCTCGACCCGGCTGCGCACCACCACGCTCTCGATCGGCGTCACGGTGCCCAGCGCGACCAGATGCACCGGCAGATCGGTGCGCTGCGCCAGCGCACTGCCGACCCGCGTATCGCCACCGAAGCGGCGTGCGCCACCCGGAGGCCCGCCCGGCGGGCCGCCGGGCCTCATCCCGGGGGGGCCGCCCTCGCCGTCGGCCGGCTTGGTGCGTTCGTTGGCGTAGAACCAGCCGGCGGTCAGGCCGGCCAGCAGAAGCAGCATCATGATCCAGGGCCAGCGCGGCTTGCGCGTGGCCGGAGCGGCATCGTGTCCGTGTGTGGTCATCGGGATGGAAGGACGTTGTTGGGTACGACAGACGGTCGAGACCCGATCATTATTGTGGGTGCCTGTTAATCGAAACGCTGCCTGAGGCGGCGGCAGGTGAATGCAGTGTAAACGGCGACGACAAAGCTGCGTCCGCGGGTGAGTGGAGCGTGCGACGGGTCGGCGAGTTCCTACAGACCTGCGATCGCCCTGCGGCTATCCTCGTGGGCTCCCAAGCAGCCAGTGCCAGTACTTCTTCAGCGCGGCCTTTCGTGACAGGCGGGCACCGCAGCCCGTCGCCCGGCATCACCCAGCGTCCGGTCGCTTCCCCTCCATACAAGCGGAGTCGAAGCCTTGTTCGTCCATCTTGCACCGCTCGCCGCCCTGCTCGGCGGCGTCGCCCTGCTGCTGCTCGGCAGCGGCCTGCTCACCACGCTGCTCGCCGTGCGCGGCGGCATCGAAGGATACGGCAGCCCTTTCATGGGCCTGCTCGGCTCGCTGTTCTTCGCCGGCTTCCTGATCGGCACCCGCGTCGCGCCGGCATTGATCCGCCGCGTCGGCCACGTACGCGCCTTCGCCTTCTTCACCTCGGCGGTGGCCTGCAGCGTGCTGCTGCACGAAATGTGGGTATCGCCGTGGGTGTGGGCGCCGGTGCGCCTGCTCACCGGCATCGCCATGGTCGGGCTGTACGCCATCGTCGAAAGCTGGCTCAACAGCCAGGCCGCACCGGCACAGCGCGCCCGTGTGTTCGCGATATACATGGGCGTGAATCTCGGTGCACTGGCGCTGGCCCAGCAACTGCTGCACGTCGGCGACGCCGGCACGCACACCCTGTTCGTACTCGCCGCGCTGCTGGTGTGCGCGGCCGTGATGCCGGTGGCGGCGACGCGACTGAGCCAGCCGCAGATCGACAACGCTGCTGCTCCGGCGCTGCGCAGCCTCTACCGCAAGGCACCGATCGCCTTCGACGCCGCCTTCGCCTCCGGCCTCGCGATGGGCGCCTTCTGGGGGCTGGGTGCGGTGTGGGCCGACCGCAGCGGCTTGGGCGCGTCGGGCGTGGCCGCCTTCATGAGCGCGACCATCGTCGGCGGCGCGCTGTTCCAGTGGCCGCTGGGCCTGCTGTCCGACCGCCACGACCGCGGCCGCGTCATCACGCTGGTAGCCTTTGCCGCCGCACTGCTGGCGCTGCTGCCGATGTTCGCGCTGCCCTTCGGCGCCGACGCGACGGCGACCGCCGGCCTGCTCTACGGCGGCTTCGCGTTCGCGCTCTATCCAATGGCGATGGCGCGCCTGATCGACCGGCTCGACCCGCACGAAGTGCTGGCCGGCAGCAGTGGACTGCTGCTGGTGCATGGCATCGGCGCCGCGCTCGGCCCGCTGGCCGCCGGCCTGGCGATGGCCATGCTGGGGCCCGATGCACTGCCGATGTGGTTCGCGCTGACCCAGGGCGTGCTGGCGCTGCTCACGTCCTCGCTGCTGCGCCGCGTGCCAGCGCAGATCGCGCTGCAGACGCGCTTCCTGCCCATGGTGCGCACCACCTCGACCGCCTTCGAACTGGCCGGCACCGCCCGCCACGATACCGACACATCCACCACGGAGACCCGCTGAACCTCACCCCATCTTTCAACCTTGCCACAGGGAGTACGACATGCTCATTGCTACCGATCTGGACGGCACCTTTCTTGCCGGCGATACGGACGCGCGCCAGCAGCTCTATCAACTGATCACCAACGATCCGGACATCACGCTGGTGTTCGTGACCGGGCGCGGCCTCGAAGCCGTGCTGCCCCTCCTGTCTGATCCGGCCATCCCGGTGCCGCATTACGTCATTGCCGACGTTGGCGCCACCGTCGTCGACGGCCGGACCCGACAGGCCGTGCAGCCGCTGCAGGCCGATATCGACGCGCTGTGGCCTGGCGAACGGGCCGTGAGCGAAGCCCTGCAGGGCATTCCCGGCCTGCAGCGGCAGGAGGTGCCGCAACAGCGACGCTGCTCCTACTTCTGCGACAGCGACGCGGTGACCGATGACCTGCGCCGCATCGCCCACGAACTGAACTGCGATCTGCTGTACTCGGCCGACCGCTATCTGGACTTCCTGCCGCGCGGCGTGAACAAGGGCAGCACCTTGCGCCGGCTGGTGCATGACCTCGGCGTCGACATGCATCAGGTTCTGGTTGCCGGCGATACGCTGAACGACCTGTCGATGTTCGAACAGGGCTTCCGCGGCGTCTGCGTCGGCGAATCGGAAGCGGCGCTGCTGGCCGCCACCGCCGACCGCACGCGTGTGCTGCATTCGCGCCGCGTCGGCTGCGCCGGCATCCTCGAAGCACTCGACTTCTTCCGCTTCGTCGACCGCGCACTGCTGCTGCCGCCCGGCAGCGACACCATGGCGCCCTGCGGCAAGTCGGAGCTGGTCATCGTCTATCACCGCCTGCCGTACGAAGAGGCGATCGACGAAGACGGCACCATCCTGCGCCGGCCGCACCGCTCGCCGAACGGCATCATCCCGACCCTGCTGAGCTTCTTCGCCGACGGCCGCAAGGGCTCGTGGATCGCCTGGTCGAGCGCACACGCGGGCGACGCCCGCTTCGAAACGCACACCACAGTCGATCGCGAACAGTACCCCGGCCTGCGCTGCGCCCGCGTCGAACTGTCGTCGCAGGACGTGGACATCTTCTACAAGCGCTTCTCGAAGGAGGCCTTCTGGCCGACGCTGCATACCTTCTGGGAACGCGCGCAGTTCCGCGAAGACGACTGGCAGGTGTTCCTGAAGGTGAACCGGCTGTTCGCCGAACGCACCGCGGCCGAGGCCGCCCATGGCGCCACCGTCTGGCTGCACGACTACAACCTGTGGATGGTGCCGGCGGCGCTGCGCGAACTGCGGCCGGATCTGAAGATCGCCTTCTTCCACCACACCTATTTCCCGTCCGCCGACGTGTTCAACGTGATGCCCTGGCGGCGCGACATCGTCGGCAGCCTGCTGCAGTGCGACTACATCGGTTTCCACATTCCGCGCCAGGCGGAGAACTTCGTCGACGTCGCGCGCGGCGTGGCGCCGCTGCGCGTGCTGGAAACGAAGAACTGCGCGCCGCGTTTCCTCACCTACGGCTGCGCGGTCGGGCTGGACGAGATGACGACGGCGATCGAGGTGCATGGCCGGCGCATCGGCATCGGCGCCCATCCGGTCGGCCTGGATGTCGGCCGCATCGGCCGCATACTGGCCGACGCGCAGAGCGCCCGCCTGATGGACCGGCTGCGCCGCGAAATGACGGGCCAGCGCGTCATCCTGTCGGTCGAACGACTGGACTACACCAAGGGCACGCTGGAGAAGCTGCTCGCCTTCGAACAGCTGCTCGAACAGAACGAGGAGCTGCGGCAGAAAGTGACGCTGATCGCCGTATGCGTGCCCGCAGCGAGTGAAATGACCATCTACGACACGCTGCAGACGCAGATCGAACAGGCGGTCGGCCGCATCAACGGACGCTTCTCGCGTGTCGGCTGGACACCGGTGCAGTTCTTCTTCCGTCCCATCCCCTTCGCCGAACTGGTGGCCTACTACGCCATCGCCGACGTCATGTGGATCACGCCGCTGCGCGACGGGCTCAATCTCGTGTCCAAGGAGTATGTCGCCACCCAGGGGCTGATGCAGGGCGGTGGCGTGCTGGTGCTGTCGGAATTCGCCGGCGCGGCAGCAGAGTTGCACGGCGCGATACTGACCAATCCGCACGACCGCAATGACCTGCGCGACAAATGTCTTTACGCGCTGAACATCCACCGTGCCGAAGCCGAGTCACGGCTGCGCGAGCTGTTCGCCATCGTCCAGCACAACGACATCGTGCGCTGGGGTGCGGAGTTTCTGGCGGCGGTGGAAACGGCCAGCGAACCTCCTCTGCAGACGGTGATGGCGGCCTGAGGCGCAGTCGGCGAGACCGGCGGGAGGCACTGACCGTTTCAGCAAAAAAAAGCGCGGGACAAGCCCGCGCGCAAATTCCTAGGAGGAGGAAAGGAATTCTTCAGCGTGAGGCGGTCGGGACGTTCTCCAGCTTCTCGTCGTCACCACCGGTCTCGATGCGGCCGGACCAGCCACCGCCCAGCGCCTGATAGGTGTTGACCAGCGCAGTCACGCGGTCGAGCCGGGTAGCGATGAGCTGGCGCTCGGCCGACAGCTTTTCGCGCTCGGCATCGAGCAGCACGATGCGACCCGCGCGGCCGGCTTCGTAATTCTTCTCGGCGAGGTCGCGTGCCTTGGTCGTGGCGTCATACAGCGTCACCGTCTCGTCCATCGCCTCACGCGCGCCGCGTGCGGCGGACAGCGCGCTCAGCGCGTCGGCGTAGGCCTGGCGGGCTGCCTGCTGATAGGTCTGCGCGATCTGCGCGCGTTCGGCTTCCGACTGCGCAACGATGGCGCGCGTGCTGAGCAGACCGACCAGCGGCTGCGCGATCGCCGCACCGATGTTCCAGGTGCGGGCCGACGACGACAGCAGGCTGCCCAGCGCCGCACTTTCGCCGCCCAGGCCAGCGGTCAGCGATATGGTCGGGAACCACTGCGTGCGCGCCACTTCGACGCTCAGGCTGGCGGCCGCCAGATTGGCTTCTGCCGCGCGCACGTCGGCGCGACGCGCCAGCAGATCGGAGCTGAGTCCAGCCGGAATCTCCGGCTGCACCGCCAGCGTCGACAGCGCCAGACCGCGGTCCGGAATCCGCTCCACCAGTTCGCGCGGCGAACGGCCGAGCAGGACTGCCAGTGCAGTTTCCGCCTGTTCGCGACTGCTGCGCGTGGTGGCCAGAGCAGCGGCCACGCTGGCGCGCTCCGAGCGCGAGATTTCCAGGTCGTAGCGACTGATGGCGCCGCCGGCGAACTGCTTCTCGCGCAGCGACAGCGCGGCGTCGCGCGTGGCCAGCGTCTGCGACAGCAGCGCCTCGTCGGCGTCGAGCGCACGCAGGCTGAAATAGGCGCGTGCCACCTGCGCCGTCACCGACGCACGCAGGCCTTCGAGCGCGTAGCGGCTGGCGGCCAGCTGCTGGCGCGCGACGTCGCGCTGACCGGACAGGCGACCGAACAGATCCAGCTCGTAGGACGCCGAAATGCCGCCGATCACCGTGTTGTACTGGCGCGAGCGGCCCGGTATCGGCCGTTCGTTGCTGTACTGCTGGCGCGAGCCGGACAGCGACAGGCTGGCGTCCGGCAGACGGTTGATGCGCACCAGGTCGAGCGCGGCGCGCGACGACTGCACGCGCTGCACCGCGATCACGACGTCGTCGTTGCGTTCGAGCGCCTCGGCAATCAGCCCGTCGAGTACCGGGTCGCGGAAGCTTTCCCACCAGCGGTCGATCTCGGCCGGCGTGGTCGCGGTCACCGCCGGCAGGTCGAGTTCCGGCGTCGGCTTCGGGTTCAGCGCGCAGGCCGACAGCAGGGCCGCGGCCATTGCGACCGACAGCAGCGTGCGGCGTGCCGGATCAATGATGTGCGTGGACATGGGGCGTCTCCGGCTTGTGCACCTTCAGCTCGTCTTCCGGCGTCGCCAGACGGCGATCGACGATGAGCTTGTAGAAGAGCGGCACGAAAAAGATGGCAAGGAAGGTCGCGGCCAGCATGCCGCCGATGACGCCGGTACCCACCGACACCCGCGCGCCGGCGCCGGCGCCGGTCGAGATGGCCAGCGGCAGCACGCCGAGGATGAAGGCGAGCGAGGTCATCACGATGGGGCGCAGGCGCAGGCGCGCCGCCTCGATCGCCGCGGCGGCGACCGGATAGCCTTCGTGATGCTTCAGCACCGCATACTCGACGATCAGGATGGCGTTCTTCGCCGACAGGCCGAGCAGCGTCACCAGACCAATCTGGAAATACACGTCATTGGTCATGCCGCGCAGCCACACCGCCGCCAGCGCACCGAAGATGCCGAAGGGCATGGCCAGCAGCACCGAGAACGGCAGCGACCACTTCTCGTACTGGGCGGCGAGGATGAGGAACACCATCACCGCAGCCATGATCAGCGCCAGCGCGGCCGCACTCGACACGCGCTTTTCCTGGAAGGCGGCGCCGGTCCATTCATAGCTCATGTCGCCCGGCAGATCCTTCACCAGCCGCTCGACCTCGGCGATGGCCTGGCCGGACGAATAGCCCGGTGCGGCCTGGCCCATCAGCTTCACCGCCGGCAGGTTGTTGTAGCGGTCCACCGTGTCCGGACCCGAGCTGTACTCGACCTTGGCGAAGGCAGACACCGGCACCATGTCGCCGGCCGTGTTCTTCACGTACAGGCGGCCGATGTCCTCCGGCGTGCGGCGGTACTGGCTCTCGGCCGACATCAGCACCTGCCACACGCGGCCGAACTTGTTGAAGTCGTTCACGTAGAAGGTGCCCAGCGTGCCGGCCAGCGTGGTGAACGCGTCGTCCAGCGGAATGCCTAGCGACTTCGCGCGCTCGCGGTCGACATCGACATAGAGCTGCGGCGCGTTCGGTCGCCACAAGGTCTGCAGGCCACCGGCCAGCACCGTGCTCTGGTGCGAGGCGCCGACCAGCGCGCCCATGTTCTCGACCAGGCGCTTGGTGCCGCCATCGCCGCGGTTCTGCAGATAGAACTCGAAGCCGCCGGTGTTGCCGAGGCCGAAGATGGCCGGCGGGTTGAAGGCCAGCACCAGCGCCTCCTTGATGCCCGCGGTCTTGCCGAACAGTTCGCCCACCAGCTGCTGCGTGCTCATCTTCCGCTCGTCCCAGTGCTTCTGGCTGACGAAGATGGTGGCCGCGCTGTTCTTGAAACCGCCGCCGATGAAATCCATGCCGGCGAAGGCCATCACGTGTTCGTTGGCGGGGTTGGACTGGATGGCCTTCATCACCTCGTCCACCACCTTGTCGGTGCGCTCCAGCGTCGCGCCGTCCGGCAGGAAGATGGCGGCGATGTAATAGCCCTGGTCCTCGTCCGGCACCAGCGAACCCGGTGTCTTGCTCCACAGACCGGCGGTGATCACCACCATGCCAATGAACAGCACGACGCCGACCGCTGAGCGGCGGATCATCCAGGTCACGGCGCCGGTGTAGCGGTGGGTGACGCGGGCGAACCAGTCGTTGAACCAGACGAAGATGCGCGCCGTGCTCTTGTGCTCGTTCTTCAGCAGCGCCACGCACAGCGCCGGCGTCATCGTCAGCGCGACCAGGCCGGACAGCACGACGGCGATCGAGATGGTCACCGCGAACTGGCGATACAACTCGCCGGTCAGGCCGCCGAGGAAGGCGATCGGCACGAACACAGCGGTCAGCACGAGCACGATGGCGATGACCGGGCCGGTCACCTCGTGCATCGCCTTCAGCGCCGCTTCGCGAGCGCTCAACCTCTGCTCGTGCATGATGCGCTCGACGTTCTCCAGCACCACGATGGCATCGTCGACCACGATGCCGATCGCCAGCACCATGCCGAACAGCGTGAGCGTGTTGATCGAGTAGCCGAGCACATGCAGGCCGGCGAAGGTGCCGAGCAGCGACACCGGCACCGCCAGCACCGGAATCAGCGTGGCGCGGATGTTCTGCAGGAACACGAACACGACGATGAACACCAGGATCATCGCCTCGCCCAGTGTCTTCACCACCTCCTTGATCGACACCTCGACGAAGCGCGTGGTGTCGTACGGAATGGCGTAGGTCATGCCCGGCGGGAAGCGGGTCGCCATGTCGGCCACCGCGCCCTTCACTTCCTTGGCCACGTCCAGCGCGTTGGCGCCCGGCTGCAGGAACACGCCCATCAGCACCGCCGGCTTGCCGTTGTAGGTGCCGTTGAAGTCGTTGTCTTTGGAGCCCAGCTCGACGCGTGCGACGTCGCGCAGGCGCAGCTTCGTGCCGTCGGCGTTCGAGCGCAGGATGATGTTCTCGAATTCCTCGACCGTGGACAGCCGGCCCTTGGTGGTGATGGTGTAGACCATGTCCTGGCCGCCGCCGGTCGGCGACTGGCCGATCTTGCCGGCGGCGAACTGCGCGTTCTGCTCGCGCAGCGCACCGGCGATCTCGGGCACCGTGACGCCGAGCTGGGTCATGCGGTCCGGGCGGACCCAGATGCGCATCGCGTAGTCCTTGGCGCCGAAGATCTGCACATTGGTCGTGCCGGGAATCTTCTTGATGTTGTCGAGCACGTTCAGCGTGACGTAGTTCGACGTGTAGAGCTGTTCGTGCGTGCCATCCGGCGAGTAGAAGGCCATCACCGCCAGGAAGGCGGACGAACCCTTCTCGACCACCACGCCCTGCCGGCGCACCTCCTCCGGCAGACGCGCATCGGCCTGCTTGACGCGGTTGTTCACGTTCACCGCCGCCTTGTCGGGGTCGGTGCCGATTTCGAAGGTGGCGTAGATTTCGACCACGCCATTCGAGGTCGAGGTCGAGCGCATGTACATCATGCCCTCGACACCGGTGATGACGCTTTCCAGCGGTGCGGCCACGGTCTGCGCGATGGTTTCGGCGGACGCGCCCGGGTACACCGCACGCACCATCACTTCGGGCGGGGCGATTTCCGGGTACTGCGCGATCGGCAGCGTGCGCATGGCAGCGAGGCCGGCCAGCACCAGCAGGATGGAAATGACGAAGGCAAAGATCGGCCTGTCTATGAAGAAGCGCGAAAACATGGCGGCTCCTTACTGCGCGGCCGGTGCCGCAGCACCTGCCGGCGGCTGTGCCGGCGCGGAGCCGTCGTCAATGCGCACCGGCGAGCCGGGCACGAAGATGCGCGCCATGCCATCGACGATGACGCGCTCGCCCGCCTTCAGGCCCTCGCGGATCACCCAGGCATTGCCCAGTTCGCCACCGAGCTGCGCCCATTCGCCGAGCTTGACCGGTCGCGGCTGCGCCAGCGTCTTGCCTTCGGCTTCGGCGATCACGTACACGAACTTGCCGTTCGGGCTGTCGAGCACGGCGCGCTGCGGCACCGCGATCGCGTCCGGGCGGCTGGCACCGGACAGCAGCACGCGCACGAACTGGCCCGGCGACAGCTTGCCGTCCTTGTTGTCGAAGGTGGCACGCAGCGCGAAGGCGCCGGTGCTGGTATCCGCCTTGTAATCCTGGAAGCCGAGCCGGCCGCTGCGCGGGAATTCGGCGCCATCCGAGCCCTTGAGCTTGACCAGGAAGCCTTGCGGATCGAGCTTCAGCGCACCGCGGGCGACTTCGTCGCGGGTACGCAGGTATTCCACTTCGCCGACGCCGAAGTTCACATAAGCCGGGTCGGTCTGCGCCAGCGTGGTGAGCAGGCTGTCGGCGCCGGCCACCGCGAGACTGCCCTCGACCTTCAGCGCACGGCCGGCAACGCCGCCCAGCGGCGCACGCACGTCGGTGTAGCCGAGGTCGATCTGCGCCTGCTGCAGCTGCGCCTCGGCCGCTTTCACGGCGGCACGCGCCAGATCGCGCGTCGATTGCGCGTCGTCGGCTTCCTTGCGGCTGGCCGCTTCGGCCTCCGCCAGCGGCTTCACCCGCGCGTATTCGCGCTCGGCCTGCGCCAGCTGCGCCTTGGCCTGCTCGAGCTGGGCATCGGCAGCGGCGACGCGCGCGCGGTAGGGCGCGGCGTCGAGCCGGTACATCACCTGCCCTTCCTTGATGCGCTGGCCTTCTTCGTACAACCGCTTCTCGACGATGCCGGTCACCCGCGCCCGCACCTCGATCTCGCGCGAACCGGCGACCTGGCCGACGTAGTCGAAGTGCACCGGCACCTCTTGCGGCGTCACGGTGAGCACCTTCACCGCAGCCGGCGGCATGCCGCCATTGGCGTGCTCGCCGCCCTTGTCCTGACCGCAGCCGGCCAGCGCGAGCGCCAGTGCACCTGCTCCCAGCAGGCCCGCAGCCCGAAAGAAATCCGTTCCCTTTTTCATCGCTTATCCCGGAGTAACGCGCAGTCGGCGCCGCGCTTGGCAATGATCGATGCGTGGACCGACCACGCAGATACCGGGTCGATTATAAACATACATTCGTGTATGTTTAAAACAACCGAATGAAAAAAACTTTCATTACGCTCACGACGAGTGAAGGCCTCGCGTCACGACGTGCGAATGGGAGGAAAGCCGATTCTGCGCCTGCGGGGCAGCGCGGTGGCACCCCGCGGCGTGGTCAGAGGAAACGGTCGAGGATGCGCCGGCTGGGGCGGTCGAGCGCCTTCATGTCGGCGACTTCGTAGTGGATGCCGTGGCTGTCGGTGATCAGCAGCCGTGCGCCGTCGAGGCGGCGGATGTCATCCTCGCTGCGCAGCGTGAAGCGGGTGGCGCCGCGGTCGGTCACGATGTCCCAGTCGCAGGGCGTCGAGAAGCTCGATACGCCGGCGATGCTGCGGATGCGCGGCATGAATTCGCGGCGCGAAAGTTCCTCGTCGAGCAGCGCCCGGCTGGTGGCGTCGAGCGCGTCGAGGGCGTCGAACCAGGCCAGTTCGTGGCCGTCGGCCGACATCAGCGCCACGCCCTCGCCCGGCGCCGACAGCGGAAAGGCGCGCACCGGCTGCACGCCGGCATGGCGCTGGCCGGCCGCATCGATCAGGACCAGCAGCCCGTGCGCGTCGCGTTCGAGCGAAATCTTCATGGCAGCGCTCCTTCGGCGGCATCGGCTTCGGCCAGCCGCTGCTGCGCCATGTAGAGCCGGTAGTAGTGACCTTCGCGCGCCATCAGCGCGTCGTGCGGACCGACCTCGACGATCTGGCCGCGGTCGAGCACGACCAGGCGGTCAGCCTTGCGCAGCGTGCTCAGCCGGTGGGCGATGGCCAGCGTGGTGCGGCCCTCGACCAGATTGTCGAGCGCGCGCTGGATCTCCTTCTCGGTCGCGGTATCCACCGACGAGGTCGCTTCGTCCAGGATCAGGATGCGCGGATCGATCAGCAGCGCGCGCGCGATCGAGATGCGCTGGCGCTCACCGCCGGACAGGGTCTGTCCGCGTTCGCCCACCATCGAGTCGTAGCCGTGCGGCAGGCGCAGGATGAACTCGTGCGCGTGCGCCGCCCGCGCCGCCGCGATGATTTCGGCGCGCGTGGCTTCCGGCTTGCCGTAGGCGATGTTGTCGGCGATGGTGCCGAAGAACAGGAAAGGCTCCTGCAGCACCAGGCCGATGTGGCGCCGGTACTCGGCCACCGGCAGCGCGCGGATATCGGTGCCGTCTATCCGTATGCTGCCGCCGGACACGTCGTAGAAGCGGTTGATCAGGTTCACCAGCGTGCTCTTGCCGGAGCCGCTGTGGCCGACCAGGCCGATGAATTCGCCCGGCGCGATGTCGAGATCGACACCGCGCAGCACCGCGCGGTTGCCGTAGCGGAACGCCACGCCGCGCAGTTCGATGCGGCCTTCGACCCGCGCCAGATGCACCGGCCGCGCCGGCTCCGGCACGCTGGAGCCGTGATCGAGGATGTCGAAGATGCGCTTGGCGCCGGCCGCCGCCTTCTGCGTCACCGACACGATGCGGCTCATCGAATCCAGGCGCAGGTAGAAGCGGCTGATGTAGGCGATGAAGGCGGTCAGCACGCCCACCGTGATGTGGTCGCGGCCGACCTGCCAGATGCCGAAGCCCCAGACGAACAGCAGGCCGACCTCGGTCAGCAGCGTCACCGTCGGGCCGAACAGCGACCACACGCGGTTCACCCGGTCGTTGGTTTCGAGGTTGCGCCGGTTGGCGGCCGCGAAGCGGGCGGACTCGCGCTTCTCCTGCGCGAAGGCTTTCACCACGCGGATGCCCGGAATGGTGTCGGCCAGCACATTGGTCACTTCGCCCCAGATGCGGTCCACCTTCTCGAAGCCGGTGCGCAGCCGGTCGCGCACCGTGTGGATCATCCAGGCGATCACCGGCAGCGGCAGCAGGGTCACCAGCGCCAGCCAGGGGTTGATCGAGAACAGCACGACCGCGGTCATGAACAGCATCAGCACGTCGGTCGCGAAATCGAGCAGGTGCAGCGACAGGAACACGTTGATGCGGTCGGTTTCGGCGCCGATGCGCGCCATCAGGTCGCCGGTGCGCTTGCCGCCGAAATACTCCAGCGACTGCCCCATCAGGTGGTTGAAGGTGGTGGTGCGCAGGTCGGCGCCGATGCGCTCGGACACGCGCGCCAATATATAGGTGCGCGCCCACCCCAGCGCCCAGGCGACCAGCGCCGCGCCGAGCAGCCCGGCCAGGTAGGGCCACACCGCCTCCACCGTGATCGGCGTGCCGGTCTGGTGCGGAATGAGCACCTTGTCCATCAGCGGGATGGTCAGGTAGGGCGGCACCAGATTGGCCGCGGTCGACGCCAGCGTCAGCAGGAAGCCGGCAAGCAGCCGCCCGCGGTAGGGCCGGGCGAAGCGCCACAGGCGCAGCAGCGCCCAGGTCGAGGGCGGGCGCGGGGTGCTGCGTTCGCACAGCGGGCACTCGTCGTCGTCCGGCGGCAGCGGCGCCTTGCAGCGCGGGCACAGGCCGTCCTCGTCCTCGACCACGTGGTCGGGGTGGGCCAGCCGCTCGACCTGTCGTGTGTGCTGGTCGGCCAGCCGCAGTGCTTCGGTGTTCAGCGCCAGCGTGTAGCGCCAGGTGGCGAGGCGGCGTTCGCTGTCGTGCAGCGCCAGCGTGCCGACACCGGCATGGTCGTGGTGCTGGAAGTGCTGGCCGGTGGCCAGCGGCCAGCAACGCCACTGCTCACCGGCGCAGGCCAGCAGGCGGCGGTCGGTCAGAACCAGCAGATTCGTTGCGAAATGAAGCCTGTCGTCGAGATCGGTCTGCAGCCAGACCTGAACCGCCTCGCCCGGCTGCAGTTGCGCCGCCAGCCCGCTGCGCCACGCCTGCGGCAGGTCGTCGGGGAGCAGGCGGTCGTCGGTGGCGCGGGTCATCGGGGCGGTTTCGGGCGGCAAGAGTGCGGAAAACAACGCAGGAACCGGGTTCGGCGGCGAGCACGCGCTCGACGACACGGGGCCCGGCGAGGCGGCGGAGTATAGCGCCGGCGACAGGGCCGGAACACGTCGCCGACGCAGGTTCAAAAATAGATGAAAAAGCTGTCAACCAAAGCGCAAAGACGCCGTTAAGCCGATGTTTTCAACAACCTCGGGGCTCCGGACCACCACCGACCCCGCACGATGAGTAAACGCTCGATCGAAATCCTGCGCACCCTCGAACTGCGCGGCCCCAATATCTGGACCTATGTTCCGGCGCTCGAAGTCTGGATAGACATCGGCGAACTCGAAGACTCCCCCTCGAACACCATTCCCGGCTTCGTCGATCGCCTGATCGACTGGCTGCCCGCCCTGCACGAACACACGTGCAGCTACGAAGAGCGCGGCGGCTTCGTCCGCCGGCTGCGCGAAGGCACCTGGCCCGGCCACATCCTCGAACACGTGACGCTGGAACTGCAGAACCAGGCCGGCATGAAGGGCAATTTCGGCAAGGCGCGCGAAACGTCCGAACGCGGCGTGTACAAGGTGGTGGTGATCTCCGGCAACCACACGGTCAGCCGCGCCGCGATACTGGCCGCCCGCGAACTGGTGCTGTCGGCGATGGACGACCGCCCGTTCGACGTCAAGGCAGCCGTTTCGGAACTGCGCGATCTGGTCGACGAACACTGCCTCGGCCCGAGCACCGGCTGCATCGTCGAGGCGGCGCAGGACCGCCGCATCCCGTCGATCCGCCTGAACGACGGCAATCTGGTGCAGCTGGGCTACGGCCGCAAGCTGCGCCGAATCTGGACCGCCGAAACCGACCGTACCGCCGCCATCGCCGAAGGCATTTCGCGCGACAAGGACCTGACCAAGCGCCTGCTCGCCGGCTGCGGCGTGCCGGTGCCGGAAGGCCGCGAAGTCAGCGACGCGGACGACGCCTGGGCGGCGGCCGAGGACATCGGCGTGCCGGTGGTCGTCAAGCCGGCCAACGCCAATCACGGCCGCGGGGTGTCGGCCGAACTGACCACGCGCGAAGAAGTCGCCACCGCCTACGAACTGGCGCGCCGCTACAGCAAGTACGTGCTGGTCGAGCGCTTCATCCCGGGCAACGAACACCGCCTGCTGGTGGTCGGCAAGCAGATGGTCGCGGCGGTCGCCGGCGAAACCGTCTGGATCACCGGCGACGGGCGATCCACCGTCCGCCAGCTGCTCGACAGCCAGATCAACATCGATCCGCGCCGCGGACCGGAGCAGGAATTTCCGCTCGACCTGCTGATTCCCGAACGCGACGCCAAGCTGCGCTTCGAACTGGAGCGCCAGGGCTACAGCGCCGACGCGGTGCCGGCCGACGGCGCCCGCGTGCTGGTGCAGCGCAACGGCAACATCGCCTACGACGTGACCGACCAGGTCCATCCGGACACCGCCCGCCTGGTGGCGCTGGCCGCCCGTGTGGTCGGCCTCGACATCGCCGGCATCGATCTGGTGGTCGAGGACATCCGCCGCCCGCTGCGCGAACAAGGCGGCGCCATCGTCGAAGTGAACGCCGGCCCCGGCCTGCTGATGCACCTGAAGCCGGCCATCGGCGCGCCGCGTCCGGTTGGTCGCGCCATCGTCGATCACCTGTTCGCCACCGCCGACGACGGCCGCATTCCGGTCATCGGCGTCAGCGGCACCCGCGGCAAGACCACGGTCGCCCGGCTGATCGCGCACCTGATGCGCTTTTCCGGCCAGCGCGTCGGCCTCGCCTGCAGCGACGGCCTCTACCTCGACAGCCGCCGCCTCGAAGACGGCGACGCCGCCCGCTTCGAGCCGTCGCAGCGCGTGCTGATGAATCCCGGTGCCGAAGTGGCGGTGATCGAGAACAGCTTCGAAACGATACTGAAGGAAGGTCTGGCCTACGACCGCTGTCAGGTCGGCGTGCTCACCCGCATCGATCCGGAAGCGCATTTCGGCAACTACTACATCGACTCGTCCGACCGCGTGTTCAACGTGCTGCGCAGCCAGATCGACGTCGTGCTGCGCCGCGGCACCGGCGTGCTGAACGCCGACGATCCGCTGCAGGCCGAGATGGCCGATCTGTGCGACGGCGAGGTGATCTGGTACAGCACGCACGCCGACAACGGCATCGTCGCCAGCCACGTGCAGTCCGGCGGCCGTGCGGTCATCGTGCGCGACGGCCAGATCCGCCTGCTCGAAGCCGAGCGCACCGAAGTGCTGTGTCCGCTCGCCAGCCTGCCGCTGACCGACGGCGAACCGCTGCACGCGACCGAAAACCTGCTCGCCGCACTGGCGGCGGCGTGGTCGCTCGGCCTGTCGCCGGCGGCGTTGCGCACCGGCGCCGAAACCTTCGATCCCCCGGTGCCCGTCGCGGTACCGGCCTGAAACACCGCCCGAACGCTTTCATGGACATCACCCGCCTGCGCGCCCTCCGCGGCCCCAATCTGTGGAGCCGCCACACCTGTATCGAAGCCATCGTGTCGTGCTCCGGCGAACACTGTTCGCTGGACGCGATGCCCGGTTTCGCCGAGCGTCTGCGCGCCCTCTTCCCCGGCATCCGGCCGCTGCGCCCGACCGCACGCAGCGGTCCGCTGGCCATGGCCGACGCGCTGGAACTGGCCGCGCTCGGCCTGCAGGCCAGCGCCGGCTGTCCGGTCACCTTCAGCTGCACGATGCAGACGGTGGACGCCGGCGTCTATCAGGTCGTCGTCGAATACACCGAAGAGGCGGTCGGCCGCCTGGCCTTCGAACTGGCCGAACAGCTCTGTCGTGCCGCCGCCACCGGCGGCAGTTTCGACCTCGCCGGCGCGCTGCACCAGCTGCGCGAACTGGACGAGGATATCCGCCTCGGTCCCAGCACCGGCGCCATCGTCGAAGCCGCCGTCGCGCGCGGCATCCCGTTCCGTCGGCTGACCGACGGCTCGTTGGTGCAGCTCGGCTGGGGCAGCCGGCAGCGTCGCATCCAGGCGGCCGAGACCGACCGCACCAGCGCGGTCGCCGAATCGATCGCCCAGGACAAGGAACTGACCAAGGCGCTGCTGCACGCCGCCGGCGTGCCGGTACCGCTCGGCCGCACGGTGAGCGACGTCGACGAGGCGTGGGCCGCCGCGCTCGAAGTCGGTCTGCCGGTGGTCGTGAAGCCGCGCGACGGCAATCAGGGCAAGGGCGTGACGGTGAACATCGTCAGCCGCGAGCACATGGAGATCGCGTTCAACGCCGCCTACGAAATCAGCCGCGAAGTGATGGTCGAGCGCTTCATCCCGGGCGCCGACTACCGCTTCCTGGTGGTCGGTGACCGCGTGGTCGCCGCCGCCCGCCGCGAACCGCCGCAGGTGATCGGCGACGGCAGCCGCACAGTGCGCGAACTGGTCGACGAGGTGAACGCCGACCCGCGCCGCGGCGACGGCCACGCCACTTCGCTGACCAAGATGCGCATCGACGACATCGCGCTCGCTCGCCTGGCCGTCCAGGGCCACTCACCGGACAGCGTGCCGGCGCTGGGCGAACGCGTCGTGCTGCGCAACAACGCCAACCTGTCGACCGGCGGCAGCGCCACCGACGTGACCGACGACGTGCACCCGGAACTGGCGGCGCGCGCGGTCGAGGCGGCGCGCACGATAGGGCTGGACATCGCCGGTGTCGACATCGTCTGCCGCACCGTGCTCAAGCCGCTGGAGGAACAGGGCGGCGGCATCGTCGAGGTGAATGCCGCCCCCGGCCTGCGCATGCATCTGGCGCCCTCCTTCGGCAAGGGACGCGCAGTCGGCGAAGCCATCATGTCGACCATGTTCGGCCCCGGCGACGACGCACGCATTCCGCTGGTCGCCGTCGCCGGCACCAACGGCAAGACGACGACGGTGCGGCTGATCGCCCACCTGATGGCACAGACCGGCCTGCGCGTCGGCATGACCACCACCGACGGCGTGTTCGTCGGCAACGAATGCATCGATACCGGCGACTGCAGCGGCCCGAAGAGCGCGCGCAACGTGCTGGCCCACCCGGACGTCGATGGCGCGGTGCTGGAAACCGCGCGCGGCGGCGTGCTGCGCGAAGGTCTGGGTTTCGACCGCTGTCACGTGGCGGTGGTCACCAATATCGGCAGCGGCGACCACCTCGGCCTCGCCTATATCAATACCGTCGAGGACCTGGCGGTGGTGAAACGGGTGATCGTGCAGAACGTCGCGCCCAAGGGCATGGCGGTGCTGAACGCCGCCGACCCGGTGGTGGCGGCGATGGCCGAGCACTGCCCCGGCTCGATCACCTTCTTTGCGCAGGACCGCACCCATCCGGTCATCGCCACCCACCGCGCCCGCGGCCGCCGCGTCATCTACGTGGACGACGGCGCGCTGGTGGCTGCCGAAGGCAGCAGCGCGGTGCGCATTCCGCTGTCGCAGGTGCCGCTGACCCGTGGCGGCAAGCTGGGTTTCCAGGTCGAGAACGCGATGGCGGCGCTCGGCGCAGCCTGGGCGCTCGGTTTCGACTGGTCGTCCATCCGCGCCGCACTCGCCAGCTTCGTGTCGGACGCGGCGACCGCGCCCGGCCGCTTCAATGTATTCGACTACAAGGGCGCGACGCTGATCGCCGATTACGGCCACAATCCGGACGCCATCAGCGCGCTGGTGCAGGCCATCGACGCGCTGCCGGCGAAGCGCCGCAGCGTGGTCATCAGCGGCGCAGGCGACCGCCGCGACGAGGACATCCGCAAGCAGACGCAGATCCTCGGTGCCGCCTTCGACAGCGTGGTGCTTTACCAGGACCAGTGCCAGCGCGGGCGCAAGGACGGCGAGGTGATCGCGCTGCTGCGTGAAGGTCTGGAGGGCGCGAGCCGTACACGCGAGGTGTGCGACATCAATGGCGAATTCGTCGCCATCGACCACGCGCTCGAACGGCTGGAAGGCGGCGACCTGTGTCTGATCCTGATCGATCAGGTCGAGGAGGCGCTGGCCCACATCGGCCGGCGCGTCGCTGAAAGTTCAGCCGGCTGACACGGCCTGCTGCGCGAGCACACCGCGCAGCGCGTCTTCGCAGCTGGTCATCCAGGCGTAGATGGCGTCGATCGCCGCGGTGGCTTCGGCGAAGTACAGCTCCGCGGTCATCCGGTCGGTCGCGCCGAGCAGATCGCTGCGCAGCAGACCGAGCAGACGGACGATGCGCTCGGTGGCCGGCAGCGCGCCCGGCAGACGGGGCGTGTCGGCGATCGCCTGGTGCATCAGCGACTCGGCGCGCGACGCCAGATACATCAGACGCATGCGCTCGGCCGCCGTGCAGACCCCGCGGGCCGCGGCCGCGCTGCCGACCGCCCTCGCCTGACCCAGCTGCTCGCCCAGCGCCGGCAGCGTGCTGATCCAGGTGCGCAGCAGGCCGCTGCCTGACGACGCGGCAACCGGTGCGATACGGCGATTGCCGACGGCCGCCAGCCAGCCCAGCACGTGCGACACCAGCAGGCTGTGCCGCGTCAGATTCTCGTCGGCACTGATCGCAGCCGGACTGCCGTCCAGCGCGGCACACAACTCCTTCCACTGCGCGTCGAGCAGCGCCAGTTCGTACGGCGTGATGCACGGCCCCTCCAGCGCCATCTCGGCGCGTGCGGTCGTCTCCAGCGCTTCGATGTCGTGCTGCACGGCACGCCGCCGGGCGCGCATCGGCGATTCGAACAAGGCGTCGCCGGCCAGCCAGGCGGTACTCATGCCGCGGTGCTGCTGCAGCGAATGGACAAGCTGCAGCAGCCGCTCGCAATCGCCGAAAGCGCGCTGCGCGTCGTCGCCCGGCGAGCTGTCGCCCGCGCGCTCCGGGCGCAGGAACACCAGCGCCAGGGCGATGGCCAGCGCCAGCAGCACCATGACGAGGGGCACGCTCAGCAAGGCGGGTGATCCCGGGCGAATAAGGCGGACAGGAGTGCGCTCATGACGCAACACGAGCAATTCGCGCGCCAAGCATCGGCGGCCTCACGCCGACGGCGGGGCTTCAAGACCTCCGACGATGAAAGGCACCAGTGCGCGCAGCAGGCTTTCGGGGTCGTTGCGGGCGGCCGGTGAGCAGCGGCCGAGCAGATGCATCACGTCGCGCCCGGCCATCACGTAGGCCACGATGCCGACGAAGAAGTACATGCGGCGCAGCAGTTCGTCCTCGGGCAGCGCCGGCAGCGCGCGCATCAGCGCCTTGCGATACCAGTCCATGATACGGACGTACTCTTCGGGGATGAAATCGTCGCCCGGCTCGAAGTAGGCGCGGCCGATCAGCTGCTTGAACACGGCGCCGGACACCGTGTCCTTGCGCGACAGGCGCAGCGTCGACTCGACGAAGGTTTCAACGATGCGGGTGACGCTCAGCGGCGCCTCGACCGCCTCGCGTTCGAGCTTGGCGAGATAACCGGAGCGTGTGCCGTCGGCCCCAAGCACGCGCTGATACACGCTCTCCATCAGGTCGCGCTTGGACCCGAAGTGGTAATTGATCGACGCCAGCGGCACACCGGCCGCCGACGCGATCATGCGCATCGAGGTCGCCGCGTAGCCCTGCTCGGTGAAGAGCTTCTCGGCCGCCGCGAAAATGCGTTCCTTGGCATCGCCGCGCGTGCGCGCCTCGGCAGTTCGGTCGGATTTCAGGGTTTCGTTCGGCACGGCGCGTCATTTCCTGGGACACAGTCTGACTGTAGCACTGGCTGCACAGCGACGGTGCGCGTATGCACCCGTCGCGGGCATGGCAGGCGGCCGCAACGCCCGAGCGCGGTGAAATCGCGGCCTCGGCGCGACGTATCGGGGGCTGGCACCGGACTTGCAAGGTACTCGTCATGACGACTTACGCACCCCGGACCGGAAAGGTCTATCTGATAGGCGCCGGCCCCGGCGACCCCGAACTGCTGACGCTGAAGGCCGTACGCGCGCTCGGCCGCTGCGACGTACTGTTGGTCGACGACCTGGCCGACACCGCTGTGCTCGAACACGCGCGCAGCGACGCCCGCATCGTGCGCGTCGGCAAGCGTGGCGGCTGTCGCAGCACGCCGCAGGCCTTCATCGAACGCCTGATGCTGCGCTATGCGCGCGCCGGCTTCACGGTCGGCCGGGTCAAGGGCGGCGACCCCTTCGTGTTCGGCCGCGGCGGCGAGGAAATGCAGACGCTGCGCCGGGCCGGCATCGAATGCGAGGTGGTGAGCGGCCTGTCGGCCGGCATCGCGGTACCGGCCACGCTGGGCGTGCCGGTCACCCACCGCGACATGGCCTGCGGCGTCACCTTCGTCACCGGCCACGCACGCGAAGACGGCCAGCCGGGCCGCGAGCCCGACTGGGCGGCACTGGCCCGCTGCGGTACGACCCTGGTCATCTACATGGGCATGCGCAAGCTGGCGTCCATCGCCGAAGCGCTGCACGCCGGCGGCCTCGCCGCCGACACCCCCGCCTGCGCAATCCAGAACGGCACCCGCGACAGCCAGCGTGCCGTCGTGTCCACGCTGCGCGACCTGCCGCAGGCCGTCGCCGACGCCAAGCTGGGCAGCCCGGCCATCGTCGTCATCGGCGAAGTGGTCAATCTGGCCGAAGTCGCCGAACAGGCTGAAGCGCTGTCGATGAGGGCCTGAAGGCTGCCGACCGGGCCTTCACCCGGCGCGCCGCACTGCCCACCGCCGCTGTCGGGGTCAGAAGACCCCTCCCACAAAACCCCCCGCTCCAACCGCGGCTGCGGATCGGGCACGACTTGTTAGAGCGGCCCCTGTGGAAGCGGCGTTGGCCGCGACGCGCCTGTCGCTGGCTGTCGGCTTCGATCAAGGCCGCAATCGCGAGCAAGCTCGCTTGTATGTTCTGCCCTGGCAAGCGTAGGAATAGCTTGTCGGGCGGAGGGACCGAGCTCGGATCTGACGGCAAGCACGTACAGACAGTGGGAGAGATGTCCCGCCCTCACCCCAAGCACCGATCAGGAATCCATCGGACCGTGACCGCGGTACCGTCCATACCCTGCAAGCCAGTGCTGTGGTGAATCCCGACAAGCCTTTTGAACCTTAGTCGGGAGGGCCCCATCGTGACAAGTCAGAACGAGGCAGTGTGCTTTGGCATCGACGTCTCCAAGCATTGGCTGGACATCGCCGAGTACCCCAGCGCGCAGGTGACGCGCATCGACAACACCGCTGCGGCCATCCGCGGCTGGTTGCGCACGCTGCCGAGAGGTGCCCAGCGCATCGCCTGCGAATCGACCGGCAGCTATCACTGCACGCTCGTCGAGTTGCTCATCAAGGCCGGACATCAGGTGTTTCTGATCGACGGCTTCAAGCTGTCCAGGTACCGCGACACCGTGGGCCAGCGCGCCAAGACCGATCGGCACGACGCACGCCTGATCGCCCGCTACCTCGCGCACGAGGGCACGGATCTGCGCCCCTTCTCCATGCCAGCCCCCGCGGTCACCGAACTGCGCAGCCTGCTGCGTCGTCGCGCAACCGTGGTACGCAGCCTGGGTCGCATCCGTCAGAGCATGGAAGATCTGCCCGGCTTTGGTCGCGAAGTGCGTGTGGCTCTCGCGCGGCTCACCGCCTTGATCAAACGGTTCGAGCAGCGCATCGCCTCGCTGATCAACGAGAGCGGATGGACTGAACCGTACCGGCGCATCCTGAAGATCGAAGGCGTCGGCGCGCTCACCGCCGCTGGCCTGTGCGCGGCGTTCCATCGCGCTCCCTTCAGCGGTGCGGACGCCTTCATCGCCTTCCTTGGCATGGACGTCAGCGTGCGCGACTCGGGCAAGAAGACCGGACGCCGTGCGCTGAGCAAGAAGGGTGACTCGGAGATGCGCCGCCTGCTCTACAACGCCGCCATGGCGGCCAGCAGATCCACGACCTGGCAGCCGTTCTACCAGCGCATGCTCCAGCGCGGATTCAGCCGCACCCAGGCGCTGGTTGCGCTGGCAAGAAAACTCGCTCGCGTTGCCTTCTCGCTGATGAAGAACGCCGCCGACTATGTCCCGAAACAGCACGAAAACGCTTGCGCCGGAACATAGAATCTCCCACAACAAGCTCGGTCCCACAGTTTTCGGCGCAGGCCTGAGCAAAGTACCCTGGGGGAGGCGGGCATTGCTGCCGACGGGGCCGCAAGCTGGCGCCCCACACTGCCCGCCGCTGCTGTCGGGGTCGGAAGACCCCTCCCACAGAACCCCCAGGCTCCAGCCACGGCCGCGGATCGGGCACGATCCCTGTGAGAGCGGCCCCTGTGGGAGCGGCCTTGGCCGCGACGGGGCTTTGACGGGACGCGGAAAGAACAAAAGGCGCCGTGGGCGCCTTTTGTTCCTGCACGGGGCAGCGTTGCCGCGCCGCTTACTTCAGCTGTTCGTGCAGCAGCGACAGGATGCGTTTCGCGGTGCGGGTGTCGTCGAGGCCGCCTTCGCGGGTGAGCACCTGCACCGAGCTCTGCTTGCCCTCGCCCTTGACCAGGATGCGGTACTGGCTCTGGCCCGCCTTCGGATCCGGCTTGTCGTCCGGCATGAAGAACAGCAGCTTGGACAGGATGCCGCCGTCCTTCTTGCCCGTGGCGTCGACTTCCGGGTCGACGTAGCGCACGAAGTACACACCCTGCGAACGGTCGCGGTCCTCGACGGTGAAGCCGACGCGGTCCAGCGCGAGGCCGACGCGGCGCCAGGCGCGGTCGAAACCTTCGTACACCTGCAGCGTGCTGCCCTTGTCGGCCGACACCAGTTGCGCGCGCTCGGCCACCGGTTGCGCGGCCAGCAGCACCTTGGCGCGCTCGTTGTCGGCGCCCAGACGCACCATCAGGCGACGCAGCATTTCGGCTTCCAGCTCGGGGTCGGCCGGACGCGGTTGCCATACGGTGTTGTCGCTGCGCTCGTTGGTGTAGACCTCGACCACGCCGCGATGGCTGACATAGATTTCGGTGGTGCCGGGCTCGGCGCCCGGCTCCAGACGGGTGCGGAACTTGTCGCGCTCGGGCGTCGAGTAGAGCTGGTCGATCAGGCGGCCGATGGTGTTGCGGATGATGTCGTTCGGGAGCTTGGCGCGGTTCTCGTTCCAGTCCGTTTCCATCACGCCGGCTTCCGGCTGTTCGATGTCGATCAGGAAACCGGTTTCCTGCCAGAACTCCTTCACCTGCGGCCACAGATCGTCAGGGCTGGCATTGACCACCAGCCAGCGCTGGCTGCCGGCACGCTCGATGCGCATCTTGTCGACCTGCGGCAGCACGCCTGACGACTGCGGCTGCACCACACCGCCGGTGTTCGTGCGGTCGGCGTTGTAGGCCGACATGGTCGCCGTGCCCTTGCCGCCGGAATCCGGCACCGCGAAGCGGTCGGTCTGCTGCGGCAGCGTCAGGTCGGGCGGCAGGTCGAGGCGCGGCGTGCGCTTGGCCTGGGCCTTGTAATCGACCTTGCCGGAATCCATGACCTTGTCGAACATCGAGCAGCCGGTGAGCGCGCTCACCAGTGCCACGCACAGCGCGGAAAACTTCAGCAGATTCATCGAACGGGATACCAGAGGACGATCAGGCAAGCACGCCGGCCTGCTTCATCGCGGCGCGGACCTGCTCGTGGAATTGCGGCTGCAATTCGGTCAGCGGCAGACGCAGCGTCGGGCCGCACAGGCCCATCTGCTGCACGGCCCACTTGACCGGAATCGGGTTGGCTTCACAGAAAAGCTGACGGTGCAGGCCGATCAGCTTCGCGTTGATCGCGCGCGCCTTGACCGCGTCGGCGGCCAGCGCTGCGGCGTTCATTTCGTGCATCAGGCGCGGCGCCACGTTGGCGGTAACCGAAATCGAGCCGTGGCCGCCCATCAGGATGAAGGCGGCGGTCGAGGCGTCGTCGCCGCTGTACAGCGCGAAGCCCTCGGGTGCGCGGTTGATCAGTTCGCCAGCGCGGTCGAGATTGCCGGTGGCGTCCTTGATGCCGACGATGTTCGGAATTTCCGACAGGCGGATGGTCGTGTCGTTGGCCAGATCGGCCACCGTGCGGCCGGGCACGTTGTACAGGATGAAAGGCACATCGACCGCTTCGGCCTGGGCGCGGAAGTGACGGTACAGGCCTTCCTGCGTCGGCTTGTTGTAGTACGGCACGACGGTCAGGCAGGCATCTACGCCGACCGACTTCGCGTGCTGCGCCAGTTCGATCGCCTCGCGCGTCGAGTTGGCGCCGGTGCCGGCGATGACCGGGATACGGCCGGCGGTGTGCTCGACCGTGAAGCGGATCAGTTCGCAGTGCTCGTCGAAATCGACGGTGGGCGACTCGCCGGTGGTGCCGACGATGACGATGCCGTCGGTGCCTTCGGCGACGTGGAAATCAATCAGGCGACGCAGGCTGGCGTAGTCGAGACTGCCATCCTCGTTCATGGGGGTGACGATGGCGACGAGCGATCCGGTAATCATGTGCGAAACAGTGGCTTCGGCAGGAAACGCGCCATTCTACCGGAGCGCGGGTGCAAGCCCAACAGGCGCAACTGGATCAGTCTGTAACAGCCCCCCCGGCCACTCAAAGCTCGGCCAGCGCCCGGATGTGCTCGACCGCGCTGCGCCCCAGCGCCGACAGCGCGTAGCCGCCTTCCAGCATCGACACGATGCGGCCCTTGCCGTGCTTCCTCGCGACCTTCATCAGTTCGGTGCTGACCCAGGCGTAGTCGGCCTCGACCAGCCCGAGCGAGGCCATGTCGTCCTCGTAGTGCGCGTCGAAACCGGCCGAGATGAAAATCATCTGCGGCGCGAAGGCGTCGAGTCGCGGTAGCCACTTCGTCGTCACCGCCTCGCGGAAGCCTTCGCCGCGGGTGCCGGCCGGCAGCGGCACGTTGCACAGATTGTCGGCCAGCGGCTCCGCCCCGGAATACGGGTAGAAGGGGTGCTGGAAGATGCTCACCATCAGGATGCGCTTGTCGTGGGCGACGATGTTTTCGGTGCCGTTGCCGTGGTGCACGTCGAAATCGATGATGGCAACGCGCTCCAGCCCGTGCTTCTCCAGCGCGTGGCGGGCGGCGACCACCACGTTGTTGAAGAAGCAGAAACCCATGGCGCGGGCGTATTCGGCGTGATGGCCGGGCGGGCGCACCGCGCAGAAGGCATTCACCGCGGCGCCCGACATCACCAGATCGGTCGCGTGCACGCCGGCGCCGGCGGCGCGCAGTGCGGCGCGCAGCGAATTCGGGCACATCGCGGTATCCGGGTCGAGATGGACGATGCCGCTGCCCGGCACCGCGTCGAAGATCTGCCGCAGGTACTCCGGCGAATGCGCGCGCGCCAGCATGTCGATGTCGGCCGCGGGCGCGTCGTGGTGCTGCAGGTAGGCGTCGAGACCGCTGGCGATCAGGCGGTCCTGTATCGCGGCCAGACGGTCGGGGCATTCGGGATGGTGCGGCCCCATGTCATGCAGGGCACAGTCGCGGTGTGTAATGTATGCGGTCGTCACCGCCTCTCCTCCGGATTCCTGCAGTTATCGATGCAACCGGCCGTTCCGGCTCTGTGTCACAGGCAGGACCGCGCGGCTTCAGGGCCGGGCATGTACTGCCGTCATGTTTCTACAGTATCGCGCCGATCATCCCGCCACAACTTAACGTAGCTCAAGCCATGCCCACCCTCGCTCCCCGCGCCGTCGTCGAAGCCGCCTCCACCCTCATTCTCGGCAAGCGCAGCCGGCTCGAACTGGCGCTGACCTGCCTGATCGCCGGCGGCCACCTGCTGATCGAGGACGTGCCGGGCACCGGCAAGACCACACTGGCGCACGTGATGGCCCAGCTGTTCGGCCTCGACTTCCGCCGCGTGCAGTTCACCAGCGACCTGCTGCCGGCCGACATCCTCGGCGTGTCGGTGTTCGAGCGCGACAGCGGCGTGTTCCGCTTCCACCCGGGCCCGGTGTTCACGCAGGTGCTGCTGGCCGACGAGGTGAACCGCGCCACACCGCGCACGCAGAGCGCGCTGCTCGAAGCGATGGAGGAGCACCAGGTCAGCGTCGAGGGCGAAACCCGCCGCCTGCCCGAGCCCTTCTTCGTCATCGCGACGCAGAACCCGGCCAGCCAGATCGGCACCTATCCGCTGCCCGAATCGCAGCTCGACCGCTTCATGATGCGCATCACGATGGGCTATCCCGACCCGGCGGCCGAACGCGCGCTGCTGACCGGCCGCGACCGGCGCAGCCTGCTCGCCGATCTGGCGCCGGTGGCCGACGCCGTGACGCTGACGCAGTGGCGCGCCGAGGCCGAGTCGCTGCATGTGGCCGACGCGCTGATCGACTACGTGCAGGCGCTGATCGCGCACACCCGCAGCAGCGGCGCCTGGCGGCTCGGCCTGAGCCCGCGCGCCGGCCTCGCGCTGCTGGCCGCCGCCCGCGCCCACGCACGCGTCTTCGACCGCGCCCACGTGCTGCCGGAAGACGTGCAGGCGGTGCTGCCCGCCGTCGCGCTGCACCGCCTGCCGGCGCTCGAACAGGGCAGTCCGGACGACGCGGCGCGCGCGCTGCTGCAGGCGGTGGCGCTGCCGGCCTGATGCGCGACGCACTCCGCCGCTGGCTGGCCGCGCTCGGTGGTTCGCCGGCGCTGCCGCTGACGCTGGACCGCCGGCGCATCTTCGTACTGCCGACCCGCGTCGGACTGGTATGGGGCGTGGCGCTGATCGCCATGCTGCTGACCGCGATCAACTACACGCTGAGCCTGGGCTTCGCGCTGGTGTTCATGCTGGCCGGTCTGGGCCAGGTCGCGCTGCTGCACACCTTCCGCAACCTGCTCGCGCTGCATCTTCGCGAAATGCCCCCGACGCCGGTGTTCGCCGGCCAGCCGGCGCGCTTCACGCTGTGGCTGGAAAATGAAGCACCGCGCCCGCGCCCGGCGCTGCAGCTGGCGATGGCGGGCGCCGAACCGGCCGACGCCGCAGTCGACGCGAACGGCCGCTGCGCGGTGACGCTGTCACTGCCGACCACCCGCCGCGGCTGGCTGGCACCGGGCCGCGTCACGCTGAGCACCCGTTACCCGCTGGGCCTGATCCGCGCCTGGAGCTACGCCCAGCCGCAGCAGCGCTGCCTCGTCTACGTGCAGCCCGAAGCCGGCCGCCCGCCACTGCCGGCCAGCGACGCGGGCCGCGCAGGCCTGCGGCCGCAGGGCGACGGCACCGAGGAATTCGCCAGCCTGCGCGACCACCGCGCCGCCGACTCGCCGCGCCACGTCGCCTGGAAAGCCTGGGCACGCGCGCCCGACCTGCCGCTGCTGACCAAGCAGTTCGACGGCCAGGACGGCGGCGAACTGTGGCTGGATCTGGCGCAACTGCCGGCCGCCCTGTCGCTCGAAGCCCGACTCGCGCGGCTGACCGGCTGGGCACTCGACGCCGACGCGGCCGGTCTGCGCTACGGCCTGGCGCTGCCCGACGCGCGCATCGCACCGGGCAACGGCCCGGGCCACCGCGAGCGCGTGCTGCGCGCGCTGGCCCTGCACGGACTGCCCGCATGATGTTCCGTCGCAAGCGCTCCCCTCCGGCGCCCGCCATGCCGGCCGCACCGCTGACCAACACCCGCATCGGCTGGCTGATGGCGGTCGCCGCCTGTGCGCTGCTGCCGCACGCCGACCACCTGCCGGCCTGGCTCAACGCGGTGGCGCTGCTGCTGTTCACCTGGCGGCTGGCACAGTGGAAGCTGGGCTGGGCCGGCGCCAGCACGGTGGTCAAGGCGCTGGTGGTGATCGCCTGCTGCGCCGGCGTCACGCTCACCTTCGGCCGCCTGTTCGGCCGCGAGCCCGGCGTCGCGCTGCTCACGCTGCTGCTGGTGCTCAAGCTGCACGAGCTGAAGAGCGTGCGCGACGGCCACACCGTCGTGCTGCTCGGCTACTTCATGCTGCTGGCCGCCTTCCTGTATTCGCAGACACCGGCGATGGCGGCCGTGCTGTTCGGCTCGATGGTGGTGATCACCGCCGCGCTGATCGCGCTGACCGGCCCGCCGGCGCCGGTGCGCGCGCTGCTGCGGCAGTCGGCGTGGATGCTGGCGCAGGCGCTGCCCTTCATGCTGGTGCTGTTCGTACTGTTCCCGCGCGTGCCCGGCCCGCTGTGGGGGCTGCCGCTGGACGCCTTCGGCGCGCGCTCCGGCCTGTCCGACAGCATGTCGCCGGGCGACATCTCCCAGCTGAGCCTGTCCGGCGAGATCGCCTTCCGCGCCCGCTTCGACGGTGCGGCGCCGCCGGCGCGCGAGCTGTACTGGCGCGGCCCGGTGCTCACCTCCTTCGACGGCCGCACCTGGCGTCAGGGCGAAGCCGCGCGCCGCCTCAACGACGGCACACCGCACGCGGTCGACGGCCCGCGCATCGGCTACGAAGTGACGCTGGAGCCGCACGGCAAGAACTGGCTGTTCGCGCTGGAAACCGTGGCCGGCCTGCCGCTGGGCGCGCGCGTGTCCGACGACTGGCAGGTACTGGGCAGCGAAGTCGTGCGCGCGCGCCGGCGCGACCGTTTCGAATCGGTGCCGACGGCGCGCCCGGGCCGCGAAGAGTGGAGCGCCTATCTGGAGGCAGCGCGCCGCCTGCCGCCGGACGGCAACCCGCGCGCCCGCGCGCTGGCCCGCCAGCTGCACCTGGACGCCGGCAGCGACGCCGAAACGGTGGACGCCGCGCTGCGCCTGTTCCGCCGCGAAGCCTTCGTCTACACGCTGACGCCGCCACTGCTCGGCGAGGACGGCATCGACCAGTTCCTGTTCGACAGCCGGCGCGGCTTCTGCGAGCACTACGCCGGCGCCTTCGTGTTCCTGATGCGCGCTGCCGGGCTGCCGGCGCGCGTGGTGACCGGCTATCAGGGCGGCGAGCGCAACGAGGTCGATGGCTTCGTCGTCGTGCGCCAGTCCGACGCCCACGCCTGGGCCGAAGTGTGGCTGGATGGCGAAGGCTGGCGCCGGGTCGACCCGACCGCCGCCATCCTGCCGTCGCGCGTCGAACGCGGACTGGCCGACCTGCCGGCCGGCGAACCGGTGCCCTTCGTCGCCCGCGCCGACCTCGGCTGGCTGCGCGACTTGCGCCACCGCTGGGAAGCGGCCAACAACGCGTGGAACCAGTGGGTGCTGTCCTACGACCAGCAGAAGCAGCGCGAACTGCTGGCGCGCCTCGGCATGGCGCAGCCGGACTGGCGCACGATGACCGCATGGATGGCCTCGCTGTGCGCCGTCATCGCCATCGCGCTGACGCTGTGGGCGCTGCGCCGCCAGATCGCCGCCGACGCGCTGGCGCGCGCCTGGGCCGGCATCGACCGCGCGCTGCGTCCGGCCGGCCTGGGCCGCGAAGCGTGGGAAGGGCCGTTCGATTACGCCGACCGCATCGCCGCGCTGCGCCCGGATCTGGCAGCAGAATTGCGCACAGCGTGTACACTTTATGCAGACGCCCGCTACGGCCGCGCCGCCCATGCGCCGGCCGTGCGCGCACTCCGGACGCACGCCCGCGCGCTGCGCCGCCACCGCACACCGCCCCGAACATGACCGCCCGCTTCACTGCTCACTCCGCATCCCGCCGTCACTTCCTGACCGGTGCCGGCGCCCTGCTGCTGGCGCCGCAGCTGCCGGCACAGATCAGCACCACGCCGGACAACTTCGCCGAGCGCGACGACGTGCGCGCCTTCTGCGCCGAACTGGCCGCCGCGCACGGCTTCGACGAAGCGCAGCTGCTGGCGCGCTTCGCCGAAGCACGGCTGCTGCCCCGCGTGATCCAGCTCATCCGTCCGCCGTCGAGCCCGGCAGTGAAATCGTGGACGCGCTACCGCAGCCGCTTCGTCGAACCGCTGCGCATCCGCGCCGGCCGCGACTTCCTGGCCGAACACGCCACCACCTTCGAACGCGCCGAACAGACCTTCGGCGTGCCGCGCGAAGTGGTCGCCGCCATCATCGGCGTCGAAACGATCTACGGCCGCCACACCGGCGACTTCGAACTGCTGAGCGCACTGTCGACGCTGGGCTTCACCTACCCGCCGCGCGCCGAACTGTTCCGCCGCGAACTGGGCGAACTGTTCCTGCTCGCCCGTGAGCAGGGCCGCGACGTCACCGACTTCCGCGGCTCCTACGCCGGCGCACTCGGCTACCCGCAGTTCCTGCCCAGCAGCTGGCGCCGCTACGCCGTCGACTTCGACGGCGACGGCCGCACCGACCTGATGAACAGCCCGGTGGATGCCATCGGCAGCGTCGCCGCCTACCTCGCCGCGCACGGCTGGGAAAGCGGCGAACCGGTGGCCCAGCGCATCCGCATCACCGACGAAGCCGCCGCCCCGCTCGTCGCCGCCGGCGTCGAACCGTCGATCGACACCGCCACCCTCGACACCGCCGGCGCCCGCCCACTGCGCGGCGGCGACCTGATCGCCAAACCCGCCACCCTGGTCGACCTCGTCACCCCCGACGCCCAGACCGAATACTGGCTCGGCTTCCGCAACTTCTACGCGATCACCCGCTACAACCGCTCGTACTTTTATGCGATGGCGGTGTATCAGCTGAGTCAGGAATTGCGGCAGGGGTGAGGTGGCAGGCTGGTACGGCGCTCCTCGGAGAGTGCCGAACGGCATCCCCTCCCCGCCTGCTGTTGCCGACGGGTCGCACACCGCGGGGATGAAGTCATGCGAAGAGTCCTATGAAGGTAAGAGGATGATCGCCGCGTGCTTCGCAGCGTTTAAGCACTGTTCGGCAACATCCAGAAGACATGCAGCAGACCCTATTCACGCCGCATGGCCGGGAGAAAATGGATGGGCAATGGAAGCTGTATTGCCTGGCGCACAACATCGAAAAAGCCGGGCACTACGGATACGCGAATTAGGTAAGCTGGTGGGCGAGACCAATGCCGTTTCGAAAGCGCGCGGCGCCGGGTGGGGCAGACGTGCGGGGACGACGACGAAACGAAGATCGCGGAAGTGAAACGATGATGAAAGAGTTCGATCCGGCGAGCGCCGGGCACAACCGCTTGCCCCTGAATGGATTTTTTTGCAGCGTCGCTAGACAGCATTCGTATGGCGAGCGTCATGCCTGAGTGGATCGAAAATCTCCTGGCAGAAGCTAGACGAGATGTCGTCTACGTCTTCAACATTACTCAGGGCGCGTACGGTGGCCCTAAGCCCATGCCGTCAGAGGCTGAGCTGCCTGGCTTGATCGAGCAGGTTGCCGAAGCCTTGCTGCAGCGCGGGTGTGTCGTCGGGTTTGGAGATCCTGACTCCAACAAGTGGCGTGTGCCCAACGAGCTCCACGTGCCGTTCGAACACAAACCTTCGGCGATCTCCCGCTCGTGGGTGAAGAGTCCAGAAGAGTTCCAGTTCCTCGTGTTTGCCTTGAGGAGGCACAACGAACATGCCGCCTAACCGCGCATTCCCGCGGACCGCCCTCGGCGGTCAGTGAACTCAAACGTTAGCGCTCATGGAATTCACCGCACTTGTCGGCCAACGCCTGGTTTGAACCGCCCCGGGTTTTCCGGACTTGATGCGCACGTATGCGCTAGAAAATATCGTAGGCACCGGCTCATGAGCTCCGTCTTCGTGAAAGTACTCGTAGCACTGATTGCCACTGCGGCACTGGTCCTGACGCTGGGTCTGTCAGGCGCGCTGTTCTTTTTCTGGCCGACGAGCTTCCCCGACCAATCACTGAGAATCACGCCCGAAGTTCTGGCGGAACTCCAGGCGCTGAAAGACGAGCGGAAGTTCGGTAGAGACGAGAGCACTTTTTACCCGGGCGCGCCGACTGAAGCTGTCCGCGCCAGCGCGCAGGCCTCAGTCGATGCAATCATTCAATCGTTGGTCACAGAGTTGCCTCCTCACCCGAGACGTTCAGTTGTCCTTGCGACATTCAAGCGTGTCCTGATCGGGTTGGAGCAGCATGAATCAGAGGAACGTGACCAAGCCCTCGTCTATCTCCATCGCATCATGTCCATCGTCGGAGTCAACAACTCGGGCGAACTGCTGAATGTATGGCGTTACGGTTTCCCCTACGGATGGTTCTTGCGTACCTGACTGGACATTTAACGCCACGTCCGTCACTCCACTCGCCGCCGTCCGCCGTACCAACGTGCTGTTCATGGCTGTCTTCGCCGACAGATCCCCGCACTAACGTGCCGCCGCACACTTCATCAGCCGCTTGGGAGACGAAGTTACCGCCACCCTCGACACTGCACGGCGGCAACCTCATCGCCTAACCGGCCACCGTGGCCGACCTCGGCACGCCCGACGCCCAGACCGGATATCGGCTCGGCTTCCGCAACTTCTAAGCGATGGCCGTGTATCAGCTGAGTAAGGAATTACAGCGGGGGCGTCGGTAGCCCGTTCTTCTGAGTTACCCGCGTCTCGCATGGCGCTGACGAATCTCGCAACCCGCCACGTCCGATCGAGAGTGTCGGTCGCCAGGCGTGGAGCGCCCTGATGCTTATGGTGTAATGCGGTTCAGGTACTTGAGTTCTCGTCAGCGGAAGGACTCGCACTGGCAAGTCGGTTTCAGGAGCGGTCGCGCGAGGATAAGGTTTTCATCGCCGATTAACGTATGTAAATCTTCAGCCAAGGTCGAAGAAGCGAGCGTATCAAGGTCATTTTAGGCCGGCGTTTACCCAGCACCGGTCGGATTTTGGCGCCAAAAATTGCCCCAACTAACAAAGTTGGTCAGCCTGTCAGGTTAAGGGATATTCCATGTACCAATATGATCAGCGCCCAAGCACCCGCTTTACAGAAAGCGCCCAAGATTTAATTACAAAAATCCGCGAGAGCGAGTACGCAGTGTTGGTCGGCCGCAACAACTGCGGAAAGTCATTCCTACTGAAAACACTCACTCAACAGTGGGGAGCAACCGCCTCGTACCTCGGTCCGGCTCGCTATCAGAACTTCAACCTCCTCGGTTACTTCACTCCGAACAGGAATAAAAAAAATCAGCGTTATAACGAGTTCCTGAATCAGTGGAACCAGCAGCAACAGAACATCGACAACTCGCCAGTCAATCTTCAACAAGCGATTGCCGAGTTGACTGATTCACAACGCGATACGCTTGTCGAGATTATCGAACAACTTCTCGGGACCCGAATGGAAATAAAGGAGACAGTTCCTGGCAACTCCATGTCTCAGAAGTACATCTCCTGCAACGGACACAACATCTCTTACACCAGCTCTGGGTTCCGCCTGATCGCAACCTTACTGACCAGCCTACTTAGCAACGACTGTGACACTTTCCTAATCGACGAGCCCGAACTAGGCGTCAGTCCGGAGGCACAGGGAGTGCTCGCGGACTTTCTCTTCGACCGCGAACATCGAGCCAAGTACTTCCCTCACATTCGAACCATAGTTTTCGCAACACATTCAACTGTATTCTTGGACCGGCGACATATTGGCAATAACTATGTCGTATCAAAGCAGGGCGATGAGATCGACTTAAGGTCGGTTTCAACACTGGGAGAGCTAAACAAGGTTCACTTTTTCCTTTTAGGAAATCGTTTCGAAACACTCTACCTCCCATCCATCATCCTCCTTGTAGAGGGAAAATGCGATCACCGCTTCATTGAGAGAGCAACAAGTATCAGATTTCCAAACTCCCAGCTAAGCGTCATTTCAGCAAACTCGGATTCCCGAATAAAAGAAGTTCTAACAATTGCAGGCGGCCTGCTGACAGACATACAGCGGAGTCCCTATAGAGATCGAATATTTGTAGTCCTCGATTCTGTTCATTCAGCCTCATTGCCGGAGCAATTGGAGAAGATGGGGGTTTTTCGAGAGAACATAGTCAAGTGGCCATTAAACGGCATTGAGCACTATTACCCACCCGCACTGGTTGACAAGATATTTCCCGGCTCTGGAGAGCTCGATATTGTTGGCGATCGGGTGTCACGTGGAGGCGTTGAGTACAACAAGAACGACCTCGCCGAGAAGATTGTCACAATGCTTGAAGCTGCGACACCACATCACGCCGATTTTGAACGCCTTCTACTTGGACCGCTTGCACAAAAATCTGGTTAATTAGTCATTCCGCCAGACCTGCGCCAAGAGCCACGTCGGCGGGTGAATTGAAACATTGAGGTTACGGTCAAAATTACTCCAAGCACTTCATGAAATCATGAAACGCCTCCGCCTCGCATTCCTCGCAACCCTGCTGCTGCCCACCGCGCTCTGGCTCGCCACCGACACGCTGCTGCCCGAGCCGTTCACCTATTTCTCGTTCCGCTCGGTGTTCATGCAATACAGCGGAGTGATCGGCATCGTCGTGATGAGTGTGGCGATGCTGCTGGCCTTGCGTTCGAAATGGCTGGAGTCGCTGCTGGGCGGGCTGGACAGAATGTATCGGCTGCACAAGTGGCTGGGCATCGCGGCGCTGGTGGTGGCCGTCCTGCACTGGTGGTGGGCGACCGGTACCAAGTGGATGGTGGGCTGGGGCTGGCTGGTGCGGCCGGCACGCAAGCCGGTGGCCGGCGAAACGCTGGGTGCGGTCGAAGGCTGGCTGCGCGGCCAGCGCGGGATGGCCGAAGCCGTCGGCGAGTGGGCGTTCTATGCGGCGGTGGTGCTGATCGTGCTGGCGCTGGTCAAGCGCTTTCCCTACCACTGGTTCGCCAGGACGCACAAATGGATTGCGCTCGCCTATCTCGCGCTGGCCTATCACACGGTGGTGCTGACCAAGTTCGCGTACTGGTCGCAGCCGGTCGGCTGGCTGCTGGCGGCCTTGCTGATCGGCGGCAGCGTGGCCGCGCTGCTGAGCCTGGGCGGGCGGATCGGGGCCGGTCACAAGGTGCAGGGCCACATCGCGGCGTTGACCGAATACCCCGGCGTGCACGTGCTCGAAGCGGCCATACAGCTGGAGGATGGCTGGCGCGGACACGCGCCGGGGCAGTTCGCCTTCGTCACGTCGGACAGGCGCGAAGGCGCTCACCCGTACACGATCGCGTCGGCATGGAATCCGGCTGAGCGCCGGCTCGTGTTCATCGCCAAGGCGCTGGGCGACCACACCCGCCGACTGCGTGACACATTGAAGATCGGCATGCCGGTGACCGTCGAGGGGCCGTACGGCTGTTTCGACTTCGAGGATACGCAGCCGCGGCAGATCTGGGTCGGGGCCGGCATCGGCATCACGCCCTTCATCGCCCGCATGAAGCAGCGCGCCGCCAAACCGGACGCGCGGGCGATCGATCTTTTTCATCCGACGGCCGACTTCGATCAGAGCGCCATCGACCATCTCACCGCGGATGCCGCAGCGGCCGGCGTGCGACTGCACCTGCTGGTCGACGCCCGGGACGGACGCCTGAATGGCGAACGCATCCGCGCCGCGGTGCCCGACTGGGCGTCTGCCAGCATCTGGTTCTGCGGCCCGCCGCGCTTCGGTGAGGCGCTGCGCGCGGACTTCGTCGCCCACGGCCTGCCGCCCGACCGTTTCCATCAGGAACTGTTCGAGATGCGCTGATCGCCGCCGGGATACGGTTCTTCCGGCGAGCCTGCCTCAGCCCCGCGTCAGCACATCGGCGAGCTGCGCCGCATACCCACGCAGCACCTCGGCACCCGGTTCCTTGCGCGGCCAGATCAGGCCGACGCCGTCGTTCGCGTGGCGCGGCAGCACGTGCATGTGGAAGTGGAACACCGTCTGTTCGCCTTCCTTGCCGTTGGCCTGCAGCAGATTCAGCCCCGGCGGGTCGAAGGTTTCGCGGATGGCGGCGGCCACGCGCTGCGCGGTATTCATCACCGCGGCGCCCTCCTCCGGCGTGATGTCGAACAGCGTGACGGCGTGCCGCCGGGTCGCCACCAGCACGTGACCCGGATTGACCTGACCGAGGTCCATGAATGCCAGCGTCAGATCGTCCTCGAACACGCGCGCGGCGGGCAGTTCGCCGGCGACGATGCGACAGAAGATGCAGACGCCGGGCGGCGAGGTATCGACGAATTTCGGCATGAGGGGTCGGGCTCCGTTTGCGCAGGAAGGGTCGGGCGCGGTGCGACGTGCAGGCAGCGCGCGGTCGGGGCAGACGATACACGAGGCCCGGCGGCCGGCCATCGACGGCGGGCGCGCGGTTTGCTGCGACGCTGAACATCGCTGTAGCGGTGGGTGGGCCGGTGCGGATGGTGAGCATCGGCGCCGCGTAGCGCAAACCACTGGACCGGAATGGCTCAGCGCCCGTCCTACGTGCAGCGGTACTGCCGGCCTACAGCGAGCGCTGCCGCCCCGGCCCACACTGAACTGACAGGTCGCCGCGCCCGGTGACCCCGCACCTGGAGGAAATATCGATGATCAAGCTGATTGCAGCCTCGCTCGCCCTTGCACTTGGATATGCATTTGCCCATCGCAAGAAGACGCCGGTCGACCCGGTCGGCGACTGGGAACGCACGCACGACAGCACTGAAACCGCCTATCCGGAAAGCCAGCAAAGCGCGCCCTGAGGCGCGTCCGGCCTGACCGGGCAGCGATCTGCATCATCCTTGACCACCGTGCTTGACGGGCGGCGAAAAGGCCTCGAATACTGGCCGGATGCCGATCGAATCTGCTCTTCCGCATGGCACCGGGCCGCGACACGCGCAACCCGGAACGCTGTCGTCACCCGCATCCGCGCTGGATGCGTCCGTCGTCTCGCCTGACACGGGCGGGACGGCGGACGCCCAGCCGCACCGCTGGTACAGCACCAATCTGGTCGGCGTGCCGGCGCCGGTGCTGGCCAGCCGGCTGTTCAACGAACATCCGGTGCCGCTGCACATCGCCGGCACGCGCGAGGCGCACCGCGGTCTGTTCGCGTTGCTGGATCGCTGCGCGGATCTGCCCGAAGCGCGCGACGTGTTCGAGCACTACGTCGCCATCGCCTTCGGCCTGCAACCGGCCGACGCGCCGCGCGACAGCGCCGAGGCGCGACGCTGGCGCTGCAGCTGGCGCCGTCTGTTGCAAGGCTGGGGTGGCGACGCCAACGGCCCGGCCGGCGCCGTGCTGAAAGGCTGGGTCGAAAGCCGCTTCGGCCTGGTACCCATGTTCCACAAGGCAAGGCTGGAGCGCTTCCCGTCCCCCGCCTGGGTGAGCTATCTCGAAGAGAAGGCCGCCAGCCGCTATCACGGCAACTGCATCCACCAGCAGCTCGACCTGCTGTACGAATTCAGCCAGTGGGCACTCACCCGCTTCGGCCTGCCGCGCCATACCGGCGACGACACGCATGTGCGCCTGTGGCGCGGCAGCACGCGCTGCGAAGAGCAACTGGTGGCCGGCCGGCTGCAGGACCGCGAATGCACCGTGCGCCTGAACAGCATCGCGTCCTTTTCGCTGTCGCGCGACGAGGCCGGCTGTTTCGGCGACTGGGTGTTCGAACTGCAGGTGCCGCGCTGCAAGCTGCTGGTGTGGCCCGGTCTGCTGCCCGGCCCGGTGCTGCACGGCGAACAGGAAGTGCTTGCCCTGGGCGGCGACTACCCGGCACAGGCAAGCTGCCAATGAATCCGCTTTCTGAACCGCATATGACTGACGACTTCGACACGCTGTACGACCGCGCCCTCGGCGCCTACCTGGGTCTGGCCATCGGCGACGCACTGGGCGCCACGGTCGAATTCATGCGCCCGCGCGAAATCCGGGCGCAGTATGGCGAGCATCGAGACATCGTCGGCGGCGGCTGGCTTAGGCTGGCGCGCGGACAGGTGACCGACGACACGACGATGTGCCTGGCGCTGGGTGATGCGCTGCTGGAGGTCGGCGGCGCGCGTCTGGCCAGCGCGGCGCAGGCCGGCGACGACGAACTCGCCGGCATGACGCGCGTGATCGCCGATGCCTTCGTCGGCTGGCTGCGCGGCAAGCCGGTGGATTGTGGCAACACCTGCCGCCGCGGCCTGCAGCGCTACCTTGCCGACGGCAGCCTGAGCGGCCTGCAGAACGAGCGCGATGGCGGTAATGGCGCGCTGATGCGCAACCTGCCGACGGTGCTGGCGCTGTGGCACGACGCCGCAGCGCTGGAACGCGTGAGCCTGGCGCAGGCGCGCATCACCCACCACCACCCGCTGTCCGATGCCGCCACGGTGGGCTTCGCGCGGCTGCTCGCCCGTCTGCTGTCGGGAGCATCGCACGACGATGGCGCGGCCTGGGTGGCGGATTGGGTGCAGACCCACCCCGCCTTCGCCTTCCAGCCCTACCCCGGCCGCGCCACCGCCTATGTGGTCGATACCGTGCAGACCGTGCTGTACCACTTCGTCAGCCACGCCGATTTCGAAACGGCGCTCATTGCCACCGTCAACATGGGTGACGACGCCGACACCACCGGCGCCCTGGTCGGCATGCTGGCCGGCGCCCTGTGCGGCGCGCGCGCCCTGCCCGAACGCTGGCTGAGCCGTTTGCAACGCGACGTTGTAATGGCGATCACCGACCAGACCAGCGGACTGCTGGCGATGAGCCGTCGAGGATAGGTCGCTCCGCTGCCGACCCGGCGCCGACAGAGGGCGCCACCAGGGACGCCCTCGATACCGCTCAGTCCTGCGTCGTCGCAGCCAGCCCGTCGCGGCGGCGGGTGGGCGGCAAGGCCTTCACCACCGCCTCTTCGGTCGCGGCATTGACGCAGTGCGGCTGCTTCCAGTCGCCGTCGAAGCTGATCTGATCGACGCCATCCGGGCCAACACCGGCCGGCACGTAGTCGAGCCGCAGCAGGTTGCGCGTACGCCAGGCGATGGCGTGATCGGCGCAGGAGCTGTCGCCCGACACGCCGAGCGCGCCCAGCAGTTCGCCCTGTGCGCTGTACAGCGCCAGCCCGCCGCCGAACACATTGACGCCGCCCATGCGCTGGCCCACCAGCGGATCGTTCGCCTGCCCCCAGGCCGTTGCAGGTCCGGCATACGCCAGCGCTGCATTGACCGGATTGCTCTCCTGCAGACCGAACAGGCTGCCGCCCGGCTGCGTGGCGCTGTACAGATTGGCGGTGGCCAGTGCCAGCGTGGGCAGGCTGAAGGCATTGGCGGTATTCGCCTTCTGCGCCGAAATGGCCCGGCTGCCCGGCCACTGGCTGGCGTTACTTTCGCCGGTGAAGGCCACCGCGCACACCGTGCCGCTGCGGCTCACGACAGTGCCCCACATGTCGAGATCGAAGCCGCCGTTGTCAGCGCGCCGGGCACGGGTGAGCGCCTCGCGCAGTTCGGCATGGCCGGGCAGTGCCGCGCACTCGGCGGCGACCGCCTTGCTGTCCGCGCCCTGCGGCGAAGCGAAGGCCGGCGTGGCGGCCAGACCAGCCAGCACTGCGAAGGAAGTAACGATGGAAGTGTGAAGGGCTTTCATGACTGCATCCTCTGTTGAATGGGTGATGTAGCCAGTATCGGGATGCGGGGAGTGGAAATAAATGGAATGATCCGGATTTCAGTATTCCACTTTTCGGCAGACCATGAATTCACTGCAGGACGCGCTGCGCATCTTCGTCGCCGCCGCCGACGCGAAGAACTTCCGCGAGGCCGCAACCCGGCTGGGCCTGTCGCCGCAGGCCGTCACCCGGGCCATCCGCCGTCTCGAAGATCACTTCGGCGAAACGCTGTTCCACCGCACGACGCGGCAAACGCGCATCACCGAGTTCGGCACCGCCAAGGCAGCCGAAGCCGCAGCGACGCTGTCGCAGCTCGACGAAGTGCTGCGGCCCGCCGAGAAGCGGGCAGCCGCGGCGATGGCCGGGCGCGTGCGCATCACCGCGCCGCGCGCGCTCGGTCGACTGCTCGTGCTGCCCGTCCTGACCCGGCTCGCGGTGGAGCATCCGGGCATTGCCATCGACATCCGGCTGTCGGACGAACTGAGCGACGCCGTGGACGAACAGATCGACATCGGCGTGCGCATGGGCGTGTTGAGCCACGCGCGCTCCGTGATGCGGCGTGTCGGCAAGGTGGCCTTCGGCGTGCATGCAAGTCCGGCGCTGATCGAACGCGTCGGCGTGCCGCCCTCGGTCGAAGCGCTGCACGCGCTGCCCACCAGCGCGCTGATCAACCGCAACACCAACCGCCCGTGGCACTGGTTCTTCAGCCGCGAACGTACGCTGCTGCCGCAGCAGCCCGCCTTCTTCACCGACGACCCGGCGGCCGAGTGCGAAGCCGCGCTGGCCGGCATCGCGTTCGCGCAGCTGCCCGACTATCTGGCGCGCGCACACGTGCGCGCCGGGCGACTGGTCGAGGTGCTGGAGAAGGACGCACCGCCGCCGTGGGACGTCATGGTGTATCGCCCGCAGCGCGGCCCGGTGCCGGCGCGGGTGCGTCTGGTCTTCGACGCCATCGTCGCCGGCCTGAAGGACGACGGCCAGGATGGAAGTTGAACTGCACGCGGTGTTCGGCGATGCGATTTGTGTCGCAAACACTGCGTAGCCGACAGGTCTGTCCACAAGGCGCCACGCCCCTGCAGCGCAGGCGTTAGCACAGCACTTTCAAACCGCCTTGAAGCAGATCAAACCCGTCGTTCATCCACCTTCGTGAAAGCGGGACAAAACGCAATTTCATGATGTGGATCAATGACTTCATGGTATGCACTCATGTCATGAAGGTTACACGGAGGCGCCATTCACGCGGCATGCAACTTGCAGTCAGACCGGGTCCGATCCGGACACAACCTGGAGCCCCGAAATGGCTAACGTAACCTTCTCTTCTCCGTTGATGCCGCGCGATCTCACGGTCTATGCGGTGGCCGGTGAACGCGGCACTCTGCTCGCCCTCGCCAAAGCCAACAACATCCCGATTCCGTTCGACTGTCAGGACGGTGAATGCGGCTCATGCCTGGTGGAGGTCGTGCACTACAGCCCGACCGTGCGCTATGGCATCGCCCTGACTGAAAAGGAAAAGGAAATCCTGCGTCAGCTCGGCAAGATCACCAAGCAGGAGATCATGGACGCCGAAGTGAATGACATGCCGCCGCGTCACCGGCTGGCCTGCCAGTGCTTCGTTCGCGACGAGGATATCGCCGTCGTGTTCGAAGGCGATGTGACCAAGCCGGTGAAGGGACCGGCGTTGTCGATCGCCGCCGCGATCTACAAGGGCGGTGTCGGCATCCAGACGCTCGACCAGTTCCTGAACTATGCGGTCAAGGTCGAAGAAGACGCTGCCGTGCACTTCGAAGAACTGGCGGAGCGCATGAACGCCTGTGGCAACAGCGACGTGGCTGCGCTGTTCGCGCAGCTCGGCAGCTATTCGCGCCTGCATCTGGAAGAGGCCAAGGCCAGGTGCGCGAAGTACGAAGTGGTGGAAAGCCTGCCGGCCAGTTCCGCCTGGCCCGACAACACCACCCCGGAAAAGACTGCACTGTGGGCAGGCGATCCCGCCCTGACGCGTCTCGGTGCGCTCAAGGCCGCGTTGCAGGGCGAACGCCGTGGCTACGAGTTCTACTACGCGATTGCCAACACCACGCGCGACGCGAACATCCGCAAGGTGGCGAAGGAGTTCGTGCGCGAAGAAGCGGAACACGTCGAGAAGCTGAAGCAGTGGATCGAGCAGGAAGAGGCCGCCCTGCGTCGCGCGGCGGAAGCGGTCGCCGGCTGATGCAGGCGTGACGGACGAAGGGGCGGCAGCCTGGCGCCCCTTCACGCCACGCAGATGGCGAATACCGGCCCGTTCATTCCGTTCCATCCCAGGCCCACCGCACCGTGTGCCGACCCTTCGCCCCCTCAGTACGGTCGCCCGTCCTTGTGGCTGAACACCCAGTGCCCGTCGATCAGTTCCGCCCGCAGATCGTCGTCCGGGTAGCTCGCCTGATCGTCCCGACTGCGGTCGCCGATCTCCAGATAAAGCACGACTTCCGTTGTGTCATTGACGAGACGATGGCCGTTGTCGCTGCCCGCTGCGAAACCGGCGCACATGCCGGGTGACAGGCGGGTCAGTCCTTCGTCGGTGTGCAGCCCCGGCGCGCCCTGCAGCACGTAGATGAATTCGTCCTGCCGGCTGTGCGCGTGGCGCAGCGCAGACACCGCGCCGGGTTCGAGCCGCGTCAGGTTCACGCCGAAATTCTGCAGGCCGAACAGATCGCCGAGCGCACGCTTGGTGCGACCGCGCATGCGCGACGCGAACGGTTCCGGGTAGGCGGACGGCCGGTTGCGCGGGGCCACGTCCGCGGCAAGCACGGCAATCGGGCGCGGGGGTGCAGACATACAGGACTCCTGTGATGTGGAGGGCAAGGCAAGGACGGGCGACGTCATTTCCGCAGCGTCGTCCCGTACGCGCGCTCGACCCGCGCCACGCGCAGCGAGAACTGCGCGTACCAGCGTTCGCGGCCGGTCTGGCGCGCGAGTGCGTGCTCGGCGTGATTGCGCCACGCTGCGATGGCCTCCTCGCTGGCCCAGTAGGACACATTGAGGCCGAAGCCGTCCGGGTTGCGGGCGCGCTCGATGCCGAGAAAGCCTGGCTGCCGCGCGGCCAGCTCGACCATGCGCTCGGCCATGTCGGCATAGCCGTTGTCGCCGGGCGTGCGCTGCGCCGAGAAGATCACCACGTAGTAGGGCGGTTCGGGGGTATCGGCAAAGCAGGGATTCGTCATTGCGAAGCTCCGGTCTCAGGAGTGATGGCGCAGCTCGCCTTGATCAGCGCAACCGTCCGCTCGCCGACGCGGAACTCGCCGGACGCGACGCACTGGCGGCGACCGATGCGGTGCGCATGAATGCGGCCGAGCAGCCAGTCACCCGCGCGGCTCGGGCCGAGGTAGTCGACGGACAGGCTGGCGGTCACCAGCCGTGCGGGCGCCGGCAACTGCGCGGCGATGAAGCCGACCAGGAAGATGTCGGCCAGCGTGGCGATGACGCCGCCGTGCGTGATGCCCAGCCCGTTGCAGTCGTCGCCCGTGATGCGTGCCGCGAACAGATCCGTGAGGACGCCGCCGGTGAACACCGTGCGACCGCCGAAGAAGGGGCCGCGCAGCACGCGCGGCACGAAGCCCTCCGGCGCGCCGCTGTGCTCATCGACGGTGGATGGCGGCATCGAGTGCGTCCTCCAGCTGTTCGTTGCCCCAGTACAGCGCATCACCGACGAAGAAGCTGGGCGCGCCGAACAGGCCGCGCCGCGCCCCCTGCTCGGTCTGCGCGCGCAGCGCCTGCTTCACCTCGGGCGACTGCGCGCTCGCGAGCGCGGCATCCGCCGGCTGGCCCAGTTCGGCGAGCAGGCGACGCATCGCATCGACGTCGTCGATGTCCGCGTCATCGACGAAGTTCAGTTCGAACACGCGGGTGCAGAAAGAGGCGATCCACGGCGCTTCCGCATGCGCGAGCGCGATGCGGGCGGGCAGCACGCCGTTGCGTGGAAACTGCGACGGCTTGCGCCACGGCAGCGCGTGCCGCGCGCACTGGCGCGTAAGGTCGGTCCACATCCAGGCGAACTTGGCCGGCTGCTGCAGGAAGGGCGAGGCCTGCCAGCCAGCGGCACGGAAGATGGGGCCGAGCAGCAGCGGGCGCCACAGCACGCGCACGCCGCGCAGCCGGGCCAGCGTGTCGATGTGCGCCGTGCTGAGGTAGCTGTAGGGGCTGGCGAAGTCGAACCAGTATTCGATGAACGGGTCGTTCATGACGCGCCCTCAGTCGAACAACACGAGGCAGCGCGCCTCGATGCTCGCGCGCAGCGGCGCGTCGGCCGGTGCGGCCGGGTCGAGAAAGGCGGCGTGCGGCGTGAAGCGCGATACGCCGCTCGCCTGCGAGTCGTACTGCTTGAACACCAGCACCTCGCGCTTCGTCATGTGCGGGAAGTAGTGCCAGCGGTGCTGCGGCGCGTGCTTCAGCACATAGATTTCGCCGCTGCGTCCGGGGTAGCGGATCTCCGCCGCGACCAGGTCCTGCGCCATCACCGAGCGCGCATCGCACATCGCCAGCGGCGCGTCGAGCACCGGCTCGATCAGTGGGCGCCACACGTTCACCACCGCATAGCGCCGGATGCGCGCGCGGTCCGCCTCGTCGGGCAGCACCAGCGCGAGGCGGCGCAGACCGCTCGCCTCCGAATAGTCGTTGTGCACGCGCCCCACCGCCGAGGCTTGGGCGTTCTGCCGGCCGAAGGTGAGCTGCTGTTCGTCGCGGCTGCGCCGGCGGATCTGGTGGTCGAAGCACAGCGCGCGAACACCGCCGGCGGCCTCGCAGGCGATGGCCTCGACCTCCGGGTAGTAGCGACTGCGGATGCGCGCGTCGTCATCGAAGTCATCAACGCAACTCGCCACCTCGCGCAGTTCGAAGCCTTGACGGTGGAGCAGGAAGTGCTGCGCGCCCGGGCGGGCGTCGATGATGTCGACCACGTGCGTGCGGTAGCTGCAGTTCTCCCACGGCTCGCCGTCGGGCGGCGGGTACATGTAGTTGAACGGCGTGCCCGCGCTGTCGTGCAGGTAATCCAGTCCGCCGGTGGTGTGCGCCAGCCGGGAAGTGCCGGCACGCAGGAAGCGTTCGTCAGGGGTATTCACGTGAGGCTCCTCGGTGATCGTCGGGCGGACACCCGCCGCCACTGTTGCCGTGCGGCCTTGGATGTCCGGGTGTCCATGCTGCGGTCCGGGAGCCTTCCGATCGAGTGTCTGGATCGACATCAATCGGGCTAATATGGACATCATGAAAACCGCCGTACTGATCCTGCCCGGCGTGCTCGACATCAGCCTGGGCATCACGCTGGACGTGATGAACACCGCCAACCGCCTGTGTCTGCAGGCCGAACGACCGCCGCTGTTCGAGGTGACGCTGGCCGGCACCGGGCGGCGGCGCGAGCGCAGCGGTTCCGGGCTCGAAGTCGGCCCGCTCGCGCGCATGGTCGATCTGCCGGCGCCCGATCTGGTGCTGCTGCCGGGCGCCAATCGCGCCCAGCGCGAAGCGCTGGAAGAATGGCTGGCGACGCGCGACGTGGTGAAGGCGATGGCGCGTGTGGGCCACTGGCTGGAAGGGGGCGCCGTCGTCGCCGCATCCTGCGTCAGCACCTTCGCGCTGGCGCAGGCCGGCCTGCTCGACCGGCGCGTCGCCACCACCAGCTGGTGGCTGGCGCCCTTGTTCCGCGAACGCTTTCCGCAGGTCGATCTCGACATGACGCGCATGGTGGTCAGCGACGGCCCGATCAGCACCGCCGGCGCCGCGCTGGCCCAGGCCGACCTGATGCTCGCGCTGGTGGCGCACCACGGCTCGGACGAACTGGCACGCAGTTGCGCACGCTTCCTGATGCTGGACCACCGCGTATCGCAAAGTCAGTACGCCATCGCCTCGCATCTGGCACGGCAGACACCGACGCTGCAGCGCGCCGACCGCTGGCTGCAGACCCGCCTCGGCGAACCCGTCACGCTCGCCATGCTGGCCGACGCGCTGCACATGACGCCGCGCACGCTGAGCCGGCACTTCGCGTCGGCGGTCGGCATGTCGCCCATTCAGTACGTGCAGAAACTGCGCGTCGAGCGTGCCACCCAGTTGCTCGAAACCGGCCACGCCTCGCTCGAATCGGTGGCCGCCCAGGTCGGCTATGCCGACCCGTCGATGCTGCGCAAACTGCTGCGCCGCGAGCGCGGGGTTACGGCGCGGGGCGTGCGGGCACGGTCACGTGCGGCGGGCAGCGGAGACGAGCGTCCGCAAAACCCGGGGTGATTCACGCCGCCTGTCAGAATGACGGCGACGTTCTTCGTGACGCGCTTGTGGGCGTTAGCAGACACCACGCGCGAACCCCCGGGCGCGACGGGCCTCCCGGCGACTACCTGACTGCCAGCGCGTCCGATTCACGTGCTTGCCACCCTCCACCCAGTGCCTTGAAGGCAGCGACCGCTGCGCGTACGGATTCAGTTTGTGCTTGAACGCGCGCGTCGGATGCACGAAGGAGACTTTCGTCCGCTTGCAGGACTTCAATCAGGCTGACGACACCCTTCTGATACGCCGCAAACGAGGCGTCCCGTGCGCGCCCGAATGAGTCCACACCTTGAGTCAGCACAGCGGCCTGCTCTTCGCGCCTGACCAACGACGACAACGCGTTCTCGACGTCTTCCGTTGCCCGCAGGACAGCAAGCCGGTACGCGGACAGCATTTCCGCTTCGTATCCTTTCGCCTGATCGATCTGCGCGTCGATGCGGCCGAAATCGAACAGACGCCAGCGCAGACCCAGCACGCCTGCAGCCTGACCCGCACCACGGGTGAACAGATTGCCGCTCGCGACCGATGTCGCGCTGCCTATCAGTCCACTCAGAGAGAGTTTCGGGTAGTACTCGGCGATAGCGCCGCCAATACGCGCGCTGGATGCGGCGAGGCGACGTTCGGCCGCGATCAGATCCGGCCGCCGGCGAAGCAGTTCGGCCGGCGCCCCCATGGCCGCGATCTGCGGGGCTGCCGGAATATCACGGGGGGCGGCCAATTCGGCCCGATGCGTGCCCGGGTGAGAACCCAGCATCACGTCCAGTGCATTCATGGCGGCGTCCAGACCCGCCTCAAGCACCGGCACCGAGGCCTGAGCCTGGGCAAGCGCACCTTCGGCCTGCCTCACTTGAAGCTCGGCCGCCAGCCCTTTGCCGTGCAGAAGCTTGATGGTGCTGAGCAGTTCCTGCTGCGTCCTGACCTGTCGCCGGGCGACATCCAGCCGGGCCTGCAATCCACGGATGGTGATGTAGATGTCGGCAGTCTGTGCCGTCACGGCCAGGCGCGTCGCAACCGCGCCCGCTTCCGAAGCCTGGTATTCGGCCCACGCCGCTTCCCGTCCGCGGCGCAGACCTCCGAACACGTCCAGCTCCCAGCTCGCAGCGATATTGGTTTCGTAGGCTCTGCCGTCGCGGTCGAAATCGGGCGTCGAGTTCAGGATCTGGCCCAAGGGCGTTTCGACGGAGCGATAGGCCCTGGCCGCTTCACCGGCGACGTGGCCCGAGGGCAGCAGTGCGGCGTTGGCCGCGCCAAGGCCGGCGCGCGACTGGGCGACACGGGCCGCCGCTTGCGCGATGTCCAGGTTCTGCTCCTGCGCCAGGGCCACGAAGCGCTCAAGCTGCGGATCATTGAAGGCGGCCCACCAGATCGTGAGGTCCGCCTGCTGCCGTACCTGTCGGCGCTCGACAGCTTCCTGACCGATGAATACCGGCGAAAGCGCGATCTCAGGCTGCCGATACTCAGGACCCACGGCGCAGCCCGTCAAGACACCGGCGCTCAGAAGTAGGACGAGAGAGCGGGGATAGGCGAACATTAAAGTCTCCCGGAAAGTTGAGTTCACGCGGTGACTATAATCCGTAGTGGTCACTCATTGTCAAGCCATCATCGACGCGGTATTGTTTTTCCATGAGCGAAATCGACACTTCTACACCCCACTCGCGCGGCCCCGCCGACCACAGCGTTCGAGAGCAGATCGTCGCGGCGGCCGGAGAACACTTCAGCCACTACGGCTACGAAAAGACCACCGTTTCGGATCTGGCCAAGGCAATCGGCTTTTCCAAGGCCTACATCTACAAGTTCTTCGATTCCAAGCAGGCGATCGGCGAGGCCATCTGCGCCACCACCTTGAGCGCCATCATCCTTGCGGTCGAGGAGGCGGTGGCTGGCGCACCCACGCCCACCGAAAAATTCCGCCGCATGTTCAGGACCTTGGTATCAACCGGCGTGGGCCTGTTCTTCAACGACCGCAAGCTGTACGACATCGCCGCGCACTCGGCCGGCGAGGGCTGGCCGTCCGCACGCGCCTACTGCGAGCGCATCCGGCAGATCCTCACCGAGATCGTCCGCGAGGGCCGGGAAAGTGGCGAGTTCGAACGCAAGACCCCGCTGGACGAGACGGTGCAGGCGATCGATCTGGTCATGCAGCCCTACGTCAATCCGCTGCTGCTCCAGTACAACCTGGATGTGGCCGACGAGGCACCGACGCAGCTTTCCAATCTGGTGCTGCGCAGTCTGGCGCCTTAGAGCGTTCCCACGTCCGCACGTAGTGACTATTGACAACCATAGTCACTCGAATGAAGATGGAGGCCTTCGTGTTCCCGGAGGTCGCCATGTTTCAGCGTTGCAATATTCCCTTCCTCGCCGCCGTCGGTCTGCTGCCCCTGACGCTGGCGGCGTGCGGCGAGGCCACGTCCTCGATCGACGCGCGCACCCAGATTCCGCTGGTGCGGGTGGGAGCGGTTGAGGCCGCGGTGCAGGCTGACCGGTCCTTCACCGGCGTCGTTGCGGCGCGGGTGCAGAGCGACCTGGGCTTCCGCGTTCCGGGCAAGATCCTGGAACGTCTGGTCGACACCGGGCAGACCGTCAAGCGCGGCCAGCCGCTCATGCGCATCGATCCCACCGACTTGCGGCTTGCCACGCGCGCCCGTGACGAGGCGGTGACCGCTGCCGCAGCGCGGGCGCGCCAGACCGCGGACGACGAAGCGCGATACCGCGATCTCGTCGCGACGGGCGCCGTATCGGCCTCTGCCTACGACAAGATCAAGGCCGCCGCCGACGCGGCGCGGGCGGAACTGGAGGCGGCCAAGGCTCAGGCCGACATGGCCCGCAATGAAACCGGCTACGCCGTCCTGCTCGCCGACGCGGACGGCGTGGTGGTGGACACCCTGGTGGAGCCGGGCCAGGTCGTCGGCGCCGGGCAAGTGGTCGTCCGTGTGGCCAATTTCGGGCGCCGCGAAGCAGTCGTCAATCTCCCGGAAACCTTGCGCCCGGCGGTCGGCTCGGCAGGGGTCGCGACCCTTTATGGCAGCGGGCTCACCGGCCCGGCCCGCTTACGCCAGTTGTCTGACGCCGCCAACCCACTCACGCGCACCTTCGAGGCACGCTACGTGCTGGAAGGCCGCCTGGCGGAAGCGCCTCTGGGCTCGACCGTCTCGATCCAGATCTCCCGCGACCGCTCCGGCCCCGCAGTGCAGGTACCGATCGGTGCGATCTTCGACCCGGGCAAAGGGCCTGGCGTATGGGTGGTCGAGGAAGAGGGACGCCAGGAACAAGGGGGAAGCCAGGAACAAGGAACCCGCGTCACCTGGCGTGCGGTGCAGGTGACCGGCCTCGGTGAGGAAACCGCTGCGGTCACCGGTGGCGTCTCCGCCGGCGATCGCATCGTCGTGCTCGGCGCCCACCTGCTGCAGGAAGGCGAGCACGTGCGAGTGGCCGACAGCAAAACCCCCGCACGTGTGGCGGCGTCCAGCGGAGAGCGGCAATGAGCGCTCCGACGCACTCGACCGAGGGGGCGCACCCTTCCCGCCATGAGGGGGGTGATTCGACCAGCGCCTTCAACCTCTCGGCCCTTGCCGTACGCGAGCGGTCGGTCACCCTGTTCTTGATGATCGTGATCTTCGTCGCTGGCGCGGTGGCGTTCCTGACGCTGGGCCGGGCGGAAGACCCGGCCTTCACGATCAAGCAGATGACCGTGGTGACGGCCTCGCCCGGGGCCACGGCAAAGGAGATGGAAGAACTCGTCGCCGAGCCGCTCGAAAAGCGCCTGCAGGAACTGCGCTGGTATGACCGGTCCGAGACCTATACGCGACCGGGCCTGGCCTTCACCACGCTGACCCTGCTCGACAGTACGCCGCCGGCTGACGTCCCCGACGAGTTCTATCAGGCGCGCAAGAAGCTCGGCGACGAGGCACTCAAGCTGCCGCGTGGCGTCATCGGCCCGATGGTCAATGACGAATACGCCGACGTGACCTTCGCGCTGTACGCCTTGAAGGCGCACGGCGCTGCGCATCGGCAGCTGGTGCGCGATGCCGAGACCCTGCGTCAGCGTCTGCTGCACGTGCCGGGCGTCAACAAGGTGAACATCATCGGCGAGCAGGCCGGACGGATCTTCGTCGAGTTCTCCCACGACCGCCTCGCGACCCTGGGCGTCTCCCCGCAAGCCCTCTTTGCGGCGCTGAACGGGCGCAACGTCATGACGCCCGCCGGCTCGATCGAAGCCAAGGGACCGCAGGTGTTCATCCGGCTGGACGGAGCGATCGACGACCTGGAGGCGATCCGGAACACGCCGGTCGCTGCGCGCGGACGTACGCTCAAGCTCGGCGACGTTGCCGAGGTGAAGCGCGGCTACGAAGACCCGGCCACCTTCCTCATCCGCAACAACGGCGAGCCGGCGCTGATGCTCGAGGTCGTGATGCGCGAGGGCTGGAACGGCCTCGATCTTGGCCGCGCGCTGGAGGCGGAAGCCGCTGCGATCAACGCCGAGCTCCCGCTGGGCATAAGCCTTTCCAGGGTCACGGACCAGTCGGTCAACATCAGTTCGGCCGTCGACGAGTTCATGCTCAAGTTCATTGCCGCGCTCGGCGTGGTGATGCTGGTGGGCTTCCTCAGCATGGGCTGGCGTGCCGGCATCGTGGTCTCGGCCGCAGTGCCGCTGACCCTGGCCGCAGTCTTCGTCGTCATGGCTGCCACCGGCAAGAACTTTGACCGCATTACCCTGGGTTCACTGATTCTGGCCCTGGGTCTTCTGGTCGACGACGCGATCATCGCGATCGAGATGATGGTGGTGAAGATGGAGGAAGGCTACGACCGCATCCGTGCAGCCGCCTATGCGTGGAGCCATACCGCGGCGCCCATGCTGTCGGGGACACTGGTGACGGCGATCGGCTTCATGCCGAACGGCTTCGCCAAATCGACGGCCGGCGAATACACCAGCAACATGTTCTGGGTGGTCGGCATTGCCCTGATCGCATCCTGGATCGTCGCCGTGGTGTTCACGCCCTACCTCGGGGTCAAACTGCTGCCCGATTACACGCCGCGCGAGGGCGGGCACGGTGCGATCTACGCGACGCCGAACTACCAGCGCTTCCGCCGCCTGCTGGGATCGGTGATCCAGCGCAAATGGCTGGTGGCGGCGAGCGTGATCGGCACCTTCGCCATCGCCGTGCTGGGCATGGGCGTGGTCAACAAGCAGTTCTTTCCGACTTCGGACCGGCCCGAGGTGCTGATCGAAGTACAGATGCCCTATGGCACCGCGATCCAGCAGACGAGTGCGGCGGTCGCCAAGGTCGAGGCGTGGCTGGCCGCGCAGCCGGAAGCGAAGATCGTGACCGCCTACATCGGCCAGGGAGCACCGCGCTTCTACCTGGCCATGGCGCCGGAAATGCCCGATCCGTCCTTCTCGAAGATCGTCGTCCTGACCGACGACCAGGCTGCGCGCGAAACACTCAAGCTGAAGCTGCGGCAGGCGGTGGCCGACGGTCTGGTGCCGGAGGCGCGCGTGCGGGCGACCCAACTGGTGTTCGGCCCGCCCTCGCCCTTCCCGGTGGCCTTCCGCGTGATGGGGCCGGACGCCGACACGCTGCGCGAGATCGCTGCAGAGGTGCGTGCCGTGATGCAGGCCTCGCCCCAGATGCGCACGGTCAATACCGACTGGGGAGAGCGCGTGCCCACGCTGCGCTTCTCGCTCGACCAGGACCGGCTGCAGAGCCTCGGCCTCACCTCCAGCGACGTGGCGCAGCAGCTTCAGTTCCTGTTGAGCGGCATCCCCATTACCGAGGTGCGCGAAGACATCCGTTCGGTTCAGGTCGCTGCCCGTTCGGCCGGGCACACCCGGCTGGATCCGGCCCGGATCGGCGATTTCACGCTGGTCGGCGCGACCGGCGAGCGGATTCCGCTGTCGCAGGTGGGCACCGTGGAGGTCCAGATGGAAGACCCGATCCTGCGTCGCCGCGACCGCACGCCGACCATCACCGTACGCGGCGACATCGCCGAGGGCCTGCAGCCGCCGGATGTGTCCACTGCGGTGTGGCAGGATCTTCAGCCCATCATCGCCAGACTGCCTGCCGGTTACCGGATCGAACTGGCCGGCTCGATCGAGGAATCCGCCAAGGCCAACAGCGCCTTGCTGCCGGTCTTCCCGGTCATGATCGCGCTGACGCTGATCACCATCATCTTCCAGGTCCGCTCGATCTCGGCGATGACGATGGTGTTCGCCACTGCGCCGCTGGGCCTGATCGGTGTCGTGCCCACCCTGCTGCTGTTCAACCAGCCCTTCGGCATCAACGCGCTGGTCGGCCTGATTGCGCTGGCGGGCATCCTGATGCGCAACACGCTCATCCTGATCGGCCAGATCCACGACAACGAGAAGGCGGGGCTGGGCCCCTTCGATGCGGTGGTGGAAGCCACCGTGCAGCGCGCGCGTCCGGTCATCCTGACCGCCCTCGCCGCCATCCTGGCCTTCATCCCGCTCACCCAGTCGGTGTTCTGGGGAACGCTCGCCTACACCCTGATCGGCGGCACCTTCGCCGGCACGGTGCTGACACTGGTGTTCCTGCCGGCCATGTATTCCATCTGGTTCAGGATCAGGCCAGCACCGGCGCAAAGCTGATCAGTCATCACTCCACTCGCCTCATACAGAAAGGAACTGCCATGTCGCACTCCGAAGTCGTCATCGTCACCGGCGTGTCATCGGGCATCGGACGTGCCGCCGCCATCAGGCTGGCCGCGCTGGGTTGCCGGGTGTTCGGTACCGTGCGCAACGCCGCGCAGGCAGCGCCGATACCCGGCGTTTCATTCATCGAGATGGACGTCCGTGACCAAGCGTCGATCGAGCGCGGAATCCGGACCGTCATCACGCAGGCCGCACGCATCGACGTGCTGGTCAACAGTGCCGGCGTGACCCTGCTGGGCGCAGCGGAGGAGACGTCGATCTCCGAAGCCCAGACGCTGTTCGACACCAACCTCTTCGGCCTGCTGCGTACGATCAAGGCCGTGCTGCCCCACATGCGCAAACAGGGGTCCGGTCGCATCGTCAATGTCAGTTCGGTGCTGGGCTTCCTGCCGGCGCCTTACATGGCGCTCTATGCGGCATCCAAGCATGCCGTCGAAGGCCTGTCCGAAACGCTGGATCACGAGGTCCGCCAGTTCGGCATCCGTGTGGCGCTTGTCGAACCCTCCTTCACCCGGACCAATCTGGATCTCAACGCGCCGCAGGCAGCGTCCAGGATTCCCGACTACGAAAAGGAACTCGGCACCGTTTCGCAGGCCATCCGGAGAAATGTCCAGAAGGCGCCCCAGCCTGACGGGGTCGCGGCGGTGATCGTCGACGCCGCGCTGGGGGCATGGAAGATGCGCCACACCCCGAAAGGCGAAGCCTCGCTGCTGGCCAAGCTGCGCCGCTTCATGCCCGCTGGTCCGGTCGAGAAGGGCCTGCGCAAGACGTTCGGGCTCGCCTGAATCGGCCCCGATCTTCCAGCCCGTGCAAGAACTGCAGGCGCACGGCCATCGGGGATCGCCACATGACTGAGAGCGCCCCATGACGGTCCCGAAAAGCCCGACGATCACACCGTCGCCTGCCGTCGCGGCAGCGGCACTCCCCGGCTCGCCCCCCAACACCGCCTCTCCATGGCCGGTGTTCTGGGTGGCCAGTCTGGCGGTGTTTCTTGTCTCCATGGACGGCACCATGCTGTTCGCGGCCTTCAGCGCCTTGCGGGCCGGCTTTCCCGACGCCACTGCGGCAGACCTTTCGTGGGTGCTCAATGCCTACACGGTGGTCTATGCCGCAATGCTGATCCCGTCCGGCGGATTGGCAGACCGACACGGGCGCAAGCGGGTGTTTCTCGTCGGTGTTGCGCTGTTTCTGGCGGCATCCGCCGCCTGTGGCCTGGCGGTCAGCGTGGAGTGGCTGGTCGCGGCAAGAGTGCTGCAGGCTCTCGGTGCTGCGATGCTGACGCCGGCCTCGCTCTCGCTCGTACTGGCAGCGTTCCCGACAGACAAGCGCGCTGTGGCCGTCAGTCTGTGGGGCGCGGTCGGCGGACTGGCCGCGGCGGTGGGCCCCAGCCTGGGGGCGTTCGTGGTGGCTTCGTTCGGCTGGCAATGGGCTTTCTACCTGAACGTGCCTTTGGGCATCCTGGCCATCTGGCGTGGTGCAACGCTGCTGACCGAAGCAAAGCAGCCGACACGGGGACGTCCGCTCGATCTGGTGGGAATGAGCGTGCTCGTCGTCGGCATCGGCGCGCTGGCGCTGTCCATCGTGCAGGCCGACTCGCCTGCCTGGTCACGTCGTGAACTGCTGGCAACGGCCGGCGCCGGCGTGGCGAGCATCCTCGGATTCGTCGCCTGGGCGCGGTTTGCGGAGGCGCCGCTGGTGGACCTCAAGCTGTTTCGCAACCCCACGTACCGCTACGTCAATCTCGCAACGCTGAGCTTCGGCACCGCGTTCTCGATGATGTTCTTCGCATTCTTCTTCTACATGAATTCGATCTGGCGCTATCCGCTCCCACTGGCCGGCTTGGCGATGGCACCCGGGCCGCTGCTGGTGGTTCCGGTGGCCGCGCTGTCGGGTCGCCTGGCCGGTCGGCACGGTCACCGCCCCGTGCTTATCGCGGGTTGTCTGATCTACGCGGCCAGCGCGCTGTGGTTCCTGATGGTGCCCGGTATCGAGCCCGCATATCTGACGCATTGGCTGCCGGGCATGTTGTTGAGCGGTACTGGCGTGGGCATGGTCCTGCCTTCACTGTCAGGCGCCGCGGTCAGCCGTCTGCCGCCCGCCCACTACGCCGTCGGCAGCGCGGTCAACCAGGCGATACGGCAGATCGGCTCGGTCATGGGCGTCGCCCTCACCGTGCTGCTGCTGGGCGGTGCAACGCTGCATCGTGGCGATTTCGATGCTATCTATCTATGCCACATGAGCCTTGCACTGCTGACCGCGGCGCTGTGCCTGCCCGTCAACACCGCGCCCACAGCCATCGCAGAAAAATGAGCAGGTCCTGCGCCAGGCGCTTCGTGCAATGGCATTCATCGACTGCGGGGTAACCGCGCAAGGCGTGCGGTCACGGTTACGCGCGGCGGGCGACGGAACCTGACCACGCCGCCGCGTCCGCGTCTTTTACGCAGCTGGCGTGTCCCGTCCGTCGCGAGGCGGCGATCCAGGCCGACGAACGGGCACTGCGAGCACGCAGCTCATAACCGGCCGCCCACGTCGCATGAAGGCTCGAAACGCGTGCTCGCCTCAATCCACCGCGCGCCGCTTCCGGCGTGCAGCGAACGCGACGCAGCCGATGCCGGATAGCAGCATCAAGACGGTGGTCGGCTCCGGCACGAGGGCGACGTTGTCCAGATGACCGACGTCGGCACCGGTCTGATATTCCGCCCGAATTCTCAGCGAACTCAGGTTCGACAGTACGGCGAGAAACTGCTCGTCCGTCGGCGCGCTGCCCGACAGGGTGTTCAGTCGCCAGCCGGCCGCCGACAGCGGAACCGAATACGACGTCCAGCCGTTGTTGACCGGATTGTTCGCTGTGTCATAGACGACGGTGAGGCCGCCGCCCGACAGGATCACGTCCTCGTCGTCGAACTGGTTCGGCCCGCCCGGATAGCGCTGCATCAGGTCGAAGGTGAGTTGCGAACCGAAAGCGCCGGCGAAGTTGCCGAGGAACTGCGAGGGAGCGACGAAGTAGGTGACGCCGCCGGTGGTCAGGTCGTCGATGAACACATTGCCGCCCGGATTGCCGCCGATGGCACTCCAGGTCAGCGGCCCCTCGATGTCACCCTGGGCGCTCCAGCCTTCGGCATCCGTGTCAAAGGTGCTGGTGACGGCCAGCGCGGGGAGCGAAGCGGAGAAAAGGAATGCAAGCGCGGAAATACGAAGTGTGGTGCCTTTCATTGTCGTAAGCCTCCAATGGTCAAGCAGATCCGGGAACGTATTCAACCCGCCGACATGGTGACCCTGAGGCGGTCGGGACTGCAAGCGTCACCTTCGGAGGCCAACGCGCGGGGTTCAAGCGCCGTATCCCCCCCGCTGATGCCGTACGGCAAGCACGATGACGACATCGCGACCGGCGTCGTAGTCATACAGGCCCACGTAACCGGTTCGGCCGCGTGAAATGACCAACTCCCGGAGGTCGTGCTCGACCTTGCGTCCGATCAAAGGATGCTCGCGCAGCACCGCGAAGCCGGATTGCAGGATGGGCAGCGTCTCGGCAGCAGTTGCAGGCGCATCGGCCTGCAGCAGGAAATCGGTCAGACGTTCCAGATCTGCCAGCGCGCGCGGCGCCAGCACTACACGGGTAATCACAATGAGGCCCGCTGCTTAGATCGACGACGGATCGGGCTTGCGGGCGCCTCTTCCTTCGGCGCGCGCCTTCAGGTAATCGAACACCTCGTCGGCATCCACCACCAGTCCGTAACGCGCAACCTCTTCACGCGCCAGCAGCGCATCGGCCACGAAGGCTGTGCGACGTTCGGCCAGTTCGGTCTGCAGTTCGAGCGCCTCAACCATGAAAGCATGCGCACTCTTGCCGGACTGTTGCGCCACCGCAGCGATGCGCGCCTTCAGTTCGTCCGGAAGTTTCAGCGTGGTCGTAGCGGTCATCGCGACCTCCTGAATATGGGTAGCACCATGGTAGCACCTGCCAGACATCACAGACGTCCCCAGCGCAACCTGCAGCACTCGAGCGAGGCGCTGGCTCATACGTGAGCATCAGAACGCAACTCATCCTTCGAGTCCTAGGGGCGCGAGAAACGTGGTCTGTCCCCTATTACCATCGTGCGGGATTGTTGCTGCGTCCCTTATCGTTGTTAAATCGCCGTGAAGAGCATGCAACTGCCGGGGGGCTTCCATAAGAACCTGGCCGACCGCATCATCGTCGCCACCGCGCGCAAGTTCGCCGCTCTGCTGGTTGTTACGTGAAATTCGCCTCGTTGAAATGTAACAACCACGCCACAACTTAACTTATAGGTTAATCTTGAAGCTAAGAACGATCAGCCAAAAGTGCTTCCGGGTTGCCGCGGTCGAGGATCACAGAGGCAAGTGCGCGACTACAGATTTTCTGAAGGTCGACAACCCCGCAGTGAGGGGGCTGAGAGTTCTGCTCGAGCGAGTCGCCACCGAAGGCCTCGCTCGATTTTCGTCAACGCTTGCCCATCACGTAGGGCAGGAAATCTACGAGTTCAAGAAGGGTGACTACAGGCTGTTGTGGTTCAAAGGACACGGCGAGACGGTCGTGATATGCAGCCACGGTTTTGTGAAAAAGTCTCAGAAGACGCCAACGAGCGAGGTCGACGCTGCAGCAGCTTGGCGCAAAGCCTACTTTGATTCGAAGTGAAGCCAAGACCTGACGATAGAGGACTAATGTGAAATCCAACCAATCTGTGGAGTGGAATGCCGAGCTGGCTCCGATCGTCGCTGCCGAGCGCGAGTCATTTGAGTGGGAACTCGATTCGCTCAAGCTCGACATTGCCCTTGCTTTTGAAGAGGAACGGCAGTTCCGCGATATCAGCTACAAAGAACTAGCGGAGCGCATTGAGACCAGCCCTGCCTATGTGACAAAAGTATTCAGAGGGGAGTCGAACCTGACCATTGAGTCCATGCTCAAGTTCGCGCGGGCCTTGAAGGCAAGGCTCAACTTTTCCTTAGATCGGGAAGACGTTGGCGTTCAGAACCACGTCTGTGGCCTTTATCCACGCGTGGCGGCGAACGGTTTACCCGTGATGATTCACAGAGCACCGGCCATCAGCGGTGTTTCGGAACCCGTCGTCGATAGCGCCTGGTGGACGGAGAGCGTGCTCAACAAGAAGGCAGTCAATTGCTGAGGTTGCATCGTGAGCGCTGAGAGCATCCTGCTGGTTAACTACTTCTTCCCGAAGTTGCACATCGATGCGAACCCGCGGTTCGATTCCGGTGCTCATGCGGAACTGCTGAAAAAGCAGGAGATGCGTCAGGCAACTTTGGAAGAGGAAGACATTCCACTCCCAGAATCGAAGATTGATGTCCGCCAGATCAATGCGGGCGAGAATCACCCAGCTTTCATCGCTCTCCAGAAGATCACGCTCGAAAGCGGTTTACACCCATGCGTACCGTATTCGATCGACATCGAGTGTGTCGGCCATTTTGAGTGGCCAGGCCCGAAGCTGTCAGACGAAGAAATGACCGCCGGCGTCACACGTGTTGCACACAGCGTACTGTACGGTGCCTGCCGCGAAGTGGTGATGAACCTTACAAGCAGAGGTCCGCACGGCGGCTTTCTGCTGAGCATCGCCATACTGAGGCCACACACGCCGACCGATCAGCCCGCAGCAGCGGTAGCTGCCGCGAGGTCGCGATCTTCATGAGCAAGCGAGCGTCTATCTCCATACTGGTTAGCGTCCGAGCCCCCCGAACTTGCATTTGCCCTATCAGCGTTGCGCGTTGATCTCGTCGGAATCTGGGCCGGTTGAGTGCAGGTCGCTTGCCGAGGATCTCTGCTCGTTAACCTGAAGGCATATTGGGGAGAGGCCACGTTCTCACCCCCCGCTTGATCACTCTCTCAGCGACGCGATAAAAAAACCGTCATCCGCCGGCTTTTTTATCGTAGATTCTCACTAGAGACGAGAACGTCCTTCGAGCGATCTCAATGACCTACCCGCACCGGTCTCACTTCAGAAAGTCACGACATCTCATTAGAGACAAGAGCAGCATCCTTTCGTCTCAGTAGAGACGAGATTGGCCGGCGAGTGGCTAATCAGGGGGATCTTGGCACGTCACGCAGAAAGGAATCGAACCCGCGACCGCCGCGCCTTTGACGGTCATTTGGCCGGTTCTTCGCGATTAACAGGCGATTGGTAAGTATGCGAAAAATATGGACAAATTTACTCAATTGGCGATTTTGGCCGCTTCTTTGGCCGGTCGTGTGGCTGATGCTCGACAACTGGTTGAAGGATATCCCCGACGAACGTAGATTCCTGCTAGAGACACGAACAGCGCCCTTTCGTGTTGGTAGAGTCAAGATTGGCTGGCAATTGTCTTGAGGACGAAGAGAGCCGCACAATGAAAAGCTCCCCCCGTAATGGGAGGAGCTTGAGTGGATTTGGAGCTTAAACTCCGTGGGTTGCGAGGGTTCTCAGCGCCTTGTCGGGATCGTCATCGGACATTACGACCAATTCGTTTCGGATCAACAGGGAGTCATCACCCTGCTTGGCCCAAACGTAGATTCTCACTAGAGACGAGAATGTCCTTCGAGCGATCTCAATGACCTACCCACACCGGTCTCACTTCAGAAAGTCACGACATCTCATTAGAGACAAGAGCAGCACCGTTTCGTCTCAGTAGAGACGAGATTGGCCGGCGAGTGGCTAAACAGGGGGATCCTGGCACGTCACGCCGGAAGGAATCGAACCCGCGTCCGCCGACCCGACCAAAAGCACACCCATTTTGCACCCCTTCGAGCTGGGCAAGTACGACAAGATCCACTACGCCATTTGTCATTTTCAGAAGGCGATAGCACGAATTATCAAAAGTCGGCCGCACGGTTTTTTCTGACGGTTGACGTCACCTCAGAAAACGGAAAATAAAGCACGCTTAGGCGTAGTTCCCTTGGCTACACCGCGTCGGTACTGCGCGGTTCTTTCTTCCCTTGCAGTGAAGCAATCAGCGGGCAAGAAACATTCCCCTGCCGCAGGTGGCAGGCACACACAAGTTCGGAAAGCACCGACTCCATACGCGCCAAGTCAGTCATTTTTTCGCGCACGTCCTTGAGCTTGTGCTCGGCCAGACTACTGGCTTCCTCGCAATGGGTGCCATCCTCCAGCCGCAGCAGTTCGGCTATTTCATCCAGACTGAAGCCCAGCCGCTGGGCTGATTTCACGAACCGCACCCGCGTTACATCCGCCTCGCCATAGCGGCGGATGCTGCCGTAAGGCTTGTCCGGCTCCGGCAACAAGCCCTTGCGCTGATAGAACCGGATGGTCTCTACGTTGACCCCGGCCGCCTTGGCGAAAACGCCGATGGTCAGATTTTCCAAATTGTTTTCCATATTGCTTGACTCCGTACATGACTACGGAAGTAAGGTTACGCTATCCAATTTAAATTCGAAAGGACACGCGCATGTCTGAACCACAAAACGGGCGCGGGGCGCTCTTCGCCGGCGGGCTGGCTGCCATCCTCGCCTCGGCCTGCTGCCTGGGGCCGCTGGTTCTGGTCACCTTGGGGTTCAGCGGCGCTTGGATCGGCAACCTGACGGTATTGGAGCCGTATCGGCCGATCTTCATCGGCGCGGCGCTGGTTGCACTGTTCTTTGCCTGGCGGCGCATCGTCCGACCGACCGCAGCCTGCAAGCCGGGCGAGGTGTGCGCGATTCCGCAAGTGCGCACCACCTACAAGCTCATTTTCTGGTTCGTCGCCGTGTTGGTCTTGGTCGCGCTTGGTTTTCCCTACGTCATGCCATTTTTCTACTAATCAGGAGTTCATCATGAAAAAGCTGTTTGCCTCCCTCGCTCTCGCCGCTTTCGTTGCCCCCGTGTTCGCCGCCACTCAGACCGTCACGCTGTCCGTGCCTGGCATGACCTGCGCCTCTTGCCCGATCACTGTCAAGCACGCGCTTTCCAAGGTCGAGGGTGTGAGCAAGACCGACGTAAGTTTCGACAAGCGCCAGGCCGTCGTCACCTTCGACGATGCCAAGACCAACGTCCAGAAGTTGACCAAGGCGACCGAGGACGCGGGCTATCCGTCCAGCGCCAAACGCTGATCCGTTGAACCGAATTCGGGAGCGACACATGGGACTCATCACGCGCATCGCTGACAAAACCGGCGCGCTCGGCAGCGTCGTTTCCGCGATGGGTTGCGCGGCCTGTTTTCCTGCCATCGCCAGCTTGGGCGCGGCCATCGGACTGGGCTTCTTGAGCCAGTACGAAGGGCTATTCATTGGCATCCTGCTGCCGATGTTCGCCGGCATCGCGCTACTCGCCAATGCTATCGCTTGGCTTAATCATCGACAGTGGCGACGCACGGCGCTCGGCACGATAGGCCCGATCTTGGCGCTGGCAGCGGTGTTTTTAATGCGGGCTTATGGCTGGCAGAGCGGTGGGCTGCTCTATGTCGGCCTGGCCTTGATGGTTGGGGTGTCGGTCTGGGATTTCATCTCGCCAGCACATCGCCGCTGCGGGCCGGACAGCTGTGAATTGCCAGAACAACGTGGCTGACGGCAACAGCCGTAGCCACCACAGAAAAGGAAAAATACATGACCACCCTGAAGATCACCGGGATGACCTGCGATTCGTGCGCTGTGCACGTCAAGGATGCCTTGGAAAAAGTACCCGGCGTGCAGTCGGCGATGGTGTCCTATCCGAAGGGCACAGCGCAACTCGCCATCGAGGCGGGCACGTCACCGGATGCGCTGGCTGCGGCCGTGGCCGGACTGGGCTACAAGGCAACGCTTGCCGATGCTCCGCCGACGGACAACCGCGCCGGATTGCTCGACAAGGTGCGCGGATGGATGGGTGCCGCCGATAAGCACAGTGGCAGCGAACGCCCGTTGCAGGTCGCCGTGATCGGCAGCGGTGGAGCCGCGATGGCGGCAGCACTGAAGGCTGTCGAGCAAGGCGCGCACGTCACACTGATCGAGCGCGGCACCATCGGCGGCACCTGCGTCAACGTCGGTTGCGTGCCGTCCAAGATCATGATTCGCGCCGCTCACATCGCCCATTTACGCCGGGAAAGCCCGTTTGATGGCGGCATTGCGGCGACCATGCCTGCGATTGATCGCAGCAAACTACTAGCCCAGCAGCAGGCCCGCGTCGATGAACTCCGCCATGCCAAGTACGAAGGCATCCTGGATGGCAATCCGGCCATCACCGTTCTGCGTGGTGAAGCGCGTTTCAAGGACAACCAGAGTCTTGCCGTCCGTTTGAACGATGGCGGCGAGCGCGTGGTGGCTTTCGACCGTTGCCTGGTCGCCACGGGTGCCAGCCCAGCCGTGCCGCCGATTCCGGGCTTGAAAGAGTCACCCTACTGGACTTCGACCGAGGCCCTGGTCAGCGACACCATTCCCGAACGCCTGGCCGTGATCGGCTCGTCGGTGGTGGCGCTGGAACTGGCGCAAGCGTTTGCCCGGCTCGGCAGCCAGGTCACGATCCTGGCGCGCAGCACCTTGTTCTTCCGCGAAGACACGGCCATCGGCGAGGCCGTGACGGCCGCCTTCCGTGCCGAAGGGATCAAGGTACTGGAACACACGCAAGCCAGCCAGGTCGCGCATGTGGACGGCGAATTCGTGCTGACCACGGCGCACGGGGAATTGCGCGCCGACAAGCTGCTGATCGCTACCGGGCGGACGCCGAACACGCGCAGCCTGGCACTGGACGCGGCGGGGGTCGCCGTCAATGCGCAAGGGGCCATCGTCATCGACAAGGGCATGCGCACCAGCACGCCGCACATTTATGCCGCCGGCGACTGCACCGACCAGCCGCAATTCGTCTATGTGGCGGCAGCGGCGGGCACCCGTGCCGCGATCAACATGACAGGCGGCGACGCGGCCCTCGACCTGACCGCGATGCCGGCCGTGGTGTTCACCGATCCGCAAGTGGCAACCGTGGGCTACAGCGAAGCGGAAGCGCATCACGACGGAATCGAGACCGACAGTCGCACCTTGACCTTGGATAACGTGCCGCGTGCGCTCGCCAACTTCGACACGCGCGGCTTTATCAAGCTCGTCATCGAGGAAGGTAGCGGACGGCTCATCGGCGTGCAGGTCGTCGCCCCGGAAGCGGGCGAATTGATCCAGACGGCTGTTCTCGCCATTCGCAACCGCATGACGGTGCAGGAACTGGCCGACCAGTTGTTCCCCTACCTGACGATGGTCGAGGGGTTGAAGCTCGCGGCGCAGACCTTCAGCAAGGACGTGAAGCAGCTTTCGTGCTGTGCCGGATGAGGAAAAGGAGGTGTTCGATGAACGCCTACACGGTGTCCCGGTTGGCCTTTGATGCCGGGGTGAGTGTGCATATCGTGCGCGATTACCTGCTGCGTGGATTGCTGCGGCCAGTCGCCTGCACCACGGGTGGCTACGGCCTGTTCGATGACGCCGCCTTGCAGCGACTGTGCTTCGTGCGAGCCGCCTTCGAGGCGGGCATCGGCCTGGACGTACTTGCGCGGCTATATCGGGCGCTGGATGCTGCGGACGGCGATGAAGTGGCCGCGCAGCTTGCCGTTTTGCGCCAGTTCGTCGAGCGTCGGCGCGAAGCGTTGGCCGATCTGGAAGTGCAGTTGGCCACCATGCCGACCGAGCCGGCACAGCACGCGGAGAGTCTGCCGTGAACAGCCCCGAGAACTTGCCGTCCGAGACGCGCAAACCGATCACCGGCTACCTGTGGAGCACGCTGGCCGTGCTGACTTGCCCCTGCCACCTGCCCATCCTTGCTGCCGTGCTGGCCGGCACAACCGCCGGTGCATTCCTTGTCGAGTATTGGGTCATCACGGCGCTCGGTTTGACCGGCCTGTTCCTTCTGTCACTGGCGCGGGCGTTGCGGGCATTGAGGGAAAGATCATGAGCGCTTCCCGGCCGGATGGATGGACTACGGCGGAACTGGCCCAAGCGTTCGAGCGCGGGCAAGGCTTTCTGTTCGCAAAGCCGATGCCGGCGGCGGCATTCGCCGTCTTCGTCAGTCAATGGAGGGGTGCCACCATGAATGCAAATGATCCGACCGCCACCAGTTGCTGCGTGTGCTGAAGGAAATCCCGCTCGATGCCGCCTTCACACCGGAAGGCGCGGAGTACGTCGAGCACTTCTGCGGGCTGGAGTGTTATCAACGTTTCCAGGCGCGGGCCAGCACTGCGACCGAAACGAACGGCGAACCGAACGCTTGCGGTTCGCCGCCGTCAAATTGAGACAAACCACGCTTTCGCTACGTCGCCTCATGTCGGCATCAAATTCGGCTGAGTAGCTTCTCGCCATCTGGACGTAGCTCGCCCTTGGGTGAAATATGCCGATACAGGGTCTGTCGCGTGACGCCAAGTTCCTGGCACAGGTCGCCGACCTTGGTCTCTGGCTGCCCCATTGCCGCCATCGCCAGCCGCAGCTTGGCGGCGGTCATCTTGAACGGCCGGCCGCCTTTCCGGCCGCGTGCCCGTGCTGAGGCCAGGCCCGCCACAGTGCGCTCGGCGATCAACTCACGCTCGAACTCGGCCAGCGCGGCGAAGATACCGAAGACCAGCTTGCCGGCGGCGGTCGTGGTGTCGATGGCCGCGCCGTGCCCGGTCAGCACCTTGAGGCCGATGCCGCGTCCGGTCAGGTCATGGACGGTATTGATCAGATGGCGCAGGTCGCGCCCGAGCCGATCCAGTTTCCAAACGACCAACGTGTCGCCTAGCCGTAGTGCCTTCAGACAGCTCGCCAGACCGGGACGATCCTCGCGTTTTCCGGACGCTTGGTCTTCATAGAGATGCGCCGGATCAACACCGGCCGCGACCAGCGCATCGCGCTGCAAGTCCGTCGCTTGGGAGCCATCCGCCTTCGATACTCGCATGTAGCCAATCAGCATCTTGTACCTGTCACATATACGTTCGATTATGTGACAGTGTGCACCGGAAAGTTCGGGCCGTCAAAATTTGTCACTTAACCCGTCATTCTGTCTAAGACATGCAAAGGGTCCATCAGGCTCATAATGTGACAGAAATTCAGGGAGGATGCCTTCCTTCGCGAAGGTGGTGCGCAACCGTTCCAGGGAAGCGGGGTCGCGCCGACCAAAGGAAGCCAACGCGAACAGCGAGCGGGCCGTCTCGGGGTCGTGCCGCGCTTCAATGATCGCCTCATCAATGGCCTGGACCGCCCGTTGCCAGTGATCGACAGGTTCGGGCTTCGGCGCTCTCGCTGGCAGTCCACTGGTGAACCCGGTTTGGGGCTCGGACCAGAATAGCTTTGCCTGCTCGCCCGGCGGGCTTATATCCCTCACTTCAATCAAGTGGATCGCCGTTGCCGCCGCCTCCAGCGTCTGCAACCGTACTGCCGGGTTCAGGGTTTCATACGGTCGCCACAGACTTTGCCCTGCACGCAGCGGATGCCCGCAGCCTTCCCAGACTTGGCGGAGATACCCCGCGTAGGTGCCGCACGCCGAAAGCGGGGTGTTCAGCTCGTCGAGCAGCGTGCGTAGCAGCCGAAACCACAATCCGGCGTGGATGCGTCGGCGCGGCAGTTCCACATGGCCGGTCGTCAGTGCCTGCCAGGTACGCTGGTCCATCGCCGCAATCGCGTCGCTGGCAGTGCGCGGTTCGGCGTCGGCGTTCTCCCAGCCGAGAAACCGCCCTGGCACGCCCCAATAGGATTCCAGCCAGCAGCCATGCAGTGGGCAGCTCAGCATCAGGGGCAGCTTCCACGCGAGCAGTACGGCTTGGTTCTCCGGATCGTTCAGGCAGAGCTGACAGGCGCGGTGTATCGGTTGGGTGGGCAGCCAGGCACGCCAGCTCGTGATGGATCGCGTCTGACGGCGGAGTCTCGGCAGCAGTACCGAGAGCTGGAACGCATAGGTTTCCAATGCGGCTGGAATCTGATCATCAAGGCTGTCCAGTAGCCAAGGCACCCAGCCGGCGAAACTCATGCAGCGCAGCCGATCCAGCTCGATACCGCTCCGCTGGGAGAGCATCGCCAGCAGCGCCAGTGGTGGCGCGGTGTCCAGGTCATCAACCTGGCCGTGACCAAGATCGTGCTCCAGCAGCTCGGACACTTCCATGTGATAGCAAAGGGCCACGCGGTTGAGCCACGAAGACAGGGCTTCGCCTTCCCTGGGAGCCGGATGCAGTGGCCAGCGTGGCGCTGGCTTCACATCAGTTCCCGCTCGAATTGCCGCCGCCGCTCGCTGGGGCCGGTGTAATCGGCCATGCTGAGCGTGCGGTTGTTGATCGCTTCCTCACCGCTCTCCACGGCAGCGACGGCCGCCGCCATCAACAGGTGCGCCAGCTCGCCGATGGTGCCCTCGCTGCGCGTGAGCAGGTAGCGGGCCATATCCAGCGTGGCAATAGACGAGGGGCGCCGCAGCGGGAGCGAAGCCGCGAAGCTGGCCAGCAGTGAGCAGCAATCGTCGTTGGCTTCCCACACCGGCAGCATCATGGGCTCGAAGCGGTTTTCCAACTGGTCATCCGAGCGGATGGCCAGGTAGGCATCGCGCGTGCCCACACCGACCAGCGGGATGCGCAATTCGTTGCCGAGGAAGCGCAGCAGGTTGAGGAATTCCCGGCGGTTGACGCTGTTGCCGGCCAGGACGTTGTGCAGCTCGTCGATCACCAGCAAACGCACACCGAGCTTGCGCAGCAGTGTCAGCGCCAGTTGCTCTATTTCCGGCAGCCGTGGGCGCGGTCGCAATGGTGCTCCCATCGCCGCGAGCAGCGCGACGTAGAAGCGGATCACCGACGGCTCGGACGGCATCTGCACGACCAATACCGGGGTGTGCTCCTGGTCGGCGTCGGAGCTGGCCGGGTGGGCGCGGCGGAACTTCTCGACGATCATCGACTTGCCGTTGTTGGTTGGACCGACCAACAGCAGGTTGGGCATGCGTTGTTTGTTTGGCCACGTATACAGGGCTTCCAGCCGGTTCAACGCCTCGACTGCTCGCGGATAGCCGATCCAGCGGTCGGCGCGAAGGCGATGGATGCGCTCATCCGCCGGGAGACGGGCCAAGCCCTGGGCCGCCGGCAGCAGGTGGGACAGGTCGATGATGGGATATTCGTCCACGGCTACCACTCCTCAATCTGGTCGAACGGTTTGGCAGGTGGCTGGTTGTCCGCCTGCGGGTCTGCCATATCCGTGTCCGCTGGTGGCGTGGTTTTGACAGGTTGTTCCGTTGACTTGAGATGCTGGCGTCGATCCGCGTCGCGCCGCGCCTTGCGCGTGGCTTTCTGCGCAGTGGTCACGATTTCGCGCATCTGCCCGATCATGCGGAACAGCGCCGACTCATCCACCTGTTCGCGCCCTTGCTGCCGCAATTTCGCCAGCGCCTGCCGTTGTTCCCAGAGGGTGACAGCCGGGTGCGACAAGGTACGGTATGGAATTTCCAGATAGTGCTGCCCCTCCGGCTCCAGCACCCAAATGCGGCTGATGTCGCGTGGGTCGCGCCGGATCAGGAACGCAGGCAGGCGGTCGCGCCGAGCTATCCACGGCTTGAGCGCATCGGCGTAGTAGTGGATGTGGTCGATGACGAAGCCAGTGCGGGTCAGGGTGCGGCGGAGGACGGGCAGGAAATCGACCAGAAAAGCCGTGGTGCGAGTGATGACGGTTGGAACGCCGGTACGCGCGACAGCTTCGGCCCAGCGTGCGGCCGGCGGTTGGAGCAGGCCGTTGTGCACGGAGCCGTGATAGGTGCCAACCGCCAATGCGAGCCAGCGTTCCAGCTCGCGCAGTGTCAGGGCGGCCATCTTCTCGGAGGCGTATTCCCCGCGCTGGTCAGGGTTGGAGAAGGTCGTCCCCGGCAATTCGTCGTGGATCATTTGCATCGCCGTGCCGATGATCCGTTCCACGATGCCGCCATAGTGCGGCTGCCCGAGAGGCCGATAGTCCAACCGGATGCCATGCTGCTCGCAGCCACGGCGTAGCGCCTCGCTCTTGAATTCGGCCGCGTTGTCCAGGTAGAGCAGCGCGGGCTTGCCGCTCATCGGCCAGTCCATTTCCACGTCCAACCTTTCCAACCAAGGGCGCTTGTCGCAACCGGCGTGTGCGAGGCACAGGCCGACCGAGACGGCAGATGGCGCTTCTAACGTGACCACCATGCCAACCACGCAGCGGGTGAACACGTCGATGGCGAGGGTCAGGTACGGACGGCCAATCGGTTGCCGGTCGCGCTCGTCCACCACGATCAGGTCGATGACTGTGTGGTCGATCTGTACCTGCTCCAGCGGTGCGGAGACTGGCGGAGGAACACCGCCAACACCTTGCAGGATGCGGGACGCATCCTGGCCTTCCCGAAGTCGAGTGGTCTTGAGTGGATCAAGGCTGGCGATCCGCAACGCGACCGTGTTGCGCGCCGGCATCCGCAGCTTTTGCAGCTTGCACACCCGCGCAACTTCACGGTGGAACGCCGCCAAGCTGCGCTTCTGCTTGGTCAGGAAGCGCTTTTGCAGTAGCTCGCGGATGATTCGTTCGACCGACTCCGGCAAGCGGCCTTTACCTTTGCCACCGCTCGACTGTCCAAGAGCCAAATCAGTGACCAGCCCCGAACCTTGCCGGGCACGGCGGATCAGGACGTAGACCTGCCGCCGGGACAGACCCAGCGCCTGGGCTGCTGCGTCGGCCGCTTCATGCCCGACCGTCTCCGACTGCGCCAACGGCCCAATGATCTCCGCGCGGCAGCGAGCACGCTCCCATGCCTGTTCTGACAGGGTGGCTACGCCGCGCTCGGCAATCGGTACGGTATCGGTCGCCATGCTCGCCTCGCTTTGGTGCACACGAGTATTGAGCATAGACGAGTTTCGTGCAGAGGAGTCCTGATATCGGGCTGTCAGGAGCCGTATGCACAGCAGGCTTCATGTCTCGTTGATTGGTGCAGTCGTCTTCTGAAAATGACACCATTCGCCCCAGCGGAGAGGTGGTGCTGACGCGCCTACGAAAGCAGCGACGTCACCTACCCGGTTTTTCGCAAGATGCTGGAAAGCGGACATCCGCCAGATGACTGGGATCGGCTCCGGGCATAAGCCCAGTGATGGGCGCAGCGTGCGACAACTCGTACCCATCTTGAACTCCCGGGCCTGAGCAACCAGATCATCCAAGGCCTGATGTCGCTCAGCGTGGCTGGCGTGTTGATAGCAGCCCCTGCTGCGCAAAAGCCCGTCCGTCGTCAGGTCGATCGCCGACGATTTCGAAGGTCATGGAATTTTGGATTTTTTGGATCTAGACCCAAATTTGGCAACTCATGCAAAGCTTGCCATGTTCTTTCTCAGGGCCTACGAACGGAGCCCGGAAAGCGAGAACTATTTCGAACTTGGCGCCCCCGAAAAACTCAGGTTACTAGCTCCTTGACCGGCATGACTACACGGCTAGTGAATCCCAAGATTGGCTGCGGAGAGGCAAGAAGACTCCCTTGTCGGATCCTTTGAACACAGCGCGTCGCACTAACCGGGCGTCAGCAGGAAGCGGCGCTGCCTTCCCAGGTAGATCCTCGCTGAAATCACGCTATCGTCGAACCCACATTGATCAACGAGCATCTGGAGTTTCCCGAGAGACCTCACCTTGTAGGTCTGCGTCAAATGCTGGAAGCGCCGGATTTCATTTGAGGTACATGCACGCCGTGCAGTAGCCAGAAGGCCGTTCCTCTCCAGGAGTCGGAGATTCTCGGGATGGATCAGGGCCATCAAGCTTTCGATCTTTCCGATCTTTTCTAACAGATGAGCCAGCGCGTCAGATTCTGTAAGCACGCCGAACCGTTTCCATGCGGGCTCGTGATGGAACAGTCGATTGCGAAAATCCCTTACCGTCGAAACAAGGTCATGAACGTGGGAAAGCATGACGGCTGCGTGGGAGCTGGGCCAAGAACCAGCGAAGACGGTGCCCAGTCGGCTCGGCCAGATCAAGCCATTGCCCATAAACTCGTGATCCAGCATGAATCCCCACGTCGAGAATTCCGTCTTGGCCATCACACCGTGGTGGTTTGGGGTGACATGACCAGTGACACCGTATCGGCTGCGTTGCTCGGCAACGAATTTCCGCGTGGCCTTCGCAAAATTATCCCGTACGGCTTGGACTGGATGCGGAGGGGGCGAGCCCCGGACGAAAGATCGGTACCGAAGTTTGGCACCCGACCACCAGAAGTTCCCCAGATGCGCACGCAGTGCCCGGTCGATGGCATTGCGCAGGGCGATCTCGGCAGCCCCAATGATGGGGTAGATCGCACCGCTCACATGGGCATTCCACAGGTAAACACCCACCAGTTCAATGTCGTTCGCGGGTTGGAATACGGGGTAAGCGGATTAAATGGTTGATCTTACCTTTGCATGAGAGTGAGACAGACCGG
>NZ_JADMJL010000062.1 GCF_018780585.1 Methyloversatilis discipulorum | reverse complement strand
ACCTTTCGACCCAACCGCTCACGGTGCTTGACTCGGATAACAGTATCTACAGGGAGACGTGCCCGATCGGCGGCCGGAGCGACGATTTTGTAGGAGGGGTCTTCTGACCCCGACAGCGGCGGTGGTCAGTGCGCGCCGCCGGATCAGGGCCCGGTCGGCAACATCGGCTGCCTCCCACAGCGGTCCCTCGCACATTCCTGTGCGGACAACTGTGGGAGCGAGCTTGCTCGCGATTGCGGCCGTCATGGGAGATCACCGGCATCCGTGCGGCCGGCTCACATCCTTTCGGACATCACTGCCTTCATCCACTCGATGAAGGCCTTCACCCGCAGCGGCAGATGGCGGCGGTTGGCATAGACCAGACTGATCGGCAAGGACGGGGCACGGTAGTCGGGCAGGATTTCGACCAGCGTATCGTCGTTCAGATAGCGGCCGACGCGCGGCGCCTGGATGATCCCGAATCCGGCGCGGCAGGCTTCGCGGTAGGCGTCGGAGTTGTTGACCGTGATGACGCCCTGCATCGGTACCGTCAGCACTTCGCCACTGTCCGGCGACACATACTCGAAGCCGGACGGACGCGTGCCCAGCGTCTGCGCGTAATGGACCAGCCGGTGCATCGACAGGTCGGCCAGCGTGCGCGGCGTGCCGTGCTGTTCAAGGTAGGCAAGGCTGGCGCAGTTGAACTGTTCGAAGCACCCGAGCGGCACCGCGATCAGGCTGTGGTCGCCGACCGCGCCCACGCGCAGCACGCAGTCGAAGCCCTCGCGCACCAGATCGACCCGCCGGTCGGTGCTGCTCACCTCGATTTCCAGCTGCGGGTGACGCGCCAGGAATTCCGGCAGGCGTGGAATGACCAGATCGCGCGCGAACGCGAGCGGCAGATCGACGCGCAGCCGGCCCCGAAGATCCGCCTGTCCGCCGGCGGCAAACAGCGCATTCAGTTCGTCGAAGTCGGCAATCAGGTCGCGACAGCGCTCGTAATAGGCCTGGCCGTCCTGGGTGAGCTGCACCTTGCGCGTGGTGCGATGAAACAGTCTCGTACCGAGCGCGCTCTCCAGCTGCTGCACCGCATTCGACACCGTCGATTTGAGCAGTCCCAGGTTCTCGGCGGTGGCGGTGAAGCTGCCCAGTTCGGCGACCCGGGAATAGATGCGCATCGCTTCGATCTGGTCCATGAGCAGCCTTATTGTCCAAATATTATGAACAGAATAACAAAGCTGGCCGCGTTTATCTCAACAAAACAGATCAATAGACTGCATCCGTGCTGGCGACCTACCCGTCGCACACCTTCAGACCTCGCTACCAGGAGATATCCATGAGCACGAACGCAGACCGCAAGATCGCCCTCATCACCGGCAGCAGCCGTGGCCTCGGCCGCAACATGGCACTGCACCTCGCCCGCCAGGGCGTGGATGTCGTGATCACCTACCGCAGCCATCGCGGCGAGGCGGAAGCCGCTGCCAGCGAGGTGATCGCAGAAGGCGCCCGTGCCCTCGTGCTGCAACTCGACGTCGCCGACAGCGCAGGCTTCGCCGGCTTTGCCGACGCGCTGAAGTCGGCGCTCGGCCAGCAGTGGCAACGCGACGCCTTCGACTATCTGGTGAACAACGCCGGCATCGGCATCCATGCCGCGTTCGCAGACACCACCGAAGCGCAGTTCGACGAACTGTTCCGCATCCACCTGAAAGCGCCCTTCTTCCTGACCCAGGCGCTGCTGCCGCTGATCGCCGACGGCGGCCGCATCCTGAACGTGTCCTCAGGCCTGGCCCGCTTCAGCCTGCCCGGCTTCGCCGCCTACGCCGCGATGAAGGGCGGCGTCGAAGTGCTGACGCGCTACATGGCGCGTGAGCTGGGCGCGCGCCGCATTGCCGTGAACACGCTGGCACCGGGCGCCATCGAAACCGACTTTGCCGGCGGCATGGTGCGCGACACCCCGCAGATGAACAGCGCCATCGCCGACCAGACCGCCCTCGGCCGCGTCGGCCTCCCCGACGACATCGGCGCCGCCGTCGCCGCCCTGCTGTCGGACGGCGGGCGCTGGATCAACGGTCAGCGGATCGAGGTAGCGGGCGGCATTTACCTCTGATCCGGCCGGCGCCGAGGACCGAACGGGACGATCTCGCCACTCGCGCGACGAGCCCGGTCGGTCCCCGGTACGTGAAGCCGTAGACCGCGTAGATGGCAGATGCATGTTCCGGTACAGTGATCAAAAACCGGACGGCATCAAGGGGTGAGGTTTTTTACATTCATTTAATACTGTATGAATGAACAGTCGAAATATCCAGAACGACGCCGCGACGCGCGTTTCCGTCCGCTCACACCTGCCCGTTTATCCGGCACCGGCCATAGTTGTGGCGCAAAACTGCGCCAGAAAACAAAGTTAGAACCCAAACACTCATGAATGAAGTCGCGATTAAGTCAGCAGATACCGCCGCGAAGCTTATATTCTCAAATATAGAGGGAGACTACTTTACCGCCTCCTTTGAAAGTCCAGAGTTGCGGACGTCTAGAAGAGTTTGGGGTTACACCGACTGCGAATTTTTAGTGAATCTCTTCGAGTACATGGCAAAGGAATGGAAGGGCTGGGAGGGCGAGCAAACGTGGACTTCTATTGAAGGCGAGTTTGGGCTTTCCTGTAGTTCGGACCGGCAAGGCCACGTGAGAATCAAACTTTTCTTTGTTCAATTCGAAGGTATGGAGCCCTGGAAAGCAGAGCCTACCTTGAACCTCGAAGCTGGTCTAATGGACGAGATTGCAAAGAATATGCATAAGTTCTTTCTTGGCTAAATGGCTTCTAACACGTCGTTCAACCCGGACGCGCGCAACGACGGCGCGCGCCGGTTAACTCTGCGTTGAGGCTGTAGAAAACCCCTCCCCACCCTCACCCGTTCACATGCCGTTGTTATGATTCCGCATCACCTCTCCTAGTGTTATAGGGGACAGACCTCATTTATGCCACGGCCCAAGAAGTCTTCGACGCGGACACGCAGCGACAGATATCTAGCCCATCCCCTCGCGCATAGGACTTGGCTTTGTCACTGAACGAAATAGTCCGACGGCTTTCGCAGCTTCTGCTTGATTGGAAGCTAGACCAGAGGACGCTGATCTATGTCTTCCTCGCACTTCTCGTCGGATTCGCCATCGGCCGAATAAGAAGCAATCGAGGATCGGCCACACCTTCATTTCAGAATCGTGGCGAAGTACTGCTGTCCCGCTTTGTGCTATCGAACTTTTCTCCACCCGATTACCATCTGATGAATCACATCACTCTCCGGGTGAATGGCAGAACCACTCAGATTGATCACATCCTTGTCTCCAGGTTTGGCGTCTTCGTTATCGAGACGAAGGATTACAAGGGATGGCTTTTCGCCAATGAAGATCAGGCAAAGTGGACCCAGGTACTGTTCCATTGGAGGTTTAGGTTTCAGAACCCGATAGTTAAGAATCGCTGGCACGTCTTGGCGGTGCAACAGCTACTTGATTTCTTGCCTCCCGACGCCATCACGTCGGCTGTTGTCTTCGCCGGCGATGCCCAGTTCAAGACTGCAATCCCCCGCGGAGTATTTCGAATTCCCGAGTTTATCGGGTACGTGCGTGGGCACTCCGATGAAGTGATGTCGATCAATCGGGTGCAGTTCTGTGTGGGTCGGCTTGAGACTGAGCGCCTTGCGGTCACTCGCAAGACCGACGTGGAACACATTCAAAGTCTCAGAAAGAAGTATGACGATGACGACTAACCCCTACGAGCTGAAAGGCCGACGCGCAACATTAAGGGATCCTGCCCGCATTGCTCTGTAGGCCTATCCTGCGAACGTCATAGGAGACGGGCCCCGTTTTCTCATCCTCTCGCGATCAGTTCCCCATGCCCCTCGGAGAAATCGCCAGCGAAGTCCTCAGCAGCGCCTTCCGCTTCGTTGGACAGGTTCTGATCGACCTCGTCGCGGAAGTCATCGTCAAAGGGCCGGGCTATCTCATCTGCCGGCTGTTCAGCAAGGACGTCGATCCGGACGGCATGCGCGTCGCGGTTGTCGGCATCCTGTTCTGGATAACGCTCGCGACGGCCGCGTGGGCAGCTTGGGGAGAGATTTCTGCATCGGCCGATATGGACCGGTGCCTGGATGCCGGCGGTAAATATGACGATCAGCTCAGGCAATGCCGCTTCAAGTAAGGGACTGCGACGCGCCGCGAGAAGCCGGAACTTCCTGAGCGACATCCCCGCGGCACGCTGCGACCGGGCGTGTCCTTCCTCGTCCGACGCACGTTTCCGGCTCCAGTAGGAAAAGGGCTGGCGGGACACACGCCCCGCCAGCCCCTCTTCACTGCGACACGCCCCGGAATCAGTCGCGTGCGCGACGACGGGCAGCAGCACCGATCAGGCCGAGGCCGGCGATCAGCATTGCGTAGGTTTCGGGTTCGGGCACGGCGGCGATCGAGAAGTTGTCGAGCTGCAGCTGGCTGCTCGCCGTGTAGTCGAGCACGTCGACCACGCCGACGCCCAGCGTGACCGAGCCGCTGCCGGTGAACACGTATTCGAAGGTCGACCATCCGGTATGGGCGGCGTAAGGCGCGTTGCCAGACGGGGTGGCCGAGGCGGCGGTGCCCAGATCGATGCGCTGGCCGCCGATCACGACGAAGGCGTAGTCCAGACCGAAACCCGTTTCGGCGGTATCGACAGTCGACAGCATCCAGTCGAAGCGCAGGCGATCGCCGGCGGTCACGCTGAAGGTGCGCACCAGCGCCGAGCCTTCGGTGGCCTGCGACAGCGCGTCGCCGTCGAGTGCGCCCAGCGGCAGGCTCAGGCCCTGTTCCAGGCCATCGGGCATGCCGACGGCCAGCGGATCGTGGCCCGACAGGTTCAGCGCGAGACCGATGTCGTCTTCGAAGGTCGCGCTGGCGGTGGTCAGTGCGACCGTGCCATTGACGAGGGTGACATCGCCCAGCGCCGTCCAGCCGGACAGGCCGGTGTCGAAGGTATCGCTGAAGGTGGCGGCGGAGGCAAACGGCGCTGCAAATGACAGTGCGAGCGCGGGGATCAGTGCTTTCAGTTTCATGATTCAGTCCTTGGTCAGTCGGTATGTCGGGCGGGCCCGCGGTGGCAACCGGGTGGCCCGCCCTCTTTCAGCTCAGTGCAGTGCGTTACGTGCGCGGGTCACTCAGTAGGCGAAGTTCGCGGCCGCGGCGGCCTGGGCGGCACTGATGCCGCGCAGCACGACCAGGTTGCGGAAGGCGCCGGCACCGGCGTCGACCTGCACGACCGCGCCGGCGGCGCTGTCGATCACGCGCACCCGGCCATCGGCCAGTGCGTCGGCACCGGCGTAGCCGACCGAAGCGAGCACGCCGCGCAGGTTCAGCCTGTCCTCACCGGGCACGAAGTCGGTGATGGTGTCGACGCCGTCGCGCAGCGAGCGATAGACGAAGGTGTCGGCGCCGCCCTTGCCGGTGATGGTGTCAGCCGCGGCGTTGCCGACGATGAGGTCGTCGCCGTCGGTGCCGGTGATGGCCTGACGGCCGCCGGTGCCGCTGACGCGGGTCTTGCGCGCGGTGAGCCACTGCTCCGGCGTCAGTGCGCCTTCGGTGATGCGCACTTCGTTGATGCAGCCGAGGAAGCCGTTGGCGCTGCCGCCGGCCGTGGCGTGACCGCCGATCAGCCAGGGCGTGCCGGCAAAGCCGGCCACGCCGTCGGCCGCCTGCACGTTGCGCAGCACCGGCGCACCGGCCACGTACATCGTGGTGTCACGGCTGACCGGGTCATTCACGATGGCGACGTGCTGCCAGGTATCCAGCATGATTTCGCCAGACCAGTTGGTCTTCGAGTTGTACGTGTTCTCGGTCAGGTAGGCGCACGACTTGGCGGTGCCGGAGATCGGATCGCCGAACACCGCGTTGCTGCACTGGATGCTGCCGGTCGCGGTGCGCGTGTTGAAGCGGCCGTTGGCGCCGTAGCGCACCTGCGCCGTGCCCGGGAAGGAGCAGGTCTGGTTTTCGCTGGCGCAGCTCACCCATGCGGCGCCGCCGGTGAAGATGGTGGGCTCCCACTGGAATTCGCGCAGGTTGGACACCGCGAACTGCAGCGTGGACGACCCCTTCCAGCCGCCGAGGAAGCCCTGCAGGTCGCCGCGCGTACCGAAGCGCGACATCACGGTCATCCACTGGTTGCGGGCGGCGGTCCAGTCCTTCGAGAACTTGACGATCGCTTCGACGGTGTAGCCCTTGCGCAGCATGTCGTCGTTCAGCGGCGCGCCCTGCAGCGTCTGGAAGAAGCTCTGGCGCACACCCTGGTTCGAGTTGCCATCGAAACACACGCTGCCCTTCGCCGCCGACAGTGCGTGGTGGTCGTCCGACCACTTCGCATCTTCGATCAGCGCGCCACGTTCGAGCGGCACACGCACCAGCGGATTGCGACCCGTCATGTCTTCGACGCGACCGCCGTCGGCCACCGGCGTACCCGGCGTGCCGGTGAAGCGCCAGTGGGCCAGCGTGTTCGGGGCGCGCGCGTAGTCGTCGGCGTCGAAAGGCTCGACAGGCACGGTCGGCTCGATGTCGTCGTACTCGGCCAGGATGAGTTCGCGCACGGTCTCGACCAGCGGCTCCTCGCGGTTGTCCTGACCGGCGGCGAACTGCGGGTTGAAGCGGCGGAAGCGCTCGGCGAAATTCATCGGAATCGAGAACTCATTGTTCTCGTCGGTCAGCACCGCGACGTCGAACTGGTTCAGCGTGTTCTGCGGCTTCTGCGGCACCCAGGGCGAGAAGGACAGGGCCTTGATCTGGTTGGCGCCGAGATCGAACTCGTACACGCGCATATAGCCGTTGCCGCCCTGATAGGCCATCTGGTAATCGACGACGAACTGCTCGACCTTGTTGCCGAAGTCATTCACGCGCGTGGTGCGTGCGGCACCGTGGTTGTGACCGTTGATCACCATGAAGATCTGGTCGTTGTCGCGGATCAGGCGTTCCCACAGCAGTTCGCTGTAGGGCGTCTGCCTGGCGGTCTTGCCGTCGCTCTCGATGGCGAGCGCATCGTGCGTGGTGACGATGACGGGCAGCGTCGGGTTGGCGCGCATCACTTCGCGCGCCCAGGCGAAACCGGCGTCGGACACGCGCCACGACAGTGCCAGCACCATGAAGCGCTGACCCTGCGCCTCGAACACGTGGTACTCGTGAAAGCCGCTCGCGTCGCGACCGCCGAAGGTGGCGTTCTGCTGCGCACGGGTGGTCGGGAACCAGCGCAGATAGGGCTCGTTCGCCAGATTGCGCTGCGCGTCGGTGCAGTCGCTCTGGCTGCCGTTGTAGCCGCAGCCATTGGTGACGTCGTGGTTGCCGGCCAGGATGGAATACGGCAGGCCGGCCTGTTCCAGCACCTTCATCGCATTGTCGGCCACGCCCCACTGTGCGGGTTTGTCCTGCTGGTCGACGACGTCGCCCAGATGCACGACGAACGGAATGCCGAGCGCGCGCGCATGCTGCGCCAGCCATTGCGTCTGCGCCATATAGGGTTCGCTGCCGTAGCGGTTCGAGAACTGGCTGCCTTCGGCAGGTGTCGCGTAGCGCGAATAGAACTGGGTATCCGGCAGGACGGCGAGGCCGAAGCTGGACAGCGCGTGGGCAGGCCCGCCCAGCGTCAGCAGGCCGGCCGAGACCAGCGCCGACACGGTGAGTTTCAACGTTGACATGAGTGCTCCAGGAATCTGTTTTTGGGGATGCGGTTGGCGTCGGGCTAGGCCGCTAAACGATTCTCAAAAGCACGGATGACTATGCAATGACTCGGTGGCGCGCGATGGCTAGGCCGATCGGCTCATCGGTATGCCCGCGGCGTAGATGAGGTTCGGCTGAGATCCGCGCCGGACGGCGGAACTGCGCCGCGGAGCGTCGCATCGTTCAGGACGAGCGCGGCGCGTGTCACGGCGACAACTGTGCGCATCGGGAGATCGACACAGTCGTTCGATCCGGAGGTGCCGGTGCTCGACTTGCCGGCCGAGGACCTGTCGCAGCGGACACCGCGTTCGAGCCGGCAAGCGGAGTTGGACACCGGCTACGCGCCCTCGCGGCCAGGAGTCGCTCCGCCGAAAAGCCCTCCCGGCCGGGCGTCCCGAACCGCGGCTCCGTCGGCGCGAGCGTGCTCGCGCCTGCGCTGCATCGAAGACTGCAACCCGCCCAGCGGACGACGGCGCAACTCGCCGGCAACCCTGCCTCTGTATCGTTGAGCGCTGCCCGACGCGGCCGCTTCGCTTGCTACGCTCCTGCCGCTCTGCCCACGCATGGAATGCGGGCCGTCTCTGCGCACCGTCAGCTCAGACCAGTGCGTTCGACGAATGGAATGCGAGTTGTTATCATTTGTAAAGTATTTTTAAGATTGTGTACCGAGTCGATACCTGACGACCCGCCCTCCGACCTTGCGGACACGTTCCGCGCACGTTTCCAAGCCCATCCATCCGACATAGGAGTAACGAATGCAAAGCACGCTCTGCGGCCTTCGCCCGCCGACCCGGCCCATCCGCAAGACGACGGTGGCGCTCGCCGTCGCGGCCGTGATGCAGGCCCCGCTGGCTGCCCATGCAGAGAGCATTCTCTTGCCACGCATCGACATCATTGCCGGTGGCGAGAATGCGATCGAGCAACAACCCGGCTCGGTCAGCATCGTCGGCCCCACCCAGATCGAGCAGATCCAGCCGCTGTCGACCGAAGACGCACTGCGCACGGTGCCCGGCGTGCACATCAAGGGTGAAGAGGAAAGCGGCATCGTGGCCAACATCGGCATTCGCGGCCTGAGCGCGGCCGACTACAAGTCGCTCATCCTTGAAGATGGCGTTCCGGTCGCACCGGGCCTGTTCGTCGGCAACGGCCGCTACTACAACCCGCGCATCCAGCGCATGTCGGAAATCGAGGTGCTCAAGGGCGCAGCGGCACTGCGCTATGGCCCCAACACCATCGGCGGCGTCGTCAACTACAAGACGAAGGACCCGATCGACGGCTTTGCGATTTCCGGGCGGGTCGGTTCGCACCAGTACCGGGAAACCAATGTGGAGGCCGGTACCCAGACGCCGTCGGGCGAAGCCAAGGTGGGCCTGTTCTACACCCGCGCCGAGAGCGACGGTTTCCAGAACAAGGGCTTCGACATGGAAGACCTGATGCTGAAGGGCGGCATGCAGCTGGGTGACAAGCAGTGGCTGGGCGCCAAGTTCACCTATCACAAGAACGACGCCAACATTTCCTACCGCGGTCTGTTCCTGGGCGAGTACAAGGCCGGCGCGAAGTACAACCCGGCACCGGACGACTACTTCCTGACCGAGCGCAAGTCCTTCGATCTGAATCACCTGTGGGAAATCAGCCCGGACGTGTCGCTCAGCACGCTCGTCTACTGGAGCGAAATGAACCGCGACTACTGGCGTTTTGCGGTCAATAACGCCGCCTCGCTCGCTGCCGGGCGCTGGGTCTACACCGATAACGTCGCGGGCAACAACCGCTCGTTCGAGCGCGTCGGCCTGGATTCCCGTCTCACGGTCAATCACAGCATTTTCGGCATCGGCAATCAGGCCGAAATCGGCATCCGCATCATGGACGAGGAAATGGTCGATCAGCAGATCAACGCCACCCGCGCCAACCCGCGCAGCGGAACGATCTCGACCGACCGCGTGGACTCGGCCGTGAGCTACGCCCTGTTCGTCCAGAACCGCTTCGACGTGACCGACCGTCTTTCGATCACGCCGGGTCTGCGCATCGAGAACTACGAACAGAAGCGGCGCGACCGCCGAAACAGCGCCAACGACGGGAAAAGTTCCAATACGGAATACCTCCCGGGCGTCGGTGCGACCTACAGGCTGACCGACGAGGCTCAGCTGTACGGCAGCGTCTACAAGGCCTTTTCGCCACCGCTCAACAGTCAGTCCATCGTGACCGGCGTCGATCAGCAGCTGGACGCGGAGCGGTCGAACAACATCGAGGTGGGCGTGCGTGGCCGCAGCGGCCGGGCGCGCTACGAAGTCACCGCCTTCCAGATGGACTTCGACAACCAGATCACGCCGGCCATCAGCGGCGGGCTGACCAACGCCAACGCCGGCAGCACGATGCATCGCGGCATGGAAGCGGCCTTCGGTTACGCATGGGCCAGCGGCATCAGCCTCGACGCGAACATGACCTGGATTCCGACGGCGGACTACCGCGAGGACCGCGGCGGCGGCATCCTGCGCGGCAATCGCCTGCCCTACTCGCCCGAATGGCTGGCAAACGTGACGCTGGCCTACACGCAAGGCCCGCTGCGGACCGCCCTCATCGGTCGCTACGTCGACGAGCAGTACGGCGACGGCGACAACAGCGAGCCGATCACCGGCAGCGGCAACGCGATCTGGAAAGGCAAGCTGGACAGCTACTACACCTTCGACCTCACGGCGAGCTACGACGTGAACAAGCAGTTCAGGGTGTTCGGCGCGATCAAGAACCTCACCGACGAGCGTTACATCGCGAGTCTGCGCCAGGGCATCTACGCCGGGCCGGAGCGCTTCTTCGAACTCGGTGCCCGGTACGCCTTCTGATCGCCCGTCAGCGACCTAGACCGGACGGCGCAGCAGGTTCGCAGCCGCGACCTGCTGCCCTCATGCGCTACGGGAAGGCCGGTCGCCCTCGGCAGAGGGCCGCTGCGCCTGCCCGGCCCGCATGCCGGCCGGAGAGGTGATTCTGCGGTGGGCCATGCCGGCCGCAGCGTAACCCGTCACGGCGTCACGCCGTCGAGCAGCACATCCCTCGCTCTGCTGATCCGGACAAACTGTTCGTGGCTGCCGCCCACGTCCGGGTGCGCTTTCTGCGCCAGCCGGCGGAAGGCGGCCTTGATCCGGGCCGGATCGAGCGCCCCGTCGAGCGGCAGGTTCAGCGCCTCGCGATGCGGCCGGTCGTCGGCGGGCATCGGGCGCCCGTTCCAGCCTCCACCGTCGTTGAAGCGTGCCTGTTCCGCCGCCATACGCGCCTGCGCCTCACGGCGCCTTTCATAGGCGTGCCGGCGCAAACCGGCCTGATCTTCCTGCCAGCGCTGGCGCGACATGACGATGCATGCGGCGAAGTCGATGCGGCCGCGGGTTTCCAGTTCGTCGAGACTGAACGGCCCGACCATGTCGAAGGGCCGGGCCAGCCAGGCCGTCCGGCCTCCTCCGGCATCCACTTCGATGCGACCGGTGGCCGCCGTCATGAGCAGCCCGGCCGCGCCGTTCCAGATGACCCACTCGTCCGCATCGACAGCTCGGGCGTCATCGTGCATGGGCGACCTCCGGCCATCCTTCGGTCAGGCAGCGGAATGCCGATGCAATGACTGCATCGGCACGGCACTCACCGATGCTCGCTGAGCGTGCAGGGCGGATTGGAGCAAACATGACGGAATTGGCCGGTCTGGCGCTTCTCGAGGGCGACTCCGTGGCAGAAGCAAATCGCACACCACGACCGGCCGGGAAGGACCGCGACTTCGCCGCCCTTCCCGACTCAGTGGCCCTGCGTCAGGCCTTCAGGGCCTGCTGCCGGCGGCGCGCCATCACCGCGATGGCGCCAAGGCCGGCGATCATCATCGCGTAGGTCTCGGGCTCGGGAACGGCCGCGACCGGGCTGGTCAGCGCGAAGCCGAGCTGGGCACCGGCGAGATTCGGAATGCCGAGAAAGCTGTTCAGCGCGGCTCCGGCGGTGTCCGACAGGAACAGGTTGAGGCCGCTCAGCGTGAACAGCGGAACGTCGTTCAGCACGGTGCTGCCCACCGTCACCTGACCGAAGATGGTGTCCTGTGCCAGCGTGGTGTCGATCAGGAAATTCTCGAGATCGACATCGACGCCGCTGCGCGACAGACGCAGGCCGCTGCCGACATGCTCGATCTTGGCGTTGGACAGATCCGGGTCGAGAAAACCGCCGGTGATCGGGAACAGTCCGACCGCGTTGCCCGAGGCGTCGAAACTGAGCGAACCGGTGCCCAGGGCGCTGACACCGACACCGGCGCCGACCAGCGTGGGGGTCGCGGTCAGTACGGTGACGGTGGGGCCGATCGGCGAGACCGGAGTGTTGGCGGATGCGGACAGCGGCGCGGCGGCGAGAGCCGCGAGCGCGGCGGAGACTGCAAGCTTCTTCATCATGGGACTGACGCTCCTGTGGATAGATGGATTGGATTCCGGCGGTGCCGGTGTTGTTGTCTATCCTCCCTGCACATCCGGCCGTCAGCGTCGAAGACCGGGCGCGACTTCGTGAGCGCACGAAGCGTTCCGTAGAGCCGGGCGCTCGCGCTCCGGTTCCCGTGCCGGACGCGCTGTCGGAATTCGCCTACAGCGGTGGCGCGGCGGCCAGGAACAAGCCCGGTGTCGCGGCCTCGGCGTGACTGCGCGACAATGCGGGCCGCGTGCTGCTCCCCCTGAACTGCGCCCCTGCGCCGGACCACGAACCCACCATGACCATCGCCGAACTCTGCATCCTGATCGCCTGCCTGCTGCCCATCGTCTGCGCCTGGATCGCCAAGCAGAAGGGCTTCGGCAAACCGCGCCGCGAGGGCGGATTCGACAATCACAACCCGCGGCAGTGGCTGGCCACGCTGCAGGGTTTGCCGGCGCGGGCGCATGCGGCGCAGATGAACAGCTTCGAGGCGCTGCCCATCTTCATCGCAGGCGTGCTGGTCGCCCAGCGCATGCAGGCCGCGCAGGGCACGATAGACGGCCTGGCCGTGGCCTTCATCGCCGCGCGCGTCGCCTATATCGGTGCCTATCTGGCCGATCGCGCGAACCTGCGTTCGCTGCTGTGGGTGCTCGGACTGGGCTGCTGCATCGCGCTGTTCTTCATCGGATAGCGAGCGGTGTCTCGCGGCAGAGTGCTCAAGGCCGCCCAGCGCCGACTTGCTGAACACACCCGGACCGAGCGGCACCTGCAGCACCGCGGACCGGGCACCGACCTCAGGCCGTGACGCCGTAACGTGCAGCCGGCACATTGGTCGACAGCTGCGGCCTCATCGCCTGCCGCGCCGACTCGTAGCGCTCCCACAGATCGAGTGCGTGCAGCGGCGGAATGGTGATCAGCTCGCCGCGGTCGAAGCCCACCAGTGCGGCATCGACCAGATCGTCCGCACGCATGACGATTTCGCTCGGCAGGTGCTCGACCGGCAGACCGCCGGTGGCCCAGAAATCGGTCGCGGTCGCACCCGGCAGCACGGCCTGCACGCGGACGCCCGTGTCGGCCAGCTCGTGTTGCAAGGACTGGGTCAGTGCGGTCACATAGGCCTTGCTCGCGCCATACACGCCGTTCAGCGTCTCCGGCGCGATGCCGACGACGGACGAAATGTTGATGATGGCGCCGCGGGCGCGGGCGACGAAGCCGGGTACGGCGGCGTAGGTGAGGCGGGTGAGCGCGGTCACGTTGAGATCGATCATGCGCTCCATGTCGTCGACATTGCTTTCCAGCAGCGGCGTGTGGGTGCCGACGCCGGCATTGTTCACCAGCAGCGTGATGCTTGCGTCCTGGCGCAGCGTCTGTTCGACCTCGCGCAGGCCCGTGCGGTCGTTCAGATCGGCGACGATCACTTCGACCACGCGCTGCGTGTCGCGGGTGATACGTCCGGCCAGCGCGTTGAGCCGCTCGCGATTGCGGGCGACCAGAATGAGGTCGTAGCCACGACGCGCGAGGCGGTCGGCATAGAGGGCGCCAATGCCGGACGAAGCGCCGGTGACGAGGGCAGTGCCTTGATGGATGCGGGACATGACGGTTCTCCTGTGTGGTGTGAAGGTGAGGTCATGCTAGGGCCGCTTGTGAATGTCTCAAATGACGTTTATGGTTATATTTTAAGACACCACCTGAAAACGGCCATGCACCACATCGGATTCGTACTGACCGAAGGCTTCCAGCTCATGTCGCTGGCCACCCAGGCCGTGTTCGAGTTCGCCAACATCGTGACCGGCAAGCCGTTCTATGCGCTGGAGAACTACTCGGTCACCGGCGGCAACGTGCGTTCGTCCGGCGGGCTGCAGGTGGCGACCCGCGCACTCGATGCGGACAGCCGCGCCGACACCTGGATGCTGTCAGGCGTCATCAACCCGCTCGACCAGCCTGTGCCGGCAGCGCTGCGCGACTTCGTGCGCGGCGCCGGCCGTCACGCACGGCGCGTCGCCGGCGTGTGCACCGGCGCCTTCATGCTGGCCGAGGCCGGCCTGCTCGACGGCCGGCGCGCCACCACGCACTGGGCCTTCGCGCGCGAGATGCAGAAGCGCTTTCCGGACATCCGGATGGAGGACGACCGCATCTTCGTCATCGACGGTCCGGTATGGACCTCGGCCGGCATGACCGCCGGCCTCGATCTGGCGTTGGCCATGGTCGAAAAGGACCTGGGCGAGGAGGTGGCGCGCTCGGTGGCGCACAAGCTGGTGATGCACCAGCGCCGTTCCGGCGGCCAGACCCAGCACTCGGAAATGCTCGATCTGGCGCCCAAGTCCGACCGCATCCAGAGCGCGCTCGACTACGCGCGCCGTAACCTGAACCGCCCTCTTTCGGTCGAGGAACTGGCCGAGGCGGTGCATCTGAGCCCGCGCCAGTTCAGCCGCGTATTCACGGCAGAAACCGGTCAGTCGCCAGCGAAGGCGGTCGAAGGCCTGCGGCTGGAGGCAGCACGCCTGATGATCGAACAGAGCCGTCACCCGCTGGACGTGATCGCGCGCGAAACCGGTTTCCGCGACCGTCGCCACATGCGCGAGGCCTTCATGCGCGGTTTCGGCGTGCCGCCGGCTGCGGTGCGACGAGGCACGCGCGCAGCAGCCTGAGCGCGCAGCGGCGCCGTCTCATTCGAATTCGATCACGATCTTGCCGCGCGCCTCGCCCGAACGCAGCCGCGCATGCGCGGCCTCAACGTCGTCCAGCGTGAAGCGGCGGTCGTCTCGCCGCACGCGCAGTTCGCCGGCCGCGGCCATGCGCGCCGCCTCGGCGAGGATGGCGCCGTGGTGGGCGCGGCCCTTTCCGGTCAGCAGCGGCAGCAGCGTGAACACGCCCGAATAGGTGGCCGCGCGGAAGGACAGTGGCGCCAGCGCGTGCGTGCCCCAACCCAGGCAGCTCACCACGTGTCCGCCATAGGTACGCACTGCCGCGAACGAGGCATCCAGCGTCGCCCCGCCTACGGTGTCATAAACGATGTCGAACCCTTCACCTGCCGTGTGTTCATCCACATAGTCGGCGACCGCACCGTGGCGGTAGTCGATGGGCACGGCACCCAGGCGCCGCATCGCTTCCATGTCACGTGCCGACACCGTTGCATGGACGCGCGCGCCGCGCGCAACGGCGATCTGCACCGCCACGTGACCAACGCCGCCCGCACCGCCATGAATCAGCACGCGGTCATCCCGCTTCACCCGGGCGCGGTCAACCAGCCCCTCCCACGCGGTGATGAAGACCAGCGGCAGCGCGGCCGCGTCCGCCATCGACAGCGCCGCCGGCTTGAGCGCCAGCAGATCGGCGTCGACCGCCTGATATTCGGCCAGTGTGCCGGGCACGCCGCCGACGCCGCCGGTCATGCCGAACACGGCATCGCCCGGGCGGAAGCGCGTCACGCCCTCACCCACGGCCAGCACGGTGCCCGCCATGTCCATGCCCAGAACGGCCGCCAGCGGATGTCGCGCATGGGCCGCCTTGCCGGCGCGTATCTTCGTGTCGAGCGGATTGACGCCGCTGGCGGCGATCTTCACCAGCACCTGGCCGGGCGCCGGCTGCGGCCGCGGCTGCTGGCGACGAACAAAGGGGCCATCAATGGTCTCGACGGTGAGAACCTGCATGGTGGGGGTGTGGGCGTACATGGCGCTCGCTCCGCAGTCGTTGAAGGAGACCCATTCTTTTCCATGCACCTATGCATGTAAATTCAATAAAATGAACATCCTCCATTCAGAATTGCATGGGCTGTAGCCGACATGGAGTGGAGCGACCTCAAGATATTCCTCGCCATCGTCCGGGCCGGAACGCTGGGTGGCGCCGCGCGCCTGACCGGGCAGACGCAGCCCACGATGGGCCGGCGCCTGCGGGCGTTAGAAGCCGCCATCGGCCACACGCTGTTCCAGCGCACGAGCGACGGTCTGGTGCTCACCGATGCCGGGTCAACGGTGCTGAGTCATGCGGTACGGGTGGAAGAGGACATGCTCGCACTGGAACGCGCGCTGGCCGGTCGCGCTGGCGTGCTGGAGGGCCTGCTGCGGATCTCGTCGTCGGACTGGTTCGGCGCGCACGTGCTGAGCCCGCTCATCGCCACCTTCCGCCAGATACACCCGGGCGTTTCGGTCGAACTGGTCACCGACAGCCGGCTGTTCAACCTGGCCCGACGGGAGGCCGATCTGGTGTTCCGCATCACGCCCTTCGACGAGCCCGACATCGTGCAGCGCCGACTGATGCGCCTCGACTACGCGGTCTATACCGCACCACAGGTGCCGGAACCGGTGGCCGGTGATGGATCCGGCTGCACCCTCATCACGATGGACAGCGCGTTCGCCGACATTCCCGACGCGCAGTGGCTGCGCCGGTTGCTGCCCCGCGCCCGCGTCGGTTTCGCCAGCAACAGCCGCGAAGCACAGGCCACACAATGCAGTGCCGGCGCCGGTGTGGCGGTGCTGCCCTGTCTGCTCGGCGACCGCATGCCGCAGCTTCGCCGCATCGACCTGGGCGAAACGCCACCGGGTCGCGAGGTCTTCGTCGGCTATCACCGCGACCTGCGCCACCTCGCGCGACTGCGCGCCTTCATCGATCACGTGTTCGCGCGGGCAGGCAACGAGGACAGCGCGTACTGAGTGGCGTCGCCGTTCAGCGCCGGCGTCCGCGCCCAGGCACCGGCGCCGGCTTGTCCGGCAGGCCGAGTGCCGCACGCGACAGGCGGTCGGCGTCGCGATTGCGGTGGCGCGGCACCCATTTCAGCTCGACCGCGTCGAAGCGCGCCAGTACGGCGTCGATGTCCTGCAGCCGGGTGCGCAGGACGTCAACCGAGGTCTGCTGTTCGCCTTTCAGGTGGCGCACGACGAAATCGCTGTCGCCGGTGACGAGCACCTGGCGGGCGCCTTCGGCGTAAGCGAGGTTCAGTGCCAGGCTCAGCGCCTCCAGTTCGGCTTCGTTGCTGCAGCCGTGGCGGCTGCCCGGCTGCGACAGCTCGATGCGCCGGCCGTCGGGTGCGACGATGAGCGCACCGAGCCCGAGCCGGCCCGGGTTGGGCAGCGCGCATCCGTCGAACCACAGTTGCCAGCAGTCTGCATCGGCTTGCCCGGCGTGCGGGTCGGGGGGTGAGGACACGGTGTGGCGGGGCAGTGCAAAGCCCGATGTTGCCACGTGCGGCGCAGGTCCATGCAGCTGCGTGGCGACCGGGCCGGCTTCCCCTATAATCCGCCCTCCCCCAACCGGCCGGATGCCGGAATTCTGGAGACGCACATGGGCTTTCTCGCCGGCAAGAAAATTCTGATCACCGGACTGCTGTCCAACCGTTCGATCGCCTACGGCATCGCCCAGGCCTGTCACCGTGAAGGCGCTGAACTGGCCTTCACCTACGTGAGCGACCGCTTCATCGACCGCGTGGCCAAGATGGCCGCGGAGTTCGGTTCCGACATCGTGCTGCCCTGTGACGTCAGTGACGACGCGCAGATCACCGGCCTGTTCGACGAACTGGCGAAGAAGTGGGACGGGCTGGACGGCCTGGTGCACTCGATCGCTTTCGCTCCGGGCGAAGCGCTGGACGGCGACTTTCTCGACGGTCTGTCGCGCGAGGCGTTCCGCACCGCGCACGAAGTGAGCGCCTACAGCTTCCCGGCGCTGGCCAAGGCCGCGCGCCCGATGATGCAGGGCCGCAATGGCTCGGTGCTGACGCTGTCCTACCTGGGCGCGGTGCGCGCACTGCCCAACTACAACGTGATGGGTCTGGCCAAGGCCAGCCTGGAGGCGTCGGTGCGCTACCTCGCGGCCAGCCTCGGCCCGCAGGGCATCCGTGCCAACGCGGTGTCGGCGGGTCCGATCAAGACGCTGGCCGCCTCCGGCATCGGCAACTTCGGCAAGCTGCTGGCTTACAACGAAAAGAACGCGCCGCTGCGCCGCAACGTGACCATCCAGGAAGTCGGCAACGTCGCCGCCTTCCTGCTGTCCGACCTCGCCAGCGGCGTGACCGGCGAAGTCACCTATGTAGACGCCGGCTTCAGCCAGACTGCGCTGACCGCGGTGGATTGATCCGTTCGCTGCGGCCGGACGGCCGCAGCGTCACATCCCGCCTGTATCCTTCTTGCATCCGGGGGCAATCGCCCCCATGTTAGACCGGGTCAAACCGGTCACTGGAGGCAGGAAATGCGCAAGTTGTGGATGTCTTTGCTCGCTCTTCTCACCGTCACGCTGCTGTCCGGCTGCGGCTACAACACGCTGCAGTCGGGTGACGAACAGGTCAAGGCCGCCTGGGCCGAGGTGCTGAACCAGTACCAGCGCCGTGCCGACCTGATTCCCAATCTCGTCAATACCGTCAAGGGTTTCGCCGAGCAGGAGAAGGAAGTGCTCACCCGCGTGACCGAAGCGCGCTCGCGCGTCGGCGCCATCCAGGCGACACCGGAACTGCTGAACGATCCGCAGGCCTTCGAACGATTCCAGGCCGCCCAGGGTGAACTGTCGGGCGCGCTGTCGCGCCTGCTGGTGGTGACCGAGAACTACCCGGATCTGAAGTCGGACGCCAATTTCCGCGACCTGCAGGCGCAGCTCGAAGGCACCGAGAACCGCATCGCCGTCGCCCGCAACCGCTACATCAAGGCGGTGCAGGACTACAACGTGACGGTGCGCTCCTTCCCCACCAACCTGACCGCGATGATGTTCGGCCATCAGGTGAAGCCGGGTTTCACGGTCGAGAACGAGGCGGCAATATCGCGTCCGCCCACGGTCGATTTCGGCGGTGCGGCACCGAAGCCGGCGCAGTAAATAGATGAACTGGATGCGCGCCCTGCGCGCCGGCCTCGGCGCGCTGCTCCTCGTCGCCACCAGCGCCTTCGCGCAGCTCGCGGTGCCGCCGGTCGCCCGTGTGAGCGACCAGACGGCGACGCTGAGCGGCGCCGACATCGCCGCGCTGGAGCGTACGCTGCAGGACTTCGAACAGCGCAAGGGGAGCCAGATCGCGGTGCTGGTCGTGCCGACGACGGCGCCGGAGACGGTCGAGCAGTACGCACTGCGCGTGGCCGAAACCTGGAAGCTCGGGCGCAAGGGCGTCGATGACGGCGCCCTGCTGCTGGTGGCCAAGGACGACCGCGCGCTGCGCATCGAGGTCGGCTACGGGCTGGAGGGCGCGCTGACCGACATCACGGCCAAGCGCATCGTGTCCGACGTGATCGTGCCCTACTTCCGCCAGGGCGATTTCGCCGGCGGCATCCGCGCCGGCGTGGATCGCATGATCGGCGTCATCGACGGCGAACCGCTGCCCGAACCGTCGCGCGCCGCGGCGGGCGGTGAAGGCGGTATCGAACAGTACGCGCCCATGCTTTTCATCGTTGCACTCGGCCTCGGCGGCGTCCTGCGCGCCATGCTGGGTCGGTTGCCGGGCGCGCTGGCGACCGGCGGTGTGGTCGGCTTCATCGCCTGGATCGTGGTCGGGCTGCTGCCGATCGCCCTTGTCGCCGGCGTCGTCGCACTGTTGATCACGCTGTTCGGCGGCGGTCGCGGCATCGGTGGATTCGGTGGCGGCGGTGGTTTCGGTCACGGCGGCGGAGGCGGCTTCGGCGGCGGTGGCGGTGGATTCGGTGGCGGCGGCGCCTCGGGACGGTGGTGACATGATCGGACGTTTCTTCAGACACCTGTTCGCCCTGCCCTGGGCGCTGCGCCGCGCGTTGCCGGCGCGTACGCTGGAGGCGATCGAGCTGGCGATCGAGGCAAGCGAAGCGCGCCATGCCGGCGAACTGCGCTTCGTCGTCGAGAACGCACTGCATCCGCTCGCCGTGCTGCGCGGCCAGAGCGGGCGCGAGCGCGCGATCGAGGTGTTCTCGGCACTGCGTGTGTGGGACACCGAACACAACAGCGGCGTGCTCATCTATCTGCTGATGGCGGATCACGATATCGAAATCGTGGTCGACCGCGGCGTGCGCGCCCGCGTGCCGGACGCACATTGGGCGGCCTTGTGCACCGAACTGGAAGCGCGTTTCCGCCGCGGCGAGTTTCACGACGGCGCGCTGCATTGCGTGCAGGCGATCACCGCGACGCTGGCGCAGCACTTTCCGGGCGCTGGCACAAAGAAGAACGAACTGCCGGACCGCGTACTTGTCCTGTAAGGTCCGGGGCCGCAGCCTGAGGGCCCCTGCGCGGAGAGCGTCTTGCTGAAGTTTTTCGAAACACGGATCGATCCCTACCCCGCCGGCCAGCCGCCGACGCCACCGCACGACCTGTTCGCCTTCCTCTGGTCATGCACGCTGGGCATGCGCGGCTACATTGCGGTGATGACGCTGTGCACCGCGCTGATCGGCGTGTTCGAGGCGCTGCTGTTCGCCATGCTGGGCGACATCGTTGACTGGCTCGGCAAGATCGAGCCGGCCCGTCTGTGGGTGCAGGAGGGCGACACGCTGCTGCTGCTCGCCGGCATCCTGATCGCCAGCCCGCTGGTGATCGCGCTGCAGACCCTGATCAAGCACCAGGCGCTGGCCGGCAGTTTTCCGATGCGGCTGCGCTGGAATTTCCACCGCCACATGCTCGGCCAGAGCATGAGCTTCTACCAGGACGAATTCGCCGGCCGCGTCGCTGCCAAGGTGATGCAGACCGCGCTGGCGGTGCGCGACACCTGGATGATCGTGGCCGACATCCTGGTGTTCATCATCATCTACTTCGTCACCATGGTGACCGTGGTAGGCGGCTTCGATCTCACGCTGCTGCTGCCCTTCGGCGGCTGGCTCGCCCTGTACGTGTGCGCGATGGTGTATTTCGTGCCGCGGCTGGGCAAGGTGGCACAGTCGCAGGCCGACGCGCGCTCGCTGATGACCGGTCGCATCACCGACGCCTACACCAATATCGCGACGGTGAAGCTGTTCTCGCACACCGACCGCGAATCGGATTACGCACGCGAGGCGATGCGCGAGTTCATGCGCCCGGTCAACGCGCAGTTCCGGCTGGTCACCGGCTTCGAGGTGGTGAACCACATTCTGAGCATGGCGCTGATCGCCTCGACCGCCGGCATGACCCTGTGGCTGTGGATGCAGGGTCAGGTCGGTGTCGGCGCGGTGGCGGCCGCAACGGCGATGGCGCTGCGGCTGAACGGCATTTCACACTGGGTCATGTGGGAACTGGCGTCACTGTTCGAACAGGTGGGCACCGTGCGCGACGGCATCAATACGCTGTCGCGCGCGCAATCGGTGGTGGACCGGCCCGATGCGCAGCCGCTGCACGTGACGCGCGGCGACATCCGCATCGAGGACGTCACCTTCAACTACGAAAAGCCGCGCAACCAGGACGGCGGCGCGGTCATCGACCGGCTGACGCTGCACATCCGCCCGGGCGAAAAGATTGGTGTGGTCGGCCGCTCGGGTGCCGGCAAGACTACGCTGATCAACCTGCTGCTGCGCTTCCACGACCTGCCGTCCGGCCGCATCCTGATTGACGGGCAGGACATCGCGAGCGCCACCCAGGACAGCCTCCGCGCGCAGATCGGCATGGTGACCCAGGACACCTCGCTGCTGCACCGCTCGGTGCGCGACAACATCCTGTACGGCCGGCCAGACGCGACCGACGCCGACATGATCGCAGCCGCCAGGCGCGCCGAGGCGCACGACTTCATCATGGGTCTGGTCGACCCGAAGGGCCGCCGCGGTTACGACGCCCATGTCGGCGAGCGCGGCGTCAAACTGTCCGGCGGTCAGCGCCAGCGCATCGCGATCGCCCGCGTGATGCTGAAGGACGCGCCCATCCTGCTGCTCGACGAAGCGACCAGCGCGCTCGACTCCGAGGTCGAGGCGGCCATCCAGACCAGCCTTTACCGTCTGATGGAGGGCAAGACCGTGGTGGCGATCGCCCACCGGCTGTCCACCATCGCAGCGATGGACAGACTGATCGTGATGGACCGCGGTCGCGTCGTCGAAGAAGGCGACCACCGCAGCCTGCTGGCCTGCGGCGGGCTTTACGCCCGGCTGTGGGCGCACCAGAGCGGCGGTTTCCTCGGGGCCGAGGTGGACGCCGCGGTGGTCGAAGACCCGGCGCAGCCGGTCGAAGTCTGAATCAGGCGGCGCGGCGGTCAGCGAAGGCGATCACCTCGGCCCGCCGACGCCGCTCGATGCGCGGCGGCACCGCCTGCAGCGTCGCACCGTCGTTGTCCGCATTGCCGCCTGCCGCCTGCCATGCGACGGCCGCGGAGAGCTGGGTTTCCCACGAGATGAGGTAGAACTGCCCGTGCTCGATCAGTTCGAGCGGCGGGATGAATTCGGATTCGAGTGCGTTCGGCAGAAACGGCAGATCGGCGATACGTGACATGGACCATCCCCTTCGTTGTGGATGTCTGAACTCCAACAATGCAAGCAGCATGACACGGTTGCTTGACGGAAAGATTTCAGTCTAGGAAGTCGACGCGGGGATTTCCTGTCGCAGTGCAACGAAAACATCGATCGCGGGAACCGGTCCCGGGACTGCGCGCTGCCGGCTGCAGATCCGGGGCACTCCCTGTGGGGCGCGGCCTTGGCCGCGACGCGGCCTCTGCTGTCCGCGGGCTTCGATCAAGGCAGCTGTCGGGGTCAGAAGACCCCTCCCACAGAACCCGGTTCCGCCCGCAGGTCGCGCGCGCCCCCTGTGGGAGCGGCCTTGGCCGCGACGCGGCCTCTGCTGTCCGCGGGCTTCGCGTCAGGCCGCCATCGCGAGCAAGCTCGCTTGTATGTTCTGCCCTGGCAAGCGTAGGAA
>NZ_JADMJL010000048.1 GCF_018780585.1 Methyloversatilis discipulorum | reverse complement strand
ACCTTTCGACCCAACCGCTCACGGTGCTTGACTCGGATAACAGTATCTACAGGGGGCGTGCGCTCGACCTGCGGCCCGAGCCTGGACCAGGGTTCTGTGGGAAGGGTCTTCTGACCCCGACGGGGCCTGTGATCAAGCACTGCCTCTCGCTCAGGCGCTGCGGTCGCGGTCGGAAGACCGCTCCTACAGGGGGCGTGCGCTCGACCTGCGGCCCGAGCCTGGACCAGATTCTGTGGGAGGGGTCCTCTGACCCCGACGCGGCGTGTGATCAAGCACCGTCTCTGGCTCAGGCGCCGCGGTCGCGGTCGGAAGACCGCTCCTACGAGGGTGTGTTTTCGCGAGGCTCAGGCCGCCTTGCGCAGCACGATGCGCCCGGCCATGCCGGCGCAGCCGAAGGCTTCGAAGCGCTCGATGCACAGGTCACGAGCGGCGGCCATGGCGTCCTTCATGAACTTGCGCGGGTCGAACTCGGACGGGTCCTTCGCCATCGCGCGGCGCATGGCGCCGGTCATCGCGAGACGGATGTCGGTGTCGATGTTGACCTTGCGCACGCCGTGGCGGATGCCTTCCTGGATTTCCTCGACCGGCACGCCATAGGTTTCGCGGATGTCGCCGCCATGCTCGCGGATGATGCCCAGCCAGTCCTGCGGCACGCTGCTCGAACCGTGCATGACCAGGTGGGTGTTCGGGATGCGCGCATGGATGGCCTTGATGCGGTCGATGGCGAGGATGTCGCCGGTCGGCTTGCGGCTGAACTTGTAGGCGCCGTGGCTGGTGCCGATGGCGATGGCCAGCGCGTCGACGCCGGTGGCGGCGACGAATTCGGCGGCCTGGTCCGGGTCGGTCAGCATCTGGTCGTGGGTGAGCACGCCGGCCGCGCCCACGCCATCTTCCTCGCCGGCGGTGCCCGATTCCAGCGACCCGAGGCAGCCCAGTTCGCCCTCTACCGATACGCCGACCGCATGCGCCATGTCGACCACGCGGCGCGTCACGTCTACGTTGTATTCGTAGCTGGCGGGCGTCTTCGCGTCTTCCATCAGCGAGCCGTCCATCATGACGCTGGTGAAACCGGAGCGGATCGCCTGCACGCACACCGCAGGACTGGCGCCGTGATCCTGATGCAGCACGATGGGCAGCTCCGGATACATCTCGGCGGCCGCTTCCACCATGCGCCGCAGGAAAGGTTCGCCGGCGTACTTCCGCGCACCGGCCGAAGCCTGCAGGATGACCGGCGCATTGACCTTCTGCGCCGCCTGCATGATGGCCTGGATCTGTTCCAGATTGTTGATGTTGAAGGCGGGCACGCCGTAGCCGTGTTCGGCGGCGTGGTCGAGCAGCTGGCGCAGGGAAATCATGGGCATGGCTTTTCCTTTAGGGATTAGGGATTAGGGATCAGGGGCTAGGGGCTGGGAATCAGGGGCTGAGGGGGCGGTGCATGGCGCGGGCGGTGTCGACCACGCGGTGGGCGTAGCCGAGGTCGCCGCGGTAGCCGGCGCACACCTTGACGACGCGGCCGGACACCTGGGTCCAACCGGATTCGAAGATGCAGGAGCGGGTATCGCGGTCGGACAGTGCGGTGGTGAAGGGCGTGTCGCCGTAGCGCACGATGTCGGCCCAGTCGCCGAAGGCGGCGGCCTGCATCAGGCTGTTCACTTCCTCCACCGAGCTGGCGCGTTCGGCGACGAACACCATGCCGACCAGCGACGCATGCACGCCGGGGATGCGCATCGGTTCGGTTTCGTCGAAGCAGTGGTCCAGCTCCGGCAGCACGCGGTGCAGGTGTTCGGCGGCACCGGTGCGTTGCGGCAGGCTGCCAGCATCCACGTCGTGCGGCCGGCTGTGTACGGCGGTCAGCATCCCGTTCGAAATGCCGAGCGCGTCGTGCAGCACGCGCGCCACCGGCGCGATGCAGTGCGTCGCGCGACAGGCGCTGTGCACGCTGCGGTGGCTGTCGCGCAGCGCGTGATGGTTGATGCCATAGACCACGGTCTTGTCGTGCCGCGCTGCAGCCGGTGCGCAGTTCAGCACCTTGCGCGCGCCGGCCCCGAGATGGTCGCGTGCATCGCCGCCCGAGCAGTCGAGCACGATGTCCACCGCGTGCCGCTTCCACGGCAGGCGGCGGGTGTCGCGTTCGCGCAGTCGCACGAAGTCAGTACCCTCGACGTCGGCATCGGCGTCGCCGCTGCCGGGGGGCGCGTTCAGCGCGACCAGTTCCAGATCGTCGCGGCCCGCGAGTGCGCGCAGCACGCTGGCGGCGAGACGGCCGCCGCCGTCGATGGCGATACGGGTCGCCGTCATGGTCAGCTGGCCGCCAGCGCTTCGCGCTCGGCGTGCGCTGCACCGTGCGCCGCCACCAGCGCGCGGGCACGCGTGGCCACCGCTTCCGGCGTGATGCCGAAGTGCTTGAACAGCAGACCGGCCGGCGCCGATTCGCCGAAGCGGTCGAGGCCCACCACGTCGCCGCTGACGCCGGCTTCGCCGACATACTTCCACCAGTGCGCGGTGCAGCCGGCTTCGATGGCCAGTCTCGGCAGCCGGCGCGGGATCACGTCCTCACGCCAGCGCGCGTCCTGTCGCTCGAACGCTTCGACGCAGGGCATGGACACCACGCGCGCCGCGATGCCGTCTGCCGCCAGCAGTTCGGCCGCGAGCAATGCGATGCCGACCTCGGAGCCGGTGGCGATCAGGCACACCTGCTCGTCGCGCGGATGGCGCAGCACATAGCCGCCGCGCGCGATGTCGTCGATGCGCACACTGCCGTCACCGGCATGCGGCAGCGCCTGGCGTGACAGCAGCAGACAGGCCGGACCGGGCTGTGCGCTGGCACCACGGCGCAGCGCCTCACGCCAGGCGACCGCTGTTTCGGTGGCGTCGCACGGACGCCAGACGTCGACGTTCGGAATCAGCCGCAGGCTGGCGGCGTGCTCGACCGGCTGATGTGTCGGGCCGTCCTCGCCAAGGCCGATCGAATCGTGCGTGAACACATAGGTGACCGGCAGATGCATCAGCGCCGACATGCGGATGGCGTTGCGCGCGTAGTCGGAGAAGGTGAGGAAGGTGCCGCCGTAGGGCCGGTAGCCGCCGTGCAGCGCCACACCGTTCATCACCGCCGCCATGCCGAATTCGCGCACGCCGTAGTGCACGTGGTTGCCGATGCCGTCACCCTTCAAGGGGCGGTGGCCCTTCCAGTCCGTCAGGTTGGAGCCGGTCAGGTCAGCCGAGCCGCCGAGCAGTTCCGGCATTGCTGGCGCGATGATGTGCAGTGCGTCCTGCGAGGCCTTGCGCGTCGCGACCGAGGCGGCGCGTGCTTCGGCGGCGTCGCAGGCGGCTTCGAGCGCGCGCAGCGCGTCGGACGACAGCGTGGCGTCGCTCTTCAGCCGGCGGCGCAGTTCGGCCGCCAGTTCGGGGAAGGCCCTGGCGTAATAGTCGACGCGCTGCTGCCAGCTGCGGTGCGCCGCGGCGCCGCGTTCGCGCGCCGACCAGGCGGCCTGCAGCGCGGCAGGAATCTCGAACGGCGCGGCGGTCCAGCCCAGCGCTTCGCGGGTGAGCGCGATCTCCGCATCACCGAGCGCCTCGCCGTGCGCCTTGGCGGTGCCGGCGCGGTTGGGCGAGCCCTGGCCGATGCGCGTTTCGCAGCACACGAGCACCGGCCTGTCGCTCGCGAGCGCGGTTTCGATCGCCGCGTCGAGCGCGACCGGGCTGTGGCCGTCGACGTTGCGGATGACCGTCCAGCCGTAGGACTCGAAGCGCGCCGGCGTGTCGTCGGTGAACCAGCCACTCACGTCGCCGTCAATGGAAATGCCGTTGTCGTCGTAGAACACGACCAGCTTGTTCAGCTTCCACGTGCCGGCCAGCGAACACACTTCGTGGCTGATGCCTTCCATCAGGCAACCGTCGCCGACGAAGGCCCAGGTGCGGTGATCGATCACCGCGTGGCCCGGCCGGTTGAATTCGGCGGCGAGCAGCTTCTCTGCGAGTGCCATGCCGACCGCGTTGGCGATGCCCTGGCCGAGCGGGCCGGTGGTGGTTTCCACACCCGGCGTGATGTCGACCTCCGGGTGGCCCGGCGTGCGCGAATGCAGCTGGCGGAAGCGGCGCAGTTCGTCCATCGGCAGGTCATAGCCGGTGAGGTGCAGCAGCGCGTACAGCAGCATCGAGCCGTGGCCGTTGGACAGCACGAAGCGGTCGCGGTCCGGCCACTGCGGGTCGGCCGGATCGTGCTTCAGGTGGTGGCGCCACAGCGCCTCGGCGATGTCGGCCATGCCCATCGGCATGCCCGGGTGACCGGAGTTGGCGGCCTGCACGGCGTCCATCGCCAGCGCCCGGATCGCGTTGGCGCACTGCGTGCGGAGAAAGAGGTTCGCGTCGTTCATGGGAAGTCCTCGGAATCTGTCAGGCGGCGCGCAGCTGACGGCGGCGTTCGATCAGGCGCAGGATCATCGGCGTGAAGATGAGCTGCATCGCCAGTTCCATCTTTCCGCCCGGCACCACCAGCGTGTTGGCACGCGACATGAAGGAGTCGTGCAGCATGCTCAGCAGGTAGGGGAAGTCGAAGCCGCGCGG